>CAWJMG010000003.1:870000-2758296 GCA_963843975.1 uncultured Actinomycetes bacterium | reverse complement strand
AGAAATAAAGACAGAAAGGGACAATATTCGTCTCTTTCTGTCTTTTAGCTATATCTAGGTGGTTTGAAGGCTATAAAGCTTTACTAGAAACAATTTCCAGCTTTCTCAAGAGCAGCCACTCGTTTAAAAGTTGCCATAAAAAAATAGATAATGGTGAGAATTCTTTCTAAACTATTGCGAGTTCTCTCAAAACGTGATAGAACGAAATGATGAGTTTCTTCCATCATTAGAAAAACCATGAGGAAGTAAACTCATCACATCAATCAATCATTATTTTTTTGGTTCCCATAGTATGAGTATAGATCTACCTGTAAGTTTACAGCCAGACGGTTTTGGCGCGTCTCTACAAGCTTTACAATCCCATTTGCAAGGATTTCTCGCTGAATACGAAGATAAAGTTGCTCAAGCTCGCGCCCAACTCGCTCACGTTGAAGCCCTTCTAGGAAGCTTACCTGCTGAAGCTCCTAAGGCTAAAGGTAAAAAGAAAGAAGCTGTAGCGGCTGTTGTACCAGTCCTTCCTGTTATTGTTGAAGCTCCACCAGCGCCTACCAAAGGTCGTAAACCTAAAGCCAAGGTCGAGGTAGCTCCTGCTCCTGTATCAAAGGGAAGAGGAAGAGGTCATCGTCGTGGTTCTTTGACAACTCGTCCTGCCTATGAAGGTCTCACCCTCACCGAAGCGATCGCCAAGATTTTGAATGAACGTCAAGGGCAAGCAATTAATGCTGATGATGTGGTAAATATCCTATACGGAGAGCTTACAGAAACAGTTTTCCGAGTTGCGAAAGAGCGTGTCACCAAAAATCTATCCAAAGGTAAAGGTGAAAATAGATGGAAGCGTGTTCCTAACCAACTTGGCTATTACACCCTATCTCTCGAGACATTAAAGACCATCCCTACATCAACTATCAAGAGAGGTAGAGCCGCATCTGTCAAGACTGAATTGGGGCGGTGATGACCACGAGTTCTGGCACGGCCCGGGCGGACGGGCCGACGCGGGCGATGCCGGTCGCTGCACCGATGCGCGCCCCACGGCCGCGCCGCCGTCCGGGGCTGCTTGCCCTGGGTGTGGCCCTGGTCGCGGTGGGAGCGCTCGCGGCTGCGTGGCTGGTGTCGACCAGCAGCGCCCGCGTCGCGGTGCTGGTCGCGGCGCGCGACGTCCCCTATGGGACGGTCCTGACCGACGCCGACCTGTCGACCGTCGAGGTCGCCGGCACGGGCGGGGTCGCCGTTATCCCGGCGGGCGAGCGTGACCAGGTCGTGGGCCAGGTCGCTGCGACGACGATCGTGGCTGGGTCGCTGCTGGCGCCCGCGCAGCTCACCGCCGCGGCACCCCCGAAGGCGGGGGAGGTCCTGGTCGGTGTTCCGCTCAAGGCCGACCGGCTGCCGGCGGGTGGTTTGACGCCCGGTGACCGGATCCTCATCGTCGAGACCCCTGGCGTGGACGGCGACCCGCCGACCGGGCCGCCCGCGACTCTGGCGGCGACCGTCGTGCGGGTCGGCCCGGTTGACCTCAACGGGGTGTCGGTGCTCGACGTCACCGTCGCGGCCGGGGACGGTCCGGCGCTGGCGGCTCGGGCCGCGACGGGGCGCATCGCGCTGGTGCTGCTGCCGCGGGTGGCCGTGTCATGACCGTGATCGTGGTGTGCTCGGCCAAGGGCGCGCCCGGGGCGACCACCACCGCGCTGGCCCTGGCTCTGGCCTGGCCGCTGAACGGGGGCTCGGTGCTTCTGGTCGACGCCGACCCGGCCGGCGCGGACCTCGCCTCCGGGTACCTGCTGGGCGGGACCGGGCCGGGCGCCGGAGCCGGCGCCGTCGCGACGGCACGCAGCGACCTGCTCGACGCGGTCCACGGTTCCGCTGTCGCGCTCGACGCGACCGGGTCCCGGCTCCTGCTCGCCGGTCCCGCACCGTTCCCGCCGACCAAGCCCGGCGCGACCCCGGCCTGGTCGCGGCTGCGTGCAGCTCGACAGCACCGGCGAGGAGAGTTGGACGGTCCTCGTCGACGTCGGACGACTGCCTGCCGGCGCTGACGCATCGCTGCTGGCGGCTGCGGACCTCGTGGTGCTCGTGACCGGGTCGTCGTTGCGTGCGGTCGCTGCAGCGCGGCCCGCCGCGAAGGCGATGCGCACAGCCGAGCCGGCGGGCTCGGCGTCGCCGCGGCGCTGGCTGCTGGTCGTCGGTGAGCGACGCCCCTACGCTGCCGACGAGGTCGCATCCTCCCTCGGGCTGCCGCTGCTCGGATCGTTGGCCTGGGATCCTCGGGCGGCCGTGGTGCTCAGCGACGGCGCGCCTGCCGGACGCTGGTTCGCTCGCACCGCGCTGATGCGCTCCGCGGCCGCCGTGACCACTCGGCTCCGCGACAGCGCCGAGCGTCGCACGCCGTTGTCCGCCCCGACGTCCGACGAGGCGCCGCTGCGCTCTTCCGCATCCGCCCCCGACCAGGCGACGGTGGTGGGGTCGTGACCGAGCAGCTGCGCGCCTGGCAAGTCGACGACCTCGGCACGCCCGCGCTGCGCGCGTGGCCCGAGCCCGAACCGCCCGCGGCCGACCCGGGCGCAGGGTTGTCGGTCGATCACGGGCTGGTCCGGGTGCTGCGCCGAGAGGTCGCCGAACGCCTCGCCGCCCGCCTGCAGACCGACCCGCTGACAGACACCGCGGCCCGGCAGGAGCTGTGCCGCTCCCTGCTCGCCGATGTCCTGACCGCCCGGTCCCGCGACGCCGCGCGAGCCGGCGTCCCGGGGTGGAGCGTGGAGGAGGAGTTCGCGCTCGCCGACGCGGTCATGTCGGCGCTGTTCGGCCTGGGACGCCTGCAGCCGCTGGTCGATGACCCGATGGTGGAGAACATCGAGGTCAACGGCCACGACCAGGTCTGGGTGTCCTATGCGGATGGCCGCGAGGAGCGCGGCCCAGCTGTTGCGGACTCCGACGCCGAGCTCCTCGAGCAGCTCCAGCACCTGGCCGCTCGGGTGGCGGGCAACGAACGCACCTTCACCACCGCGAACCCGCGCTTGCACCTGCGCCTGGAGGACGGATCCCGTCTGGCGGCGATGGCGTGGACGACACCGCGCCCTCAGGTGGTGGTGCGCCGCCACCGGGTCCGCGACGTCGACCTCGACGACCTGATCGCCCTCGGGATGCTCGACACCGCGCTGGTCGCGTTCCTGCGCGCGGCGCTGCGGTCCGGGAAGAACATCATCGTCACCGGGCTGCAGAACGCGGGCAAGACCACCCTGATCCGGGCGCTGGCCAACGAGTTCGACCCGATGGAGCGTTTCGCAACCATCGAGCGGGAGTACGAGCTGCACCTGCACGAGCTCCCCGACCGACACCCCCGGGTGGTGGCGATGGAGGCCCGCGACGGATCCAGCGAACGCGACCCATCGGGCCGCCGCGCGGGCGAGGTGACGCTGTCCGAGCTGGTGGTGGATGCGCTACGGATGAACCTGCGGCGCATCATCGTCGGCGAGGTCCGCGGCAGCGAGGCGGTCCCGATGCTGGAGGCGATGTCGACCGGCGACGGGTCGCTGTGCACGATCCACTCCCGCACCGCCGCGCACGCCCTGGACCGCCTCGTCACGTTGTGCCTGTCCGCAGACATCGGGATGACCGACACGTTCGCCTACCGCCTGGTCGCAGGCTCCGTGGACCTCATCGTCCACGCACGCCTGCTGGACGAGACCCACATCGGCGGGCGGCGGCACAGGTTCGTGTCCGACATCGTGGAGATCAACGGGATGGGCGAGTTCGGCCGCCCCACCACCACGACCGTCTTCGCCCCCGGACCCGACGGGCGCGGCGTCCCCACCCACGCACCGGCGTGCCTGCCGGAACTCATCCGGGCCGGGTTCGACCCCGGGTTCCTAGACCACCGCACCGGCACCTGGACCATGCCGCTCGACGTGGTCGGAGCACCGTCGTGACCGCCGTCCTGGCTGCGGTCACCGGCGCGATCCTTGTCGCTGGCGTGCTGCTGGTTGTCGCCGGACTGTTCCCTGCGCTCGCACCCGCACCCGCACCGGTGCCGCGTCGCACTGCGACGACGCACCCGCAGCGGATGCGGGCCGGGTCGACGGCGCGCGCCATCGTCGCAGTCCTGGGCGCTGCCGCGGCGTGGCTGGTCACCGGGTGGCCAGTCGCCGCACTCATCGTCGCCGCAACCGTGTGGGGCCTGCCCATCCTGCTCGGCACCTCGACTGTCGCGGCCGCGGGCATCGACCGGATCGAGGCGCTGGAGGAATGGACCCGGCGCCTGTCCGACGTGCTGGTGGTCGGTGTCGGTCTCGAGCAGGGCATCGCCGCGACCGTGCGCACCTGCCCGCAACGCCTGCAGGGCGAGGTGTCCGCGCTGGCGGCGCGGCTGGACGCCCGCTGGTCGACCGAGGCCGCGCTGCGCGCGTTCGCCGACGACCTCGACGACGCCACCGGCGACCTCGTCGTCGCCACGTTGATCCTGGGTGCCCGCCGCCGCGGCCCTGGCCTGGCACGAGTCCTGGCCGCGGTCGCGGACTCCGTCGCCGAGGAGGTCGCGATGCGCCGCCGGGTGGAGGCCGAGCGCGCCAAGCCCCGCACCACCGCCCGCGCGGTCACCCTCATCACCCTCGGCGTGGTCGCCGTCGGCACACTCAACGGCACCTACCTCGCCCCCTACGGCACCCTGCTCGGCCAGCTGGTCCTCGCGGTGATCGCGTGCGGGTTCATCGCATCGCTGGCGTGGATGCGGGCGCTGACCCTGACCCGCCCGCAGCCGCGACTGTTCCTGCCCACCGGATCAACCCGGCTCGGCGACGCCGCGGACCCCGCCTGGACGCCCGCCGCTTCGGGGAGGACCGGCTCATGATCGACCCGTTGGTGATCGCCACCGGCGCGAGCGTGGGCGCGGGTGTCGCGGTGCTGATCCGCGCCCTGGTCCCCGACGTCCCCGACCTCGCCGCCGCCCTGGCCCGCCTGGACACCGCCGACCCTGAACCCGTCGCCGTGGTCGGGGGGTCACAGTGGCAGCGCACCAGCGACGGCGTCTTCACCGACCTCGCGGCCCGCCTGCACCTGGACCGCTACGCCCGCGACCTCGCCCTGCTCGGCGAGACCCCGGCGGCGCTGGCGGCGCGCAAGACCGGCTACGCGCTGATCGGGCTCGCGTTCCCGCCGGTCCTGCTCGCCGCGGTCGCCCTGCTGGGCATCGTGCCCCCGCTCGTCGTGCCCGCTGCGGTGTCGCTGCTGCTGGCCGCGGTGTTGTTCTGGGTGCCCGACGCGGACCTGCGCCGCCGCGCGCAGACCGAGCGGGACGCGATGCGCCTGGCGGTGTGCGCCTACCTCGAGCTCGTCGCCCTCGAACGCGCCGGCGACGCCGGAACCGTGCAGGCCCTCGAGCGCGCGGCATGGGTCGCCGACGCCCCCGGGTTCGTGCGCATCCGCGACGCCCTGACCCGCGCCGAACTCGCCGGGCGCCCGCCCTGGGACGCCCTGAGCGAGCTCGCGGAGCAGGTCGGCGTCCCCGAGCTCGGTGACCTCGCCGACATCATGCGACTGTCCGGCACCGACGGCGCCGCCGTCTACGCCACCCTGCGCGCCCGCGCTGCCTCGTTGCGTCACCAGCTCTTGGCCGCGTCCGCGGCGGAGGCGAACGCCGCCAGCGAGCACATGATCATCCCCGTCGCCCTGTTGGGCATCGCCTTCATGGCCCTGATCGGCTACCCCGCCTTCGCCCGGATCCTGTTCTCCTAGAAGCACTTCCAATCCCACCCAGCAATGCCCATGCACGCCGTACCGGACAGGAGCACCTCCCGATGACCAGCACCCTGCTCGCCGCCCGCGTCCTGCTCGCCGGCCACCTCGCCCGCACCAGCCGCACCCTGCGCAATCGGGGTGAGGACGGTGTCTCGACCCTGGAGCTGGTGATCATCGTGCTCGGGCTCATCGCGGTCGCGACGCTGCTGGTCACCGCGATCACCCTGGCCGTCACCCGCCGCACCGACCAGATCAACTGACCACGGCCCGCCGCAGTTATGCCCGCCCGTTCACCGGCAGGAACCGTCGGCACCGCCCCATGCCGTCGGTGGCATGCCCGCGGGCAGGACGGGTCGGTGAGCCTGGAGATCGCGATCCTCGCGCCCGCACTGCTGCTGCTGGTGTTCTCGATCGTCCAGGGTGGCCTGTGGTTCCACGCCCGCAACCTCGCCCAGGCCGCAGCGCAGGAAGGCGCCGCCGCCGGCGCTGCCTACAACTCGACCACGGGAGCGGCGGTGGCGCGGGCCCGGTCCTTCCTCACCGACCACGCCGGGGACTCCCTGACCGGCACGTCCGTCACGGCCGCAGGCACCACAACCGCGTTCGTCCGGATCGAGGTGAGCGGCCGAGCCCTGTCGGTGCTGCCCGGCGTCCCCGGCCTGACCGTCACCCAGGACGCCCTCGTCCCCGTCGAGCGCTTCACCACGGACACCCCATGACCGGCACACACCCGGGACAGCGGCGCGCCGTGGACCACGCCCTGGGCGCGGCCCGCCGCGCCGATGCGGGGTCGGTGACCCTCGAGCTGTCGATCCTCGCTCCCGCTGTGCTGGTCCTGCTCGCCCTCGTCGTCGTCGCCGGCCGGCTGTCCATCGCGCACCAGGAGGTCGACCACGCCGCCCAGACCGCCGCACGCGCTGCGACCCTGGCCCGCGACCAGGCGGCCGCCACCAGCACCGCGACCAGCGCCGCGCGCCGCGAGCTCGACACCGGCGACCTGCACTGCGCCACCGTGCGCGTCACCGTGGATACCAGCGGGTTCGCCGTCCCCGTCGGACGCCCGGCATCGGTCACCGCGACCGTCACCTGCACGGTGTCGCTGTCCAGTCTCGCCGTGCCCGGCATGCCCGGATCGCGGCAGGTCACCGCGACGGCGACCAGCCCGCTGGACACCTACCGGGGCCGGTCATGACCTCCAGACGTCCCACGAGGCAGCGACACGGCGGGCGCTGCGATGAGGGGTCGGCGACGGTGTTCCTGTCCATCACCGTCCTCGGGCTGCTCGTCCTCATCGGCCTCGTCGTCGACGGCGGCGCCAAGATCCGCGGTATCCAACGCGCCGACGCGCTGGCCGCCGACGCGGCGCGCGTCGCCGGGCAGCGCATCGACGTCTCCGACGCCATCACCGGCCAGGACCCCACCCTCGACACCCGCGCAGCGACCGCAGCGGCCCGCGCCTACCTCACCGCCCGCGGCGTCACCGGGACCGTCACCACCACCGGCACCACCGTCACCGTGACCGTCGCCGACTCGACCCCGACCGTGTTCCTCGGCCTCATCGGTATTCACACCCTCACCGTGAACGGGCGTGCCAGCGCCACCCTCGTCCCCGGCATCACCGGAGCCGCACCATGACCAGAACCACCACCCAGGCGACCAGCCGAGGGGCAGAGTCCGTGACCCACGCCAGGCGCCACCGCCGCGGCGCCGAGATCGCGCGCGCCCTGGCCGCCCTGCTCGCGCTCGCAGCCCTCATGGTCGGCATCCCCGCACTGCTGCTGGTTGTCGCCCCGGCGCTGGACTGGCCGGCCCTGTCCTGGCAGGCAATCACCTCCGCGCTGACCCGCCCCGACGACGGACGCCTCCTGCTGACCGCGCTGACGCTGCTGGCATGGGCTGCGTGGGCGGTGTTCGCCGTCTCCGTGGTCGTGGAGACGCTCGCGATGCTGCGCGGCCTGCCCACGCCACGACTCCCGCTGGCGGGTGCGCCACAGAAGCTCGCCGCGTCCCTGGTCGCGTCGGCCGCGATGCTCCTGGCCGCACCCACCGGCACCGCACCCGGACACTTCCAAGCGGTCCCGGCCGCAGCCGCAGACCTGGCACCAACAGGGTCGACGGCGTCGACCCCGATCCCGACCTCGGCGCTGGCCACGCCGCGGCTGGCGGCGCAGCCTGATGCCGCGACCACGCGTCAGCCGCAGGCCGACCACAGCGCAGTTCAACCGTCCGCATCCTCGACCGCGGTGCACGCCCATGCGCATGATCAGGTCCATCAGGCGGGCCGAGCTGCTCGCGACCGCACGATCACCGTCATGCGTGGCGACACCCTCTGGGACCTCGCAGCCACCCACCTCGGCGACGGCGCACGCTTCCGCGAGATCGCCCGCCTCAACTACGGGCGCCCCCAGCACGACGGCCGCACCCTCACCGACACCCACTGGATCCACCCCGGCTGGGTCCTGCTCCTGCCCGAGCAGCACGCCGCCGCACCCGACACTGCCCACGCGTCGAAGCCGACGCCGCAACCGGCGACGCAGAACGGCGGCTCGGAGCACCGCGCCTATGTGGTGCAGCGTGGCGACACGCTCTGGGACATCGCCGCCCATCAGCTCGGCGATCCCCTGCGCTACCGGGAGATCCACCGGCTCAACCGTGACCGCACCCAACCCGATGGCCAGCACCTCGACGACCCCCGGCTCATCCGGCCCGGCTGGATCCTCGTGCTGCCCGCCCGTCAGGGCGCCGACCAGGCTCCTCGGACCGCGCCGACGACTCCACCCCGGACGCCCGAAGCGCCTGCCGTCGACGAGCCGGACGGTCGAGCGCCGGTGATGCCGGTCCCGACGACGCCGGGAGCTGTCACGGCCCCGCCCCACCGCACCCCCGCACCAGAGCCCGAGCGCGCGGCAGCGACGCCCGCCCCGACGGGGCCGAGCTCGCAGCAGACAGCCACCCCGTCAGCTGAGGCAGAAGCCGGAGACGCGATCAGCAGGAGCTGGTCGCATCTGGTCCTCGGACTCACCGCGCTAACCGCCACCGGGTTTCTCGCCGAACTCGCCCGACGACGACGACGTCAGCAGCAGCAACGCCGCCCCGGGCAGCGTCTCCCCCTGCCCACCGGGGACCCCGCCGTCGCGGAACGCATCCTCCGCGGCGCCCGGACTCCCATCACCCTCGACATCGTCGCGTCGGCACTGCAGCAGATGGCCGATGGCTGCCGCACCACTGGACGGCCCATGCCACGGCTTCTGGCTGTCCTTGTCGGCCAGCACCAGCTCGACATCATCGTGGACGTCTCGATGGGGGGTGCCACCGCTGGCGACGAGCCTCCCCCCTTCGCACCGTTCACCAACGCGCCAGCCGGCGAAGCGCCCGTCGGCGACAACCTCGTTCTGTGGCGGCTCGACCCGACGGCGCTGGACAGCGCACCCGGCAAGGATTCGGCGCCGTCGACGTCCGGGATCGCCCCCTACCCCGCCCTGGTGACCCTCGGCACGGTCGAGGACCGCATGCTCCTGCTCAACCTCGAAGCGGCCGGCACCCTTGAACTGGTTGGCGACGACCACGCGGCGGCGGCAGTCCTTCGAACGCTGGGGGTCGAGCTGGCCACCAGCCCCCTGTCCGCGGCGTCCACGCTCATCCTCACCCACCACCTGCGCGCCCTCGCCGACGTCGCCGACCCCGACCGCGTCGCCGCCGTCGACGACACCGCCGCTGCCCGTCGGGCGGACGTCCGCCTCGCCACCGTGCGCCACGCGCTCGAAGCCGCCGATGTGCGCGACCTGCAAGATGCGCGCTCGACCGGCCGCGCACCGGACCACTGGGCACCCGAGGTGCATCTGGGGCACGACAACGCCATCTGTCCGGCACCGTGGTCGGGTGTCGCCGTCGTCACGACCGCCAGCGCACCACAGGACAGCGCCACCGGGTGGATGCTGCGCGTCCACGCCGACGGCGACGCCGTCCTCGAACCGCTAGGCCTGCACATCGTTGTCTCGCGGCTCTCCGACTCCGACTACGAATCCCTGCTCGCGCTGCTCGACGCCGCCAACCAGCAACCCGAGAACCTCAGCGAGGATGCACCCGGCTCGGAACCGCCCGCGACCGGCCCGACCGCGCAGATCGGCAAGTTGGACGAATCCGAAGAGGCCGACGACGTCGAGTCGCTCATCGAGCAGCTCATCTCGACCGCCCCGCTGGCCCTCAGATCACCCCGAGCTGCCGTCATAGCGGCCCTGCCCGACATCCCCGGCACGGCCGACGAGCGAGACCTCACTCCGGATCCGGACGCCCCCCGCATTCTGCTGCTCGGCCGCGTCGACGTCACAGGCGCCAGCACCCCCGCAACCGCGCGCCGAGGCCGCTCCCTGGAGCTGCTCGCCTACCTGGCCCTTCACCCCGGGGCGAGCGCCAGCGAGCTTGACGATGCACTCTGGCCCGGCCAGCGCGTCACGTACGACATGCGGAACTCCCTAATCTCCCGAACCCGCACCTGGCTCGGCACCGACCACGACGGGCGGCCTTACCTCGACCACAGCAACAACTCCGGCCGCGGGTACCGACTGCACCCCGCCGTGCGCAGCGACTGGCAAGACCTGCTCCGCCTGGCCCGCCACGGGCTTGTCGAGGAGGACGGCGATCAGCTAGACGCGGCGCTCAGGCTCGTCCGCGGGCGCCCCTTCCTCGGGGTCGACCCCGCCAGCTACGCGTGGGCGGAGGCCGATGCCCAGACGATGATCAGCACCATCGTCGACATCGCCCACGACACCGCCACTCACCTCATGGACAGAGGCAGACCGACCGCCGCGCGGTCCGCACTCGCCACAGGACTCACCGTCGAGCCCGCCAGTGAGGCCCTCGCCTACCAGGCCATGCTCCTCGCGGCACGAACCGGCGACCGCTGCGAACTCGAGCGGCTTGCCCACCGACTTCGCGAGCAAGTCAGGGCTATCGACCCCGACGCGACACTGGACGCGACCTTGAGCGCACTACTGACGACGAGCAAATGACTCCGCCGGGAAGCCGCCGAGGCTGGACGTGTCCACGGAGCATGGCCGGAGCGGGCTGGACGAGATGCAGGGCATTCACTTCAGCTTCCGCGGTGCGATGCTGGGCATCTGCAACCCGAGCTCACGAACTGTTCGGACACGAGGACCCAGAGAGCGCCCGTGAGTACCTCGGGTCCGCGAGTCTGCTGCACCGCCGCCTCGATATCGCTCAACAGAAGCTCGACGCGGGCTGATCTGGTCGCCTCAGCCATCTCCCCCAGGTCCCTATTCGCGAACTGCGTAGACTTGATGGCGATCGGCTAGGCAGGCAGCATGGGCAGGGCGAGTTGTGCCCTCGCAGCTCGCCGGACTTCGGACCTTCTCTGTGGGTCGCGCAAGGCGTCCTGCCGTGTCGGCCCGTCGGCGCTTGGCTGGCTGCGGAGGAAGTCGTGACACTCGTGTTCGGCGGCGGCGGGGTCGGCCCCCTGGGTCACACGCTCGCTTACCCAGTCCTCGGTCAGTTCCGCTTCGGCAGATGGCCCCGCGGTGACTTCTGCGAAGAGATGGGTCGGGACGATGACTCGGCTGTTGTGGTGGACCCACCGCTGAAGGAGGAGGTTCACACCGACCTCGGAAAGGCAGGCGACACGGTCGTACGCGGCAAGGTCCTCCGGGGTGACCACCAGGATCTGGTTGAACTTGCCCGCGCGGTGACCGGAGTCGCCTCCGACGGCTTCCAGCAGCTCAGGCAGTGGCATGAGCTTGAAGCTCCCCTTCCACTGTTCCGTGGAGAGCAGCGGTGCCGGCTCGACCTCCGCTACGAGAATGCGCGGGACAAGGTCAACTCCGTTGATGCGGAGCGCGCAGGGGTGCTGGAGTACGAGCAGCTGCGAGGGACCGACGGCCTCGCTGGCCTGGCCCTCCGCAAGCGGGCGCCGAGTGAACACGTCTCCGGTGAAGACGGGCCGCTCATCAGCGACGTCCTCTCCACGCGCGAGATACAGCTCTCCCCAGTCATGGGGTGCCTCGAGCTCACTGGGCATGTCAGCCCTTGGTCCGGATGGACAGTTGCCCGTCCTCGGCCGCGAACACTTCGAAGTCCGAGCTGTACTGCTGACGCCAGTCGGGGTTCAGCTGGTTGAGGACGGTCTCCGTGTCTGTGTGGTTGCCCGCGTAGTCGAACAGAAGCTGGTACTGCTCCTGTGCGTAGAGGTCGACGGGGGTGACCGGGATGCCCGTGACCAACGGCATCTCGAACCAGGACGCGACCTCACTGACGAGGTAATCCTCGGTGATCAGGTCGCAAGCTGCGACGAGGTTGGCGAGCATGCGCCGGTTGTCTCCAGTGACCTTGCCGCCACGCCGCCACTTCTGCACTGACGGCACGCTCACGCGGACCATGCGGGCGATGTCTCGCCAGGAGAATCCGAGGTCTGACAGGTGACCCAGGAGTTCGAGGGGTGCCTCCTTGCCTCGACGCATGGCCCGGTCGGTCCACTCGTTGAGCTGGGTGTCGAGGTGTAGCCCTTGGGTGTCGTCGCTGAGCTGGCGCACCTGATGGCGTAGGAAGCCCGCCTTCTCCGTGAGCTGAGTCGATGTCTGGGTCGAGGAGCGCTGCGCTGCTTCCAGGCGGGGCACGCCGAGCTGCGACTCGGCTGTGGCCAGGTCGTTGTCACTTGCCATTGCGGCGAAGCACCTCGTCTCGGAGTCGGTCGGTGATCGAGCTTTCGAACAGGGTTCTCACTGGTCCGTGGAGCGCCTCCAACGCGCTCGTGACCGCGTTCAGGTCAAGCTCCGGAACCGCCTGTGTGGCCGGACCCCAGTAGCTGTCGATGTCGATCAGGAAGAAGGGTCCGGGCGGCGGGGTCTTGCGCCGTAGATCGCCGTCGGGGGCGAGGGCGTATCCCTCCCCGGTTCCGTAGCGCAGGACGAGCGACATCTGCTCGAAATCGCCAGCGTCCAGCTTGCCGGAGTAGGTGGAGATGCCCTGCCACGCGTCGTTCGTCAGCTCCAGCTGATCAGCCAGGTGGTTCGGCCCCAGAAGGGTGGGTCCGATCCAGTCTCTCCATGAGCTGGTGTCGCCGACGCTGGGTACTCGGATCTCGTCGATGTAGCGCAGACCGAGTCGTTCCACCCCGTCGAGCGATCCGACGCTCAGCCGGGCTGAGAGCACCCGTTGGGTAAGCGCAAGAAACGCCTCAAACCCAGGGTATTCAGTCGTCTCGATGACCACGGCGTCCGCATGGAACGTCGCGCTCGTAACCAGGTCGCGGCTGAGGAAGCGGGGGGAGCTGATGGCCGGGGTGGGTTGGAACTGAGGGGCGGCGACGCCGGGACCGATGGTGGCGACCATTCCAGCGGGGCGATTGAGCGGCCTAGCCACAGGCAGTTCGTCTGCGAGCGCGCGCTTGAGCTGCTGCTTCTCTCTGTCGCTCAACGTGCCGGCATCGGGGTGGCGGATCTCCGCTGCCACCAGGACCAAGGGCGCGTTCGGGTAGACCTCGCGGCTGGACACGTTCGAGATGGTACTCCTCTCGCTACCTCAACGACAACCGGAACAACAACTGAAACAGTGACCGCCATGTCGCAGGTGGCAATTGGGTTGGCCCGAAGACATCCCGTCGACCCAGCTTGGAGCCCCGCGCTGCCGCAGTAACAACAGTAGGAACCGGTCGGCCGCCGGCAGCTGGGCTGCACGGTGTCCCGGGTGGGTGCTTCACTGCCACGCCAGCCTTGGGGTGCTGTGGCGCCATGTGTCGCAGCTCGACCCGGACTTCGTGCACCATTGCCTTTTTGGGGTTTACCGAGGTTTAGAGAATCTGGCTAAAGCGAACTAACATCGATAACGTTGCTTGCGTGGACCCGCTGCGCAACCCCTACACGCCCAACGCTGGCGCGCGACCGCCGGTGATCCTAGGTCGCGACGACCAGTTGCAGACCTTCGCGCTGCTGCTGGCCCGGATGGCGGCCGGTCGCACCGAGCAGTCGATGATCATCACTGGTCTTCGCGGGGTTGGGAAGACGGTCCTGCTGGGCAGCTTCCGCACGGAGGCGCTCGGGCAGAGCTGGGTCGTGATCGACAGCGAGGTGAGCAAGCACTCCGACGACGCGTTCCGCCGCGACCTGGTGTCGGACTTCCGGACCGCGCTGTTCGAGCTGTCCCCGAAGGCGCGGTGGAGCGATCGGCTCAAGCGCGCCGCCTCGGTGCTGCGATCCTTCTCGATCTCCGTCGACCCGTCCGGGTCGCTGACGGCTGGCGTCGACGTGGCTGCGCTGGAGGGGCAGGCGGACAGCGGCAACCTGCACCGCGACCTGAGCGATTTGTTCGTCGCGATCGGCGAAGCGGCGCAGGAGCAGGGCCGCGGGGTGGTCCTGCTCTACGACGAGGTGCAGTTCCTCACCCAGCCCCAGCTCGAGGCGCTGATCGCGGCTCTGCACAAGACGGTGCAGCGCGGCCTCCCGGTCACCATGGTGGGTGCGGGCCTGCCCCAGATCGCTGAGTTGGCAGGGGACGCGAAGTCGTACGCCGAGCGCCTGTTCAAGTTCCCGCGGATCGGCAGCCTGAGCGACGCGGACGCGAGCCGCGCGCTGGCCGACCCGGCCGAGAGCGAGGGCGCGACCTTCAGCCCTGGTGCGCTGGACCTCGCCGTTGAGCTGACCGAGGGCTACCCGTACTTCATCCAGGAGTTGGGCTACGCCGTGTGGGGTGTGGCGGGCGGGCCGACGATCACCCCCGATGACGTCGAGGCGGCTCTGCCCCTTTACGAGTCGAAGCTGGACTCCTCGTTCTTCCGCGTTCGCCTGGACCGCGCGACGGAGATGCAGCGGGTCTACCTGCGCGCCATGGCCGAGCTCGGCGCAGCACCGCAGAAGGCGGCCGACGTTGCAGCCCTGCTGGACCGCACGTCGCCGCAGGTGGCACCGACACGCGCTGAGCTCATCGCTATGGGCCTGCTCTACACGCCCGAGCACGGGTACGCCGCCTTCACCGTGCCGCACTTCGACAAGTTCATGAAGCGCGCGATTCCCGACCTGGAAGTCCCGCCGGTCCGCCGCCGCTGAGCCAACGGCCCGGGGCGCGTCAGCCGAGCCGGCCGAGATCGACTCATGACCTGCCGCATCTCGCTGGCCAGCCGCAGTTCTCTCGTCCAGGGCTCGGTCGCCTGTCGGGCGCTGAATCCGCGCACCTTGTGTCGGACCGGTAGTCGCCCCGGTCGGATGCCGACACAGGGAGCCTCCGATGTTCGTCTCACGCGTTGTCGTCCTAGCCGCCGATCCGGGGATCAGCCCGAACAACGGAGGCCTGCCGGGACTGTCGGTGCTCAAGCAGATCGTGGGCGCCCTGCTGACATGGGGCCTGGTGGCGTGCGTCGCAGGCCTGGTGGTCTCCGTCATCGTCTGGGCGCTCGGGCACCACGGCGGCAACTACTCCCACACCAGCAACGGCAAGACCGGCGTGTTGGTCTCGGCGGGCGGGGCGCTGCTGATCGGTGGCGCGAACGCGATCGTGGCGTTCTTCTCCGGCTTGGGCGCGGGGATCGGCTGATGGCCGCGCTCCCGGATCTGTGTACGGGGCCGCTGGACCCGGTGTGCACGGCCGCGACAGGCGTCGTCGATGCGGCGGGGTCGGCCGTGTCGGAGTCGATCCTGGGCGGGCTCGGGGCGGCGTTCGTGACCGCCGCGGAGCAGGTGTCCAGCGCGGCGCTCACCGTGCTGGACGCCACGACCGCGGTCGACACCTCCGCGTCGTGGCTGCGGGCGAACGTCGCCGTCCTGGCTGCGGTGACCCTGCCGGCGGTGGTTGGCCTGTTCGTGCTTCAGGTGCTGACCTCCGTGCTGCGCCGCGAGCCCGGCGGCCTCGCCCGCGCGGTCATCGGGGTCGCGAAGGCAGTGCTGGGGGCAGGGTTCGCCGTGGTGGTGACACAGTCCGCGCTGCTGGCCACCGATCAGGTGTGCCAGGCGATCGCTGCCGCGTCCGGGCTGACCGTGCGCGACGCGGCAGCACGGTTCGTCGACCTGACGTGGCTGGCCGGGCCGTCCTCGGGCCCGGTGCTGCAGCTCGTCCTCGGCGGCACGCTGATCGTGGGGTTCCTGCTGCTGTGGGGGGTGCTGCTGTTCCGCAAGGCAGCGCTGATCCTGGTCATCGTGTTCGCGCCGGTCGCGTTCGCGGGGCTTGCGTGGGACCAGACCCGGGTGTGGGCGCGGCGTTGGATCGAGATCGTGGCGGCGCTGGTGCTGTCCAAGGTCGTCATCGTCGTGGTCTTCGTGGTCGGGGCGAGCGCGTTCTCCGGCACCGGCCCCGACGCTGGCACGGGCAGCGCTCCTGCGTCGGAGACGTCGGGGTCGCTGTCGGATCTGCTAGCCGGGCTGCTGCTGCTGTCGATCGCGGTGCTCGCGCCTTGGCTGACGTGGCGGTTCGTGCACTGGACCGGGATGGAAGCAGCGTCGGTGATGCACGGGGCTGTCGCGGCCGGCCCGATTCCGCGAACCGCTCGGGCGGCGGGGAATCAAGCCAGGTTCGCGGCCCAGTCCGTCGCCACCGGCATGGTCCTGGGCCCGGGTGGGGCGGCAGCAGGGGCCGGCGCCCGCGCTGCGACGGTGGCCGCCGCGGGGGCGGCGTCGCCCTCGAGCGGCCCGGTCGCTCCCCGCCGCCCCGCCGCCAGCCCTGCGGGAGCGGGTGAGGGGTCGTGAGCGCGCCTGCAGCGACGGTGCGGTTCGGCCGCCTGGAGCGCCGGGGTGTGCTGCTCGGCCTGTCGGGGCCTCAGCTCGCCGCCGTGGGTGCCGCGGCGGCGATCGCGGTGACCGCCGAGTACGCCGCGGGCCTGCACGGGCTCCTTGCCGCTGCGCTCCTGTGGGGCCCGCTGGTCTTGGCGGGCACGACGTCGTTCGGGGGCCGCAGCGTGATGGGGTGGATCCCGATCGTCGGTGACTGGTGGCTGCGGCGGGCCATCGGTGCGACCCGACAGCTCCACCGGCTTCGCGATCCCCGCGCAGCGACGGGTGGGCTCCTGCTGGAGCTGCCGGGGATCCGCACGCCGCTTCCCGTCACGACCGGCTCGAGCGGTGCGGCGCTGGTGAGCGACCGCACGACGGGGACGGTGACCGCTGTCCTCGCGGTCCGCGGGCGGGGCGTCCTGCTCGCAGACGACGCCGGGTCCACGACGGCGGCCTGGGGGCGGGTGCTGGCGGGGCTCACCCAGTCCCGGGAGATCGTCCGCGTGCAGGTCCTGCACGCAACCGCCCCAGCGGGCGAGTGCGATGTGCGCCGCTGGTGGTCCGACCATGCCACCGGTGCGGACGCGCCGTTGCCGGCGCGACTGGTGGCCGACCTGCTCGCCGACGCCGACACGTCGACGACACGGATCACCACCGTGCTCGCGGTCGCGTTCCGCCGCGGCGGAGCGCACGACGACGTCCAGCCGCTGCTGGGCACGTTCGCGGACACGGTCGCCGCCGCCGGCCTCAAGGTCGACGGCTGGGTCGGTCCTCGCCGGCTGTGCGAGCTGATGCGCCGCGCCTACGACCCCTTGGCACTGATCTCCTTTGGTCATATGGTCGCTGAGCGGCAGGCGGACCGGGCCGGGGTGTGGGGGCCGATGGCCGTTGCGGAGTCGTGGTCGCATCTGCGCACCGACACCGCAGTGCACGCCACGTACTGGATCGCGGAGTGGCCCCGCGCCGAGGTGGGCGTCGAGTTCCTGCAGCCGCTGCTGCTGGCACCCGGCGCGCACCGCACCGTCACGCTGATCGCGGAGCCGCGACCGCTGCGCACGGCGACGCGGGACATCCGTCGCGCGCGGGTCGACCTGGTCGCGGACTCTGCGCACCGCGCCCGCACGGGCCGCATCGAGGACGAGGCCGCCCGCGCCGAAGCCGACGACGTCGCCACCCGCGAGCGCGACCTGGTCGCCGGCCACGGCGACCTGCGGTTCACCGGCATGGTCACCGTCAGCGCCGACGACCAGGCGGCCCTGGTCGAGGCGTGCCGTGCGACCGAGGCCGCCGCGGCGCGGGCGATGTGCGAGTTGCGCCCTCTGGCCGGGCAGCAGGCAGCAGCGCACACCGCTGCCGCGCTCCCGCTTGCGCGGGGGATCCTGTGAACGTCGGCGCGCACCGCACCTCCGGCACCCGGGTGTCGGGGCGCAGGGCGGGGCTGTGGCCGATGCGGGTCCCGGCCCACCGGGCCAGCAGCGCCGTCCTGGCCGGCGCCTACCCCTTCCTGGCCCCGGCTCCGCCGCAGGCCGGGGTCTACATCGGGCCGGACGCGCTCACCGGTGAGGCGTTCGCGTTCGACCCCTGGGCCCTCTACGCAGAAGGGGAGCTGACCAACCCGAACATGCTCCTGGCCGGGGTCATCGGTCAGGGCAAGTCCGCGCTGGCCAAGTCCCTCGCGCTGCGCTCGCTCGCCGCCGGGCGGCGCGTCTACGTCCCCGGCGACCCCAAGGGGGAGTGGGCGCCGCTGGCAGACGCCGTCGGCGGCACCGTCATCCGGATAGGCCCGGGCCTGTCGACCCGGCTCAATCCCCTCGACGCACCGCCCGCGTCGCGAGGTTCCATGAACTCGAGCGCGACGGTCCTCGCGGCGGTCGCTGCGACCCTCCTCGGCCGGGACCTCGCCCCCGCCGAGCACACCGCCCTGCACGCCGCACTCGACGCCGTCCGTGCGGACGCCGCCCCGACGCTGCCGCGGCTCGTCGATGCCCTGGCCGACCCGGACCATGGTGCCGTCTCCGCGGACCGCACCACCGTCGCCGCCCGGACCCGCGACGGCGCCGACCTCGTGCATGCGCTGCGCCGCCTGACCCGCGGCGACCTCGCCGGCATGTTCGACGGCCCGTCCACCCACCGTCTCGACCCGTCCGCGCCGATGGTGGTGCTGGATCTGTCCGCGCTCGGATCCGACGACACCGCCCTGGCCATCGCGATGACGTGCGCGTCGGCGTGGCTGGAGCAGTCCCTCACCACTTCTGGCGACCAGCCCGGCCCGCGGTGGGTGGTGTACGACGAGGCGTGGCGGCTGCTGCGCAGCCCCGCGCTGCTGGGGCGGATGCAGGCGCAGTGGAAGCTGTCGCGCGCCTATGGCATCGCGAACCTGCTGATCCTGCACCGCCTGTCCGATCTCGACGCCGTCGCCGCGACCGGCACCGCCGGGCGCGCGATCGCCGACGGATTGCTCGCCGACTGCTCGACCCGCGTCATCTACCGGCAGGAAGCCGACCAGCTCGCTGCGACTGCCCGAGCGCTGGGCCTGTCCATCGCGGAACGCGAGGTGATCGCGGTGCTGCGGCGCGGCACAGGGCTGTGGAAGCTGCCCGCCCGCTCCCACCTGGTCCACCACCGTCTCCACGTCGACGAGCTCCCCTTGGTCGACACCGACACCGCGATGACCGGCACGGCCACGCATCGTGCTGCAGGGGGCACGGCGACGGGAGGCGTGCGATGACGCCCGATCCGATGCGCAGCACCGCTGTCATGTCCGAGGACACGGTTGAGACCGGCGGCAGAGTCCCGGCCGCCGTGCGGCTGGCGGAGCAGGCCACCCTCGGCGCGCTTCTGCTGGCCCCGGACGCGGTCGTCGCCGTGAGCGGATGGCTGCGCGCGGAGGACTTCGCCGACCCCTGGCACCACACCCTCTACGCCACGATCCGCGAGCTCGACGCCGCCCACCAGCGACCCTGCCCGGACGTGGTTGCACAGGCGATGATCGACCGGCACGGCTACCGGATCGCCGACGCCCCGCGCATCCTGGACCTGCTCGCCGCAGTCCCGACCCGCCCCCGCCCCGCCGAGTACGCCGCGGTCGTGCTGGAGGCGTCGCTGCGCCGCCAGGTCGCCTGCCACGGCGTCCTGCTGCAGGCCGCAGCCCTCGCCGCAGCCTTGGACCGCAGCCCTCGGGTGGTGGAGACGGTCACCGCGCAGATCGACGCTGTCGCCGAGTTGGCCCTTACCCGGTGGGCGATCGCCACCCGCGCCACCACCGGCACCGCCGTCGCCGCGCCCGTGTCGCCTCCGTCACCGGTCGGGCTGTTGCCCTCCCTGGTCGGCGCGGACCGGCTCCTGTCCCGACACCCCCTGCCCGACCCCGACGCCGTCGCGGAACGCGAGGCGGACCTGACCGCCTGCCTGGTCACGCACCCCGACTACCTCGCCGCGGTCACTGGCTGGCTGCGACCTGACGCCCTCACCGGCGACACGTGGCGCCCGGTGTACGCAGCGCTGGTGGACCTGCACGACACCGGCGCCCCGATCGACCCCGTCACTGTGGCATGGCGCATCGCCCGCACCGCACCCACCGCCGGACCCGGGCCGAACCCTCGCGACCTCACCGCCATGGTGGAGCACGCCACCATCCTCGACCCCGCATACGCCGCCACCGCGGTCGCCGCCGACCAGCTACGCCTGGCCGCGCACCGCACCGCCACAGCGCTCCGCGCCGAAGCAGGCAATCTCGGCCTGGACCTTCGCGACCTCCTCGACACCACCCTCCTGCACACCCGCGCCCTGCGCCGCGCCGCCGCACCCCTTCACCCCGGTCCGCCCGGCAGCGACGCCGACGACGACCACGTCCCCATCCCGCTGCCCGTCATGCGGCGGCAGCGCGCGGGCACGGCCGGTCGACACCTCGCCGTGGTGCCCCGATGACCCGCCCCCGCGTCGGGGGAACGGGTGCGGGGGCGCGTGTGGGCGGGTGGGACACCACCGACCTCGGCCTGCTCGCCGTCGGCCTCACCCTCGCCGCCGGCGCGCTGCTGTACGCGGGCGCTACCGCGGCCTGCCTGCTCACCGGACGACTGGCCCCCGAGGGCGGGATCCTGCCAGCGCTCGCTGCCGTAGGGCGGCCCGTTGAACCAGCCGGCGCATGGCCGCGACCCGAGCAGCTGCCCGGCCCGATCCCTTACTGGGCCGCCACTCTCGCCGTCCTCGCCCTCGCGGCCACCTCGGGGTTCGTCGCCGTACGGTTCGCGCGGCACCTCCTCGACCGGCATAACCCGTCTACCAGCCGCGGCCGCCTTGCTCACCTGCCGGGGCTCGCCTCACGTCGCGAGCTCACCACCGTCGCCGGCGATCGCGCCCTGCGCACCCGCGCCCGCCACGCCCGCCCCAGCCAACCCGCCACCGCGCCCCCCACCGAGCTCGGCTACCTCCTCGGCGCGGCGCACGGCAGCGACCTGTGGTGCTCGGTCGAGGACTCCGCGCTGCTCCTCGGACCGCCCCGAATGGGCAAGGGCCTGCACGTGGTCATCCCCTGGATCCTCGACGCCCCCGGCGCCGTCGTCGCCACCTCCACCCGCCCGGACACCCTCGCCGTCACCCACGACCACCGCGCCACGCGGGGCCCGGTCGCGGTGTTCGATCCGCAGCGCCTCGCCGGTCTTCCCGACGGGCTGCGCTGGTCCCCGGTCCGCGGCTGCCGGCACCCCCGCATTGCCCTGGTCCGTGCCCGCGGCCTCGCCTCAGGCGCCGGGATGCACGGATCCGTGTCGGACGCGGACTTCTGGACCGGGCAGACCGAGACCGCGCTGCGCTGCCTGCTGCACGCCGCCGCCCTCGACGACCGGCGCGCCCTGGACCTGTACCGGTGGTCGCTCAACCCCGTGCTGGCCGAGGACGCCGTGTCCATCCTGACCCGCCACCGCGACGCAGCCGACGGCTGGGCCGACGCCCTCGACGCGATCGTCCACGCCGACCCCCGCACCCGCGACAGCGTCTGGCTCGGCGTCCGTCAAGCCCTCGCCGCCCTCGCCGACCCCCATGTCCTGCACGCCCTCGACCCCGGCCCCGACGACCGGTTCGACCCCGAGGCGTTCCTCACCGACCGCGGCACCCTCTACCTGCTCGCGTCCGCGGTGTCCTCGGGCACCAGCGCACCCCTGGTCGCCGCATTCGTCGAAGACATCACCGAGACCGCCCGCACCCTGGCCGCACGCTCGCCCGGCGCGCGGCTGGACCCGCCGCTGCTGCTCGCCCTCGACGAGATCGCCAACCTCACCCCGCTCCCCTCCCTGCCCTCCCTCATGGCCGAAGGCGGCGGGTCCGGCATCACCACCCTCGCCGTCCTGCAGTCCCTCGCCCAGGCCCGCCACCGCTGGGGCGAGCACGCCGCCGACACCATCTGGGACGCCGCCACCGTCAAGCTCGTCCTGGGCGGACTAGCCAAGATGCGCGACCTCGACGACGTCTCCCGCCTCCTCGGCGACATCGACGAGACCACCCGATCCCAGTCACGTGGCCACGGCGGCGAACGCTCCACCACGACCAGCCTGCGCACCGTTCCCGTCCTGCCGCCCGCGGTCCTGCGGACCCTGCCCTTCGGTTCCGCCGTGCTCCTGCTCCGGCACGCCCGGCCCGCGATTATCGACCTCGCCCCCTGGCCCAGCCGCCCGGACGCCGCCGCGCTCAACGCGGGGCAGCGGCGCATCGAAGCCGCCACCGCCGCTGCAGCCGACCGCGGGAGCACCGGTCAACTCGCCGCGCGCGATGGAGCGGCACGGTGAAGGCCGGCCTCGCCGCCGCAGCGGCCACCGCCCTCGCCGCGCCCGTCGTCGCGGTACTCGCCGTCCTCGGCGCCGCCGGCACCGCTCTGGCCTGCTTCACCGCCCCCGGGCCCGCTCTGGCAGACGGCGCACCGGTTCCGGCCCCGGCGCGGGTGTGGATCGCGGCCGTGCAGAACGCCTGCCCCCAGTTGCCGCAGCCGTGGATCGCGGCCGTCATGGCCGCCGACTCCGGCTTCGATCCGGCCCATGTCGGCCCGCGCGGCCGCGGCCTGATCGCGGTGACCGACACGGACTGGGTCGCGGTCCACGGTGCCGGCTGGAACGTGGACCTCGACGGCGACGGCCTGCCCGATGACTCCGACCCGCTCACCGTCGCCGATGTCGCCGGGCAGATGCTGTGCCAGCTTCTCGACGACCTCGACCAGCCCCTGGGCACGCCCCTGTCTGGGGCGCGTCGCCTGTCGTGGCTGGACACGCTCGCCCTCGCGCACCACTCCGGACCGGGTGCTGTCGCCACCTACCCGCGGATCGACGACTCCGCCAAGACGTACCTCGAACGCGTTCACGCCGACGCCGTCGCCTGGACCAGCACCACACCCACTGCCACCGCCGCCGGCAGCGCCACCGGTGCCCCATCGCAGGTGGCGCCTTCGGCCCACGTGGACGCCGCCTGCGCGTCCAGTCTCGCCGACACAGGGACTGTCGTCGTCCCACCCGGCACCCCCACCGACGTGGCAGGCGCGGTCGCCGCCGCGCTCAACCTCGTCGGTGCCCGCTCCGGCTGGTACAACCGCTGCGACCGGCTCGCCTGCCGCGCATACGGCTACGCCAACTCCGGCTACGAGTCCGCCTCCGTGCACTGGACCCGCATGCTCGCCACCGGGCACGCCCGCCCCGGCGACCGCTGCCCCCCGCTCGGCGCCTTCGTGTACTGGGCCACCGGCAGCCCCGCCGGGCACATCGCCCTCGTCGTCCAGTCCGACCCTGGCTGCGACCCCGCCCGGATCAAGGTCGTCACCAACGACGCCCTCGACCACGCCACCGGATTCACCGGCGGGGTCTACCTCGTCACGCTCGCCCAGATCGAGACCGGATTCATGTCCCGCAGCGGGTACCGCGGCTGGTCCGACAACGTCTGCGCTGGCGCCTTACAGGCAGGCGCGGCATGACCAGCGCCGACGACACCGCCGCCCGCGATCAGCGACGCCGCGACCAGCTCACAGACATCCACGAGCGGCTCACCGCCGCAGTCGCCGACCTCGCCAGCAGCGACGCCTGGCAGCACATGCTCCACATCGCAGCACACATGCCCACATACAGCCTGAACAACATCCTGCTCGTCGCGGTCCAGCGACCCGACGCCACCGCCGTCGCCGGTTACCGAGCCTGGCGCGCCGCCGGACGCCAGGTCCGCAAGGGGGAGAAAGGCATCGCGATCCTCGCCCCCTGCCTCTACAAGCCCGACCAAGCGCAGGCCGAGCCCGTCGACCGGACCACGACGCAGGTCGAGCCAGGTGCAGGTGCGCCGCGGGTGCCGCGCGGCTTCCGGGTCGTCCACGTCTTCGACCTCCGCCAGACCGACGGCCCCGACCTCCCCGACGACCCGCACCTGCTCACCGGACCAGCACCGAGCGACCTGTGGGAGCGACTCGCCCAACTCGTGCACGACGACGGGTTCACCCTCGAACGGGGCGACTGCCACGGCGCCAACGGCTACACCGACTACCGCAACCGGCTCGTCCGCGTCCGCGACGACGTAGAGCCCGCCCAAGCGGTCAAGACGCTCGCCCACGAACTCGGGCACATCCGCGCCGACCACGAGAACCGCTTCGCCGACCAGTACCGCACCTCGCCACGCTGCCGAGGACAGGCCGAGATCGAAGCCGAATCCATCGCCCACATCGTCGCCATCTCAGCCGGCCTCGACACCCGCGCCTACTCCGTCCCCTACCTCGCGGGATGGTCCGGCAACGATCCGACCGCGCTCAGGGCCGCCGCCGCGCGGGTGCTCGACGTGGCGGCAAGCATCAGCGCGCAGCTCGACGGCCACCGACCTGCAGCGCCTGTCGTCGCATTCGCGGCGGTCGAGACACGCCCGGCTGCCCAGCGCCCGCTACGCGCCATCGCGCGTTGACGCGCACGCCGGCAAGCCGCCGCCGTGACGCATTGCCCGGAGTCGTCGGACCCGACCGGCATGCTGAGCACATGCCACACGCGACTGTCCTCGTCCAACCCGCCACACCTCGCAGCCTGGCCCTCGTCTCGGACGCCCTTCGTGCGGAGGGATTCGAGGTCAGCGGGTCCGGATACTCCGAGGAACGGCGGGATCTCACGACCGCGGTGGAACTCGTCGGCGCCTACCTGCTGGTCAAGGCGACCGACAACGTTGTGGACCGCGCGCTCGACGAGGCGATCGACCGTGTGGCTGCCGCGGTGAAGGCCGCGTGGTCGATCACCGTGCGACGCAGGGACTGACGCTCTCACCGCTGTCGTTCTTCCCGTTCCGGCTGGGCGGCTGACCCGGTTCGTTCGGCCGGCCCTACGGCTGGTCGATCGGCGCTCCGATTGCTCCCGGGGCCGACTGCGGACCGCGGAGTGCGTCGTGATGTACGGCAGCGTGCGGGCGTCGAACCGTGGCATGCTCCACGTGGCCAACCACGGGCGCGAGGATGGATATCGATGACGTACGAGCCGAACGTGGTGCGTTCGTGGGCGCACGAGGCGGGCGAGCAAGTCGCTCAGCGAGGGCGCCTCTCCCATCAGGTCGTGACCGCCTACTTGAAGGCGAACCCGCAGGTCGCTCGAGAGCTCGCGTCCGAGCACGACGTCCCCGTCCCGAGCCGTGGCGCGGTGAGTCTCGCGACGTGCGAGCAGATCGCGTTGCTGGTGCGCTGACCTTCTCGCGAGCCAGCATTCAGGTCCGTCGAGTCAATGCCTGGACGATCTCCTCGACGCTGGGCGCACGCGACGCCTGCCCGTCGGTGCGGTACATGCGGCAGGCGAGCCCTCCAGGGGCCGGTCCGGGCGGCGCCCACGGGTCGACCCCGTCGACGAGGATCGTCGGCGAACCCTTGAAATGCAGCTCCTCCGCCTCGTCGACGGAGGTGATGAGGATGAGGTCGATCGCCTGGTCGGGCTGCCCAATCCGGGCAAGGGCTTCACCGAGCCGAGCCTGCGCCAGCGACCGGTTGGGGCAGTCCCGGATGTAGAGCAGCGACACCTCCATGCGACGCAACCTACTGCGCGTCGCGAGAGCCGCCCAGGTGCTGCAGCATCGGCACCGAACCGGGGCATCAGTGGCCGGACGAATGCCGTCGGCCTGCCCCGCCCGCGTTTCCGTCCGCAGGCGAGGCGCCGAATGGGGCGGGCCGCAGCTCATAGGTGCTCACGGTGGTTGTCAGGCCGGCAGCCTGTGCGAGCGACCCAGTCCAGGAGTCGTTGCCGACCGGCGTCGAAGGCGTCGTGCCAGCGCAAGGGCGCGCTGCCGTCGGCGTCGGGTGCGTAGGAGTGCTGCCAGGCGGTGTGGAGCGCGGAGAGCTCCTCGATGAGCTCGCTGTGCAGGGCCCAGCAATGGGGCAGGTGGCGGTGGTCGAGGTGATAGCGGTCGCGCAGCCAGTCGATCCAGTCCTCGAGTTCGGCGAGGGCGTCGTCGGTCTCGTCGGCGCTCAGGGTCGGCCAGGCAAGGGCGAAGGCGGCGAACGGGTCGACCCGCCGGTTCGTCGTGCCCGAACGGTAGGGCTGGTTAGAGGTCATCGCTGTGGTCCTCTCACGGAGCGGTTGGTGGAGCGGCGGGCGCGCGTCCGCGGGTCTTCGTGCGCATCTGCGGCGGGGTAGGGCGGTCGGGTGTCGGCGAGGGTGGCGCGCACGGCATCGCGCTCCCGCTGGCTCGGACCCCTCGTCTGGTCGCGCAATTGCTCGGTGGCAGACCGTTCGCGGCCAGTGGTGGCCAGGATCGTGCGCAGCTGTTCGTGCGCGTCGGGGGAGTGACGGCCGGGGTCGGGGAGGTGCTCGCATCCGTCGTCGAGTGGGTCGACGGGCACGTAGACGTGGTTGGAGTGCCGGGCTCGGGTCATCCCGACGTACAGCGACTCGCGGGTCATGCCCTCGGTGGCCAGGAGATGGGTGTGGTCGACGGTGAGTCCTTGGGCCCGATGGATGGTGGTGGCGTAGCCGAGCTCGAGGTGGCGGCGCACGTAGTCGGCAGGCACACGAACACGGTCCTGGCCGGTGCCTTCTGGGTCGGTGCCGGACTGCGCCGCGAGGTCGGCGCTGCCGTCTGCGTGGATGGTCGTGAGCGTCCAGCGGGTGCCGTTGCGGACATGGCCGCCCGCGGCGGTGGCCAGGCGGCGGTCGTTGCGGCGCGTGACGACGAGGTCCCCGGTGCCGGCTTGCAGTCCATCGGCGAGGCGGACGGTGGTCGTATCGTCGACGAGACCGGCGGCGACGCGGTCGGTGCGGGCACGGTGGTTGAGAGCGGCGACCGTCGCGCCATCGGCGGCGAGCAGCAGCGCCGACGCGCCGCCGCGGCTGTCGCTCGCCCACGCGGAGTAGGCAGCGTCGAGGACGTCCAAGGGCCCTCCCTCATGGATGCGGCCGTGACGGTCGTAGGTCGCAAGGGCGCCCGGATGCCCCTCGCGCAGGGCCCGGGTGGCGTGGGCCTCCCACCGGTGGGTGAACCTCCACAGCGACCGCAGCCGGTGCGCGGCGCCGGTGGCGGCGAGCAGGGCGAACGCGCCGCCCGCGTCGACGGCGCCGAGCTGGTGGTGGTCGCCGACGAGCAGCAGCTTGGCCCCCGCGGCAGCAGCCTGGGCGGCCAGGTCGTCGAGGGCCAGTGTGCCGGCCAGGGACGCCTCGTCGACGACGAGCAGCGTCCCGGGCCGCAGCCGCCACCGGTCCTGCTGCGCGTCGAGTCGGGCCAGCGCGGTGTCGACCCGCCGCACCGTGCGCGCGTCGCCCGCGCTGGTCGCGGCGGTGCGCCGTTCGAGCAGGCCCGCGCGCACCGCGGCGCGTTGCTGGGCGGCGGGGCCGGTGGACTCGTGCAGCCACTTCGCGGTGTTCTCGCACGCTACGCCGAGGGCGTCGGCGAGCTCGTGCGCCGCAGCCGCCGATGGTGCCAGCCCGAGCACCGTGCCGGGCCCGTGCACGTTCTCCCACGCGGTGCGCAGGGCGCGCAGGGTCGTGGTCTTCCCGGTCCCCGCCGGACCGACCAGGACATCCAGGAGCCGCCGCGAGGTGGCGATGCCGATGACGGCGTCGACCTGATCGCTGGCGAGGCGCACGTGGCGACCCCCGGGGTGGCGCGGCGACTGGACCTTGACCGCTGCGCTGCGGGCGACCGTTTCGTCCACGCCGGGGGCGTGCTGGTCGGCGGCGGCGGCCAGCAGGCGGGCCTCCGCGTCCAGGATGACCCTGTGGCTAAACCGATCCTCGTCGGGTCGGTCGAACACTGTGGTGCCGTCGGGGCGCCGCCACCCCTCCGGCACGGTCCACCGGTCCGGCGCGGTCAACGGCATGCAGCCGGCAAGGGCGGTCGCGCAGACGCGGTCGTGCAAGGCGATCCGCTCCGCCGCGCTCGGTAGCCGCAGACCGCGGGTGGCGCGCGCGGCCTCGGCGAGCAGGTTCCACCGGGTCCACGTCGAGCGCCTCGCCAGTACCGCGTCCAGGGCTACTGCGGCGAGGTGCTCGACAACGTCGTCGGAGACGCTCGGACGGGCTGTGTGGGCGGAGCGTGGGTGCAGCCGGCTGCGGAGCATCCCGCCGGATCGTGCCGTGCCGCGCCAGCCTTGGCTGCCGACGGCTGAGGTATCGTCGCTGGTCAGGGTCCCGTGACGGAGTCCGTGACGGACTGGCCCGGCGACTCCGTCAGTATCGTGACGGACTCCGACGCGACTACGACCCATGGCGGCGGTGAACGCCGGTGTCGCGTGCTGGCTGCTCCACGCGGGGGCGAGGAGCGGGTGCGGGGCGCGGCGCAGCAGGCGCCGGGCTCGCTCGCGCCACCATGCCATTAGCTCGGGCAGCGGGCGCATCGTCTTGGCGGGGCGGGTCGCGGTGGTCAGCTGCTGACGCAGACGGGTCGTCTCCACCCGGTTCGGTCCGCGTCCGTGCGCGGCGTGGAAGTCGACCAGGGCGTCGGTCATCGCGGTGGCGATCGCCGCCGATCGGGTTGAGAACTCGGTGAGTAGGTCGTCGGGAACGGCGTCGAGCTCGAAGGCCGGGGTGCGCCGCGGTCCGCGATCCCGCCACCCCCACGAGGACCCAGCCCGGTGGCCGGTGTTCTGGTCGAGCGCGGTCGTGAGGTGGTCGGCGAGCAGGTTGTCGTAGAGCTCGGACACCGCGACCGCGGCGTGGTGCAGGGCCCGGGAGTCCAGGGACCGCCACACCCCATCGAGGCCCTGGACCTTGTTCGCCACCACGACATGGGTGTGCAGGTTCGGGTCGCCGGTGCGGGTGTCCCAATGATCGAACAGGGCAGCGACCATCCCGCGGGTCGGGACTTGGGCGATCGAGTTGTGCCCGATCCTGGTGAACAGCGCCCGGTCCTCCAGGAACGCGAGCGCGTCGCGGACCGCAGCCCGATGCGCGGCGACCACGAGGGCCTGAACGTCCGGGTCGGCCAACGCCCACAGCACGCTGGCCGACTTCGGTGAAGTGAACGTGAGATCGAACCCGGCAACCGCGACACGCGGCCTCCGTGCGGCCTCCAACCGGGTGATCGCCTCGACCGCCGCAGCCCGGGCGGAGTCCGTCATCGACTCCGGCAGCGCCGCGACGGAGTCGGCGATGCGCTGCGCCTGGCTGCGGAACGCCAAGTAGGGGCGGCCCAGCGGCGTTCCGCTAGTGGGGTGCTGGCCGTGGCCGTAGAGACGGGCCATGCCTACCTCGGTCACGGCTGCGCCGGACGCGATCCCGAGGACGGCAAGCCCGGCGCCGTACCAGGAGCCGGGCGGATAGCCCGACGCGGTGTAGTACGCCGTCAACGGCGTCGAAGGGTCTCGTTGCACATCACCACACGCGGTGTGGCGCAACAGGTACTGGTACCCCGCGCCCGCGGACATACGCGCCAAAGACATCACGACCCAGCACCACCAGGCGCGCTGGGCGCGCTGGGCGCGAGATCATCCACACCTCCAAGATGCGCGGCGTACGGCCTCGACAGCGCGCCGTCAGCGGCCCGCCGCTCCTTGGAGCCAGAGGAGTCCGCGCTGACGATCGTGATCGTTGGGTCGAGGGGATGAGAATGATGGGGCCGCTCGGTGACGCCGTTCCACTCTGCATGCCCGGGATGTAGATCAGCCCCGACGGGTGGCAGATCGGCGACGAGAACCACTCGCCTGCTCGCGCGTCACTCGGACCACCGACCGTCATCTGGACAAAGTGGCCTCGTCACGCCCCCCGGCCCCCAGCCACATCTCGCTCGTTCGAACGGCGGGCTGGCGCCTGGCCGCCGGACCCAGGCCGTGCTCGACGTCCGCGAGGTGTCGTGGGCGTCGATATTCGGTTCTTGGCGACCTCTTGGACGGATCTTGGATGCCCGTTGGCTGGTTACCCACTGCCGCCAGCCGATGCTGAGCAGAGAGGACTCGACCCCCAACGCGAAGGACCACCATGAAGCTGCAACTCGTTGTTCCCCTCGCCGTTGCCGGCGTGCTGCTCGGCTCGACGGCTGCGTTCGCCGCCAGCCACGCCGACACCCCGCGGGTCTCGTCGACCCCCGACGTGGTGGCCACCTCCATTCCCGAGGTTGACCAGACCGAGTCTGAGTCCCCTGAGGTCTCCAAGACCCCCGACGCCGCCGAGACCCCAGAGGTGTCCGATACCCCGGACGCGGTCGAGAGCAGCAACCAGGCGGAGACTGCCGAGCCCGCTGCCAGCCAGTCTGTGGAGTCCGACGACCAGGGCGAGAACGCCGACGCGCAGGGTGACGACGACCAGGGCGAGCAGGCCACGGACGACGGTGACCACGAGAACGGCCAGGCCGGCTCGCAGTCCGGAGACAGCCACGACGGCTCGTCCGACGACTCCGGCTCGGGCTCCGACGACTCGGGTTCGGACGACTGACACGCGCACCCTCGCGGGAGCGAACCTCCGCAGTCGATCTGGAATCGCCAGTTCGCCACCGGTCACTCCTGCGGTGTGCTCTAACGTCGGAACCGCGTAGAAGGCCCCTTCCTCAGGGGTCCGATCAAGGCCCGCCCCACCCAGGTCCACCTCCCCCCGGGGGCCCGGGTGGGGCGCCTGGCGTTGGGGAGGCGGCCCGGCTACGCAGCCTTTTCTGGCAGCAATCGCAGCGCTGCGATGACGACGCTCACGATGACCACGGCCAAGGCGAGAGACCCGGCAAGGTCGGTGAGCCAGTGCGCCCCCACGACCAGCCTGTCCAGGGCGATGCCCCCGACAGCGACCGAGGCGACGGCCACGGCCGTCACCCGGCCGGCACGGGACAGGTGCGACCACGCCAGGGCGACGACGGTGAAGGCGATCACGGCCACGACCAGGACGTGACCCGATGGGTACGACGGCTCACCCTCAGGCGCCAGGTTCACTGGCGACGACGGCCGCGCACGGTGCTCGCCGAACTTGAGCACCGCACCGGAGGCGTAGGCGACCACCGTCGCACCGGTGAGAAGGAGCGCTTCGCTGCGAAGGCCTCGTCGCAGCAGGACGACGGCGGTGAGCAGCACCAGTGCGATCAGGACGGCAGGTGAGGTGGCGTGCGCGAGCTGGAGCCCGAGGCTGCCCTGCGCGAAGGTTCGGTGCGCGGCGAACCAGGCGGCGACAGGCCGGTCGACTGCGGTCACGCCGTCGTGCTCGCCGACGGCGTCCGTGAGTCCCGCGAGGATCACCGCAGCCGAAGACGCGACAAGCAGGACGGGCCATGCCCGGCGTGCGTGCTCGAGCAGCGCCTGTGGCTGCAGCCGGACATGGCCTGCAACGGCAGTTGGGCCGCTCATGCGATGCGGGGCGCAGGAGCCGCGGTGGTGTCCTGCTGGTCCAAGAGAGCGTCGTCCTCGGGTGAGAGGTGGTACTCGGTGACGTCCGCGCGGGTCCTGGTGAGGTAGCCGACCAGCGCAGCGATGGTCAGCAGGAACACGACGCTGATCTTCAGGATGCCCAGGCCGAGTCCGCCGTCGACCGGCTTCTGGGACAGCAGGTCCCCGATCGAGGCACCCAGCGGGCGGGTGAGGATGTAGGCGGACCAGAACGCCAGGACAGCGTTGAGGGCGAACCGGGAGTGCGCCACCGCGATGACCGTGATCAGCGACCCCCACAGCACGACGGACCACAGGTAGCCCAGGCCGAACTTCTCCCCGACCAGGTCGCCGGCGGCGGTGCCCAGGGCGAAGGTGAACAGGATTGTGAGCCAGTAGAAGACCTCGCGCCGGATCGAGGTGATGCTGTGGATCGACAGGGTTCCTTCGACGGCGTACCAGACCACGAACGTGACAGCGAGAGCGGCAGCGAAGAGCAACGTCGACGTCGCCAGCGGTATGCCGAAGTTGTCGGTCATGTTGTCGGTGATCAGCGTGCCGACGACGCTGAGCAGCACCACGACGGTCCAGTACACCGAGGGCACGTAGCGGCGGTATGAGAACTGCACGATCAGCATCAGCGCCAGGAACGTCCCCATGACGTACGTCGTCAGGGTGAGCCCTAGGCCCAGCTTCTCGTTGAGCAGGTCGGCGAAGGTCTCCCCGACCGTGGTGCACAGGATCTTGATGACCCAGAACACCACGGTGATCTCGGGGACCTTGTTCAGCAACTGACGCGTCGCAAGGGAAGTGCTGGGGGAGGAGGTCATGCCGCGAGGTTAGGCAACCCTGGGTAATGCGGTCCCCGCTATCGAGTCATCGCAGGGTCAACAGCAGGTGTGAAATCCATGTGCAGCAGCCGGATCGACATGTCGCACCCCTGAGTTCAAAGGTCGTCGAGGCATCCGAGATCTCCCGTAACGCGGGCGCCTCCAACACCTGAGGACTGCGCTGCCAGCCGGGGTGTCGAATCCTTCCGAAGCGCCTCCCGGAGCCCCCACACCGAGCCGTGGTTCGTTGGCCGTCTTTCGGGGCTTTCGCAGCCCAAGCGCAGGGGCGTAGCGTGCGGGAGTCAGATCTTGCCTGTCGCGCCGGCTGTGAGTCTCGGCTGCTGTGCGCGGCCCGATCCCAGACGGTGACCCCATGTACGGCACAACGATGATCGCCACCACGAAATCCAACCGCCAAGAGATCCAGGCTGCTTTCGACGACTGGCTGCGTGAACGCGCGCCCCACATCACCGGGTTCGTCGACGCTGGAGTCCTCTACAGCGACGACGGACTGACAGTGATCAACTGGGCGCGCTTCTCTGACCGAGAGGCCTACCAGGCACTGTCCGACGACCCTGCGCAAGAAGCTTTCTGGCTCGCACGTCTGGCGCCACTACTGGAGGGCGAGCCTCGGTGGGTGGACGGGGAGTGGAGCTCACCCATGTCGCTCGGGTAGATGGCACAGTCCTATCCGCTCCGCGGCGCGCCGTAGAGGCTTCGCTATCGCTCGCAAAGCGAGCACCGACGCGGCACTGTCACGGTGTGGCGGTCCCCGTGGCGTGCGCGAGTCTGGGCCTCGCGCATGAGGGGCTGACCGCGTGAGTTGTCACGGAACGGCTGCGCAGCGACCTTCGGAGTCCTTCGACCTGAAGACCCCATCATTCACGGCACCCGGTCACGGACGCACGCTCGCGACCGACCACGCCCCGTCTCGCCCACCCGTCGCCGCCCGCGAGGCCTTGAACTCATCCAGGCGCATCAAGGTCGGCAACTCCCGCAGGATGTGCCTGTGACCAGCGGGCTCCCACTCGCCCGGATGCTTGACACCATCGGGCGGACGAGGGGCGTCGAACCGCGTGAGGAGTAAAGCCGGTGAACTGGTGGCAGGTCGTAGTCGGCGTAGTCGCGGGTCTGCTGCTGCTGTGGGCGGCTTTGATCACCGTGCTGTGGTGGCAGCGACCGGCCGAGGCGACCGCGGGTGAGGCGATGCGGCTGCTACCGGACACGCTGCGGTTGGTGTCGCGCTTGGCGCGGGACCGGTCGCTCCCGGCCGGTGTGCGGGTGCGGTTGTGGCTACTGGTCGGCTACCTACTGCTGCCATTCGATCTAGTGCCAGACATCATCCCCGTCCTGGGCTACGCCGACGACGCGATCCTGGTCGCGGTCGTGCTGAGATCGGTCGTGCGCCGCGCCGGTGGCGACGCGCTGCGACGGCACTGGCCCGGGACACCTGAAGGCCTCCAGGCCTTGCACCGGCTCGCCGGCCTGTCGATGCCCTAGACGACGTGGGGTGACGGGCTGAAGCCTCGCTCGCGATTGTTCGGAATTTGCCGCTACCGCTCAAGCCGGCGGCAACTATCGCTGATCCGGTTAGCCGGAGGGGGTGACAACGTTCGACGCGGACACCCACGGGGGTAAGAAGACGAAGGTCGATAGTCATGTCATCCGCCTGGCCGCGCCACCGATCCTGGCAGCGTGTGTCGTCTCGCTCCTCGTGGGCTTGCCACCGAGAACGCGAACGCGGCCCGACCGACCCATGAGCTCGTCATCGCTACACCTTGATCGGAGGAGGGCCCGGCGGACCTGACGCTGGAGTGCCATGGCTGCGGGGAGCCGGTTCACGCGATCTTCTTCGGAAGCATCGTCGAGTTGTGACAGTGCCTGCACGGACACGAGCAGTTGCGCACCCGACGACGCTGATAGGCATGGGGTCCCGCCACTCAACGGACCAGGCGACGGGTACCCGTCCAGAGGCGGATGCGCTGCGACCGAGGCGGCGGCTTACCCACCTCGGCCGTGCCCCCGCGGGCAACGGCAAGTTCCGGCTACCCGCGCTTGAGTAGGTAGCCGCCCCACCCAGGTCAGAGGGGGGACGACGGACCGGGGTGGGGCGGCAGGGGTCCTGACCCTCGAAGTGAGGTTTGAACACCACGAAGAACCATAGGTGAGCACATCGTCGGTAATGGTCTTGAACACATGTTCAAGACCTTCCGCTTACCTTCACGGCGTCACCAGAGGACGAGTCCCAGTGGGCGTCTGAGCCCCCTCCACCGACACCAGTCGACGAGGACTCGCGAGCACCTAACCGGATCGCGCTCCAGATCAGCAGCACCAACGCCAAGACAGTGATGAGCACCGGAGATGCGTCGCGTCGACCCCGACCAAGCGACCCGCGGCCACCGCAGCGAACCCGATGCCCGGACCCTTGATGGCTTCACTACGTCGGCTGAGGCTGTGGCGTGCTAGAGGCCACGGGCGGCGGCGGCTCGGCGGTGGAGTCGGAGCCCGAATCGGACACCGGGTCGCTTGAGGCGTTCTGGGTGTCCGGGTCGGCGGGCGCGGTGGACGGCGGGTCGCTGTCGCGCGAGCCGTCGGAGGCGGACGGGCTGCGCGATGAAGGGTGGTCCTGAGTGTCTGGGTCGTCCGAACCTGTCGAGAGGTCGCGGGGCTTCACAGGTGGCGTCGGCGCCGGAGCGGGTGTCGTGAGCTCTGCATGCGCTCAAGGCGACTGTGGCGCCGAGGACCAGGAGCGAACGTCGAGTGAATGTCACGCTCGTCGCGCTCACGGGCTGTGCGTCATGGTCAGGTCTAGGAGAGGCGAGTGGCCCATCGTGAAAGACGGGGGGTTGTTCCTGACCCGCGGGAGGTATCGGGGTCATCGGCTCTCCTGGGATCGATTCGGCCAGCTGCCCCTCGATCGAGTCAGTGCCAACACGATGACCGCGTGGCCGAGTATCCCCGGCGATGGACTTGCGTGCCTTCGACGGTACCCACTCGCTGGTTAGGAACTGGCAAAGCGGTTGGGGGTGAACGTGTGGACGGGACGTCGCCTGGTGGCGACGTCCCGTCCGGGGCGGGCTACTTCTCGTCCGCACCGCCCTCGTGGTTCACGTCGGCGCCGGGGGCGTCAGCGTGGCCGCCGTCGTTCCCGTCCGACGGGCCGGTCTCCGACGCGGTCTCGCTGCCGGCGGCGGACTCCGTGGTCGACTCGGTCTCGGCAGCCGTGCCGGTGTCCGGCGTCGTCTGGTCGCCTTCCTGGAGGGAGTCGGTGTCCTTCGCCGAGTCGGCGGTCTCAGCGTCCGCCGTGGTTGCGCTGACGGCCGCGACGGCCGGCAGGATCGTCGAGGTGGCCGGGGCGGCCTGCGCGACGGAGCCCAGGCCCAGACCGACGCTGGCGAGCAGGGCGGCGGCGCCGACAGTTCCGGCAACACCCTTCTTGGTGAGCTTCATGGTTACTCCTGATGGATGCGTGGGTCCGCGAGCGGGGTGTCGAGGACTGAGAGACACGTTGCCCCCCGGGGGCTGTGGTGGGCATGAGAGCGCATGAGAGGCCCTTATCCATCGTCACGGTGCGCGACTTCCCGAGACCCGGCGCACGCGAGCCGGCTTGACGGCTGATCCTCAGCGTCGCCACAGGTGCAGTGCGCAGGCTGTGGTCATGAGGTCCCCTTCGCGACGCGCCACCGCGTCGATCTCGGCCGTCGCTCTGATCGTCCTCTATGCGCTGATCACGTTCGTCCCACGCGTCGCTGCGGCGGATCGTTCGGCGCTCGTCAGCCGGTTGGACAGCGGATCCGGGCTGATCGTGATGGAGCGCCTGGCCTTGTCGACGATCACGATCGTCACTCTGTCCGTGGGTCTGCTCGTAGTCAGCTGGCGCACGTATCGACGGCAGGGCCGCGGACCCGCCGTGCGGATTGCGGCAGCTGTCATCGGTGCCGTCGTGTCTGCCGAGCTGCTCAAACACTTCCTGCCCACTGCAGCAGGCGCTTCGCCGGTCGGTCAGATCGTTGCTGGCGGTTCGTTCCCCAGCGGGCACGCGACTATTGCCACCGGGTTCGCTCTCGCTGTGGCATCAACGTTGAACCCGAAGCTCGCTCGTCGATGCTGGGGACCTCTCGTGGCCTGGGTGAGCCTCGTTGCCGCCGGCACCGTGGCAGCGGGGTGGCATCGCCCCAGTGACGCAGTCGGCGGAGTCCTGCTCGGCGTGACCTGGCACTCGGCACTGGTACGCCGGCGGGCGGCGGACGAGGCAGAGGGTGTCACGGTGGGACGGTCGCGGGTAGGTGCTCCGTTCTCCGCATCGACCTCAGGGTGGGGCTGGTGGGCGGTGATGGGCGCGGCGGTCATCGCTGGCGCAGTTGCTCCTCAGACACGATCAGGTCCCGAGCTCGGGGAGGCGGCCAGCCCGCTCTACGTTGTCGGCCTGGCCTCGGTGTTGGCCGTAACGGGGGCCCTGATTCTCCTGGGACCGTCGCGAGAGCCAGTGCTGCGGCCAGGATCGTCACGAGGCCCCCGACTCAACGAACAACTGCAGCAACCACGGATCGGAACTCAGGGTCGTCTCAGGTCAGATGAGAGACAGTGATGGGGTGAAGGTGCTGCTGGTCGACGACGAGCCGAGGCTGGTCGACGCCGTACAGCGTGGTCTCGCCGCCGAGGGATTCCAGGTCGATGTGGCTCGGGACGGTGAGCAGGGACTCTGGATGGCCCGTGAGGGCAGCTACGACGTGATCGTCCTGGACATCATGCTGCCCAAGCTGAACGGATACCGGGTCTGTCAGAGCCTGCGTGACGAGGAGATCTGGACGCCTGTCCTCATGCTCACGGCCAAGGACGGCGAGCACGACGAGGCGGACGCGTTCGACCTGGGGGCCGATGACTATCTGACGAAACCGTTCTCCTTCGTCGTGCTGGTGGCGCGACTGCGCGCATTGCTACGTCGCGGAGCACCAGAACGCCCCGCCGTCCTGCAAGCCGGGGATCTCACTCTGGATCCGGCTCGTCGCCACGTGCTTCGGGCAGACAAGCAGATTGCTTTGACTCCTCGAGAGTTCGGGCTCCTGCACTTCCTCCTTCGCCGCAAGGGCGATGTCGTCACCAAGAGCGAGATCCTCGCAGCCGTGTGGGACGAGAACTACGAGGGAGACTCCAACGTCGTCGAGGTCTACATCGGATACCTGCGCCGCAAGATCGACGCGCCGTTCCACCGGCAGGGCGTCGAGACCGTACGCGGGGTGGGATACCGCCTCGCCGACAACGGTGGGTAGCCGGAGCTGAGGGCCGGGTCCCCGAACCGTTGGAAGCTCGCTTCGCCGCTAGGACGAAGTCACGTCCTCATTGCGGGGAGGCGCACAACGAAGCGTGCTCCGGAGGCCGAGTCCTCCACGGCCGCTGTTCCGCCGTGAGCGCGCGCCACCTCGAAGACAATCGCCAGGCCGAGCCCGGCGCCACCGGAGAGTCGGTCCCGGGCCGGATCCAGGCGTACGAACCGGTCGAAGACGCGATCTCGGTCCGCGACAGGGATACCCGGTCCGTCGTCCTGCACGACCAGGACTGCCCAGGCACCGTCCATGCCGACCGAGAGAGCGACCGATGAGGTCGCGTAACGCACGGCGTTGTCGCACAAGTTGCGCACCAGCCGTTCGAGCTGCTGACGATCGCCAGCCACCCGCGCGGGCGTGACATCGACCGAGACGTCGATCTTCCCCAGCCGTCCAAGGCGATCTGCCTCGATCATCATGATGTCGTCGAGATCGACATCACGATGAATTCGGGGGCTCTCGATCTCGTCGGAACGCGCGAGGAGCAGCAGGTCGTCCACCAGCCTGCTGAGCCGATCGGTCTCCGCCAGAACCGCTGGGGCAGCATCGTCCCAAGGCTGCGATCCGGGATGCTCCAGGCCCACCTCGACGGTCGCCCGAATGGCCGCCAGCGGGCTGCGCAGCTCGTGGCTGGCATCAGCGACGAACCGACGCTGCGTGGCCTGAGAGTCCTGCAACCGATCGAGCATCCTGTTCATCGTGAGGGCGAGCCGGCCCACCTCATCGTCGGCAGCCGGCACCGGAACCCGCATGTCAAGGTCCGTGGCGCTGATCGCAGCGACCCGCCGCCGGATCTCCTCGACCGGGCGAAGCGTCCTGCCGACGACGTAGTACACCGACCCGGCGACGACCAGGAGGACGACGGGGAATCCGAGGACAAGAAGGCGTTCGACCGTCGTCACGCTGGCGTCCACCGCGTCTAGCGATTGCGCAACGACCACGATCGCATCGCCGGTTGGCGTGTGAACACCGCGGGACACCACGACGAACGACTCCTGGTCAGCCACCGGGACCCTCTGGGTGGAGACCTGGACACTCCCTGGTGCCGGGCGCGCCGAGGTCAGTGCGGGCTCGCCGTCGATCTCGGGGCTGGAAACCAGCACAGTCCCCTGAGGATCGAGCACTTGTACGACGGAACGCTCACTGACGTTGCCGACCACGATCGCGTCGCGGGCGGCACCCCCCGCTGCCACCGAAGTCCCTACGTCGTTGGCTCGCTGCTGCGCCGAGTCCCGGACCGTCTGGGTCAACGACGCACGCAGGATCAACACCATGCCGACAGCGCCGATCGTCAGCGCCACCGCGACGACGAGCGTCGCGGCAAAGGTGGAGCGAAGCCTCGCCCCGGGACGGGGGCCTACCACGGCAGCACGGTGCCGACCGCGGCGCACCCGTCACTGACCATGCTCGAACCGTACGCAACGTTGGCTGTGGACTGGCTGAGTGGCGCGCACCATCCCGACGTAGCGAACGCGGTTGCTCACGGATTGCTCACAGAGCAGGTGAGACCCCACTCCTGGCCGGTACCAAGCGGATGGCTGCAGCCTGTGACCTGCGGGAACGGCACCAGCCGTTACTGGCCAACGTTGTTGATGACCCCTTCGAAACAACTCGCAATGCGTCGAATGACCTCTCCATGTAGCGACGGTCATTCGTTGGTGTCTACCGTGATCAGGTGGCACATCCCGTAGGCGGTGAGGAGTACCCGCGCGACCTCGTGGAGTTCGCGGCGTGGTTCCCCGACGACGAGGCGTGCCTGGACTACCTTGCGTGGCTGCGCTGGGGCGACCTGGAGTTCGTCTGCCCGTCGTGCGGCTCTATCGCGCACGGCTGGCGTCGCGCTGACGGGCGTGCCTACGACTGCGGTGCATGTGGCTCGCGGAGTTCGGTCACTGCGGGGACCCTGTTCCAGCGCACGAGGACCCCGCTGACGGTGTGGTTCCGGGTCGCGTGGGAGATGACAGCCAGGGCCAACGGCGTGTCGGCGCGGACGCTGCAGCGCACGCTCGGCCTGGGCAGCTACCAGACGGCGTGGATGATGGCCCACCGCTATCGCCGCGCGATGGTGATGCCCGACCGCAAGAAGCTTCTCGGGCGTTGTCGAGGTCGACGAGACCACGGTGGGCGGCCGCAACCTCCCTGGATACCCGGGCAGGTCCCTGCACTCCAACCGCATCATCGTCTTGGCGATGGCGGAGAACCTCGGTCGGTCCGGAGCCGGCGGCGCTGGCAAGGGCATCGGTCGAGCGCGGCTGGTGGTGATGCCGAACTACAAGGCGGAGAGCATCAACGCCGTGCTCCTGGACAACATCGAGCCCGGGACCAGGGTGCTCACCGATGCCTACGGCGCGCTCACCAAGGCGCTCGCGGGCTTCGAGCACGTGGCCATCAACACCAAGCGCTCAGGCAGCAAGGCCCACGACTTGTATCCGGCCGTCTCCCGCGTCCAGGCGCAGCTCAAGCGGTGGCTGCACGGCACCCACCAGGGCTCGGTCAGCCGCGAGCACATGACCGAGTACCTCTGGGAGTTCGAGTTCCGGTTCAACCGCAGGCACGCTCGCAAGCCAGGCCTTCTGTTCTACCGGCTCCTCGAGCAGGCCGTGCGCACCGACCCCATCACCTACGCCGACGTCGCCATCGGGGGCCAGAAGCGGAAGGTCCATCCGGAGCCGCCGACCGAGCGCAGCAACCCACGCAGCCTCGCCCAGCCCGACGCCGGCCGCCCCTGGCGTCGCGTGGTGCGCTGACCAAGGTGGTCAGGCGAGGGAACCGCCACGCTGCAGGTTGGACAGCTGCACGAGTTGCACCGCGTCGATGACCACGACGACCGCGAGCACCACCGCGACCACGAGGAGCACGCGCGACACGGCGGAACTGACGACCGACCGGGCGGCCCACCAGCCGACGATCACGGACACCGCACCCACGACCAGCCACGCCTTGCCGGCGCCCGGGTCCACGTCCCATCCCCAGGCGAACACGCCCAGCAACGCCGCGACCACCCCGACGACCATCAACGCCCGACCGCCCAACGCGGTCGCGCCCGCGGTGGCCACCGTCTGCTGCGCCATGACGCCCCCTGTCTGCTTGCCCTACCCGGGATTGTGCCACTCGCTCAACCGGTTGCAGCAGTCTCGCTGAAACCACCGTCGCTACATGGAGAGGTCATTGCGTCGATTTGCGAACGAGTCGGGCCACGAGCAGAGGCGCCCCCTCGGTCGACCCGCCCCGGACGGCAAAGTAGGAGGAGGCGAGAGGGGTTCTCGGTGTCTGCGATGGCGTCGCTGCCGTTTGCCAGAAGACCAGGAGCAGGTCAGAGTCGAATCGGAAAGGAACCCGCCAGCACGACCTTCTGACGAGTCGGCTGGTGGTGGAGGAGGACTTGCCGGTCGCCGCGGCGGCGGACTGCTTCCGGGTGTCCAGGCCGACCGCCAAGCGGTGGTCGGACCGCTATCGGGACCTGCTCGCGGGCTCCGGTCAGGCCCCGACGGCCGCGGCGATGATCGACCGTTCCAGCCGTCCCCACCGCTCCCCGAACCGGACCCCGGAGCCGGTCAAGCGTCGGATCGTGCACCTGCGGTGGAAGAAGCGGCTGGGCCCGGTCCAGATCGCCGGGGAGCTGGGCAGGCCGGCCTCGACCGTCCACGCGGTGCTGGTCCGCTGCCGGATCAACAGGCTGACCCACATCGACCGCGCCGCAACTGTGCAGCAGTCGGGACCGGTCAGGCTGGAGCCGACGCGGCGCCGCGCCTGGCTCGACGGGGTCGAGCTGGACCTCACCGCCCGCGAGTACGACGTCGTCGCCTACCTCGCCGCCCGACCGGATCAGGTCGTAGCCAAGCAGGCCCTCCTCGAGGACGTGTGGCTGGAGCCGTACGCTGCACCGAACCTGGTGGAGGTGTGCGTCGCTGGGCTGCGGCGCAAGGTCGGCGCCGGTCTGATCGAGACCGTCCGCAACGTCGGCTACCGGCTCGCCACGGACACCACGTGAGCCGGCTCCGACCGCGGTCGCTGCGGGCGCGCGCCTCTGTCGCCGCCGGCGCGGCGGTCCTGCTCGGGTCTGCCCTGATTGCTGCTCTCGCACTGGTGCTGGTGCAGGCGGCCGGAGTCCGCTCCCTGGATTCTGCGCTCGACGCGAGCGTCAGCGATGTCATCGCGCAGGTTGAGGAGAACCCGCCGTCGTCCGGGGATCCGATCCAGCTCCCTGCCCTGGACCCGGCCGACCCCGTCGTGGTGCAGGTCGTCGATCAGGAGGGGACCCCGGTCGCCACCACACCCGGCGTTGACCCCGGTGCGCGGATCTGCGCTGTGCCTGCGGGTGCGCGCGCCCAGAGCATCGACCTCGACCAGCCCGGCCTCACGGGAACATTCCGGGTCCGCGCGACCCCGGTCACGACCGATGGCCAGACGTATGTCGTCTGCGCGGCCCGCAACGACGAGAGCAGTGAGGCCACACGTCTCGCCGTCCTGGGGGCGCTGGCCGCCGCCGTTCTGTCCGTGACCGCGTTGGTCGTGCTGTTCGTCACGAGAGGGGTGGGTACGGCGCTGGCCGCCGTGTCCGAGCTGACCAGCGAGGCCGACCGTCTACGCAGCCTCGAGGCTGGACGACTCACGGTGCCGAGCACCGGCGACGAGATCGAGCGTCTCGCTGTCACCCTCAACGAGCTCCTCGACCGCCTCCACGACCAACAGAACGCGACGCGTCGGTTCGTAGCCGACGCGGGGCATGAGCTGCGGACTCCTCTCGCCACTCTGCAGCTCGACCTCGAGCTCGCGTCCATGGCCAGGGCGGACCCGACCATCACGGCCGGTGCGCTCGCCGATGTCGCACGCCTGAGCTCGCTCGTGGACGACATGCTGGTGCTGGCTCGCGCCGACGCGGGGGAGCCCTTCGTGCCGGCGCCGGTGCTGCTCCCGGCCGCGCTCGTCGACGAGGTCAGCCAGGCTGCTCGGATCCGGCCCGAGGTGCGTGTCACCCTTCTTGGCTCCGACTGCACTGCCCTCGCAGACGAGCGTGCGCTGCACCGGGCCGTCCGCAACCTGCTCAGCAATGCGGTCAGGCACGCGAGGACGACGGTCACGCTCACCGTGGGGGTCGACGCAGGGTGGGTAGTCGTGGCGGTGGACGACGACGGACCGGGCCTGTCACAGCCTGACACCGAACGGGTCTTCGACCGCTTCACCCGACTCGACGACGCCCGCGCGCGGGACTCGGGTGGCAGCGGGCTTGGCCTCTCCATCGTCGCAGCCTTCGCGCGGCGCAGCGGAGGAGAGGCGAGCGCCCTGACCGGCCCCGGCGGGCACTTCCTGCTGCGCCTTGCGCAGGCGCGGCCCTCCGGCTGAGCGTCCGACGGCCTGACCCGTAGCGGGGACCGGCCTCCGTGCGTCCTGGCGGCGTCTCACTGCGAGTCACGGCCCGCGCGGCTGGTGCTGCGCATCCTGGCGATGGTCGCCCGGGTCCAACCGGGCATCAGGCGCGCGCGTGTGGGCCACGGCGAGTCCCGTGGCCCACACGCGCTGATCTGCTAGTTGTCGCTCTGGGTGTCAGTGGCGTCGCCCGCGCTGCCAGCGTCCTGGTGCCCCTGCTCGTTGGGGTTGGCGTCCGGGCCCTTGTCGGTCCCGTCGTCGGTGGCGGACTCGGCTCCCTCTGCACCGGACTCAGGGCCCTCGGCCGCGTCGCCGGTGGAGCTGGCGTCCTGGTGGCCCGGCTCGTTGGTGTTGGCGTCCAGGCCCTGGTTGGTGCCGTCGTCGATGCCTTCGGCGGCGCTCTCGTCGCCGGCCGACGGGGTGCCCGGCGAAGCTGCCGCCGGGACGGCGATTGTGCCTGCGGTCCTGGTGGGGGCCGGCTGGCCGGCGGCCATGGCGATCCCGGAACTGCCGATCAGTGCGATGACGGTTCCGGCGGCGGCTGCGGCGATGGTGTGCTTCCTGGTGATGCGCATGGGGAAGACCCTTCTGTGTCCGGCGGCTGCGGTGCAGCCGCTCTCGAACACAGTGCAGGGATCCACCCAAGAGTCCGCTGAGAGCCAGGGGCGGCACGTCCGCCGCTGGCGGCGCTCAGCATCCTCTCAGGGGCGGGGCCTATCCTCGCGTGCATGAGCCTGAGAGCGGGCGCGTCAGGCTGGTGGGCCCGCCGGGGCGCTCGTACCCGTTCGACGGCGGCGTCCGTCGTGGTGGTGCTCGTGGCCCTGGTCGTCGCTGGCGCCGGCTTGGTGATGGTGCTGCAGTTCGCGCTGTCGTCGTCGGTCCAACAGGCTACCGAGCAGCGCGCGAAGGACATCGCGGCTCAGATCGAAGCCGGGGGCGTCGACGCAGCCCTCGTGACGGCGGGTGCGGCGCCCGGTGACACAACGATCGTGCAAGTCCTCGATGCGTCCGGTGCCGTTCTCGTGTCGTCGTCGAGCATCGCCGACGAAGCGGCGATCGTGGCACCGATCGCGGCGGGGTCGGGCCCGGTGTCGGTCCAGACCCCGCTGGACTTCGTCGATGGCGCCGACTACCAGGTGGTGGCTGTGGCGGCCGGAGGCACGGGTGGCCCCGTGACGGTCGTGGCCGCCCAGTCGCTCGTGCCCGTGCAGAGGACCGTCGGCGTCGTCGTGGTGGCGCTCTTGCTCATCGCCCCACTGCTGCTCGTCGCCGTCGGAGCGGTCACCTGGGCTGCGGTCGGTCGATCGTTGGCAAGCGTCGATCGGATACGTCAGCGAGTCGACAGCATCGGCGGCGGAGAACTGGATGAGCGCGTACCCGTTCCTCCGGCGAACGACGAGATCCAACGCCTGGCGGTCACGATGAACCTGATGCTGGCCCGGCTAGAGAGTGCCATGGCGAGTCAGAGGCAGTTCGTGGCCGATGCCAGTCATGAGCTGCGCAGCCCGCTGGCCTCGATGCGCGCGTCGTTGGACGTAGCCGGCCGGAGGGGCGGTGACATCGGACCTGACGCCCAGCGGGTGCTCGACGACGAGGTCGAACGGATGACCCGACTGGTGGGAGACCTCCTGCTGCTGGCCCGATCCGAGGAGCACTCGCTGGCGAAGCGACGGGTGGACGTCGACGTCGACGACATCCTCATGGCGGAGGCGCGCCGGCTACGGGCCCAGTCCGCACTGGTCGTTCAGCTGGATGTCGAGCCGGCCCGGGTCCACGCGGACCCGGACCAGGTGGCCCAGGCCGTGCGCAACCTCGTGGACAATGCAGCCAGGTTCGCATCGTCGACGATCCGACTGACGTCCCGGAGCCAGGGCACGACGGTCGTGCTGACCGTTGAGGATGACGGGCCCGGGATCCCCGCGGAGTTGCGGTCGGACGTGTTCAACCGCTTCGTGAGGCTCGACGAGCACCGCTCCCGCGACGAAGGCGGTAGCGGTCTTGGACTTGCCATCGTCCGCCAGATCGCGCGGATCCATGGAGGTGACGCATTGATCGGCGCGAGCGATCTGGGTGGCGCTCAGGTGGTGCTGTCGTTGGCGGCTGAGGGCTCGCCGACAGCATCCAACCGGTAGCCGAACCCGCGGACGGTGACGATGGACTGCACGTCGAAGGGCGCGTCTACCTTCTTGCGGAGGTACCCGACGTAGACCTCGACGACGTTCAGAGGTCCGTCGAAGTTCGTATCCCAGACGTGGTCGATGAGCTCACTCTTGGTGACCACCTTTCCTGGGTTACGCATCAGGTACTCCAGGAGCGCGAACTCGCGTGGGGTCAGCTCGACGGCGTTTCCTCTTCGGGCCACGGCGCACGTCACGGGATCGAGCGTCAGATCACCGACGGCTAGCACAGTCGGCCGCTCGGCCACGATGCGCCGCAACAGGGCCCGGATCCGTGCCAGGAGGACGACGAAGCTGAACGGCTTCGTGAGGTAGTCATCCGCACCGAGGTCGAGCGCGTCCGCCTGGTCGTACTCGCCGTCCTTGGCCGTGAGCATGAGGATCGGCGTCCACACCCCCCGGTGACGCAGCCGTTCCACGACCTTGTAGCCGTTGAGCTTAGGGAGCATGAGATCCAGGACGACGAGGTCGTACCCCTGCTCCGTTGCGGCCCACAGCGCATCCTCCCCGTTGTGGGCGATGTCGACGGTGAACCCCTCCGACTCCAGGCCCTGCTTGAGGGTCTTGGCGAGGTTGACCTCGTCGTCGACGACAAGGATCCGCATGGGCACTCCCTTCCAGTCCAGTGTGACGGCAGGGCCTGTCGGACGCGCTGCGGCGTCCGACAGGCCCAGGGCGGGTCAGTCGACCTTCTCGCCCGTACCCGTCGACTTGACCGCAGTGGCGTCGGCGACCTTGGCGCCGGTCGCGCTCACCTGGATGGCGAAGTCGACCTCGTTCGTCGAGCTCCGGTAGATGCTGAACTCGTTCTCCGGGTAGTGCCCCGGCTGGTTGAGCTTGTCGAAGTAGACCGTGGTCTCTGCGCCGGCAGCCACGCTGAGGCCGTCGAGCTTCTGGTAGTAGCCCTCCGTCTGCTTCGTGACGACATCCGTCATCGAGTAGTAGACCTCGAACCCCGTGAGGGGCGCGGTCCCGGTGTTCTTCAGCGTCAGCTGCAGTCGATCGTCGATCGCCTTCCCGGTGGCGGGATCGACGTTGTCCTCGACAGCCGCCTTCGTGATCACCAGCGTCGAGGCCGTCGACGTGTTGCTGATCGGGTTCGAGGGGACCGGCAGGACCACGCCGGCGGGGGCGCTGCCGTCGGGGCTGGAAGCGGCCGGACTCGACGCGCTAGGGCTCCCGGGTGCTGGGACGACAGAGCTCGAGGATGGGCTGCCCGACCCCGCCGTGGTGGCAGCGGAGCAGCCGGTGAGAGCGGCGACCCCGAGCAGAACGCTGGCGCCGAGGGCTGTGACGGTACGTCGGTTCATGATGATCTCCTGAGTAGCTTGGTGCGGGTTGAGGCGAGGACGGCGAACACGAGCGCGGATATGGATGCGAGCAGCAGCGACATCGCGTTGTTCCAGGTGCCGGTCCACGCAGTCGCAAGAGGCTGCTGGTTGAACTGGTCCTTGATGCCGAGGAATGCGAAGGCGAATCGCTCGTATTGCTTGGTGATCGACGAGACCTCGAGGCCGTTGCGCACGGTGTCGAACCCCGTGAAGTTGGCCAGCACTGCCTTCTCGTCGGGTTTCGCAATGGACAGGCTCTTGAACAGCCCGCCGGGAACCTGGTTGTCCGGATCCATGGTGTCGCCGATCTGGGGAACGATCAGGACCACGACGAGCCAGAGGACCAGGGCGACGATGAGCGCTGTACTGAGCCGCTTGGTCAGCGAAGCAAGACCCATCGCCGTGGCGCTCCACAACACCACATACGCCCAGGACATCGAAGCTGCGATCGCCAGGCGCTGGTAGTCGATCGCAGCGAACTGGGCATGCCCGACGAGCGCCACGGTCACGGTGACCGATCCGAAGATGACGAGAACCGCGACCAGCCAGGCAAGCGCCAGAGCGAGGAGCTTCCCGGCAGGGAAGGCGTATCGAGCGATCGGCCTGCTGAAGATCAGCTGGAGGGTTGCGCGCTGCTTCTCCTTGGCGATGACGCCGTATCCCATGACGATCGCGAACAGGGCGCCCAGGATCTCGACGTACTCGATCGAGCCGCGCAGCAGCTGCAGCGGGAACAGCTGCGGAGGAGCCGGCGTGGCAGTGGAGCCGCTGGCGCGCAGAGCGTCGATGTAGGTGGTGTAGGCGTCGAGCTTTACGCCGAACTGCGTGGCCGACACCACGACGGAGATGACGACCGCGACGAGGACGAACGTGAGAACGAGCAGCAGGAAGCGGTTTCGCCGGAGATCCAGGAGCTCCTTGCGTGCGATGACCAGGGTGTCAGTCACGGAGTGCTCCTCGGATGCGGTCCCGCTTGACGGTCGCGAGGACGAGTGCGCCGATGCCGACGGCAACGACGATGACGGACAGGGAGAACGGCAGGCTGCCGACGACCTCGGTGTCTCTGAGCAGGAGTCCGCTCGCGGTCTTGAACTGCTCGGTCACGGACAACGGGCTCAGGACGGCGTTCAGGGTGTCGAACGCGCCGCCGGGGATCTTCACCGCGGGGACGGGGTTGAGCAGAGATACGGGGTTCGCCGAGGTGCCGATCTGCGGTAGGACGAACGCCGCGACGCTCCAGATGCTGATCGGCACGAGCAGCGCGGTGGTCTCCCGCGAGCTGTAGATGCCGCTCGCCATCCCCAGAATCACGAATGACAGAAGGAGGAGCAGCGCGATCGCGTAGAACGCGATCAACCGGCCCGTGTCTGCGACTCCAAGGGGCGAGCCCGAGATTGCCGAGATGGATCCCCAGCTGATGATTCCGACGCTCACGAGCACGATTGCAAGCCACACGGTCACTCCGAGGACCTTGCCCAGGAGGTACGAACGGACCGTGAGCGGACGGCTGAGGACCATGTCCAGAGTGCGTGCCTTGCGGTCGCGCATGGCCGAGGTGACACCGACCACGATCGCCATCAACGCGCCGATCAGGACCAGGTAGATGACCGTGTTCCGGGCGAAGTACAGACCGGAGACGTTCGCGAACGGGTTGGGGGCATTGGTCAGGCCGGCCTGCGTGGTCTTCTCCCAGACGCTGCTCACGGTCGTCGTGGTCAACCAGCCGATGAGGCTCGAGACCGACACCATCAGCACGAACACCACGAGCAGGACGAGTGGAAGGCGCTCACGCCTCAGGCTGATCAGCTCCTGGCGTGCTGTGGCCACGACGGCGTTCATGCGGTGCCTGCCGATTCGATCTGCAGGTAGATCTCCTCCAGCGAGCTTTCGCCGGGGAATGCGGCAAGGGTTGCCGACAGCGAGTCGTGGTACGCCAGCTCGCCCCGGCGGAGGACGCCGATGCTCGTGCACGTCCTGGTGACTTCGGACAGGAGGTGCGTGTTCATGAAGATGGTCATGCCGAGATCGCGGTTGAGCGACACGATGACGTCACGCAGCTGACGGACGCCCTCAGGGTCGAGCCCGGATGTCGGCTCGTCCAGGAACAGAACCGAGGGCTCGTGCAGGATCGCCTGGGCGATCCCCACTCGCTGTCGCATGCCCTTGCTGAAGGACCCGAGTCGATCGTTGTCGTGGTCGGAGAAGTCCAGGTAGGAGAGGACCTCACGGATGCGCGCATCGGGCTTGGACAGCCCGGACAGCCGTCCGAAGAACCGGAGGTTCTCCATGGTGGTGAGGTTGTCGTAGAACTGCACGTTCTCGGGCAGGTAGCCGATCATCCGCCGAACGTCGTCCGGATGGAGGGACGCGTCGGCTCCCGCCACCTCGATGACACCGGAGGTGGGTTGGAGCAACGTGGTCAGCAGGTTCACGGTTGTGGTCTTGCCGGCGCCGTTGTGGCCGAGGAGCCCGAACACCTCGCCGGTGGGGATCGAGAGGTCTAGGTCTCGGAGGGCGAGAGTGTCGCCGTAGGACTTGCTCAGCCCCTGGGTGCGGATCGCGATGTCAGCCATGTCAGGGACGTTAGGGACCCGCGCCTGAGAGATCGTTGAGAGCGTGGTGCGCTTCTCAGGCGGCGGTCACCCGGCGGTTGCCGCCTGGCGTCGACGTCGCATGGGAGAGACGGAGCTTCCTCCGTGCGAGTCGCAGGGCTGCCCTAGGCTCGAGCGCATGACGTTTCAGTGGCGTGTACGACGCGCCTGGGTGCTTCCGTTCGTACTCGTCAGTGCGCTGGTTACCCTGGTCGCCGCCGGGGCCGCCGCCGCCATCGAGACCGATACGGTGGAGTCGCCCTGGGCGGGGATCTGGTGGGCGATCAGCCTCGTGACGACGGTCGGCTTCGTCGGCGAACCCCCGACGACGTACGCTGGCCAGGCCCTCTCGATCCTGTTGATGGTCATGGGCTTTCTCCTTCTCGCCATGGTGAGCGCAGCCTTGGCATCCTTGTTCGTTCGCGATGCCGAGGCGCCTCGAGACGCGTTGGAAGAACAGCGAGAAGAAGCGATGCTGCGTGCGCTCTCCGAGATGCGCCGCGCGCTGCACGTGTCCCAGGCCGTGGGTCCGGCGCGCCGTACCCTCCGCCTCGGCTCCAGCGCACCTCGTACTGTGCGCCACAGCAGGCGGCTGCTGACCGCGGCCAGGATCGGAGGCGGGGCGTAGGGCGTTCCAGAGACAGTCCCGGACCCGCTAGACGACGCTCGATCAGCACGGAATGCGCCTGACGCACTGTCGGCTGGGCCGGGCCTGCGGACGCGCGTACGTTGCTGCTAGTCAGTTGCTTGTCGGCGTCGTCCGCCGAGGACGGGATCCCACGGCGTCGCGAACCGTGGCCGGCCCGTCGTGGGCGAGGTCGTCGGCCAGCAGGTGCCCGCCGACATGCTCGACGGCGCGCTGCGCCCGTGCCGTACTCGGATCGACGTGCACCTCACGGTCAACACACACAGGCGGCGACGACGGCGATGGCGCCCCTCGGTGACCACCTTGGCGCGACTTCCACCGCTTCCACCGCCTAGGCCCGTCCAGCCGGCGACGGATCCGGCAGGGGCTGAAGGGACGCTCCGGAAGGGCCGGCCTCCGGGGGCACCACGGCGCACTCCGAAACACCATCGTGTGTCAGTTGTGTGCCAGCGTGGCGGAGAGGTTTCTGACGCCGCCTACAGGTCATTGTCGTGGCTCCCGGCTTCGCAACCCGCATGCGCGTCCCGGGTCACGTCCCACCGCGTGGTGTAACTCGAGCCGGTCGTGATCGGCTTCGCGGTGGCGCTGGTTGAACTATGAGGCCATGAGTTCGGGGACCGCCACCTCCTTGCTCGAGTCGGTGTCGAGGGCGCCGATCTGGGCCATCGAGTTCTCGGACAGGTAGCGGCGGTCCGAGACCTGCCATTCGTCGTGGGTCTCGATCAGGACGGCGCCGGCCAGGCGCAGCAGCGCCGTCGGGTTCGGGAAGACCCCGACGACGTCGGTGCGACGTTTGATCTCCTTGTTCACCCGCTCCAACGGGTTCGTGGACCAGATCTTCTTCCAGTGCACGGGTGGGAAGCCCGCGAACGCGGTGATGTCATCGGCGGCCTCGCGCAGCATCGTCTCGACCTTGGGGAACTGCCGGCCGAGCATGGTCGCGATGACGTCGAGCTGGTCACGGACGTGCTCGGCGTCAGGCTGGGCGAAGATCGTGCGGATCGCCGCGGCGACCATCTCGGAGGACCCTTTCGGGACCTGGCCCAGGATGTTGCGCAGGAAGTGAACCCGGCACCGCTGCCACGAGGCACCGAGCATCACGGCGCTGATCGCGGCTCGGAGCCCGACATGGGCATCGGAGATCACCAGTCGCGTCCCGCTCAGCCCACGGGCCTTCAGCGAGCGCAAGAACGCGGTCCAGAACGCCCCGTCCTCACTGTCACCGACGGCGAAGCCGAGGACTTCCCGTCTCCCGTCAGCACTCACGCCGGTGGCAACCACGACGGCCTGCGACGCCACCCGTGAGCCCTTGCCGCCCTTCCCGCCACCGATGCGGGCCTTGCAGTACGTCGCATCGAGGAACACGTAGGGGAACTCCGTGCCCGCCAGGTCCCGGTCGGCGAAGGACGCAACCTCGACGTCGAGGTCCGCGCAGATCCGTGAAACCTCGGACTTGGAGATCCCGGTGTCGGCGCCCAGGGCCTTGACCAGGTCGTCGACCTTGCGCACCGAGGTGCCGGTGACATAGGCCTCCATCACGACCGCGAACAGCGCCTGGTCGATCCGGCGACGCCGCTCGAGCAGCGACGGGAAAAACGACCCGGCCCGCAGCTTCGGGATCGCCAGCTCGATGTCCCCGGTCCGCGTGGACAACACCCGGTCACGGTGACCGTTGCGCTGCACGACCCTGGACTCGGTCCGCTCGGTCCGCTCGTGACGCTCGGCACCGATCACCGCGGTCGCCTCGGCCTCGATCAGCTCTTGCAACATCACCTGCACGGCGCCGCGGATCATCTCCACGGACTCGCCGGCCTTCAACGCGTCCAACACTTCGACCAGGGCAGACTGGGACAGGGCCATCGTGTGTAGTTCCCTTCGCGAGTTCCTTCGTCGGTTCTCACGAAGCCTCACACGATGGCCCCTCAACGCTCAGAAGGCAGGCCCGGAGTTGCATCACTCGACGGGACGTGATCCCGCGAACTCCTAGCGGGTCGCCCGGCTGGTCGATGCCGTGATCCGCAGCATCGGCAACCGGCTCGCGCACTCTTTCGTGTCTCGCGACCGATCCCTGTCGCCCGACCTCGACCTGGACCCGTCGAACTGGTACCGGGCGCTGCATGGCCTTCGGATCCTCCTCGAGGCGGCGGGCCAAGAACGACGCCTCGCTGAAACGTCGCAGACGCATCCCATCGGAGTTCTCGTACCCGCCGCGTCGAAAGTGCTCACGTCCGTCACCGGATCGCTGACCGAACCTGGCCACTGAATGGTGCGGGACGAGGGTCAGTGTGTTGCAAGATCCGTGCAGAGAGTCCATCTCGGCCACGTTGCTCGGTGTCTCGTCGACACGTATCGACTGCCGCAACTTCGGGCCATCCTTGGTGAGGATGCTCTGGGCGCTGCGAGGACGTCACCCAGGTCGCACGCCGCGGTCCTGCAGCAGCTGCTCCATCTGTTGGATCTCGGCGGCCTGCGACGATGCGATCGCGTCGGCGAGGAGGAGTACGTTGTCGTCGGAGGCCAGGGTTCGTGCTGTCTCAGCCATGGCGATGCCGCCTCGGTGATGCTCGATCATGAGCCGTAGGAATTGGACCTCGGCATCGGGTCCGTCCGCCTTGCGTAGCGCGTCGAGCTGTTCGCGCGTCGCCATTCCCGGCATGTCTGCTTGCGTCATCCCGCCGGTGGGGGTTGTGGCATCCATGCCCATTGCCCGGTGACCGCCAGTTTCGACCATCCAGGCCATGGCGGGCAGTGAGGATGACTGGGGCAGCCCCCACATGCGCAGCCAGCCATACATCTGCCCCATCTGTTGCTGCTGGGTGGTGATGATGTCGAAAGCGATCGTGCGCATCGTGGGGTCGTCCGTCCTGTCGCGCAGCAGGAATGCCATTTCCACGGCCTGCGAGTGGTGTACCTGCATGTCCCGGGCGAAGCCTGCTTCCGCGCTGGTGTCCGACGGAGGGCGGGGACCGACGATCAGCAGCCCGGCAACGACGACCACGAGCGCCGCGATCACCCCGAGTCCGAGACGCACCCACACATGCCTGCCCCCTCGCGGCGGTGGTTCGTCGCGGAGTTCCTCGACAGCGAGTTCGGCGCTCGGGTTGCTCACGGACCGGCCACCGGTGCATCCATCGACGGAGCGGTGGTTGTGCCGTCGGTGCCGCCAGTGCACGCCGCTCCGGGCTCGGGCGCCTGGGGACCTTGGCGGTAGGCCTTGAGGAACGCAGGGAGCCGTGCATCGTCGGCGCCATCCAGCGTGAGCTGCTTCCCCCAGGCCGACGCGACCACGGGGGCCTCGAGCCCGGGGTAGGGCGAGAGCACGTCGTAGGGGCCGCTCAGCAGCTCCTGGAGTGCGCTCACCTGGTCGTCTGGGAGGTCCGGTCGGTACGTCACCCAGACGGCTCCGTGCTCCAGGGAGTGGACTGCGTTCTCGTTGGGCACGGGAGCGTCGTACACGCCGCAGTTCAGCCACGCGGGAGCGTGCTCACCCCCTGTCGGCGGAGACTGCTCGTACGTAACAGGCGTGTCGACGTGGCCCTGCTTCACCGTGAATGACTTCACCGCACCCAGGTCCTTGGCAGAGCTATCTGCAGCGAGCGACCATGCGACTGCCCCGCCGAGAACGATGACTGCCCCGCTGACCGATCCCCAGATCACGAGGCCGCGCCGTCGCTCCTTGCGCGCCTGCTCGCGGCGCATTTCGGCCACCTTCTCCGCTGCGCTCTTCTTCTTGCTGGTCGTCTGTCGGCTCTCGTCGGCAGGCACGGACTGGTCCTTTCGTGGGAGGGCAGGGTGGGTCGTTGCGGTGTCGTTTCCGCGGTCAACGTGGCAGAGCGGTCGAGAGTTCCGTTGGCGGGCAGCGGATCTCCGATGGTCGTGTGTCGGTTCCGCGTCAGGCGTGGGTGTGGAACTCGTGTTCGGCGTGGCCGGACGGTTCGAGCTGGAAGGTGCAGTGTTCGACGTCGAAGTGATCGTCGAGGCAGTCGGCGAGGTCGTCGAGGATGCGCGCCGCACCGCCGTCTGCGAGCACGTCGTCGGCGACAACCACGTGGACAGACAGGACCGGCAGGCCCGAGGTCAGGGTCCAGGCGTGCAGGTCGTGGGCGCCTGTGACGCCAGGGATGCCCAGGATGTGTTCGCGGACCGCGGCCAGGTCGACGTTCTTCGGCGTCGCCTGCAGCAGGACGTCGACGGCTTCGCGCAGCAGTGTCCACGTGCGGGGGAGGATCATGAGCGCGACGGCGACCGACGCGACGGCATCGGCACGCAGCCATCCGGTGGTCGCGATGATGACGGCGGCGATGATGACGGCGACCGAGCCGAGCATGTCGCCGAGGACCTCGAGGTAGGCGCCCTTGAGGTTCAGGCTCTCCTTCGCCCCGTCGCGCAGGACGAGCAGCCCGATGATGTTGGCCACCAGGCCCACAGCGGCGAAGGCGAGCATCAGCCCGCCCTCGACCTCGGGCGGGGCGTTCCACCGCTGCCACGCTTCCCACAAGATGTAGAGGGCGACGCCGAAGAGCAGCACGGCGTTGACGACCGCGGCGAGGATCTCGAGCCGGTAGTAGCCGAAGGTTCGCTCCGGCGTCGGTGGCCGCGACGCGAATGTGACGGCCAGGACCGCGAGCAGGATGCCGGCGACGTCGGTGAACATGTGACCGGCGTCCGCGAGCAGCGCGAGGCTGCCGGTGACTCGGGCACCGATGAGTTCGGCGACCAGCACGGTGGAGGTGATGCCCAGGACGATCAGCAGCCTCTTTCGGTGCGTGCCGCCGGCGCTGATCGACGGGCCGTGGGTGTGGTCGTGGCCGCTCATGACTGGCATCGGTCGTCGTCGCAACTGCAGGTCACGGCGTCAGTGACAGCGGGCAGGGGTCCGCAGGCGCATGCGTCGCCGCGCCACGCATCGCGGCCTTCCTTCACGGCAAGGCCCGCCACGACGAGACCGACGAGCGGGTCCGCCCACCACCAGCCCAGGGCGGAGTTCAGCAGCAGCCCGAGGAGGAGGACGGCGGACAGATAGGTGCACAGCAGGGTCTGCTTGGAGTCCGCGACGACCGTCGTCGATCCGAGCTGCCGGCCGGTGCGGCGCTGCGCCCAGGACAGGACAGGCATCACGATCAAGGACACCGCCGCAAGCACGATGCCGACGGTCGAGTGCTCAGCGGCCTCACCGTCGGCGAGGGACCGCAGCGACTCGAACGTCACATAGCCGGCAAGTGCGAAGAACGAGATCGCGATCATCCGCAAGGCCTGGCGCTCGCGGGCTTCCGGGATCCGGTGACGGAACTGCCACAGGATGATGACAGCAGATGACATCTCCACGACCGAGTCGAGACCGAAACCGATCAGCGCGACCGACGACGCAGCCATCCCGGCGGCGATCGCGATGATGGCCTCGACTCCGTTGTACGCGACCGAGACACCCGCGAGCAGCTGGGCGCGACGCCCGAGCCGTGCACGACGCTCGGCGGCCAGGGCGGGGCGTGCGGCTCCCGCGACGGCGCTCACCGGGGCGCGTCCTGGCCGTAGCGGGGGCACAGCACGACGGCATCCCCCGTCGCGGCCAGCAGTCGCTCCGCGGCCATCAGGACGCCGAGCATCTCCGGCTCGACTGCCAAGGAGTACATGGATGCGCGACCCTCTGCTCGCATCTGAACCATGCCGCAGTCCAGCAGGCAGCGCAGGTGCGCGGAAACCGTCGACTGGGCGAGACCGAGATGCTCGGTGAGTTCGACGACGCGGTGCTCGCCCAGCATGAGGTGGCCGAGTATGGCGAGGCGAGAGACATCCCCGAGCCCGCGGAAAAGGCTTGCCGCTGCTACCAGCGACTCCATCTCCGCCGCCGGGCCAGCCCCGACACGCATCGTCTCCGCGTGGATACCGGCCGTAGACTGCTGCATCGTCATATGACGATGTTAGCAGCCTCAGGTGATGCCGACGCCTGGGCACGAGTTCAGCACGCACGATCGACTGGGAGCCTCATCGCGCGCGCCGCACTCAGATGCGCCTCGTGCGCGTTGACGTGCACGCCGATGAACGACTGGCATCCGCAGCACTTTCCGTCCGGCCACCGCTCGCCGCTGGCACCCATGCCATGGTCCGTGACGTGTGCACACTTCGCTCCGCGGCCGGTGATGCCCTTCGCCCGCACACGGCGCCTGACGAGTCGTGTCGTAACCGGGCGGTGAAGTCGTGTCGGCGCAGTCCCGGTGGTTAGCTCCCGTGGAGCCTGTGCACGCAGTTCGGTCCGGGCGGCGCAATCGGACGGACAACGCAGTACAACCGGGGCAATGCCGAGGACCGGGTGCCGCACCTGGATGGACGAGGCGCGAGCGGGCATTGCGCAGGGTCCTATGGCCTATCGCGGCACAGGTGCGTCAGCAGATCACCGCTGTTGAGTCGTGGCGTCGTAGCTGGACGGCGCAACCGACGCGCTTCCGTGTGCCGCTGCCGTTCTAGCGGCGCGCGGGTGAATCTGGCGGCTCGTGGTGCCCGGGCAGCGTGAGGCTGAAGGTGGCTCCCGTGCCGACCCCGTGCGATCGTGCTTCGAGCGTCCCACCGTGGGCCTCCGCGAGGGCGCGAGCGATGGTGAGGCCAAGGCCGCTGCCGCCGCTGCCGCTGCCCGAGTTGCGGGAGGGGTCCGCGCGGTAGAAGCGGTCGAAGATGAGCGGCAGGTGCTCGGCGCCGATGCCGGCCCCGTCGTCGGTCACCTCGACGATCACGTCGGCGCTCGCTCGGCCGAGGGAGACCACCGCCTCGCCACCCTTAGGCGTGTGGTGCAGTGCGTTGTCCAGCAGGTTCCCGAGGACCTGGGAGAGCCGGACCGCGTCAGCGTCGATGACGATCGGCCCCGTGTCGGTGCGCGCGCGGAGCGTTACGCCGGCTGCGGCGTAGGCGGGGGCGAAGGCGAGGCAGGACGCTGCGACCACATCGGCGACATCGACGGGCGTACGGTGCAGGGTGAGCGCGTGCTCCTGGACGAGGGTCAGATCCCGGAGGTCCTCCGCGAGCCGCTGCAGCCGCCCGATCTGGGCCTGGATCGTCGCCACGCTCTCCTGCCGGGGGACCACGTCGTCGGCGAGGGCCTCGGTGTAGAGCTCCAGGGTGGCCAACGGGGTGCGCATCTCGTGGGCGAGGTCGGACAGCAGTTGGCTGCGTGCGCGTTCGGTGTCAGCGAGCCGGTCGCCCATCCGCTGGAGGCTGGTCCCCAGGCGCGCGACCTCGTCGCTGAACGGGTCGGTGCGGAGTCCGACGGAGTACCTGCCGGCGGTGATCGTGTCGGCCTCAGCGGCCAGCTCCTCAATGGGTCTGGCGAGGCGTCGCCCGAGTGGGCGGGACAGGACTGCGGCCGCCAGCACGGCGACCGCGAGAGCTGCTACGAGCGCGAGCGCCCCCGCGTTGCGGAAGGCCTCTTCCGCGTGGCCTTGCACGACGGGGTCGGTCTCGCCGGTTGCGGCCAGATGGTCTGCGAACAAGCGGGGTGCGACGAGCGCGACGGCCAGCACCAGGGTGACGGCGCTCACGAGGGCGACCTGCATCTGGGCGGCCAGGACCCGGCGGCCGAGCCCGGGCAGCCGTCGACGGCCGGTCATCCCGTGCCCCGTCGATAGCCGACTCCCCGGACGGTGAGGATGAAGCGACGCTGCTCGGGGGTGTCACCCAGCTTGGCGCGCAGCCGGGCGACGTGGGCGTCGACGACCTGCGCGTCCCCGAACCACTCGCCGCCGCGGACGGCCTCGATGATCTCCTCGCGGGTCACGACACCCCCGTCAGCGCGCAGCAGCAGCTCGAGGATGCCGTACTCGGTGCGCGTGAGGTCGACGGCCTCGCCGCCGAGGCTGACGCTGCGGGAGTGGGTACTCATCACCAGGTCGCCGAGGGTGAGATCCTCCCGCTGGACGGCGGAGGCGGGGATGTGGATTCGGGGCCGACGCAGCATGGCGTGGCAGCGGGCGACCAGCTCAGTGGAGGAGAACGGCTTCACGAGGTAGTCGTCCGCTCCGGCCGAGAGCGCGGCGACCTTGTCCTTCTCGCCGTCCCTCGCAGTGAGCATCAGGATGTAGGCGTCGGTGAACGTGCGCAGCTGCTGGCAGACGGTGATCCCGTCCGCGCCGGGGAGCATGACATCGAGCACGATGAGGATCGGCATGTCCTGGCGCGCCGCGGCGAGAGCCGAAGGCCCGTCGTGGGCCACCGACACGTCGAAGCCCTCACGCTCCAGGTAGCTGCCCACGATGCGCGCCAGCGGACGTTCGTCGTCCACCACGAGCACTCGGCCCAGACCCACGCGGCCTCCTTCGGTCCGTCACAGCATCCCGCAGGCCGCCGTCCGCGGCATCGCAGGTCAGCCGGTGGCGGTCGGGGACGCCGACGGGCGCGGCCGGGACGGGTAGCCCGTGTCGAAATGCATGTAGTCGGCCACCTTGATGTTCTGCCACACCCAGCCCAGGTCCTCGAACAGCTGGACCGGCGGGCTCCCCTTGCGGATGATCCCCGGCCCGGACGTCGCCTCCGCATACGTGGCGCGAGGCATCCAGCAGTTGCAGCGCGGGTCCTTCCACGGGTTCTGCACGGGGTTGATGTCGATGGCACGACCGCTGGCGTGAGGAGAATCGGTGACCGGAGCGTTGATCTGGCCAGGCTCGCGGCAGTTGTACGCCGACGTGTTGTTCGCCCGCAGGCTGCGCACGACGTCGCCGCCGTACCGCTCGACCGGCTCCATCCGCTCGATCGGGAAACGGGCGTCGAACAACGCGGTGAAGATCCCCGCGAGGTCCACGACGCTATCCCGGTGAGCGACGAGCGAGCCGCGAACCAGTTCGCCGTCGAAGTCCACATACCCGACCTGCAGTCGCCGCAGGTCAGCCCGACCCACCGGGCAGCCCGGGCGCCACGTCCCCGTCGCGACCATCCGACGCCACTGCTCGTCCGAGATAGGACTGATCACCGGGCGAGCGTCCGGTGCCGCCGGCTGGCTTGGGGTCGGGCTCAGAGTCGGAGTCGGAGTCGGAGGAAGGCTGGGGGCAGGGACCCCGGCAGTCGGGGTGGACGAGTTGACCGGCGCCGAGGCGCCGGGCAGCGGCTGGGTCGGCTGCCCAGAAGCCGGCTGGTACCACAGCATTCCAGCCAGCACGCCGCCCACCGCAGCCACGATCAGCGCCAGCACGATGAGCGTGGTCCTGCCCCGCGAGCGACTCACCTCGGACTTCCGCTGAGGTCGCGCTCCATCCGCACCAGGGGCCGCCCGTCCAAGGCCGTGCGGCAACCGTCGGTGGTGCGCCAGCCACGCCTGTCGTAGAAGCGGCGCGCGGTGCCGTTGTCCTCCTCAGTGACCAGGTGCAGACGCTGAGTGCCGCTCCGACGAGCCTCGCCTACGAAGGCATCCAGCAGCGCAGCACCACCACCGCGCTGGCGGTACCGGCGCTCCACACAGATGTAGATCAGCTCGCCCTCACCCGACTCGCTGGCGGCCGCGCGCCGAGCCTTCAGCGAACGAACCGCCCGACCCGCGTAACTGCGTGCCCGGACGCGGACGAAGTCGGCCCACAGTCGAGGCCTCGCCAGGAGAGCGACCGCTCCGCGACCGGCCAGGTCGACGGACAGCCCGAGCGGCCCCGTGCTGTACACGGCGTCGTCCGTCGTTCCGAGCAGATACCCGACGAGGCGGTCGTCAGCGTCATGCGCTACCAGCGAGACCGACGCCGGGCGCAGGATGTGCGCACGCATCCAGCGACGCATGAACCCCTCACCCAGGCGCGCGTAGAAGCCTGCTGGGAACGCCTGCAGATGCCAACCGACCACGGCCGTGACGTCGTACACCGTCATCGGTCGGATGCGATAGCCGACCGCAGGGGCGACCCCCAGCGTGGTGGGAATCGGCCGTTGCTCGAGGGCGGTCACAGGTCGATCCGTGCTGCTGAACTGGTCACTTACACATGGTCACTTCGGCAGGGTGGACGACCCGCTGCGCTGTATGACGATTACATGACGCCACGCGAAGTCACCGTCAGGCAGTTGCGACTGAACAGCCTGCCGGAGTGGCGAAACGGCCATGCGGAGGACTCCCGGGCCGTCATCGAGTAAGCAGGCCAGGCGTTCGCGTCCGCGGCCGCCGTCTCCATCACCCTGGCGACCCTCGTCCCAGTTCGCGGCGGGATCGTTCGCGACCGAGTTGGACGCCCGCTACACCACGTTCGACCAAGGGCGCACGCTTACGACATGTAGATCATCCGCAGATGCAGCCGCCTGCCCGCGGATCTCGGGCACGAGCTCCGCACCCTGCGGGCGACCCTCGATGCTGCAAATGACGGTCTAGCGGGCCCCGTTGCCACCACCGCCCGGACGCGTGCGCCACCATGCGCAACCAGGTGTCACGCCTGCGCCGCGCGTCCATCGACCTGCGCGAAGTCGCAGCCGCCGTCGACCACGCACTGCAGTTCGTGCCGCTGTCGGCGACCTCGCCGAAGTCGCTTAAGCGGCGGTCGCCGCGGCACAGCGCCCTGGCACCCGAACAAGGGCGTGACCCTCACGATGCCGGCCCCGGCCCCGACACCGGGGCCGACGGCCATGCCGCCCACGGGCTCATCGCGCAGGTGTTCACAAGTCCCCTCGACAAGGTGCTGCCCCCGCTGGCGAGCGCGTCAAAGCGTCCGCCGACGGCGAGGGCGCAGTCGCCGATACGGCGTCGGCTGCGCACGTCGCCCATATCGGTGAGGCGCCACCGGTCGACCAGCAACCTCTGGCGTTCGAACGGTTCCACCTCGTCGGCCCGTCCCGCTCCAACAGCTACGGGGCCGGAAGCGGTCTGGGCCGCACGATCGCCCGCGGCAACGCAGTCGACCACGGGGGCCGCCTCGCCGCCTCTACCGCGGTTCCTGGTCTCGGTTCCGCGTTCACGCATACGCCACCCACGGCGTCCGGCGCTGACTCGCGTGTCTGCTCCGGATCGGGAGCCCCGGTAGAGCCGTTGACTGGCCCCCGAACCGTCCCCAACCCGTCGTCTACGGTGCGCGGCCGCGGAGCTCAGCCCGTCGTGCAGGGACCGTGTGCGCGCTGGCAGGTGGCCCTGCCGTACCAGCACCCAGCGCGGATACCCAGAATCACGACACCGGGCCGCGGCTCGACCTGATGAATTCTGCGAGTCTTTCACTTTGACGAGATTGAGGTTCTCACGGCTCGGCTGATCGATCCCGGGATGTGCCGCTGGCACCTACCGGCGTCTGGCGATCAGTCCGCCGACGGCTGACTGCACAACGCGTACCTCGGCGGCGATCATCCAACCCCAACCCAGTGTGGACCGCCGACGCCAGACCAGGCTGCCCGTGCGCCGGCTTGCTGACCACACCTGGGTTGGGCCGCCGCTGGTTCCAGCCCCGATACGGGCGACGCCGAGCCAGCGGCCTTCGTCGATGCGCAACGGGGCTGCTCTAACCTTGGTGCCGATGAGTTGAAGATAGGTGTCGAGGATGGGCACGCCCAACTCGTCCAGGGTCACCCACGCGCCGAAAGTGCGGAGGTTGACGTCGATCAGCAGCGGGCTGCCGTCGCTGTCGGGGACGAAGTTCAAACAGAAGATGCCGGTGTACCCCAGGGCGCCGATGAGCTTCTCTGAGGCTTCGATCGCCGCCTCATGGTGGTAGGCGCGGATGGCGACTGCCGGGGCGAGAGGTTCGTCGGGGCTCGGCTGCCGTTCGAAGGCACCGCACACCAGCACCTCGCCGTGGCGCGAGACCCCTGCCGTGCCGAGCCCAGTTGCGCTGTGGTGGTACCGCTCGAAGTACAGTCTGGCGCCGTCTACGCTCAGTTCGGCTACCGCCGTGCGAAGCGCCTCCTCGTCATGGGCCACGCGAACCCAAACCCCGCCGGCACCCAACCGCCCCTTCACGACTACTGGAAACGTCTCCCTCGGGAACTCCGGCCATGAGTCAGGCACGGCGACCCCGAAGGACTTGGCGAGCTGCGCGACTTCCCACTTGTCCAGCACGCTCGCGAGGCCGATGCCGTGGGCGAGCTTGTTCAGGTCGGGATTTGCCTGCCACTCCGGCGTCTGGGACAGCTGGGCCATCACGGGTTCGATGGCGTGAACGTCAACGGTCGGGGGCGCGAGTATCTCCCGCCGCAACGCAACCGTGCGCAGGTCGGCACTGGAGATCGGGCTGTAGAGGGGAGTGATGGGTCCTGCTAGTTCGTCGATGGCACGCTTGAGTCTGCGTCCGCGCCCGGTGTAGGCGGGTCGCAGGTGCAGGACGTCGACGCCGTGGCGCCGCAGCGCTGCGGCGAATTCGCGGAACGAGTCCGAGGCATGGACGTCCACTATCACGACACGAGGTCGACGCGCGACGGGGTTCGACGGCGTCGTCACGTGGATTTGCCCAGTTCGTGCTTGCGGTTCGTGGTACCGGCCTGCCCGGAGGTGGCGCGAGCGTTCGATTGTCGTGGCGCCGATCGGCTGGGTATCGCTTCAGGTTCCACGCGACGTCGGGTGCATCTTCCGCAGAGTTCGGTCACAGAAGCACGCTAAGGGAGGGGCCTAGGAGTCTCGCGGGGTGATCGCAGACTTCATCAGACCTTCATCCAATGGCAGATGCTGCGGATGCAACCGCGCGTCAGTTGAGCGCGTGTGACAACTGCTCAATCGGGTGGAGTCCCTGTCCAAAGCGGGCGATGGCTTCGCGGTGGCGCTCGAGTTCGCCGTAGCGGAGGTAGCGAACGCTGAGGTCAGACACACGGCTGAACGCGGGACGCCTGAGTTGCGCCCGCACCTCGTCCTCGCGAGCGTCCGGTGCCACGAGGAACATTCCCCGCAGCTGGGTTCCTCCGTCGCTGAGAGCGAGGTCCAGCATGCGCACGACGCCGGAGTAGATCGAGGTGCTGTGTTCGACCTCGAAGGCGGCTGCGACGCTGTCGTCCGAGGCGATCCACAGAACGTCGATCAGGCCGATGGCCTCTGCTGCTGGTGACGCGGCGATCACGGGCGGCAATGAGGTACGGCAGCCGTCAGCGAGCCGGCCTCCGGCGTAGGGGCGATTCTTGTCGTTGGAGGCGATCCACACGTCGTAGCCGAGGGCCATGCCAAGGTCGCGCAACCAGCCTTGCATCGTTGTGTGCGTGACATCGAGAGCGAGCATCGCGCTTGCGGACGCGGCGGAGCGCGCATCCTCACGTGCCCGGTCCAAGTCGTTCAACCACGCAAGGTGTTCAGCGGAATCGCGCTCTGTCGACTGTGGGGGCGCTGGGTAGCGTCCCTTCCCGACATCGAACAGCAGCCCAGCAATTGCGCCGAGGTCGTTGGACAGCAGGGATCGGTGAGTGTCGTTGAGGCGGAGGATTCCCTCGCGCATGGCCAGGTACTGTTCCCAGCTGCCGAGTTTGGTTCGTGCGCCAGTCAAGGTGTTGTAGCCCGCAACGATGGCGGTGTTGAAGGGCGGCATGATCGTCGGGTGAAGGAAGTACAGAAGGTTGGCGACGGCCGGTCCAAGCCCCTTAATCCGTTGAGCGTCAAGCGATCGCACGGCTGCGAGAACTTGCGTTTCCGAGGTGCAGCACCTGCACGTCTCCAGGGCTCGTCCGAATGCGAGTTGGTTGTCGCGGTTTTCGTAGATGTCTGGGATTCGTAGCTTCGGCTTCCACAGGAAGGCATGGTCGGCACCCTTGAAGACCTGCCGTTGTTCGGCGATCCCGTGCACCACGGTCTCGAGTGAGGATCCTCGGTAGGAGGTGCCGAAACTGCCTTCCTCGATGTCGAGGGAGACCCTTTCGATGCCACGGCGGAGCGTGCGAAAATTCTTGAGCCGCTCGTCCCACAGGAACCAGGTCCTGTAGGTGCCGCCTGGGTCCGCGCGCCACCGCTCGATGAGCGGCTGGAGCGACTCGTGGTCGAGCGGGCGAGAACCTGTGGCAGCCTTCACGACTCCCATTATGGCAAGCGGAACAGCATCATCGCGGACCCAGCCTCGCAGGCCGACCGACTTTGCAGCGACTTGCGCCGGTGTTCCCGTGGCTCAGCGTCGGTATTCCTTGTCGATGCCGGTGATCTGGTCGCCCGCCAAGGTCGGCGTTGGGGCGTCGACGGGGTTGGTGGTCGATCGGTCGTGATGCTGGTGTCCGGCGGTGTCCGTCTCGGAGGGTGCATGGCTGGCTCCGCCGTGCCCGCCGTGGTCCATGCCACGCATCATGAACACCATCATCAGCGGGCAGGCCAGCAGGATCGCGTATGGGAGCGCGCGGCCTAGCGGTACGCCGAAGGCCCACAAACCGGCGAGCGCGACGGCCCCAGCGATGATCATGTACTTGATGTGGCTGCTGTGCGTCATGGCGCGCTCCTCGATGCTAGGACTGCTTGCTGACGTCTCACACGATGCTCCGCGCCGATGTTGTTCAGGCGTTTGGGCGATGAAGGTTCGGTCAAGGGAAGCGGGGTGTGGTCGCGTCCAGCCCAGGGCCGGCAACAGCCGTCTGCTCCACGTCGGCCGGGGCACTCTGACGGGGATGGCCGCGCCTGAGAAACAGCCCAGCTGAAATCGATGAGACTCTTCGCGGCACGTTGAGGCTGAGGTCCGAGCACGCCCAGAGGCCGTCGCCAGAGGTGAGCGCAACGGGCAAAGAGCAGCCCGTTGCGTGACCCAGGGCCTTGGCACCGCGAGGGCGTGCCTGCGTCAGGCACAGAATCCTTAGGGCGCCGGCTCGTCCTCGAAGGCGGCGGCCATCCGGAGATCCCGACGTGGGTCGGCGGCCGACGTGGAGCAGCACGACTGAGTCTTCACCCGGCCCGTGAGTCCACCGACGATGACGAACACCAGAAAGGCGAGGACAAGGCCACCAAGCACGAATTCCACGAGACCAGAGTAGGCACCCGGGCCGACCTTGGATACCGCCCGCGCGCCGACTCTTCATCGAACCTTCAGCCACTTGACGGAAGCACGCGACAGGCTGCACATGTTGAACAACGTGCAGGGCCGATCAGGTCCACAGGGAAGGGCAGACCGATGGTGAGGACCGCGAACCTGGACGTCTCCGGGCTGCACTGTCCCATCTGCATCGGGTTCGTCCTCGACGCGCTCATCGAAGTCCCAGGTGTCACTCGCGTGACCGTCGGGGCGATGCACGCGGGGCACTCGTTGGTCGCGGTGACGTCCTCGGCAACAGTCGCGCCCGAGCTCGTATCCGAAGCCCTGCACGGAGCCGGGTTCGACGTGTGTCCCGAGGAAGAGTCCTCGAGCGCGAACCCGGCAGATCGGAGCGAACGATGAACAGCACCGACATCCTCGTCGTGCTCGTAGCGGCGGTCCTGACCGCACTGCTGGGCTTCTACTTCTTCGGTCCGAAGAAGCGGCGAGCAGCCGTGGTCGAGGACGGTGTCCAGAACGTCACGGTCACCGTCAAGGGCGGATATAGCCCTGATGTCGTGCAGGTAGTTCGCGGTGTCCCGGTACGGATCGCGTTCGACCGGCAGGAGTCGGGTGACTGCTCGTCCCGCGTGGTCTTTCCTGACTTCAAGATCAACCAGGGCTTGCCGGCGGGAGCGGTGACCGTTGTGGAGTTCACGCCGGAGGCAGAGGGCGAGTTCGGGTTCGCGTGCGGCATGAACATGCTGCACGGGCGCCTCGTGGTCGTCGAGCCAGACGACGCGCTGCCCACGGCCGTGTCCATGCCGCGGGACACCCCCGCTTCAGGGACGCTGGTCGTCCGATCCGGGTACCACCCGGCCGCGGTGACGATCGAAGCGGGGCGTTCCACCACGTTGGTGGTGGACCGGCAGGAGGACTCGCCGTGCTCCGAGCGTCTCGTTATCCCCGACCTCGGTATCGACGTCGTGCTGGAGCCGTTCGCGACCACACGGCTCGAGCTGCCGGAACTGGCCGAGGGTAGCTACCGGATGAGCTGCGGCATGGGGATGCTGCACGGAACCCTGGTCGTGAGCGTCGCGCCGACGAGTGACTCGGGTGCTCACCTGAACGATGGTCCCCTTGCAGACCTAGGCGCCCACGACAGCAGCGACGCGGAAGCGGCCGAGCGACGGGCTGAGATCTCCGACCTGCGCAAGCGGGTCACCTGGGGTGCGATCTTGACTGCCCCCGTGCTTTTCGCGGTCATGTTCACCGAGTTCTTCGGCGTCGACTGGATGCCCGACCTGCTGATGAACCGTTGGGTGCAGTTCGCCCTCATCGCGCCGGTCATGTTCTACACGGGGTGGCCGATCCACCGGACCGGCTGGCTAGCGCTGTCGCACCGAACGGCGGAGATGAACAGTCTCATTACCCTCGGGACGATTGCAGCCTTCGGGTATAGCGTCGTCGTCACCGTGGCGCCATCCTTGCTGCCGCTGGACGTCCAGCAGGTCTATTTCGAGGCCGTCGGTGTGATCATCACCCTCATCCTGCTGGGGCGCCTGCTGGAGACCAAGGCCAAGGCCGGCACCGGCGAGGCAATTCGGGCGCTGATCGGGCTGCAGGCCAAGACCGCACGCGTGCTCAGAGCGGGCGGCGAGGTCGAGATCCCGATCGAGGACGTCGCCCTAGGCGACGTGGTGGTGGTGCGGCCCGGAGAGAAGCTGCCCGTCGACGGTCTCGTCGTCGTCGGCACCTCGTCCGTCGACGAATCCATGGTGACCGGAGAACCAATCCCGGTCACGAAGGCGATCGGTGATCAGGTCATCGGGGCAACGATCAACCAGACCGGATCCTTCCGCTACGAGGCGACCAAGGTCGGCGCTGAGACGATGCTGGCCCAGATCATCAAGCTCGTGCGTGAGGCGCAGGGCTCCAAGGCCCCGATCCAGCGGCTCGTCGACACCGTTTCCGGCTACTTCGTCCCTGCAGTGATGGGGATCGCGATCTGGACCTTCGTTGCCTGGGCGCTGTTCGGCCCACCGCCCGCATTCATCTTCGCGCTGGTCGCGGCCGTGTCCGTGCTGATCATCGCCTGCCCCTGCGCGCTTGGCCTCGCAACGCCGCTTTCGATCACCGTCGGCACCGGCAAGGGCGCGACGTCGGGGATCCTGATCCGCTCCGCTGAGGCGCTCGAGACAGCACACAAGCTGGACACGGTGGTCCTGGACAAGACGGGCACCATCACCAAGGGCAAGCCAGCCCTCACTGACGTTGTTGCGACGTCCTCTGTGGGCGAGGACGACCTCCTCGCCCTTGTCGCCAGCGCCGAGACGCTGTCCGAGCACCCGCTGGCTGCCGCGATCGTGGACGGGGCACGGGAGACGGGGGCCAAGCTCGCCGAGCCCGTGGACTTCGAGTCGATCACAGGGCAAGGCATCACAGCGACCGTTCGTGGCCGATCGGTGGCGGTCGGGAACGAGCGGCTGCTGAGCAGCCTGGGTGTTGATGCGGACGGGCTGTTCGCCGTCGCCGAGCAGCTCGCTGGCGATGGTAAGACCCCCATGCTGGTAGCCGTCGACGGCCATGCCGCTGGTGTCATTGCTGTGGCGGACACCATTAAGGAGGGGTCTGCGGCCGCCGTAGCTGCCTTGGCCTCCCGCGGCATCGACGTGGTCATGATGACCGGGGACAACAGGATCACCGCGGCAGCCATCGCTCGGCAGGTCGGCATCACACGTGTCGTGGCCGAGGTGCTCCCCGAGCACAAGGCCGCCGAGGTGCTGCGGTTGCAAGGCGAGGGCCGCGTCGTGGGGATGGTCGGCGACGGTATCAACGACGCCCCAGCCCTGGCCCAGGCCGACGTGGGATCAGCCATTGGGACCGGGACGGACGTAGCCATCGAGTCCTCGGACATCACGCTCATCTCCGGTGCGCTGTCGGGGCTTGTCACAGCTATCGACCTGTCCCGGGCGACGATGCGCAACATTCGCCAAAACCTGGTGTTCGCATTCATCTACAACGGCCTCGGCATTCCCATCGCTGCAGGCGTGCTCTACCCCGCATTCGGGCTGAGACTCAGCCCCGTCATCGCGGCCGCAGCGATGGCACTCTCCTCGCTGTCCGTGGTCGCCAACGCGAACCGGCTGCGCAGGTTCAAGCCAGCCGCCTTTGGTGAGCTGCTCCCGCGCGGAGACGTCGAGCCACTCGTCGAGGTCGGTGGCCGCGCCGCCGAAACCACGCAACGCGAAGGACTTGTCCCCCTCGAGGCCGTGGACCCCGTCTGCGGCATGGTCGTGGCCCGGAGTAGCGCCGTGTCCGCCGCCGACGCGGACGGCGCGACCAACTACTTCTGCTCCACTTCATGCCGCGACACGTATCTCGACCGGGTGAGCGCCGAGGTGTAGCCGACGCTGGGGAGCGTTGCCGTCCGGACGGTGCTGAGCCGTCCGCCCCGGGAATCACAGAGCGACCACTCGCCAGTGGAACCCGCAGCTCACGTTCGTCGTCGGCAACAGTCCGCATGCGCCGCCGCGCGCATGTTCCCCGGTCCGAGGCCAGGCTCCCCCTCACTTCCGCAGCGCCGAGACCGCACAGGAGAACCCGGTCGCGTCATCCCGGTCAGCCACCTGTCCGGTCTCCGAGGGGTAGGCACCATTCCCGCTGTCGACGCCGATCCGCGCGATCGGAGGAACGGTGGCTCCATGCACGCGTGCGTCCACGATCTTGGGGCCGGCGTGGAGAAGGCTCGCCGGGGCTTCACGGGACCTTCACCGGATCTCCGGCAGACCTGAGGCCTCCACGCTCAACATTGGGAGCATGACAGCCTCCCCGGTCACGGTCGTCTCGGAGCCTGGCAGTCGTGCGTCGTGCCCCGGGCCGGCACGGCAGGGTAGCGGCCACAGCCGGACCATGGATCGCCGTTCAGTTGGGTGGCAGCCTCGTTCGAGCGCACGGTGGTCCCCATGGTAGATCGGCGCAAGCTGCGCCAGGTCGCTGTGCGCCACCTGACCGGGGGAGACACGGCTGGACGCACGGCGGTGCTGGTGGCCACCGCGGCGGTAGGCTCGAGTTTCTCCCTCGGTCTGATGCCTCGCCGCATGAAGGATCAGGCGCTGCTGATCGGCGTCGTCGGGGCTACCGAGTACGGACTGGTCCTGGCGTCGCAGTATGCGGCGACCGCGGTCGTCCGCGCTGTGACCAGGACACGTGACGCCTCGTCCACAGGGCCCGGAACGCGAGCCATCGCGACGGCGGCCCTCATGGGTTCTGGTGTCACTCTGCACCTGCTGGCGGCCGACCGGCCGGGTGAGTCCTTGCGTCGGGCCGTCGCCCGCACGGTTGGTCACCGGGTCGTGCAGGTGGGCGTCGCCAGACTCGTGGTCGAAGCTGCAGACAGCGCCGCCCGGTGCGCGACACGCCGCGTTCATGCCGGCCCCACGTTGCGCGCCGTTGCGGCAAGCAGCGCCCGACTCCTCGGCGTCGCGTTAGCGAGCCGGTCGATCGCGATGGCCCATCGAGTCCAGGACCCGGGGGCTCTGCCGCCGCCGACCGACCCTGTGGCCAGTCGCCCTGACCCTGCTCGCGCCACGGAGGGGCCAAGGCTGGACCCCTTGCCGCCGATAGCCAGATCTGTCGCTCTCGGTACGGCCGTCGCGCTGTGCCTGGAAGGCGTCGCGGCCGCGGACGCGCTCCTCGCGCGCCGGGTGGCCCTATGGGTGCGGCCCGTCGTGGGCGACGACGGGGCGGTCGCGGGGCTGGTGGGCCGAGCCGTCTCGTTGGCCGCAGTTGGCGCCATGCTGCTGACCGGACTCAGGGTTGCCACCCGCAGGGCAGAGTTCTTCGGCGCGGGCGTTGAGGCAGCCTATGCGACCTGCCCCGAGAGCGAATCGGTCAGCGGTGGGCCGTCCTCGTCGATCGGCTGGCGGACGCTGTCGCGTGAGGGGGTCCGATTCGTCAACATGGCCCTGTCAAGGCAAGAGATCGCGGCGACCACGGGATCGCCGCTCGACCAGGTCACCGTGCCCGTGCGTGCCTACGCGGGGGTGGCCTCGGCAGCCACGGTCGATGCCCGCGTGGACCTTGTGATGGCGGACCTCGAGAAGCTCGGAGCCTTCCAGCGCTCCGTGATCTGCCTCGCATCGCCCACGGGCAGCGGCTACGTCAACTACGTCGCAGTCGAGACCCTTGAGCACCTCACGAGAGGTGACTGCGCCACGGTGGCCTTGCAGTACTCGCTACGCCCGTCCTTCCTGTCGATCGACCGAGTCTCAATCGGGCGAGAGCAGAACCGGGCACTCCTGCACGCATTGAGGTGGCGTCTAGCCGCAATACCCGACGGCTTGCGTCCCCGCCTCGTCGGCTTCGGAGAGTCACTCGGCGCACATACGCTCCAGGACGCGTTCCTCGGCGAGGGAACGGGCGGCCTGCACCGAGCCGGCATCGACCGGGCCTTGTTCCTCGGGACGCCGGCAACCAGCAAGTGGGCACGCCAGTGGAGGGCTTCCCCGGCTCGGGAGGACCCGGCTGGAGAGATCGTTGAGGTCGCTTCCCACGCCGAGTGGATGACCGCACACGGGAAGGACCGTGATCGTCACCGCTTCTTCCTGCTCTCCCATCACGAGGACCCGGTCACTCGCTTCGAGGCCGCTCTCCTCGTTCAGGAGCCGACATGGCTGGGACCGGAGTCCCACCGGCCACCGGGGATACCGAGGACGACGCGATGGCGGCCCCTGACGACGTTCCTGATGACGGGCATCGACATGCTCAATGCCCTGAATGTCGTACCGGGAACCTTCGTGGCGCGCGGCCACGACTACCGAGCGGATCTGGCCCAGATGGTCTCGATCGCCTTCTCGCTTCCGGTCAGCGACGAGGAACTGAGGCGGATCGAGCCGGCGCTGCGTCGCCGCGAACTCGCCTGGGCGCAGCGACGCGCGCTTGCGGAGCAGCTGGAACGGGCGAAGGAGACGGCCCTGAGACTGGCGTGCGCGTGCGGGCTCGCGTCGTCGGCGTCGCAGTGAGTCACAGCGTTGCCACACGATGGGCACCCGCTCGTGTCGTCGACCACCGACGAAGTGCAGAACTCTGAGGTGCAACCCGATTCACGGACAAGTCGTTGACCTACATGGGAACTTGACCGGTCGAACACCGATTGAACCGGGTCGTGCTGAAACCATGGCGTCATCGGCATCCCAGGCTGGTGCCGCGTCAGGGAGGGCACCATGCACGACCAGCGAGCGAACGCAGAATCGAAGGTATCCGCTCCCGCGCTTGCGGCACCGAGGATCGATGGACAGTGGCCCAAGACCGTCTTCCGTATCGCCTTTGGTCTGATCTGGCTGGTGGACGCGGTCCTGAAATGGTTGCCGGGATTCCGCGACGGCTACATGGACACCATCATGGGTCAGGCGCAGGACCAGCCGGTCTGGCTCGAGCCCTGGTTCACCTTCTGGATCAACCTGCAGCACCCGTACCCGGCGCTGTTCGCCTACCTCGTAGCCGTGCTCGAGACGGGCATCGCAGTGGCCGTCATCCTCGGCTTCGCGCGGAAGCTCACGTATGTCGGGGCCATCGTCCTCAGCCTGTTGATCTGGGGCACAGCGGAGGGCTTCGGCGGCCCCTACACCTCGGGAGCCGAGGACATCGGTACCGCCATCATCTACGCGCTGGTGTTCGCTCTCCTTCTCTGCCTGGCGTACTACCAGGGACCCTCCCGGTTCAGTGTCGACTACTGGCTCGAGCAGCGGATCTCGTGGTGGCACTGGGTGGCCGAGGTAGGTCATCGCAACCACCTCCCGCGCGGGACTGCGCGCACCTCAGCCGCTGCTGGCGGTTGAGCAGGGGCTGGCGCTGAGCGGAGGTGCTCGGCGTCGCGCCAGCGACGACGATCGAATCCCGACCACGAGTGAGCACGACGGGGACCCGAGCGGCCCCGAGCGAGCTTCAGGCTGTGGAAGCGGGCGGTGGAGGGCGCGGTCCGCGACCGGTGGGCGGCTGGCCCTCCACCGGGGCGACGAAGATGGCGTCGGCGGAGTTTGCTGCCCCGTCGAACCGACTACCTCACAGTGGAGGACGCACGATGGGGCAATCACGCACCCCCGCCAAGCCCCCAGCGCTCGGCCCACAAGCCGTGCGCTCGGCCGCGGAGGAGACTGCTCGGGTTTTGGCGGCGGCCGTCGGCGGGCCCGTGCCACTGCGGATCCGCGCCTGGGACGGATCGGTGGCCGGGGACCCCGACGCCGCGGCGACGGTCGTGATCGCCGACCCACGGGCATTGCGACGGCTGGTGTGGGCACCGAGCGAGCTCGGGCTCGTACGTGCCTACGTGTCGGGGGAACTCGACTTCGACGGTGACATCTTCGCCGTGTTGGACCTGCCCGAGGTCATCGACAGGGTCGCGCACCACGACGGCATCGGGTTGAGCACCCGCCAGCGGCTCTCGGCCGGTCGCGCGGCCATGAGGCTTGGCGCGATCGGCCTGCCCCTGCCCCCGCCGCCGGAAGAGCTGCGCCGACGCCGTGGCCCCCTGCACAGCAGGACCCGAGACTCCGCGTCCGTGTCGCATCACTACGACGTCGGAAACGACTTCTACCGTCTGGTCCTCGGCCCGGACATGGTCTACTCCTGCGCGTACTGGACCCACGCCCAGGGAGGGGACTACACCCTTGACGACGCCCAACGAGACAAGCTCGACCTGGTCTGCTCCAAGCTCGGGCTCCGCCCGGGCATGCGCCTGCTCGACGTCGGCTGTGGCTGGGGAGCGCTCGCAATTCATGCCGCGACGGAGTGCGGGGTGAGCGTGGTGGGTGTCACGCTCAGCCAGGAGCAGGCGGACCTGGCCCGGCATCGCGTGCACGACGCAGGGCTCGACGACCGCGTCGTGATCAGGTTGCAGGACTACCGTGACGTCACGGACGGGCCGTACGACGCGATCTCGAGCATCGGCATGTCCGAGCACGTCGGCCGCGCGCACCTCACCAGCTACTCGCAGACGCTCATGGCTCAACTGCGGCCAGGGGGCAGGCTGCTCAACCACGCGATCGCCTCGGTCCGGTCGCTGCCGCCCTCGTCTAAGTCCGGTCCCGGGTTCATCGACAGGTACATCTTCCCCGATGGAGATATTCTGCCTCTCTCGGTGACCGTCGACGCCTTCGAGCAGGCTGGCCTGGAGGTCCGTGATGTCGAGGCGCTCCGCGAACACTACGGTCGCACGCTGCGGTGCTGGGTGAACAACCTACGTGAGCATTGGGACACGGCGGTGGAGCTGGTCGGCCAACCGCGGGCGCGAACGTGGCTGCTCTACCTGGCGGCGTGCGCGCTGGCTTTCGAGCACGGCAACATCACCGTCCATCAGGTCCTGGCCGTGCGCCAAGGCGGGCACGGCGCCAGTGGCCTGCCGGCGACGCGCCAGCAGCGGATCCGGCACAGCGATTGAGCACCACTCTGCAGGCCCTTCCTGAACGAACCCCCGCGGGCTGCGCGCAAGGGACCGGACCCGTCCTTCTCGGCACTGTCAGCCGCAGCTACCGCCGCTGCGCCAGCCGCGGGTCGCGAGGAACGTGTTGCTGGCGGCGACTCGAGCCGGCTGTCGCGGCAGGTGGGCGACGAAGTTGGAGTGACGCAGTTCGCATCGCGGGAGGCCCGGTCGGTCGCCCTCCCGGCTCGGGGGAGGCGACCGAAGCTCGGCACGCTGCGGCGAACGTGGGGACGTTGTGGAGATCAGCTCCGGGTGGAGGCCGCGTGAGTGGCTCTCAGGTCCTGGCGGCGTGGGACTGTGATGGTGAATGAGGCGCCGCATCCCAGCCCAGTGCTTGTCGCGGTGAGCGTTCCGTTCTGCGCTTCGATCAGCGCTCTCGCGATGGTGAGGCCGACGCCGTGCCCCCCGGCCGCCCGCCCAGCTGGGTCGGGTTGTCGGCGGTAGAAGCGTTGGAACAACCGTTCGGCGTCCTGCGGATCGAAACCACGCCCTGTGTCGGAGACCGTGATTTGAACGTCGTCGGAGTGCGTGATCCACGAAACGCGGACGATGTCTCCGTCCACGCACTGGGCCAGGGAGTTGTCGAGGAGCTGGCCGAGAACCTCCGCGAGTCGGTCTGGGTCAGCAAACGCCGTGGCTTTCGCAACGTTCACGGTCTCAAGTGCGACGCCGAAGCTGGTGTATCGAGCGTGGGCTTGTGAGACGGTTGAACGAACGACGTCGGAAATTTCGGTCACTTGAGTGTTCACCCGAAACGCGTGTTCGTCTGCCCGGGAGGCGGCGTTGAGATCGTCGATGAGACGGTCGAGGCGCCGGGCTTGGTCCGTGAGTGTTCGGAGGGTACTCCGATCCGCCGGGAGGACTCCGTCGGCGATCGCTTCGACGGTGGCGTCGATCGACGTCAGGGGGGTGCGGAGCTCGTGCGCGAGGTCGGACATGAGGCGTTGGCGGGCTTGCTCGCTCGCCTCGAGGCGCTGGGCGAGGGTGTTCACCGAGGACGTCAGGCTGGCGAGCTCGGGACCCATGCGCGAAGCGGCGGCTCGCGCGCTGTAGTCGCCAGCAGCGAGCCGCTCGGCTGCGGCGGCAGCCTCGGTGATCGGCTGGGTGATGCGTCTTGTGACCAGGATGGACATCATCGCCGCCACCAGGATCGCAGCGGCGACGCCGGCCGCGATCGACACCAGTGTTGCGGAGGCGAACCCCTGGTGGACGCGGGCGGCAAGCTCGGTGTTTGGGTCGACCCCAGCACTGATAAGAGATCGGTAGAACACTGCCGGCGCCGCGAGCAGGGCAACGAGCAGGAGTGTACCGGCTCCGGCCAACACGACCAGGCCCATGACCCCGAATATGCGGATGCGCAGGGTTGGCCCCTGCCCGTGCGAGGCCACGACCCGTTGCCGGGTCATCCGGTGCCCATCCGGAACCCGACGCCACGGACGGTCAGGATGTACTTCGGGTCTGTCGTAGAGTCGCCGAGCTTCGCGCGGATGTGGGAGACGTGGACGTCGACGATGCGGGCGTCAGCGATCCAGCCGGCTCCCCACACCGCGTCGATGAGTCGTTCCCGGGAGTAGACGCGCCGCGGTTGAGCGGACAGGACATCGAGAATATCGAACTCGGTGCGGGTGAATTCCACGGAGGCTCCGTCAAGGATGACTTCCCGACTTTCCGGGTCGATCTTCAGGCTCCCGAACGCGCGCACTCCGTCGGCTGGGAGACTGGCTCGCGGGCGCCGCATCATGGCGTGGATCCGGGCGACGAGCTCGCGGTTGCTAAATGGTTTCGTCATGTAGTCGTCCGCCCCCACAGAAAGGCCGATGAGAGTGTCGACCTCCTCTGCTCGAGCGGTGAGCATCACGACATAGGCATCGCTGAACGTGCGCAACCGCCGGCAGACTTCGACGCCGTCGAGGCCGGGCAGCATCAGGTCCAGGACGATGACATCGGGCAGCTCCCGTTCGATAACCTCGAGCGCGGTCAGCCCATTGTCGATCTCACTGACGTCGAACCCTTCCTGGGTGAGGTACGCGGCGATGACACGACGGATGGGGGCTTCGTCTTCGATGACGAGTGCCCTCACCCTCGCCCCCTTCCCGGGGGGCGTTGCCGCGTCCGGCATGGTCAGTTAACCGATCTGGCTGTCGCGGTGGGCCTCGAGTAGGTCACGCTGCGGACAATGACCTCGCCTGTGTCGTCGTTCACCATGATGCGAGCCACCATCTGATTGACCTGGCTTACGGTGAACACGTAGCCCATCGGCATGGTCACTCCGGAGTCGAGGGTCGCGCCGGCGGCGTTCTTGGATACCCAGTCATGAGCGATCGTCTGCGCTTGCCGCAGGCTCACGGTAGCGGTGCCCGAGTCGGAGCCACCCATCGTGCCGCCGCCCCGTCCCGAGCCGCCCATCATCTCGCCCCATCCCGTGTCGCCGTTGTCAGCAGGGGAGGCCGCAGCCCATCGGGAACCGTGAGACGTGGCGTAGACGGCTGCGGCACCGACCGTCCCGATCAGGGTCACGACCGCGATGACGAGTGCAGCGAGATAGCCACGACGATGCGCACTCATGATGGCTTCCGCATCTCAGTGAGGGCCGCGCGCCGGGCCCGGTAGGTCTGCTCATCGATCTCGCCCATGGCGAACATTCGGTCTAGAACCTGCTCCGGAGTCTCCACCGCGGTCGAGTTCGGTGACTTGGGCACCTCATCCTGCCGGGACGACCCGGGTAGCAGCTTGACCACTAGGAAGACGACCAGCGCAATCAGCGCGATCCAGAACAGCACCATGAACATCCAGGTCAGCGAGCCCCCGCCGCCCATTCCGTTTCCGTACCAGTCCATCATCGCCGTACTCCTCACCTTCGCGGGACCCGCTGTCCCGACTCACGAACCACGATGCCCGGCGAACTTCACGAAACTGTGTGGCGAAGTGTGAAGGTTCCTAGTGGTTCTTCACCGCGGGGTTGGAACTCCATGTAGTCGGTTGGCATAGCCCAGTCTGGCTGAATCCCGCGGAGGCTCGGCCCAGCGGAGAAGTGCGGCGCGGCAGGTCATGGTGGTCTGGTGCAGGACGCGTTGCGGGGGGCCGTTGGCGCTGCAGGAGGTGATCCCGGACGCCGTTATCGATGGTGATGAAGTCAGGACGTGGGCCGTCGGCTGGCGCTGGTGCCACCTGAAGGGCCAGAACAGTTGAGCGGGCGAAGCTCGAACCGGGTTGCTCCGGTCATGCCATCGGGCGTAGCAGTCCGGCCAAGTCGTCAGCAAGGGTCGACAGGTCCAGGTCGCCGGACGCCACGCACTCTCGAAGGTTCTCAGTTACAACCTGAAGGGCTGCCCGCTCCACGGCCTTGCTCACAGCCATCAGCTGGACCACTACCTCGTTGCAGGGTCGGCCCTGCTCGACCATCGCGGCAACCCCGTGGAGCTGGCCCTCGGCACGGTGCAGGCGGCCGATGAGGGCGTGGCGAGCCGCTGCGTCGCTGAGCGCGTGGGCGCCGGCGGCGTTGGTCGTCCTCGTAGCAGTCATGGTTTGCCTTCCCAGGGTTGGTGGCCATCTACGGTCGGGCGTCGTGAACGTGACAGTGCGTCGAGAGCCTGCTCGTACTCGTGGGGGGACATGAGCCCGGAGGCGAGGAGCCGGTTCAGGTCGCCGTGGGTCTGTCGCCCCAGGGAGTGGTCGGCCCGGTCGGAACTGCCGCCGTAGAGGGACCGTGCGGCGGCGACGGCGGTGATGACGAGGCACAGCCATACGCCGGCCACGAGCGCGGGGGCCCAGCCGCTGCCCGCCGCCCAGAGGCCCGAGATCCATTGCATGCCGATGGCTCCCTTGATCAGCCGGACATCAGCGCGTCAGCGCTGCCGTAGCCTGAGTGAGCAGTTCCTCGGGTGCGAGCCACATGGAGGGGTACTCGCCGTACCAGCGCTGCTGCCCCTGGTCGTCGATGACGACGAAGGAGTGCCCGGGCAGACCGCCGTGCATCCCCTTGCCGATCGTGCCGTATGCAGTGGACACCGAGCCGTCGTCGAGAAGGAACGGAGTCCTGACGCCGTACGCCGACATATCAGCGGTGATCTGCTCCTTGGTGTTCATGACGATGGGAAGAACGGTGAGGTTGGCGGCGTCGAACTTCGACCTGGCCTTCTCGATCTGGGCCATCTGAACCAGGCAGGACTGGCACCCGGCGCCCTCGGAGAAGTACAGGATGACGTTCTTTCCGAGGTAGTCGCCCAGGCTCACCGTAGCGCCGCTGGTATCGGTCAAGGTGAAGCCCGGGGCCGGACGAATGGCGCTGGTGTCCTGGGGACGGCTGCTGAGCAAGCCGGCGGTGACGAGTCCGACGACGGCCAGCCCGGCGGCGATCTTGAGACCCGTGCGGCGACGCTTACGGGTTGCTGCGATTCGGTCGTGGTCGAGCCGGGCGGCCCGTTCGGCTTCGCGCCGTTCCTGAGAGTTGTGCCTGGCGGTGGCGTGGCTAGTCACGGGGTGGTCCTCTCCTTGGCGTCGCTGGGCTGGCCGACGCTGTCAGCGCCGTGGCAGTGCGGCTGGGTGCTGTGGTTGTCAGCCGGCGCCGATGAGGGGGTGAGAGTCGGCGCCGGCCGGTCCTTGTGGTGGAGCGTGGCGATGATGAAGACCGAGACCAGCGCCAGGATGCCGAGCCCGAGGATGGGCTCCGGGACACCGGAAGTCCAGATCTGGATCTGCGCGAAGACGGCGCTGAGGCGCTCGCCGAACGCGACCTGGAAGCCCGTGCCGGTCGTCATGGTTCCGGTCTCCGCGAGATACAGGATGAAGCTTCCCATCACGGCGAAGGCGATCGCGACTGCGACGTTGATGGTGTTGGTGTGCACGGTCGTTCCGCGCGGCAGGCGCAGGGTGACGGGCTTTGCCTGGAGGAACGTGCGGTTTCCCAGGTCGAAGCGGTCCCACAGCAGTGCCATCACGAACAGGGGAAACACCATGCCGAACACGAAGGCCAGGCCGAGGGCCAGCCCACCGACCGCGCTTCCTGAGAGCGCAGAAAGGGTCATGACACCGACCAGGACCGGAGCGCAGCACGACGAGGCGATGCCGGAGAACACCCCGAGGGCGAAGAAGCTGGCCGTGTCGCCACCGCGGGTGTCTGGGGAGCGCAGGAAGGTTGGCATCGTCCACATCCGGCCCGACAGCGACCATGCGGCGAGGGCGAACATGAGCAAAGCCCCGCCGGTGTAGAGGATGCGGTGGTAGTTGGCGATCGCAGCCGAGAGCAGGCTCATGCCGAGGGTGATCGGAACGAGCACGGCCGCGAGCCCCGCGGCGAACACGAACGTGAGCGGCAGCAGGCGCCAGCGTCGGTTCTTGACCGCGACCGCGAGGTAGCTGGGAGCCAGGAACACGATGCAGCAGGGAGCGAACAGCGCCACGCCGCCGGCGAGGAAGGCTGCGAGGATCGACCCGGTCGTCAGCAGATCCGTCACGATGTCACCCGTCCCACTCGCTGGATCAGCAGCGAACGGAGCTTGCCCCGCGGGAGCCGCCCTGCGCTGACGAAACTGCCGTCAAGCAGGACCAGAGGGCTCATCGCCGCCCCGTGCTGCTGCATGAGCGACATTCCCACGGGGGTGCGCACATCTACCTCGGTCACCTCGAGGGGAATCGTTGCGCCGATCTCGGCGAGCGCGTCGAGTGCGTCGCGGCAGTAGTGGCAGCCAGGTGCCGTGATGACGGTTATGCGTGCCGCGGCACTGACGCCGGGGGCGCCAGGGTCGAAGGTCGTCGTTGCGTTGTTCACGGGTTCACTGTCGACCTGATGGGTGGCGATCTTCCGTCGCAACGATGAAGGTCCAATGAAGGTCCGCGGCCGGTCAGGCCGAGGCGGGCGCAACAGCCGACACCTTCATCGAACCTTCATCCTTCCTGGCGGGAACGACCACACTCGGCATCCATCCTGGTAAGGCGGTCATCTGGGCCGCTCAGTCGTGCGGTGGAGAGGACGAGCGCGTGAGTGAGTGTTTGAGCAGGCGCAAGGTCCTGATCGGCCTTGTCGGCGCGGGCGCTGCCACGACCCTGGCCGCTTGCTCCCGTTCGGCTTCTCCAGCGGCGGCCGACGCCTCGCAGCTGGCACCGCTTGTCGACAAGTTCGAGTCGGCGCGGCCCACCACAGGCCAGGTCCGTAAGCTCACTCTCACCGCCGCGCCTACTCAGGTCGACCTGGCTGGCACCGTGGTCACGACATGGGCCTACAACGGCAGTGTCCCTGGACCGCCGCTACGCGCGACGGCTGGCGATCGGGTCCAGGTCGAGTTCCAGAACGGGCTTCCCGAGGCCACCAGCGTCCATTGGCACGGCCTGGCCATCAGAAACGACATGGACGGTGTTCCAGGCGTTACCACGCCGGAGATCGGTGCGGGGGCGTCCTTTGGCTACGACTTCATCGTGCCCGACGCCGGCACACACTGGTTCCACCCTCACCACGGCATGCAGCTCGACCGCGGCCTGTACGCGCCGTTCATCGTGGACGATCCCGCTGAATCGGGCGACTACGACCTCGAGTGGGTCGTCGTTCTTGACGACTGGACCGATGGCGTCGGCCAGTCACCGCAGGAGATCTACGACGGATTGCTCGCTGCGGGAAAGTCCGGCGGCGGCATGGGTGGAATGGACATGGGGGGCATGGACGCGGGCTCGGGAATGAGCGGCATGGATGGGGGAGACGTCCAGTACCCGCTCTACCTCGTCAACGGTCGTGCGCCCGCGGACCCCGAGGTCCTGGCAGGCAAACCCGGACAGAAAGTGCGGCTGCGTGTCATCAACGCGTCTGCCGACACCATCTTCGACGTCGCCCTCGACGGCCATGATCTGCGCGTCACCCACTCCGACGGCTATCGCGTCAACGAGGTGCCTGCTTCGCTGCTGCGTCTCGGGATGGGCGAGCGGTACGACGTGACAGTCACCCTCAAGGACGGCGTCTTCCCGTTCGTGGCGCAGCCACTGGGTAAGGCCGGGCTGGCGCGGGCGCTGGTGCGCACGGCGACCGGCGCCGTCCCCGCGGTGACGTACCGCCCTCGTGCAGCTCGACGGCTACCCGTTGACAGTGGACGCTGTGACCGCGGCGCCCGGTAGCGCCCTGGCCAAGCTGACGCCTGACTCCGTTCAGGACGTTGTCCTTGGCGGGTCCATGGCGCCGTACGTGTGGACCGTCAACGGGCGCACCTACGACGATGTGCTGCCGTTGACCATCGCTGCCGGGCAGACGGGCCGGCTGCGGATCAGGAACCAGACGATGATGCCCCACCCGATCCACCTGCACGGGCACACCTTCCAGCTCGGCGAAGCTGGGGGAACGGGTCCGCGCAAGGACACCGTTCTGGTACCTGCCATGGGCGCCGTGAGCGTTGACCTCGTCGCGGATAACCCGGGTCTGTGGATGCTGCACTGCCATAACGCCTACCACGCCGAGGCGGGAATGATGACCCGCCTCGACTACACCACCTGAACCTCCGCCCCAACACATCCGCCGCCGAGGCACCAGGCTTCGGCGACCACGCTAGGAGACACCGACCGCTATGAGCGCCCGACGCCCCCTCGCCCTGGCCGCCACCGGCCTCATCCTCACCTTGCTGCTGGCCGCCTGCGGCTCATCTGGGTCCTCCATGCCCGGCATGGACATGTCGCCGGGGGAGACCATGACTTCGACGGAACCTGCCGCTTCGGCCGACGCCAGCCGGGCCGGCGACATCGCCTTCGCGCAGCTCATGATCCCGCACCACGAACAGGCTGTGCAGATGGCCGACATCGCCCTCGAGAAGCAGACCTCCGCGGAGGTCAAGACCCTCGCGGAGCAGATCAAGGCGGCGCAAGATCCCGAGATCGCCGAGATGAAGTCCTGGCTGCAGGCCTGGGGCGCCCCCGAGCAGATGCCCAGCGCCTCAGACGGGTCCATGGGCGGCATGGACATGGGTGGCATGGACTCGTCGGGGATGATGAGCGACGCGGACATGACCAAGCTCATGGACGCCGCCGGCCAGGACTTCGACCGGATGTGGCTGCAGATGATGATCGCCCACCACCAGGGGGCCATCGCCATGGCCGACCAGGTCCTGTCCACCACCGCCGACCCGAAGGTGACTGCGCTGGCCAAGGCCATCGTCGCCGGCCAGACGGCCGAGATCGCCACGATGCAGGGGCTTCTGGCCGGATGAGCCATAAGGAGCCGCGCCTGCGTGTGGCGGTGAGTGTCGGAGCAGTCGGTGTTCTCCTCACTGCCTGCTCCGGCGCCACAGCCTCCCCTGGCATTGTCGACTCGCTCGGCTCGGCGGGGGGATCATCTGCTGGCGCGACCAGCACCTCGGCGGCTCCTGCACCCATCCTTTCCCATGTGCACAACGTCGCCGTCCTGGGCGATGCCACCCTGCATGGAACACATCAGGGGCTGTGGTCGCGATCCGGCAGCGGCTCGTGGACTCGGCTGAGCGAGCCGCCATTCGACGTTATGGCCCTGACCCGCTCTGGGGACCGTCTGCTCGCGTCTGGGCATCCCGGCCCGCAGGCCCCAGGCCCTAGCGATCTGGGACTTATGGAGTCGCTGGACGGCGGCCGCACCTGGACCCCGGTCTCCTTGGGCGGCGAAGCGGACTTCCACCGGCTCGCCGCTTCCGGGAGCACCGTGCTGGGGATCACCGCCAGCGGCGGGTCCCTGCTTCGCTCGGACGACGGTGGTCGCTCCTGGACCGCCCTGGGCACTGCAGGGCTCTACGACCTGGCGCTGAGCCCTTCGGACACGTCCCTGGTCGTGGCGACCACGCCGACTGGTCTGGTGCGCAGCCGCGACGCCGGGGCGTCCTTTCAGCGGGTCGCAGCCGCTCCGCGGCTGGCCCTGCTCGCGTGGAGCGCAGCGACGTTGTACGGCCTCACCCCCAACGGAGTGGTGCATGCATCAACGGATGGCGGAATGACTTGGGAGGAACGGGGTGCCCTGGCTGCAGTGCCGTCGGCCCTCGCCGCGGATGGTGACCTGCTCGCGGCCTGGGCCGATGGCGGCCTCTTCCGGTCCGCCGACGGCGGGCGCTCGTTCGACCTGCTCCCAATCTGAGCGGCGCCCGGTGACGATGAAGAGTGTGAGAGGCGGCAGCCCATGTCGAAGAAGCGCAGGTCGGCCCCCCGGCAGCGCGCAGCCCGCCCGGCCGTGACACCGCACCCTCCAGCTGGATCCGGTTCTGCCGTGGGTGGCATGGAGCGGCTCCTGGCTCGGGCGGCTCCTGTGGTCGCCGCACCGACTCGCCCCGCGAGTTCGGCCCGCCTCGCAGCGGAGACGGATCCGGCCAGGCTGAGCGTGGTACCAGTCTCGTGCGAACTCGTGCGGGACATGCCGCCGCAGTCGCTGGCCCTCACTTACACCTTCGAGGCCCGCGAGGCCGGCGAGCCGTACGACCTGGACCTGACCCTCACCGGCCGCCGGACACGGGCCCGGGAAACGCCCGAACACGACGACGGTTCAGCGGTCGAGCCCCCAGGGGCGACGGAGTTCGCGATCGATCACGTCATCCGCAACGTCGTGCCGGGGATCGGGACTGTGTCGGCGACGATCCGCATCACAGACCTGGCCCCGGGAGAGTGGGAAGCCACCGTCCAGGACGGCGAGAACAAGCGCCGCGTCCAGGTCACGGGCGCCACCGGGTTCGGCCGATTCCTGGCCGAGACCGCCCCCGGCGTCGTGCTCGGAGCGTGGCCGGCCATGGTGGCCCTGGGAGCCGTGGTGGGCGTCGGAGTGCTCGTCTGGTTGGCAGCGCGCCTCGGCCTCTCGACGACCACCGTCCTGTGGCTGGCCGTGCTGTCCTGCCTGCTCGGCCTGGTCGGGGCGAAGGTCTACTACCTAGTCCAGGCCACCCACAAGGTGGGTCTCCTGTCCTCCGCCGGGATGTGCATCCAAGGTTTCGTGCTGGCGTCCCTGGCCACGTTCGGCGTGGGAGCCTCTCTAGTCGGGCTGCCGCTAGGGGCCCTGACCGACATCATTGTCCCGGGCCTGATGTTCGGGATGGCCTTGGGACGGATCGGATGCTGGCGCGGTGGCTGCTGCGCTGGCCGGCTGTCGCCTGGACGTGTCGGGCTGGTGTCCTCGGACCGCTACCTTCTGGCTCGGCGGCTGCCGGTGCAGCTCCTGGAGGGCACGGTGTCGCTCACCCTGGGCGCCGTGTCGCTGCTGGTCAACCTGGTCGGCGAGGCGCACCCGTCGGGGATCCTGGCCACCGTGGTCTTGGCTGCCTACATCCTCGCGCGGCAGCTGCTCTTCCCGCTCCGCAGCACCCCGCGACGCACGTCCTATGGCCGCCCCGTCGTGGCCGGCACCACTGCCGTGGCGCTGCTCGGCGCCCTACTGGTGCTGGCCTCCTCGTGAACCCACAGGCAGCGCGGTGGTTCGCTGGCAGCTCAGCCGCGGGGGCGCTCCTCTTGGCGGCCTGCTCCGGGCCGACTGGCGCAGGAGAGCGCCTTACTCCGGCGACTGCCCGCGCCGACGCCGTCACCCTGGGCGCAATCGCGGTCCTGCCAGCGGACGAGCGCACGGTCGGGCCTGTCATCGCAGGAACAACGTTAGGCGGCGCGCCGTTTTCCAGCTCGGAGCACCTCGGACATGTCGTCGTGGTGAATCTGTGGGCCTCGTGGTGCGGGCCTTGCCAAACGGAGGCTCCGACGCTGCGGGCAGTCAGCCTGAGGTACGCCAGCGCCGGGGTCGACGTCGTGGGCGTCGACGTGCGCGACACCACGGCCGCCGCACAAGCCTTCGTCGACTACTTCGCCATCCCGTACCCGATTGTCCCGGACGATCACCAGTTGCTGCAGCTGCGTCTGGCGCCGGTCGTCCCACCAGCGGCGGTCCCCTCCACAGTCGTGCTGGACCGTCAAGGGCGGATCGCGACGGCCATGATCGGTGCCGTCGCCCCCGCAGCGCTGGAGCAGCGACTAGACCGACTGCTGGCCGAATGACCGCTATGCCCCGGACGCCTGAACGGTGTCGAGACCGAGAGGACGTACGTGATGACGTCGAAGGACCGCGCTCGAGAGAAGTCCGCCCGGATGCGCCTCGATCAGCAGCGCAAGGAGCGCCGCCGGCGCAACACGATCTTCACCGTGGCGACGCTCGCGGGAGTGGCCGTGATCGGCGGCCTGACCGTTGTCGGGCTCCGGGGGACGTCCAGCCAGGCGTCGATCGAAGGGCTGTCGACGTTCACGGGCCTCGCGAGTTCGCACGTACCTACGCCGGTCTCCTACCCCCAGTCCCCGCCGGTGGGCGGCGACCACGCTGCGCAGTGGCAGAACTGCGGGTGGTACGACGACCCGGTCGCCAACGAGAACGCCGTCCACTCGATGGAGCACGGCGCCGTTTGGGTCGCCTATCGCTCCAGCCTCGGCCTGGTGCAGCAGACGGACCTGAAGTCCAGGCTGGACGGGAAGGCGTACGTGCTGGCCAGTGCCGTACCGGAGCTGTCCACACCGGTGGTGGCCAGCGCCTGGGGGGCGCAGGTCGCCCTGTCCGGACCGGACGATCCTCGCCTGGATGACTTCCTCACCCGTTACGCCAACAGTCGTACTGCGCCCGAACCCGGTGGTGAGTGCTCCGGCGGGGTCGGGTCCCCTTCCTAGGTCTTCCCAAGGGTCAGCGAGGCAAGGGGGTCACGCCCTGGCCCTCGATGAGCCGTCGGGCCTCGGCGTACTGCTCGTAGTCGATCTCGCCCGCGGCGAGGCGACGGTCCAGGACTGCCCTTGGGGTGTCGAGGCTGCGGTGTGCGTCCCGCTGCTCGCGGTCGGGCAATAGAGCCCAGACGATCAGCACGATCGCTGCAGTGAACAGGATCATCATCGCGGCCATGGGGAGCCAGCCGTTCCAACTCCACGATGCCGGGTACCACCAGTCCATCATCGTTCTCGACCTCCTTCTCGTCCCCTCGTCTCGAGCATGACGCCACCGGATGAAGGCGCCGGCGGTATCCCATGAAGGAATGAAGAAGGTGGAAGCCCGTGAGCTCACGTCCGCGTGCTCACCGTCGGGCGCTGATGGCCCTCAGCGGTTGGGTAGGCCCCCGTAGGAGTGCAGGCCGGTGAGCACGATGTTGACGCCGAAGTAGTTGAAGAGGAATGCGGCGAACGCGACCAGGGCGATGACTGCAGCCTTGCGTCCCTTCCATCCTGCGGTGGCGCGGGCGTGCAGGTAGGCGGCGTAACCGACCCAGGTGATGAACGCCCACGTCTCCTTCGGGTCCCACCCCCAATAGCGGCCCCACGCGTTCTCGGCCCAGATCGCACCGGCAACGACCGCGAATGTCCAGAGGGGGAACGTGAACGCGTGGATGCGATACGCCATAGCGTCGAGGTTCGTGGAGCCCGGCAGCCGCACCGCGAGCGCTGCCCCCCAGTACCGGCGACCGCCAGCCGCGCGACGTTCGGCGGTGTCTGCCAGCAGGAAGAGCCCGTTCACCGCCGCGCCGACGCCGAAAGCCCCGGCGCAGATGATCGCGGCCGCCACATGGATGACCAGCCAGTATGACTTGAGTGCGGGCACCAGCTGGGCGGCGTCGGTGTAGAGCACCGTGACGGCCAACCCCAATGTGAGCAGGACCGGGATGACGAGGAAGAGGCCGAGCCAGCGCAGGTCGCGCCGCAGCGACAGGGCCAGGAACGCCGCTGAGACCGCGAACGCAGACGCGAGCGAGAACTCGTACATGTTGCCCCAGGGGGCCCGGCCCACGGACAGGCCCCGCAACACGATTCCTGCGCCCAGCAAGAGGGTGCCCAGCCAGGTCAGCGACATCCCGACGTTGCCGGCGCGACGCCCGGGGGCAAGACTGTCGTGGCCGGTCACGCCGCCGGATCGTGGTGGCCGCTCGGCAATAGCGACCTGTCCACGTGCATGGTGCGACGCTGCGAGGACTGCGACGTCGGGGGCTGGGCGACCGCGGGTGGAGGCCAGGGACGCGGCGAACACGACCATGGACACCGCGTACGTCACCATGGCGCCGTAGACGAAGCCGTTGCTCAACGACGCCAGCGCACTCTCGGTCATGGTGTCGGTTCCCTTCCTGAGGTGGGGGGCACGTCTCGGGAGTCGGCGGTTGCCCGCGCTGGCAACGGGGTGAGGCCGGCATAGGCAAGCGCCGTGACCACGCGGTCGAGCTCGTCGCTGACCGAGGAATGCTCGGACCTGGCGATGCCGGCGATGTCGACCACCGTCACCCTGTCCCCGCCGGTGGACGCCCGAACCCAGATCCGGCGACGTCGGACCAGCAGCGAGAGGCTCAACCCGGCCATGGCCACGACCACGGCAGCGAGAGCGAGCTCCTTCCCTGGGTCGCGTGCGACGGCGAAGGCCGCGAAACGCACGTAACCGTCGAAGGTGATGGTCGTCCCGTCCGGCAGGGTCCAGCGTTGGCCAGGGCGCAGCGCGTCAACCCCTGCCCGCCGCAGACCTGCGGTCTCCAACTTGTACACCGACTGCGGCCGGCCTCCGTCGAGTCCCAGATCGCCCTGCCATGCTGCGAGGAAGAGCGCTGGGTCGTCAGGTGCAGGGAAACGGGAGTAAGGTCCGCGCACCTGGTCCAGGGCCGCGGTCGGCAGGAAGAAGCCGGTCAACCCGAGCTGGGGGCTGACGTCGGGGACCTTCACCACGCAGGTGGAGGTGAAGCCCGCATCCTGCGGCAGACATACCACTGAGTCGCGGAACACCACGTCCCCAGCCTTGGTGCGCACCGAGAGAGTGGGCGCATATCCGTGCCCGACGAGGAAGATCTTCACCCCATCGACCTCGAGCGGTTCGTTGACCTCGATGCGCCGCTGCTGCGCGCTCTCGCCCGGGCGCGGAACCAGCGTCACGTCGGCGCGGAACAGGCGCGGAGCGCCGTCTTGCTGCCCCCCACGTTGGAAGTCCGCGCTGAACGCGTCCAGGGTGAGGCTGAACGGCGGTAGCGACTCCGGCCCGAACAGCCGACCGGGGGCAAAGGAATCGAACTGCGCTGTGCTGCCCGCGAACGACGTACCTTCGCGCACGACGACGTTGCCGCGGAACCCTCCCAGCGCGCCGATTGCCATGCCGGCGAGGAGCACCAGCAGCGAGAGGTGGAACACCAGGTTCCCCACCTCGCGCGAGTATCCCTTCTCGGCTGCGACCGTCTCAGTGGTCACGTCCACCCGCCAGCGCGATGCGCGCAGGTGGTCCGCGCACACCTCGACAATTAGGGAGGCAGGTTCCTCGTAGTAGACCCGTCGGTGCTCGGGGAAGCGATCGAGGTGGCGCGGCGCGGCCGGTGGGCGAGCACGCATCGCTCGCCAGTGGAGCACCCCCCGGGGGATCACGCAGCCGGCCAGCGAGATGAACAGCAGGAGGTAGATGGCGGCGAACCACGGGGAGGCGAACACCTCGAACATGCCCAGCCGGTCAAGGATGGGCCCCTTGACCTGGTCGTCGGAAAGGTACTGGCGCACGGCCCCCGGGTTCGTCCCTCGTTGAGGGAACACCGATCCAGGGATGGAGGCGACCGCTAGCAGGAACAGGAGCACCAGCGCGGTGCGCATGCTGGTGAGGGTGCGCCACGCCCACCGCGCCCACCCGAGGACCCCGAAGCTGCGGCCGCCCGGTGGCGTGGGCTCGGCGGGGGCGGTCGAGAGGCGCGCGTGGGCGGCGGCGAGCTCCTGGGCGCCACTTCTCGGATCAGTCACAAGGGAGTCCCGAACCCGCTGACCCACGACCGTAGCCCGATCGTCAGGGCGTCCCAGGTACCGGTCACCAGGAGCAGACCGACAAGGAGGAGCATCACGCCACCGACCCTCATGACCACATCGCCGTGGCGGCGCACCCAACCGACGGTCCCGAGCGTCCGCCGGTACAGCAGGCCGAGCACGACGAACGGCACACCGAGACCGAGCGAATACGCCAGGGAGAGTAATGCTCCTCGCATCGCGCTGGCCTCGGTGAACGCGAGTGTCTGGACCGCGGCCAGGGTCGGGCCGATGCACGGAGTCCAACCCAAGCCGAACACCACTCCGAGCAGCGGCGCCCCCCAGAGCCCGACCTGCGGCAGCCGGCGGGAACGCCACTGGCGCTGCATACCGGGAACGACGCCGAGGAATGAAAGTCCCAGGGCGATGACCACGAGGCCAAGGGCCCGCGTGATCGTCCCCTGGTAGCGGAAAAGCACTTCGCCCAGCGTTCCGAACAGGACGCCGTAGGCGACGAAGACACTGGTGAAGCCCGCGACGAACAGAAGAGATCCAGCAAGTACCCGCGTCCGCACGAACTGGGGCGTGCGCGCCGGCGCGGGCGCCGTGATCGCCCGCCCTCCGCCATCGGGCATCTGTGCAGGGATGGGCCGAGACTGCCCGGCGAGCTCCGTGCCGGACAGACCGGTGACGTAGGACAGATAGCCGGGGACCAGCGGTAGGCAGCAGGGGGAGAAGAAGGACACGGCGCCCGCCAGGAGGGCGAGGGGGAAGGCGAGCAGCAGCGAACCGTCCATGATCGTTCCGGTCACGGTCATGAGGGCTCGCGCAGGATCGGTTCGATCATCGCCAGGAGCCGTGACCTGTCGACCTGGCCCAACGCACGGGCCGCGACGCGACCTTGCCGGTCAAGGACCAACGTGGTGGGAATGGCGGCCATCGGAAGCTGGCCGCGGAAGGCTAGGACCAGGGAGTTGTCGCCGTCGAACAGGGACGGGTAGCTCACCCCGTACCGGCGCTGGAAGGCCCGTGCGTTCTCGATGGAGTCTTTGCCGCCGGACACGATCCCCAGGAACCGGATCTGCCGGGGACGAGTCTCCGCAGCGACCGCCTCCAGGACGGGGGCCTCCGCGCGGCAGGGTGCACACCAGGAAGCCCACAGGTTGACCACTACCACCCGTCCTCGCCACTGAGCGGTATCGATCGGTTCACCGTCCAGCGCGGCTCCGACCAGGGTGACGGGGGCTTGGCGCTCATCCGCGCCGAGCAGAGTCGTTGTTCCGTCGCCGGCGACGTAGCGTTGCGTGCCGTCGGTTGACCCTTGACTCGTGGAGCAGGAGGTCAGGACGAGGACCGCAGTCAGTGCGGCCACCGCACTCTTGCCGCGGCTATCGCGCGGGCCGGAGAGGATCGGACTACTTGGCGCGGCAGCGATAGGACGACGTGCGGGATCTGCCATGGCCACTGAAGGCTAGGCGCCCGGCGCGTGTGTCGGTCGCCAAGTGCCATGAAGGTTTGATGAAGGTGCGACCGCGGATGGACGAGCCGACCCTCGTTAGCTTGCTGCGGGGCCGCTCGTCCAGCGGAAGGTTACCGACCCCGCGGCGGCGGGGATGCTCAGCACCACCTTCCCAGCGGTCGGGCGGCGGCCGACGAACGTTATGGTCCCGCTGCGATGGTGTCCGCCGGGCCCGTCGCCGACGTAGGTGGCGGTACCCCAACTGGTTCCGTCCACGGTGAGCAGCGATGTGGTGAGATCGCTCGACAGCTCGCCGGCGTGGGCGGTCAGATCGACATCGAAGGTAGCGGCGTCCGGGGTCAGGCGCGCCTGTGTGACGGAGACGGTTACTCCGTCAGCCTCCTGCGACTGGGTCGGCAGCGTCCCAGTGGCAGTTCCAGTAGTGATAGCCGCAGGAGCCGACCCGCAGGCTGCAAGTCCCAGACTCGCGATGAGTGCCACCAGGGTGCGAATCGTCAACGATCGCATGCGAGCATCGCATCCTTGCGCTCGGTGGGAACTGTAAAGGCTTCGGAGGGCACGGCGTGCCCAGCCCGGCTCCATCGGTGCGCGGTCCAGACGAGTCCCGCCAAGCTGACCGCGAGAGCGAGGTACAGCAATTGCTGTTGAGCCCCGGCGACGACACCTGCAGCGCCAGCCAGGCCGGCGAGGGGAAGCAGCTCGACGGCGTGGTGAGCGCAGCAGGCGAGCATGCCCACGGTGGTCGCGCCCGCCCCCGCTGCATCGACTGCCGTCGCACCACCAGTGGGGTGGGCCCTTCTACGCAGATCGGCTATCAAGGCCACCTGGACCCCGAAGACGACCCAGAGCACCGGCACGAGCGGACCCGACGCGCGCAACTGGTCGCCGACATGGCCCCATCCTGACGCCCACGTGAGCACGGTGACGTAGAGCGTCGCCATGGCCGCAGTCGCGAGGAGCCCAATGCCAGCACTTGCGGGTGAGATCGACCGAACCGGCCGTCGGGGACGGCGGGCGCGCGGGCTGGTCCGGGCGGACGGCTCCTCGAACTGGCGGGTGGCTGGTCCGTCGTGGCTGATCATGATCACTCCCGAGCGGGACCGACCCTTCGCCGATCTCCGGTCTCCACCATCGGGGGCTCGGGTATCGATCTCCGCGGCCAGCCTGTGAAGGTTCGGTCAACGTGCCCGGCTGGCCACGGGACGGGGGCGGTGCCCCGCGGCCAGCCGGAGTCAGCAGATGCTGCGCAGCAGCGCTGCTGGATCGACTGCCGCAGACTCGCCACCAGAGCGCCAGTACTCGAAGTGCAGGTGGACCGCGCCAGGACTCCCGCTATCACCCATCAGACCGATCTTCTGGCCGCGGGCCACGCGCTGGCCAGGCCGGACGAGGTCCTTGTCCATGTGACCGTAGTAGAACTTGGCGCCGCTCGAGCCCTGAAGGACGATGCGTAGGGCCCCGTTGCTCTGGCGCCCCTCGCGCAGCACCCTGGCGTCTTCGATCGCAACGATGGCGCTGCCGCGGCGTCCCGGCATGTCCACTCCCTGGTGGAGCCTCCCGCCGGCGCGAGGCACTCCCCATCCCTGCCCGAATCCCGCGCCCGGAGCCGGGCAGACGCGGCCAGCTGGCATCGCGGACCGCGTCGACGAGCGGGACGCCGTCGCGTCCCTGCTGGGGATGGTGAGCAGGGCACGCCAGGTGAGAGGACCCACATAGCCCGCAGCCCGAAGCCCCCTGCTGGACTGGAAGGCCTTGACCTTGCGCAGCGTGATCGGTCCGTACCATCCGGACTGGATCACGCCGAGTCGACCCTGCAGAACCTGCACCGCCCGGCCTTGTGCGCCTGGTTCCAGGGCGGGCATGGTCGCCCAGGCAGGTCGCGCCACCTGGTGCGTTCCGCTCGGAGATGGTGCGGCGGAGGCCGGTACGGCTGCGCCGGACAAGGCGAGAAGCCCTGTCAGCACACCGGTGGTGAGTGCGATCGAGCCGATGCGGCCGAATCGGCGGGCGTCTCGACGTGACGAATCCATGGGACCTCTTCCCGACTCGCCTGCGGGGTTAGCTGTCGGGTTCGGTCGTCGGATCCTGACCGGCAGGGCTGCGCCCTGCTTCACCCCTAGGCGCCTGGGTGGGCGTCCGCTACGTGGGTCCCCCACTCCTGCCCAAAGCGGTGCGCAGAACTCGGCAGGAGTGGGCGGGCAGCACTCGGCGTCCCTCTCCTGCATCGCGTCGGTGACGTGACGGATGGCACCGTAGCACTCACCCCGCGCATTGGGCGATCCGCTGATATAGCCTGCAGGGAATGGAGTATCGGCTCCTGCTCCGAGTGGAAGCGCAGGCAGCGACTGCAAGGATCTTCATCGAACCTTCATGCGCCCCGGCCGTCCTGGGTGCGGGCTCGTGTGAGGCTCTCCTTACCGGTGGGTGAGGCGTTCCGCGCTCGAATGGCGGCTGCATCGTTGCCGTTCCGGTCCCTGCTTTCGCGCCCACTGGAGCACGCGCATGATCGAACGCAGCACCGTCGTGCAGGTGAGGCCCATGCGCCCCGTGGACGTACCCGCGGTGGTGGAGTGGCACCTCCAGAACTTCCCGCACTGCTTCTACTCACGGCTCGGTCCCGACTTCATGGTCAGTGACGTACGTGAGCACCTGAAGTCCCCCGCCGTTGCGTCCTTCTCCGCCGTGGACCCTCGCACGGGCCTGGTGATCGGTTACTTGCTCGGCTCCCTGGACGACGAGCGGCTTCGCACGCACAAGGCCCGGCACGCAGCGTCGCCGTTGGCGCGGGCGAGCGCCGCCGCCCTGCGTCGTCGCCCCGGACTGTGGGGGGAGTTCCTGCGGGTGTGGTCGCTGTGGTACCTGCGTCGACTGGCCCGAGGAGTCCGTGCCGGCGGCGACACTCGCGGCGAACGGACGGAAGGCGAGATGAGGTCAGCCGAGCTTCTGTCCATCTTCGTGGCACCAGGTCACCGCCTGCGGGGCGCCGGATCAGCACTTCATGACACCTTCCTCCAGCAAGCCGCAGCGTCCGGAGCCTCCAGGGTTCACCTGGTCAACGAGACGGTCAACACGGTGGCAACCGGGCTGTACCAGCGACGGGGATGGACTACGGAGGACGAGGCCACGAGTCGCGACGGACGTCGACTAGTACGGATGGTGAAGTGCCTGGACGGAACCGAGCGGCGATGAATCGGGCCACACGGGTGCGGGTCGGGACCGCGCTGGTCGTGGCCGTTGTGATTGTCGCAGCCGTGGGCGCTTGGCTGGTGTCATCCACAGGGCGTCCAACTGGCGGTGGGTCGACCTATCCGGCAACCGAGGGGACTTCCGGCACGCCAGCCTTCACGCAGGACGTGTCCCCGACGAAATCACCGACGCGGCCGGTGCAGGCGGATGCGACGGTCAGCCGCATCTCGGATCGCCAATGGGAGACGGTCGTCAAGAGCGGCACCTGGCGGTCCGGCTGCCCCGTCGGACAGGTGGACCTGCGACGGGTCGACATCAACTTCCACACGTTCCAGGGCGGCATCGGGCGCGGCCAACTCATAGTCCATGCCGACAGCGCAGCCGACATGGTGACGATCTTCTCGTCACTCTTCCAGGTCGGCTTCCCCATCGAGCGAATGGATCCGGTGGAGCGGTTCGGGGGCGACGTCTATCGGAGCCTGCGCGCCAACAACACCTCCGCCTTCAACTGCCGACGCGCCAGCCAGATCAACGCGCCTGTAGCGGACTCGCCACACGCGAACGGCCGCGCCGTGGACATCAATCCGCTCCAGAACCCTTGGAAGGACCCGCGTTGCGCGTGCTGGGTGCCTTCGACCCGCTACGCGCGCGCAACCGAAGGCGGTGGCGTCATCCGCGCCGGGTCCGCAGTCGTCGACCTGTTCACCGCGCGCGGATGGGTCTGGCAGGACATCAAGGTTCCCGACTACATGCACTTCGACACCGGGTACCCGTCGCGCCCGCGCTCCACGTCGAGCCCGTCGCCTTCCGATCCAACAGGGTCCGTCAACGTCCGCGGAGCCGGGTAGCGACCGGGGCGCAGGATGAAGATCCCATGTCTTCTGAGGCGTCGAGGGGGCTGGGGCTGTCTCATCCGGTCTTCGGGTGGTGAGATGCGTGAACGAGACAGAGGAGATGCGCGTGCTGGACTCCCAGGGAACTGTGCTGGTCGTGGACGACGAGGTACCGCTGGCCAAGATCGTCGCGAGCTACCTGGAGAAGGAGGGATTTGTCGTCATCCTGGCCCACGACGGTCCTAGCGCGGTGGCGCAGGCCGCCGCGACCCGGCCGGACCTGATCGTGCTGGACCTCATGCTGCCTGGATTCGACGGGGTAGAGGTGTGCCGGCGTGTCCGCGAATTCACCGACGCCTATGTCATCATGCTCACCGCTCGAGACGACGAGACGGACAAGGTGGTCGCCCTAGCAGTCGGCGCGGACGACTACATCGTGAAGCCGTTCTCGCCACGCGAGTTGATCGCCCGCACCAAAGCAATGCTGCGTCGGCCTCGGCAGAAGGAGGAGCAGCAGGACCGGCCCCCACTTACCGTCGGTGGGCTCGTTATCGATCCCGAGGCCCGGGTCGTCTTGGTCGACGGCGGCGACGTCGAGCTCACACGCACCGAGTTCGACCTCCTTGCGGTTATGGCCGCACGACCCCACGCGGCCTTTTCCCGTCGCCAGCTCATCGAAGGTGTTTGGGGCGGCGAGTGGTACGGGGACGAGCACGTCGTGGACGTCCACATCGGGCACCTGCGCAAGAAGCTCGGCGACGAGGCAAACGAGCCCCGGTTCGTCCGAACCGTCCGCGGCGTCGGCTATGGGATGGGTCGGGGATGAACGGGCAGCGACCGAGCCTCGCCCGGCGGCTGATGGCAGCCCAGACCCTGGTCATAGGCGCGGGCGCTGCCGCACTGATCGGGTCCGCGGTGATCGTCGGCCCTGGACTCTTTCATCATCACCTCGCCGAAACGGGTGAGGATTCCCCGACCGTCCTGCAGCACGCCGAGCAGGCCTTCGCTACTTCGTTCGCGATCTCCTTGCTGGTCGCGACCGGCGTCTCGTTGGTCGCGGCGTTCCTGGTGTCGTGGTTCATCGTCCGTCGCGTCGCGCACCCGGTGGAAGAGTTGGCCGACGCCGCCGAGACCCTCGCATCGGGCAGGTTCGACGTGAGCGTTCCGGTGGACCCCTTCAGCAGCGAGATCGAGCGGCTCACCGACGCGTTCGAACGAATGGCTCACAAGCCGCAGACAGTGAGACGAGCCGCAGCAGTCTGCTGTCGGACCTCGCCCACGAACTGCGAACTCCGCTGGCGACACTCGAGGCATACGTCGACGGCCTCGAGGACGGTGTCGTGGCGGGCGACGCGCCGTCGTACGCCACGATGCGCGAGCAGATCGAGCGGCTGCGGCGCCTGTCCGGTGACCTGCGTGAGGTCGCACTGGCCGAGGAGCACGCGCTGGGCATCCACCTGGAGCCCACCAGCCTCAATCACATCGTTTCCGGTTCCGTGGCGGCGGCGCGGCCACGCTACGAAGCGGCAGGGGTGGCCCTGTCCCTCGAACTTTCCCCGTGGGAGGTCACGGTCGATGCCGACGCAGTGAGGCTTCAGCAGGTGCTCTCCAACCTGCTGGACAACGCCCTCCGCCATTCACCCGGGGGAGCCGTCAGCGTCCGCATGAGCGAAGACCGCGACGGGGCGTGGGTCGCCGTCAGCGACAACGGTGAGGGGATCCCTGATGATCAGCTCGAATCGGTGTTCCAACGGTTCCACCGGGTGGATAGCTCTCGACGAAGCTTGGACGGGAGCGGCAGCGGGCTCGGCTTGACAATCGCGAGAGCGATCGTGACCGATCATCGGGGCAGTCTGGTGGCGGACAGTCAGGGCGCGGGCCTGGGCGCCACTTTTACCTTCACCATCCCTCTCGCCGAGGGACGGCCCGCAACGGCAAAGGGAGCAACGGCCGGTCAACCCGCGAACAGTTGAAGCTCTCGAACACCCGCTTGAGATCACCTCCAGTCCAACATTCGGTTCCGCACTTTGATGCTAGTTCTCAAGAAGCAAGCGGACCTGTTCACGGTAAGCCCGACGGGCATCGGGGACTTCGACACTCCGAAGCCCGCGCACTGCGCCGGATCCAGGTGTGAGATTGACGACGGCAACGGCTAGTGCACCATGCCGGTCGTCGAGGCCGTGACGGATGTCCCCGAGCACAGCGTTGTCACCTCGCCCAAGATGGCTGCCAGCCGGCGCATCACCACGCTGAACCCGACATGCGCGGCGTCGGACGGATTCGAACTGCCCCGACCGGCCACCGAGCCGAGCCACGGCCTCGCCTGCGGCTTCGTCGAATCTTCATCGAATCCCTGCCCGGGCTTGACGTCGTTCGCTCACGCTGACCAGACAAATGGTGAGAGGAAACATGTCTGGAGAAGCGGGTTGAGGGGCTGGTACGGCTGGCTGTCGAGGAGCGGCATGATGCTGCCTCTGTCCGGAGCGGCGGTCCCTCTTGCTGTGCGGGCGGTGCTCTGGGCTGCCAACTGGCCCTCGCACTGTCGGTCGTTCGAGCCCCCGCTTCCGTTGCTCGACCGCCGAGTCGCCGCGGGCGACATCGATGCCAGCGAGTGCGGGCGGGCGCTGCTCCTGGACAAGCAACCGGCTGATGCTGGCTACGCCGGCGGTTTCGCCGAAGCTCTCAGGCCGCTGGGGGCGGCCGGGAAGATGGTGATCGTGGACTGCTCGTTCGCTGTGAGCACCCGAGGCGGCACCGCAGCCGCCCGTCACGGCGCGGACCGTTCGTGAGCGCGTGGGTGCTCGTCGATGCGGCGGCCCTGGTCGTCCGTTCCGAGGCGCTGGTCGGCGTTTCACTCGTTGCCTCCGCCGCCGCCAGGGTGGCCGAGCCTGCACTGCTCACCCGGGCGATGGAGCCTGCCCTCACCTGGCCTGAAGCGTTGATCGCCGGCGCCCATCGTGCTCGGCGGCCCGGTGGTGGTCCGGCGGTCGTGTCGAGGCCGAGGCCGTACGCGGCACTCGTCGCAGTCCTGGTTGTCGTGGCCTCCACCTCAGCAGTGGTCCTGGGTGGCGATCGGACGGCGATCGGCGTGCTCCTCGCGATCGGCGCCGTGACCGTGTCCGCGGCTGCAGTCCTCCGCTTGGGGGGATTGCGCACCGAGGTGCGAGGTACGACCGCGGCACGTAGGTCGCCGCACCTGGTCGGCCTGGCGATCAGCGCAGAGATGGCGGTGCTGATCGCGATCACCACCGCTGTAGTAAGCGTGGCGACTGCCTCGGATGCAACGGCACTGATCCCGTTCGAGGTGGCAACCATCGTGATCGCCGCTCGGCTCGTCCACGTCCTGGGCGCCTCATGGAAGGCCGGGGTCGCGCTCGCCTCCTTCCCCCTCGTCTTGCTTGTAGGGGCGACCGGCTTGCCGGTCGATGTCGGCCTGGCCGGTGTCGTGCTCTGGTGGGCCGGGTGGTTGATCGGCGGGGCAGTCCTGCTGATGCTCGCCCGTCGGCCCGTGCCGGCGCCCGACTCGGACTCCGCGTTGGCGCGAGATGGCGCCCGGCTGGCCCACCGGGCAGCGTTCGCCTTGCTGGGGCTGGCACCTGAACCCAGCAGGGGACTCGTGCGCCGCCGCGTATTCGACTCCATGTTTTCCGTGTCGGCTGACCCGTGGGACTACACGGCTGCCTACGAACGGCGCAAGCAGCAGCATCTGGTGGCCTCGCTACGAGGACGCTATAAGACGATTGTGGAGGTCGGCTGCGCCGACGGGCACAACGTGGAGGCCCTGGCGCGGGCTTGCCCAGCGGCCATCGTCCTGGGCACCGACGTCTCCGCACGAGCCCTAGACGTGGCCCGTCGCAGGACGCGGGGGTTCGGCAACGCCCACGTCGTACCGCCTGACGAGGTCGCCGCACGGCTGGCGAACGCCGAGCAACCGCACTGCGTCGTCCTCGCAGAGGTCCTGTACTACCTCGTCACCGCTCGGGCCATACGCGATGCGCTCGGCTCTCTCGCAGCCACGCCGGGCGAGCAGCGGGACTTCCTCATGCTGCACGGGGCCGCCGACGGTCGGGCGTTGCACCGCCGCGCTGCGCGTGCGCTCGGACTCGACATCCTGCACGAACAGACAGTGAATGACCCAGTGCGACCCTTCGTGATCACCCTGGCCCGCACACGGTCGGTTGGCCGCAGCTAGTGCCGGTCACCACGGTCACGCTGCGCAGACCGGCCTTCCCCAGCAGTCGGCGGGTGAGCACGCCCCGAGGCCGACGTCGGACCGCTCCGCGCCTCGTCGGCGCGGTGCTCGGCGGGGTGCTGACAGCGACGGCGTTCCCCGGGACAGCCTGGTGGTGGGCGGCTCCGGCGGGCGTGGCACTGCTCGTGCTCTCCGTGTCGGGTGCCCGGCTCAGACCGCGCCAGACCGCCGTCATCGGCGCCTTGGCCGGCTCCGCGTTTGCCCTCACTGCCGTGAACTGGCTCGCGGCGGTGGCCCCTGAAGCGCTCATCGGCGTCGTGGCGTACTTCGCGGTGTGGTGGTCTCTGCTGCTCACCTTCATGTCCTACATACTGCGCCAGCGTGCGGGGCTGCTGCTGGTCCCGCTGGTCTGGGTGCTCGTCGAGTGGCTGCGGTCGGGTTGGCCGTTCGGTGGGTTCCCCTGGGCACGCCTCGGCTTCACCGCGGTGGACGGCCCCTGGGAGTGGTTGATCCCCTACCTCGGGGTGTACGGCCTGAGCTTCGTCCTCGCTGCAGCAGGCGCCTGCCTCGCCGGAGTGCTGCTCGCGGGTGTGCGCCGGCCGGGCTCAGTCGTTGCAGCGGTGGGCGTGGTCGTGGTCGCCCTTGCGATTCCTGGACCCTGGCTTGAAGCGGTGAGATCGCCGGGGCAGCAGCGCGAGTCCTCAAATTCGTTGCTCGTGGCTGTGGTTCAGGGCGGGCCGCAGCCGCCCAGTACGTCAGGGTCGCAGTCGCGGGCGGTGCTTGAATCTCATGCCCGTGTGACGCGAGAGCTGGCAGCCAGTTCGACGGAGGTGCTCGACCTAGTGGTCTGGCCTGAGAACGCGGCCGACATCGATCCGCTCCAGGACGACTGGGCCAGCCGGACGGTCGAGGGCGCCGTGGTGGCGGTCGGAGCGCCCGTGGTCGTGGGCGCTCTTACCGAGTCACCTGACGGATCCGGGCGCCTGCTCAACCAGGCCATCCTCTGGCGGCCCGAGTCAGGCCCGGGACCGGAGTACAGCAAGAGCCGGCTGGTTCCTTTTGGCGAGTACGTGCCCTTCAGGTCGCTCCTCGCTGCCGCTGTCCCGTCGGTGTCGCGGGTGCCGCGGGACATGATCGCCGGTGACGGCCCCCCAACTCTGGACGTTGGTCAGGTCGAGGCAGGAGTTCTGATCTGTTACGAGGTGGCCTTCGACGACAAGGTTCAGGAGGCGGTTCGAGGGGGCGCGGGGCTCATCCTCGTGCCGTCCAACAATGCCACCTATGCGGGAAGTGCCGAGCCGCTCCAACAGCTGGCCATCGAGCGGTTCCGGGCTATGGAGACGGGGCGCGCCGTGCTGGTGGCCTCGACGACCGGCGTGAGTGCCATCATCTCACCGGACGGCGTGCTCGTCGGCAGTCTTGAGGACGGCCGCTCGGGATGGGTGAGCGGCCGGGTGGACATCCTCGAGGGGATGACGCCTGCGGTGAGGTTCGGAGGGGCGGCCGGAGGTTTCCTCGCTGCCGGGGGAGCACTGGCGGTGCTCCTGCCACTTCTGCTGGGCTGGCGTCGACGCCGACAGAGCATGAACTGATGTCGTTGGCCTCCTCCTCCGCGAGGCGACTCACCCGTCGTCACCTGAGGCTGAGCGCGTGGAGTTCGGCAGCGGCCGCTGGGGGTTGCGGGGGTCGTGTGCCACTTAGAGCCCGAACGCGACCGTCAACCCCAGGACCCAGAGCATCGCCAGCAACACGGGCCGGTCTGGTCGTACGACGCCGTGAGGGCGTCGTCCAGGTGGACCTCCCCGGCGCCGTAACCGGGACATACGGCGCGAACGCAGGGCTGTGGCCGGCGATCAGGGAACTTGCCGGGTGCCCCGGTCGGGGAAGTCGGGAGGACTGCCATGTGGGCGGTGACGCGACCAAACAGCGGTCCTAGCATCAGGCCCACGAGCACGTAGGTCGCGGTGGTGACCCCGAACGCCAGCGCCTACGGCCAGACCTGCGGACAGAGCACCCCGGCGACCACGAGGGGTGCCGCAGCACCCAAGACGATGGCCGCGAACATAACCAGTGGGATCTCTGTCATGGCGACCGCCCCGGCCGTTCGGCAGGCGAGCACGAGGCGGTGATCCGCAGCCCGGGAGTCCAGACCCTGGCCGGCGTCGGCCAGCGCGGACAGCGCACCGTCCGCGATCGGCGCCATGGGCGCCATCATCACGGCCTTCATCGGCTGGATGCAATGAGGTATCCAGCGTGTGCCCGTGAAGAAGTCGTGTCGGTGCGCCGCTGTCGCCCATCAGGCGGGACGTCGAGCGCGGAAGCGCACAGCACGACCGGCGATGTCTGTGCTCACGTCTGCGAACCCGGCGGTCCGAAGGCGCACGGGGAGACCGGCCGGATCCACGAGTGTCATGGTGTCGCCGATGTGGGCGATCGCGAACAACGGACCGAACCGGCTGTCGCTGCCGGCGAAGGTCCCTCCGGGCCGGAGGATCCGGGCTGCCTCAGCGAACAGCTCGTCCTGTGCGGTCGGGCTGGGCAGGTGATGCAACATCGTGAAGCAGACCACCACATCCACGCTGGCATCGGGTAGTGGCACGGATCGCGCGTCGCCGTGGATCACCGTTACGGCGGGTGCTCGGGCGGCGAGCGACGTCGCGTCTGTCTCGTCGTACTCCAACGCGGTGAGAGTGCCCGACCGTGGGGCGAGCCAGTCGGTCGTCAGACCGGGGCCGCTGCCCAGCTCCAGCACGTCTGCGCCTGTCAGGTCCACACCGTCCGTCGCCCAAGGGAGGAGCCGGGACACGTGGCCCCCCCAGCGCTGGGAGCGGCAGTAACGCCTGTGGATAAGGTTCATGAGCGCCTTCGGTGTCGGGTGAGCGAGTTCTCATAGTTGAACCCGATGAGAGAGTTAACAAGGTCGTGTGGGCACATATGCGGAAGCCTTCATCGATTCTTCATCCATCGAACCGGACATCGCTCCCGGCGCCGACAAACACCATCGCCGTCATGCCCGAAGCCAGCAGTCCGATGAGCGTGAACAGGGCTCTCCCGGTCCTGAGGACACTTCGCCCTCACGGCGCTTCCACCCGCTGCCCGGAGCGTGCGATGGCGCAGAGTCAGAGTTCATCGAAGGGGACGCCGAGGCCCACGGGACGTGGTTCGCACGTCACTAGCGGTGCCGTGGAGGTTGGCCTGCTCCGGACGGTCGACCGTCGAGATCAGGCCTGCCGAGCCCCGCCGCGCAGGACAGGTAGCCGGGTGCCAGCGGAAGGCGGCAACAAGACAGGGGAGACATCCGGCCCTCAAACTCCGCCGCCGTTGCTCTTGGGGGGCGCGCGACTCGGAGCACGGCTCGAGCTGGCTCGGTCAGAACCGCCGGATGAGCCGTTCGTGACCATGAAGGTTCGATGAAGGTCCGCTCGGATGGGCCCCGGAAGTTCTCCCGAGCCGTGGCTGGACGGTAGGTTCGAACCAACGTCTCAACACTTATCACCGCCGAGTTCGATCACGTCGAAGCCGGGGACCCAGGTCCACCGGGGCGAATCGCGGCCACGCGCTGCGTAGGGCATCCCTTAGCCCGAGCCCGTCAGCTAACCCGGTAGGCGGCCGAAGGGAAGGTTTCAACGTGCGCGCTCGCACGCTGCGCGGTGCCGCTGGCGCCGTCGTCGTCGCCCTGGTCGCCACGCTCGCGGTGTCATCGCCGGGCTCTGCCGAACCGGGAAAGAGCCTCTCCCAGGCCCAGGCCGAGCTCGAGGCCCTGGAGATGCAGGCGGAGACGGCCTCGGAAAAGTTCAACGAGGCCGAGGTGAAGCTCGCTGACGCCACGCGAAAGGTGCAACGAGCACGGGCTGGGGCGGATGCGGCCCGTGCCGAAGTCGCGGCACTGGCCGAGTCAACGGACCGCATGGCGGCCCAGGCGTACATGGGCGGATCGGGCGTCGATCCCAGCCTCGTCCTCCTTCTCTCTGACGACGCCTCCGACTACCTTGAGAGGGCTGGCGCCATAGAGCAGGTAGCACGGGCGCAGAACACGTCCCTCCGACGGGTGCAGGCGAAGCGCTTAGTCCTCGCGCAGGCAGAGACTGCCCTGGCGCAGCAGCAGGCGGCGGCTAAGGCGGTTGCGGAGCAGATGGCGGCGCACCGACGTGAGATCAACGACGCGCTCGCCCAGTCCAAGCGCGTGGTGGCGCAGTTGCGTGAGGAGGACCGCAAGCGGCTGGCCGCGCTCGCCGAGCAGCGGCGCACCGCGGCCGCAGTTGCGGCCCGCAAGGCACGCGAAGCGGTAGCCCAGCGACCGTCCCGCGACCGTCCCTCGTCTAGCAGCAACGGCGGCAGCGGCACCAGTGGCGGCGGGCAGACCGGGGCCGGGTCGTCAAGGGCTGCGACGGCCGTCCGCTACGCCCTGGCGCAGGTGGGGGAGCCGTACAGCTACAACGCGCAGCCGCCGAATAGTTGGGACTGCTCCAAGCTGACGACAGCAGCCTGGGCCGCGGCGGGCGTCTCGCTGACCCCCTACTCGCTGGCGCAGGCACAGCAGGTCCGGCGCATCAGCGTCAGCGAGCTCCAGCCGGGCGACCTGCTGTTCTACTTCAAGGGTGCACGGCATGTCGCCATGTACATCGGCGGCGGCAAGCTCGTGGAGGCGGCCAGTCCCGAGAACGGCGTGCAGGTGCAGGATGCCTGGAACACCTGGAGCCGTGAGCGATTCAGCTTCGCCGGCCGCCCCCTGGGGTGACCGGCCGCCGCAAGTGCGGTTCTTCGTCGTTCCTTCACCTCGGTCGGCATCACTCGTTCACGAGCCGATGCCACAGTGGAGCCCGTTCGATCTCACGGGGCAGAGGTGGCCGCTGGACCGGATGAGTGAGCCAGGAGGTCGCGATGGGGCCCGATCCGCTGCTGCTGACCCGTGTCCTTGCCGGTCGATCGCGGTCCCAGCGCCGCGACCACTGGCCCCGTGAGCGAATGCTGCGGCACCAGGACCGGGCTCTTGCCCGGCTTCTCGCGTACGCCGCCCGCCACTCCGCCTTTTACCAGACAGCCTTCAAGGGCCTCGGGAATGCTCCACTGGACGAGCTGCCTGTGCTCAGCAAGTACACGCTCATGGCCGAATGGGACCGCATCTGCACCAATCCTTCCCTCCGTCTGGCCGACGTCGTAGATCGGCTGGCCGAGGAGGAACGAGGGCAGCTTGAGCCTGGTCGTGCGTCGCGCGGGCGCTGGTGGGTTGCTGCCACGGGAGGGACCACCGGGCGCCGCGCTGCGCTTGCGTGGGACAGGGCAGAGTGGGCACAGGTCCTGACCTCGTACGCCCGCGTCAACGACTGGGCCGGCATCGGCATCGACCTCCGCAACCCGGTCCGAGCCGCCTTCGTCAGCTCCCTCAATCCCACGCACCAGTCGGCCGTGGTCGGGGCGAGCCTCAGCTCGCGCCTGGTCCCGACGCTGCGTCTGGATGCACGCACACCACTGGGCGAACTCGTCTTGGCGCTGAACGAGTTCCAGCCTCGGCTCCTCGTCTCCTACGCCTCCATGCTGGGTGTCCTGGCGGGCGCACAGCTGGAGGGAGACCTCCGCATCGCGCCGTCGAAAGTTGTCGCCGCATCGGAGGTGCTGGTGGCCGACGGCCGCGCAGCCGCTGAGCGAGCCTGGGGTACCGGCGTCGTGGTGGACACCTATGCCGCCACTGAGACCGCGAGCATCGCGTCCACGTGCGAGCAGGGCGGGTGGCACCTCTACGAGGACTTCGTGCTGGCCGAATCGGTCGACGACGACTATCGGCCGGTTCCACCGGGTACAGCGGGGACGCGGCTCCTCGTCACACCGCTGTTCACCCGAACCCTGCCGCTGATCCGCTACGAGCTCACCGACGCAGTCCGGCTGGCACCTGGCAGTTGCGGGTGCGGTCGCCCCTTCGCACTGCTCGCGGCCGTGGAGGGCCGCACCGAGGACACCTTGACCCTGCCGGGTACAGCGGGGGCGGTGCGTGTGCACCCGGTGGTCTTCCACAGCGCGCTCGAGTCGCTGGCCCCCGATGGTTGGCAGGTCGAGCAGATGGCCGACGGCCTCGTCGTCCGTCTGGCCGGTCGAGCGACGCAGGACCGCCTCGCACACGATCGCGTCGTGCGGGCGCTCGAAGACCTCGGCGTCGATCGCGCGCGCGTCGATGTGCTCCTGGTTCCGGCGATCGAGCGCACGCCACTCGGGAAGGCTCCGCTCGTCAAGGCCCTGCCTACGCCTCGTTGAGCTCAGCTCCTCCAGCCCACCCGGGGGCGCGATCCGTGCGAGGCGTCCGTCCTTAGGGGGACGGGGCGGTGCCTTCGGTAGCTCGCCTTGATCAGATCTTCACGCCTGAACCCGCCATGACGGGGCATACCCCCATAGGGTATTGAGTTGAGGCGGGTAAGCCGTCCTGCGAGTTGAGGAGTGCGTCATGGCCACACACACGGTGGTGCTCGAGGTCACCGGTCTGCACTGGGCAACGAGCGAGGATGTGGTGGAGCGGGCCCTTCGGGGTCGCCCCGGGGTGGAGGCCGTGGCGGCCAACAACCTGAACCAGACCGCCCTGGTCACCTACGACTCCGACATCACGTCGCTGACGGAGCTGGCTGGCTGGGTGCGCGAATGCGGGTATCACTGCTCCGGGCGATCCGTGCCCGACCACGTGTGCAGCCCGATGACCGAACCGGTAGCGCTGGCGCCGCAGGCCTCCGCGGCGCACGTCGCCCACGGCCAGCACGCGGCGCAGGCCGAGCAGGCCGAGCATTCCGAGCATTCCGAGAACGCCGAGAACGCCGAGAACGCCGAGAACGCCGAGAACGCCGAGAACGTCGACCACTCCGAGCACCCCGAGCACCCCGAGCGTGCGTCGGACAAGGCGCCTGCTTCGGACAGCGACCACTCGGCGCATACCGGACACGCGCCGGCGGCGACGAGCCCTCATGACGCCATGGGGCATGGGGGCCACGGGGGCATGTCGATGGCGGACATGGTCGCCGACATGCGACGCCGGTTCCTGGTGGCCGCGGCCCTGTCGGTGCCGATCCTGCTGTGGTCGCCGATCGGACGTGAGGTGCTCGGGTTTGAGGTCCCGGCCCCGTTCGGGCTGCGCGACGACGTGTTCACCCTGCTGCTCAGCTTGCCGGTGGTGTTCTGGGCGGGGTGGATCTTCTTCGACGGTGCAGCCCGGGCCCTGCGGCAACGCACACTGGACATGATGGTACTGGTCGCTGTGGCGATCGGTGCGGGCTGGCTGTACAGCCTGGCAGTCACGCTGTTCGGCGGTGGCGAGGTGTTCTACGAGGCCGCTGCGGTGCTCACCACGTTCGTGCTGCTCGGTCACTGGTTCGAGATGCGTGCCCGCGGCGGCGCCAACGAGGCTATCCGCAGCCTGCTGGAGCTCGCTCCGGCGAAGGCACTGGTGCAGCGCGGGACCGAGTGGGTCGAGGTCGACACCGCACAGGTGCAGGTCGGCGAGTTGCTGCTCGTACGGCCCGGCGCCAAGGTGCCCGTCGACGGCGTCGTCGAGGACGGGACGTCCGAGGTCGACGAATCCACGGTCACGGGCGAGAGCGTCCCCGTGCTCAAGGAGCCGGGGTCGGCAGTCATCGGCGCGACCGTCAACACGACCGGGTCGCTGCGTGTCCGCGCCACCAAGGTGGGCCAGGACACCGCCCTGGCCCAGATCGTGGCTCTGGTCCAGCAGGCGCAGAACTCCAAGGCGCCGGGTCAGCGGCTGGCGGACCGGGCAGCGTTCTGGCTCGTTCTCGTCGCCCTCATCGGCGGCCTCGGCACCTTCCTGGTGTGGCTGGCGCTGGGCCGGCCTGCGAACGAGGCGCTGCTGTTCGCGATCACCGTCGTCGTCATCACCTGCCCGGATGCCCTGGGCCTGGCGACCCCGACGGCCGTCATGGTCGGGACGGGCATGGGCGCCAAGCGCGGGGTCCTGATCAAGACGGCCACCGCACTGGAGGCCTCCGCCGGCATCGACACGGTCGTGATGGACAAGACCGGCACGCTCACCCGGGGCGAGCCGGAGGTCACCGACGTCGTGACCGGCGACGGGCTGGACGCGAGCCAGCTCCTCGCCTGGGCGGCCGCCGTGGAGCGGGAGTCCGAGCACCCGCTGGCCGAGGCCGTGGTCCGGTACGCCGACGCGCAGGCCGCCCCGTCGCTCACCGCGACCGGCTTCCGTAACGTTCCCGGACGGGGGGCTACCGCCGACGTGGAGGGCGAGCCGGTCGCGGTCGGATCAGCGGCCCTGCTCGCCGAGGCGGGCATGGCCGTACCCGAGCTGTTGGCGCAGCGCCGGGAGGAGCTGGCAGCGTCCGGTCGGACCGCCGTGCTGGTCGGCCGCGGCAGCACAGCCGTCGGCGTCCTCGCCCTAGCCGACGCACCCCGGGACACTGCACCCGCTGCCGTCGCTGCGCTGCACGAGCTCGGCGTCGAGGTGGTCATGCTCACCGGCGACAACGAGGCCACAGCACGCCGCATCGCCTCTGGCCTCGGCATTGACACCGTGATCGCCGGCGTGATGCCCGACGGCAAGGCCGACCACATCCGCCGGCTGCAGCAGGAGGGCCGAAAGGTCGCCATGGTCGGCGACGGCGTCAACGACGCCCCGGCGCTTGCCGCCGCCGACCTGGGCATCGCCATCGGTGCGGGCACCGACGTGGCGATCGAGACCGCCGACGTCGTCCTCATGCGGTCGGACCCCCTCGACGTCCCGGTCGCTCTGCGCATCGGTCGCGGCACGGTGCGAAAGATGAGGCAGAACCTCGCCTGGGCGATCGGGTACAACGCCATCGCGCTGCCGATCGCGGCCGGAGTCTTCGAGCCCGCCTTCGGGCTCATGCTGCGCCCCGAGATCGCAGCCCTCACGATGTCCGGCTCGTCGGCGATCGTCGCCATCAACGCGGTCATGCTGCGGCGACTGCGGCTGCCAGTCGCGCACCCCGGGCGCCCTGTGGCCGGCCGTGGAACCGACGCCGTCGCTACCGTCACTTCACAGCCGACGACGGTCGCCGTCGGCGAGCCGGAGGATCGCCATGAGCACCACTGACAACCCGGCTCGCGTCGTCGACCTCAAGATCGGCGGCATGACCTGCTCCTCGTGCGCCGCACGGGTGGAGAAGAAGCTCAATCGGCTGCCCGGGGTCAGCGCGGAGGTCAACTTCGCCACCGAGATCGCCCGCGTCCAGGCGCCGGCCGACGTGGAGATCGCCGACCTCGTGGCAGCGGTCGAGGCCACCGGATACACGGCAGCCCCACCACCGGCCGCCGCGCCGTCCGATGTCGGCTCCGGCGACGACGAAGCAGCCGAGCGAGAGCCGGCCGAGGTCACCAGCCTGCGCCAGCGCGTGGTGGTCTCCGCTGTGCTGACCGTCCCGGTCGTGGCGATGGCGATGATCCCGGCGCTGCAGTTCCCCAACTGGCAGTGGCTGTCCCTCACTCTCGCGTCCCCGGTCGTGGTGTGGGGCGCGTGGCCGTTCCACAAGGCCGCGTTCACCAACGCCCGCCACGGCGCCGCGACCATGGACACCCTCATCAGCATCGGGGTGTCGGCCGCCTACCTCTGGAGCCTGTACGCGCTGTTCTTCGGCGACGCAGGGATGACCGGGATGACGATGGGCTTCGAGCTCATCCCGAGCCGCGACACGGCCTCGGCCCATATCTACCTCGAGGTCGCCGCGGCGGTCACCACGCTGATCCTGCTCGGGCGGTTCCTCGAGGCCCGCGCCAAGTCCCGCTCCGGCGCGGCCTTGCGCGCCCTGCTGGGAATGGGCGCCAAGGACGTGTCCCTGCTCCGCGACGGCGCCGAGGTCCGCCGCCCCGTCAGCGAGCTCGCGGTCGGCGACCTGTTCGTCGTGCGCCCGGGCGAAAAGGTTGCGACCGACGGCGTCGTCGTGGAGGGCGCCTCCGCGATCGACACCAGCATGCTGACCGGCGAACCGGTTCCGGTCGAGGTCGGGCCCGACGACCCCGTCGTCGGTGCGACGGTCAACGAGGGCGGGCGGATCGTCGTTCGCGCGACCCGGATCGGCTCGGACACCCAGCTGGCGCAGATGGCCAAGCTCGTCGCCGACGCCCAGAACGGCAAGGCACCGGTGCAGCGGCTCGCCGACCGGGTCTCGGCGGTGTTCGTCCCCGTCGTGATCGCGATCGCCCTGATCACCCTGGTCGGATGGCTGATGGCCGGGGAGAGCGTCGAGTTCGCGTTCACCGCTGCTGTCGCCGTCCTCATCATCGCCTGCCCGTGCGCCCTCGGCCTGGCCACTCCCACCGCGCTGCTCGTGGGCACCGGACGCGCCGCCCAGCTCGGCATCCTCATCAAGGGCCCGCAGATCCTCGAATCGACCCGCCGCGTCGACACCGTCGTGCTCGACAAGACCGGCACCATCACCACAGGCTCGATGCAGCTGATCGAGGTCCTTCCGTCCGAGGGCATCTCCCCGGCCGAGCTGCTGCGGCTCGGCGGCTCGCTGGAGGACGCGTCCGAGCATCCCATCGCCGCCGCCATCGCCGAGGGCGCCCGTGCCCGGATCGGCGACCTGAGCCCGGTCGAGTCGTTCGCCTCCGCGCAAGGGCGCGGTGTTCAGGGCGTCGTCGAGGGGCACGCCGTGGTCGCCGGGCGTTCGGGCTGGCTGCGAGACGAGTGGTCCCTCTCCATGCCCGCCCACCTCGCCGACGCCCAGGACGCTGCCGAAGCCCTCGGCCGCACCGTTATCGCCATCGGCTGGGACGGAGCCGTGCGCGGCCTGGCCGTCGTCGCCGACACCGTCAAGTCGACTAGCGCCCAGGCCATCGGCGAGCTGCGCGACCTCGGGCTGACCCCCGTCCTCCTCACCGGCGACAACGCCCGCGCCGCGCGAGCCGTCGCAGCGGAGGTCGGCATCGACGAGGTCGTCGCCGAGGTCCTGCCCTGGGACAAGGTCGACGTCGTCAAACGGCTGCAGGCCCAAGGGCGCGTCGTGGCGATGGTCGGCGACGGCGTCAACGACGCCGCCGCACTCGCCCAGGCCGACCTCGGCATCGCCATGGGTACCGGCACCGACGTCGCCATCGAAGCCAGCGACCTGACACTGGTCACCGGCGACCTGCGGGCCGCCGCCGACGCCGTCCTGCTCTCGCGCCGAACGTTGCGCACGATCAAGGGCAACCTGTTCTGGGCCTTCGCCTACAACGTCGCCGCGATCCCTCTTGCCGTCGCCGGCCTGCTCAACCCGATCGTCGCCGGCGCCGCCATGGCGTTCTCGTCGGTCTTCGTGGTCACCAACAGCCTGCGGCTGCGCCGCTTCACCGGCCGCACTGCGGCCTGACCCCACCGAAGGGAAAGTCGACCGTGAGCACCACCATCACCTACCCCGTCACCGGCATGACGTGCGGACACTGCGTCACCTCCGTCCAGGAGGAAGTCGGCGCCCTGCCCGGCGTCACCCATGTCGAGGTCGACCTCGTCACCGGCGGCACCTCCCACGTCACGGTCACCAGCGACCACCCCCTCGAACGCGGCACGGTCGCAGGCGCCATCGACGAGGCCGGTTACCAGCTCACCCAGGCCTGAGCCGACCAGTCGCGCCAGGCCGACCACCCTTCGTCGGCCGGACGCGGCTTCATGCGATCTTCATCAACCCGAGCGCGGCTGCGTGCCGATGCCTAGGGCATGACACGACAGGCAGGCCGGCGAAGCACCCTGATCGTCCGCCTCGCCACCCTGGCAGTGACCGCAGGACTGGTCACGGGCGTCGCAGGCATGACGGCGGGATCGCCACCACCGGCCTCCTCGGCCGGCGGTACGCCCGCGGCCGCCGCCGCCGCGGCGCCCGCCGTTGTGGCTGCTCCCTCGGCGCCCACCCGCCCGGTCGCCTCCCCGAGCAACCCGACTGCCTCCCCCGCACCTAGTCGGCCGGTGGCGCGATCGGGGCAGTCGCAGAGCACGGTCACGACCACCAAGGCGGCGGTCCGCCCTGCCACCGCTCGTCGGACCATCTACATCCGCAGCTACCTGGATCGGATGGGCTCCCAGGCAGCTGTCGACACGGGAAAGCTGGTCCTGTGGTGGGACAAGCCCTACTGGCTCGCCGGCCACAACTACCGCGGCTGGCAGTGGCTCGCGTTCGTGCCCACAGGTGCGAAGGTCGTCGTGACCAAGGGCAGGGCGGCGGGCACCTACATCGTCACCGGCCACAAGCGGCTCAATCGCCAGAGTGGACCGATGCCCGAGGTCCGCGCGGACCTGGTTCTGCAGACCTGCGTCGGGGCCAAGACGGGCCTCACGCTGCTCAAGCGCCTGGTGCGCTGAGGCTCGGCACCCTTGGAGAGAGCTGAAGCATTCCCGTACTGACTGATCCGCAGCAAGCCCGGTCGTCCTCGCAACTCCGGCGAGGATGGCCGGGCCGTTTCGTCTCCGCTCTTGCTGGTGCGTGAGGGCCCCACCCCGAGGTGTGGACTGAGGAGGAGGCGACCGCGGTGCCCACCGGTAGCAGCCAAGAACCCGGCGCACGCTCCCCAAGACGTGGCCTGCGTGGGCTCCTCGTGGGCTAAGCATGGGCCAGAAGGGGTCGAATACGGACACCAGCGGGCAAGAAGTCGCTTTGTGAGAATCCCAGAAAACCCATACAGGGCAGGAAATCTGTGCGGAGCGGGTGACGGGAATCGAACCCGCACTGTCAGCTTGGGAAGCTGATGTTCTGCCATTGAACTACACCCGCGTGGAGCTCTCGGGAGAGCGCCGACGGGAATGATATCTCGCCGGGCGGCTGGGCCGGGACGGCGTCAGCGCGGGGAGGCGGTCGGCACGACGACGTCGACCTGGGAGCCGTCGGCGAGCGTGACCACGACCGTCGCGCCGAACTCCACGAGGGTTCCGGCTGCGGGCTTCTGCGCGACCACCTGACCGGCGACGTACAACGGGTCGGGGAGGGCGGGGGTGCCCGCAACCTTGGCGCGGAACCCGGCGCCCACGAGGGCGGCGAGCGCGGCGTCACGCGTCAGGCCGCGCAGGTCCGGCACGACCGCCCGGGCACCGAGAAGTGCGGCTGCGCCCGGCCGGTCGAACTGCCGCACGGGCAGGCCGTCGTGCAGCGCCGTCATCGTCTGCTTCCAGATCGGGCCGGCGATGCTGCGGCCGTACACCTTCCCGAACGTCTGGCCGTAGGCGACGACGTTCCGCAGCGGGAACTTCTGGCCGCCGCGCGGGTCACCGACCCACACGGCTGTGGCGTACTGCGGTGTGAAGCCCGCGAACCAGGTCGCCGCGGAGTCGTTGGTGGTGCCGGTCTTGCCGGCGGTGGGACGCGCGGTCAGGCCGAGGCCCGAACCGGTGCCGCCCGCGCCCATGACCCGCTTCAGGGCCGAGGTGACCCCGGCCGCGACGTACGGGCTGACGGCCTGGTGGCACCTCGCGTCCTGGCCGCGCGTCTGCACGCCGTTGCTGTCCTTGATGTCCAGCACCACCACGGGTCGGCACGCGACGCCGCCGGCGGCGAGGGTGGCGTAGACCGACGCCATCTCCAGCGGCGAGACCTCGTACGCGCCGAGGGTCAGCGACGCGTCGAGCCGGGTGATCGCCCGCTTGCCCGAACGCGGCAGCGACGTGATGCCGAGCCGCTCCGCCATGTCGGCGACGGGCAGCACCCCGGTGCGCTCCTCGAGCTGGATGAACCAGGTGTTCACCGAGCCGGCGGTGGCGGCGTACGCGTCGAGGTTGCCGTGACCGCGGTTGTCGTCGTTGTGGAAGCCGCCGGGCGGATGGTTGAGGCCGACGGGCACGTAGCCGTCCGGGGTGGTGAAGCGCGTCGTCAGCGGGATGCCGCGCTCGAGACCCGTCGCGAGGGTGATCGCCTTGAACGTCGACCCGGGCTGGTACGCCGGAAGCGCGGGAAGGATCAGCTGGGTCTGGCCCCTAGCCGCATCACGGCCCCAGCGCTTGCTGGTTGCCAGCGCAGCAACGTGGCCCGTGCCCGGCTCCACGACGGCGACACCGGTGGCGACGCGGTTCCTCGGCGTGAGCGCGGCGCCCGTGGCCTTCTGCGCCGCCGTCATCGCGGCCGGGTCGAGGGACGTGCGGACGGTGAGACCGCCGCGGAACAGGCGCTCCTGGCGGGCCTGCGCCGTCGCGCCGAACGCCTTGTCGTCGGCGAGCGCCTGCACGACCCACTGGCAGAAGAACGGGTACTTCGACGCCCCACATCCCTGCGGAGCATCGGTGAGCTTCAGCTCCACGTCGGCCGCCTGCGCCGCCTCGGACTCCGCGGCGGTGATGCGCCCGGTGTCGCGCATGCGGGCGAGCACGGCGTTGCGCCTCGACTGCGAGCGCTCGAGGTTGTCGACCGGGTTGTAGTACGTCGGCGACTTGAGGATGCCGATGAGCAGCGCGGCCTGGGGCAGCGTGAGCGCGTCGGCGCCGACGGAGAAGTAGTGCCGCGCAGCGGCCGCGACGCCGTAGGCGCCGTCGCCGAAGTTCACGGTGTTGAGGTAGCGCTCGAGGATCTCGTCCTTGCTCAGCTGCTTCTCGACGGCGACGGCGTACTTCAGCTCGCGCAGCTTGCGGGTGAGCGTCTGCTCGGTCGCGGCCTGCTCCTCCTCGGGCGTGCGCGCCTCGGTGAGGAGGAGGTTCTTCACGTACTGCTGCGTGAGGCCCGAGCCGCCCTGGACGTCGCCGGAGCCGCTGCGCAGCGCCGCGCGCCCGAAGGCGACGAGGTCGAGCGGCCCGCGCTCGTAGAAGCGGTCGTCCTCGGTGGCGAGCAGGGCGTCCACCACCACGGGCGCGACCTCCGCGAGCGGAACGGGCGTGCGGTCCTGCCCCTGCACGACGGCGAAGACCGTGCCGTTCCGGTCGGTCAGCACGTTGCGCTGGGGCAGCCCGGCGTCGAGCGGCAGGGCGGTGGGCAGGTCCTCCCAGGCGTACGCGGCCTCGCGCAACGCGTACGACGGCGGCAGCACCGCCGGCACGACGAGGCCGGCGACGACGAGCGCGAAGAGCGGAGTCACGACGACGAGCCGGACCAGCGCCGTCCACCGGCGCGGCATCGGCGGCGCGTCGTGGCCGACGGCGGCGAGCAGCCCGTCGAGACCGACGTCGTGCGCGTCGGATCCGTCGTCGGCGCGGCTCATGCCGGATTTCGCTTTCTCCGTCGTCCGCCGTCACCATGGAGGCTGACGGCGGCGCTCCTTCGGGATCGCCGCCGCGACCATGCTCGGGCCAGGTGACGAACAGGCGACGGGAGGGTGAACCGCGTGGGTGCTCGCAGCTCGTCGCGCCGTGCCCGTGCCACCGAGCAGCACTGGCGCGAGACCTCGCGCCGGGCCGGCGTCGGGATCACCCTCGCCGCCATCGCCCTGCCGGTCGGGACCGTCGGCGCGGTCGTGGCGCTCGGCGTCGGGCTGGGCCCGCGCTCGGCCGACGGCGGCGCAGCAGCGGCGTCGGCCTCCCCGCGGGCCACGGCCGATCTCACCGCCCGGCCGGCGCAGGTCGTGGTCGACTCCCTCCTGTCCGCCGCCCCGCCCGGGTGGACGCCGTCCGGCGCCGTCGTCCGCAGCGCGTCGGACCCTCTCGTCGAGGGGTGTGACGCAACGGTCCCCGCGGGGACGACCACCGCGACCCGACGCTTCGATGTCGCCGGGCGCGGCATCGCGGTGACCGTCACGGCGTACTCGGCTGGGGCGGGGCCGGTGGCGGTCCGCGACCGCGTGGCGGCCCTGGCGTCGTGCTCGGACGTGACGGCGGGAGTTTCGTCCACGATCGCCGGCGTCGACGCGTTCGTCGCCTACCGCACCTCGAGCACGTTGCCCGCTGTGTCGGTGCTGGGCTGGCGCCGGGGCGACGTCGTGGTCGCGGTGTACGCACCCGGACGAAACCCGGGCGGGCTCGCCGACCGTGCGCGTGTGCTCGACGCCAGCCTCCTCGTGGCGCTCCAAGGGCGGTGCGCGGAGGTGGCGTCCACGCTGGCCGACGCCGTGCGGTCGCCGTACGTCGAGGGCGTGGAGTTCACGGGTCGGCTCGTCCCCGTGCCGGTCGCGGTCGACCCGCTGCAGACTGCCGTGGACGCCCCGCCGCTCCCGACTGTCGTGCCGGCACCGTCGATCTCGTTCCCGGTGCGCCCTCCCGACCCGGTGTGGCCTACCGACCTACCGTCGCCTGTCGCCGTCCCGTCGCTGCCCGCCGACCCCGGGGCGGAGCCGACGGCGACCGTGATCGCCTCGCGCGCGCCGGATCCCGTCGGCCCCGGCTGTGGCTGGGCGTTCACCGGCGTGACTGCTCCTGAGTTCTCCTCGGCCGACGAGGCAGCCCGGGTGGAGTCGTTGGTGTCCGCCGCGCGCGAGCAGCTGGCGGTCGGGCAGGAGGGGTGGCGCCTGCGCGTGGAGGCCTACCGCGGTGAGGCAGCGGCGTACGACGAGCAGCTCGCCGCCTTCCTGCAGTACGCCGAGCAGGTGCGCGTCGTCGCCGCCGCCTGGGACTCGATCACCGCGGGCCGGGATGCCTACGCGCGCGACCTCGCGGCGTACGAGGCCGCGGTGAGCGCTGCACAGCAGTTCACGGTCGACCAGGAGAACGCGCGGCTGGCGTACGAGGCCGCAGTCGAGGCCTGCGGCGCCGCCGATCCGACCGACGTGCCGACGTCCACCGACAGCCCGACGCCGACAGGCACGGACCTCCCGACACCGTCGCCGAGCGCGACGCCATCGGCCACGCCCACGACCGCCGGCTGCCCGCCCGAGGTGCCGCCGATCCTCTTCGAGCAGCCGCCCGTCATCCCCCCGAGCCCGACCCCTCCGCCCGACCCCACCCCGCCCGCCACCCCTTGACCGCACACGTTTCCCGATGAGGGTGCCCCAGCGGACCCAAGAGGCCCTCAGGCTTCCCCAGCCGGACGGTGGCTGCCGGGTCCGCGCCACCTGGGAGACTCGCGTCGTGCCCGACCGCAGCATGGCCTCCGACCTCGGTCTCGCCGAGGCGCTGCAGACGCGCACGCGCGGCTTCGGCAGCCTGACGATGCTGCTGCGCGTGGCCATCGCGACCACGGTCTCCTACTTCGTCGCGCTGCGGTTCTCGCAGTCGGTGCTCCCGATCTTCGCGCCGGCGACGACGCTGCTCGTGGTGCAGTCCAGCGCGTTCAGCACCCTCGGCATGCTGGCGCAGCGCGTGCTCGGCACCGGTCTGGGCGTTGCCGTCGCCACGCTCTACGTCACCTACGTGCCGGTGACCTGGTGGTCGGTGTTCCTCGCCGTCCTCGCAGCGCTCCTCATTTCGCGGGCGCTGCCCGTCGGGCTCGTCGGCCAGCTGCAGCTGCCGGTCGCCGTCGTCTTCGTGATCGCGCTGGGCGCAGGGGATCTCACGACCGACCTCTGGCGCGTCGTCGACGTCGCGCTCGGTGGGCTCATCGGCGTCGGGGCCGTGTTCGTCGCACCGCCCCGACCGCGTGTGGCCGAGGCGCGTACGGCGATCGACGCGTACCTCACCGACATCGCCGCGCTCATCCGCTCCATCGCCGCAGGGGTCGGCACGCGCGAGGTCGCGATGCCAGGCTCGTCCCGCCACCTGTTCGTGAGCGAGGCGCGGCAGCTGCTCGGGCACGTCGCGGAGGTCAGTGACGCCATGGTCGAGGCGGTCGAGTCGGTGCGGTTCAACCCGCGCGCCCGGGCGCAGCGCGACGAGCTCGAACCGCTCGCGCGCCGGCGGCTCTGGGCCACCGTGCTCGCCACCCAGACCCGCGCCCTGGCCGGTTCGTCGGACCGCCTGTACGACCGCGCCGGCGAGCCGCCGGCACTGCCGTCGACGACGTACGCGCCCCTGCTCATCGACCTCGCGGCGCTCCTCGACCTGGTCGCAGCCACCGGGGTCGACGAGGCGAGCGAGGCGGCGAACCAGGCGCTTGCGGACCGGCTGCGGCAGGCGGTGGCGGCGACCACCGAGCACCGCGAGGTCGTCGACGTCCTCGACAGCGTGACCGTCCTCGGCCGCGTCGACCAGATCCGCACCCTGGTCGCTCACGGCCCCTGGGCTGAGGACCCGTTCGACCACGACGTCAACGAGCGCTCGGCCGCCGTCGACGTCGACCCCGAGGACGCCCTCTCGCCCGGGGAGCGCCTGCGCCGTCTCGTCCGCCGCGACTAGGGCCAGCCCGCGAGGCCCGGCCGCCTCCGGGTAGCCTCCGGGGCAGAGCGAGCAACCGGAGGAACTGTGCTGCTGTCGGACCGCGACATCCGCGCCGAGCTGGCGTCGGGACGGGTCGTCCTCGAGCCGTTCGACGAGGCGATGGTGCAGCCGTCGAGCGTCGACGTGCGCATGGACAAGTTCTTCCGCGTCTTCGAGAACCACCGCTACCCGCACATCGATCCGGCGGAGGAGCAGCCCGACCTGACCCGTCAGGTCGAGCCCGAGACGGGTGAGCCGTTCATCCTGCACCCGGGCGAGTTCGTGCTGGCCTCGACGTACGAGGTCGTCACGCTGCCCGACGACATCGCCGGCCGTCTCGAGGGCAAGTCGTCCCTCGGCCGCCTCGGCCTGCTCACCCACTCGACCGCCGGCTTCATCGACCCGGGCTTCTCCGGCCACGTCACGCTCGAGCTGTCGAACGTCGCGACGCTGCCGATCAAGCTCTGGCCCGGCATGAAGATCGGCCAGCTGTGCCTGTTCCGTCTGTCGTCGCCGGCCGAGCACCCGTACGGCTCGGCGCAGTACGGCTCGCGCTACCAGGGTCAGCGCGGCCCGACGCAGTCCAAGAGCCACCTGAACTTCCACCGCACCGAGATCTGATCCCGGTACGCCGTACGCGCGGCGTGATCAGCCGCGGGTGAAGCGGCCGAGCTCCGTGCCGTCCTGGCCGAAGGTGACCAGCGCGTCGCCATCGAAGCCGGCGAGCCATGCGGCGGCGAACCAGCCGGGCGCGTCGATGTTGTCGCAGCCGATGAGAGTCGATGCTCCGGACGACGCGATCACGCGGCCTTCGTCGTCGGCGTTCCACCGGCCGCCCCCGCCGTTGCAACCGTCCGAGCCGCCCCACGACCCATCCGCGTTGAGCGTCACGCCGGGCGGCGTGCTGTGGCTGAACTGCGGCGACGGACGGCCTGACGGTCGCACGGCGATCCACGCTCCGAGGAGCGCCTCGCGGGTCGCGGGGGTGATGCCCGCCGGCAGCGACGGGGAGGCGTTGAGGAAGGCGCGGATCTCGTCCGTCACCACGGGTGGGTCGGCGAGCGAGTCCATGGTGTTCTTGTCGGCCGTGGGTGACGCACCCGGAGCGAGGCGGGCAAGGGTGGCGCCGTCGCTGCCGACCAGCGCGATGCCGTCGCCGTCCGGCTGCCACCCCGTCGAGGTCTCCAGCCACGGAAGGTCGGGCTTGTCGGTGCACGTGCCCGACCAGGACGACACGTCGGCGGCGAAGAGCCCCGACGTCGACCCTCGCCACCCGGCGAATGCGGCGCCGCATGCCTGCCACACCCGGAACTCGCCGGCGTCGACCGTGACCATGAGGTCCGGCTCGACGCCTATCCCGATGACGAACCAGTTGCCCATGAGCGACGTGACGTCGAGGCTGCTGAGCGCGGCGGGGCTGCTCTGCGCCGGACCGGAAGAGCTCGTGCTCGGCGATCCGGCGCTCGGCGAGCCCGCGCCGGGAGCCGTCTCGGTGCCGCACGCTGCCGTGAGCAGGGCGACCGAGGCGAGCGCGCCCGCAACCCTCAGCAGACCGGATGGTGGAGTCATCGCCGTCCCCCTTCGTGCCGGAGCACCGACGCTACGCGCGCCGGGGTGTCTGACGCTCGGACGTCGGCCCGATCGTGACGGTTCCGGTGCGAACCCGTTCGACGTGCGCGCTGCGGCGTACGACGATCTGCGCATGGCCTCCCTCGTGCACACCGTGACCTTCGACGCGCTCGACCCCTACGCCCAGGCGCAGTGGTGGTGCGCGGTGCTCGACGTGCCGATGTCCGACCTCGACCAGCCCGGCGATCCGGAGGCGCTGGTGAGCTCGCCCGGCGCAGACGTGCTCTTCGTGCAGGTGCCGGACGCGAAGGTCATGAAGAACCGCGGGCACCTCGACCTCATGCCGAGCGACCGCACGCGCGACGAGGAGGTCGAGCGCCTGCTGGGGCTCGGCGCCACGCTCGTCGCCGACCTGCGCAACGAGGACGGCACCGGCTGGGTGACGCTCGCCGACCCCGAGGGCAACGAGCTCTGCGTCGTCCGCAGCGCCGCCGAGCGCGGCGGGTCGCACTGCGCTAGGCCGCTGCGCGCGCCTCTCCCCTTGCTGCGACGTCGGCCACCGGCTGATCGGCGGGGGAGGCCATCGACGCCGCCCGCACAAGGCTGGGGCCCACGAGCAGCAGTGCGAGCGCCGTGGCGATGCCGCTGCCGACCACGACGGCGCGGGAGTCCACGACCGCCAGCAGAAGGCCGCCGACGGCGGTGGCCACGAGCGCACCGGCCCCGACGACGGCCTGCAGCACCGACACCACCCGGCCGAGCACCTCGCGCGGCGCGCGGCGCACCATGAGCACCTGGCCGAGCACGTTGAGCAGGCCGTTGCCGACCCCGATGAGTGCGGCCGCGGCGGCCGCCACCGGCACCGTCGGTGCGAGGCCGAGAAGCACTGCGGCACAGGCCATCAGGAGCGTTCCGCCGACGAGCGCCAGGGCGGCCGCGCGATCACCGTCCACCCTCCGCGCCAGCCACGACCCCGCCATGAGGCCGGCGGCGAAGACCGTCGCGACGAGGCCGTACTCCGTGGGGCCCGCACCGATCTCCTGCGTGATCAGGAAGACCTCGGCGACGTTGAGCGCGCCGAGCGCGATCACGACCGTCGCCACCACGACGACGAAGCCGCGGATCACCGGGTCGGCGGCCACGACGCGCAGGCCAGCCGTGAGAGCACCGGGCTCGCGACCCTCACCACCGCGGGACGGCGACCTGCGTTCGGGCACCTGCGCGACGGCGAGGGCGGCGACGGCGATGAGCACGAACGTCGCGCCGTCGAGCAGGAGCGCCCAGCGGGCACCCGATGCTGCGACGAGGACACCACCGAGGACCGGCCCGACCAGGGCTGCGGTGGCGGTCGCGGTCTGCACGCTCGACAGCGCTGCCGTCAGGCGCTCGGCGGGGACGAGTGACGGCAGCCACGTCTGCCACGCGGGGCCGAGGAAGGACTGGCCCGCGGCGCGCAGCAGCACGAGCGCGACGACGGCCGTGACTGCTCCGTCCGGCAGCACGAACGCGAGAGCCACGCACAGTCCCGCCTGGACCAGCGCCGTCACGGCGATCAGGTGCCGCACGGGCAGCCGGTCGGCGGCGAGGCCGGACACGGGTGCGAGCAGCAGCTGCGGCACCGCGGCTGCGAGCACGAGGGCCGCGACGAGCACCGGGCCGTGGCCGGCGGTGCTGGCCCAGAGCAGGAGGGCGACGAGGGCGACCTCGTCGCCGACGACGCTGATCGCGCGGCCGGCGGCTGCCACCGGGACGTCCCTGGCGGGAGATCTGAAAGACATGCTTCGAAACTATGCTTTCAGAGTTTGCCCGTGTCAACCCCTCAGGGCACAGGGGATGGGTACGGTTCGGTCGTGGCCCGAGCACAGGTACCTCCGAAGGGTGCCGTCGTCATCTCCGACCCGGCCGGGGTCAAGGCGCTCGCGCACCCCGCCCGCCTCGCGGTGATCGACGTCCTCTACTCCGGCGAGATCCTGACCGCCACGCAGTGCGCCGAGATCGCCGGCATCTCGCCGAGCGCGATGAGCTATCACCTGCGCGCGCTGGAGAAGCACGGCATCGTCGTGCGCGCAGCGACTTCGGGCGACGGCCGCGAACGGCCCTGGATGCGGGCCGGCGACATGCTGAGCACGTCCATCGGCCGCCCGGGGCAGGGCAACAGGAGCACGCAGGCAGCGGCCGGGCTGCTCGTCGACCAGGCTCTCGGGCTCGACGCGGAGAGGCTGCACCGCGCGATGCGCGCCGACGACGAGGACACGGCCGGCGTGTGGTCGCGGACGACGACGTACAACCGCGACCTGCTCGTGCTGACGCCGGAGGAGGCGCGCGAGCTGGCGCAGCAGGTCAACGACGTGGTCGCGCCCTTCCTCGCCGAGAAGCGTCGCGGGCGCAAGCGGCCCGCCGACGCCTCGGGCTTCAGCTTCTCGTTCCTGCTCGCCCGCGACCCCGACGCCTGATCTCGAGGACCTGCGGCGTGCCCGCTCGCACGACGCACCTGTGGTCCGCTGTGCTCACGACGTCGCTGCCTATGCTGGCGAGGTGACCGGAACCAGTACTGCGCCCGCGGCGCAGGAGCACCGGTCGATGCGCTTCCGGCCCGACGTCGAGGGCCTGCGCGCGATCGCGATCCTGGCGGTCGTCGGCTACCACGCCGGCCTGCCCTTCCTTCCGGGCGGCTTCGTCGGCGTCGACGTGTTCTTCGTGATCTCCGGCTTCCTCATCACCGGTCTGCTCGTGAGCGAGGTGGCGCGCACCGGCCACGTGTCGCTCGCGCGCTTCTGGGCGCGACGTGCCCGCCGGCTGCTCCCCGCGGCCACCCTCGTGCTCGCGCTGACTGCGCTGGTCGCGTTCGTGGTGATCCCCGTGGTCGACCACCCGGTGGTCGGGCTCGACGTCGTGGCTGCAGCCTTCTACGTCTCCAACATCCGGTTCGCCGCGCAGGCCACCGACTACCTCACCGAGGATGCCGCCGCTTCGCCCGTGCTGCACTTCTGGTCGCTCGGCGTCGAGGAGCAGTTCTACGTCGTCTGGCCGCTGCTGATCCTCGCGCTCGTCTGGCTGCTCGTACGGCGTCGCCGCGCTGCCGCGCAGGCCGTCTCACCGGCTGCACTGGCGATCGCGCTCGCGGCGCTCGGGATCGTGTCGTTCGCGCTCTCGCTGCGGCTGACCGCCCGTGTGCAGCCGTGGGCGTTCTTCGGGATGCCCACGCGCGCATGGGAGTTCGCGATCGGCGGTCTGCTCGCCATCGGTGCCGTGAGCCTCGCCCGGCTGCCGCTGGCGGTGCGAGCCGCCGCCGGCTGGGTCGGCGCGCTGCTGCTTGTCGGCTCGATCCTGCTGATCGACGGCGACCTGCAGTTCCCCGGCTGGGCGGCGGTGCCGCCGGTGGTCGGCACGGCGCTGGTGATCCTCGCCGGCACGCGCTCGGACGACGTGCCGCCGGCGTACGGCGTGCCGGCGCTGCTCGCGACCTGGCCGATGCGCGCGGTCGGGCGGCTGTCGTACTCGTGGTACCTCTGGCACTGGCCGGTGCTGATCCTCGTCGGCGCTGCGGTCGGCGTGCTGTCGGTGCCGATCAAGGTCGCGCTGGTGCTGCTCTCGCTGATCCCCGCGGCGCTGGCCTACCGCTTCGTCGAGGAGCCCGTGCGGCACGACCCGCGCCTGGTGGCCGTGCCGTCGCGCGCGCTCCGGCTCGGTGCGGCACTGTCGGTGGGTGCGGCGGTGTGCGGGCTGCTGCTCACGTGGCTGCCCGGTGGCGGAGCGCTCGCCACGGTGGCCGTCGCGGCGCCGGTCGAGGGTGAGCGCGGCCCGGCGCCGGCGGCGACGCCGACCACCTCGGCCTCGCCCGAGGCGTCGCCGTCCACCTCGGGCAAGCCCACGAAGACGCCGAAGCCGAGCGCCTCGGCGACCGAGATCACTTGGCCCGCAGACGATCTCACGCCTGACCCGACCGCGGCGCGCGACGACCTGCCGAAGATCTACGCCAACGGGTGCCACCTGCAGCGCGGCGGCACGCAGCCGAAGGATGGCTGCGCGTTCGGCGACACCGGGTCGTCGACCACCGTCGTCCTGATCGGCGACAGCCACGCGGCGTCGTGGTTCCCCGCGCTCGAGAAGCTCGCCACGCAGAACAAGTGGCGCCTGCTGGCGTGGACGAAGTCCGGCTGCCCCGCGCCCGACGTCACGATCTACCAGCGCAAGCTCTCGCGCCCGTACGACGAGTGCGACGCCTGGCGCGCGACCGTGCTCGACCGGCTGACGTCGTCCGACAAGCCTGCGCTGGTGGTGGCGGCCGGCACTCGCACGGAGTCGGTCGTGGACCGCGCGACGGGTTCGCCGCTCGAGGGCACGGGCCGTTCGGGCGCGGAGTGGCAGGCGGGCTGGGACCGCACGCTGGCGAAGCTCACCGGGGCCGGCGTACGCGTGGCCGTCATGCGCGACACCCCGTGGCCGGGCAAGGACATGGCCGTGTGCGTGGGGCAGAACCGCGACAACCCGTCGGCATGCGACGTCACGCGCGAGGCGCTCGACGGCACGAAGTACGACGTCGGCATGGCCGCGAAGCACGACGGCGCGACCGGCGTCGACCTGTCGGACGTGATCTGCGACGTCGACCGGTGCCCGGCCACCCACGGCAAGTACCTCGTCTACCGCGACACCGACCACCTGACCGCGACCTTCAGCACCGCGCTGGCGCCGTACCTCGCGGCCAAGCTCAAGCCCTTGCTCCCCAACTAGCCGATCAAGATCACGACTCCGGGCAGAGATCGTGCAGTTGAACTTCGCCTTTCTTCCCTAAGGGAAGCAAACGGCAGTTCAACTGCACGGGGGTTACCCAGACTCAGGCTTGCTGCTTGGTCCTGTCGACGGTGCCCAGCAGGAGGGTCGCTACGTCGGCGACGACGGCGACGGGCTCGTCCTTGCCCTGCGACCGGTTGGTGACGCCGTCGTTGAGCATCACCGAGCAGAACGGGCACGCGACCGCGATGGTCGAGGCACCCGTGCCGAGCGCCTCGTCGGTGCGGTTGAGGTTGATGCGCGTGCCGAGGCGCTCCTCCATCCACATGCGCGCGCCGCCGGCGCCGCAGCAGAACGAGCGGTCGGCCGAGCGCTCCATCTCGGTGAACGAGATGCCGGGCAGCGAGCCGATGAGCTCGCGCGGCGGCGTGTAGACCTTGTTGTGCCGGCCGAGGTAGCACGGGTCGTGGTAGGTGACCGTGCCGGAGAGGCCGTCGACCGGGGTGACCGGCGTGAGGCGGCCCTGCTTCACGAGGGTCGCGAGCAGCTGCGAGTGGTGGACGACGTCGTAGTTGCCGCCGAGCTGCGGGTACTCGCGGCCGATCGTGTTCATGCAGTGCGGGCAGGTGACGACGATCTTCTTCGCCTTGATCTCGTTGAGCATCTCGACGTTCTGCATCGCCTGCATCTGGAACAGGAACTCGTTGCCGGCGCGGCGCGCGGGGTCGCCCGTGCAGGTCTCGCCCTCGCCGAGCACCATGAAGCGGACGCCGGCCAGGTGCAGCAGCTCGGCGACGGCCTTGGTGGTCTTCTTCGCGCGGTCCTCGAACGCGCCGGCGCAGCCGACCCAGAAGAGGTAGTCGACGTCGTCCGGGATCGCCTCGCCGTCGGAGACCTCGACCTCGAAGTCGACCTCCTCGATCCACGCGTTGCGCTGCGACGCCTGGGCGCCCCACGGGTTGCCCTTGTTCTCGATGTTCTTGAACAGTCCGTTGAGCTCGGCCGGGAACTCCGACTCGATCATCACGCGGTTGCGGCGCATGTCGACGATGTGGTCGATGTGCTCGATGTCGACGGGGCACTGGTTGACGCAGGCGCCGCACATCGTGCACGACCACAGCACGTCCTCGTCGATCACGGCGTTGTGGCTCTCGCGGCTGCCGACGAGCGGTCGGGCGTGCGCGTCCTGCACCTCCTGCGGGAACGAGCCGATCTCCACGGGCACCGCCTTCGGCGCCTGGCCGGTGCCGGCGTTGCCGAGGTAGCGAGGGTTGGCCTTCGCCGCGAGGTACGGCGCCTGGGCGAGCACGTTGTCGCGCATGTCCATGATGAGGAGCTTGGGGGACAGGGGCTTCTCGGTGTTCCACGCCGGGCACTGCGACTGGCAGCGGCCGCACTCGGTGCACGTGAGCAGGTCGAGGTTGCCCTTCCACGTGATGTCCTCGATCGAGGCGCGACCGAAGACGGCGTCCTCGTCCGGGTCCTCGAAGTCGATCTTCTCGCCGCCCGAGTACATCGGCAGGAGCGGGCCGAGGCCGTTGGGCCGGCGCGAGAAGAGCACGTTGAACGGCGCCAGGAAGATGTGCATGTGCTTGCTGTAGAGCACGAGGATCGTCGTACCGAGCACGGCGCCGAACGACGCCAGGATGAAGATCGTCTCGATCCACTCGTTGGTCGTCTCGCCGAGCGGCTCGAGCAGCTTCGCGACCCACTCGGAGACGAAGGCGCCCGAGTCGTAGGGGAACGTGCCGGTGTTGATCTGCGCACCGCGGTAGACGAACAGCGTGATCACGATCGTCGCGATCGACGCGAGGATCAGCCACGCGCCGCCCGTGTGCGAGCCGTAGAAGCGGGACTCGCGGCCGATGCGGTGCGGGTTCTTCCGGATGCGGATGACGCTGAAGATCGTGATGCCGACGATCACCAGCAGGCCGAACAGGTCCTCGAGGAAGCCGACGACCGGCCAGGTGCCGATGAGCGGCACGTGGAAGTCGGGGTCGAACAGCGCGCCGAAGCCCTCGACGATCGTCAGGCCGAGGACGAGGAACCCCCAGAAGGTCACGAAGTGCGCGAAGCCGGGCACCGACCACTTGAGGAGCTTGCGCTGGCCGAGCACCTCGACGATCTCGCCCTGGATGCGCACGCCCTTGTCGTCGGTGCGCCCGACGGCCGGCTGCCCCGAGCGGATGACCTGGTAGATGCGGTTGCCGCGCCAGGCCGCGAGCGAGAGCGCCACGAGGGTGAGCAGCACGCCGAGCACCAGGCGCACGGTGAGGTGCGTGGCGGAGAACGGCGTCAGCTGCGCGACGTCGGTGGCGAGGGTCGAGAGCGCGGGCACCAGGGCCTCCGGGGTGGGGCGGTCGCGGGCACGGGTGGAGTTACTGGTCGGTAACTTACCCGACCTGTCCCGAGGAGGCTCACGGTACCGAGCGCCTGTACCGGCCGGGCCGCACGGAGGCCGACCAGCGGCACGGCCCGGCCTGCCGTCCGAGGCGCGCGTGAGCGGCGTCACGCAGAACGGGGCGCCAGCAGGGGAAGCAGAACCAGCCCGGCTGGGTTATGTCAGGTGATGTGAGTCAGAGGCACTCAAGTTATCTGACGTTCAAGTTGACAGGAACAGTGAGGCGGGCCACGCTCGACCTCAGTCGGCCACCGCGGCGCACGCCGCAGCGGCCCACCAGCACCGACCGGCGGCCGCCCCACGGACCGCCGGACCCCGACCCGAAAGGCACGTCTCATGGCACGAGCAGTCGGCATCGACCTCGGCACCACCAACTCCGTCGTCTCCGTCCTCGAGGGCGGGGAGCCCACCGTCATCCCCAACGCCGAGGGTGCCCGCACCACGCCGTCGGTCGTCGCCTTCGCCAAGAACGGCGAGGTGCTCGTCGGCGAGGTCGCCAAGCGTCAGGCGGTCACCAACGTCGACCGCACGATCCGCTCGGTGAAGCGCCACATGGGCACCAGCTGGAACGTCGACATCGACGGCAAGGCCTACACCTCGCAGGAGATCAGCGCGCGCGTGCTGCAGAAGCTCAAGCGCGACGCGGAGGCCTACCTCGGCGACGTCGTCACCGACGCCGTCATCACGGTGCCGGCGTACTTCAACGACGCCCAGCGCCAGGCCACCAAGGAGGCCGGCGAGATCGCGGGCCTCAACGTCCTGCGCATCATCAACGAGCCCACCGCCGCCGCGCTCGCCTACGGCCTCGACAAGGGTGAGAAGGAGCAGACGATCCTGGTCTTCGACCTCGGTGGTGGCACGTTCGACGTGTCGCTGCTCGAGATCGGCGACGGCATCGTCGAGGTCAAGGCGACCTCCGGCGACAACCACCTCGGTGGCGACGACTGGGACGAGCGCCTCATGCAGCACCTCGCCACCCAGTTCAAGAACGCGCACGGCGTCGACCTGACCAAGGACAAGATGGCGATGCAGCGCCTCCGCGAGGCGTCGGAGAAGGCGAAGATCGAGCTCTCGAGCTCGATGCAGACCTCCATCAACCTGCCCTACATCACCGCCTCGGCCGAGGGCCCGCTCCACCTGGACGAGACCCTCACCCGCGCGCAGTTCGAGCAGCTCACCGCCGACCTGCTCGACCGCACCAAGGCGCCGTTCGCCGCGGTCATCAAGGACGCCGGCATCTCGGTGAAGGACATCGACCACGTCGTGCTCGTCGGCGGCTCGACGCGCATGCCGGCCGTCACCGAGCTCGTCAAGGAGCTCACCGGCGGCCAGGAGCCCAACAAGGGCGTCAACCCGGACGAGGTCGTGGCCATCGGCGCGAGCCTGCAGGCCGGTGTCCTCAAGGGCGAGGTCAAGGACGTCCTGCTCCTCGACGTCACGCCGCTCTCGCTCGGCATCGAGACCAAGGGCGGCATCATGACCCGCCTCATCGAGCGCAACACCACCATCCCGACCAAGCGCTCGGAGATCTTCACGACGGCCGACGACAACCAGCCGTCCGTGCTGATCCAGGTCTTCCAGGGCGAGCGCGAGATGGCGGCGTACAACAAGAAGCTCGGCACCTTCGAGCTCACCGGCCTCCCGCCGGCCCCGCGCGGCGTGCCGCAGATCGAGGTCACGTTCGACATCGACGCCAACGGCATCGTGCACGTGGCTGCCAAGGACCTCGGCACCGGCAAAGAGCAGTCGATGACGATCACGGGCGGCAGCGGCCTCCCGAAGGACGACATCGAGCGCATGATGAAGGACGCCGAGGCTCACGCCGAGGAGGACCGCAAGCGCAAGGAGGAGGCGGAGATCCGCAACAGCGCGGAGGGCCTGCTCCACCAGACCGAGAAGTTCCTCGCGGACAACGGCGACAAGGTGCCCGAGGACGCGAAGAGCAACGTCGAGGGCCCTCTCGCCGACCTCAAGAAGGCGCTCGCCGGCGACGACGTCGACGCGATCAAGGACGCGGCCGAGAAGGTCGCGACCACCAGCCAGGCCCTCGGTGCGGCGATGTACGCCAACACCGGTGCCAACGCCGCCGGCGGTGCCGGTGACGGTGGCGCGGGCGAGTCGGCGCCGAGCAACGACGACGACGTCGTCGACGCCGAGATCGTGGACGAGGACCAGGACAAGCAGTGACCGAGCCTGAGGGCGACTTCCCGGACAAGCGCCGCATCGATCCCGAGACCGGGGAGGTCCGGGAGCAGTCCGCTGCTCCCGGACCCGCCTCGGGCGACGAGTTCGAGCAGATCGTGGAGGGCCTCGTCGTCGACGGGGCGCTCCCCGAGCTCGACACCCAGGTCGCCGAGCTGACCTCCGACCTGCAGCGCGTGCACGCCGAGTACGCCAACTACCGGCGCCGCGTCGACCGTGAGCGCGAGGGCATCAAGGACCTCGCGGTCGGGGCGACGATCGCCGAGCTGCTGCCCGTGCTCGACGACATCGGCCGGGCCCGCGAGCACGGCGACCTCGAGGGCGCGTTCAAGAGCGTGGCCGAGGCCCTCGAGGCCACGGTCGCTCGCCTGGGCCTCGAGCGGTACGGCGTCGCCGGCGATCCGTTCGACCCGACGGTCCACGAGGCCATCAGCCACGCGCACAGCGCCGAGGTGCAGGGCCCCACCTGCATCCAGGTGTTCCAGCCCGGCTACCGCTACGCCGGCAAGGTCCTGCGCGCCGCCATCGTGGCGGTCGCAGACCCCGAGTGACCGCACGCCGCACGGCACCTGAGACGACAGAGAGGAGGACGCCGTGAGCCAGAAGGACTGGATCGAGAAGGACTTCTACAAGGTCCTCGGCGTCCCCAAGGACGCGTCGCAGGACGACATCAAGAAGGCGTTCCGCACGCTGGCCAAGAAGAACCACCCCGACTCCAACGAGAACGACCCCAAGGCCGAGGCCCGCTTCAAGGAGGCCTCGGAGGCGTACGACGTGCTCTCGAGCGAGACCAAGCGCAAGGAGTACGACGAGGCGCGGTCGCTCTTCGGGGGCGTCGGCGGATTCCGCATGCCGCAGGGAGGCTTCAACCCCAACGCGGGCGGCCAGGGCGGCGGCGTGCCGTTCGACCTGTCCGACCTGCTGGGCCGCGTCAACACCGGCGGCCAGGGCGGGGCGGGCGGCGGCGGCTTCGGCGACGTGCTCGGCGGGCTGTTCAACCGAGGCGGCGGCGGCGGTGCGCGCAGCCGTGCGCGTCGCGGCGCCGACATCGAGAGCACCGTCACCCTGTCGTTCGACGAGGCGCTCGAGGGCGTCACCCTTCCCCTGCGCCTGACCTCCGACGCGCCGTGCGGTGTCTGCTCGGGCACCGGTGCCCGCAAGGGCACCACCCCGCGCGTGTGCCCCACGTGCCAGGGCGCCGGCCAGGTCAACCGCAACGCGGGCGGCTTCGCCTTCCCCGAGCCGTGCCGCGCCTGCCGCGGCCGCGGACTCGTCGTCGACGACCCGTGCCCCAACTGCCAGGGCAGCGGCCACGCGCCGAGCACCCGCACGGTGCAGGCACGCATCCCTGCCGGGGTGAAGGGCGGTCAGAAGATCAAGCTGCGCGGCAAGGGCGCCGCGGGCGAGGGTGGCGGCGAGGCGGGCGACCTCCTCGTGGTCGTCAAGGTCTCGCCGCACCCCGTGTTCGGGCGCGACGGCGACAACCTCACGGTCACCCTCCCGGTCACGTTCGCCGAGGCCGCGCTCGGTGCCGACGTCGACGTACCCACTCCGGGCGGCGGCACGGTCAAGCTGCGCCTCGCCGAGGGCACCCAGTCGGGTCGCATGCTGCGCGTGCGCGGCAAGGGCGTCACGCGCAAGGACGGCACCAAGGGCGACCTCGTCGTCACGATCGACGTCGCCGTCCCCGCGCGGCTCTCGCACGACGCGAAGGAGGCCCTCAAGGCGTATGCCGAGTCGACCTCCGAGCACGACCCGCGCGCCGACCTCATCGCGCGGGCCGCGAAGTCCGGGGGTGCGTCGTGAGCAGCGACCGCCTGCGCCCGGACGAGACGACCCCGGTCTACGGCATCTCCGTGGCTGCGCAGATTGCCGGCATGCACCCGCAGACCCTGCGCCAGTACGACCGGCTCGGCCTCGTGTCGCCGGACCGCACGGGCGGGCGCAACCGCCTCTACTCGCTGCACGACATCGCGCGGCTGCGCGAGGTCGCGCGGCTCACGGGCGACGGCATCAACCTCGCCGGCATCGCGCGCATCCTCGCCCTCGAGACCGAGAACGAGCGGCTGCGCTCGGAGGTCGGCCTCCTCCGCGCCGAGGTGCAGCGCCTGCGCCCCACGCTCGGATCCCGCTCGGCATCCGGTCCCGGCCAGCCCGGCACCGCCCTGGTCGTCTGGCGCCCCCGCCCGGCCGATCGCACCCGCTGATCTCCCGATGAGGCTGCCCCGAGTCGCCACAGAGGCGGCGAGAGCCGCCTACCGAACACCTCGGACGCCGCGCCGCCCGCCCGACAGGGAGTACGACGCGGCACCCGCCACCTGACCCCGGCCGCACCGGCCACGCACCACCGGAGGTGAACCCTTATGGATCTCCAGCTCACCACCAAGAGCCAGGAGGCACTCGCGGGCGCCGTCCGGCGTGCCGCGACGTCCGGCCAGGCCCAGGTCGAGCCGCTGCACCTCCTCGGCACCCTGCTGGCGCAGGGCAGCAGCGGCGACGGAATCGCCACCGCCGTCCTCGACAAGGTCGGGGTCGACCGTGCCGCGCTCACGACCTCGGTCAACTCCGCGCTCGACCGGATGCCCTCGGCGATGGGTCAGTCGGTGCAGTCGCCGCAGCTCTCGCCCGGGATGTTCCGCGTCATGGCGGACGCCGAGGCCAGCGCGAAGGAGCGTGGCGACGAGTTCGTGTCGACCGAGCACCTGCTCGTCGGCCTCGCGCAGCAGGGCGGCCCGGGCGTCAGCGACGCCCTGGCCGCCGCCGGCGCTACCCCCGCGACGCTCGTGGACGCCATCTCGTCCGTGCGCCAGCAGCCCGTCACGAGCGCCGACCCCGAGCAGACCTTCCAGGCGCTCGAGAAGTTCGGCGTCGACCTCACCGAGCTCGCCCGCGAGGGCAAGATCGATCCGGTCGTCGGCCGCGACGCCGAGATCCGCCGCGTCGTCCAGGTGCTCAGCCGTCGTACCAAGAACAACCCGGTGCTCATCGGCGAGCCCGGAGTGGGCAAGACCGCCGTCGTCGAGGGGCTGGCGCAGCGCATCGTCGCGGGCGACGTCCCCGACTCCCTGCGCGGCAAGCGATTGATCTCCCTCGACCTCGCGGCGATGCTCGCTGGCGCGCAGTTCCGCGGCCAGTTCGAGGAGCGACTCAAGAGCGTGCTCGACGAGATCAAGGGCAGCAACGGCCAGGTCGTGACCTTCATCGACGAGCTGCACACGGTCGTCGGTGCGGGCGCGAGCGGCGACTCCGCGATGGACGCCGGCAACATGCTCAAGCCGATGCTCGCGCGCGGCGAGCTTCGGATGGTCGGCGCGACCACGCTCGACGAGTACCGCGAGCGGATCGAGAAGGACCCTGCCCTCGAGCGCCGCTTCCAGCAGGTGCTGGTCGGCGAGCCGAGCGTCGAGGACACCGTCGGGATCCTGCGCGGCATCAAGGAGAAGTACGAGGCGCACCACAAGGTCGCCATCGCCGACTCCGCCCTCGTCGCCGCGGCGACGCTGTCGGACCGCTACATCACCAGCCGCTTCCTGCCCGACAAGGCGATCGACCTCGTCGACGAGGCCGCCTCGCGTCTGCGGATGGAGATCGACTCCTCGCCCGTCGAGATCGACGCGCTGCAGCGCCAGGTCGACCGCATGAAGATGGAGGAGCTCGCGCTCTCCCGCGAGACCGACGAGGCCTCGGTCGAGCGCCTCGCCAAGCTGCGCTCCGACCTCGCCGACCGCAGCGAGGAGCTGCGCGCGATGCGTGTGCGCTGGGATGCCGAGAAGACCGGTCTCGACAAGGTCGGCGACCTCAAGATCCGTCTCGACGAGCTGCGAATGCTGCTCGACCGTGCGCAGCGCGACGGCGACCTCGAGCAGGCATCGCGCCTCCTGTACGCCGAGATCCCGAACCTCGAGCGCCAGCTCGACCAGGCTGTCTCGTCGTCGTCCGACCGCTCGCGCATGGTGCGCGAGGAGGTCGGCCCGGACGACGTGGCGGAGGTCGTGGCTGCGTGGACGGGCATCCCTGCCGGCCGTCTGCTCGAGGGCGAGACCGCCAAGCTGCTGCGGATGGAGGAGGAGCTCGGCCACCGCGTCGTCGGCCAGCGCGAGGCGGTGCAGGCTGTCTCCGACGCCGTACGCCGTGCCCGCGCGGGCATCTCCGACCCCGACCGTCCGACCGGCTCGTTCCTGTTCCTGGGCCCGACGGGCGTCGGCAAGACCGAGCTCGCCAAGGCGCTCGCCGAGTTCCTCTTCGACGACGAGCGCGCCATGACCCGCATCGACATGAGCGAGTACGGCGAGAAGCACTCCGTCGCCCGTCTCGTCGGTGCGCCCCCCGGCTACGTCGGCTACGACGAGGGCGGCCAGCTCACCGAGGCGGTACGCCGCCGCCCGTACACCGTGGTGCTCTTCGACGAGATCGAGAAGGCGCACCCCGAGGTGTTCGACGTGCTGCTGCAGGTGCTCGACGACGGCCGGCTCACCGACGGCCAGGGCCGCACGGTCGACTTCCGCAACGCGATCCTGGTGCTCACCTCGAACCTCGGATCGAGCTTCCTCGCCGACCCGACCCTGTCGCCCGAGGCCAAGAGCGACGCCGTCATGAACGTGGTGCGCGCGAGCTTCAAGCCCGAGTTCCTCAACCGCCTCGACGACACCGTGATGTTCCACCCGCTCGGGATCGAGGAGCTCTCGACCATCGTCACGATCCAGGTCGACGCCCTCGCCTCCCGTCTGCGCGACCGGCGACTCTCGCTCGAGGTCACCCCGGCGGCGCGGGACTGGTTGGCGCTCAACGGTTTCGACCCGGCGTACGGCGCGCGTCCGCTGCGCCGGCTCGTGCAGACCGCGATCGGCGACCAGCTCGCCAAGGCCATCCTCGGCGGCGAGATCACGGACGGCGACTCCGTGTTCGTCGACGTCGCGCCCGAGGCCGACCGACTGGTTGTGACCTCCCAGCACTGACGCCCGCACGTCGAAGCCGCCCGTCCCGGAGATCGGGGCGGGCGGCTTCGTCGTGCGATCAGGTGCGCGGTTCCTCGGGGAGGAACCGCTGGGTGCCCGGCCACGGGCCGGGTGCCGGCGGCGAGGGAGGTGCTGTCGGCTCGTCGGCGGGCAGCACGTCGCTGCCGGTGGGCTCGGCCGGCGGCACGTACGGCGGTGGCGCGAGGAACGTCCCCTGCGGCGGCGCGTACTGCTGCTGCGGCGGTGCGGCGTACGACTGCGGAACGGCGTACGACGGCGGTGCGGCGTACTGCTGGGGGGCGAAGCGCGGGTCGGGCGTGGTCGGCGCGGCCATGGGGAACGTCCACGTGGGTGCGTCCGCGGTCGACGCCTGCGTAGGCCCGCCGAGCAGAGGCGGCAGCACCCACTGGCCGACGCCGGGCGTCGAGAGGCCGTTGGCGTAGCGGTAGAGGACGGTGCGCAGGTAGACCGACGTGGCCTGCCAGCAGGCCATGACGACGAAGCCGCCGACGAGCGCGACGACGATCATGACGATGCCCGAGCCGGTGGTAAGGCCCTCGTGCTTGCGCACGCCGTCGACAAGAGCGAAGACGCCGAGCAGGCCGACGGCGAACACGCCGATCCACAGCAGCACGTAAGTGATGCCGAGGCGGATGGTCGCGCGCACGTTCGAGCCGAAGCGCGACGTGAGCACCTCGCCGGAGCGCTTGATCGTCTCCATCGGCATCGTGCCCTCGGCCATGATCACCGGGATCGCGAACCAGGTGGCGATCGCCCACGAGACGCCGGCGAGCAGGCGCACGATCTGGCCCGCGATGCCGAAGCGCTCGAGCTGGCGCAGAGCGACGCCGACCACGGTCGACACCGCTGCCCACGCGATCAGCTGCGTACGCCGCTCCCAGGCGGCGGCGAGCGCTGAGCCGAACGTCGGGTCGCCGCCCTCTGCACGCTGCATCGCCGCGGCCACGACCGCACCGAGGAAGAACGTCGAGACGAGGGTCGAGGCGAAGAGGGCGAGCGCGTAGGCGAGCACGCTCGGCCAGTCGCTGCGGCCGTCCGTGGGGAGACCGAAGACGGTGTAGAGCGGCAGCGCGACGAGCGCGAACGCGACGGACGCCGCGAGGCTGCCCACCACGAGCAGCGCGACGATCGACGGGTCGCGACGCAGCAGCGCCCACGACGCCGCAACGAGCTCCTTGCCGGCGAGCGACGTAGCCATGACGCAGTCATCGGCGCCGCGGCCCCGGCCCTGAAGGGACCGGTCGGGCGATCAGGTGAGGGCTCGACCGAGGCGGTCGATGGCCTCGTGCAGCACCGCGGGGCGCTTGCAGAACGCCCAGCGCACGTACGGAGCGCCGTTGGCGCCCTCGTCGTGGAACACCTGCTGCGGGATCGCGACGACGCCGGCGCGAGAGGGCAGATCGCGGCAGAAGGCGAGGCCGTCGGCGTACCCGGTGGATCGGATGTCGGTCGTCACGTAGTAGGTGCCCTCCGACGCGATGACGTCGAGCCCGAGGTCGGAGAGGCCGGCGCTGAGGATGTCGCGCTTGCCCTGCATGTCGGCGGCGAAGGCGAGCCAGTGCTGGTCCGGCAGCGTCAGCCCCTCGGCGACGGCCCACTGGAACGGGCCGCCGCTCACGAAGCTCATGTGCTGCCGGACGACGCGCACGGCGTGGATGAGATCGGTCGGCCCGGTGGCCCAGCCGACCTTCCAGCCGGTCATCGACAGCGACTTGCCGGCGCTGCCGAGGGTGACAGTGCGCTCGGCCATGCCGGGCAGCGACGCGAAGGGCACGTGCTCGTGGCCGCTGAAGACGATGTGCTCGTATACCTCGTCGCTGATCACGAGCAGGTCATGCTCGGCCACGACCTCGGCGATCGCGGTGAGCTCCTCGCGCGTGAAGACGACGCCCGTCGGGTTGTGCGGTGAGTTGAGCAGCAGCAGGCGGGTGCGTGGCGTGATGGCAGCACGCAGTGCGTCGATGTCCGGGCGGAACGTGCCCGGCGTGAGCGGCACCTCGCGGCGTACGCCGTTGGCGAGGGAGACGCCGGCGGCGTACACGTCGAACCACGGCGAGAAGAGGATGACCTCGTCGCCCGCGTCGACCAGGGCGAGCAGTGCGGCCACGATCGCCTCGCTCGCTCCGGTGGTGACGCAGACGCCGGTGTCCCAGTCGACCTCGAGGCCGTAGAAGCGCCGCTGGTGGTCGGCGATCGCGCGGCGCAGCTCGGGCACGCCGTGCACGGGCGGGTACTGGTTGCCGCGGCCCTCGCCGATCGCGCGGATCGCGGCGTCCTTCACCGACTGCGGGCCGTCGGTGTCCGGGAAGCCCTGGCCGAGGTTGACCGATCCGGTCGAGACGGCGAGGGCGCTCATCTCGCCGAAGATGCTCGAGGCGTGCTCGATCATCCGCGGCACGAGCGGCGGCACACGACGGGTCACGTCGCAGAGGCTACGACCCTGGTCCGCGAGCAGTCGTCGCAGCCGCGCTGCTCCCGGTGCCCGTCGACCGCCTGGTGCGCACGGAACGCCGGGGCTTCGCGCGGCCACAGGATCCATCGTGCGGAGGGCGGGGCCCGCCGTACCGCTGCATTACTCGGCCTGCTCGCGGGCACGGGTGCGACAGGATGCTGCGCATGGCGACTGTGGTGGTGACGGGCGGCTCGCGCGGTATCGGCGCGGCGGTGTGCGTGGCGGTGGCCGAAGCCGGGTGGGACGTCGTCGTCGACTACGTGCACGACGCCGACGCCGCGGCCTCGGTGGTGGCGCAGGTCGAGGCCCTCGGGCGGCGTGCGATCGCGGTGCAGGCCGACGTACGGGATGCCGCGTCGGTCGAGCGGCTGTTCGCGGCCGCCGATGCCTTCGGCGGCCCGCTCATGGGGCTCGTCAACAACGCAGGGATCTCCGGCGGCTTCGCCCGCGTCGACACCGTGACGCCGCAGCAGCTCGAGGACGTGCTCGCGGTCAACGTGGCCGGCTCGTTCCTCGCCTGCGGGGCCGCCGTGCGCCGGATGTCGACGGCCCACGGCGGCAGCGGCGGCGCGATCGTGAACGTGTCGTCGCGCGCGGCGGTGCTCGGGAGCCCGGGCGAGTGGGTGCACTACGCGGCGTCCAAGGCCGCGGTCGACACGCTCACGGTGGGCCTGGCGCGCGAGGTCGCGACCGAGGGCATCCGCGTGAACGCGGTGGCTGTCGGCCTGGTCGACACCGACCTGCACGCCGCGGCCGGCGAGCCCGGCCGACCCGACCGCATGCGCCCGACCATCCCGATGCAGCGCTCCGGCACCGTCCAGGAGGTGGCCGCAGCAGTCGTGTGGCTGCTCAGCGACGCCGCGTCGTACACGACCGGCACCGTCCTGGCAGTGAGCGGCGGCCGCTGACCTTCGTTTTCGACCCTTAGGGTCACGAAGTGCCCTTGAGGGGCACTCTCGTGACCACGACTCGGCGGTCATGTCGAACAGCGGGTGAGGATGGGGCATGACCACGGCACTCATCACGGGCGGTACGGCGGGGATCGGCGCAGAGTTCGCACGGCAGCTGGCGGCGCGGGGCGACGACCTCGTGCTCGTCGCGCGCGACGGTGACCGCCTCACCGCCTTCGCGACCGAGCTCGAGACGAGGTACCGCGTCGCGGTCGAGGTGCTCGTCGCCGACCTGACCGACCGTGCCCAGCTCGCGCAGGTCGAGGCCCGGCTCGCCGACGCCACCCGGCCCGTCGACCTGCTCGTCAACAACGCCGGCTTCGGGGTCAACCAGGTCTTCGTGGGCGGCGACCTCGACGCCGAGCAGAAGATGCTCGACGTCCTCGTCACCGCGGTGATGCGCCTCAGCCACGCCGCGCTGCCCGGCATGGTCGCGCGCGGCACCGGCGGCGTCATCAACGTCAGCAGCGTCGCGAGCTTCATCGCCGGCGGCACCTACAGCGCGGCGAAGTCGTGGGTCACCGTGTTCTCCGAGTCGGTCGACCGCCAGCTCGCCGGCACCGGCGTCACTGTCACCGCGCTCTGTCCCGGCTTCACCCACACCGAGTTCCACCAGCGGGCCGAGATGGACGTCGACCACCTCCCCGACTGGATGTGGCTCGACGCGCCGGACGTCGTCCGCACAGCGCTCGCGGACTTCCGCCGCGGCAAGCCGGTGTCGGTGCCCGGCGCGCAGTACAAGGCGCTGTCGACCCTCGCCCGCTACCTGCCGCGCCCCGTCGTACGCCGTGCCTCCGCCGTACGCGGCCCCGACCGCCTGAAGCGCTAGCGGCATGGAGAGCGGCCAAATTGTGGACGCGAAAGTGCCCCTGAAGGGCGCTTGGTGACCCTAAGGGGCGAAAACAGCCCTAGGGGCGGGTGATGCTGGCGATGGCGTCGGCCACCGTGCCGGGCCAGGCGTCGGGGACCTCGAGCACCTGCCAGCCGCGCAGTCGGGCCTGGTCGGCCTCAAGCGGGTCGGCCGCGGGCGAGGCGACGAAGACCACCGGGGCGTCGGGCCAGTCGCCGCCGCGCGACTCGGCCGGGGGCACCGCGGCGTCGACGAGCACGTAGCCCGAGACCGCCCGGCGGGATGCCTTCTGCGAGAAGCCGAGCGCCGGCGCCAGCGCGCCGGCCGACCCTCCGAGCACCAGCAGTACCGGCGCCACCGCGCCACCGGTCGCGAGCCCGATCGCCAGGTGAGCCACCCAGTGCGCAGTGCGCGTCCGCTCGTCGTCCTCCGGAGCGGCCTCTGGGACGTACGGCGACAGCACGCGGACCCCGGCGAGGCGGGGGTCGTCCAGCAGGCTGTCGGCGACGTCCGCGACGTCGACGGCGGCGGGGGCGCCCGGCAGCGGCGGGCAGAGGACGACGGTCGCGGTGGTCACCCGCCCAGCCTGCCGCACCGGGGGCGCCGATACCCTCTCGAACTGTGACGAGCCACGATCGCGACCAGCTGCGCCAGGACATCCTCGACAAGGCCGTGGTCCACGGCCGCGTCGTGCTCTCGAGCGGCAAGGAGGCCGACTACTACGTCGACCTGCGCCGCGTGACCCTCGGCGGCGCCACCGCGCCGCTCGTCGGCCGCGTGATGCTCGACCTCACCAGCCACCTCGAGTACGACGCCGTCGGCGGCCTCACGCTCGGCGCCGACCCGGTGGCGACCGCGATGCTCCACGCCGCCGCCGCGCAGGGCCGCACGCTCGACGCCTTCGTCGTCCGCAAGAGCGAGAAGGCGCACGGCCTGCAGCGCCGCATCGAGGGCCCGGACGTCGCCGGACGCCGCGTGCTCGCCGTCGAGGACACCTCGACCACGGGTGGCTCGGTGCTCACGGCCGTCGAGGCCCTGCGCGAGGCGGGTGCCGAGGTGGTCGGCGTCGCCGTCATCGTCGAGCGCGGCGCCGCGCCGAAGGTGGAGGAGGCCAGGCTGCCCTACCTCGCCGCCTACTCCCTCACCGACCTCGGCCTCGGCTGACCGAGGCTGCCGGGCCCTCCGGCACAGTGGCGGCCGGCCGCATCGCACGACCTCGGCCTCGGCCGAGCCCCTCGCTGCTCGTCCGCACGGGGGACGACGTCACCCACGCGGACCCTTGCTCACCCGTTCGGCGCATCCGCAGGCTCCGCTACGCGACGACTCTTCACCGGGGCGCCCGTAGGGGACGGACGCCGACGGCACGAGGGGCATGCATGGCGACCGGGGCTCAGGCGACGACGCTCGCCGGGCTGAGCCGCGCCCGCCCCCTGACCCGCAGCCCGTTCGCACAGTGGGTCGTCTCGCACACCCGCCGCGGCCGCCTGCGCCGCTACGCACGGGCCATGGGCTGGTACCTGACCACCGAGGGCGTGCTCCTCGGCGACGTCGACGGCATCGCCATCCGGGCGTACGAGGACCGCAAGCACATCGCCGTGGTCGAGCTCGTCGCCCCCGGGATCCTCCCCCGCTTCGAGGTGCGCTCGCGAGCGACCGCCACCCCGCAGGTCGGCGACGGCATGCGCGAGGTGCACACGGGCGACGCGCAGTTCGACGCGCTCTACTCGCTGCGCGCCGCCGAGCCCTGGCTCGCGCGCGCGATCGTCGACAACACGGTCCGCCGGTCGCTCGTCGCGGCACCCGTGCAGTCGATCATCACGGTCGGCGACACCCTCGTCTCGCGCGGCGGCTCGGGCCTGGACCCGCTCGACCTGCTCGCGCGCGGCACGGCGCTGCGCACGGTGCTGGAGTCGGTGCCGTGGGAGGCCTACCCCGACCGTCGTACGATCCCGTCGCAGGACGCTGTGCACGAGGTCGTCCGCGCACGTCAGATGCGACCGGTCGAGCCGCTCCCGTCGGTCGGTCGCGGAGCCTGAGAGCCGTTCGGGCTCAGGCGGTGCCGGCCTCGTCGGCTGCGGCGGTGCCATCGGTCGCCTTCGCCGTACGCCGTGCGTGCCACCACTCGTAGCCCGCGGGCAGCAGCGACAGCACCACGATCAGGATCGCGATGACCTCGATGTTGTTCTTGACCCACGGGACGTCGCCGAGCAGGTAGCCGAGCATCGTCACGCCGCCCGCCCAGATCACGGCGCCGATGCTCGAGTAGGTCAGGAACTGGCGGAAGTCCATCTTGCCGACGCCGGCGAGCAGCGTGATGAACGTGCGCACGATGGGCACGAAGCGGGCCAGGATGATCGAGCGCGGGCCGTACTTCTCGAAGAACGCGTGCGTCTTGTCGACGTTGCCCGGCGTCAGGAACCGCGCGTCGGGATTCTTGAACAGCGCTGGCCCGGCCTTGTGCCCGATCCAGTAGCCCGACACGTTGCCTGCGATGGCGGCGAGGATCAGCAGCACGATCGCGACCCAGATGTTGACGCCGATCGTGCCCGCGCCGATGAACAGGCCGGTCACGAACAGCAGCGAGTCGCCGGGCAGGAAGAAGATCAGCAGCCCGCACTCGATGAACACGATGACCAGCACCGCGACGAACGCCCAGGTGCCGAAGCGCTCCAGGATGTTCTCGGGCTGCAGCCAGCTCGGGCCGATGGCGAGGGTCGACGTCATGTGATCAAGCACAGGACGAGGGTAGGTCACGCGGACGGGTCGTCCTGACCGCCGGGCTGCGCGGCGGCCGAGGACCCGGCCTCAGGCTCCGCCGTACGCCGGGCCCGCCGCGACCTGGCGGCACCCAGAAGGACAGTCACGATCGTCGCGGCGATCGCGATGCCGGCGGCGGCGTACGCGAGGTCGCGCAGCACCGGCACCTGGTAGGCGAAGTAGCCGAGCAGCGGCAGACCGACCGCCCACGGGAGCGCGCCGACGATGTTGGCGGAGGTGAACGCCCGCCTGTCCATCGCTGCCGTGCCCGCGATGATCGGGATGAACGTGCGCACCCAGGGGATCCAGCGCGCGACCACGACCGAGAGCCAGCCGTACTTCTCGTAGAAGGCCTCGGCCCGGCGCAGCTGCTCCTTGGCCCGGCCCTTCTCGCGGTTCTCGACCCAGTCGCGGCCGAACCGGCGTCCGGTCGTGTAGCCGACCTCGTTGCCGATCACGGCGGCGAGGAACGCGCCCGTCACGAGCACGTAGATGTTGACGTCGCTGTTCGGGGACGCGGCCACGAGCCCGGCGCCGAACAGGATGGTGTCGCCAGGGAGCAGGAAGCCGAGGAGCAGCGCGCACTCGGCGAAGAGGAACCCCCACAGCACGGCGTACACGGCGATCGCGCCGAGCGACGTCAGGTCGGGTCCTTCCCACACGCCCCCGAGCCTAGGCTGACGGCGTGGATGCGCCTGACGACGTCGAGCCGGCCGTCGTCGAGGTCGGAGTCGGTCCGCACCCCGAGCCCTGGCCGGACGACGAGCGCCTCGATCCCGAGCTGCTGCGCGACGGCGACCGGCGCAACGTCGTCGACCGCTACCGCTACTGGCGGGTCGACGCGATCGTGGCCGACCTCGACCTCACGAGGCACCCGTTCCACGTGGCCATCGAGAACCTCGCGCACGACTTCAACATCGGGTCCGTGGTGCGTACGGCGAACGCGTTCAACGCCTCGTCGGTGCGGGTCGTCGGCCGCAAGCGCTGGAACCGGCGCGGCGCGATGGTGACCGATCGCTACCTGCACGTCGAGCACCACGACGACGCCGAGTCGTTGGCGGCCTGGGCCGCGGCCAAGGGGATCACGGTGATCGGCGTCGACAACCTGCCTGGCTCGGTGCCGCTCGAGACGTTCGACCTGCCGCGCGAGTGCGTGCTGCTGTTCGGCCAGGAGGGCACCGGCCTGTCGGACGGCGCCCGCGCGGTGTGCGCCGCGACGGTGTCGGTGGCGCAGTACGGCTCGACGCGCTCGATCAACGTCGGCGCTGCGGCCGCGATCGCGCTGCACGCCTGGGTGCGCCGCCACGTCTTCGACCAGAGGCCGACGACCGGCTGACCCGGGAGGTGATCGGCTCCGCGCTGCCGATCGTCCGTTCTCGCTGTGGGCACGCGCTGTCGGCGATCCGCCCGCGCCCGAGCGGCGGGGAGGGCAGGCTGGGCGCATGACCACGGACGCCCCGCCATCGCGCATGCCGGCCTGGGTCGTGGTCCTCCTCGGGCTGCGGTTCCTGCTCGAGCTGGCACTGTGGTCCTCGTTCACCGTGGCCGCCGTCCGCCTGGTCGACGGTCCGGTCGGCTGGGTGATCGGCCTGCTCGCCACCGCCGCAGCCACCGTGGTGTGGGGCCTGCTGCTCTCGCCCCGACGCCAGATCCGGCTGCCCGTGGCTGCACGCGTGGCGATCGAGTTCGCGCTGTTCGCCGCGGCCGCAGCGCTCCTGGCCGCCTCGGGCCTCGTGACCGCCGCGGTGGCTCTGGTCGTCGCCGAGCTCGTCGTGCTCGGCCTCCTGCAGGGCCCCGACAAGCACGCCGTCTGACCCGCCTCTCTCGCGAGTTACTGCCCAAAGTGGGGTTCTGGCTGGCCCCATCACCCCACTGTGGGCAGTAACTCGGGGGCGTCGGTCGAGGCGAAACCCGTGCGGGCGGGCGGCGGTGGCGTGGCAGGGTGCACGAGTGCCTGACGACGTGACGCCGGACGACGCTGCCGCAGCACCGTCGGACCCTGGCCCGCATCGCGACTGGCGGCGCGACGCCGGCCTGCTGCGACGGCGCGAGGTCGGTCTTGTGTTCGGCTCGCGCCTGGTGTCCGACCTCGGCAGCGGCATCGCGCCCATCGCGCTCGCGTTCGGCGTGCTCGGCCTCCCGGGCAGCGACGCCGGGGACCTGGGTCTCGTGCTGTCCGCGGCCGCCGTGCCGCGCGTGCTCTTCATGCTCCTCGGCGGCGTCGTGGCCGACCGCCTCGACCGGGGCCGCGTGATGGTGCTGGCCGAGGTGATGGCGGGTCTCGCTCAGCTCCTCGCCGGCGTCCTGCTCCTCACCGGCTCGGCCACGGTCGCGTGGCTGTGCGCGCTGGCCGTCGTCAACGGGACGGCGTTCTCGCTCTTCTACCCGGCGTACGCCGGGCTCGTCCCCTCGCTGGTCACGGACCCCGCCGACCTGCAGTCGACCAACGCGCTGCTGCGGCTCTCGACCAACATCGCGGGCATCCTCGGCACCGCCCTGGGCGGCCTCCTCGTCGCCACCATCGGCTCGGGCTGGGCGCTGGTCGTCGACTCGCTCACCTTCGTCCTCTCGGCGGCCCTCATCTGGGCCCTCGGCGAGCGCGCCCGCGGCCGTGTCGAGACGGGCAGCTCCGCGCTGACCGATCTGCGCGAGGGCTGGCGGGAGTTCACCGCGCGGCGCTGGGTGTGGGGCGTCGTCCTGCTGTTCTCCCTCATGAACATCGGCTTCTCCTCGGCCGTCGGGGTCGTCGGCCCCGTGCGCGCGCTGGAGTCGTGGAACGGCGCCCCCACCTGGGCATTCCTGCTCGCTTGCTTCTCCCTGGGCACGGTGGCCGGCGTGGTCGTCGCGCTGCGGGTGCGGCCGGCGCGGCCGCTGCTCGTCGCGATGTGCGTCGCTCCGGTGATGGCGCTGCCGATCGTCGCGCTGGCGCCGCCCTGGCCGGTCGCGGTCGTCGGCGTCCTCGCCTTCGCCGCCGGCGTCGCCTCGGACGTCTTCGAGGTCCTGTGGGTCACGGCGCTCCAGAACAACATCCCGGCCGAGGCGCTGTCGCGGGTGTCGTCGTACGACTACCTGGGCTCGCTGGCGTTCGTGCCGATCGGCCTCGCCGTCAGCGGCTGGGCGGTGGCGACGTACGGCGTGGCTCCCACGATGTGGGTGTGCGCGGCGCTGTGCCTGACCTCGGCGGTCGGCCTGCTCGACCCGCAGGTGCGCGCGCTCAGGGCCGGCCGTCCGGACGGCGCCGCCCCGCTCCCCGCCTGAGCGCACACCGGGGCGCCGCGCGTCCGGCGTACCTCTCGGGTGTGACCTACCGGTCAGTACCCGCCACGCCTGGAACCGCTTGCGGCAGCCGTGGAAGGATGGGCCGCAGAGAACCGCAGGCAACGATGCCCACGGACCGGTTCCACGTTGTGTAGGAGCGCACTTCCATGCCCATCGCCACTCCCGAGGTCTACGCCGAGATGCTCGACCGCGCCAAGGCCGGCGCGTTCGCATACCCGGCGATCAACTGCACGTCGTCCCAGACGATCGTCGCCGCCATCCGCGGGTTCGCGGAGGCCGAGTCCGACGGCATCGTCCAGTTCTCCTGGGGCGGCGCCGAGTTCGCCTCCGGCCAGGCCGTGAAGGACATGGTCACCGGCGCGGTCGCACTCGCCGAGTTCGCCCACGTCGTCGCCGAGAAGTACGACGTCCAGATCGCGCTGCACACCGACCACTGCCCGAAGGAGAAGCTGGACGGCTACATGCGTCCGCTCATCGACGTCTCGCTCGAGCGCGTCGCCGCGGGCAAGCTGCCGCTGTTCCAGTCGCACATGTGGGACGGCTCGGCCGTGCCGCTGGAGGAGAACCTCGACGTCGCCGAGGAGCTCCTCGACAAGTGCCACCGCGCCAACATCATCATGGAGCTCGAGATCGGCGTCGTCGGCGGCGAGGAGGACGGCATCGAGGCCACCCACGACGCCAAGCTCTTCTCCACCCCTGAGGACGGCCTCGCGACCGCCGCGAAGCTCGGCCTGGGCGAGCGCGGCCGCTACATGGTCGCCGCGACCTTCGGCAACGTGCACGGCGTCTACAAGCCGGGCAACGTCGTGCTGACGCCGTCGATCCTCAAGGAGATCCAGGACGCCGTCGGCGCGCAGTACGGCAAGGACAAGCCGTTCGACCTCGTCTTCCACGGCGGCTCGGGCTCGCTGCTCTCGGAGATCCGCGAGGCGCTCGACTACGGCGTCATCAAGATGAACATCGACACCGACACGCAGTACGCGTTCACGCGCCCGGTCGTCGACCACATGTTCAGCAACTACGCCGGCGTGCTCAAGGTCGACGGCGAGGTCGGCAACAAGAAGCAGTACGACCCGCGTGCCTGGGGCAAGGCCGCCGAGGCCGGCATGGCCGCCCGCGTCGTCCAGGGCTGCGAGGACCTCCGCAGCACCGGTACGCGCATCAAGTAGCTCGCCCGCTCGTCGTACGACGGCCCCGCCGACCCCATGGTCTGCGGGGCCGTCGTCCGCCCCGGGCCCTGTGCCGCCGGGTCGGCGCGACCTGACCCAGGACGCGGGCCAAGAAGCTGGCCGCTTCTGCGCATCGACCTGGGTGGAGTCGCCCGGGGGCTGTCCCTGCGCGCCGGGCGGTGGTCCGTCGTACGGCCGAAGCCGTTGTGCGGGAGGTGGTCCCGTGCGAACCTCGGCCGAGGAGGTGGGCCATGGGCAGGATCGTGATCGCGTGCTTCCGGCCGCTGCCGGGCAAGCAGGCCGAGCTGAGAGCGCTGACCGAGACGCACGTGCAGCGGCTGCGCGACCTCGGCCTCGCGACCGACCGCTCGGGCATCGCGGTGGGGGCCGACAACGGCGACGTCGTCGAGATGTTCGAGTGGGTGTCCGACGAGGCGATCGCCTCCGCGCACGAGCACCCCGAGGTCCGCGCGATGTGGGCGGAGTACGAGCAGTGCTGCACCTACATCCCCGTGCGCGACGTGCCCGGTGCCGACACGCTCTTCCCCGACTACACCCCGCTCCCCACCGTCGGCTGACCCGCAGCCGACAGCCGCGGGTGGCTTCCGCGGTGCGAGGTGCGTGCACCTCACCCAGGACGACGCCCAGAAGCACGACCGTTTCTGCGCAGGATCCTGGGTGACGTCGTCGCTCTTCGGCAGATCCCCAGGCAGCAGGCGACGTCCCAACGTCCACAGCTTCCCGCCGAGGCTCACCGGTCGAGATGCGGTGCCCGGACACCGTGCAGGCATGGGACAGCATCGCCGCACCACCGAGATGGTCGAGCAGCTCGTGGAGGCCCTCGGCCCGGGGCCGTGGCCGCGGGCCGATGTGATCGCGGCCGGGTGGACTCCGGCGCAGGTGCGGCGTGCGGTCGAGGCGGGGCGCCTCGCCCGCCCCTACCGCGACGTGCTGGCCCTTCCGGCGGCCCGTGCGCCACCTGGCGCCCAGGGGCGCGGGCTGTGGCTCAGCACGCATGCGATGGCGCGCCTGCACATCGCCACCGGTCGTGCGGCTCTGAGCCACGAGAGCGCCGCCGAGTGGCAGGGCCTCTGGGTGCCGCGTCGCAAGGACGACCTGCTGCACCTCACGGTCGAGGACGGCCGCGACCGCAGAGAGGGTGACGTGCGCATCCACGCGTCGGCGCTTCCCGAGCACATGGTCACCATCGTGCGCGGGTTGCGCGCGACGACTCCGGCGCGCACGGCGGTGGACGTGGCGCGGGGCCGGTCGCTCCCGGACGCCCTCATCTCCCTCGACAGCGCCTGCCGCCGAGTGCGCGGAGCGCAAGCGACCACGTCGTATCTCCGCACGCCGGAAGGCCGCGAGGCAGCACGGACGAGCTCGCTCCCCGAGCTCGTCCATGCGCTCGACGCCCAGCGCCGGTGGCCGGGGTCGGCGGTCGCCCGTACGGCGCTCGATCAGGTCGACCCGGCATCGGAGTCCGCCTTCGAGAGCTGGTCGCGGGGCTGGATGGTCCTCGACGACCTGAAGCCGCCCGCCGTGGGGCTGCGCGTCGTCGGAGCGTCGGGGCAGGTGCGTCGGTCGGACTTCGGCTGGGAGGACGAGCGCGTGCTCGGCGAGGCCGACGGCTTCGGCAAGCTCGGCACCGACGAGACGTCCGTCCGCGCTGCCCTTGTGCGCGAACGGCGTCGCCAGCGCGACCTCGAGGACGCCGGCTGGACCGTCGTCCGCTGGGACCCGAAGGAGCCACCGCGGGTGTGGCTCGCCCGGCTGCGTCGCGAGCTCGGCCGCACCTGACCCAGGGCGATGGGCAAGAACGCGCTCCTTCTTGCGCATCGGCCTGGGTCAGGTCGCCCGGCGCCCGTGGAGCGGGGGGCGGCCGGGTCGGGCAGGATCAGCACGTGACCACTCCGATCGACCAGAACCTCATCGGCGGCCCAGCCCCGACGTTCCTGCCGGACGACCCGGCACCGCGCGAGGCGCTCGAGGCGGGCACCGACCCGTACTCCGTCGCCGCCGCGCACCCCACGAGCAGCCTCGTCTGGAGCGTGCTCGCGGACCAGGCGCACGCCGAGGGCCGCACGGTCGAGTCGTACGCGTTCGCGCGCGTGGGCTACCACCGGGGCCTCGACACCCTGCGCCGCAACGGGTGGAAGGGCCACGGCCCGGTGCCCTGGGAGCACGAGCCCAACCGCGGGTTCCTGCGCTGCCTGCACGCGCTCGCCCGCGCCGCCGCCCTCATCGGGGAGGAGGACGAGGCGACCCGCTGCACCCTCTTCCTGCGCGACTCGTCCCCCGCGGCGGCGGACGCCCTCGAAGGCCGCTGACCGTGCCGACCGTCGCCGTCGTCGGTGCCGGGATCGCCGGTGTCTCCGCGGCCCGCACGCTCCAGGACCGCGGCTGCGACGTCGTCCTGCTCGACCGCGGCCACCGCATCGGCGGCCGCATGGCCGTGCGCACCATGCGTGACACGTTCCTGCCGTACGACGGCCGCGCCGTCGACGTCGGCGCGTCCTACCTCACGGCGGACGACCCGGAGTTCGTCGCCGTCGTCGACGGCTGGGTGCAGGCGGGTGCCGCCCACCCCTGGACCGACACGTTCCGCATCGCCACCCCGGCGGGCCTCGCCGGGTCCGCCACCGGCCCGATGCGGTACGCCGCCGCCGCGGGCCTGCGCTCGCTCGTCGAGGACCTGGCCGCCGACCTGCGCACGGTCGTCAACCCGCGCGAGGTCGCCTCGGTGCAGCGCGTCGGCGACGAGGTGCTGGTCGACGGCGAGGCGTTCGACGCCGTCGTTCTCGCCATGCCCGGCCCGCAGGCGCGCGACCTCGTGGCCGTCGACGACCCGCTGCGGTTCCTGCTCGGCGACCTCGAGTGGCTGCCTGTGCTCAGCCTGACCGCGGCGTACGCCGACCACCGCTGGCCCGAGCTCGACGGCGTGTTCGTCAACGAGTCCGAGCAGATCACGTTCATCACGGACGACGGCCGCCGCAGGGGCGACGGTGCCCCGGTGCTGGTCGTGCAGTCGCACCCGGCGCTCGCGGGCCGTCACCTCGACGACCCGTCGGCCGCCGCGCCCGAGATGCTCGAGGCTCTGCGCGCGGTGCTCGGCGTGCCCAGCCCGGCCTGGAACGAGGTCCGGCGCTGGTCGCTGGCCAAGCCCGCCTCGCACCACGACGAGCCGTTCGGCCTCGTCGGCCGGGTGGGCGTGTGCGGCGACTCGTGGGGCGCGCCGCCGCGCATCCAGACGGCGTGGCTGTCAGGCCGCCACCTCGGCGAGGCGCTCGCGGCCAACCTCGTCGGCTGACGCCACGACGCCGGGCCGGCAGGGCGTCCGTCCCGCGGGGATGTGATCCGGCCCTCCCAGGGCCGGTAGGCTCTGGTGGCACCACCCCTCGGTGGTGCGTGCGAGTCTCATCGAGGGAGCGCCAGATGCCGGCGATCGTCCTGGTCGGCGCCCAGTGGGGCGACGAGGGCAAGGGCAAGGCCACCGACCTTCTCGGCAGCCGTGTCGACTACGTCGTGAAGTTCAACGGCGGCAACAACGCGGGCCACACGGTCGTGATCGGCCAGGAGAAGTACGCCCTCCACCTGCTGCCGTCCGGCATCCTCACCGACGGCGTCGTCCCCGTGATCGGCAACGGCGTGGTCATCGACCTCGGCGTGCTCTTCCACGAGATCGACGGCCTCGAGGCGCGCGGCGTCGACACGAGCCGCCTCGTCGTCAGCGCCAACGCGCACATCATCCCGTCGTACAACCGCACGCTCGACAAGGTCACCGAGCGCTTCCTCGGCAGCCGTCGCATCGGCACGACCGGTCGCGGCATCGGCCCGACGTACGCCGACAAGATGAGCCGCGTCGGCATCCGCGTGCAGGACCTCTTCGACGAGAAGATCCTGCGGCAGAAGGTCGAGGGCGCGCTCGCCCAGAAGAACCACCTGCTCGTGAAGGTCTACAACCGCCGCGCCATCACGGTCGACGAGGTCGTGGAGGAGCTGCTCGCGCACACCGAGCGCCTGCGCCCCTACGTCACCGACACCTCGCTGCTGCTCGGCGAGGCGCTCCAGCGCGACGAGGTCGTGCTGCTCGAGGGCGGCCAGGCCACACTGCTCGACGTCGACCACGGCACGTACCCGTTCGTGACGTCGTCCAACGCGACCGCCGGCGGAGCGTGCACGGGCGCCGGCATCGCGCCGACGCAGGTCACGCGAGTGATCGCGATCGCGAAGGCGTACATCACGCGCGTCGGCGAGGGCCCGTTCCCGACGGAGCTGTTCGACGAGGACGGCGAGAAGCTGCGCAGCATCGGCCACGAGTACGGCACCACGACGGGCCGTCCGCGCCGCTGCGGCTGGTTCGACATCCCGATCGCCCGCTACGCCTCGCGCATCAACGGCGTCACCGACCTGGTCATCACCAAGCTCGACGTCCTGTCCGGCTGGGACCGCATCCCGGTCTGCGTCGCGTACGACGTCGACGGCGAGCGCCTCGAGGACCTGCCGATGACGCAGACGGGCTTCCACCACGCCAAGCCGGTGTACGAGTACCTCCCCGGCTGGAGCGAGGACATCTCCGGAGCCCGTGAGATCGCCGACCTTCCGGCCAACGCACGCGCGTACATCCAGTACCTCGAGGACCGCTCGAACGCGCGCATCTCCGCGATCGGCGTCGGCCCCGAGCGCGACCAGACCGTCGTCCTCCACGACCTCCTCGACTGACGCGTCGCCCGGCCCCGTGACGACGCTGCGCCCGGCGACGCTGGCGGACCACGCGCGGATCCTCGAGGTCATGCCCGCGTGGTGGGGCGGTCGCGATCTCCGTGCCCTCGTGCCCTCGCTGTTCCTCGAGCACTTCGCGGGCACGTCGCTCGTGGCCGAGACCGGCGACGGCGACCTCGCCGGCTTCCTCGTCGGGTTCGTGAGCCAGGACCACCCGGACGAGGCGTACGTCCACATGATCGGCGTCGACCAGGCCCATCGCGGCGACGGCCTCGGGCGGCGGCTGCACGACGCGTTCGCCGACGCCGTGCGCGAGCGTGGCGTACGCCGGGTGCGCTGCGTGACGTCGACCGTGAACGAGGCGTCGGTCGCGTTCCACACCGCGATCGGCTTCGTCGTGACCGGCACCGACGTACCGGTGGAGGCGGAAGGGCTCGAGGCCGACGCCGCCGGCCACGTGCTCCTGTGCCGGGACATCTGAAGCGGAGAGCGAGCGTCGGATCACTCTCCGACGATGAAAGGCCGTCCGTTCTCGTGGCACGGGTCCGCGAACGTGAACTTCCGGTGTGGCGCAATGGGAATCGGCTCGTCACGGGTGCCGAGCCTGCCACCCTGACCTCGCCGGCCGCTCGGGCCGCGCGTAGAGGAGGGGTCCATGAAGCAAGGCATCACACGAGCGTTCGCCGTCATCGGTGCGACGTCGGTCCTCGTCATGGGGTTTGACGCGGTGACGTACGCCGCCACCGGATCGAGCCTGATCCTGGGCCGGACCAACACCGCAGGCGCCACCACGACGATCAGCAACACCGGGGCGGGTGCTGCGATCACACTCAAGACGAAGAGCTCGGTGTCCGCACCCATCGTCACCAACGGCAAGGGCCTCGTGAAGAACCTCAACGCGGAGAAGGTCGGTGGCAACACCGCGGCCCTGCTCATCGCGAAGTCGGCCCCGAAGAGCCTGGTATTCAAGGACACGGCCACGTCGCAGACGGGCAACCTCACCTACACGGCCTTCACTGTCCCCAAGGGCACGTGGCTCATCACGTTCAACGCGAACGTAGACCTCAACGACAACGGGTCCACGGCCAGTCCGGCCACCCCCAACCAGATGATCTGCTACCTCTTCGACGGGTCGAAGGACTGGGGCGAGGGTGAGTGGACCAGCATCGATCCGACCTGGTACGCGTCGCCCAGCTTCGCCCGCGTCGCGACGTTCACTGCGGCCAAGTCGATGACCCTCAGCTGCAACACGAGCCGCAATGCCGGTTGGTCGGTCCTCCCCGACGGCTACGGCCCGACCGTGGCGTTCACCAAGATCGGGTCCTCCACGACAGCCGGACTCAGCGTCGGGATCGGCGTCAGCTAGATCCAGCCGCCGATGGTTCCCCGGCGACGTCATCGCCGGGGAACCATCGGCCGCACGACTGTGAGCGGAACGACGCGCGAGTCGGTCGCAACGGGCCTGCCACGTGATGCCCGACGTCGATAGCGTGAACGCATGAGCGAGGAGCGGTTCACGCCGCGCGAGGACCCCCGGCCGGACGACGTCCACTGGCCGGTCGCGCAGTGGCCGCCGCCCCCGGGCATCCACCTGCGCGGCACCTGGATCGAGCTCACGCCCGCCACGACGCAGGACGCGCACGGCCTGCGCATGGCCCTCGACCACGACCACGTGTGGCAGCACCTCATGGGCGGCCCGTTGCCCGACGACCACACCGCGCGCCACTGGGTCACCGGGGTGCTCGACCGCGGCTGGTTCCCGTGGACCGTCCGCCTCCTGCGCGACGTCGGTGAGCGTCACGCCGGCACGATCGTCGGCTGGTCGTCGTACCTCGAGATCTCGCCGAACGACGCCCGCCTCGAGATCGGCAACACCGCGTACGACCCGGCCGTGTGGGGCACGGTCGTGAACCCCGAGACCAAGCTGCTGCTGCTCGACTACGCGTTCGACGTGCTGCACATGGGGCGCGTCCAGCTCAAGACCGACATCCGCAACCACCGGTCGCAGTCGGCCATCGCGCGGCTCGGGGCGACGTACGAGGGGGTCCTGCGCCGCTACCAGCGCAGGGCCGACAGCACCGTGCGCGACACCGTCATGTTCAGCATCACGGCCGAGGACTGGCCCGACGTACGCCGTGCCCTTGCCGACCGCGTCGCGGCGTACGACGCCCTGACCTGAGCCGCGAGCACGGTGAGCCCTACAGGATGACGGCGTACGGCGCCTGCGCCTGACACCCTGCCCCTGACGCAGGCACCTGCCCCGGCCTACGCTGGCCGCGAGGACGGCGCCGCTGCACGGGCGCCGTCAGGCCGTCAGCCCGCCGCAGCCAGGAGATCCCATGAGCCTCACCCCCGACCCCGCCGAGGGACAGCGCGTCTACGACCTCGACCGCGCCCACGTCTTCCACTCGTGGTCCGCGCAGGCCGCGCTCAAGCCGATGCTCATCGCCGGCGGCGAGGGGTCGTACGTCTGGGACTACGACGGCAACCGTTTCCTGGACTTCTCCAGCCAGCTGGTCAACACCAACATCGGCCACCAGCACCCGAAGGTGGTCGCGGCGATCCAGGAGCAGGCGGCGCTCCTCACCACCGTCGCGCCGCAGCACGCGAACGCCGCCCGCGGCGACGCCGCGAAGCGCATCGTCGAGCTCGCCCCCGACGGCTTCAGCAAGGTCTTCTTCACCAACGGCGGCGCCGACGCGATCGAGAACGCCATCCGCATGGCGCGCCTGCACACCGGCCGCCGCAAGGTGCTCTCGTTCTACCGCTCGTACCACGGCAACACCGGTGCCGCGATCGCCGCCACCGGCGACCCGCGCCGCTGGCCCAACGAGTTCGCCGACGATCACGTGCACTTCTTCGGCCCGTACCTCTACCGCTCGTCGTTCTGGGCGACCACCGAGGCCGAGGAGACCGAGCGCGCCCTGCAGCACCTCGAGCAGGTCGTCACGTTCGAGGGCCCGGGCACGATCGCGTCGATCCTCATGGAGTCGGTCGTCGGCACCGCCGGCGTGCTCATCCCGCCGCCCGGCTACCTCGAGGGCGTCCGTGCGCTGTGCGACAAGCACGGCATCATGCTCATCCTCGACGAGGTCATGGCCGGCTTCGGCCGCACCGGCGAGTGGTTCGCGTTCGAGAACTTCGACGTCGTGCCCGACCTCATCACCTTCGCCAAGGGCTCCAACTCGGGCTACGTCCCGGTCGGCGGCGTCATCATCAGCGACCCGATCGCGGCAACCTTCGACGACCGCGTGTTCCCCGGCGGCCTCACCTACTCCGGCCACCCGCTGGCCTGCGCCTCGATCGTCGCGTCGATCGACGCGATGAAGGAGGAGGGCATCGTCGAGAACGCGAGGCGCATCGGCGAGGACGTCCTCGGCCCCGGCCTGCGCGAGCTGGCCGAGCGCCACCAGGTGATCGGCGAGGTCCGCGGTCTCGGCGTCTTCTGGGCGCTCGACCTCGTGACCGACCGCGCGACGCGTGAGCCCCTCGCGCCGTACGGCGGCACCTCGCCCGCCATGGCCGAGCTGCTCGGCGAGATCAAGAAGCGCGGCGTGCTGCCGTTCGCGAACTTCAACCGCCTGCACGTCGTCCCGCCGTGCAACGTCTCGGACACCGAGGTCAAGGACGGCCTCGCCGTGCTCGACGAGGCGTTCGGTGCCATCGCGCACCACTACACCGGCGCCTGATCCGGCGTACGCCCCGCAGGCCCTGCACGGCACGAGGCCCGGACTCCCGCGAAGGGACCGGGCCTCGTGCCGTGGGTGGGCGGCGTGTTCGGCTGCGCGGGTACGGCGTCGTCCCCGATCCTTCTCGGCATGACCCTCGACGACGACGTGCTCGACGCCGCGACGCAGCGCAAGGTGGCGGTCGCTCTCTTCAACCGCGTGTGGGACCTGCTCGATGCGGGTGACGGGCGCTCGGCCGAGGAGACCGCCGAGATGCTCGATGCCGCGCATGCGAGCCGCTACCTCTGGCGCCGGATCGGCGGCGCTGAGCAGGCGATCGTGGGGGAGTGGCAGGTGAGCCGGGCGTACGCCGCGGCCGGTCTCGGCCTCGAGGCCGTGCGGCACGCCAACAACGCGATCGGCCTGCTCGTCGCGGCCGAGGGAGACCTGCCCGACTGGCTGCCGGCCTCGGTGCACGAGGGCCTCGCCCGGGCGCACCTCGCCAACGGCGACGGCGCCAAGGCGTCCGACGCCATCCGCGAGGCGGCCGCGCTCGCCGCCCGCATCACCGACCCCGAGGACCGCGATCTCGTCGAGGCCCAGATCGGCGAGCTCATCAGCGACGACTAGCCAGAACCAGCCGCACTCTGGGCACGATCCGTGCAGCTGAACTGCCGTTTGCCTCCCTTAGGGAAGGAAACAGCAGTTCAACTGCAGGTTTGCTGCCCGGACTCGTGATCTTGGTCGGTGCCTCGTGCCTCGGTGCCTCGGTGCCTCGGTACGGCGGCACCGCAGCCCGGGCGGTCGGCGGGGTCGCCTAGGGTGAGGCGCGTGAAGGTGCTGGTTCTCGGTTCCGGTGCTCGTGAGCACGCCCTCGTCCGCAGCCTCGCTGCCGACCCGACCGTCGAGGAGCTGCACGCGGCTCCGGGCAACGCCGGCATCGCGGCGGACGCCGCGGTCCACCCGCTCGACCTCACCGATCCTGCTGCCGCCGTGGCCCTCGCGCACGCGCTCGGCGTCGACCTCGTCGTCGTCGGCCCCGAGGGCCCGCTCGTGCTCGGCGTCGCCGACGCGCTCACCGCCGCGGGCATCACCACCTTCGGACCGTCCGCCGAGGCCGCACGCCTCGAGGGCAGCAAGGCCTTCGCCAAGGAGGTCATGGCCGCCGCGAGCGTCCCGACCGCGATGGCCCATGTCTGCGAGTCGGCCGACGAGGTCGAGGCCGCGTTCGACGCGTTCGGCGCGCCGTACGTCGTCAAGGACGACGGCCTGGCCGCGGGCAAGGGCGTCGTCGTCACCGACGACCGCGTCGCCGCGCTCGAGCACGCCCTCGCCTGCCTCGCGAAGGACGGCGCCCGCGTCGTGGTCGAGGAGTTCCTCGACGGCCCCGAGGTGTCGCTGTTCTGCCTCTCCGACGGCGAGACGGTCGTGCCCCTGCAGCCGGCACAGGACTTCAAGCGCGTGGCCGACGGCGACCTCGGCCCGAACACCGGCGGCATGGGCGCCTACTCGCCGCTGCCCTGGGCGCCGGCGGGCCTCGTCGAGGACGTCGTCGCGCGCGTCGTCCAGCCGACCGTGGACGAGCTCCGCCACCGCGGCACCCCGTTCGTCGGCGTCGTGTACGCCGGCCTGGCCCTCACCTCGCGCGGCCTGCGCGTCATCGAGTTCAACGCGCGCTTCGGCGACCCGGAGACCCAGGTCGTCCTGGCTCGCTTGAAGACCCCGCTCGCGCACGTGCTGCAGGCCGCGGCCACCAAGACCCTCCACGACCTCGAGGACCTCCGCTGGCGGGAGGGCGCTGCGGTCACCGTCGTCGTCGCCGCCGAGAACTACCCCGGCACACCCGTCACCGGCGTCTCGATCCGCGGCCTCGACGAGGCGAACGCGACCGACAGCGCCTACGTGCTGCATGCCGGCACCGCGCACGACGCCGTCGGCGACGTCGTGTCCGCGGGCGGTCGTGTGCTCTCGGTGGTCGGCGTCGGCACCGACCTCGCGGAGGCTCGCGAGCGTGCGTACGCCGCCGTCGACCGCATCGACTTCCCCGGCTCGCACCACCGCAGCGACATCGCCCTGGCTGCCGAGGCTCGGCGAGGTCCACCTCCCCTGACGGTCACGGGCGCAGCCGTCAGGCCGCGGCCCTCGTCCGCGTGACGTACGGCGCCCCTCGGCGCGAGGGGCAGCGCGGACGCCGAGGTGTTGGCAGGATGCGCCCATGGCGGACACGACCGAACCCCTCGACCCGGCGGCCCCCACGGCCAAGCCCCGGCGCACGCGCACGGCCAAGCCCAAGGCTGCCCCGGCACCCGCGGGCCCGGTCGACCGCGGCGCTGCCTGGTGCGTCGTCGGCGCAGGGCCGCACGGCCTGTCGGCGCTCAAGGCGCTGCTGCAGAACGGCATCGACGCCGACGGCTTCGAGCGCGAGTCCGACGTCGGCGGCAACTGGAACTTCGGCGCCGAGAACTCCCGCGTCTACGAGTCGACGCACCTGATCTCGTCCAAGCCGTTCACCCAGTTCCCCGACTTCCCGATGCCCGACTCGTACCCCGACTACCCGAGCCACCGCCAGGTGAAGGAGTACTTCGGCCGGTACGCCGACCACTTCGGCCTGCGCCGTCGCATCACGTTCGGCACCGACGTCGTCGGCGCCGTGCCGGTCGACGGCGGTGCGCGCTGGGACGTGACCGTGCGCGACCGCGCGTCCGGCGCGGAGACGACGTACCGCTACGCCGGGCTGGTCGTGGGCAACGGCCACAACTGGAACCCGAAGATGCCGGAGTACGCCGGTCTCGACGAGTTCCGCGGCGAGGTGCTGCACTCCGCGCAGTACAAGGGCGCCGCGGTGCTGCGCGGCAAGCGCGTGCTGGTCGTCGGTGCGGGCAACACCGGCTGCGACGTCGCCGTCGAGAGCGCGCAGAACGCCGCGCACACGTTCCACTCCACCCGTCGCGGCTACTACTACAACCCGAAGTTCACCCTCGGCCGTCCGAGCGACCAGGTGGCCGACTCCCTGCTCGCGATGAAGCTGCCGCTGCCCCTGCGCCGAGCGCTCTTCGGCACCACGCTCAAGCTCGTGGTCGGCGACATCACGAAGTTCGGCCTGCAGAAGCCTGACCACAAGTTCTTCGAGACGCACCCGATCGTCAACCAGCAGCTCGTCTACTACGTCGGGCACGGCGACATCACGCCCAAGCGCGACATCGACCGCTTCGACGCCGAGGGTGCTGTCTTCGCGGACGGATCCCGGGCTGACGTCGACCTCGTCGTGTTCTGCACCGGCTACCTCGTGACGTTCCCGTTCCTCGAGCACGAGTGGCTGAACTGGTCGGGCGACCACCCGCAGCTGTTCCTGCAGATGTTCACGCCGGCGTACGACAACCTCATCGTGTCGGGGCTCATCCAGCCCGACTCGGGGCAGTGGACCCTCGCGCACTGGCAGGGGATCCTCGCCGCGCGCGTCGCGGAGGCCCTGCAGCGCAAACCCCAGGTGGCGCACCGGTTCCTGGCGCGTGCAGGTGCGGAGGCCGGACGCCGCTTCAGCGCCGGAACGGAGTACAAGGAGTCGACCCGGCACTACTTCGAGGTCGCGCACCAGGAGTACCTGCAGGCGCTGCAGGACGCCATCCACGAGCTCGAGGAGTCCGCGTGAGCCCCGCTGCCCGCTCCCGTCGCGGCACGCTTGCGATGCGTCCGTGGGACTGGTCGTTCCCGTCGCGGCCCGTGAGCCACCGCGAGGTGGTCTCCGCGCTGCCCGAGGGCGACACGGGCAGGCCGCCGCTGCTCATGGTCCACGGCGTGGCGCACGCGGCCTGGTGCTTCGAGGAGAACTGGCTGCCCGCGGCAGCCGCGCAGGGCTGGCCGTCGTACGCCGTGAGCCTGCGCGGGCACGGCGGCTCGGCCGGGGCCCGGCACCTGCGTACGACGCTCACGCGCGACTACGTGCACGACGTGATGCAGACGATCACCGAGCTGCCCGAGCCGCCCGTGCTCATCGGCCACTCGATGGGCGCGATCGTCGCGCAGCTCGTGGCCGAGCGGTATCCGCTGCGCGGGCTCGTGCTGCTCACGCCCGCACCGCTGCACGCCGCGGTCGGCGACCTGCTCGAGATCGCGAAGGACCGCCCGGGCGACGCCCTCGGCGCCGTGGTCGGCCGCACGCTGTCGATGGAGCCGGAGATCCTGTTCGAGGGCCTCGACGCCGACACCGCGCGCCGCTACTCCGACCGCACCCAGACGGAGTCGCCGCTGGTGCAGTGGGAGCTGCTGCTGCCGCGCAAGGTCGGCCCGATCCGTTGCCCGGTGCTCGTGATCGGCACGCCGTCGGACCGGCTCGTGCGCCCGGCCGACGTCCAGCGCACGGCCGACCTGCACGGCGTCGAGCCGCAGTGGTTCCCGGGCATGGGCCACGACGTCATGCTCGACCGCGGCTGGGAGCGCGTCCTCGACACCGTCCTCGCCTTCGCCGCCGACCTCCCCGCCTGGGGTCAGGCCCCCGCTCGCTGAACCTGATCGAACCGTCGTTTCCCGGTGCGGGAAACGACGGATTGATCAGGGCGAGCGGGGCGGGCCTCACGGCTGGGAGGATCGCGGCGTGACCCCTCTCGAGCTGCTCGCCGCCTGGGACGCGGGCGAGGCGCCCGACCGCGTCGCGGTGCGCGCGGTGGTCAAGGCCTCGCTCGCGGAGCTCGTGGCCAAGGCTCCCGGTCGTGCCGTCGAGGTGCGCGTGCCGCCGCACGCCGCGGTGCAGGCCGTCGACGGAGGAATCCACCGTCGGGGCACGCCGCCGGCCGTCGTCGAGTGCGACGCGGCGACCTGGCTCGGCCTCGCGACCGGCCGCATCGCCTGGGCCGACGCTGTCGCCGACGGCCGCGTCCGCGCGAGCGGCGAGCGCAGCGACCTGTCGCACCTGCTGCCGTTGTCGTGAGCGGCGTCGAGGCCTCGGCTAGCGTGCCCGGTGGAGGTGCGTGATGGCAGGGTCCCTCGCCGGACGGCGGGCGCTCGTCACCGGCGGTGCGAGCGGCATCGGTGAGGCGTGCGCGCGACGGCTCGCCGCCGACGGCGCGCTCGTCACCGTGGCCGACCTCGACGCCGCAGGCGCCGCCCGCGTCGCCGCCGAGATCGGCGGCGCGACCTGGGTCGTGGACCTGTCCGACACCGCAGCCCTCGAGACGGTGGAGCTCCCCGACGTCGACGTCCTCGTCAACAACGCCGGCATCCAGCGCATCCACCCGGTGCACGAGTTCCCGCCCGAGGTGTGGCGCCTCATGCAGCGCCTCATGGTCGAGTCGCCGTACCTCCTCGTCCGCGCTGCACTGCCCGGCATGTTCGAGCGCGGGTGGGGTCGCATCGTGAACATCTCGTCGGCGCACGGTCTGCGGGCCTCGCCGTACAAGAGCGCGTACGTCACGGCGAAGCACGCCCTCGAAGGGCTGTCGAAGGTCGTGGCGCTCGAGGGCGGGCCGCACGGTGTGACGTCGAACTGCGTCAACCCGGCGTACGTGCGCACGCCCTTGGTGGAGAAGCAGATCGCCGAGCAGGCTGCGGTGCACGGGATCCCGGAGTCCGAGGTGGTGGAGCGCATCATGCTGACCGAGAGCGTGGTCAAGCGGCTCGTCGAGCCGAGCGAGGTGGCCGCGCTCGTCGCCTACCTGGCCGGCCCCGAGGCCGGGATGGTCACCGGCACGTCGGTCAGCATGGACGGCGGGTGGACGGCGCGATGACGTACTCCACGCTCGAGGCACCCGTGCGGGGCGGCCTGCTGCACGCCGGCCGCTGGACGCCCGAGGCCGCCGGCGGCACCACGGTGCTGGCCGTGCACGGCGTGACCGCAACGCACCGGTCGTGGAACCCGGTGGCTGCCGGAGCGCCCGACCTCGACATCCTGGCGCCCGACCTGCGCGGCCGTGGCCGGAGCCGCGGGCTGCCGGGTCCCGCCGGCCTGCACCAGCACGCGGACGACCTCGCGCGCCTGCTCGACGACGCCGGCGTCGACCGCGCCGTGGTGCTCGGCCACTCGATGGGGGCGCTCGCCTCGGTCGTCTTCGCCGACGACCACCCGGACCGCGTCGAGCGCCTCGTGCTCGTCGACGGCGGCCTGCCCCTGTACCCGCTCCCCGGGAAGACGCCCGAGGAGACCATGGAGATCACGCTGGGACCGGCACTGTCGCGTCTCACGACCGTCTTCCCCACCCGGGCGTCGTACCTCGACTTCTGGCGCCAGCACCCAGCATTCGCGGGCGGCATCGACCAGGCGATGGCTGGCTACTTCGACTACGACCTGGTCGAGGTGGACGGCGGCTTCGTCAGCAGCGTGGTCGGCGACCTCGTCCGCGACGACGTGATCTCCCAGCTCTCGCCCGACGTGCTCACCCCCGCGCTGGAGCGGCTGCGCGTGCCGGCAGTGCTGCTGCGCGCTCCGCGCGGCCTGCTCGACCAGCCGGAGGCGCTGTACACGCGCGAGGAGGCGGCGGAGTGGGAGGCACGTCTGCCCCTGCTGCGCGTCGTCGAGGTGCCCGACGTCAACCACTACACGATCATCTTCGACCAGGACGCCGTGAACGTCGTCGTAGCCGAGATCCGTAACCCGCCCGCCCTCTGAGCCAGGAGACATCGTGACCGACCTGCTGCCCGGCCTCCATCTGCACCACGTCGACACCCCGCGGCTGCGCACGGCCGTGCTCACCGACGGCAAGCACGAGGGCGCACCCGTGGTGCTGGTGCACGGCAACGTGAGCTCGTCGCTCTTCTGGCAGGAGACGATCCTGGCCCTGCCGGACGGCTATCGCGGGTTCGCACCCGATCTGCGCGGCTTCGGCGAGAGCGAGACCAAGCCGGTGGACGCGACCCGCGGACTCCGCGACTACGCGGACGACGTGGCAGCCCTGATCGAGGCGCTCGAGGTCGGGCCCGTGCACATCGCCGGCTGGAGCATGGGCGGCGGCGTCGTGTCGCAGCTGCTGCTCGACCGACCCGATCTCGTGGCCTCGCTCATCCTGGTGAACCCGGTGTCGCCGTACGGCTTCGGTGCGACCAAGGGCCTCGACGGCACCCGCGTGGCCGACGACGACCCCGGCGCCGGCGGCGGCGGCGCGAACCCCGACTTCGTCGCGGCGCTGCTCGCGGGCGACACCGGCAGCGAGTCGCCCAACTCGCCGCGCAACGTCATGAACGGCTACTACTTCGCCGACGGCTTCAAGGCCGCGCTCGAGGACGTGTACGTCGAGTCGATGCTCACGACCGTCGTGGGCGACGACAACTACCCCGGCGACCTGGTTCCGTCGGAGAACTGGCCGGGCTTCGCTGCGGGCACCCGCGGCGTGCTCAACACCATGGTCCCGAAGCACCACGAGGTGAGCGGCATCGTCGACCTCGCGACCAAGCCCCCGGTGCTGTGGGTGCGCGGCGCGAAGGACGCGATCGTGAGCGACGAGTCGCTCTTCGACCTCGCCACCCTGGGCAAGCTCGGCGCGATCCCCGGCTGGCCGGGCGAGGACGTCGCCCCGCCGCAGCCGATGGTCGCGCAGACCCGTGCCGTGCTCGACCGCTACGCCGCCGCGGGCGGCCGCTACACCGAGGTCGTCCTCGACGCCGGTCACAGCCCGCAGGTGGAGAAGGCCGCGGAGTTCCAGGCAGCGCTCGCGGAGCACCTCGCCGGCGCCTGATCGACCACGTCGAGCCCCCGGCCGCCTCGGCCGGGGGCTCGACGCTGCCCCGTGTGGGTGGCGCCGTCCGGCCAGGTGGCGCGCAACGGCGTACGCCGGACCCGCACCCTCGGCGTGGGCGCACGAACCCCGGCCGCACGCCGGCCGGGTCGGACAGGGAGGTCTCCCGTGCTCGTGCTCGCCCGCAGCAACGGCCAGAGCGTCGTGCTCGACGACCGCATCGTCGTCACCGTCATCACCACGCGGACCGGCCTCGTCCGTCTCGGCATCGAGGCCCCCGAGGGCGTGGCCGTCCGCCGGGGAGAGCTCGACCGCTACGACCCGGCTGCCGCATCCGCCCGCCGACGCCCCGCTCTGCGCCCGGCGCCGCCCGCCGCCTGAGCGCTCGCGCGTGAGCGGGCTGTGTCGGGCGCGTGTCCGAAAGTGCTGAATTCGCACGATTAGGTCACGATCGCGACGGATCCGGTGCCCACCCGTCGATCTGACGACGGATACGTGGCTAAGGTTCGCCTCACACCGTGGGGCGCGGGTACGTCGTGCTCCCCTGTGCGCGCACCGGGGCGCCCCCTGGCTGCGCCGTACGCCGAGCCACGCGAGGACCAGCCCGCCCATGACCGTGACCGTGACCCCTGACGCTCCGGCTGACGCGTCGCTGCCCGCGATCCGCCTGCGCGGGCTGCGCAAGACCTTCGGCGACGTCGTCGCCGTCGACTCGGTCGACCTCGACATCGCGGACGGCGAGTTCCTCACGCTGCTCGGTCCCTCGGGCTCGGGCAAGACGACCGTGCTGCGCATGATCGCCGGCTTCGAGCTGCCGACCGCGGGCTCGATCGACCTCGCCGGCACGGACGTGTCGCGGCTCCCGCCGTTCAGCCGCGACGTCAACACCGTCTTCCAGGACTATGCGCTCTTCCCGCACCTCACCGTGCAGCAGAACGTCGAGTACGGCCTCAAGGTCAAGAAGGTCGCGAAGGACGAGCGCGTCCGTCGCGCCACCGAGGCGCTCGCCGCCGTCCGCCTCGAGGGGTACGGCGACCGCAAGCCGTCCGAGATGTCCGGCGGCCAGCGCCAGCGCGTCGCGCTCGCCCGCGCCCTCGTCAACCGCCCGAAGGTCTTGCTGCTCGACGAGCCGCTCGGCGCCCTCGACCTCAAGCTGCGCGAGCAGATGCAGGTGGAGCTCAAGGCGATCCAGCGCGAGGTCGGCATCACCTTCGTCTTCGTGACGCACGACCAGGAGGAGGCGCTGACGATGAGCGACCGCATCGCGGTCTTCAACGCCGGGCGCATCGAGCAGGTCGGCACGGCGGCCGAGGTCTACGAGCGCCCCGCGACCGAGTTCGTCGCGGGCTTCGTCGGCACCTCCAACCTCCTGCGCGGCGAGGCGGCGCTGAAGGTGCTCGGCCTCGAGGGTGTGTTCAGCGTCCGCCCGGAGAAGATCCACCTCGGCGAGCCCGACCAGGCCGTGGGCGACGGCGAGCACTGCGCCGACGGCACCGTCGCCGAGGTCATCTACGTCGGCGACGCGACCCGCTTCGTCGTCGACCTCGACGCCGGCGGCCGCCTCGTGGCGCTGCAGCAGAACGTGCACCGCACGTCGTCCGACGTCCTCGAGATGCGCGGGATGCGCGTGCGCCTGGTGTGGCGTCGCGACCACGAGTACCGCGTCCAGGTCTGACGCATCCCCGCACCGAACGGTGCGGGACCACAGCTCCCCGGGCGAGCCCGCCAGGGGGTGAGAAGAGAGAAGGAGGCAGCAGGTGCAGATCTCGCGCTTGCTCAAGGTCGGAGCCACGGGTGTGGCTCTCGTCCTGGTGGCTGCCGGTTGCGGCTCCAGCTCGTCCGGCAGCGGTGGCAACGGCACCGCCCGCCCCACCCCGCCCGCAGGTACCGCCGCCACCGCCGTCGGTGACGGCGAGGGCGAGCTCAACCTCATCGCGTGGGCGGGCTACGCCGAGGACGGCTCGACCGACAAGGCCGTCGACTGGGTGACCCCGTTCACCGCCGCCACCGGCTGCAAGGTCAACGTCAAGATCGGCAACACCTCCGACGAGATGGTGTCGCTCATGAAGACCGGGCAGTACGACGGCGTCTCGGCGTCCGGCGACGCCTCGCTCCGCCTGATCTACGGCGGCGACGTGGCCCCGGTCAACACCGACCTCGTGCCCAACTACAAGACGGTCGCCGAGTTCCTGAAGCTCAAGCAGTGGAACTCGGTCAACGGCACGGCCTACGGCATCCCGCACGGCTGGGGCGCCAACGTCCTCGCCTGGAACTCCGCTGCCGTCTCGCCGGCCCCCACCTCGTGGTCCGCGGTCTTCGACGCGAACTCGCCGTACAAGGGCAAGATCACGGCGTACGACTCCCCGATCTACATCGCGGACGCGGCGCTGTACCTGTCCAAGGCCAAGCCCGAGCTGAAGATCACCAACCCGTACGCGCTCGACGACGCGCAGTTCCAGGCCGCCGTCGACCTGCTCAAGACCCAGCGCGGCCTGGTGAGCAAGTACTGGGCCGCGTACACCGACGAGGTCAACTCGTTCGGTGCCGAGGAGTCGGTGATCGGCACGGCGTGGCAGATCAACGTCAACCTCATCAACGGCGAGGGCAAGGTCAAGGTCGACTCGATCGTCCCGACCGAGGGCGCCACCGGTTGGTCGGACACCTGGATGATCGCGTCCAAGGCCGCCCACCCGAACTGCATGTACAAGTGGATGGACTGGATCGTCTCCCCGAAGATCAACGCCCAGGTGGCGGAGTGGTTCGGCGAGGCCCCGGCTCAGACGCTGGCCTGCAAGGAGACCTCGGACAAGACGTTCTGCGACGGCTACCACGCCCTCGACGCCACGTACGCAAACTCCATCTCGTACTGGACGACGCCGACCACCGACTGCCTCGACGGCCGCGGTGCGATCTGCAAGGACTACAGCGCCTGGGTCCAGGCGTGGACCGAGATCAAGGGCTGATGACTGCTCTCTCGACCCAACCCGTGGCGGGCCCCCCTTCTCAGGGGGGCCCGTCCCGGGGCGTCGCGTCCTTCCTCTACCGCCGGCCCACGCTGAGGCTCGCGGGTCTTCTCACCGCGCCCATGCTCTGGCTCGTCGTGCTCTACCTCGGGTCGCTGGCGATCATGGTGATCGCGGCGTTCTGGTCCGTCGACACGTTCACCGGCCAGACGATCAAGCAGCCGACCCTCAACAACTTCAAGACCCTCGCGACGAACCCCGTCTACTGGACCGTCGCGCTGCGCACGCTCGGCATCGCCGTGTTCGTGACGCTCTTCGACATGCTGCTCGCGGTGCCGATCGCGTTCGTCGCGGCGAAGGTCGTCCGCAGCCGCAAGGTCCGCTACGCGCTCGTCATCGCCGTGACGATGCCGCTGTGGGCCGGCTACCTCGTCAAGGGGTACGCGATGCAGACGATGTTCATCAACAACGGCGTCATCGACTGGATGCTCGAGCCGATCGGCCTCAAGGGGCCCGGCCTCGGCATCGTCGCGACGACGATGTCGCTCGCCTACCTCTGGCTGCCGTACATGGTGCTCCCGGTCTACGCCGGTCTCGAGCGCCTGCCCAACTCGCTGCTCGAGGCCTCCGCCGACCTCGGCGCCTCGGCCGGCCACACGTTCCGCACCGTCGTCCTGCCGATGCTGGTGCCGTCGCTCATCGCGGGCTCGATCTTCACCTTCTCGCTGACGCTCGGCGACTACATCATGGTGAAGATCGTCGGTGGCACCACGCAGATGTGGGCCAACATCATCTACGACAACGTCGGCGTCGCGAACAACCTGCCGCTCGCCGCAGCGGCCGCCGTCTTCCCGATCGCCGTCATCGTCCTGTACCTGCTCGCCGTGCGTCGCACGGGCGCGCTCGAGAACCTCTGAGGCGGCGGGCATGACCATCTCCCGACGCGCTCGCTGGATCCTCGGCGTCATCACCGCCGGCGTCCTCGCGTTCATCTACGTGCCGCTGCTCGTGGTCCTCGTCAACTCGTTCAACGCGTCCAAGACGTTCTCGTGGCCGCCGACGTCGTTCACCCTCGAGTGGTGGCAGAAGGCCGCGACCAACGACGGCGTGCGCGAGGCGCTGCTGACCAGCCTCAAGGCCGGCTTCGGCGCGACGCTCATCGCCCTCGTGCTCGGCTCGATGGTCGCCTTCGCCGTCGCGCGCTACCGCTTCTTCGGCCGAGAGCCGATCAGCTTCCTCGTCGTGCTGCCGATCGCGCTCCCGGGAATCGTCACCGGTATCGCGCTCAACTCGTCGTTCAACACCGTGCTCGTGCCGCTCGGCATCAGCTTCGGCCTCTTCACCGTGGTGCTCGGCCACGCGACCTTCTGCATCGTGGTGGTGTTCAACAACGTCCTCGCGCGCCTGCGTCGTACGGGCACGAGCCTCGAGGAGGCGTCCATGGACCTCGGCGCCGGGCCGTTCCAGACCTTCAAGAACGTCACGTTCCCGGCTGTGCGCTCGGCGCTGGTCGCCGGTGCGCTACTCGCGTTCGCGCTGTCGTTCGACGAGATCGTGGTCACGACGTTCACGAGCGGCCCGGGCATCGAGACGCTGCCGCAGTGGATCTTCAACAACCTCTTCCGTCCGAACCAGGGCCCCATCGTCAACGCGGTCGCCGCGGCGCTGCTCGTCGCGTTCATCGTGCCGGTCTACCTCGCGATGCGGCTCTCGGACACCACCGGCACCACGAAGGCCGTCACCGCCGAGCCGTAGGCCCGCCGTCGCGCGAGGATGGGCCATGCCTGACGACGAATCCGTCCTCGACCGCCCGTCCACGCCGCTCGACGCCGTCGTGCACTGGGGGCAGGGCGAGGACGACGTCGCCGACGTCCGGTACGGCGACCCCGCGATGCCGCTGGTCGTGCTGATCCACGGCGGGTTCTGGCGGCCGGCGTACGACCGGGTGCACGTGCGGGCCACGACCGAGGGTCTCGCCCGCGAGGGCTGGACCGTCGCTGCGCCCGAGTACCGCCGCATCCCCGGAGACCCGGACGCCACGACCTCGGACGTGGCCACCGCGCTCGCAGCGCTGCCCGGTCTCCTCGCGGACCGCCACGACGGCCGGGTGGTCGTCCTCGGCCACTCCGCGGGCGGGCACCTCGCGCTCTGGGCGGCTGCGGCCGCCGCCGCGCCCGGGCTCGTGCTGACGATCTCGCTCGGCGGCGTGGCCTCGCTCACCCTGGCCGAGGCCGACGGCCTCGGCTCGGGGGCCGCCGCGGCGTTCCTCGGCGGTCCGGCGTCGACTCGGCCGGATCTCGACCCGGTCCTGCTGCCGGCGCCGTCGTCGCAGGTCACGCTGGTGCACGGGGTCGACGACGACATCGTCCCGGTGAGCCAGGCCAGGTCGTACGCCGCGACGCACTCGCGCGCCCGGCTGGTGGAGATCCCGGGCTGCGGACACTTCGGCGTCGTCGACCCGATGGCAGATGCCTGGCACGCCGTTGTCGGAGCTGTCCGCCCAGGCACGTAGACTGCACCCGTGCGGCGAGGCGACGGCAAGCTCAGCCACGACCTGCTCCCCGGTGAGAAGGGCCCCCAGGACGCCTGCGGCGTCTTCGGAGTCTGGGGCCCCGGCGAGGAGGTCGCGAAGCTCACCTATTTCGGGCTCTACGCCCTGCAGCACCGTGGCCAGGAGTCGGCCGGCATCGCCGTCAGCGACGGCTCCCGCACCGTGGTCTACAAGGACATGGGCCTCGTCTCGCAGGTCTTCACCGAGGCCTCGCTCGAGAGCCTGCAGGGGCACCTCGCGATCGGCCACACGCGTTACAGCACCACGGGTGCGAGCACATGGGAGAACGCGCAGCCGACCTTCCGCGCCACCGCCACCGGCCACGTCGCGCTCGGCCACAACGGCAACCTCACCAACACCCACGACCTCGCCCGCCGTGTCCGTGAGCGCGCCGAGGCCAACGGCGAGCTGCCCCTCGGCACCAGCCTCGGCAGCTCGTCCGACACCGACCTGCTCACCTCGCTCCTCGCCTCGCACCCCGACCTCTCCCTCGAGGCCGCCGCGATGGAGGAGCTGCCGCTGCTCAAGGGCGCGTTCTCGCTCGTCTTCATGGACGACACCACGCTGTACGCCGCCCGCGACCCGCAGGGCGTCCGCCCGCTGACCCTCGGTCGGCTCGAGCGCGGCTGGGTCGTGGCGTCGGAGACGGCGGCCCTCGACATCGTGGGCGCCTCGTTCGTGCGTGAGATCGAGCCCGGCGAGCTCATCGCGATCGACGAGCAGGGGCTCCGCTCCAGCCGGTTCGCCGAGGCTGCCCCCAAGGGCTGCCTGTTCGAGTTCGTCTACCTCGCCCGACCCGACACCACGATCAGCGGCAGGTCGATCCACGGCGTGCGCGCCGAGGTCGGCCGCCAGCTCGCGCGTGAGTTCCCGGTGGACGCCGACCTCGTCATCCCCGTGCCCGAGAGCGGCACCCCCGCTGCGGTCGGCTACGCGCAAGAGTCGGGTATCCCGTTCGCCCAGGGCCTGGTGAAGAACGCCTACGTCGGCCGCACGTTCATCCAGCCGTCGCAGACGCTGCGCCAGCTCGGCATCCGGCTCAAGCTCAACCCGCTGCGCGAGATCGTCCAGGGCAAGAAGCTCGTCGTCGTCGACGACTCCATCGTCCGCGGCAACACGCAGCGGGCGATCGTGAGAATGCTGCGCGAGGCAGGAGCGCTCGAGGTCCACGTCCGGATCTCGAGCCCGCCCGTGAAGTGGCCGTGCTTCTACGGCATCGACTTCGCGACCCGCGCCGAGCTCATCGCCAACGGCCTGGCGGTCGACGAGATCCGCACCGCGATCGGTGCCGACTCCCTCGGCTACGTCTCGCTCGAGGGCCTCGTCGAGACCACCGGCGTCGCGATGGACCGCCTCTGCCGCGCCTGCTTCGACGGCGTCTACCCGATCGAGCTGCCCGAGCCCGAGCTGCTCGGCAAGCACCTGCTCGAGGGGCTCGACCAGCTCGAGTCCAAGGTGCTCGCGTCCGAGGCCGTGATCGAGGTCGAGAACCACCCCCAGACCGTCCTCGACGTCGAGGGGCTCACCACGCTCGTCGCCGGCGGCGGTGCGGCCGACGCCCTCGACCGCCCGTGAGCGAGCTCGACCCGGCCCTCGCCGGCGCCGTCGTCCGCGCGTCCTCCGGCCCCTCCGCCACGTACGCCGCTGCCGGGGTCGACGTCGAGGCGGGCGAGCACGCCGTCGCCCTCATGAAGGCCTCGCTCGCGCGTGCACAGCGCCCGGAGGTCGTCGGCGAGATGGGCGGCTTCGCGGGCCTCTTCGACGTCTCGCTGATCAAGAAGTACAACCGTCCGCTGCTCGCGACCTCCACCGACGGCGTCGGCACCAAGGTCGTCGTCGCGCAGCGCATGAACAAGCACGACACGATCGGCATCGACCTCGTCGCGATGGTCGTCGACGACCTCGTGGTGTGCGGCGCCGAGCCGCTGTTCATGACCGACTACATCGCCACCGGCAAGGTCGTGCCCGAGCGCATCGCCGCGATCGTGTCCGGCATCGCCGAGGGCTGCCGCCAGGCCGGCTGCGCTCTGGTCGGCGGCGAGACCGCGGAGCACCCCGGCCTGCTCGCACCCGACGAGTACGACGTCGCGGGGGCCGGCACCGGCGTCGTGGACGCCGACGACCTGCTCGGGCCGGACCGCGTGCGCGTGGGCGACGTCGCCATCGCGATGCGCGCGAGCGGCCTCCACTCCAACGGCTACTCGCTCGCACGGCACGTGCTGCTCACCACCGGCGGCCTCGACCTGCACGCGCACATTGACGTCCTCGGCCGCACCCTGGGCGAGGAGATGCTCGAGCCGACGCGCATCTACTCCCTCGACGTGCTCGACCTCGCGCGCGCGGCCGAGGTCGACGTCCACTCGGTCTCGCACGTGACCGGCGGCGGCCTCGCGGCCAACCTTGCGCGCGTGCTTCCCTCCGACATCCACGTGAGCATCGACCGGTCCACCTGGACCCCGCACCCGATCTTCACCCTCGTCGGCGAGATGGGCCGGGTCGCGCTGCCCGAGCTCGAGAAGACGTTCAACATGGGCGTCGGCATGATCGCGATGGTCGCGCCGTCCTCGGTCGACGCCGCCCTCGCCCGCCTGGCAGCCCGCGGCGTCGACGCCTGGGTGCTCGGCGAGGCCCGCGCCCGGGCCGAGGGCGAGACGGGCGACGCCGCCGCCAAGGGCGGCAACGGCGGCTCGGTCAGCCTGGTCAACGCCCACGCCCACTGACCCCCCACTGCTGAACCTGATCAATCCGTCGCTTCCCGGGCCGGGTAACGACGGATTGATCAGTGTCAGCTGGGGGTGGACGCCCGCAGACGACGACGGCGCCGGACCCCCTCGGGGGTCCGGCGCCGTCGAATGCTCGGGGCGGGCTGCGTCTAGCGCGCGTCCGCGTCCTCGTCGTCGTCCTCGTCGATGTACTTGGAGTACAGGTCGTCGTCGTCCTCGTCGTCCTCGACCGCTGCGGCGGGAGCCGCGGGGAGGTCGTGGTGACCGCCCGCCAGCTCAGCCTGCAGCCGGTTGAGGTCGGGGTTGACCGACCCGTACTTGAGCTCGCGAGCGACCTTGGTCTGCTTGGCCTTGGCCCTGCCACGACCCATGGCGTGACCCCCTCTGGGGCTCAGTGCCCCGGATGCGACCGACATGACAGCCCACCGGGGTGGTGCCGCCAGTGGTTCGGCTGCCCAGCATAGTCGCAGCGGCGGGCCGCTTCGACCGGGGTTCGCCCGCAGCGCACTCGGCCGTGTCGCGGCCCCGGTGGCACCGCCTGCCCGACGTCCCCGCAGGTCAGCGGCCCGGGTCCCCGGCGAACGGCGGGCGGGGCGCGGCAGCCGCGATCCGCTCCTCGGCCAGCGCCTCAGCCGCGGCGAGCGGGGTCGTCCCGGCGGCCTCGGCGCGGCGCAGCACGTCCAGGAGCGTGTCGCCGATGGCCCGCGCCCGCGCCCGGGCAGCGACGTCGTCGTACGTGCCACGCCCGGCGTACTCGGCGCCCACCGCCACGACGCCGCCGGCGTTCACGAGGAAGTCGGGGGCGAACAGGACGCCGCGCTCGGCGAGGCGGTCGACGAGCCCGTGCTCGGCCAGCTGGTTGTTGGCGCCCCCGCACACCGCCCGGGCGGTGAGGCGCTCGGCCACCTCGCCGGTGATCATCCCGCCGAGAGCGCAGGGGGCGAGGACGTCGACGTCCGCCTCGACGAGGTCGTCGGCGCTCCCGGCCACCTCGACCTCGGGGTGCTCGGCGCGCAGCCGCTCGACGGCGTCCGCGGACACGTCGGCCGCGAGGACGCTGCCGCCCTCGGCCAGCACGTGGCCGGCCAGTCGGCGTCCGACCTTGCCGACCCCGGCGATGGCGACGCGGCGGCCGGCGAGCGACGGCGTGCCCCAGAGGTGCTCGGCGACAGCCTTGAGGCTGTGGTGGACGCCGACCGCGGTGAGGTCGCCGCTGTCGCCTGCGCCGCCGTTCTCGGGCGAGCGCCCCGTGGTCCACGGGTTCACGCGGGCGACGACGTCCATGTCGGCGACGTACGTGCCGACGTCGCACGCCGTGACGTACCGGCCGCCGAGGGACGCGACGAGCCGGCCGTACGCCTCGAGGAAGCCTCGGGGGTCTTGTCGCGCTGCGGGTCGCCGAGGATCACACCCTTGCCGCCGCCGTGCGGAAGGCCGGCAAGCGCGTTCTTGTAGGTCATGGCGCGCGCGAGGGCGAGAGCGTCGTCCATCGCGGCGTCGAGATCGGCGTACGCCACGAAGCGGGTGCCGCCGAGGGCGGGGCCGAGCGCGGTCGAGTGGATCGCGACGACGGCGCGCAGGCCCGATGCCGCGTCGTGGCCGACGACGACCTGCTCGTGCTCGAGCAGCGCAAGAGGCAGCGTCATGCCCCCAACCTAGGCCCGGGCCGAGCGCACCGACCCCTCCAGATCCCTCGAGTTACTGCCCAGAGTGGGGCTTTGGACAGTCGAGTTACCCCACTTTGGGCAGTAACTCGAGTCAGGCGGGGAGGTCGGCGAGGCGGGGCGGCTCGGCGCCGGCGCGGGTGCAGGTGATGCCTGCGACGACGACGGCTCGCTCGACTGCGCGCTGGAGCGCTGCCACGTCGCCGAGGGCGGTGCGGTCGAGCCCGGCGTCGACCCAGGTGGCGAGGAAGCCGCCGCCGAAGGAGTCGCCGGCGCCGACGGTGTCGACCACGGCGACAGGAGGAACGGCCACCGAGAACTCGCCGCCGCCGCGGATGAGGACGCGGACGGTCTCGGCACCGTCGGTGAACAGCACGACCTGCGGCCCGAGGGCGAGCAGGTCGCGGCAGGCCTGCACGCCGTCGACGCCGGGGGCGAGGTAGTCGAGGTCGTCGCCGGACACCTTGACGACGTCGGCCCGGGCGAGCACGCGGTGCAGGCGTGCGATGTAGGCGTCGCGGTCGGGGATGGTGAGCGGGCGGCAGTTGGGGTCGACGAACACGAGCACGTCGTCGCCGATGCCGGCGACGAGCGACTCCATCGTCGTGGCCATGGGCTCGAACACCAGGCCGAGCGTCCCCACGTGCAGGACGGTCGCGGCGGAGTCGAACGCAGCGCGCGCGTCGTCACCCGTCACCAGCGGCGCGGACGTGCCGGCGAAGTAGAACCGGTAGCTCGCGGCACCGCCCTCGTCGAGCTCGGCCAGGGCGAGGGTGGTCGGGAGGTTGAGCGGCGTCGGCATGCCGAGGAGGACGCCGTCCTCCTCGAGCCGGGTGCGCAGGTCGTGACCGAAGCGGTCGGCTGACAGCCCGCCGAGGAAGACGGTCGGAACGCCGAGGCGCGCCAGCGTGCGCGCAGCGTTGAACGGGCCACCGCCGGGCACGGCCGTGATCGATCCATCGGGTCGGAGGATGAGGTCGACGAGGGCCTCGCCGGCGACGACGACGGTCATGGCGGAGCTCCCGTGTTCAGGCGGTTGGGGCAGGGGAATGATCGCAACCTCGCTCCGATCATCCCGCACGGGGGTGCCGGCCGCGTCAGCGTGCGAAAGGTCCGGGGATCTCGCCGGTGCCGCGCTCGGTCAGCGTGGCGGGCAGCACGACGCGGCGGGCGGGGGAGGTGTCGCCGGCGATGCGGCGGAACAGCATCTCGGCCGCCAGCGACCCCAGCTTGCGGACGTCCTGCTCCACGATCGTGACGCCGGGGTCGAGCAGGTCCTGCATCGGCAAGGAGTCGAAGCCGACGACGGCGATGGTGCGGTGGAGCCCGGCCTCGCGCAGGGCGCGCAGCGCACCGACGGTCACGAGGTTCTGGCTCGCGAACACGGCCGAGGGCGGGTCCGCGAGCGCCTGGAGCCTCCTCGACTGCTGCCTGCGCCTGCTCCGCGGTGCGGAGGTCGCGACGTACCAGCTCGGCGGCGACGGGCAGCCCGGCCAGGCCGAGCGCCTCGACGTAGCCGTCGTGCCGCTCGCGGGCCGTGCTGATCGTGGAGAGGTCGCCGAGGAAGGCGATGCGGTGATGCCCGTTCCGGACCAGATGCGTGGTGCCGTCGCGGGCACCCGCGACGTTGTCGGTGACGACGTGGTCGGCGTCGAGCTGCACGGGCGGTCGGTCGACGAACACCACCGGTGTCCCGTTGCGGCGCTCGCGCGCTAGGTACGACTGGTCGGGCGCGGTCGGCACGATGATGAGCCCGTCCGTGCGGCGCGCGACCAGTGCGGCGGCAAGATCGCGCTCCCGGTCGGGGTCCTCGTCCACGCTCCCGGCGAAGACCACGACCCCGTGCTGGCGCGCGACGTCCTCGACCGCGCGGTGCAGGGCCGAGGAGAACGGGTTGGCGACGTCCTCGAGCAGGAGCCCGATCGTCTGGCTCTTTCCGTCGCCGCGCCGGAGGCTGCTCGCGCTGAGGTCGCGGCGGTAGTCGAGCTTCACGGTCGCGGCGAGCACCCGCTCGGCGACGTCGGGGGAGACGCCGGCCTCGCCGTTGACCACGCGCGAGACGGTCTTGATGCTCACGCCCGAGAGCGCCGCCACGTCCTTCATGGTCGGCCGGCTGTGCCGGGCGTCGACCTCGTCGAGGGACATGTGCTCCATCCGTGCAGTGTGGGGTCTCGGCGACCGTGCGTGGTCGCGCGGCGACGATAACGTTGTCATCACGGTGTAGTCCAGATGAAACAGGCTATTGACACAAGGGTAATCGACGGTCCACCCTTCACGACAACGTTGTCAGACCGCAGCGAACCTCCAGGCGCTGCAGCCCCCGGTGAAAGGAACCCCAGATGGTCCTCAGCTCCCCCCGCGCCCGCAGCCTTGCGGTCGTCGGCGCTGCTGCCTCCCTGCTGCTCGCGGCATGCGGCAGCTCCTCCTCCTCGAACAACGCCGCCTCCTCGGCCGCGCCGTCCACCTCGGGCTCCGGCGCCGCAGCTACCTGCTCCGGCAAGAAGATCGCCTTCGTCATGGGCGCCGAGTCGGACCCGTTCTTCCAGGCCATGAAGGTCGGCGCCACCGAGGCGACGCAGGCCGCCGGCGCCGAGCTGATCTGGCAGGGCGACCCCAAGGAGTACTCGCCGGCCACGCAGATCCCGGTCGTCGACCAGGTGCTCGCGCAGAAGCCGGACGGCCTCGTGCTCATCCCGACCGACCCCGACGCGCTGCAGCCCTCGGTCGCCAAGGCCGTCGCCGCCGGCGTCACCGTCGCGAACGTGGACACCCGCGTGACCGACCTCGGCCAGGTCCTCACCTTCATCACGGGCGACAACACAGACGGTGGCACCAAGGCCGCCGAGGCGATCGCCGGCGCGATCGGCTACGCCGACGGCCAGAAGTACAAGGTCGTCGTCGGCCTCACCTCCGAGACCGCGACCACCAACGTCGCCCGCCTCGAGGGCTTCAAGGCCGCCGTGGCCGCCAAGTACCCGGGCATCGAGATCGTGGACATCGCGTACTCGCAGTCCAAGCCCGAGGTGGCCAACACCAACGTCAACAACTGGCTCACCAAGTACCCGGACCTCAACGGCATCTTCGCCATCGACGGCACCAACGCCCAGGGTGCTGCGGCCGCGCTGCAGGCAAAGGGCCTCGTCGGCAAGGTCGCCCTGGTCGGCTACGACGCCTACCCGGACAACGTCGCCCTGATCAAGAGCGGCGTCTTCACGGCCCTCATCGCGCAGGACCCGGCCACCGAGGCCCGTCAGGCCGTCGAGTCGCTCTGCACGAAGATCACCGGCGGCGACGCGTCGACCATCAAGCCCGAGGTCGTGATCCCGAACGTGGTGCTCGACAAGAACACCTCGGACGCCGACCTCCAGAAGTACACCTACGTCGCCTCCTGACGACATCGCGGGGGCGGGCGTCGACGACGCCCGCCCCCGCCCCCTTCTCACCCCAGTCGAAGGGCCGCCCACTCCGGTGACGGCCGCCCGAAGGAGGGCTCGTGGCATCCACTGAAGCGAAGCCGGCAGCGCCGGTGACGCAGGTCGTCGCGCCGACGTCCCGGCTCAAGGCGGCGCTGTCGAACCAGCAGCTCCTGCTGCTGATCGTCTGGCTCGCGATGGTCCTCGGCTTTTCGCTGCTCGAGCCGATCTTCTTCTCGGTCGACGTCGCGGCGAACATCCTGCTCGACTGGGCACCCCTGGTGCTCATCGCGCTGGGCCAGCTCATCGTCGTCATCAGCGCCGGCATCGACCTGTCGGTCGGTGCCACGGTCGGCTTCAGCGGCGTCATCGGCGCCTTCGCCATGAAGGCCCTGAAGGCGGGCGGCCAGCCCAGCGTCACGACCCTGATCGTGGGCATCCTGGTCTGCGTGCTCGTCGGCGCGCTCATCGGCACCATCAACGCGCTGCTCATCAACTACGCGCGGCTCGTGCCCTTCATCGCCACGCTGGTCACCCTCGGCGCGGCCTCCGGCCTGTCCCTGGTGCTCACCAAGGGCGCGCCGATCATGGGCGGACCGGCCGACGCGATCCTCCTGGTCACCCCGTGGATCGGCCCGTTCTCCAAGCCGGTCGTCGTGATCATCGCCATCGTCGTGGTGCTCTGGCTGTTCGTGCACAAGGCCCGGTTCGGCCGCTACACGTATGCGATCGGCTCAAACTCGTTCGCCGCACGCGCCGCCGGCATCAACGTCCGCCGCCACATCGCCAAGGTGTACATGCTGTCCGGCATGCTCGCCGGTCTCGCCGGCTTCTTCTTCTACCTGCGCCTCAACGGCGGTGCCCCGACGTCCGGCTTCGGCATGGAGCTCGACGCGATCGCCGCCGTCGTGATCGGCGGCGCGGCGCTCGCCGGCGGTGTCGGCCGTGTGACCGGCACCGTGATCGGTGCGCTGATCCTCACCACCGTCACGAGCGGACTCATCATCGTCGGCGTCGACCCGTCGTGGAAGCGCGTGGTCGTCGCCGTCCTCATCGCCATCGCCGCGACACTGCAGGCGCTGCGCAAGACCGAGGGGCGGGCAGCATGACCGAGCGCGGGGACGTCATCTACGAGGCTCGAAACCTCAGCAAGCGGTACGGCGCGGTCGTGGCGCTCGACGAGGCGAACCTCAAGCTCCACGCGGGCGAGGTCGTCGGCCTCGTCGGCGACAACGGTGCCGGCAAGTCGACGCTCGTGAAGTGCCTGTCCGGCGCGCACAACCCCACCAGCGGCGAGCTGCTGCTGGACGGCGTCGAGCGCGTCTGGAAGTCGCCGCACGACGCGATCGAGGCGGGCGTCGAGACGCTCTACCAGGACTCCGGCCTCGCGCCGCACCTGTCGGTGAGCGCCAACGTCTTCCTCGGCCGTGAGGAGCTCAAGCCGGGCATCCTCGGCAAGATGGGCTTCCTCGCTCAGAAGTCGATGGACCACCGGGCGCACGAGGACCTCGAGCGCGTCGGCATCGCCGTGCCGTCGTCCGGGCGATCGGTCGCACAGCTCTCCGGCGGTCAGCGCCAGGCTGTGGCGATCGGCCGCGCCGTCGCCTGGGCGAGCCGCGTGATCATCCTCGACGAGCCGACCAACCACCTCGGCGCGCGTCAGGCGGGCGAGGTCCTGCACGTGATCGAGCGGGCCAAGGACGAGGGCCTCGGCGTCATCTTCATCTCGCACACGCTCCCGCACGTGCTGCAGGTGACCGACCGGGTGGTCGTGCTGCGGCTCGGCCGGGTCGTGAAGGACGCGCCGACGTCGGAGTTCGACGTCGACACGCTGCTCGGGACGATCACGGGCCTCATCACCGACTGACCAGGCACCTGCACGACCACCGGATCCCGGCGCGGACTCCTCCCGCCCGGGATCCTGTGCCGTCCGGGCGGGTCCTTGTCTCGGTCAGACGGGGTTTCGGTCACGGATCGGCCACGGACCTCCCGTTCCCCGACGCTCGCCTGAGATAGTCACGCGCGGACCAAAACGACCAAACCGGACACCCCGGTCGGGTCAGGCCACCGCACCGACCCGCACCTACCCGAGGGGGAGTCCATGGCGAGTCGCCCGCCTGAGGCGGACGAGCTGCTGACCCCTGCCGAGGTGGCGGCCCTCTTCCGCGTCGACCCCAAGACGGTCACGCGCTGGGCCAAGGCCGGCAAGCTCACGTCCATCCGCACGCTCGGCGGCCACCGCCGCTATCGCGCGGCCGAGGTCCGTGCCCTGCTGGGCGACATCCCGGGCCCGCGCTCGGGCGAGCCCGCGCCCTCCGAGGCCGGTCCGGCGCTCGGCGCCTGACCTTCCGGCTGCGCGTCAGCCCTTCGGCGGGAGCTTCATCGCGGCCAGCGCTGCGGTCGCCTGCAGCAGCTGGGCGAGGCTCTCGCTCATGCCCTCGTGCTCGTGCGGGTCCGAGTCGTCGTGCGGGTGGTCGATGTAGCTCGCGAGTGCGGCGCCGAGACCGGCGTTGGTGATGACCATCTCGCACATCGCGAGGGCGTCCTGGCCGACGAGCCCCGGCTTGGCGAGGCACAGGGACACGGCCCCGTGCGCTGCCGCCCAGAGGGAGGTCGCCACCTGGTCGGGGTCGGTGCCCGGTGCGAAGACCCCGAGGTCGATGCAGCCCTGCACGGCCTGCATGAGGTGGTGGTACGTCGGCCCCGCGACGATGTCCTCGGCGCTGAACGGGCTGTAGCTGTGCTTGTCGTACCCCTCGTGCATGGCCGGCATGCGCATCATGGCGATCCGGTACTGCTCCGGGTTGGCGAGGGCGAACTCCGCGTAGGCGAGCCCGCGCAGCCGCAGCCCGTCGAACGGGTCGTCTGTCGTCGAGGCGGCCGCCTGCATCTGGGCGTCGAGCTCGGCGAACACGAGCTCGCAGACGGCGTCGAGCAGAGCCTGCTTGTCGGCGAAGTGCAGGTAGATCGAGGGGGTCGACACCCCGACGCGCTCGGCGACCGAGCGCACCGAGACGGCGTCGGCGTCCTGGGTCTCGGCGAGGAGGCTGCGGGCGGCCGTCAGGATCTCGGCGCGCAGCAGCTCGCCCTCGCCGCGGCGGGCGCGGCGACGAGGACGAGCTGCTGCCGAGGTCATGCGATCAGCCTACGACCACGGCGTCGTCGCGGACGTCGCGGACGTCGTCCTCGTCGCCCTCCGCCTCGCTGATGCCGAACCGGTCGTAGATGCGCTTCATCCAGGCGGGGGCCCACCAGTTGGCGTCGCCCATCACCCGCATGAATGCGGGCACCATGAGGCCGCGGATGAGGGTGGCGTCCACCAGGACGGCGAGCGCCACACCCACACCGAGCATCTTGATGATCGTGACGCTGCTGCTCGCGAACGCGATGAACACGATGGCCAGCAGTGCGGCGGCGCTGGTGATGAGTCGGCCGGTGCGCTGCATGCCGATGGCGACGGCCGCGGTGTTGTCACCGGTGCGGTCGTACTCCTCCTTGATGCGCGACAGGAGGAACACCTCGTAGTCCATCGAGAGGCCGAACGCGATGCAGAACATGAGGATCGGCATCGCGGTGTCGAGCTCGCCGGTCACCGTGAACCCGCCGAGCCACTGCGAGAGGTGGCCCTCCTGGAAGATCCACACCATCGCGCCGAACATCGCCGAGAGGCTGAGGGTGTTGAGCACCAGCGCCTTGAGCGGGAGCACGACGGACCCGGTGAAGAGGAACAGCAGCACGAACGTCGCGATCGCGATGATGCCGATCGCCCACGGGAGCCGATCGCCCATCGCGGCCTGGGTGTCGGTGAACTCGGCTGCGACGCCGCCGACCAGGGTCTCGCCGAGCGGCGACGGAACGGCGCGGACGTCCTCGACGACCTGCCGACCGGCGTCGGAGTAGGGCTCGACGTCGGTCACGACCGACAGCCACGTGCCGGTCCCCGACTCGGTGGTGAACCGTGCGGCGGCGGGGCCGGGCGTCGCCACGAGGCGACCCTCGACGAAGGAGCCGACCGCCGAGTCGACGCGCGTGACGTCGGCGACCTCGGACAGCTGAGCCGCGTAGGTGCTGACGACGCCGTTCTCCGCGGTGCTCGTCGTCGCGACGACCCACAGCGGGGACGACTCGCGCGAGTCGAACTCGGTGCGCAGCCAGTCGCCTGCCTGAGCCGCCTGGGACGTGCTGGCAAGCACCCGGTCGTCGGTCTGGCCGAACGTCACGCGCAGGAAGGGGAGGCCCAGCGCGATGAGCACGGCGACACCGCCGATGAGGACGGGCCACGGGCGGCGCATGACCGCGGACGACAGGCGGAACCAGAAGCCGTCCTCGCGGATCTCGGTGGTGGACTTGAGGACGCGGAAGCGGTTGACGCGCGGGCCGAGCGCGGCGAGCGCGGCGGGCAGGATCACGACCGCGGCGATCACCGCGAGGCCGACGGTCGCGATGCCGGCGTAGGCGAAGGAGCGCAGGAAGAACTGCGGGAAGACCAGCAGGGCCGCGAGCGAGATCGCCACGGTGATGCCGGAGTAGACGACGGTGCGACCGGCGGTGCGGACGGTGCGTCGGACCGCGGTCTCGGTGTCGTGGCCGCGGGCGAGCTCCTCACGGAACCGCGTGACCATGAAGAGGGCGTAGTCGATGCCGAGGCCGATGCCGAGGGCGGTCACGAGGTTGATTGCGAAGATCGAGACGTCGGTGAACTGCGTGATGACCCAGAGCGAGGCGAAGGAGCCGACGACCGAGACGGCGCCGATGATCGCGGGCAGGCCGGCCGCCACGAGCGTGCCGAAGACGAGCAGGAGCAGCAGCATCGTGATGGGGACGGCGATGCCCTCCGCCCGGGCGAGGTCCTTCTCGATCGTGGTGCCGACGGCGTCGAACGTGACCGGAGCACCGCCGACGCGCACGTCGAGGACGCCGTCCGGCGTGGTGCCGCTCAGCTCGCCGGCGATCTCGCCGGCGCGATTCTGGAGCGCGTCACCGTCGAGGGCGAGACGGGCGCTGATCAGCGCGAGCGTCCCGTCGGTGCTGCGCATCGACGGCGCCTCGGTCTGCCAGTAGCTGACGACGTCGGTGACGTCGACCTCCGCGGCCAGCCGGGCCGCGAGCGCCTGGCCGGCAGCGGCCACGGTCGCGTCGTCGACCGACGATCCGGCGGCCGACCGGGCGACGACCACGAGGTCGGCCGGGGCGGCGTCGAAGGTGTCGACGAGCTGGTCGGCGGCGAGGGCGCTGTCCGAGCCGGGGTCGTCGAACCCGCCGGAGGACAGGCGGGAGAAGACCCCGCCGCCGACGACGGCCGCCACGACGACGCCGACGACGGAGAGCACGAGGATCAGGCGGCGCCGGCGGACGGCGAAGGCGCCGAGGCGGTCGAACCACCCCGGACGGGACCCCCGGGGGGTCGTGGTCGTGGTGGTCATGACTGCTCCTTGTGGGGAAGACGGCGGGAGTGAACGGCGCTACGTTAACCGCATTCAGTTACCCATGTCAACCTACCTGCGTTAACCTCCTGTGCCCACCCGATCGGGCCGCTGGCGAGCCTCTGACCTGGGCCGATGCTCGCTCCTCGGGCTGTTAGCCCGTCCCCGGGCGGGACGGGACCTCGACGTGAGGGCGGCTCTGGGGGAGGATCAGCGGGCATCGTCCCCGCACCCGGAGGTCTCCCGTGGCGTCCTTCCTCGGCCCCGACGGCCAGCCCCTCGGCGACGCCGCGGCCCTGGCCCTGCTCGCCACGATCGGCACCGAGGTGCACGCCGCGGAGTCCGAGGACGACGTCGTGGCGGCGGTGCTGGCGCCGGACGAGCGAGGGGTGCGCGCCGAGGTGACGGCCGACCCGCCCGCGGACGAGGCGGCCGCCCTCGAGGGCATGGGCGCCTGGCACGTCAACGCGCAGGACGAGGCGCACACCGTGCGCAGCGGCCTCGGGCTGATGCAGTTCGTGACGCCGTCCGGGATCGTGACCGTGGCGGTGGAGGGCGGCGACGTGGTCGTCGTCCGCGGCGGCGAGCACCGCTACCGCCCGATGACGCCGCAGGCCTGGGTGATGCGGCACTCGGGCGGCCCCGACGCCGACCTCGGTGCGCGGGAGACCGGTCGCCAGCCCTGGCCCTGGATCGCGGCCGACTGAGCCGCGCGTCGCTGCGTCCTGCGCTGCTAGCGTCCGGCCGGGGCGCGCGGTCGTGCCGCTCCGTCGCACAGGGTGGTGCTGCATGGCCGACAGGTCCCGCGACCGTCGTCTCGTGAGGCTCGGGCTGGTGGCCCTCGTCGCGTCGGCGTCCGCACTCGCCCTGCCCGCACCGGCCCAGGCGGCGGACGACGACCTCGTCGTCATGACGCGCAACCTCTACCTCGGCGCCGACGTCAGCAGCGCACTGAAGCTGCTGCCCGACCTCCCGGCCGCGGCGCAGGACATGTGGTCGCAGGTGGCGGCGACGGACTTCACCGCCCGCGCGCCGGTGCTGGCCGCCGAGGCCGTCGGTGCGCGACCCGCCGTGATCGGCATCCAGGAGGCGACCACCTGGGAGTGCCGGCCGTCCGCATTCGCACCGACCACCGTCGTCTACGACTTCACCAAGCAGTTCCTCGATGCGACCGCGGCTGCGGGGACGCCGTACGTGATCGCCGAGGCGGGCGGGCAGAAGGCGCTCAACACCGGCTACTCGATCCCCGCGATCCCGCGCCTCACAACGGTGGTCGACCCTGAGACGTTCCAGCCGCTCTTCGGCACCGACGAGGCCGACTGCGGCTTCACCATCGCGGACGCGCTCGCCGTGCGCGCCGACCTCGCCGGCCAGGTGCTCGCCGCAGGCACGGTCGAGTACGAGAACGCGGCCTCCATCGTGCCGGTGCTCATGGAGGTGCAGCGCGGCTACGCGTGGGCCGACATCCGCATCGGTGCGACGCCGGTGCGCTTCGTGACCACGCACCTCGAGGCGTTCTGGAAGGCGGGTGCGATCCCGGCGTCGGCGATCCAGGCGCAGCAGCTCGTGCGCGACCTCGCCGACGTGACGATGCCGCTGGTCGTCATGGGCGACTTCAACAGCGACCCGCGCGATCCGCGTCCGCCGGGGGACAACCCGGGCGGCCAGCCCGAGGCGACCGGGGACTGCCCGACGCAGTCCGGCACCGACACCACGTGCAGCGCCTACTGGACGATGGTCGGCGGCGGGTTCGCCGACGCCGGACCCGACGCGAAGGACCCGCTCAACCTCAGCTGGGGTGCGAGCGCGCTGCTCGCCGGGCCCGACCTCGAGCGGCTGAGGGCGGCGCAGGCCATGGGGAACCCCTACGGCATGACCGACCGGCTCGACTACGTCTTCACCCGCAACGGCGTCTCGGCGATCGAGGCGCGGCTGGTCGGCAACGACTGGCCGCGCGCCGGCGACACCTGGGACTGCACGACCCACTCGCAGGTGGGGAACGCCGCGGATGCCGCAGCGGCGATGGACGTGACGATCCCCTCGTCCGGCGCGTGCCTGCCCACCGACCATGCGGCGGTCGTGGTGTCGCTCGGCGTACCGGCGTCCGACGCCGTCGACGCACCGCTGCCGGAGCGGGTCGGCTTCCCGTTCACGCGCTGGGCCGTCGGGATCGCGGTCGTGGCCTTGATCGTCCTCGCGGTCCAGGGCCTCGTACGCCGCCGACGTCGGCGCAAGGCTGCGAAGCGAGCTGCGAGGGCGGAGGCCGAGCAGGCGTGATCGCCCGGGCGTCGGGCGCTCGACGACGTCCGACAGGATGACGGCGTGATCGCCGTCGTGCTCGGGCTGACCACCGCGTTGGCCTGGTCGGTCAGCACGGTGTCGTCGTCGCGATCGGTGAAGGTCCTCGACCAGTACTCGGTCGTCGCCTGGGCCATGCTGATCGGTCTCGTGCTGACGCTGCCGTTCGCGCTCGGCGGCGGCGTCCCGGCGAGCTCAGCGGCACGAATCTGCTGTGGTTCGGCCTCGCAGGCCTGGGCAACGTCGGGGGTCTGCTCTTCGCGTACGCCGCGCTCAAGGTCGGCAAGGTGGGCCTGGTCGCACCGGTCGTGGCGACCGAGGGGGCGGTGGCGGCCGTGGTGTCGTCGGTGTTCGGCGAGTCGATCGCGCCGCTCGTGGTGCTGGCGCTCGCGGTCATCGTGGTGGGCGTCGTCGTCTCCTCGGTGGCTCCCGACCCCGCCCCCATCGAGCACGAGCGCCCGGTGCGTGCGGTTCTCCTCGCGACCTGCGGCGCCGTGGTCTTCGGGCTCGCGCTCTACTCGATCGGTCGACTCAGCGGCGACCTGCCCGTGGCGTGGGCGTCCCTGCCTCCCCGGCTGGCGGGTGTCGTGCTCCTCGCGGTTCCGCTGGCCGTCACGGGGCGCCTGCGGATGAACCGCGCGGCGGCGCCGTACGTCGTGACTACGGGGCTCATGGAGGTCGGCGGCTTCGTGGCGTTCGCGTTCGCGGCGCGCGACAGCGTGGCCGTCGCCTCCGTGCTGGCCTCGCAGTTCGCGACGTTCGCCGCGGTCATCGCGTACGTCGTCTACCGCGAACGCCTGGGGCGCCTGCAGATCCTGGGCGTCGCCCTCGTCGTGGGCGGCGTGACCGCGCTCGCGCTCCTCAACTCCTGATCGGTCGCAGCCGTCGCGCGAGACGGGCCCGCTTCAGCCGATGATCGGCCGAGAGCAGGTCGCGCACGGTCGGCTCGCCGTCATCGCCCGCCGCGCTCGCGAGCGCGAGCAGCAGCTGCGCCGTGGTCAGCGCATCACCGAGGGCCTGGTGCCGACCCTGCTCGGGCAGGCCGTAGCGCGCGGCCGCCGCTCCCAGCCGGATGTGGCCGTCCATGACCGGGCCGCCCGAACGCGCGAGGGCGAGCCGCGCGAGGACGTCGGTGTCGACGACGTCCTTCGGCACCTGCCATCCGAGCGGCCCGAGCCAGGCGCCGAGGAACGCCCGCTCGACCCACGCCACGTGCGCGACCAGGACGCGGCCGCGGAGGCGCTCGACCACCTCGCGGCCCACCACGTCGGGGTCGTCGCCCGACGCGGCGTCGACCGGCCGGATTCCGTGGATCACGACCGTGTCGGCGGCGGGGAGCACCCGCGGCCGGACCTCCCGGTAGTACGCCGACCCCACCTGCACGCGCCCGTGCACGACGTCGACGATCCCGATGCTCAGCACCTCGCTGACTGCGGCGTCGAGCCCTGTGGTCTCGACGTCGACCACGGCGAAGTGCGTGTCGCGCCAGGAGGTCATGGCTGCAGGTCCGGCGGCGGCAGCGCCTTCTGCACGCGCGTCACGACCCGGAACGCGTCGCGCAGCCCGCGGCGCGCGAGCGTCGTGAGCGAGTCGGGACGCACGTGGTCGTCCTGCGTCTCGCCCGCGCCGAGCTGTGCCACCTGGTGCTCGAGCCGCTCCGTCTGCACGACGTCGAACGCGTCGACGAGGTCGCGCGCGTCCTCGTCGGAGATGGCACCGCGGACGGCAGCGGCCCGCACGCGGTCGACGGTCGACGACGTGAGCGGGCCGGGTACGAACGCCTCGAGGTAGCGTCCGATCGCGACGACGGGCATGAAGCCGCCGCGCTTGAGGTCGAGCGTGCCGGCGTGCTCGCCGGAGTCCTCGATCACGAGGTCCCGCACGAAGCCCGTCGGCGGACGCAGCCCGGTGGCGACGCGGTGCAGCGCGCTGCGCACGTACCGCCGTCCGTGCGCTGCGACGACGGCGTCCTGCACCGGCGTCCACGAGCCGTGGCCCCACACCGGTCGTGCGTCCATGAGCGTGGCCAGGTAGATGTCGGCCTGGCCCACGGTGGGGTCCGTGGCCCAGGTGCGGACGGCGTCCAACCAGCTGTCGACCGAGCGGGAGAACCGAGGGTCGTCCGCGCGCACGCCGTTGTCGTCGTGCGACAGGCCGCACGCGTCGAGGGTGACGAGCACGTCGGCGGCGAGCGCACGCATCCACGTCTTCGTGGGCTGGTCGTCGTCGTCACCCTCCCAGGCGATGAGGGAGTCGAGGTCGCTCGAGAGCACGGCCTCGCGGCGGGCGACCGAGCCGGTCACCAACCACGCGAAGGCCTTGGGCGGCACGCCGCGCTCGCGGACGTGCAGCTCGACGGCCTTGGCCACGACCGCCTCGAGGAGCGTCGAGAGCGTGGTGCTCACCGTCGCCGCCGGGTGGCCCGCGCGGACGGCGCCGACGACGGAGGGCCTGATGGCCTGCGCCACCTCGACGAGCTCGCCCGGCGTGGTCGCGCGCGCGATCGCTCGGCGCACGCGCACCGGCGTACGGCTCTGGGCAGCGAGGAGGTCGACGTCCTCGAGGACGCCGACCACCGTGCCGTCGGCCGCGACGACCGGGAGGTGGCGGATGCCGTGGGCGAGCATCGCGAGCACGGCGTCGTCGGCCGTCTGGTCGGGGGTGGTGGTGCGGGCCGGCGACGTCGCGACGGCGCCGATGGGCGAGCGCGCTCGAGGCCTACGGCGAGCACGCGGTTGCGCAGGTCGTGGTCGGTGACGATGCCGAGCACGCCGTCGTCGCCGCGGACGAGGGCACAGGAGGCGTCGCGCTCCCGCATCCCGCGCACGACGTCGCCGATCGGCGTCCCTGGTGTCACGACGACGGCGGTTCGCGCGAGGGAGCCGACCTGCTCGACGGCGGTCTCGGTGAGCTGCTCGGAGGGGAGCGCAGGGGTGCGGTCGCGCACGGTTCGGGCGAGGAAGCGCAGGCCGCTGCGACCAGCCAGCAGCGGCAGGAAGGCGTCGGCGGGGATGCGGTAGGCGAGCACGTCCTCGGCGGCGCGTACGTCGAGCCCGGGCGGCAGGTCGCTCACGAGCGAGGGAAGGCCGACCAGGTCGCCCGGCCCGATGACGTCGATGACGCGGCCGGAGTCGATCAGCTCGACGTGGCCGGTGCGCACCACGTGCGCGAAGCCGTCGTTGGCCTCGCCGGCGCGCAGGATCCACGCGCCCTGGTGGAAGAACTCGATCTCGGTGGCGTCGACGACGGCGTCGAGCACGTCGTCGGCCGCCCCCTCGAACGGCGGGAACCCCCGCAGGAAGCCGGCGATCTCGTGCACCGGCTCCTCCTGCGGGGGTTCCGCCCAGGCTCTGCCTAGATGGACTCGATCGTGTGGACCTTGTGGTCGTGCTCCCACGTGCCGGCGTCGATCGCGTCACCGTGCGGCGCGTCGCCCCGGTCGTAGGGCTTGGCGATCACCATGTAGACGAGACCGATGCCGATCACGACGACCGCGGAGATCGCGACGATGTAGTTGTCGACGAACGACGCGTCCGGGGTGCGCGGCCACGCCATGTTGATCATCGCAATGATCCCGTACACGAGGGCCAGAACGGTGATCGGAAGACCCCACGCGCCGAGCTGGAACTTGCCGCTGGGCTTCCAGCCCTTGAACCGGGCACGGAGCGCAGCGAGGACGACCATCTGGAACGCGATGTAGATGCCGAGCGCCGCGAAGCTGATGATCTTCGTGAGCGCATCGGTCGAGAACTTCGCGCTGATCACGATCAGAGCCGGGATCACGGCCGCCAGCAGCAGTGCGTACGGCGGGACGTGGCGGGTCTGGGAGAACTTCGACCAGAGGCCCGAGCCCATGATCATCTTGTCGCGGCCGTACGAGTAGGCGAGGCGGGACGCCGCGGCCTGGAGGCTCATAGCGCACGACAGGAACGAGAGCAGCACGACCGTGAGGACGATCTTCGAGCCGGTCTCGCCGAACGCGTTCGTGAGGATCGTGCCGACGGGGTCGGCGTCGTCGCCGGAGATGACGGCGTTGATGTCGGTCACGGAGAGGATCAGCGACAGGCACACGAACGTCGCGGCAGCACCGCCGATGTAGATGGTGCGGCGCATCGACTTCGGGATGCGGATGCCCGGGTCGGGCACCTCCTCCGCGACGTCGCCGCACGCCTCGAAGCCGTAGTACTGGTACACGCCGATGAGGGCCGCAGCAGCGAACGCCGGGAGGTACGAGCCGTCGCCCTGGGTGCCGAACGTGTCGAACAGGACGCTGAAGCTCTGCTCGCGGTGGAACAGCAGCAGCCAGACGCCGACGACGAGCGCGCCGATGATCTCGGCCGTGAAGCCGGCGATGGCGGCGTACGACAGCACCTTGGTGCCGCCGAAGTTGATCGCCGTCGCGATCGCGAGGAGGGCGAGGGCGCACCAGATCGCGTTCTCGACGCTGGCGTCGATGCCGAGGACGGCCGCGACGTACGGGCCGGCGCCGAAGGTGACCGACGCGATCGTGGCGAGCAGGGCGATCAGGTAGACCCAACCGGTCATCCAGGCCCACTTCTTGCCCCACAGGCGACGGGCCCAGGGGTAGACGCCGCCGGCGACGGGGTACTGCGCGACGACCTCGCTGAAGACCTGCGCGACGAGGAACTGGCCGACGCCCACGATCACGAGCGACCAGATCATGGGCGGGCCGCCGGTCGCGAGGGCGAAGGCGAAGAGGGAGTAGATGCCCACGACGGGCGACAGGTACGTGAAGCCGAGCGAGAAGTTCGCCCAGAGGCTCATGTCCCGCTTGAACTCCGAGGTGTAGCCAAGCGCGGCGAGGCGCGCGGCGTCCTCGTCGTGGTGCGCGGCGGACTCGCTCACCTAGGTCTCCTAACAACGTCGGGCCGAAGGGCTCGGCGACGGGGGCACGCCGGGGGAGGGCGATGGGGGCAAAACCTAAACCTTCATAGGTCATTGCACAAGACTTTCTGAGGCTGACCTTGGATACTGGTGCCGGACCGAAACCCTGGACCCCCGCATGTCACGCTGGGGTCCGGCTCGTCATCTGCCCGACACGTGGCCGGGACGCTCGCATCACCTCGGGAGGGGCGGCATGGCCGACGGACGGGTGTCCGCGCGCACGACCGTGTTCGCGCCGCTCATCTCCGGCGGGCGCACCGACGCCGTCATCCAGCGCATCACCGAGTCGGTGGCGCTCGGACTCCTCTCGGACGGCGAGCAGCTGCCGAGCGAGACCGAGCTGTCGGCCCAGCTGGGCGTCTCGACCGTGACGCTGCGCGAGGCGCTGGCGAGCCTGCGCGAGCAGGGCCTCGTCGAGACCAAGCGCGGCCGGAACGGCGGCAGCTTCGTACGCGCGCCCGGTGACCCGACCAAGGCCGTGCTGCGGGCGCAGCTGGCGGCCTTGTCCGTCAGCGACCTGCGTGACGCCGGCGACGAGCTGGCCGCCGTGTCAGGCGCGGCGGCGAGGCTCGCGGCGTCGCGCGCGTCGACCGACAACGTCCGCCGGCTGCTCTCGCTGGCCGGGCGCGTCGAGGAGGCCGTCGGCGTCGGCGACCGCACGCGGGCCGACACCCGGTTCCACATCGAGGTGGCGGTGGCCGCGGCGTCCGAACGGCTCACCCGGGCCGAGGTGTCGCTGCAGGCCGAGCTGGGCGTGCTCCTGTGGCTCCCGGGAGCCACCGACGAGGACGCGCGCAAGGCTGCCGAGCAGCACCACGCCATCGCGCTGGCGATCTCGCGGGAGGACTCCACGCTCGCCCGCACCCTGGCGGAGCAGCACGTGGAAGCCAACACGCACAAGCTGATCGAGGCTCGCATCGAGCTGCACGGAGGGGATTCCGGTGGCCGGTGACCAGGCTGTGACGGACGAGATGCGGCAGGCGGCGCACGAGCTCGCGGCGCCGGTGGAGCGTGTCTTCGAGGAGCTCGCGCCCGTCGCGGAGACGTTCGCCTCGATCGCGTCAGCCGCCTCGCGCACCGGCCGCGTGACGAGCGACGACCTCCTCGGTGTGCGCCCCTTCGCGGAGCACGCGCTCACGGACGACACGCTGCTGGTCGGTGCGGGCATCGTCCTAGAGCCTGGCTACCTGGCGGATCGCGAGCGCCACCTCGAGTGGCGTCAGCTCGCCCCGGGCGGTGCTCCGGAGGCGCTGCTGCTCGACATTGATCCGACGAGCGACGACCCGTACGACTACCCCGAGATGGAGTGGTTCCGGGTGCCGCGCGACGAGGGTCGGCGCATGGTCGGCGGGCCGTACTTCGACTACCGGGGCGCGGACCGCTTCGCCCTCACCTTCGCCATCCCCGTCGTGGTCGGCGACGCGTTCGCCGGAGTCGCGGGTGCTGATGTGGCCCTCGCGCACCTCGAGTCCGAGCTGCTGCCGGTGCTGCGCCGCATCCCGTCGCGCGCAGCGCTGCTCAACCACGAGCGGCGCGTGGTCACGGCGAACACCCCGCACTTCGCCACCGGCGCCCGCGTGCGGCTCGAGGCCGACGGTGGAGGCCCCCTCCCCGACGTGGTCGTCCTGCCCGTCGTGGCCGACCTCGGCTGGACTCTCGTCCTGACACCGTCGACGTAGGTCGTCGCGAGGTCTTGACAGGAAAACATATGAGGTCAATGCTTTAACGCATGACCTCCATCCCCATCGCGCCTGCAGCCCCGCTGTCGTGGGACGAGCTCCCGTACCTCCCCGTCTCGGACCCGTCGTTCTCGGTCCAGTCCGACGCCGTCCGTGAGGCCCGTGCCGAGGGTTGGTGCGCGCGGACGCCGTACGGCCTCGCCGTGCTCCGCTACGACGAGGTCAACCGGCTCATCAAGGACCGCCGCCTGCGCCAGGGCAGCTGGGCCTGGCCCGCGCACAACGGCGTGACCGGGCCGTTCGCAGAGTGGTGGGCGGGCTGGCTGCTCAACATGGAGGGCGAGGACCACGCCCGCCTGCGCCGCCTGCTCAACCCGGCCTTCTCGCCGCGTGCCCTCGCCTCCCTCTCGCCGCGCTTCGTCGCGCTGGCGAACGAGCTGGTCGACGGGTTCGCGCCCACCGGCGAGTGCGAGTACGTCGCGGAGTTCGCCGAGCCGTACGCCGCCCGCGTCATCGCGATCCTGCTCGGTCTGCCGGAGGAGGACTGGCCGCAGATCGCGAGCCTGTCGGCCACCATCGGCCTGGCGATGGGCGTCACGTTCCAGGAGGAGCTGCCGCAGATCGAGGCGGCGCTGACCGAGCTCTTCGCCTACTGCGACGCGGTGATCGCCGACCGCACGGCGAAGCCCCGCGACGACTTCGCCACCGCGCTCGTGCAGGCGCAGCGCGACGACGAGAGGCTCTCGGCGACCGAGCTGCGCAACTCGATGGCGCTCATGGTCTTCGGCGGCTTCGACACCACGCGCAACCAGCTGAGCCTGGCGATGCAGACCTTCGCGGACCACCCCGACCAGTGGGCGCTCCTGGGCGCCAACCCCGATCTCGGCAAGGCCGCGGTCGAGGAGGTCATGCGCGTCGCCCCCACGGTCACCTGGGTGACCCGCGAGGCGCTCGACGACTTCGAGTTCGAGGGCCTTCAGATCCCCGCCGGCACGACGATCCATCTGTTCTCCGAGTCGGCCGGCACCGACCCCGACGCCGTCGAGAGCCCGGCCTTCGACATCACCGTCGAAGGGCGCACGCCGCACTTCGGCTTCGGCGGCGGCGCCCACCACTGCCTCGGCCACTTCGTGGGCCGCATGGACATGTCCGTGGCCCTGCCGATCCTCGCCGCGCGCATGCCCGACCTCCGGGTCGGCGCGGGCTCCGAGTGGCTGCCGTACTCCGGCAACACCGGCCCCACCAAGCTCCCCCTCCTGTTCACCCCCACGGCTTCGGAGGCACGCGCATGAAGGTCGTCGTCGACATGAACCTGTGCCAGGACCACGGCCAGTGCGCGATCGCAGCGCCGGCCGTCTTCCAGATGGACGAGAACAGCAAGCTCGTCTTCGAGGGCGCGCCGGACGATTCCCTGCGCCAGCAGGTCGAGGACGCGATGGACGTCTGCCCTGTGCAGGCGATCTTCATCGAGGACTGACGCCGTGCCGTCCGTCCTCGTGGTCGGGGCCTCGCTCGGGGGCCTGCGTGCCGCCGAGCAGCTCCGCGCCCAGGGCTTCGACGGCTCGATCACCGTCGTGGGTGCCGAGCCGCATCCGCCGTACAACCGGCCTCCGCTCTCGAAGGAGGCCCTCTCGGGACCGCATCACGACGTCCCGTCGCTGGTGTCCTCGCTCGCGTTCCGTCGGCGCGTCAGCGTCGAGGAGCTCGACTGGAGGCTCGGGGTCTCGGTCACCGCGACCTCGCTGGAGCGGGGGACGGCGGCGTTGTCGGACGGCGCCGTCCTCCGCTTCGACGCCCTCGTCGCGGCCACCGGGCTGCGCCCGCGCCGGCTCCCTGCACTCGACCCGGCCGGTGGTCGGCACGTCGTCAGGACCGTTGAGGACGCCGCGGCGCTGCGGGCCGACGTGCGTGCCGGTGTCCGTGCCGTCGTGGTAGGCGGCGGGTTCATCGGCTGCGAGACGGCGTCCACCCTGCAGTCGCTCGGGTGCTCGGTCACCGTCGTCGAGCCTCTGCCGGTGCCGATGGTCCGCGGGGTCGGCCCCGACGTCGGCTCGGCGCTGCTGGCGCACCACCGCGGGGCGGGCGTCCGCTTCGTGACCGGGCAGGGGGTCGCCGAGCTGCTCGGCGCCGACGGCCGCGTGACCGGCGTCCTGCTGGACGACGGCTCGCCCATCGAGGCCGACATCGTCGTGGAGTCGGTGGGGTCGCACGCGAACGTGGAGTGGCTCGACGGGAACGGCCTCGACCTGTCCGACGGCCTGCTCTGCGACAACCACCTGCGCGTGGAGGGCCGGCACGACGTCGTCGCCGTCGGCGACATCGCGCGGTTCCCCAACCCGAGGTACGACGACGTGCCGCGGCGCGTCGAGCACTGGTCCATCCCCGGCGACACGGCGAAGCGCGCGGCCGAGACCCTGGTGGCCCATCTCGCCGGCGAATCCGTGCCGGACACGTCCTTCACCCCGCTGCCGGCGTTCTGGAGCGACCAGTTCGGGTTGCGCCTGCAGAGCTTCGGCGCGCCGGCCCTCGCCGACTCGGTCGAGGTGGTCGAGGGCTCGCTGGCCGACCTCGGTGCCGGAACGGCCGTCCTCTACCGCCGCGGCGGCGCCACGGTCGGCGCCCTCCTCGTCAACATCCCCGTGTCCCGGCACGCCGAGCACCGCGCCCTGGTGCTCGACGCCGCCCAGCTCGTCTGAACCCGTCGTCCAGTCCCGCCCCGAGAGGATCCCTATGTCGAAGACCCCGCTCGACCAGCACCGCGAGGCGAACGCCGACGCGGCCCAGGTCGACGAGATCGCACGGACGATCGAGAAGCTCAGGCGTCGAGTTCGTGTACTACCAGGGCGTCACCGTGACCGGGCGCGTGATCGGGAAGGTGGTGCCGGCCAAGCACCTGCGGCGCAACCTCGACCGCGGCGTCAACCTGCACCGCACCGCGATCTCCGACCTGCAGTCGGACCGCGCGGGCAACCTGCTCGGCGGCGGGGTGCACGCGGCCGAGTTCACCGCGATGCCCGACCTCGACACCTTCGCCGTCCTGCCGTGGGACACCACGGTCGCGCGGTTCTTCACCCAGATCTACGAGCCCGAGCATCTGCCCGAGGTCGGCGGCCAGCGCCTCGCCACCGACAGCCGCGGCGCGATGAAGCGTGTGCATGCCGAGTTCACCGCGAGCACCGGCCTGCACATGCGCTCAGGATGCGAGCCGGAGATGACGTGGAAGGGTCCGGGGCTCGAGGTGCACTTCGCGCCCGGATCGAGCCCGGCGTACCACGTCGAGAACCTCGAGAAGATGCGCCCGGTCTACCAGCGAGTGATCCGCTACGCGCAGGCCCTCGGCCTCGACATGATCGAGGGCGACTACGAGGACCCGGGCCAGCTCGAGCTCAACTGGATGTACGACCACTCCGACCTCACCGCCGACCGGCTCGTGGTCTACCGGCAGATCTGCAAGCAGGTGGCGCGCGAGCTCGGCCTCGTCGCGAGCTTCATGCCCAAGCCGGCCACCGGGATGATGGGCAACGGCTGCCACCACAACGTCAGCTTCTGGCGCGACGACGTCAACATCCTCGCCGAGCCCGGCCGCACCGAGCTGCACCTCACCGACGAGGGCCAGCACGCCCTTGGCGGCATCCTCAGCCACGCCGCGGGCACGATGCTGATCAACGGCTCGACCGTGAACTCCTACAAGCGCTACTGGGACTCCGGGCAGTTCGCGCCGTCGCAGATCAACTGGGGCATGGACAACAAGACCTGCACCGTGCGGCTGTCTGCCAACGGGCGCCTCGAGTACAAGCTGCCCGATGCGAGTGTGAACCCGTACCTCTCGCACGCCGCGATCATCGCTGCAGCCGCTGACGGCCTCGCGAACAAGCTCGACCCGGGCGCCCCCACGGTCGGCAGCTCGTACGACGGTGAGGCGACGCAGTTCGAGCCGCTGCCCCTCACGCTGGCCGATGCGATCACCGCCTTCCGCAAGGACGACGTCGTCCGCGACGCTCTGGGTGCGGACCTGTCCGCACTGCTCGTCGATCTCAAGTCGGACGAGTGGGCGCGCTTCTGCGCGGCCGTCACCGACTGGGAGCAGGCCCGCTACGAGCAGGCGATCCCGTGAGCGCCGTGCTCCGGCTCGCGTGCCTCGACGCCGACGCGCCGCCGCTGTTCACCAAGAGCCCGGACGGCATCGTCCGCGACGGCTACGAGCCCGCGGTGGCCGCGCTGGTCGCCTCGGTGATGGGCCGCACGGTCGAGTGGGCGATGGTGCCGTGGAACGACATGATCCCGTCGGTCCAGCGGCACGAGGCCGACGCCGTCTGGTGCGGGCAGAGCATCATCCCCTCGCGTCAGGAGCTGGTGGACTTCACCCGTCCGTACGGCGTCTTCCACGAGGGCCTGCTCGTCCGTGCCGGCAGCGCGATCCGGTCGCCGGAGGACTGCGCCGGTCTGCGCATCGGTGCCATCACGGGGAGCACCAACATGGCGCTCGCCGAGACGTTCCCGGGCGCGGTCACGGTCGCCTTCGGCGGGGAGAGCGGCGACGTGTTCGGCGACATGCTCGGTGCGCTCGAGCGCGGCGAGGTCGACGGTGTCGTGGACGACGACCTGGTGTTCGTGCCGCTCGACGACGACCCGCGGTTCTCCCTCGCGTTCACCGTGCGCACCGGAAACCGGTGGGGCGTCGGCGTCGCGAAGGACCGGCCGGAGCTGCGCGACGAGATCGACGCCGCCCTCGCGACCGTCATCGCGGACGGACGGCACGCCGAGGTCTGGCAGCAGTGGCTCCCGTCGCTGGAGTACCCCTTCGGCCAAGGCGCCGCGTGAGGGGACGTCCGCTCATCGCCGTGCCTGCCCTGCGCTCGCCCCGCGTCGACGGCCTCCGTCGCTCGGGGCTGGTGATGGCCGAGCGCATCGCCGAATGCGTGCTGCGCGCGGGTGGCGAGCCGTTGCTGCTCGCGCCGGACGACCCGCGCGAGGTCGTCGGGCGGATCGGCGCGTTCGACGGAGTGCTCGTGCCGGGCGGTCGAGACCTCGACCCGTCGGCGTACGGCGACGACGAACGCCACGACAGCACGGACGAGCCGGACGCCGTGCAGGACGCGGCTGATCTCGCCGTGCTGCGCGCCGTCGTGGAGCTGGGCGTGCCGACTCTCGCGATCTGCCGCGGGATGCAGGCGCTGAACGTGGCACTCGGCGGCACGCTCGTGCAGCACCTGGACGACCCGGAGGGACTGCACCGCAACGCCTTCCACGACGTCACGTTCGAGCCGGGTGCGCGCATCGCCGAGGTCATCGGCGCCGACCGCGTGAGCGTGTCGTCGTACCACCACCAGGCGGTCGACCGGCTCGGCCTCGGGCTGCGCGTGACTGGCCGCGCCGACGACGGGTGCGTCGAGGCGCTCGCCCATGCGCATGCACCCGTCCTGGCGGTGCAGTGGCATCCTGAGGACGACGCCCACTTGGCACACCGTCAGCAGGCCCTGTTCGACGCGCTCGTCGACGACGCGCGCGCCCGCACCGGAAAGGCACGTGCCAGCGCATGAGCTCCAGCAGCCCGGTCGTCCTCGAGTCCGAGGTCGCCCCGTCGTACGCCGGCCCTCGCACGGGGCCGCGCGTGAACGTCCTGGTGTCGCTGAACTTCCCGGACATGAACGACCACGTCGCCGACCTCGTGCGGCGCTTCACCCGCGTGGCGCTCGAGGAGCTGGCCGAGCTCGGCTTCGACTGGCGGCTCGTCGACACCTCGGCCCCGTTGCCCCCGCCGCACGAGGTGCTCGACGCCGATGCGCTGCTCGTGCTGGGCGGCGGCGACGTCGACTCGGAGCTGTACGGCGTCCCCGGGCCGGTGCCGAACGAGTACGGCGTCGACCCCGAGGCCGACCTCTTCTCGATGGACGCGATCCGCGCCGCGGTCGAGGCCGACCTGCCGGTGCTCGCCGTGTGCCGCGGCTCGCAGCTGCTCAACCTGGCCTTCGGCGGATCGCTCGTGCCCGACCTCGACCCGTGGCACCTGCACAAGGGCGACTACGCGTCGGGGCTCTTCATCGACGAGCACGTGACGGTGCAGGAGGGCACGCGCCTCGCTGCGATCCTCGGCCAGCGCGAGTGGATCGTGCGCTCAGGCCATCACCAGGCGGTCGGCGACGTCGCGCCAGAGCTTCGGCTCGCGGCCGTCGCCGACGACGGCGTCGTCGAGGGCGTCGAGCACCCGACCGCGTGGGCCATCGGTGTGCAGTGGCACCCGGAGGACGACGACGGCCACGGCCACGACCGCGTGCTGCTCTGGACCGCTCTGCGTCAGGCCGCGCTCGTCCGCGCCGCCGACCGAGCCGGCACCCTCACCGACTGACTCCGGTTCGGTAGTGAGGATCCGCACTCTGCTGCGGATCCTCACCACCGAATCGTCAGGGGCCGAACCAGACCGGGGACTGGCCGACGTAGACGGAGGTGCCCGGCTTGGCGGTGGTGCAGCCGTTGAGCAGGGTGCACTTGCGCTTGCCGTTGGCGGGCACGGTGACCTTGCGGAGGCCGCCCTCGCTGTAGGCGATGGTCGCCGACGAGCTGCCCGGCGACATCGTCACCGAGACCTTGCACGTGACGAGCTTGCCGACGCTGGTCGTGCTCGTCGTGCAGCCGCGGTACCACTTGCCCGCGAGCCAGCCGTAGGTCGTCTTCAGCGCCGTGGCCCCGGGCTTGGTCGGGTAGAACGTCACGCCGTAGCCGGGACCGTCGTCGGGCTGCCAGGCGCTGACGTACACCCTCGCGATGCCGAGACGCAGGCTGTCGAGGTAGGTGCGAGCGATGTAGCCGGCGCCGGTCGCGTTGTCGAGGGCGCGGTACGGGTCGGTGCCCGGGCCGGGCACGCCGTAGTTGACCTCGCCGTCCCAGAGCGGCTTGGTCGGGGCGCCCGCCGCCTTGAGGATGTTCTTGTAGTAGGCGATGAGGCTCTGCCGGTTGACGGGGGTGCCGCTCGCCTTGGGGTAGCCGTGGAACGCGAACACGTCGACCGGCCACCCGCGGGCCTTGAGGCCCTTGAGGTAGTTGGAGTAGAACGTCCCGGCCCCGAGCCCCTGCAGGCGCAGGGTGGTGCTGGCCGCGATCACCTTGAACTTCGTGCCGTTGGCGGTGTTCGCCGCGGCGATCTTCAGCTGCGCTAGCTTCGTGAGGGCGGCGAGCTGGTCGCCCGTGCCGTTCCAGCGGCTCGGCAGGTTGGCCTCGGACCAGACCTGGAACGACTTCACGTTCGCCTTGCACGCGGGCACGCTGACGCAGTGGTTCACGATGCCCGCGACGTACGCCGACCACTTCGCAGTTGCGGCGGGCGGGGAGGAGTAGCCGGGGGACGGCTCGCCGGCGCGCGGTGCGTTCGCTGCCGCCCACTGCGGCGTGCCCGTGAGCACGACGTTGATGTCCTTCACACCACCCGCTGTCGCGTTTGCGATCGCCTGGTCGAAGACGGTGTAGGTGGGTGCGCCCTCCACGGGCTCCACCGTCGCCCACTCCGACCCGTTGGACAGGAGCTCGATCGAACCGATGCCGGAGGACTTGGCCAGGCCCGCCTTCTGGTCGGCATCGAGGGTGCCGTCGACGCGGGCCGCGTGCATCCCGAAGAACGCTCCCGGCACCTGCACCCCGCTTGAGGCTGCCTCAGCGGGGGCTAGTGCGCCCGTGACCTGCAGGGTCAGTGCCGCGGTGGCCAGCGCTGCCGCGCCGACGAGACTGGTGCGGCGGTGCCGCGGGCGGGCAGTAGCGGTCGCGCGGGTCATACAGGTTCCCCCATCTGTGGTGCATCCATCGTAGGCGTCGTCAGGATGTCGTCGCAGCGCCGACCGGTTGGCGGACGTCGATCGAGAAGGTGATCTGGCGGTCCAGGTCCTGGGTCTGCGTGACGGCCTCGCCTCCGGGGCCGCGCACGGTCACCTCGGCCTGGGCAGGCCCGTAGATGGCCTGCGGCTCGACGGTGAGCTGGTACCGCAGGGCACCGTCCGCGCCGGAGAACGTGCCTGCCGGCAGGCGGTAGCGCACCATGAGCTCGACACCCTGCGTGGGTGCGATCGCACCCTCGAGGCGCTGCACCTGCTGGCCGTAGCCGTCGTCCACCCACGTGCCGCCGTCGGGCCAGCGTCCCAGCGTCCATCCGTCCGGCCGGGTCACGCGCGTGCCGGTCGCGCCTGACGGTCGCAGCAGGAACCAGCTGCCGTCCAGCCAGCTCGAGAGATAGCCGGTCTTGTCTGGGCCGAGCAGCTCGTTGGGCACGGCCTGCACGACGTGCCAGGTCTGGGTCACCTCGGCCGAGCCGTCGGCGGCGAGGGTGGCGTCGACCGTGAGGCGCCGGTTCTGGAAGATGTCGGCCTTGCTGCTGTTGCCGTTCTGGGCGTAGAGACCCGCGTGGTCGACCGCGGTCGAGCTGAGCGAGCCGTCGAGGCCGAGCTCGTGGACCTGCTGTGCGAGGGCGGGATCGCGCATCCACATCTGGACGTGCCGACCCGGCGCCACATCGGCCAGCGCGGTCGCGACCTGCAGCGCGGTCCCGGCCTGGGTGAGGCGCTCGAAGACGGCCGACACGATGATCTGGTTCGCCGTCTGGCGGGCGACCTGGTCGTCGGCGTACTGCCGATAGGCGTCGATGAGCAGCTTCTGCCCGATGTTGTCCGCAGTGAGCTCGCCGTACGGACTCTCCGGGATCGGCCCGGTCGCGCGGAGGATGGCCGCGAGCGAGGTGACGTCGAGGGCGACGACGCCGTCGACCTTGCCGTAGTTGCCCGCCTCCCAGGCGCCGGCCATGTCGTAGCCGGCCGAACGGAAGTCGAGGTGGAAGTTGGAGTTGGCGAACCGGTCCACGCGGTCGCCGCCGTCCCAGTTCCACGGGCTCGCCGGCGCGCCCTTCCACCGGAGCACGCCGTTGCGGGTGCCCACGCCGGGCCACGGGATCTGGGCGACCGCGCCCTTGAAGGGGATGCTGAAGGCACCGTCGCGGAACTCGATCACGGCCACGGCCAAGGGCGCGCCGCCGCTGGCCCGAAGCTTCGCCCTCGTTGAGCATGGTGACGAGGTAGCGGCGCGGCGTGGTGTCGCCGAGGGCCCCGGGCAGCAGCGGGATCAGTGCCCGGACGCGGGTGACCGTGTCCTGCAGGGGGGCGAGCTGGTCGACGGCGTCGTTCCGGGCGTTGACGATCGACTCGAGGCCCTCGGGCTCAGGGCGCACCTGGTCGAGCGCCGCCACAGCGGCCGCGAGGTCGGCATCGACCGAGTCGACGGTGCGGGAGAACCCGGGCAGCTGGTCGACGGCCACGCGGCCGTCGGCGAAGAGCGCCGGGGTGCCGGGCTCGTCGCCGCTCGCCGCGGTGTAGGCACCGACGGCTGAGGCGCTGGCGGCGGTGATGTGCTGGATGGCGACGACCATGTGGTCGAGGTCGGTGACCGCGTCGGAGGTCGGAGGCAGGGCCCCGAGCAGGCGCATGGGGCCCGAGCCGGCGGCGGCCCCGAGCACGAAGACGTCCCGCTGCGCCGAGGCCACAGCCTCCTGCGCACCGCCGAGGTCACCCGAGGTCAGAGCCTCCTGGGCGGACGCCAGCCGGTCCTGCGCCGCCGAGGCAGACACCTTGACGACCAGGATCGACACGAGCGGCGCCAGGATCAGGGTGGCCAGCAGCACCAGACCTGCGAGGAGCAGGCCGCGCCGGGTCACCCGCATACGTGCAGGGGACGGCGCGACGGCGCTCGGATCCTGCTCGGTGCTCATGTCACCCGTCATCGTGGAAGGCGGTGGTGCGGTGCTGGTCGTCCTGTGAGAGGACGTATGGGCGCCCCGACTGGTTTCATCGCGGGCCTGAGCCCATCGTCACAGCAGGCCCGACCACCGCGCGTTCTCCCGGGCCGTCGACAGGATGAAGTTGCGCACCCGGATGCTGCAGTCGTCGATCTCGTAGTCGCGCGGCACCGCGGTGAGCGCGCCGTCGGTCCGCGCAGCGACGATGCCGTCCACGACGCTCTCGGGCCGCAGGTCGGTCATGATGATCGATCCGGTGTCGAGCGCCTCGGGCCGCTCGATGGAGGACCGCAGCGTGATGGCGGGGAAGCGCAGGAGCGAGGACTCCTCGGCGATGGTGCCGCTGTCGGACAGCACCGCGAACGCGTTCATCTGCAGGTGGTTGTAGTCGTGGAACCCGAACGGCTCGGCGAAGGTGATGCCCTCCAGGTCCGTCGCCGTGTCGAGCTCGGCCAGCCGGTTGCGCGTGCGCGGGTGGGTGGAGACCAGGACCGGCAGCCCGAATCGGTCCCGTACGGCGACAAGGCAGTCGAGCAGCGCGCGCAGCCTCGCCGGCTTGTCGACGTTCTCCTCGCGGTGGGCGCTCACGAGGACGTAGCCCTCGGGGGTCAGGCCGGTGCGGGCCAGCACGTCGGAGGCATCGATCTGCGGACGGTAGTGCTCGAGCACCTCACGCATGGGTGAGCCTGTGAGCAGGATCCGGCGGGGGTGCAGGCCCTCGGAGAGCAGGTTGCGGCGGGCGTGCTCGGTGTAGACGAGGTTGAAGTCGGCGAGGTGATCGAACATCCGCCGGTTGATCTCCTCGGGGACGTTCTCGTCGAAGCAGCGGTTGCCGGCTTCGAGGTGGTAGACGGGGATGCGCATGCGCTTGGCCATCACCGCTGAGATGCCGCTGTTGGTGTCGCCGAGCATGACGAAGGCGTCTGGGCGCTCGCGCGCGATGACGTCCTCGGTGTGGCGCAGCACGTCGCCGAGCAGCCCGCCCAGCGAGCTGGTGTCGGGCTCGAAGACGTGGTCCGGTGCACGCAGCCCGAGCTCGTCGAAGAAGATGCCGTTGAGCCGGAAGTCCCAGTTCTGCCCGGTGTGCACGAGGACGTGGTCGAACGAGTCCTCGAACCGGGCGATGATGCGCGAGAGCCGGATGATCTCGGGCCGGGTTCCGACCACGGTCATGACCTTCACGGCGTGTCTCGCTCCTCGACTCTGTGCCCGTCCCATCCGGTCCGGGCGACGCAGGTCATTCTGGCACTCCGTCGGGCACTGCCTGCGGCGACGGACTTCCGGTGGCCCCGGCTGTCTCCGGGCCTCGGCCGCGCCGCGAGGCGAGGCCTTCGGCCGCCCAGCCGAACAGGATGACCCAGGCCAGCAAAGCGTTGGGACCGCCGAAACCGAGGATCGACGACTCGGTGAGCTCCATGAGCACGACCGTCACACCGGCGACTGCGAGCCCTGGGGCAGCGTGAATCCGACCGGTCCGTGCGATCGATCCCAGGCACCAGAGGAACAGGCCGAGACCGACCACGCCGAGCTCGACGAGCACCAGAAGGAAGATGTTGTGGGCGGAGAGGCCCTGTGTGCTTCCCAGGTGCTGCGTGGTCCCGTACCCCCAACCGCCCCAGGGCTGCTCGAGCCAGGCCCCACCCAGGATGCGGTAGATGTCGAGCCTTCCCGAGGTGATGTCGGTGGCAGTCTCCCCGACACGACCGAGGGAGTCGGGGATCCCGCCGCCCTGGCCTCCTGACCCGCCACCTGGGAGGAACCCCGTCGAGGCGGTGAGGCTTGCGAGGAAGCCACCGAGGACGAACAGGAGGCGGAACACCACGTAGGCGCCGACGGTGGTGAGGACCAGGGCGAGGAGCTGCCGCCAGCCGCTGCGCGCGAGGACGTGGACCAGGACCACGGCGACTGCCGTGGCAACCGCCGCTCCGCGGGATCCGCTGAGGGCGATGGAGAGGCAGAGAACAGCCGTCGCGATAGCCCATGAGGAGCGGGCCGAGAGCCGGTCGCGTACGACGTGCCAGTAGCCGACTGGAACCATCATCCCCGCGATCATGCCCGCGTAGTTGGCGTTGCTCGTCAGCCCGATGAAGCGGTAGTAGTCGCCGATCACCCAGGAGACGCGCAGCGTGGCGAGCGCGAGTCCGAGGACGGTCACCGCGACGACGGCCCAGAAGGCCACGTCGACGTCGCGGGAGGCGGAACCGGCCTCCCGCCAGCGCCACGTCCACGTGGCGGCGAAGAACGCGGCGATGTACAGCACGGCTGCCGCCTGGGCGACCGATACCGAGGGTCGGATGCTCCAGAGCGCGGACACGAGAGCGAACACACCGAAGGCTGCGAGCACGAGGACCGGCGTGGGCGGGCGGAAGGCGATGCTCCCTCGCCCGCGCCAGGCGGCGAGCACGGCAAGGGCGAGCAGGGCGGCTTGGACGACGAGCAGACCCGACACGGCCCGCGGGTACGGCGCCAGGGGAACCGATGACCGGACCAGGCTCGCCAGGAACGAGCCGACGACCAGCCACTGCCACAGGTCGAGCGGCCAGATGCGACCACGCCCCGAACCCCCCTCAGCGGCCGGTGCGCCCCCCTCGGGGCCCCCTCGCTCGTGCACACGGCCCTCAGCCATGGTGTCTCTCCCCCGGATCGTCGATGGCCGCAGCCAGCATGCGTCGCGCGGCGACCGCCGCGCTCAGGTGCACGTCGTACAGATGGCGGGATGCCCGCGAGCGTTCCGCCCAGGCTCCTGACTCCCACTCGCGTCGGACGGTCCGGATCGCCTCGGCGAGCGCCTCGGCGTCCCCCACCTGCACCGAAAGACCAGCACCTGCCTCCTCGAGGACGGTGCCCGCATCGGTCGACTCCTCGAGGCAGGCGATGACCGGCAGCGCCGCGAGGCAGTAGTCCGAGATCTTGGTGGGGAACGTCGGGATGCTGACGCCGGGGACGTTGACGGTCACGCCGGCGTGCGACCTCATGAGGACCTTGCGGTAGTCGCTCCGCGGTAGCCCGTCGCGGATGTGCACCTTCGTGAGCCGTCGTTGCGCTGCCTCGGCCTTGAGCCGCTCGCTGTCCGGGCCCCAGCCGTACACCTCGATCTCGACGTCGTCGCCGGAGGCGATGAGGAGCTCCGAGGCGTCCATGAGGGTCTCGATGCCGCGTCCGTGCGTCAGCTGACCGCCGCACACCACGGTGAACGGGGCGGCGACCCGTGCGCTGTCGTCGAGCGGGCCCTCGTCCTCCCTCGCCCACGGTGGGGAGATGACGATCGTCGCGTCCACACCGGGGTGGTAGGCCCGGAGGAAGGACTCGTTCGCGGTGCTCATGAGCACGATCGAGTCGGCCCGCGCGAACGACGCGCGCTCCACCCTCTTGAGGACGGGCTCGAGCCTCGTGACGGGGCCGCTCAGACTGCCGATCTCCCGATGATGGCGGGGGAAGAAGTCCCACAGGATGTAGCCGAGGTGCCGGACGACGCCGTGCTTTCGCAGACGGCCGGGGAAGCCGCCCGCCAGCGTCCCGATCGAGGTGTACAGGCCGAGGTCGTAGCGCTCGTCCTTGACCGCGCGCCAGGCGGCGCGGTGCATCGCTGCCATGTTCGACGTGTGCGTGGTGGCCGCGCCGAGGCGGCCCGGACGACGCGGCTGCTCGAGGCCGAGGCTCATGTAGCGGATGGACGGCGTCAGCTGAACCCAGCCGGTGCGCGGTCGCGGTGTGCGGGACTCGAAGACCAGCACGTCCACCGTGGCGCCTTCGTCGGCCATCGCGTGGGCGAGGTCGTCCATGAGCCAGGGCTGGCCAGACGGGGTGGCGAACGTGCCGGTGATCATGAGGACGCGCGGGCCTGCCGGCGTAGGAGTCATCGGGTCAGCCCTTCCACTGCGTCGCCATCCACGGTGCGATCCCTGCCCGCGCCCTCAGAACCAATGAGGCCGCCAGCCCGTAGGCGATGGTCACGACGGCCGTCACGATCGCGACACCGGTGGCGCCGAAGGTGCCGCCGACCGCAAGCATGAGCGCCACCGCGACCGCGACCGCTGCCGCGGTCAGTGCGAGCGCCGTGTGCTCGTAGCCGCAGGTGACCATGATGATCAGTGGCTGGCCGAGGGCGCACACCACGACCGCACCGACCGCGAGGATCCGCAGCGGCTCGGCGGCCGAGGCGAAGTCGCTGCCGAAGATGTGCAGGCACCACTCGGGGAACAGAAGGATCACCACCGCCGGGACGGCTCCGACTCCTACGGCCTGGGCGGCGGACCGCCCCGCGAGCCGGTTGAGGTCGTCGATGCGACCGGACGCGTGCAGTGCTGCAAAGCGCGGAGCGAGGTACGTGACCTGAATGGCGGCGGCGAGGGACACGAACGCCGCGATCCTGGTCGCAGCTGCGAGATAGCCGACCTCGTCGGCGCTGCTCACGAGACCCAGAACGATGACGGGTGCCCAGGTGAGGGCGTAGAAGAGCGTCGCGCTGCCGCAGATCGAGGACAGGTTCGGGGCGTTGCGTCGCGTGAACGTCGCGCGCGCCTCACCCAGGCCCCGAGGCCGATCTGCCAGCGCGGACCGCGCCGCCAGCAGGGACCAGGCGGCGGTGGCGACGCTTGCTCCGAGGTAGCAGGCGAAGACGGCGGTGAGGTCCACGCCGGTCGTACCTGACAGGCCGAGGATGGCGAGAGTGGCCAGCGTCGGCGTCGAGCCGAGGCTCGGCCATCGCACCCTCGGCCACGCGACCGGAGCCGCGCAGGATCCCGGCGGCTCCGAGGTACGTCGATGTCGGGACGATGCTGAGGACGGCGAGCACGATCGCGGTCGACGACGGGGAGGGATCGAAGACCCGCCCGAGCAGCAGCGGCGCGACGACCACGAGGACGAGGCACAGCGCGGTCGACACAGCAGTGCCGAGCGCGACGAGTGTCCAGGCGGCCGACCGTGAGCTCGCACCCGCTGCAGCCACGGTCTTGAGCGCGAGAGTGTCGGTGCCCCATCGTCCGATGCCCGCGAACAGCGTGACCACGGCGAGCAGCGCGAAGTAGGTGCCCGCTCCCGCGACCCCGAGGGAGCGCGCCACGACGACCGAGAGGGCGAAGGTCGCCGCGATCGCGAACCCGCGAGCCGCGACCGTCGCGAGAACCGCCTGCCGGCCGCCCAGAGCGGGCACCGGTACGGCCGCCTCTCCGAGCCTCGGGTAGGTCGGTCACGTCGCTCACGTGGTCCCTGCTGGGCCCGGCTGCTCCACGACGTCCGGATAGGTGTCGGGGTTCGCCTGGTCGAGGAGGTCCGCGGTCCAGAAGAGGGTGAGCAGGTCGGTGTCGCCGACGTTGGTGATGTTGTGCGACCACATCGTCGGCATGTCCACGAGCGAAGGCGTGTCGCCCGAGACCCGGAACTCCACGGTCTCGTCGGTCAGCACCTTGCGCAGCGCGATGACGGCCTCGCCGCGCAGCACCTGGAAGCGCTCCACCTTGCGGCGGTGGAAGTGGTTCCCGCGCACCGCACCCGGGACGGATGAGCTGCAGAACACCTGAGCCTGGCCGCGGTGGGCGCGCAGCACCTCGAAGAGCTCGCCGCGCTGGTCGGCGTGCACGGTCGGCTCGTAGGGGAACATCCCGGGGAAGCGGTACGACCGGAACGTGTTGAACAGCGCGAGGTCGAACGGGTCGTCGATGTCCGGGATCTCGGCCTTGGCGTACAGGTCGCGGTACGACGTGAGCGCCGCCAGCACCGCCGAGACGGTCTTCGGGGTGCCGGCCGGCCCCACGACGTCCGGCCCGCCCGTGAGCGCATCGATGAGGTGGTCGGCGGCGTCCTGCGCGTGCAGCAGCGGCACCTCGCGGTCGACGTCGATCGTCGGCTGGCCACCGGTGGCCAGGGCATGGCAGAACGTGGCGACGAACGAGTTGTAACCGGGTCTGCCGTGCTCCCCGAAGAGGTTGGGCAGCCGGACGTCGGCGACCTCGGTGCCGGCCTCGGCCGCCCACGAGCCGAGGTGCCCAGCGGCCGCAGCCTTGCCGTCGCCGTACGCCGTGCCGTTGCCTGCCTGGATCGAGTCGGAGTAGACGACGCGTGCACGCGAGCCCGTGCGGTCGAGCGCATCGGTCAGGGACCGGGCCAGACGCACGTTGGTGCCGCGCAGCTCGTCGTCCTCTGCGCGGTTCACGCCCGCAAGGTGCAGGACGGCGTCCGCACCCGTGACGAGCGCGTCGAGAGCTGCCGGGTCGCCGTCGAGGCTCACGGCCGACGGCCACGACCTCGTCGGTGTTGCGCGCGCGCAGGGCCGCCCGGACGTGCCAGCCCAGGAACCCGTGCGCGCCGGTGACGACGATCCTCACCTCGCGGACTCCGCGACGAGCTGCTGCACCTCGGGCAGGGCGAGGAGGACGTTCTTGGTGCCCTCGACGTCGAGGCGCTCGGTGTTGTGGGACGTGTAGTCGTCGTACGTCTGCACCTCCTGGCCTCCCTTGTCGAAGTAGAGGCCGTAGTCGAGCGACCGGGCGTCGAGCGGCACGCGGAAGTACTCGCCGTGGTCCTCGGCCTTGACCATCTCCTCGCGGCTGAGCAGCGTCTCGTAGAGCTTCTCGCCGTGACGGGTGCCGATCACGCGCAGGTCGGGCTCGACGCCGAGCAGCTCGGCGACGGCCACGGCGAGGTCGCGGACGGTGCTGGCAGGGGCCTTGCGGACGAAGAGATCTCCGGGCTCGGCGTGGGTGAACGCGTACTCGACGAGGGCGACCGACTCGGCGAGCGACATCAGGAAGCGCGTCATGTCGGGATCGGTCAGCGTCAGCGGCTTGCCGCTGCGGATCTGCTCGACGAACAACGGGATCACCGAGCCGCGCGAGTACATGACGTTGCCGTAGCGGACCATCGAGACGACGGTCGCCGACCCGGGGTTGTTACGGGTGAAGGCCTGGGCCGTCTTCTCCATCAGGGCCTTCGTCATGCCCATCGCGTTGATGGGGTAGACCGCCTTGTCGGTGCTGAGGCACACCACGGACTTCACGCCAGCGGCGGCGGCCGAGTGGATGACGTTGCGGCTGCCCTCGACGTTGGTGCGCACGGCCTGCTCGGGGAAGAACTCGCACGACGGCACCTGCTTGAGGGCAGCGGCGTGGAACACGCGGTCGACACCGCGCATGGCGTCGTCGACAGAGTTCCGGTCGCGGACGTCGCCCACGTAGAAGCGCGCCCGCGGGTCGGCGAGGTGGCGTCGCATGTCGTCCTGCTTGGCCTCGTCGCGGCTCAGGATGCGCACCTGCGCGACGTCGCGCGCGAGCAGCCGGCGCACCATGGTGGATCCGAACGACCCGGTGCCCCCGGTGATGAGCACGGTCGAGCCGGGGATGACGTCATGCATGGAGTTCTCCGAAGTGCGGGGCTGGCGAGGGCTGGTGCAGCGAAGTGCCTCTGCTGATCATCCACTCTCGACGGCGGCTAGGACGATGGACGCCACCTCGCGAGCCTGCTGGTCCGTGAGAGCGCTGCCGCTCGGCAGGCAGAGCCCGCGGGCGAACAGGTCGTCGGCGTTGCCGTTCAGCGACGAGTCGGCCGAGGTGAACACGGGCTGCTGGTGCATGGGCTTCCACACCGGCCGCGACTCGATGCCCTCCGCGGCGAGGCGCTCCCTGACGCGGGTGGGCAGCTCGGCGTCGGGGAGGATCGCCACGCTCAGCCAGCTGTTGCCGCGGCCCCAGGGAGCGTCCTGCACGACCGTGATGCCCTGCGGTGACAGGAGCTCGCTGTACGTCGCGCGGTGCGACCGGCGTGCGTCGATCATCCCCGGCAGACGCTGCAGCTGGGCGCGTCCGAGGGCGGCGAGCACGTTGCTCATCCGGTAGTTGAAGCCGATGTCGGTGTGCTCGTACCAGGGCACCGGCTGGCGCGCCTGCGTCGCGAGGTACCTCGCGCGGTTCACGAGCTCCGCGTCGTCCGAGACGAGCACCCCGCCGCCGCTCGTGGTCATGATCTTGTTGCCGTTGAAGCTGAACACGCCGGCGGCGCCGAACCCGCCCGCGGGGCGCCCGTCGCAGGTGGCGCCGAGGGCCTCCGCGGCGTCCTCGAGCAGCGGGACCCCGTGGGCGGCGCACACCGCCTCGATGCGCGCGTAGTCGGCCGCCTGACCGAACACGTCGACGGAGATGACCGCGGCGGGCAGCGTGCCGGTGCGCGCACGGTCGTCGAGGAAGGCCACGAGCAGGTCGGGGTCGAGGTTCCAGCTCTGCCGCTCGGAGTCGAGGAAGACCGGGTTGGCGCCGACGTAGGTCACCGCGAAGGCCGTGGCGCCGAAGGTCATCGTGGGTACGACGACGTCGTCGCCCGGCTTCACGCCGAGACCCATCAGGGCGAGGTGGAGGGCGGCCGTGCCGGACGACAGGGCGACGGCGTGCCCGACGCCGGCGGCGGCCGCGAGCTCGGACTCGAAGGCGTCGACGTGCGGGCCCAGCGGAGCGACCCAGCCCGAGTCGAGAGCCTCGAGGACGTACTGCTTCTCGAGGTCGCCGACGTCCGGAGGGGAGAGGTAGATCCGGAAGGACATCTACAGGCTCACGCGTCGTGCGGACGAGGTGCTGGACTCGAGCCCGTCGAGCGCAGACGAGTGGAACTCGCCGTCCGGGCAACCGATGTTCGTCGAGAGCTCGAGCACGAGCAGGTCGAGGGCCTCGACGAGCTCGGCATCGGTCGTGCACGTGTGCAGCCGGCTGAGCAGCGAGCGGTCCAGCGACGGGACGGCCACGGAGGAGACGAGTGGGTGCTGGGTCTCCTGCGGTCGCTCGTTCACGCCGAACAGCCGCTCCGCGAGCTTCTCACCCGGACGCAGCCCCGTGATCTGGATGGGGATGTCGCGGCCGGAGCGCGCGATCAGCTGGCGCGCGACGTCATAGATGCGGACAGGCTCGCCCATCTCGAGCACGTGCGCCCGCCCGTTGCCCGACATCGTCGACGCGTGCAGGACGAGCTGCACGGCCTCGGGGATGGTCATGAAGTAGCGCGAGACGTCGGGGTGCGTGACCGTGACGGGGCCGCCCCGGTCGATCTGCTCCGCGAACGCGTGCAGCACCGAGCCGCGGCTCCCGAGTACGTTGCCGAAGCGCACGGAGGCGTAGTCGCCGGTCGTGCCTGCGCCGGCGGCCGCGGTGAGGCACTCGGTGATGCGCTTGGAGTAGCCGAGGACGCTGCAGGGGTCGGCTGCCTTGTCGGTGGAGATGTTCACGAACACCGAGACGTCGACCGAGCGGGCGGCGTCGAGCACGTTCAGGGTGCCGTCGATGTTGGTGAGCAGCGCCTCGTGAGGGAAGCGCTCGAGCAGAGGCAGGTGCTTGAGCGCCGCCGCGTGGAAGACGATCTCGGGCCGGAACTCGCGGAACACCGCGAAGATGCCGTCGCGGTCGCGGAGGTCGGCCAGGATCGGGCCCTCCTCCACGAACAGGCCGCGGCGGCCCAGGCTGAGGTCGAGGGTGTGCAGCGCCGACTCGTCGCGGTCGAGCAGCCCGAGGGCGCTCGGGCCGAGCTGGTTGATCTGGCGGGCCAGCTCGGAGCCGATCGAGCCGCCGGCGCCGGTGATGAGCACGCGGCGGCCACGGATCAGGCTGTGGATGCCGGTGAGGTCGGTGTGGATGGGATCGCGGCGCAGCAGATCGGCCACGTCGAGATCGCGCACGTCGCGGTAGTCGACCTCGCCGACCAGCTCGGCGAGGGTGGGGATCGTCTTGACGTCGACCCCCGCCGCCGTCGCCTGCTCGGCGAGGTCGGCGACGGTCGTCGCGCCCAGCCGGCCGACGGCGACGATCAGCGTCTCGGCGCCGCGCGAAGCGGCCGCCTTCGCGAGGGACGCCCCGGTGCCGACGACAGGGACGCCGCTGATGCGCAGGCGCTGCTTGGTCGGGTCGTCGTCCAGAACGCCGACGACCCGGTAGCGGCTGTGCCGGTCGCGCTGGATACTGCGGATGAGCTGCTGGCCGGCCTCGCCGGCACCGAACACGAGCACGGGAGCAGCGCCAGGGGCAGGCCGGCGGGCGCGGTCACGGTAGGTGCGGATCATCGTGCGGACGAAGAGGGTGAGGGCGAGCGCACCTGCGCCGGCCATGAGCATGGCGCCGAGGGGGACGATGCGGTTGTCCTGGAAGGACAGCACGGCGAGCATCACGCTCGTGGTCACGAACGCCGCGAGCCCGACCGCTCGGACCTGCTCGAAGCTTCCCGTACACGTAGCGGCCCTCGTACAGCCCGAGCGCGAGGCCGCTCAGCAGCCCGACCGTCGCCGAGAGGGCCCCGATGGCGAGGATCGAGGACCGCGGGATGCCCGTCAGGTCGAACTCGTACCTCGCCGCCGTCGCCAAAATGACCGCGCCGACCCACATGAGTGCGTCGATCGTGGCCTGTGCGGCATGCCGGACTGCCTGGTTCTTCAGCACCGTTCCCCCGGTGATCTTGGCCTGCGCCCTGGGTGGCGTGAGCACCCCCCGTGCCCGCCGAGACGGTAACCCGCCTGGCCCTCGAAACGCTAACTCTCGGCTATGTCCGAAGCGCGGTGAGTGATGAGATCTTCGGCACCGTGACTCTGCGGAGCGGGCTGGGGGGTCATCCCCGGTAGGAGGGGAGCGTCCCGGGTGGGGGCGACCATCCCGGCTCGCGCGCCGCCCGGTCGGCGACCAGCCGGTCGTAGTCCTCGGGCCGGACCCTCCACTCGCCGATGGAGAAGCCGGTCGAGCCGTGCGGCGCGAAGCTCTTCTTGTAGCGGTAGATGCCGTCCTCCTGGCCGCCCAGGCCGCCGCCGAGCACGAAGTTCCGCACACCGTTGCCCTCGCACCAGCGGAAGATCTCGCACTTCAGGTAGTCGTTGGCGCGCAAGGGAAAGCCCTGCTCCAGCGTTCCCCCGAGGAAGGAGTAGGCGGTCGGACCGTCGACGAGGCACAGCTCGACGGCGAGCGGTCGCCCGTCGTGGCTGGCCACGGCCACGACGAATCGGCCGTCGATCTCGTCGAGAAGGGCTCCCAGCCGTTGGGCGTCGAGGTGGAACGCCTCCGCGGCCTCGCGCCGGGCCATGGTCGCGAGGTAGACGGGCAGGAAGTCGTCCAGCATCTCGAGCCGGCCGAACCCGACCGTAAGCCCCGATTGAACTGCGCGGTTGTAGTTCTTGCGCACCTTGTGGTCCATGTCGGCCCAGAGCTCGGCCCACGGCCTGATGTCCCGGACGATGTTGCTCCCGACCTCGTGCCGGGCGAACGGCCACGGTGGCGCGCCGTCCACCACGGGCAGCCGAACCACGGTGCTCACGACATCGTTGTCGGCGAGCCACGACCGGGCTCCCTCCCAGAACTCCGCGCGGGGCGACCCGTCCCCGGTGTCGAAGCTTCGCCCCGTAGCCATACGGCCCCACGGCGTCCCGGGCCTGCGCTGGACCCGGGATCGGGCGCAGCAGAAGTGGCAGCACCGCCCGCTGGCCGTCCCGTTCGAGGGCGAGCAACGTCGGCTCCTCGTCGGGTCGGGCGAAGAGCTCGAGGTACGACGGGAAGCACGCCGGGGACGAACCCGACCACTCACGCATGAGGGCGACCCAGCGTGCGCGCTCGTCCGCGTTCGAGGCGCGCAGGGCCTCAAGCATGTTCACGCAGGGCTCTGCGGGCGAGGTCGTGCAGGATCCCCGAGATCCCCGCCTGCTCGGTCGCCGAGTCGAGGGGGATGTTCATCAGCCGCTCCGACAGCCATCGGGACGCCGGGTGCTGCTCGGGGTCGATGCCCGGCCCGAGCCGGTAGTAGAGGCAGGCCACGCGCACACCCGAGGCGTTCATCTCCTCGTACAGGCGCTGCCGCTCGCTCGGCGGCACGAGCACGGGGAGGTTCATGGGCACGACGTCGTCCGGGAGCGTGCGTCGAAGAGGGGCGAGGGGTGCGAGGCCCCGGGACAGGAGCGCAATGCCATCTGCGGCCAGTCGTCGTCGGCGCTCGGACGTCGTGGCCAGCTCGGATGCCGTGAACCCCGGCTCCTCCTCGAACGTGACGTCGACGCCGTCCATCGCGACGGCTCCCGCCACGGCTCTGCGGGAGATGAGGAGCCCGCCCGGAAGCGGCAGTGACTTGTGCACCGACACGGCGGAGGCGTCCCCCCATCGCCCGGCGCCGCGCCCGACGAGGTCGGTCAGCATCGAGTGCGCCTGGTCCTCCAGGACGAGCGCTCCCGCTCCGCGTGCCAGCTCGACGAGAGTCGCCACGGCGGGATCGACCCACCCGAACCAGTGGATGATCATGACGACATCGGGCTGCACCGCGTCGAGCATCCGGCGGTAGGCCTCCACGTCGATCTCGAGCGCCGTCGTCACCGGGTAGACGGACACCGCCGCACCGACGGCGAGCAGCGGGTCCATGACTCCCGACCCCTCGCGCGGGCTCGCCCCGTAGTACGCCGGGATCATCACGCGAGCCGGTCGCGGCAGAGCGAGACCGCCCACCACCTCGGCGATGGCGCTGCGGGCAGCGGGGCGCGCGGCCGCGACGCGCACGAGGCTCGGGTCTAGGGCGTGCATAGCTCCATCTTCCACAGCGCATCGGCGTCCACGACGAGCCCGGCCGGGGCAGGCGCGCCGCCGATGACGATCAGCCGGTCGCGGTCGGGGAACACCGCTCGTGCGATGCCGGCAACCAGCTCGGGTTCGAGGTCGGATCCCGGTCGGAGTCGCACATGCCCACGTCCGTAGGCCAGGAGGTGAACGGTCCCCACGCCGTCGCAGGCCGGCTCCACGGCGCAGACGCCCGTGGTCGCGATGGCGTCGGCGGCATCGAAAGGGTCGACCGACCAAGTCCCGGGAGCCGCCGGACGCGCGGCGGTGAGATCGAGGACCTGGAAGGTTCTCGACGTCGTCGGCTCGTAGCCATGCCTGCGGTACCACTGCCACGCCCGGTCGTTGCGCTCGAAGACCTCGAGGGCGCAGCTGGCCGCGCCCTCCTCGAAGTCCTCCAGCAGGGCGTTGCCGACGCCGGATCGGCCGAAGCTGGTCGCGACCCCCACGTAGTCGAGCTGGCGGTCCGCGCCGGATCCCCAGATCGCCGCACCCGCAAGGCGTCCCCCGATCGTCGCGAGGCGCACCCGTCGCCGCCGGTCGGCGGGGTCCTGCTCGAGCTCGCGATGCAGGGCGATGTCGCCCGACGGCTCGCGGTACACGGACGACTCGAGCATGAACGGGTCGAACACCTCCCGCAGCAGTGCGCCGATCAGGGGCGCGTCCGCGGGGGCGGCGTCGGCGAGGTGCAGGTCGTCAGCCACCGTCGGGCCCACCGCCGGGTGCCGAACGCTCGACGTCGAAGTTGGCCATGGCCGCTCCCGGATCGACGATGAGGCCGTCGCGGCGCAGCGCGACGACGACCGTCCGGACGAGGATCGACGCGTCGAGCAGGAACGAGCAGGTCGCGGCGTACTCGACGTCCAGCGCGAACCGCGCATCCCACGAGAGGGCGTTGCGGCCGGACACCTGGGCAAGCCCGGTGATCCCCGGCCGGACGTCGAAGCGTGCGCGCTCCTCGGGGGTGAAGTGCGGGGTGTAGTGAAGGGGAAGGGGGCGGGGGCCGATCAGGCTCATGTCGCCCCGGAGCACGTTCCAGAGCTCGGGAAGCTCATCGAGGCTTGATCGGCGCAGGAACGCGCCGAACGAGGTCAGGCGATCGCCGTCGGGCAGCAGGTCGCCGTCGGGCGACCGCTCGTCGGTCATCGTCCGGAACTTGACCATCTCGAAGGTCCGCTCCTGCCGCCCCGTCCGCTCCTGCCGGAAGAGCACCGGCGCTCCGAGCTTGCGTCGGACCAGGACCGCGACGGACGCGATGACGGGCGACAGCACCAGCAGCAGGGTGCCCGAGGCGACGACGTCCAACGCCCGCTTGGGCGCCCGGCCGTATCTAGTGAGCATCTCGGGCCCGCCCGGAGGTGAGGCCGTCGAAGAGATGCTCGTACCTGTCGAGGCCGGAGCTCACCGACAGCTGCTCGCGGTAGAAGGCGCGGCCCCGCTCGCCCACGACGCGAAGCTCGCCGCGCCCCGCGCGGGCGAGCGCGACGATCGCCTGTGCCACGTGCGCTGCGTTCCCGGGGGATGCGACCACGCCCGCTCCGGCGGAGCGGACGAGATCGGCCGCGTCCCCGCGCGCTGCCATGAGGACTGGCACACCGAGGTGGAGGTACGCCTGGGTCTTGGACGGGATCGTGATCTCGAACAGCGGGTCGTCCTTGAGATGCACGACACCCACGTCGCAGGCTTGCGCCAGAGCGGCCGTCCGACCCATCGGCTGCCGTCCGTGGAACACCACGGAGCCCTGAGGCAGGCTCGCGGCCTGGTTCTGAAGATCTGCCAGGTCCAACCCGTCACCGACCATGTGCAGCGTGGCGAGGGGTGCCTCGGGGAGAGCGATCGCGAGGGCGTCGAGGAGGGCGGGGAGCGCCTGTGCCGGCCCCATGTTGCCCGTGAAGGCGAGGTTGAACCGGGCGCTGTCGACCTGCGCGGTCGCCCAGGCGCGATCGTCCTCTGTCGGGGCGAGGCGGCTCTCGTCAGCCCAGTTGCGGATGACGTCGAGCTTGTCCTCGGGGATTCCGGTGCCAGCGATGGCGCCCTTGAAACCGGAGGAGATGCAGATGATGCGGTCGGCCCGGCGATACGCGGCCTGCATCCCCGCTCCGACCGCCCGCAAGGGCATCGAGCCCGACACCATTCCGGTCGAGCTGAGCGACTGCGGCCAGAGATCCTGGATCTCGATCGCGAGCGGCGGCCGTCGTAGGGCCGTCTGCAAGAGCGCTGCGCTCAGCGCCGTCAACGGCGGATGGTGGGCCCACACGACGTCAGGCTGCCAGCGGTCGACGAGCACCCGGGCGCTGGAGGATGCCGCCCAGCTCGCGTAGTTGCCCGCACGGCGCACCACGGACCGATCGTGGCTGGGATAGAGCCACATGCGGTCGACCACTACGCCGTCCAGCACTTCGCGCTGGTGCGGGCGGAGCGTGTAGCCGTCGGCCACCTCGCCGCTGGGGTAGTTCGGGAATCCGGTGAGCACCCGCACGTCGTGGCCCCGGTCCCGCAGACCGCCCGCGAAGACCATCCCCTTGAGCGTGGGCTCGGGGTCGAAGAACTGGCTGACCAGCTGGATCTTCACGCGCGCCCGACCTGTCGTCCCCGAGTCATGACTGACCCACTCGTCCCCCCGAACCGTCGCGCAGCCGTGGCGACCACGCGTCCGCCCCAGAGACTAGTTCAGGGTCGAGGCTGGTCTCACGCCGTCCGAGGCAGCGGCCCGGCCGCCGGTCGGCGGCGGTCGGTCAGGCGACGGGGACGACGAGGACGGCGTTGTCGCCGTTGCGCTCGGGTGCCTCGGGCTCGTCCAGCCAGGTGCCGCCGGCGCCGAGGTAGCGGAACTCGAAGCGCCCCTCCTCGACCTCGACCTTGGCGCTGCGGGTGCCGTTCCACCGGCGGACGAGGGGGTTGGCCCCCGGAGTCCAGCCGTTGAAGTCGCCGACCACGCTGACCGGGCCGTCGTGCACGTCGCCGGGCAGCACGAAGGTCACCGTCGTGCCTCCCTTGCGGGCCTTCGACACCTTGATCATCGTCGCGCTCCTTCGAGTCTGGACGGGCGGCTCGGAGCCGCCCGCGGGGTCAGAGTGCCGCGCCCGCCTGCTCGTTGGTCCGCACGCCGCGCCGAGGAAACACATGCGTAGCAAGGCATTCACGCTCGGTTCACCTCGACCGGGCGAATCGGGCATCCGTGGTCGTCGTCACCCGTTCGTGGTCACCCGTCCGGCGGATTCATCGTGACGGTGCGTACCGGCACCCTGGATCCATGACGCTCCACGGGGAATTGGACGTCGTGGCTCACCACGACCTTTTCGTGCCCGGATCGATCGCCACGGTCGACCAGGTCCGCAGCAACCCGACCGATCACGCCGCCGCAGCCCGGGTGCTGGGCTGGCTCGACTCGTTCGTGATGCAGCCCAACGAGGGCCTCGGGCGCCCGGGCCACGTGTGCCCGCGCCTCGCGCCGGTCGTCAACGCCAACCGGCTCACGTTCGTCTCGGTGCGTACGCCGGACAGCGACCCGCGGTCGGCGTACACCGCCGGGCTTGCTCTGGCCGACCTCTACCGCGCGCTGTACCCCGACACTGCCGACCACCGGACCGCCGCGCTGATCGCGCTGTTCCCCGAGGTCCCGCTCGACGCTGCCGGCGACTTCATCGACGGCGGCCACAAGATGCTGCGGATGGAGTTCGTGGGCTCGGGCCTGATGCTCGGCGAGTTCCACCCCGAGAAGCCTCGGTGGCCAGCGTCCGCAACGATGCGCTCGCCGTGATGCAGTCGCCGCTGCCGGCGTACGCGATCCGCGGCATCACGACGCACGACATCATGTTCCTGGATCGGCCGACCGAGGACCCGCAGCGGCGGATCTCCTACCTCGAGCACTACCTGCACTTCGTGGGGCCGCAGCTCGCGGCCAGCGCACGCCTGCGCGTGACGTCCTCGCTCGAGGAGCTCAAGGCCGCCGCAGTCTGACGCTCCCGAGTCAGAGCGCGAGGTCGACGACGGTCATGCCGGCCGATGTGGCCGGGTCGCTCATGGCCGCGAGCGCAGCAGGTGCGTCCGCGAGCGGGATGATCCGTCCGACGAGACGTCGTACGTCGAGCCTTCCGGACGCCACCAGCGCGAGCATGCCGGGGTAGTCGGTCGCCGGCATGCCGTGGCTGCCGAGGATCTCGAGCTCCTCGGCGATCGCGCGGCCCATCGGCACCGGGGCGACGGCGGACTCGCCCAGCATCAGGCCGACCTGCACGTGCCGTCCGCGCCGCCGGAGCGATCCGAGCGACGCGCTCATCGTCATGGTGCCGCCGAGCGCGTCGACCGAGACCTGCGCGCCGCCCTCCGTCGCCTCACGTACCGCCGCACCGACCTGCTCGGGCGTGAGGCCGGTGGCGTCGACGACGGCGGCTGCGCCGAGGTCGCGCGCGCTCGCCAGAGCGGATGCCGAGACGTCGACGGCGACGACGCGCGCGCCGAGAGAGACGCCGACCATCACGGCCGAGAGCCCCACCCCGCCGCACCCGTGCACCGCGAGCCAGTCCCCGGCCTCGGTGCGTCCCTGGTGGACGACGGCGCGGTACGCCGTGGCGAACCGGCAGCCGAGCGACGCGGCGTCGACGAAGGACAGGTCGTCGGGGAGGCGGACGAGGTTGGTGTCGGCGGCGTGCAACGCCACCAGTTCGGCGAACGAGCCGTGGTGGGTGAAGCCGGGCTGCGTCTGGTACGCGCACACCTGGGTGTCGCCCGCGGCGCACTGCTCGCAGCGGCCGCAGCCGCTCGCGAACGGCACGGTCACACGGTCGCCGGGCTGCCACCGCGTGACCGCGGGGCCGACCTGCTCCACGGTCCCGGCCAGCTCGTGGCCGGGCACCCAGGGGAGGAAGGGCACGGGGTCGTGGCCGAGCCACGCGTGCCAATCGGACCGGCAGACCCCGGTGGCGCCCACGCGCACGACCACGCCGTCGTCGGAGCAGACAGGCGGGGGCAGCTCGCCCACGGTCGGCAGCTCGCCGTACGCCGACCACGTCACTGCCCGCATGCGCGCCTCCTCGATGTCGCGCGCCATCCTGCCGCGCGGGTCAGCGTGGGACGAGACCGGTGCCAGGAACGCTCGTCACGCCGATCGGGTCGCTGAGCTCGCCGACGAAGACGCCGTCCTCGACGTCGCGGAAGCCGATGAGGTGCCAGCCGCCGTCGTGCTGGACGAGCCGCGCGGCGTACAGGGAGTCGTGCGGGAACCGGCGTGCGGTCGCGACGTCGAACGGGCCGAGCACCGAGGGGCCGGTCACGCTGAACATGCCGCCGCCTCCCAGCCTCTCGACCGTCGCCGGGTCCATCTGCGGCGCCAGGCAGCAGAAGATCAGCGTCGGGACGCCGTCGACGACCTCCACCTGCGTCACCTCCATCTGCCCGAACCCGTTGCCGGGCATAGTGATCGGAGGTTGGACGGTCCAGGCGTCGAGGTCGGGCGAGGTCGCGTGGCCGACCACTCCGCGATGAAGCGGTGGCCCGTCGCCCGCGCGGGCGGTGACGTACATGTGCCACAGGCCGTCCTCGGTGCGAAACACCCACGGGTCGCGCCACGCCTCGTCGAACCATGCGGTCGGGTCGTGCTTCTCGTACCAGCGGCCGTCTGCCTCGAGCAGCGCGACGGCCGAGTCCTTCGTCCAGGTCATGAGGTCGGTCGACGTCGCCGAGCCGACGCGCTGGACGTCGCCGCCGTCCTGCCTCGTGGTGCCCGTGTAGAACATCCGCCACGTGCCCGCGGGTGCGCGCACCACGCTGCCGGTCCAGGTCGTCCAGTCGTCGAACGCCGGCGGCTCCGAGATCGCGAGCGCATCGGGCAGCACGGTCCAGGTGCGCAGGTCGTGGGACACCGCGTGCCCGACGTACGGGTGCTTGTGGCGGCGGTCGGGGTCGCCGAGCGCCCTGCTCGCGCGGAGGTAGAAGGCGTGGTGGCGCTCGCCGTCGAAGGCGAACCACGAGTCCCAGATCCAACTGTCCGCAAGCCTCAGCACGTGCTGCACCGTACGCCGGTCGCGCGCGCCGAGGTGAACGCCCTGGGTGCCGCCCGACTGGGCCGGTCGGGATCGTCTCGTTCCTGACCTCCGATGCTTTGATTCCGGCTATATCCGTTGTGCCCTAACGGATTCGAGAAAGTCACGCCAACCTCTTGCACTCGAACACCTGTACTATTACGATGTGGGGCATGGACACCACCCACGTCGACGTGATCCCCGCCCCGGAGGGCGTGGCGCTGTCGTTCGTGGAGTCGCAGTGGCACCGGATCAGCGCTCGGCTGGAGTGCGAGCGGGCGATCGATCGGCTCGCGGGGATGCTGGACCGGGAGCCGTGCTGGGACGACCTGCACGTGCTGGCGTCGTTGCGCTCGGTGGAGCTGGACCAGACCGGTCGGTTGATGCGGCTGATGGCCACGCGGCGGGTGTCGAGCTTCCTGGAGGGTCAGACGGTCCGGGACATCGTCGACCTCGCCGACGTCGACGGCGACGGCGAGGCCGTCGAGGCGATGGATGCCCGCACGACCCGCCACGAGATCGGGCTCGCGTTCGGTCGGACCAAGGACCAGGCCGAGTTCCTGATCGGCACCTACCGGCGCCTCGTCGAGGACTTCCCGGACTTCGTGTCGGCGTTGACGGCGGGGCAGATCTCGCTCGGGCACTGCTACGCGATGCACGAGGAGACCCTGGTCGTCACCGACCCCGCGGTCCTGGCGAAGATCGCGGGCAAGGCGCTGCCGTTCGCGCAGGCCCACTCGGTCACCCGGTTCCGCACCGCCCTCAAGCGCCTCATCCAGCGCCACGACCCGAACGCTGCCGCCCGCCGACGCGCCGCCCGCCTGCAGCGCCGCGTCTCCTACTCCAACCTCGGCGACGGCATCTCCTCCATGACGGTGGTCGCGCGCACCGAGGACGTCGAGGCCATGCGCGAGAGCATCGACGACGCAGCCATGTCCCTGATCGCCGCCGACCGCGCCCAGGCCCAGGCCGACGCCGACGCCGACGCCGACGCCGACGCCGCCGCCGCCGCCGCGGCCGACGGCGACGGCGACGAAGGGAGCCAGCCCGCGGCGAAGCCGGAGCGGCCGCGGCTGTCGACGGCGCAGGCACGCTCGGATGCCGTCGTGGCCGCGCTGCTCGGCGCGGTCGACGACCAGGGCGCCGTCACCTACACCCCGCGCGAGCACCGTCGGACCCGGCTCGAGCTCGTCATCGACGCCCCCACCGCCGCCGGCATCACCGACAACCTCGCCCGGTTCGGGCAGGACCCCATCTGTGCGGGCATCGCGCGGCGCCTGATGGTCGACGTCGACGTGATCGCCCGGGCCCTGGTCGCCGAGGGCACCGCGCACCTGCTCGACCTCGGCCAGGACACCTACCTGTCCGCCAAGCAGCGCACCCACGTCAAGAACCGTGACCGGGCCACCTGCCGTTGCTGCGGGCGCCGCGCCACCCGCGGCGAGATGGACCACCTCATCGAGTTCCTCCGCGGCGGACCCTCAGCGCCCTGGAACGAATGGTGGCTGTGCCTCGAATGCCACCAGCGCAAGACCGCCGACCAGCTCACCGTCGACGGCCGCACCGACGCCGCAGTCCAGATCACCACACCCCACGGCGTCGTCTACTACTCCAGCCCACCGCCGTACCTCGACGACCCCGACCGCGACTCGATCCTCGCCGCCCAAGCACCACCGGTCCGGTTCACCCTGCCGTCGTACCGGTATCGCCGACCCGAACCCGCAGAGCCCGACCCCCGCGACGAGATCCCACCCTTCTAGCGACCCCGCCCCGCAGCCCTCACCTCGACCAGGTGCAGGGCTCCGAGGCATGTTCGCGCGAGTCTCTGGCCACGGTCCACGCCCCGGAAGGCACGGACGGGCCGGGTGCGGCCAGAATGACCGCATGAGCGAGCAGGCAGCGGCATCCGGCGGCATCGAGTGGGTCCGGAGCGGTGACTACACCGACATCTTGTACGACACCGCCGAGGGCATCGCGAAGATCACGATCAACCGGCCCGAGGTCCACAACGCCTTCCGGCCCGAGACGATCATGGAGATCTCGCACGCCATCGAGGCTGCGCGCCAGGACTCCAAGGTCGGCGTCATCATCCTGACCGGCGCCGGCGGCAAGGCCTTCTGCTCCGGCGGCGACCAGCGGGTGCGCGGCGACGCCGGCTACGAGTCCGACGAGGGCCAGGTCGGCCGCTTCCACGTCACCGACCTGCAAGTGCAGATGCGCCGGTGCCCCAAGCCCATCGTCGCGATGGTGGCGGGCTGGGCGATCGGCGGCGGCCACGTGCTGCAGGTCGTCTGCGACCTCACGATCGCGGCCGACAACGCGCGCTTCGGCCAGACCGGCCCGAAGGTCGGCTCGTTCGACGGCGGCTTCGGCGCGGCGGTGCTCTCGGACCTCGTCGGCCCGAAGAAGGCCAAGGAGATCTGGTTCCTCTGCCGTCAGTACGACGCGCAGCAGGCCCTCGACATGGGCCTCGTCAACACGGTCGTGCCGCTCGACGAGCTCGAGGTGACGACCGTGCAGTGGTGCAAGGAGATGCTGCAGCAGTCGCCGTTCGCGCTCCGCCTGCTGAAGGCGAGCTTCCACGCGGCCGAGGACGGCTACGCCGGAATCCAGCAGCTCGCGCACGACACCAACCTGCTCTTCTATGGATCGGCCGAGGCGCGCGAGGGCCGAGAGGCGTTCAAGGCCAAGCGCTCTCCCGACTTCGACCAGTTCTCGCGCCGCTCCTGATGTCGGCCACGCCGTCGGGCTCGGTGACGCTGAGGTTCCTCGCGTCGCCGACCGATCGCGGCTACTCCGGCAGTGTCGACGCCGGGCGCGTGCTCGAGTGGATCGACAAGGCGGGCTACGCCCTCGCCGCGCAGTGGAGCGGCCGGTACTGCGTCACGGCGTACGTCGGCAACGTGCACTTCACCCGGCCGGTGCTCGTCGGGCAGCTGGTCGAGGCGACGGCGCGGATCATCCACACCGGCCGCAGCAGCATGCACATCGAGGTGACGGTCTCAGCGCACGACCCGCGCGGCGGCGACCCCGTCGAGGCGACGAGCTGCCTCATCATCTTCGTCGCGGTCGACGACGACGGGCGCTCGGTGCAGGTGCCCGCGTGGACGCCGACGACCCAGCACGAGGTGGAGGCGCAGCAGAGCGCCGTACGCCGCATCGACCTGCGGGCCGCGATCGAGGCGGCGATGGCCGACCAGCACTACACGCTGGACGGCACCGCTCCACGGGAGGTGCTGCGGTTCCTCGCCGCGCCCACCGATGTGAACTGGGGCGGCAAGGTCCACGGCGGCATCGTGATGCGCTGGATCGACGAGGCCGCGCACGTGGTGGCCTCGCGATGGACGGGATCGACGCGCAATGTCGCGGTCTACTCCGGCGGAATCCGCTTCTACCAGCCGCTGTTCATCGGCGACCTCGTCGAGGTCGAGGCGAGGCTCCTGCACACCGGAACGTCGAGCATGCACATCAGCGTCCACGTGCGCTCGGGCGACCCGAAGGACGGCGAGCTGCGGCTCACCACCCACTGCCTCACGGTCTTCGTCGCCCTCGACGAGGACGGTGCCGCCTCACCCGTGCGCGACTGGGTGCCGGCCAACGAGGAGGACCATGCCCTGGCCGCGCACGCGCTCGACCTCGTCGCCCTCCGCAGCGCCGTCGACCGCTCGACAATCTGAGGCGGCGCGGCGCTCACCGGCAGGTGACGTGCTCGTCGGATCCCTGGGTGCTGGCCATGTGTTCGTCCTGGTGGGGATGCGGAGGAGGCTGCGTGCCCGTGCTGCCGCGCCGCCAAAACGGCGTGGAACGCCGGCGCGGCCGGGAGTTTGGGCAGACCGTCCGACGGGGAACACCCCGAACCTAGGGACGTCACGAGCACGCGGCGGGAGCGGGCATGAGGCTTCGGCGCAGCGACCCATCTGGGCCCGGCATCCGACGGGTGCGCAGCGGTCGTGGGGTGCGCTACCTCGACCAGAACGGCAACGCCGTCCGCGACGCCGACACCCTGGCCCGGATCACCGCGCTCGTCCTACCGCCTGCGTGGGAGGACGTCTGGATCTGCCCCTGGCCTCACGGGCACATCCAGGCCACCGGCGCCGACGCGCAGGGCCGTCGGCAGTACCGCTACCACGACGAGTGGCGGCGCCAGCGCGATGCCGCGAAGCACGACCGCGTCCTCGAGCTCGCCGTGAGGCTCCCCGCAGCGCGGCGGCGCACCGCCGCGGCGATGGGGGCCTCCGGGCTCACGCGCGAACGCGTCCTCGCCGGGTGCTTCCGGCTGCTGGACGCCGGCTCGGTGCGCATCGGTGGCGAGGTGTACGCCGAGGCGCACGAGACGTTCGGGCTCGCGACCATGCGGCGCGACCACGTCTCAGTCGTCGGCACGACGGTCGAGCTCTCGTACGTCGGCAAGGCGGGGAAGGCGCAGCGGTCACGGCTGCGCGATGCGACGCTGGCGCGACTCGTCGGCGAGCTGCTTGCGCGGGACGACGAGAGCCCGGAGCTGTTCGCCTGGCGCGAGGCCGACGGCTGGCGCGACGTGAAGAGCGCGGACGTCAACGCCTACCTGCGCGAGCTGCTCGAGGGCGAGGTCAGCGCGAAGGACTTCAGGACCTGGAACGCCACGGTCCTCATGGCCCAGCGCCTCGCGATAAGCGGTGTCCCGGGGGCCTCGCTCACCGCACGTCGGCGGACGGTCGTGGCGTGCCTGCGCGAGGTGGCCGACTACCTGGGCAACACCCCCGCGGTCGCCAAGGCGTCGTACGTGGATCCGCGCGTGGTCGACCTCTTCCACGACGGGGTCGTCGTGCCTCCCGCCGTGCTCCCGCGGCGCGCGCGGCATCTGCCGGTGCACCCGGGAGTCGAGCGTGCGGTGCTGAGCCTGCTCGGCCTGGCACCCGCGTCGCGCCGGCGAGCGGCATAGCCCCATGCCGTAGTCCTTCCTGCCGAGACGGCTGCCGTCCGAAGGACGGGCCCAGGGGTCGCAGACTCCGGCCCCTGGGCCGATGAGCTGCGGCCGCGGCCTTCATACGGTCGAGGGATGCTCAGCCTCACAATGACCACCGCCGTCCACGACGACCTCCGCACGACGCTCTCGACCCTGCTCGAGTCCGGCACCGACACGAACCCAGCGCTGGCGGCGCTGCTGCACGACTACGCGGCCTACCACCGGGTGCTCGTCATCCTGGGCGGGCTGATCCTCGTAGCCGTGCTCGTGGCCACCGTCGCGTGCTGGCGGCGCTATCGCAGCGCACGATCCGCAGCGGGCGCCAGGTTCGAGCGCCGGACCTACTTCTGGTTCACCGCACTCGGAGTCGGCGTCGTCCTGTTCTTCGCGCTCGTCGTGGCGGCCAACGTGAGCAACGTGCTCGACGCGCGGCACGGGTTCGCCGGCGCGCTCGGCCTGCTCGGCACGCCGAGGCCGGGGTCGTCCGCGGCCGACCTGCAGGAGTCGTTCACGACCTGGCTGCAGTCCGGCACCAGCGCAGTGCCGGCCGAGGTGACGCAGGCGATCGACGACCGCCTGTCGTGGCAGCGGCCCAAGGCGATCATCTGCAGCGTGCTGCTCGTCGGCTTCGTCGTGCTCACGGCGTACGTGTGGCGCGGCCTGATCCGGCGGTCGCGCGCGCGGCAGGGCCGACGCCGTGCCGGCGAGAAGCTGATGCTGCTGGGCGGCCTCGCCTCTGCGGCGGTGAGCCTGCTGCTCGTGCTCATGGTGCTCGGCAACACGCAGGGCTCGATCGCGCCGGTGTCGCTCACCCTCTTCTTCGGCTGAGCGGGCTACGCCTCGCGCTCGGTCAGGCGGACGACCGGGATGGCGCGGTCGGTCTTGGCCTCGTACGCCGCGAACTGCTTGTTGGCGGCCGTGATCGTCCGCCACGCCTCGTCGCGCGCCTTGCCCGTCAGCTGCTCGGCGCGCACCTGCACGGTGCGACCGGCCAGCTCGATCCGCGCGCGGTCGGGGTTTGCGGCGAGGTTGAGGTACCAGGCGGGGTCCGCAGCGGCACCGTTGGCCGAGGCGACGACCAGCCAGCTGCCGTCGGGGCCGGGGAACCAGTTGACCGGTGTCGTGCGCTCCTCGCCGCTCTTGCGCCCGATGGTGGTGAGCACCAGTGCGTTGCTGCTGCCGAGCGTGCCGCTGCGGCGGATCAGTCGGGCGGTGATGACGTTCACCCGCCGCACCACGCGTCCGGGCTGACGTGCGCCGTAGGTGCCGGGCTGCGATGTGAACGACATGGTGCGGACCTCCTCGAAGGACAGCGGTCCGCCCTCTTGTTCTTCGAGACTAGGCGACGCCGCGCGTCTCCACCGGCCGCGGGCCGTCCGGTCCACCGCTCAGGGCCGCAGCGTCGGTGCCGGCGACCGTCGAGGCCGCGGCGCGCTAGGCGCGGTAGGGCACTGTCAGGATCTCGGCGCCGTCGTCGGTGATGGCGATCGTGTGCTCGCTGTGCGCGGTCAAGCACCCCGTCGCACTCTTGAGGGTCCAGCCGTCGGCGTCGGTGACGAGCTCGTCGGTGTCGGCCATGACCCACGGCTCCAGCGCGAGCAGGAGCCCCGGGCGCAGCGTGTAGCCGCGACCGGGCTGGCCAGCGTTGGGGACGTGCGGATCCTGGTGCATCGTCGACCCGACGCCGTGGCCGCCGAACTGCGTGTTGATGGGATACCCGGCCGCGTGGAGCACCGACCCGATCGCATGCGCGACGTCGCCGATGCGCGCACCGGGGCGCGCGACGGCGATCCCGGCGGCGAGCGCGCGCTCGGTCGTCTCGATCATCGCGTCGCTTCCCGCCGGCGCGGGCCCGCCCACGACGAAGCTGATCGCGGAGTCGGTCACGATCCCGCCGAGCGAGACGGCGAGGTCGAGCGAGAGCAGGTCTCCGTCCGCGAGCGCGTAGTCGTGCGGGAGCCCGTGCAGCACGGCGTCGTTGACCGAGGTGCAGATGTAGTGGCCGAACGGGCCGCGGCCGAAGGCAGGCGCGTAGTCGACGTACGGCGAGACGCCGCCGGCCTCGGCGATCATCTGCTGCGCCCACGCGTCGATCTCGAGGAGGTTGGTGCCGACGGCGACGCGGGCCTTCAGCGTCTGCAGTATCCCGCCGACCAGGGCACCCGAGTCCTGGGCGCGCAGCAGCTCGGTGGCGTTGAGGATCTCGATCACGGCGGGCCTCCTTCGCTGTCGGGCCGAACCGGTGGGAGCCGGAGATGGTGAGAGGCCCGGGTCGACGACCCGGGCCTCTGGAGGTTCATCAGGCACGTGACCTGCGGTGATGCTGTGGCCAGGGGCGGGGTCGAACCGCCGACCTTCCGATTTTCAGAGCCCCCAGCACGGACCGGCTGGTGATGTGCGGTGGTGTTTGCGCAGGTCAGGGGCGATGTGGACGTTTTCGGGTGATGGCTCGTTCCGCCTCCTGTCGTCCCGATTGTGAGAGATTGTGAGAGTTGATCGAACCTTTGCGAGCTGGCAGGCCTGACACTGCCACACGGCGCAGGAACGTGCGTGACGGCGCGTGACGCCGTCGTCCACCTCCCCGGTCACATTTCATCGTCAACCTCTGTCGAGGCCGTTGGGGACGGTACTCGGGTCCGCGTCCAGGAGGCGGCGCAGCCCGGCGGTGGGGATGCGGATGAGTTTGCCGACGCGCAGGACGGGGGTGGGGAAGCGGTCGGTGCGGACCAGGTCGTAGGCCAGGGTTCGGCCGATGCCAAGGACGGCGGCTGCGGTGGGGACGTCGATCAGGGGCGGGAGGTGGTCGAGGTCGGTGCGGTCCATGCGTATTCCCTGATGCTGGTGGCGCCCGTCCAGCACGAGCACCCACCGGAAGGTGCGCGCCGCGAGGCCCCGACAGGCAGAAGGTCGTCGAGCAGTGCCGCGCCGCCCCGTTGCTCCGCCACCTGGGCGCTGTCAGCGCTCCGGCGGTTCGTGCCCCGCGACGCGGCGCCTTGGCTGGTGCAGTGGCAGGTCCCTCGGCCGGTCGACGGCGCGCCCGGCTGCCACGATGACGGGCTCGCGCACCATGGCCGCGGCCGGATCGGCGGGGTCGGTGACGAGGTTGGGGTTGCGGTAGGGCAAGTCACTGCGGCGCTGCCAGCCGCCGCGCCGCTCCGCGGCCCCGGCGATCGTTGCTGCGGCGTGCCCGGTCGTGTCTGCTTCGACCGTTGTGCTCGCCGTGACGACGGCGGCCTCGGCCCGCGCGAGCTGGGCGTCCACGCTGTCGACGTCCCGATGGGCGACGTCCAGTGCGGTGGTGAGGTCGCGCCGCCGGCGCCGCGCCCACACCGGCAGCTCGGCCACTTCGGCACCGATGCGTTCCGCGTCGGCTTGGACGTCGTCGAGGCGGCGGCGCAGGCGGTCGCGGTCGGCGACGGCCCGTTGGAGCCGGTCCCGGTTGTAGCGGAGCTCCACCGGTGTCGGTGGGGCGGGGAACGCGGGCTCTGCGGCGTCGAACCGCGCACTCCGTGCCTGGTCGACGGCCGGGTTCAGGAGGCTGTGGGCGGCGCGCTCGCGGCCGGTGGTGGCCAGGGCTCGGGTGAGCTGCTCGAGGGCATCGACCTCCTGTGCCGTGCGGTCACTCGTGTGGTGGGGGCCGGCGTCGATCTCGGCACCGGCGGGGGTGGTGTGGATGTGGTTCTCGTGCCGGCCGCGGGTCATGGCGACGTAGAGGTGCTCGCGATCCAGGCCGGGACGGGCGAGGGTGACCGCGATGTCGGTGGTGGCGCCCTGGGCGGCGTCGATGGTCGCGGCCCACCCGAACTCCGAATGTCGAGCGAGGTAGGCGGCCGGCATCAACGTCCGGCCGCGGCCTGCGAGATCCGCCACGACCAGACCGTCGCCGTCGGGAGTCGCGGACAGGACGGTGAACCGGTCCCCGTTACGGACCTGGTCCGCACCGATCCGCAGATCGGCGGTGTTCTTCTTGGCCATGATCACGTCCCCGACCCGCCACTCACGCGTCTCCGGGCGGCCGCGCGTGGAGGCGGTGCAGGCGGTGACCGTCAGCAGCGGCGCGCCGGTGACCTGGCCGGTGGCGATCGCGGCCGCGCGGGCGCGGGCGTTCAGCGCGATCACGTCGCCCCAGCCGCGGGCCAGCATCAACGCGTCAAGGCCGTCGCTGACCGCGGTGTGCCAGCGGTCGAACACTGCGTCCGCAGCCGCGTCCCCGTCCGCGGCCGGGTGGATCCGGTCCTGGTCCTGGTAGGTGCGCAAGATCCGTGCGTCGCCGGCGCGCAGCCGAAGCGTCGCCGCGGCCTCCCAGGCGTGGGTGAACCGGTGCAACCCGCTCAATTCGACGACGCGCGAAGGGAGGAGGTGGGCGAGGTGCTCGAGCATCCCGCCAGGAAGCTCGGATCGCGCCGATCTGCGCGGGGTCGCCGACCAGCACCACCCGCGCCCCCGCCTCTTGGGCGCGGGTGGTGAGCGCGGCGAGGTCAGACGTCGCGAGCATCGAGGCCTCGTCGACCAGGAGCACGTCGCCGCGACGCAACCGCCGCTCATCCCGGACACCGGGGCTGCTGCGGGTGGGCGGCCGGGTGTCGAGTGCGGTCTGCTGGGTCAGGAACCGCGCCACCGTCACCCCCGCCACGCCGGTCGAGGCCGCGAGCTCGCTGGCGGCCCGCGCCGACGGGCCCAGCGCGAGCACCCGCGCCCCCGCCGTGGTCCAGCCGGCGACGGCGGCTCCGAGGACGGTGGTCTTGCCCGCCCCGGCTGGGGCCACCATCACCGTGACCAGGTCGCGGGAGGACACCAGCCGCACCGCCGCGACCTGCTGCTCCTGCGACAGCCCGGCCGGGGTCGACGCCTGCAGGACGGTCGTGGGGAGCCGGCGCGGCGGCCGCAACCCGTCCAGCACCGCCTCGATGATGGCGGCCTCGGTGTCGACGACCTCGCGGGAGGCGTAGCGGGCATCCGACGCCCGCGCCGTCGCCCCCGACGGATCCGTCCCCAGCGGGACGGCACCTGCCGACGCGCCGGTCAGGGCCTGGGCGGTCAGGGCCTCGATTACGGCGGCGGTCTTCCGCGCATCTTCCGGCGCACCCGGGCCGGTGACGGGGAGGCGGGCGGCGACCTGCACCGCCAGGTCCGCCGCCGACCACACCGCGCCCGACCGCCCGACCGCCGTCACGGCGTCGGCGAGCCACGACGGCCGGACGGCGAACGGCTCGGCGCGTCCACTGGTGACTGAGTCAGTGACGCACTCCGTCAGGTCGCCCCCGGCGTCCACACCTGCAAATGGCTGCTTCGAGGTGTGCGCGACGGAGTCGGTGACGGAGTCCCCGACCGTCACGACGGAGTCCGTCACCACGACGCCGGTCCTCGTGACGGTGGTGACGGAGTTCGTGACGGAGTCCTCCGCGGTCGCGACGGCGGCCGTGACAGTGCTGACGGTGGCAGAGACGGTGCTGACAGACTCGGTGACGGCGGTCATGACGGGGGCGCCGTCGCTGGTGACGGTCACGGGCGAGCCGCTTCGCCCCTCGAGGAGGTTTCTGATGCCGTCGGGGCTCGCGAGGCGTGCGGACCGCGACAGCCGCTCGCCGTCCCAGCCCAGCGCGTGGGCCTGCTCCCGCCACCGGGACCGGAGCCCGGCCTCGGGGACGTGGTGGTCCTTGGGCGGGCGGGTCGCCAGGACCGCGGTCTTGACGATCCTGGTCCGCTCCGCCGCGCTCACCGGCCGCCCGAGCGCCTCCTCGGCCTCCGCGATGGTGGGGATGGCGTCGGCCATCACCGCCTGAGTGCGGGTCGACCAGGCGGCGAGGAGCTCGTCAGGGACGCCGGCGATCTCGGCCTGCCCATGCTCCGACACCAGTTCGAAGGCGATGCCGAGGCGGGTGGCGAGCTCGGTGCGCAGCGCGGCCTGGTAGAGCGCGCCGGCCGCCTTCTTGTGGTGGAACACCTCGTAGCCGTCGATGGTGCGCCACACCCCGTCTGGGCAGCGGACCTTGTTCACCACCAGACCGTGCGTGTGCAGCTGTGGGTCCCCGGTCCGGGATGTCGTGTGCTCGAACAGCGCCGCCGCGTACCCCGCGGTGGCGATCTGCTCGACCCCGTCGCGGCCCCGACGCGAGAACGACGCATGCGCCTCGAGGAACCCCAGCGCCGCCTCGACGGCCGCTGCGTGCGCAGCGCGGACCTGAGCCGCTGTCGCGTCATCGCCGAGCGCCCACAGCGCCGACACCGACTTCGGCGCAGAGAACGTCAGGTCGTGGCCGGTGACGGCATCCGAGCGCCACGCGCGGCCGAGGGCCGCCCCGGTGACGGGGTGCAGGCCGCGCGCGAACAGCGCCTCCAGCTCCGCCTCCTCCACCCGAGCACCCGGCGTCAGGTCGAGTTCGGGCAGGCCGACGCCGTGCCAGCGGCCGGGCGCGTTGCCGGCCTCGGCGTAGTACTCGCACGCACCCCGGGCGACGGAGTCCTGGTAGTACCGCCACGACGAGCGGCCGATCTTGGCACTGGACAGCACCACCGACCACCACCCATCATCAACCGATACGATCCGGAAAATCGTTGCAGCGCAACCGATTCCGACGGTACCAGCGCACGCCGACAATGCACATGTCTGCTGCTTCTCGGGGGCCTCTGCGGACTGCAGGTGCTGTCGGCAGCGGTCGTCGAGGCGCGGCGAAAGTGTCTTGCTCGTCGGAGCCAAACGCAGTGGACGCCGCCCACGTTGTTCGTTTCACCCTGGGAACAGGAATGGAGAGATCACTCGACCACGTCGTTAAGTCTCTGGTGGGGGTGGGTCCGCCCGTCATCCGGATCACGGCCCCAGGGTGCAGCGCCCGCCGACAGGCTGCGGCCGTTGCGCACGGTGTCGGCCGGCTGTTGCGCTGGCCTCACATACCGCCAGCCCCGGCCACGCTCCCGGGCTCACTGCATCCGCCGGCGGACACGGTGGCCCCCGCCGCGACGGGAGCAGGTCGCTTCCGGGCCTCGGTCACGCGGTAGGCGGCAGCTGCGGCGGAGACGATGACGAGGCTGAGCGCGATCGCCCCGACGACGTCGGTGATCCAGTGGGCGCCTACGACGAGTCTGTCGACTGCGACCGCGGCGATGGCGGCGACAGCCGTGGTGACGGCCGCCACGCGCATGGCGCGTGAGAGCCGGTTCCATGCCAGGAGGATCAGCAGGCCGAGCAGGGTGGACACGACCAGCACGTGGTCTGACGGAAACGAAGGCTCGGCTTCGGGCGCGATGTTGATGGGCGCGGTCGGCCGGGGTCGGTGCTCGGCGAGCTTCGCGAGCCCACCTGCGACGTAGCTGATGGCCACGCCTGAGGCGAGGATCAACGCTTGGCGGCTCGCACCTCGCCACCACAGGAGGGCGGACAGCAGCATGGTGAGGGCGAGCAGTGCTGCAGGCCCTGTCGCGTTGGCCACGACCAGTCCCGCCTGCCCTTCGGCAAGCGTCCGGTGCGTGGCGATCCACGCGGCCGCCGGCGCGTCGAACGCCGTGATGCCGTCATGGTCACCGACCGCGTCTGACAGCCACGCGAACACAGACGCGGCTAGGAGTGCGACGCCGAGGAAGGGTGTCGCTAGACGTCCCAGGTAGGGCAGGTCTCTGGCCGCCAGCGCCCACAGCAAGCGCCGCGTCGGCTGACCTCGGTTCACGCGTGCAGCTGGATCAGGAGATCGTGCAGGGCGGTCTTCTCGGTCGGGATGTCCGGCGTCGTCGAGCGAAGGTCGCGTAGGACGACGTCGATCTTGTCGTCGACGGCGTGCCACTCGTTGGCGTCGCGTCGCTTCAGGGTGGCTGCAGCGTCGTCCCATGCGGATTCGAGGTCGGTGATGCGGGTGGTGGCGTCGGCCTGCTTGCCGGCGTCGAGGAGGGTGAGGGTGTCCTTCGAGATGGTGATGAAGGCGGTGAGGTCGCCGAGGGGGGACACCGGCGCGCCCGCCGCCACGCCGGGAGAAGAACCGGTCGCTATCGGCGCCGGTAGGGCCGCCTCGGCGTCGAGCTGGTTGTTGCGTACGACGTAGAACCCGGTGCCCAGCAGAGCCACCAACGCGAGGGTTACCGCGGTCTGCACCATGGCGGTCCGGCGGGATTCGGGTCGGTGGTGCGGGGCCGTCTCCGGCTCGTCGAGCCGCGCTAGAGCGATCGGGTCCGTCGGGACGGGGATGACGTCAGGCTTGCGGATGCTCAGGTACGTGACCGTCGCGACGATCAGCACCAGCAGGATCAGGGAGGTCGTGGTGACTCCGAGACCTAGACCTCCGTTGTCGGTGGGCTGGGCGAGGAAGTCCCCGATCGAGGCACCGAGTGGCCGGGTGAGGATGTAGGCCAGCCAGAACGCCAGCACCGCGTCGAGGCCCAGCCGCCAGGCGACGGTGATGATCCCGATGAGAACGGCGCACAGGATGCCCGTCCCCAGGTAGCCGACGCCCAGCTCCTCGGAGATGAGGTCCCCGGTCGCCGTTCCCAGCGCGAAGGTCACCAGGATCGCGAGCCAGTAGAACGACTCCCTACGACGCGTGTAGATCGAGTGGATCGAGAGTGTCCGCTCGCTCGCGTACCAGCCGAGGAAGACCAACGCGAGCAGCACGGAGAACACGATGGTGCTCGTCGCGAGGGGGACGCCGAGATTGTCGGTCAGGTTGTCCGTGATCAGCGTGCCGAACACGCTGACGAGCATCACGGTCAGCCAGTAGACGCCCGCGACGTAGCGGCGGAGGCTCATCTGCACCGTGAGCACCACGGCCAGGAGCAGACCCGTCACGATCGAGGTCGCGGTCAGGCCCCAGTTGAGGTTGTAGTTCAAGAAGTCGGCCGCGGACTCTCCGACCGTGGTGCACAGGACCTTGATGATCCAGAAGAAGATCGTGACCTCGGGGACCTTGTTCAGGAGCTTTCGGCTCATCACGGAGTTCGGCCTGGTCGCAGCAGTGGTCATAGCCATGTCAGGAACGGTAGGGACCTGTACCTGAGCGGCACCTGATCCGCGCGGGCACTGCATGGCCGAGGCATCTCCAGATGCGGCACGATGGCGGAGATGGACACCACGCCGACGTTCGACGATCTCCAGCCGTGGCTCGCCGATGGCGAGCGAGTGCTCGTGGTCGAGGACGAGGTCCGCCTCGCCCGATTGATTGCCGAGGCGCTGCGACGCGTGGGCTACCAGGTGGATGTGATGCACGACGGCATCTCCGGCGCACGCTCGGCGCTGGCTGGTGGCCACGACGCGATCGTGCTCGACCTCATGCTGCCCGGCATCTCCGGCTACGACGTGCTCAAGCAGCTGCGCGGGGCTGGCGTCACGATGCCGGTGCTCGTCCTCACGGCCAAGGACGGTGACTACGACCAGCTCGACGCGCTGGAGCTAGGCGCCGGCGACTACCTCACGAAGCCGTTCAGCACGCTGATTCTGCTCGCGCGCCTCGCCAACCTGATTCGACGTACGCCTGCCGCAACTGTGCAGCAGTCGGGACGGGTCAGGCTGGAGCCGACGCGGCGCCGCGCCTGGCTCGACGGGGTCGAGCTGGACCTCACCGCCCGCGAGTACGACGTCGTCGCCTACCTCGCCGCCCGACCGGATCAGGTCGTAGCCAAGCAGGCCCTCCTCGAGGACGTGTGGCTGGAGCCGTACGCTGCACCGAACCTGGTGGAAGTGTGCGTCGCTGGGCTGCGGCGCAAGGTCGGCGCCGGTCTGATCGAGACCGTCCGCAACGTCGGCTACCGGCTCGCCACGGACACCACGTGAGCCGGCTCCGTCCGCGGTCGCTGCGGGCGCGTGCCTCTGTCGCCGCCGGCGCGGCGGTCCTGCTCGGGTCTGCCCTGATTGCTGCTCTCGCACTGGTGCTGGTGCAGGCGGCCGGAGTCCGCTCCCTGGATTCTGCGCTCGACGCGAGCGTCAGCGATGTCATCGCGCAGGTTGAGGAGAACCCGCCGTCGTCCGGGGATCCGATCCAGCTCCCTGCCCTGGACCCGGCCGACCCCGTCGTGGTGCAGGTCGTCGATGAGGAGGGGACCCCGGTCGCCACCACACCCGGCGTTGACCCCGGTGCGCGGATCTGCGCTGTGCCTGCGGGTGCGCGCGCCCAGAGCATCGACCTCGACCAGCCCGGCCTCACGGGAACATTCCGGGTCCGCGCGACCACGGTCACGACCGACGGCCAGACGTATGTCGTCTGCGCGGCCCGCAACGACGAGAGCAGTGAGGCCACACGTCTCGCCGTCCTGGGGGCGCTGGCCGCCGCCGTTCTGTCCGTGACCGCGTTGGTCGTGCTGTTCGTCACGAGAGGGGTGGGGTCGGCGCTGGCCGCCGTGTCCGAGCTGACCAGCGAGGCCGACCGTCTACGCAGCCTCGAGGCTGGACGACTCACGGTGCCGAGCACCGGCGACGAGATCGAGCGTCTCGCTGTCACCCTCAACGAGCTCCTCGACCGCCTCCACGACCAACAGAACGCGACGCGTCGGTTCGTCGCCGACGCGGGGCATGAGCTGCGGACTCCTCTCGCCACTCTGCAGCTCGACCTCGAGCTCGCGTCCATGGGCAGGGCGGACCCGACCATCACGGCCGGTGCGCTCGCCGATGTCGCGCGCCTGACCTCGCTCGTGGACGACATGCTGGTGCTGGCTCGCGCCGACGCGGGGGAGCCCTTCGTGCCGGCGCCGGTGCTGCTCCCGGCCGCGCTCGTCGACGAGGTCAGCCAGGCTGCTCGGATCCGGCCCGAGGTGCGTGTCACCCTTCTTGGCTCCGACTGCACTGCCCTCGCAGACGAGCGTGCGCTGCACCGGGCCGTCCGCAACCTGCTCAGCAATGCGGTCAGGCACGCGAGGACGACGGTCACGCTCACCGTGGGGGTCGACGCAGGGTGGGTAGTCGTGGCGGTGGACGACGACGGACCGGGCCTGTCACAGCCTGACACCGAACGGGTCTTCGACCGCTTCACCCGACTCGACGACGCCCGCGCGCGGGACTCGGGTGGCAGCGGGCTTGGCCTCTCCATCGTCGCAGCCTTCGCGCGGCGCAGCGGAGGAGAGGCGAGCGCCCTGACCGGCCCCGGCGGGCACTTCCTGCTGCGCCTTCCGCAGACGCGGCCCACCGCCTGAGCGTCCGACGGCCTGACCCGTAGCGGGGACCGGCCTCCATGCGTCCTGGCGGCGTCTCACTGCGAGTCACGGCCCGCGCGGCTGGTGCTGCGCATCCTGGCGATGGTCGCCCGCGTCCAACCGGGCATCAGGCGCGCGCGTGTGGGCCACGGCGAGTCCCGTGGCCCACACGCGCTGATCTGCTAGTTGCCGCTCTGGGTGTCAGTGGCGTCGCCCGCGCTGCCGGCGTCCTGGTGCCCCTGCTCGTTGGGATTGGCGTCCGGGCCCTTGTCGGTCCCGTCGTCGGTGGCGGACTCGGCTCCCTCTGCACCGGACTCAGGGCCCTCGGCCGCGTCGCCGATGGAGTTGGCGTCCTGGTGGCCCGGCTCGTTGGTGTTGGCGTCCGGGCCCTGGTTGGTGCCGTCGTCGATGCCTTCGGCGGCGCTCTCGTCGCCGGCCGACGGGGTGCCCGGCGAAGCTGCCGCCGGGACGGCGATTGTGCCTGCGGTGCTGGTGGGGGCCGGCTGGCCGGCGGCCATGGCGATCCCGGAACTGCCGATCAGTGCGATGACGGTTCCGGCGGCGGCTGCGGCGATGGTGTGCTTCCTGGTGATGCGCATGGGGAAGGCCCTTCTGTGTCCGGCGGCTGCGGTGCAGCCGCTCTCGAACACAGTGCAGGGATCCACCCAAGAGTCCGCTGAGAGCCAGGGGCGGCACGTCCGCCGCTGGCGGCGCTCAGCATTCTTTCAGGGGCGGGGCCTATCCTCGCGTGCATGAGCCTGAGAGCGGGCGCGTCAGGCTGGTGGGCCCGCCGGGGCGCTCGTACCCGATCGACGACGGCGTCCGTCGTGGTCGTGCTCGTGGCCCTGGTCGTCGCTGGCGCCGGCTTGGTGATGGTGCTGCAGTTCGCGCTGTCGTCGTCGGTCCAACAGGCCACCGAGCAGCGCGCGAAGGACATCGCGGCTCAGATCGAAGCCGGGGGCGTCGACGCAGCCCTCGTGACGGCGGGTGCGGCGCCCGGTGACACAACGATCGTGCAAGTCCTCGATGCGTCCGGTGCCGTTCTCGTGTCGTCGTCGAGCATCGCCGACGAAGCGGCGATCGTGGCACCGATCGCGGCGGGGTCGGGCCCGGTGTCGGTCCAGACCCCGCTGGACTTCGTCGATGGCGCCGACTACCAGGTGGTGGCTGTGGCGGCCGGAGGCACGGGCGGCCCCGTGACGGTCGTGGCCGCCCAGTCGCTCGTGCCCGTGCAGAGGACCGTCGGCGTCGTCGTGGTGGCGCTCTTGCTCATCGCCCCACTGCTGCTCGTCGCCGTCGGAGCGGTCACCTGGGCCGCGGTCGGTCGATCGTTGGCAAGCGTCGATCGGATTCGTCAGCGAGTCGACAGCATCGGCGGCGGAGAACTGGATGAGCGCGTGCCCGTTCCTCCGGCGAACGACGAGATCCAACGCCTGGCGATCACGATGAACCTGATGCTGGCCCGGCTAGAGAGTGCTATGGCGAGTCAGAGGCAGTTCGTGGCCGATGCCAGTCATGAGCTGCGCAGCCCGCTGGCCTCGATGCGCGCGTCGTTGGACGTAGCCGGCCGGAGGGGCGGTGACATCGGACTTGACGCCCAGCGGGTGCTCGACGACGAGGTCGAACGGATGACCCGACTGGTGGGAGACCTCCTGCTGCTGGCCCGATCCGAGGAGCACTCGCTGGCGAAGCGACGGGTGGACGTCGACGTCGACGACATCCTCATGGCGGAGGCGCGCCGGCTACGGGCCCAGTCCGCACTGGTCGTTCAACTGGACGTCGAGCCGGCCCGGGTCCACGCGGACCCGGACCAGGTGGCCCAGGCCGTGCGCAACCTCGTGGACAATGCAGCCAGGTTCGCGTCGTCGACGATCCGACTGACGTCCCGGAGCCAGGGCGCGACGGTCGTGCTGACCGTGGAGGATGACGGGCCCGGGATCCCCGCGGAGTGGCGGTCGGACGTGTTCAACCGCTTCGTGAGGCTCGACGAGCACCGCTCCCGCGACGAAGGCGGTAGCGGTCTTGGACTTGCCATCGTCCGCCAGATCGCGCGGATCCATGGAGGCGACGCAGTGATCGGCGCGAGCGCTCTGGGTGGCGCTCAGGTGGTGCTGTCGTTGGCGGCTGAGGGCTCGCCCACAGCATCCAACCGGTAGCCGAACCCGCGGACGGTGACGATGGACTGCACGTCGAAGGGCGCGTCTACCTTCTTGCGGAGGTACCCGACGTAGACCTCGACGACGTTGAGAGGGCCGTCGAAGTTCGTATCCCACACGTGGTCGATGAGCTCACTCTTGGTGACCACCTTTCCTGGGTTACGCATCAGGTACTCGAGGAGCGCGAACTCGCGTGGGGTCAGTTCGACGGCGTTCCCTCTTCGGGCCACGGCGCACGTCACGGGATCGAGCGTCAGATCACCGACGGCTAGCACAGTCGGCCGCTCGGCCACGATGCGCCGCAACAGGGCCCGGATCCGTGCCAGGAGGACGACGAAGCTGAACGGCTTCGTGAGGTAGTCATCCGCACCGAGGTCGAGCGCGTCCGCCTGGTCGTACTCGCCGTCCTTGGCCGTGAGCATGAGGATCGGCGTCCACACCCCCCGGTGACGCAGCCGTTCCACGACCTTGTAGCCGTTGAGCTTAGGGAGCATGAGATCCAGGACGACGAGGTCGTACCCCTGCTCCGTTGCGGCCCACAGCGCATCCTCCCCGTTGTGGGCGATGTCGACGGTGAACCCCTCCGACTCCAGGCCCTGCTTGAGGGTCTTGGCGAGGTTGACCTCGTCGTCGACGACAAGGATCCGCATGGGCACTCCCTTCCAGTCCAGTGTGACGGCAGGGCCTGTCGGACGCGCTGCGGTGTCCGACAGGCCCAGGGCGGGTCAGTCGACCTTCTCGCCCGTACCCGTCGACTTGACCGCAGTGGCGTCGGCGACCTTGGCGCCGGTCGCGCTCACCTGGATGGCGAAGTCGACCTCGTTCGTCGAGCTTCCGGTAGATGCTGAACTCGTTCTCCGGGTAGTGCCCCGGCTGGTTGAGCTTGTCGAAGTAGACCGTGGTCTCTGCGCCGGCAGCCACGCTGAGGCCATCGAGCTTCTGGTAGTAGCCCTCCGTCTGCTTCGTGACGACATCCGTCATCGAGTAGTAGACCTCGAACCCCGTGAGGGGCGCGGTCCCGGTGTTCTTCAGCGTCAGCTGCAGTCGATCGTCGATCGCCTTCCCGGTGGCGGGATCGACGTTGTCCTCGACAGCCGCCTTCGTGATCACCAGCGTCGAGGCCGTCGACGTGTTGCTGATCGGGTTCGAGGGGACCGGCAGGACCACGCCGGCGGGGGCGCTGCCGTCGGGGCTGGAAGCGGCCGGACTCGAGGCGCTAGGGCTCCCGGGTGCTGGGACGACGGAGCTCGAGGATGGGTTGCCCGTCCCCGCCGTGGTGGCAGCGGAGCAGCCGGTGAGAGCGGCGACCCCGAGCAGAACGCTGGCGCCGAGGGCTGTAACGGTACGTCGGTTCATGATGATCTCCTGAGTCAGCTTGGTGCGGGTTGAGGCGAGGACGGCGAACACGAGCGCGGATATGGATGCCGAGCAGCAGCGACATCGCGTTGTTCCAGGTGCCGGTCCACGCAGTCGCAAGAGGCTGCTGGTTGAACTGGTCCTTGATGCCGAGGAATGCGAAGGCGAATCGCTCGTAGTGCTTGGTGATCGACGAGACCTCGAGGCCGTTGCGCACGGTGTCGAACCCCGTGAAGTTGGCCAGGACTGCCTTCTCGTCGGGTTTCGCGATGGACAGGCTCTTGAACAGCCCGCCGGGAACCTGGTTGTCCGGATCCATGGTGTCGCCGATCTGGGGAACGATCAGGACCACGACGAGCCAGAGGACCAGGGCGACGATGAGCGCCGTGCTGAGCCGCTTGGTCAGCGAAGCAAGACCCATCGCCGTGGCGCTCCACAACATCACATACGCCCAGGAGATCGCCGCTGCGATCGCCAGGCGCTGGTAGTCGATCGCAGCGAACTGGGCATGCCCGACGAGCGCCACGGTCACGGTGACCGATCCGAAGATGACGAGGACCGCGACCAGCCAGGCAAGCGCCAGAGCGAGGAGCTTCCCGGCAGGGAAGGCGTATCGAGCGATCGGCCTGCTGAAGATCAGCTGGAGGGTTGCCCGCTGCTTCTCCTTGGCGATGACGCCGTATCCCATGACGATCGCGAACAGGGCGCCCAAGATCTCGACGTACTCGATCGAGCCGCGCAGCAGCTGCAGCGGGAACAGCTGCGGAGGAGCCGGCGTGGCAGTGGAGCCGCTGGCGCGCAGAGCGTCGATGTAGGTGGTGTAGGCGTCGAGCTTTACGCCGAACTGCGTAGCCGACACCACGACGGAGATGACGACCGCGACGAGGATGAACGTGAGAACGAGCAGCAGGAAGCGGTTTCGCCGGAGATCCAGGAGCTCCTTGCGTGCGATGACCAGGGTGTCAGTCACGGAGTGCTCCTCGGATGCGGTCCCGCTTGACGGTCGCGAGGACGAGTGCGCCGATGCCGACGGCAACGACGATGACGGACAAGGAGAACGGCAGGCTGCCGACGACCTCGGTGTCCCTGAGCAGGAGTCCGCTCGCGGTCTTGAACTGCTCGGTCACGGACAACGGGCTCAGGACGGCGTTCAGCGTGTCGAACGCGCCGCCGGGGATCTTCACCGCGGGGACGGGGTTGAGCAGAGATACGGGGTTCGCCGAGGTGCCGATCTGCGGTAGGACGAACGCCGCGACACTCCAGATGCTGATCGGCACGAGCAGCGCGGTGGTCTCCCGCGAGCTGTAGATGCCGCTCGCCATCCCCAGAATCACGAATGACAGAAGGAGGAGCAGCGCGATCGCGTAGAACGCGATCAACCGGGCCGTGTCTGCGACTCCAAGGGGCGAGCCCGAGATTGCCGAGATGGATCCCCAGCTGATGATGCCGACGCTCACGAGCACGAGTGCAAGCCACACGGTCACTCCGAGGACCTTGCCCAAGAGGTACGAACGGACCGTGAGCGGACGGCTGAGGACCATGTCCAGAGTGCGTGCCTTGCGGTCGCGCATGGCCGAGGTAACACCGACCACGATCGCCATCAACGCGCCGATCAGGACCAGGTAGATGACCGTGTTCCGGGCGAAGTACAGACCGGAGACGTTCGCGAACGGGTTGGGGGCATTGGTCAGGCCGGCCTGCGTGGTCTTCTCCCAGACGCTGCTCACGGTCGTCGTGGTCAACCAGCCGATGAGGCTCGAGACCGACACCATCAGCACGAACACCACGAGCAGGACGAGCGGAAGTCGCTCACGCCTCAGGCTGATCAGCTCCTGGCGTGCTGTGGCCACGACGGCGTTCATGCGGTGCCTGCCGATTCGATCTGCAGGTAGATCTCCTCCAGCGAGCCTTCGCCGGGGAATGCGGCAAGGGTTGCCGACAGCGAGTCGTGGTACGCCAGCTCGCCCCGGCGGAGGACGCCGATGCTCGTGCACGTCCTGGTGACTTCGGACAGGAGGTGCGTGTTCATGAAGATGGTCATGCCGAGATCGCGGTTGAGCGACACGATGACGTCACGCAGCTGACGGACGCCCTCAGGGTCGAGCCCGGATGTCGGCTCGTCCAGGAACAGAACCGAGGGCTCGTGCAGGATCGCCTGGGCGATCCCCACTCGCTGTCGCATGCCCTTGCTGAAGGACCCGAGTCGATCGTTGTCGTGGTCGGAGAAGTCCAGGTAGGAGAGGACCTCACGGATGCGCGCATCGGGCTTGGACAGCCCGGACAGCCGTCCGAAGAACCGGAGGTTCTCCATGGTGGTGAGGTTGTCGTAGAACTGCACGTTCTCGGGCAGGTAGCCGATCATCCGCCGAACGTCGTCCGGGTGGAGGGACGCGTCGGCTCCCGCCACCTCGATGACACCGGAGGTGGGTTGGAGCAACGTGGTCAGCAGGTTCACGGTTGTGGTCTTGCCGGCGCCGTTGTGGCCGAGGAGCCCGAACACCTCGCCGGTGGGGATCGAGAGGTCTAGGTCTCGGAGGGCGAGAGTGTCGCCGTAGGACTTGCTCAGCCCCTGGGTGCGGATCGCGATGTCAGCCATGTCAGGGACGTTAGGGACCCGCGCCTGAGAGATCGTTGAGAGCGTGGTGCGCTTCTCAGGCGACGGTCACCCGGCGGTTGCCGCCTGGCGTCGACGTCGCACGGGAGACGCAGAGCGTCGTCCGTGCGAGTCGCAGAGCTGCCCTAGGCTCGCGCGCATGACCTTTCAGTGGCGTGTACGACGCGCCTGGGTGCTTCCGTTCGTACTCGTCAGTGCGCTGGTTACCCTGGTCGCCGCCGGGGCCGCCGCCGCCATCGAGACCGATACGGTGGAGTCGCCCTGGGCGGGGATCTGGTGGGCGATCAGCCTCGTGACGACGGTCGGCTTCGTCGGCGAACCCCCGACGACGTACGCTGGCCAGGCCCTCTCGATCCTGTTGATGGTCATGGGCTTTCTCCTTCTCGCCATGGTCAGCGCAGCCTTGGCATCCTTGTTCGTTCGCGATGCCGAGGCGCCTCGAGACGCGTTGGAAGAACAGCGAGAAGAAGCGATGCTGCGTGCGCTCTCCGAGATGCGCCGCGCGCTGCACGTGTCCCAGGCCGCGGGTCCGGCGCGCCGTACCCTCCGCCTCGGCTCCAGCGCACCCCGGACTGTGCGCCACAGCAGGCGGCTGCTGAGAGCGGCCAGGCGCGGAGACGGGGCATAGGACCTTCCAGAGACAGTCCCGGACCCGCTAGGCGACGCTCGATCAGCAAGGAATGCGCTTGACGCAGTGTCGGCTGGGCCGGGCCTGCGGACGCGCACGTTGCTGCTGGTCAGTCGCTTTGTCGGCGTCGTCCGCCGAGGACGGGATCCCACGACGTCGCGAACCGTGGCCGGCCCGTCGTGGGCGAGTTCGTCGGCCAACAGGTGCCGGCCGACATGCTCGACGCTGCACGGCACCACACCGGGACTCGGACCCATGTAAACGCAAGGCGGATCCGGACCAGGTGGCGACGACGGCGATGGCGCCCCCGGTGACCACCTTGGCGCGGCTTCCTCCGCCTAGGCCGTCCAGCCGGCCCACGTTCCCGTGGGTTCGGGCCATTCCGATGTCCTGGGACATCACAATGGAGCGGGTGACGGGAATCGAACCCGCACTGTCAGCTTGGGAAGTTGATCTGTGTAGCCCTGGGGCTGCAGGTGGTAGCCCAGAGCAGGGGTCGCGGCTCGCGGTCGACAGCCTGGACAGGTGTGTCGGGAGTGCCCGCTACTGTCGAAGCCATGAAGCCTGACCGCGCCATCAGCGAGCTACAAACATTGAAGGCGGAGGCCGATCAGCCCGAGGTTCAGCGCAGTACGCCTGAACATAAGCGGTGGAAGGCGTCGGTGACAGCAGTGATGTCCGCCGCGCTCCCGTCGCACTCTGACACCCTGTCCAAGTTCTCAAGCCTGCGCTATGGCGTCGGATTCTCGTCTGGCGCACCCGCAGCGGCCGAGCGTGATGCGAGGTTCTTCGCCGCTCGCGTTCGAGACGCCGTGGCACTGATCGATGCCGCCATCTTCGAACTCGGTCTCCTCGCGGAGGACGACGTCGATGCAACGGCATTCGACACCGAGCTCTGGCTACACGTCCGACACAGTGTCGACGAGGGGCGGTGGGAACAGGTCGCGAGCGCGGCCGCGACGTTCGTGGAGGACAAGGTGCGTAGATGGTCAGGCAATCCACTCGACGACAAGGGCAACAAGATGTTCGGCCAGCCACTCTTCGCGCAGGCATTCGCCGACGGCGGACCGTTGAGGCTGGGCTCTCAAGCCAACGAGACCACTGGATGGCGAAACCTCGCCGTGGGCTTCACTGCCGCGCTTGGCAACGTTGACAGGCACAACATCCAGGATCGGGGCGACCTGCGGCTCTATGCGCTGGGGGTCCTGGGACTGGCGAGCCTCCTAGTGACACAGATTCGGCACGAGCACCCGGATTCCGTCCCTGTCAGTGCGCCTCGTCGCTAGCTGCTGATCGCGCCCCGGAGCGGCACGGGAGACTAAGCCCCACAATCCGTCACCGCGCTGCAGCCGGAGTCGTACCGCTAGAGGCGAGTGGCCACCTTCGATCGGCAGGGGCGCCGGTGGCGCCGACCCGCGTTTGCTCGTCCCCTTCTCGTCCCCGAGCAACGATCACAGGCTGACACGGAACGGCCCATTTGTGCTCGTACCATGGTGATCTGGCAGGTGTCTCCGAGCGTCACGCCTGCCTGCGACGCTCTCGCAAGGGGTCGGTCGAAGCGTCGGTGGCGTCTCGTCTCGGCGTCTCGAGCAGCCGTGCCGCACATCATGAGATGTGGATTGCCCGTCAACGCAATTTGGCCGCCGGAGCGGCATGTACAGCAGTTGTGCTGTACCACCAGGCGTGTCGTCCACAGGGCCGGCGGGCTCGTGCCCGCGCCTTGCCTCTCGCGGCCCAAGACTCATCGCTGTGCCGGAGTCCAGGGGCTGTACGTGAGCCGCGCGGGTCGCGAGCCCATCAGGAAGGTCGTCCTGAGTGACGGCTCTGCCCGCTGGCGCTGCGTCGTCGATGCTGGCACGGCTCGCGACGGACGACGTCGCCAGGCAACGCGGACCTTCGACACGCTGAAGGAGGCGCGCGCCTTCGTCGCCTCGACCAGGGTCGCGGTCAATTCAGGTACGTACGTGGGTCACGTTGATGCGACGCTGCAGGAGTACGCACAGGTGTGGCTGGAGTCCCGGCGCCATGCGGTACGTCCCAAGACGCTCGAGGGGTACCGGGTCGCTCTGAACCGCGCCTTCGAGCAGTTTGGCCATCGGCGGCTCGACCACGTCTCCAAGTCCGACCTTGTCGCGCTGATCAACACGATGCGCGCCGGCCCTAGGCCGCTCGCCGCGCGCTCGGTCAACCTGACGCTCGGGGTCCTGAGGCAGGTCTTCCAGGCTGCCGTTCGCGAAGGCTTGTTGGTGCGAAACCCAGTGCAGTTGGTCGACCTGTTGCCGCAGCCAACGCAAGAGATGAACTCCTGGACGCAGGACGAGGCCGCCGCCTTCCTGCGTGCGACAGCGGATCACGAATGGGCAGGGCCGTTCGCGCTCAGCCTCTCCGGGCTCAGGCGTGGAGAGGTCCTGGGTCTGCGCTGGTCAGACGTCGAGCTCGATGGCGCTCAGCCCCTCGTCGTCGTTCGACGCTCCCGAGTCCAGCTGGGGCACGACGGCGGCGGCGTGTCGGAGGGCGAGCCGAAGTCGGTACGGTCGCGGCGCGTCGTGCCCCTCGGCCCGTTCGCCGCAGACGCACTTCGTGCGACGAAGCGCTTCCAGGCGGACAGCCGCCGGGATCTCGGCGAGGCGTACGTCGACGACGGGTTCGTGTGCGCCGACGCGTCGGGTCGACCACCGCGCCCAGAGACGTATACCAACGTCTTCCACCGGGTGGCCGCCGCGGCCGGTCTGCGCCGTGTCCGGCTCCACGACCTGCGCCACACCAGCGTTACCTTGTTGCTCGGCGCAGGGATTCCCGTGCATGTCGTCGCAAGCATTCATGGGCACGACCCCGTCATCACTCAGCGGATCTACGCCCACACCCAGCACGGTGAAGCCGTCGACGCGATGGCCACGCTCGACCGGATGCTTCGCCGGGCATCGGGTTCGCGGAGGTCGTTGTGAGAGATTGTGAGAGGCCCGGGTCATGGACCCGGGCCTCTCGACGTCCAACAGGCCTGTGACCTGCGGTGATGCTGTGGCCAGGGGCGGGGTCGAACCGCCGACCTTCCGATTTTCAGTCGGACGCTCGTACCAACTGAGCTACCTGGCCTCCGCCACCCGTGGGCAGCCCGGAGATCGTAGCCGACGCACGGGGAGCAGCAGAAATCCACCAGGGCGTGACGGCGTCGACACGCTCCGTCGAAAGTCGGGGTGGATGTGGTCCGGTCTGCATCCACCCGGGTGGCGGGAGCGGAAGTGCTGTCGACGCCCGGAACAGCCGGGCCCGCACAGCCCCGGGAGACCCCGTGCGCCTTCGCCGTACCACTGCCTCGTTCGTCGCCGCAGCCGCCGTCGCGACGGGCGCCGTCGCAGCCGCCCCGGCCGCCAACGCCTCCACGCCGGCCCCCGGCACCAACTCCCTCGCCGCGGTCCTCCTGTCGGACGGCGACACCTTCGACACCAACTCCAACGACTTCGACATCGTCACCCAGGCCGCGCTCGCGGTCCTCGGCGCCAAGCCGAACTCCCCGGTGAAGGTCCTCACCGACGGCACCGTGCCCGTCACCGCCTTCATCCCGCGCGACCAGGCCTTCCGCCTCTTCGTCTACTCGACCACCGGCACGTGGGTCACCAGCGAGCAGGGCGTCTTCAACGCGGTCGCGAGCTTCGGCATCGACACCGTCGAGACGGTGCTGCTCTACCACGTCGTCGCCGGCGCCACGATCGACCGCGCGACCGCGCTCGGTGCCGACGGCGCCGCGCTGACCACCGCGCAGGGCGGCACGCTCACGGTCGACATCGTGCCGAACCGCAAGATCGAGCTGCGCGACCTCGACCCCGACTCGACCGACGCCCGCGTGCGCTGGGACGCCTACGACATCAACAAGGGCAACCTGCAGATCGCGCACGGCATCGACCGCGTCCTGCGTCCGCTCGACCTGCCCAAGGCCTGACGCCGCAGCACCACCCGAGCGCGCCGGTGGCTGACCGGCGTACGACAGCGGCCCGTCCCTCCGGGGACGGGCCGCTGCCTTGCGCCGCTACAGGTAGCCGCGCTTGCGCATGCTCTTGAGGGCCACCGCGCCGTACGCCGGCGGCACGTAGAACGTCGCGACCCGGTAGACGATCGCGGCCGACAGCGCCGCGGACTGAGGTACGCCGACGGCCGTGAGACCGGCCGTGAGCGCGGCCTCGGAGACGCCGATGTTGCCGGGGATCGGCATGAGGCCCGCGAACAGCGACACGAGCGTGTTGATGAGGATGAGCTCGGCGAACGTCGCGGTCTGGCCGAACGCGCGCAGCGAGGCCCCGAGAGCCATCGCCGCGATGACGTTCCAGAGCACGCTGCCGAAGAGGATCAGCAGCAGCTTGGTGGGCGAGCGCAGCACCTTCAGCGCCTCGATGCTGTCCGCGGCGCGGTCCTGGACGAAGCGGCGTACCTTCGGCACCGCGAAGTAGAGGAGCACGGCGAGCGCGATCAGGATGAGGACGACGAGCGCGACCCTCGTCCAGTCGATGCTCGCCAGCGCCCCGCCGACCGAGCTCGTGCTGCCCGACGACGGCGACGACGGCGTGAGCACCACGAGGCCGGTGAGCAGCGTCAGCACGATGACGAGGACCTGCACGAGCAGGCCGCCGAGCGTGTTGATGACGCTGATCGCAACGGCGGCGGTCGGGTTGCTGCCGACGAGCTGCAGGTGCCGGATCGTGAGCGCGATCTTCGCGGCGGACCCGGGGACGGCGAGGCCGAGGAAGCTGATCGCGTACTGCAGGCCGAGAACCGGCAGGAAGCGCAGCTTGGCCATCGAGGCGCCGAGCGTCGCGATGGCCTGCCCCACCTGGATGAACGGCGCGATGAGGATCGCGGCGACGACCCAGCCCCACTCCGCGCCCTTGAACTCGTCCACCAGCGTGCTGATCCCGATGCCGGCGACGGCGCTGATCACCGACCACGCCACGAAGGCGAGCACCGCGATCATGAAGATCGAGCCGATCGTGACGCGCTGCAGCTTCTCCAGCGGCGGCTCGTCGACACCGGTCGCCGCCGCCACCGCCGCACGAAGCTCGGCCATCTTCCACGGCGCCGCCTTCAGCGCGGCACGCGTCTCCTTGTCGAGCGCGGCCGGCTGAAGGAACGGCATCAGAGCGACGAGGGGGTCCTGCCCGAGCGACTCGTGCGCCACGCGCACCGCCGTCTCGATGTCGGTGCTCGTCGCCGTGCACACGAGCATCTGCGCGTTGTCGGCCACGATGTCGTCGGCGTCGGGCGACGTCGTCCCCGAGGCGAGGTCGCCGATCGCCACCGTGCCGTCGTCACGCACCGAGAGCGCGTGCGGCCGCACCTGACCGTGCGCGATCCCCGCAGAGTGCAGGCTGCTGAGCGCCGACCAGAGAGCGGAGAGGACGTCGTCGCCGATCTCCTCGCGCGGGATGTCAGCGAGGTCGCGGCCGTCGTCGCGACGCACCAGCAGCGCGTCCTTGCCCCACGCCGTCCCGGCGGCGAGAACCGGCTGCACCGGCACACCTGCGCGCTCGGCGAGCAGCGTCAGGAACGCCTCGTGCTCCACCTGCGACTGACGACCGACAGACGTGGCAGGGGCGCCGTCGCGGTAGAGCATCCGCGACCACGTGGAGGCGATGAGGGAACCCTCGAACGCGTCGCGTCCGTAGATCCGCACCAGGAGGCGGCGGCCGTCGGCATCGGTGCCGACGGCGCTCGCGACCCCGCGCGGGTCCGACGGCGCGTGCTCGAGCGAGCTGAGGCGGACGCCGAGGTCGGCGAGCTCCTCGGTGACGAGGTCGAGCGGGACGTGCCCGCCGGGGGAGCCGAACGCCACGTGCACCGCAGCGGCAGCAGCGACGCCGAGCACGACGCCTGCCGCGGCTCCGACGAGGAGGTCGATCTCGAGCGCGATGCCGGCGATCGTGCCGAACGAGGCCAGCAGCCAGCCCAGGCGCCGGTACGGCCGCGAGACGTGCGGGGAGGAGACCGCGATGAGCGCGATCACGAGCGACAGCCGCACGGCCGGGTAGATGCGGCTGGTGTCCTGAGTCGTCAGCGCGTCCCAGACCCCGCTCCAGCTCCCGCCCTCGGCGTACGCGAGCGCCGTGGCGACGCCGAGGGCGACCACGGCGGCGATCACCTGCATGAGCAGGAGCCGCCGGCGGGCGCGCGTCACCGCCGCGAGCACGACGAGCAGCAGGGCCCACCCGAGGGCGAGCGCGTACCCCGTCTCCCAGAACCAGCCGAGCAGGCCCGGCAGCGCGTCGAGCAGCTGCGTGAACGCCTTGTCGACCTCGCCGGGGCCGGGCGCGGGGATCGAGAGGAGGGCGAGGACGCCGACGGTCAGGACGAGGAGGACGACGTCGGTGGGGCGCCGCTCGAGCGGTGCGTCGGCAGCCGAGGACCAGAGCTGGCCGGTGCCGCGGCGCCAGGAGCGAGGGTCGAGCCGTGCTGCACGGGATGGGTGCGCGACGGCCGCGCCACCGTCGTCGGTCGTGCCGGACATCAGGCCCCTCCGCCCTCGCGTGCACGCTGCGCATCCGCCCGTGCACCCACTGGCAGGAACCGTAGCGCCGCCACCCGCTGAAACTGATCAATCCGTCGCTACCCGGGGTCGGAAGCGACGGATTGATCAGTGGGATCAAGGAGGGGTCAGGCGGGCTCGGCGACGGCGCCGAGGGGATCGGTGAGGACGTCGCGGAGCGCAGACCGCGCGGCCCCGACCACGGCGGCGTCGCGGCCCAGACGCGAGGGCGCGATCGAGATCGGTGCCCACCGCGCCGACAGGACGCGCCGCTCGACGGCTGCGCGCACCGGCGCCTCGAGCCACGGGAAGAGCGGGGCGTAGATGCCGCCGAGCACCACGGCGTCGACGTCGAAGAGGTTGACGATCGCGGCGATGCCGACACCGAGCGAGGCGCCGGCATCCTCGACCGCCGCGACCGCACGAGGCTCGCCCTCGGCCAGGGCGGCGATCAGCGTGGGCGTGGCGTCGGCGCCGTGCGCGGACGACGGCCGCAGCCCAGCGCGGCGGAGGATCCAGTCGAGGCCCGCCACCTGCTCGAGGCAGCCGCGGGCGCCGCAGCGGCACTCCGGCCCGTCGGGCGCGACCGTGAGGTGGCCGAGCTCGCCGCCGAAGCCGCGCGTGCCGCGGTGCAGCCGGCCCTCGAGCACGACGCCGGCGCCGACGCCGACGTCGCCGTTGACGAGCACGAAGCTGTCGGTCTGGCCGTGGTCGCCCGACCAGAGCTCGCCGAGCGCGGCGAGGTTGGCCTCGTTGTCGAGGGTCGCGCGCGGCCAGAGCAGGCTCGAGGCTCCGCGCATCCGGTCGAGGACGGGAACGTCGGACCATCCGAGGTTGGGGGCGACCCGCAGCACCTGGGCCTCGAGGTCGACGAGGCCCGGCACGGCGACGCCGATCCCGCGCACGGTCAGGCCCTCGGCCGCTGCGGCGCGCAGCGCGTCGTCCACGAGCCTCGCGGCTGCCCGGAGCACGGTGCCGGCGGGCTTGCCGCGCTGGTCGCCGGAGCGGGTCGCTCGATGCCGCACCTCGCCGGTCAGGTCGACGACGACCGACGACAGCCCGTCGACGTTGATCTCGACGCCGATGCCGGCGCCGCCGGACGGGTCGAGCGCGAGGTCGGTGCCCGGCCTCCCGACGCCGCGCGGCTCCCGGGTGCCCTGCTCGCTCACGAGCCCGGCGGTGAGCAGCTCGTCGACGATCGACCCGACGGTGGCGCGGGTGAGGCCCGTGAGGCCGGCCACCTCCGCCCGCGAGATCGGCCCGTCGCCCGACACGGCGCCGAGCACGAGCCCGGCGTTGTGACGACGTACGTCCGCCTGGTCGGTCGGCCGCGGCCGCCGCGAAGGGCCCGTCGGTGCTATCGACACGACGCCTCCTCGGGAGTATGTTTGGCCGCTGAACGAATACTCCCCCAGATGCCCGACGGAGGCAACCATGAACTTCCCCAACCCCACCCCGGGCGACAAGTTCACGTTCGGTCTGTGGACCGTCGGCTGGCAGGCACGCGACCCGTTCGGTGACGCGACCCGCCCCCACCTCGACCCGGTCGAGTCCGTGCACCGCCTCGCCGAGCTCGGCGCGTACGGCGTCACGTTCCACGACGACGACCTCATCCCGTTCGGCTCCGACGCCGACGAGCGCGACAAGCACATCCAGCGCTTCAAGGACGCGCTCGACGCGACCGGCATGAAGGTGCCGATGGCGACGACCAACACGTTCACGCACCCCGTCTTCAAGGACGGCGCGTTCACCAACAACGACCGCGACATCCGCCGCTACGCCACGCGCAAGATCATGCGCAACATGGACCTCGCCGCCGAGCTCGGCGCCGAGACGTACGTGTTCTGGGGCGGCCGCGAGGGCTCGGAGGTCGACGCCGGCAAGAACGTCGGCGACGCGCTCAGCCGCTACAAGGAGGGCCTCGACCTCCTCTGCCAGTACTCCATCGACAAGGGCTACAACCTCAAGTTCGCGATCGAGCCCAAGCCGAACGAGCCGCGCGGCGACATCCTGCTGCCGACGATCGGCCACGCGCTGGCGTTCATCAACGAGCTCGAGCACTCCGAGATGGTGGGCCTCAACCCCGAGGTCGGCCACGAGCAGATGTCCAACCTCAACTTCGTGCACGGCATCTCCCAGGCCCTCTGGCACGAGAAGCTGTTCCACATCGACCTCAACGGCCAGCACGGCCCGAAGTTCGACCAGGACCTCGTCTTCGGCCACGGCGACCTGCAGTCGGCGTTCTTCCTCGTCGACCTGCTCGAGGCCTCCGACTACGACGGCCCGCGCCACTTCGACTACAAGCCGATGCGCACCGAGGACATCGACGGCGTCTGGGCGTCGGCTGCGGCCAACATGCGCACCTACATCCTGCTGCGCGAGAAGGCCAAGGCGTTCCGCGCCGACCCGCGCGTGCAGGCGGCCCTTGAGGCCTCGCGCGTCGGCGGCACGGCCGTCCCGACCCTCGCCCCCGGGGAGACGTACGACGACCTCGTCGCGGATGTCGACGCCACCTTCGACGTCGAGGCAGCGGCCGAGCGCGGCTACCACTACGTGCAGCTCGACCAGCTCGCGATCGAGCACCTGCTCGGCACCGCCTGATCGCGGTGGGCTCCTCTCTCGTCGCGGGGATCGACTCCTCGACGCAGTCGTGCAAGGTCGTGGTCCGCGATGCGTCGACGGGTGCGCTCGTGCGGTCCGGCCGTGCCCCGCACCCTGACGGCACCGAGGTCGACCCCGCGGCGTGGGAGGTCGCGCTCACCGATGCGATCGCCGACGCCGGCGGGCTCGACGACGTCGGCGCCGTCTCGGTCGGCGGCCAGCAGCACGGCATGGTCCTGCTCGACGAGGCCGCCGACGTCGTCCGCCCGGCGCTGCTGTGGAACGACACCCGCAGCGCCGGTGCGGCCGCCGACCTCGTGGCCGAGCTCGGCGCCGAGGCGTGGGCGGATGCGACCGGCTCGGTGCCGGTCGCGTCGTTCACCGTCACCAAGCTGCGCTGGACGGCGCAGCACGACGCCGCGTCGGCCGACCGCGCCACGGCCGTGTGCCTGCCGCACGACTGGCTGACCCGCCGTCTGCGCGGCGGCGGCCTCACCACCGACCGCGGCGACGCCAGCGGCACCGGCTACTGGTCGCCGTCCACGGGCGAATACCGCACCGATCTGCTCGTGCGGGCCTTCGGCCGTGAGCTCGACGTACCGGTCGTCGCTGGCCCCGGTGAGCGGGTCGGCGAGGTCGACGCACGCTGGGGCGCCGCCCCGGGCACGCTGCTCGCGCCCGGGACCGGCGACAACATGGCCGCGGCCCTCGGCCTCGATGCGCGTCCGGGCGACGTCGTCGTCTCGCTCGGCACGAGCGGCACGGCGTTCGCGGTGTCGGACACCTCGACCCACGACGTCAGCGGCGCCGTGGCCGGCTTCGCCGACGCGACCGGGCGCTTCCTGCCGCTGGTCTGCACGCTCAACGCCGCGCAGGTGCTCGACGTCGCCGCGCGCATGCTCGGAGTCGACCACGACGGCTTCGCGCGGCTCGCTCTCGCGGCGTCGCCCGGTGCCGACGGCCTCGTGCTGCTGCCGTACCTCGCCGGCGAGCGCACGCCCAACCGGCCCGACGCGACCGGCGTCCTCGCGGGGATGACGCTCGCGAACACCACGCCGGCCAACCTCGCCCGCGCTGCGGTCGAGGGGATGCTGTGCGGCCTCGCCGACGCGGTCGAGGCGCTCGAGGCCCTCGGCGTGCCCGTGGGCCGCGTGCTGATCATCGGCGGCGCGGCGAAGAACCCCGCCGTCGCCGAGGTGGCGCCGCGGGTCTTCGGCCGCCCGGTGTTCCTCGCCGAGCCCGGCGAGTACGTCGCGGACGGCGCAGCGCGGCAGGCAGCGACGGTGCTGGCGGGCAGCGCGGTCGCGTGGCCCGAGGCGTCCGGGCGCTGGGTCGAGGCCGACCCCACCCCGCACGTGCGCGAGGCCTACGCGGCGCTGCGCGAGGCGACGGCGCCCTGACCGGGCGCCCCTGACTTCCAGGCCCGGGCACTCCCTCGCCGGGCCTGGAACGTACGACCTGCTCGTCGCTGCCACGGGCGCGGCGGGCCGGGGAACGACGAAGGGCGCCACTCGTGAGAGTGGCGCCCTTCGTGCTGGCGACCCCGACCGGGCTCGAACCGGCGACCTCCGCCGTGACAGGGCGGCGCGCTAACCAACTGCGCTACGGGGCCTTGCTGTGCTGCTGTCGAACTGCCGTGCTGTGGTGCGTACCCCCAACGGGATTCGAACCCGTGCTGCCGCCGTGAAAGGGCGGTGTCCTGGGCCACTAGACGATGGGGGCCGGAGGCCTCCGACGTCACCCGTCGGGGACCACGGAAGCATACGGGACTCCGGACGACGATCCAAAACCGGCTTCACCCGACGGTCCCACACCCCCTCACCCCGCAGCGAACGCGGGGGCGGACCGGCGCGCGGTGGGGGAGGATCGGGTCGTGCTGCAGGTGCCGATGGAGGAGTTCGAGGACCTCGTGGCCGAGGCCCTCGACGAGATCCCGGACGAGCTCGCGCGCCTGGTCGACAACGTCGTGTTCGTGGTGGAGGACGACGTGGAGCCCGGCGAGCCCTCGCTCCTCGGGCTCTACCAGGGCGTGCCGCTGACCGAGCGCGGCCACTACTACGCCGGTGCGATGCCCGACCGGATCACGATCTACCGCGTCCCGATCCTGCGGATCTGCTCGACGTTCGACGAGGTCATCGACGAGGTGCACATCACCGTCGTGCACGAGATCGCGCACCACTTCGGGATCGACGACGACCGCCTGCACGACCTCGGCTACGACTGAGGCGTACGACGTGCTGCGCAGCAGCTAGAGAATCGAGCCGCCGTCGCTGCCGCCACGGCCGTGCAGCCGCAGCATGGGCACGGGCCGGCCGGTGGCCAGAGGGTCGTCGCTGCCGGCACGCACCACGATGCGCGGGGCATCGCCGCCGCGGGTGCGCAGGTCGACGTCCGGCGCCCGCGTCGCGTCGGTGAGGTCGACGTCGTCGGAGGCGGCCGCGCTCACTCCATCACCGGCTTGGCCGTCCACCTCGCCCGGGGCAGGGGTGGTCGGGCGGACGAACGGCATCGGCTCGGCCGCGAGTCCCGGGGCCAGCGACAGGGGGAGGGCTGAGCCGCCCACCTCGAGGGTGCCCGCGGGCTCCGGCCCGGAGATCAGCGTCGGGCCCGACGCTGGCGCCGGGTCTGCGGCCCTGAGCGCGGTGGGTGCTGCGGGCGGCGGGCCGTCCCCGCGCGAGGGGTCGGTGCGGTCGTCGAGCGCACGGCTGACCTCGGGCGACCCGAGGGCGGCATGCAGGTCGGCAAGACCGGGCAGCCGTGACGGCGCGCGGTCGGGCATCGGTCCGTCGTCGACGAGGTCGGGGGTCTCGGACGAGGGCACGCCCTCGCGCTCGAGGTCCGGCGGCGGCAGGGCGACGCCGAGCTCGCGGGCCACCTGCTCGGCGAGGTCGACGACGTCGCCGAGGAGCAGCCGGCCCGACATCTGGGCCGCGACCTGTGCGGTCTCGTCCGGCTCGGCCGCGGGCACCTCGTCGGTGAGGTCGACGGTCTCGGCGACCGCGTCCTCGGAGTGCTCGTCGGAGACGGGCACCGGGGCGTCCTCGTCGTCTGCGAGCACGTCGTCGTCGAGATCGGCCGCGACGTCGAGGTCGGCCTCGTCGTCGTCCTCCTCGAGGGCGCGGATCGCGGCGAGCACGGGGCGGGCGGCGGGGCTGTAGAGCTCGTCGTCGTGCGGCACGACGACCGCGACCTCGGGCATGTCGGGCAGCGTGATCCGCTCGCCGTGCAGCAGGTCGGAGTAGATCTCGAGCGAGGCGGCCGGGCCGATGAGGTCGCCGCAGACCGCGTGCACGCCGAGGCGTCGCGCCTCGGCGAGCAGCTCGGGGGTCGAGATCCCGGTGGCCACCGTGACGACGCCGAGCGCCGTGGCGCCGGTGACGAGCGAACGGACGAGCGCCTCGCTGGGCTCGTTCTCCGACGCCGCGAGGATGAGCTCGGGGTCGATGGACGCGGACGCGGATCCCAGCAGCTGAAGGGAGCCGAGCGGGAGGACGTCGGCCGACAGGTGCTCGATGCCGAGGGCGACGGGGCCGGACTCGGTGAGTGCCGCGAGCTGGCGCCGCAGGGCGGGACGCCGGGCGAGCACGCCGAGGTCGGACTCGTGCACGTCGAGCACGAGCGACGGCGAGGTGTCGGCGTTCTGCGAGCCGTCGGCGCCGGCGAGCGCGGCGCGCAGGGCGTCGCGGGTGGACGTCGCCTGCAGCGCACGGCCTGGCACCGGCAGCCACACCGACACGTGGTCGACGCGGCTCGGAGCCACCGTGCGGACGTCGTTGATCGCGCGGTCGATGCACCAGTCGACGACGGGGAGGACGGAGGCCGAGTCGAGCGCGGTGCGCACCTGGTGCGCGGGCAGCATCCCGAGGGACGGGTGCACCCAGCGCAGGACGGCGCTGACGCCGAGCACCGCGCCCGTCGCGAGCGACACGACCGGCTGGTAGTGCATGCGCAGCTCGCCGCGCATCAGTGCGCCGACGAGGTCGGGCGTCGAGGAGGCGGCGATGCTCTCGGCGCGCTCGACGCGCCCGCCGCCGTGGCTCTTGGCGACGTACATCGCCGCGTCTGCGCGGGCGAGCAGCTCCTCGGCGGTCTCGTCGTCGTCGCCCGTGAGGGCGAGGCCGATGCTCACCGACGGAGTGATCGTCTGCGGACCGAGCGGCACCGGCTGGCGCGCGGCCTCGACCAGGCGCTCGGAGAGCCTCGTTGACCGCGACGTCGTCGCCGACCTCCTCGCAGATCACGAGGAACTCGTCGCCCGCGAGACGGCCCAGCGTGTCGGTCTCGCGGAGCGCGTTGCGCATGGCGCCGGCGATGCTGGTGAGCAGCACGTCGCCTGCTCTGTGCTGCCACGGGTGCGTGTCGTTCACGTGCTTGAGGTCGTCGACGTCGACGAAGAAGATCGCGAGCCGCTGGCCGCCGCGCCGGGCGCGCGACACCGCACGGTCGAGGCGGTCGAGCACGAGGCGGCGGTTGGGGAGGCCGGTCAGTGCGTCGTGCAGGGCGTCGTGGCGCAGCTGCTCCTCGCGGGCGCGCGACGCGGTGACGTTCTCGAGCGAGACGAGCAGGCGGTCCTCGGCCTCGGCCTCGATCGGCGAGGTGCGCGCGCGCACCCAAACGACCGAGCCGTCCGAGTGCAGCAGGCGGTACTCCGACGGCGCGACGGGGTCGCCCTCGTCCTCGCGACGGTTGCGTGCGACGAACGCCGACGCGCGGTCCTCGTGGTGGACGAGCGCCTCGAAGACGGTGTCGCGGAGCGAGTCCCAGGTGCGACCCACGAGCCGGGAGAACGCCTCGTTGACGCGCACGAAGGTGCCGTCGCCGCGCAGCTCGGCGAGGCCGCTCGGGCTCGCGTCGAACAGCGCGCGGAAGGCCTGGTCGATGTCGGGGTCGGGCACGGCGGCATCGGTGGGTGCGGGGACGTGCGCCACGACCGGCGCCTCGTCCTCGACGACCTCGAAGCTCGGGCTCGGCGACGTCGGGCTCGACGACCTCGTCCTCGACGGTCTCGGTCGCGGCCGGCTGCGCCGCGGGCGTCGCGGGCGCGGCCCTCGGCGGCTGGTACGCCGCCCGCTGGACCATGGCGAAGCCCGGCCACGCTCCGCTGAGCAGCACGTCGAGCGGCTGACCCGTCTCGCCGGTCACGGTGTAGAGCAGCTCGACGTCGCCGCTGCCCACGAGGTTCAGGTACGCCGCGGTCACGCGGCCGGCGTCGGCGGCCGAGAGGCCGTGGGCGACGTCGTCGATCGTGCGCACCCGGCGCCACCGGGGCCGGCCGTGCAGCCGGTAGGCCTCGTCGGTCCAGCGGACCGAGCCGTCCTCGTCGACCTGCACCAGACCTGTGGCGTCGGCGGTCGCCGCGGCCACGAGGTCGACGTCGCCGAGACCGGCCACGGCCGGGTCGGCAGCGGCCAACCACGGGGGGAGGCGGTCAGGCATGGGTTCGATGATGCCCGCATGTCACGCATCGGAGCAGCCCGCTCCGCGATGAATGCGCCGTCCGGGTGAGTCGGGTGTCACCCGGAGTGAGCAACGGAGCGCCGTACGACGAGGATCCGCGGGCCGCGGGGGTCCCGGGGCGGTGCGACGTGGTCGCACAGCACCCGCTCCCGTGCCCCGCGGATCCCTCGAAGCGCGGGCTCAGCGCGCGGTCATGCGGTGGTGCTGGTGGCTCCCGACGCCGGGGCGGTCAGGTCGTACACCGTCACGCCGCCGACGGTCTGGGCGGTGAAGTTCTCCTCCACCCAGGATGAGATCTCGCTGGTGGTGGACGCTCCGCCGTTCTGGCCGCCGAAGCCGCCCCCGCCGCCGATGAACCAGTGCACCTGGCCGGAGGCGACGTACTGCTGGAAGACCTCGAGGGTCGGCCACGGGTCGCTGCCGTTGAAGCCGCCGAGGGACATCACCGGGTAGCCGGTGGCGAGCTGGTAGCCGGCCGCGGTCTGCGCGCCGACCGCCGCGGCGACCCAGGTGTAGCTGTCGGCGTCCTGGGTGAGCAGGGCCTGGAGGCTCCGCGCTCGGCGTGGCCGCGTCGAGCAGGCCGCCCATCCCTCCGCCGGGCATCGCGCCCGTCGTGCCGCCACCCGGGAAGGTGCCGCCACCCGGGAGCGTGCCGCCGCCGGGGAGGGTGCCGCCGCCCGGGAGCGTCCCGCCGCCGGGGAAGCCCTGGCCGCCACCCGGCAGCTGGCCGCCGGGGAAGCCCTGGCCGCCAGGACCTCCCTGGCCGCCGGGACCGCCCTGCCCGCCCGGGCCGAAGCCGCGGCCGCCGGACACGGTCGGGCCGGCGGTCGGCAGCGAGCCGGTGTGCGGCTGCGCCGCCGTCTGCAGCGAGTACGCCGTCGGCGCGAGCAGGGCCACGGCGAGGCCGGCGCCCACGGCGCCGAGGGCGAGGCGACGGCTCATGCGGTCGGCGAGCAGGATCGCGAGGCCGGCGACGGTGCCGGCGACGAGCACGATCCAGCGCAGCGCGGGGTACCAGTCGGCCGAGCGGCCGAGCAGCACGCTCGCCCACACGGCGGAGCCGGTGACCGTCACCGCGAGGGTGGCGCGGGCCGCGAGATGCTCGCGGTGCCTCCAGAGCTCGACGACGCCGATGCCCACGAGTGCGCCGATGGCCGGTGCGAGGGCCACCGTGTAGTACTCGTGGATGATGCCGGCCGCGAACGAGATGACGGCGCCGGTGATGGCCAGCCAGCCGGTCCAGAGGATCACCGAGGCGCGCTTCATGTCGGTGCGCGGAGCGCGGCCGCGGAGCACCAGGACAGCTGCGGCCAGCACGATCGCCGCGGGGATGAGCCACGCGATCTGGCCGCCGTACGAGCTGGAGAAGAGGCGGCCGATGCCGGTCTCGCCCCACATGCCGCCGGCGTTGGCGCCGATCGCGGCACCGCCGCCGGTGACGCTGCCGACCTCGTCGCCGGTGATCCGGCCCAGGCCGTTGTAGCCCATGATCAGCTCCCAGGCCGAGTTGGTCTGCGAGCCGCCGATGTAGGGCCGGCTGTCAGCGGGCCAGAGCTCGACGAGCGCCACCCACCATCCGCCGGCCGCGATCATCGCGGCGCCGGCGACGAGCAGGTCGCGGATGCGGCGGCCGAGCGTCGTCGGGGCGGCGTACAGGTAGACGAGCGCGAAGGCGGGCAGGGGCAGGAACGCCTGCAGGCTCTTGGTGAGGAACGCGAAGCCGACGAGCACGCCGGTCCACACGAGCCACGTCATCGAGGCCTTCTCGGTGGCGCGGACGGTGGTGTACGCCGCGCCGACGAGCAGCAGCACGAGCAGCGCGTCGGGGTTGTTGAAGCGGAACATGAGGACGGCGACGGGCGTGAGCGCGAGCACGGCGCCCGCGATCAGGCCGGCGGCCGCGCCGGCGACCCGGCGTACGGCGAGGTAGAGCACGCCGACGCTCGCGACGCCCATGAGCGCCTGCGGCACGAGCAGGCTCCAGCTGCTGAGGCCGAAGATCTTCACCGAGATCGCCATCGGCCAGAGCGCGGCCGGCGGCTTGTCGACGGTGATGAGGTTGGCGGCGTCCGACGATCCGAACAGGAACGCCTTCCAGCTCTCGCTGCCGGCCTGGGCCGCGGCGGAGTAGAACGCGTTGGCCCAGCCCGAGGACCCGAGGTCCCACAGGTAGAGCAGTGCGGTGCCCGCGAGCAAGGCGAGCAGAGCCGGGCGGACCCAGCGCGGGTCGTCCGCGTTGCCGCGCCAGAGGCGGGCGAGGCGGCCGGTCTCGATCGCCGGCGGCACAGCCGCTGCCGCGGCGGCGCTGTCCATGACCGTCGACTGCTCGGTGCCGGCCGGGTCGACCTCGCCGATCTCGTCGATCGTGTCCAGGGGCGGCACGAAGGTGGGGTCGTCGACGGTGCTCATGAGGTGGTCCTCCGGTCGGGCTGTGCGGGCAGGGCAGGGGTCTCGCGGCGCGGGAAGACCCACGAGCGGAACAGCAGGAAGCGGACGAGGGTGGCGCCGACGTTGGCGGACACGAGCACTCCGACCTCGAGCCAGCGCGGTGCCGCGGGTGCGGCGGTGTGCAGCCCCCACAGGGACGTCGAGGTGAGGGCGAGGCCGATCGCGAAGACGACGAGGCCCTGGAGCTGGTGGCGGAACCGGTCGGTCGCACCCCGGACGCCGAACGTGAGGCGGCGGTTGAGCGCGGTGTTGCCGACCGCGGTGAGCAGCAGGGCCGTCGCGTTCGCCCACTGGGCGCCGAGGCCGGCGCGCAGCAGGAGGTAGAGCAGCAGGTAGGCGAGCGTCGAGAGGACGCCGACTGCGGCGAAGCGCACGAGCTGGCGGCCGAGCCGCGGCGGCACGTCGGCGCCCTGGTACGACGGCAGCGACGTGATCGGGATCGAGCCCGACGCCATGCCGCGCGCGAGCCGGACGATGCCGCGGATGTCGGCCGTGGCGGTGGAGACGATGTCGACGCGCGAGTCCGGGTCGTCGACCCAGTCGACGGGCACCTCGTGGATGCGCAGGCCGGAGCGCTCGGCGAGGACGAGGAGCTCGGTGTCGAAGAACCAGCCGGTGTCCTCGACGAGCGGCAGCAGCTCCTTCGCCCGGTCGGCGCGGATCGCCTTGAAGCCGCACTGCGCGTCCGAGAAGCGGGTGGCGAGGGAGAGCCGCAGCAGCAGGTTGTAGCAGCGGGAGATCACCTCGCGCTTGGTGCCGCGGACGACCCGGGAGCCGCGGGCGAGACGCGTGCCGATCGCGAGGTCGCTGTGGCCCGACAGCAGAGGCGCCACGAGAGGGAGCACCGCGGCCAGGTCGGTGGAGAGGTCGACGTCCATGTAGGCGAGGACGTCGGCGTCGCTGGCCGACCACACCTGCTGCAGGGCCCGGCCGCGGCCCTTCTCCTCGAGCCGGACGGCGCCCACGTGCGGCAGCGTCGAGGCGAGGTCCTGGGCGATCTCCCAGGTGCGGTCCGTGCTCGCGTTGTCGGCGATCGTGATCCGGAACGTCACAGGCAGGTGGAGGCTCGAGGTAGGCGTGCAGGCGGCGCACGCTCGGCCCGAGGTCGGCCTCCTCGTTGTACACCGGGACGACGACGTCCACGACGACGTGGGGCCGGTCTCCGGTACCGGCGCCGACCGAGGTCGGCGCCGGGCCGGGATCGGTGGTCGCCGTCGCCCCGTCCCGCGAGGGAGTCGGGTCGGGGGCGAGGGCGACCAGCGTGGCCGCATCAGCGCCGGGAGAGGCGTCGGACCACGCACGGTCGGGGGAACCGTGCTCTCGGGGGTCAGCGGGTGCGGCCATGGGAGGACCGTGGCGGCCCAACCTGTGACCCGCCTGATAGCGCTCTGTGCTGCCCGTGCGCGATTGTGCCGCCCGTTGACCCTCCTCTGCTGCGATGAAGGGGGCCTTCGTTGCTCAGAGCGCAACAAACGCGGCTTTCACCGCAGCGTCGGAGGCCGTTGGCGGCGGAATGGCGTTCCGCTCGGGGACGTCGTGTCGCACACTGAGAACGTGTCCAACCCGGTGGTGCGGTCGCTCGAGGAGATCGGCGACCTGATCAAGCACCCGACGACCTTCCGGCCGCCGGTGCTCACCGCTGTGCGCGAGAACCTGTCCGTCTTCACGGTGGCCGGCCGGATCCTGCAGCACAAGCCGGTCGAGACCGAGGTCGACACCGACCGCGTCCCCGTCCTGCTCGTGCCCGGGTTCGCCGCCACCGACATCGCGCTCGCGCCCATGGCCGATGCGCTGCGACTGCGCGGGCACTGGACGTCCAAGAGCGGCATCGGCCCGAACGTCGGCTGCACGCGCGAGATGGCCGACGCCCTCGAGCGCAGGCTCGAGGCGGTCGCCGAGCGCACGGGGCAGCGCGTCGCGATCGTCGGCTGGAGCCGTGGCGGCACCCTCGGCAAGCTCGTCGCCGTACGCCGGCCCGACCTCGTCGAGACCCTCGTGACCCTCGGTACGCCGAACACGCACCCGCTGGCCGTGAGCGAGACCCTGGCCGCGCAGATCGGACTGCTCGCGCGGCTGCGCGCGATCGGCGTGCCCGGGCTGCTGTCGGAGGACTGCCTCACCGGCGAGTGCGCCCACGAGGTGAAGGCGGTCCTCGACGGCGACTTCCCCGACGACGTCGCCTACACGTCGGTGTTCTCGATGAACGACGGCGTCATCGACTGGCGCGCCTGCCTCGACCCGTCGGCGCAGCACCTCGAGGTGCAGGCCACCCACATGAGCATGGGCGCCGACCCCGAGGTGATCGACCTCGTCGCCGACCTCCTCGCCCCCATCGAGCCCCGCGCCCTCACGGCCTAGCACCCCCTCGCTCGCACTGGTCAATCCGTCGTTTCCCGAGTCGGGAAGCGACGGATTGATCAGTGCGAGCGCGTGGGGTTGTCCACGAGTTTTGTGCACAGGGGTGGGGACAACCTCGGGGCTGAGCACGGGCGGTTGTGGACGGTCCTGTGCGCGGAGCTGTGCACAAAGATTCGTCGCCGAAAGCCCTTGTGCCCGTTGGCGCAGGGCGCGTATCAATCTCCTCACGTCCTCGCGGACGGGGCAGGCACCGGGGCAACCCGGAGCAGGCGCCGGCGGCAAGGGCGGCTCGGACGGAGAACGTCGGTCCATCCGGGAGGGGCAACCCTCCTGGCTGCGGGTGCCACCGCAGCGGACCAGCGGGACCGGCCGGGCGGGCCATCCGCTCGTGAAGCGCCCGGGTCTCCCGGGCAGGGATCAGCGGCTGCGGCGGCACCCGCAGGCCGTGCTCGTGACCGGGTCTCCCGGGAGCGGCCGGCGGCCGCGTGCGAGGCCCCTCGAACTCATACTTCGAGGGGCCTCGTCGCATGTCAGGGCACTTCCACCGCCAGCCGAAACCACTCTGTTTCCACCGTGTTTCGCGGTTCTCGCGATCGTCCGAGGAAAACCCGCCAGTAGCGTGACGGGCCGTTCGCTGACCGTTAACCTCAGCCGCTGGTCGCCGACTTCCCTCCACCCCTCGGCGGCATATTCCTCCCGGAAGGCACACCATGGCTGTGGAAGCCCCTGACCGCGCAACGACGGGCTGGGACCGCTGGTTCCACCTGACCGAGCGCGGCTCGACCGTCTCGCGCGAGGTGCGCGGTGGTCTCGTCACGTTCTTCACGATGGCGTACATCGTCGTGCTGAACCCGCTCATCATCGGCACCGCGAAGGACAGCACCGACAACTTCCTCGGCGGCGGCAGCGTCGTCCAGGCCATCACGATGGTCACGGCGGCGACGGCGCTCATGGCCGGCCTGCTCACCATCGCGATGGGTGCCATCGGCCGCTTCCCGGTCGCGCTCGCCGCGGGCCTCGGGCTCAACGGCTTCGTGGCGTTCACCCTCGCACCGCAGATGACCTGGGCCGACGCGATGGGTCTCGTGGTCATCGAGGGCATCATCATCGCGCTGCTGGTGCTCACGGGCTTCCGCACCGCGGTCTTCCACGCCGTGCCCGAGCAGCTGAAGTACGCCATCGGCGTCGGCATCGGCCTGTTCATCACGATCATCGGCTTCGTCGACGCCGGTATCACCCGCCAGGGCACGCCGCTCATCTCCTTCGGCACCAACGGCGCGCTGCGCGGCTGGCCGACGTTCACCTTCGTCTTCGGCCTGCTGCTGCTCGCGGTGCTCGTGGCCAAGAAGGTCAAGGGCGCGATCCTCATCGGCATCGTCGCGACCACGATCCTCGCGATCGTCATCGAGGCCATCGCTCACGTCGGCCCGCGCGTCGGCGCCGACGGGAAGATCGCGAACCAGCTCGGCTGGAGCCTCAACGTCCCGAAGCTGCCGGACACCCTCGTCTCGACGCCGGACCTCGGCCTGCTCGGCCAGTTCAACCTGCTCGGCGGCTTCAAGGCGATCGGCCTGATCGCGGCGATCCTCGCGATCTTCTCCCTCATGCTGAGCGACTTCTTCGACACCATGGGAACGGTCTTCGGCATCGCCAACGAGGGCGAGATCCTCGACGAGAACGGCGACGTGCCGCACCTGGAGTCGATCCTGCTCGTCGACTCGATCGCCGCGGCCGCCGGTGGCGCCGCGAGCGTCTCGAGCAACACGAGCTACATCGAGTCGGCGTCCGGAGTCGGTGAGGGTGCCCGCACGGGTATCGCGTCCCTCGTCACCGGTGTGCTGTTCCTGATCGCGATGTTCTTCTCGCCGCTCGTCACGGTGATCCCGCACGAGGCGGCCACGCCCGCGCTCGTGATCGTCGGGTTCCTGATGATGACGCAGATCCGCCACATCGACTTCACCGACTACTCGATCGGCATCCCGGCGTTCCTGACGCTCACGATCATGCCGTTCACGTACTCGATCACGAACGGCATCGGCGCCGGCTTCGTCTCGTGGACCCTCATCCAGGTCTTCACGGGCAAGGCCCGCGAGGTCAAGCCGCTCATGTGGGTCGTCACGGCCGCGTTCGTCATCTACTTCGCCTACGACCCGATCAGCACGGTGCTCGGCGTCTCCTGACCCGGCTCCGCGCCGCACGTCCCGGTGGGGGCGGTCCCGACCGGGGCCGCCCCCACCGCTGTCTCGGCGGCCCGCCCTCACGTGCTCAGATGAACGCCGGAAGAACAGTTCGTGACTGAGGCAGGCCTTACCGCCTATCTGCGTGCTCCTCGGGCGTGTCGCCCCACCCGGGCCCCGTTCACCACCCGTTCGTGGTTTGTTCACTCCACCCCGTGGACACACGGCCCGGGAGCCCCCACATTGGGCCCGTCCGGGCTGCCCAGGGGGGCGGGCCCTCGCACGGTGGAGATCCTGTGGACCTCACGCTGATCGCCCTCATCGCGGTCGTGGCCCTGGCGCTGCTGTTCGACTTCACCAACGGCTTCCACGACGCCGCGAACTCCGTGTCGACGGTCGTCGCCACGCGGGCGCTGCCGGCCAAGTGGGCCGTCTGGTTCTCCGCCTTCTTCAACTTCGCCGCGGTCTTCATCGTGGGCACCGCCGTCGCGAACACGGTCGCCAAGACGGTGAAGCCCGACTTCACCGGCATCGCCGTCGTGTTCGGCGCCCTGTTCGCGGCCATCGCCTGGAACTACGCGACGTGGTGGATCGGCATGCCGTCATCCTCGAGCCACGCCCTGATCGGCGGTCTCGTGGGTGCGGGCCTCGCCGCCGGCGGCACGGACGCGATCAGCTGGTCGAGCGTGCAGAAGACCGCGATCGCGATCGTCGTCAGCCCGCTCGTCGCCTTCTTCATCGCGTTCCTGGCGATGTACCTGATCGCCGCGATCCGCAAGGCCACCGGCGCGCACGAGAACGCCAAGCCCTTCAAGTGGCTGCAGCTCGTGTCCGCCGCGGCAGTGTCCTTCGGCCACGGCGCCAACGACGCGCAGAAGACCATGGGTGTCATCGCCGCCCTGCTCGTCGGCACCGGTCACCTCACGGCGGGTGCCGACGGCAACATCGCCGTGCCGACCTGGGTGGAGTTCGCGGCGTACGGCGCCATCGCCCTCGGCACGATCTGGGGCGGCTGGAAGATCATCGAGACGATGGGCCTCAAGATCACGACCCTGCATGCGTCCTCGGGCGTCGCGGCCAACGCTGGTGCCGTCACGGCGATCTTCGGTGCCACCGGCCTCGGCGTGCCGATCTCGACCACGCACGCCGCCGCGTCATCGGTCGCCGGTGCGGGTGTCGCCTCGGGCGTCGGCATCAACCTGCGCGTCATCGGGCAGATGGTGATGGCGTGGGTCGTCACGCTGCCCTCGACGATCGTCGTCGGGTTCCTCGCCTTCAAGGCGACGCAGCTGCCCGGCGCCTTCGCCTGGATCGTGACCGGGCTCCTGGTGCTGATCGCCGCCGGCCTCATCGGCTACGCGATGGCCAACACCATCACGGCCGAGGACGTCGAGGCCGAGATCCCGTCCGAGGAGGAGCTCGACCAGCCCCTCACGCTCACGCCGCACCTCGAGGGGCACGGCCCGGCCGCCTAGGCCGGCCACGTCCCGGAGGGTCGCCGCACAGGGCCGCCTCGCCGTCGTGCTGCCCTGGCGCAGCAACTGCTGGCGCGTCAGAGCCCTGCGCTTCAGACCCTGGGACTACCAGGTCCAGCGGATGACGCCGTCGTCGTCGCTCCGCCGGTTGTTGGCCGCCAGCGCCTCGACGACCGCCGCGTGCACGGGCTCCGGCGCCTCGGTGAGGTCGACGACCTGCTCGGGGACGGTCGGGACGGGCTCGGTGAGGTCCGGCGCCGAAGCCGCCTCGACGGGTTCGCGCGACTCGTCCTCCGCGCGGGCGTCGGGCACCTGCGCCTCGCGCTCGGCGTACGTCGACGTGTGCGCCGTGGGCTCGAGGGGCGTCGGCTCCTCGTGCTGCGGGTAGGCCGGCTCGAGGCGTGTCGGTGCGTGCTCCGTCCACGGCGCGTGGGCGGGCTCCCCGGCGCCGGACTGCGGCTCGAACGGCGGCAGCTCGGCGGTGGTGATCCCGTGCGCGATCGGGACGTCGTACGCCGGCGCCGCGGGCTCCAGCGGCGTGGGCTCGTGATGCGTCCACGGCTCGTGGGCGGGCTCGCCGGCCCCGGCCCCGGGGTCGACAGGGGGCGGCGCTGACGTGGTGGCCTCGGGGGTCATGGGGGCGTCGTAAGCCACCGGCGGCTCGGCCATGGTCGCGACGGTCGGCTCGTGCTGGTCCCACACGTCCGGTGCGACGGGTGCCGCCGGCGCCTCGGGCTCCACCGGCGGCGGGACGAAGCTGGGCAGCTCGAACGCCTCGGCCTCGTACCGCGCCGCGTCGGCGTGGTGGTTCGCCAGAGCGGGCGGGGGAGCGTAGGCGGGCGTCTCCGCGGGGACCGGCGTCGGCGCCGCGACCGGCGGGGCGGCGGCCACGACGGGCTGCGGGGCGGTCACGGCCTCCGCGACCACGTCGGCGGGCGCCGCGGTGCCGGGCGCGGGGGGCTGGTAGATGGTCGGCTTCCAGACCACACGACCGGGCAGGGCGTCGCTCTCGGACGCCGCGGGAGCTCCCGCGGCGGGGGGCGCTGCCGACCCGGGCGCGGCCCCCGGGCGCGCGGAATCGCGCAGATCGAGGATCGACAGCCGCTCGGTGATGTCGATGGGCTCAGGCTCGGGAGCCGAGCGCTTCTTGCCGAACTTCACGCGCCCCTCCCCGGACCGCCTACCTTCCCACCGGACAGTTGTGCCACAGAACCGGGCGCACGTCACCTGTTCGGCGCATCTGCGGCCCGATCGTGTGATCCGGGATGCCGAAAGGCCCGCTCCCCCGAGGGGAACGGGCCTTTCGCGGGTTCTCTCGCTGACGCTCAGTCGTCGTCCGGCTCCGAGGAGTCGTCGCCGCCGTGGCCGCTGCCGCTGTCGCCGCCGTGGTCGTCGGCCTCGTCGTCACCGTGGTCCTCGACGTCGTCGCCGGATCCGGCCGTCGCGCTGCCGTGGTGGTCGCCGTCCTCGGCCTCGTCGCTGTCGTCGTCGGAGTCGTCGTGGCTGCGGGTCGCCCGCGGCTCGGCGGACTCAGACTCGGTCTCGGCCGCCTTCGGCGTCTCGGACTCGGTGGCCTCGACCTCGGGGCTCTCGCTCTCGGTCGGCTCGACCGAGGGGGTCTCGGTGGCCTCGGGCTCGTCCGACTCGGTCTCGGTGGGCTCGGGCACGGCCGTCTTCACCGTGTCGGCGGAGGGCGCGGAGGCGGGTACGGCGATGTGGCTGGACGCGAACGCGGCGGTCGAGCCCATGAACAGGGCTGCGACGGCGATCGGTACGGCGACCCGGATCTTCATGCGTGCTCCCCCAACGAGGACGTGCGGTTCTCTGACCCCCCGATCATCGGCATTTCCCCTGCGGGGATCACCCCCGGGACGTCCAAGAAACGTCCCAGACTGCGGACGCCCTGAGCCTCGTTGCTCCGAACGGGTGACCGTGGCGCCCAGGGGGCGTCCGCTCCCGGGTCGCCGCGTCAGGCGTCCTCGAAGGCCGCGACGTCTGCCGTGGAGGAGCGCAGCCTGGCCGACAGGCTGCGCGAGATCGCGAGCACGAGCTCGGAGGCCGACGCCGGGTCGCGGCGCCTCAGCTCGGCGAACGCGTCGGGCGACAGCACGTGGCAGATGGTCGGCTCGAGCGCGACGATCCGGGTCGACCGGGTGCTGCCGTCGACCAGTGCCAGCTCGCCGAAGGAGGAGCCGGCCGAGATCGTGCTCAGCCTGCGGCGCCCGGACTGGTTCCGGATGCGGACGTCGGCCGCCACCTGACCGGCCCCGACGAAGTAGAGGCCGTCGGCCGGGTCGCCCTCGTCGAAGACCACGGCCCCGGCCGTGATGACCCGCGTCGTGCAGCGCTCCTCGAGCGCCTGGACGGCGAACTCGGGCAGCCCCTCGAGGAGCTCCTGGGCCGCGAGCGGCACGAGCCCGTCGAGGAGGTCGTCGGTGAGCCCGTGCTCCTTGAGCAGCTCGGTCTCGCACCACTCGAGGGCTGCGTCGGCGTCGGCGAACCGGTGCACGGAGTCGGGGAGCACCCGCAGGGTGGTGCGGGGCTGCATCGTGCGCGGCTCCACGATGCAGACGACGGCGCCCGCCTCGGTGAGCTGCTCGACGAGCGACTGCAGCAGCGCGCTCGCCGCGGTGTCGATGCGGGTGACCCGACGCAGGTCGAGCACCCGCCAGCGGGCCGGGCGCGGGTCGTCGAGGACGGCGCGGATGAGCAGCTCGGTGCTCGCGAAGCCCTCGTCGCCCACCAGCTCGTGGACGACGATCGCCCAGGCCTCGGCGTCGAGCACGGCCCGGTGCGCGCGCGGGCGGCCGCGGCGGGACCGGATCGCGTCGGCCCGGTAGGTGCGGCGCAGGCCGCTGCGGGTGCGCTCGGACGGCAGCAGCAGGTGCATGCCGAGGCGCTTGGAGAGCAGCTCTGCGGCGGCGACCCCGCGCACGCTGTTGCCGTTGGCGTCGAGCAGAGGGCTGTGCAGGCCGAGGCCGAGCTGGCCGGGCAGCGCGGCCGAGACGCCGCCGCTGACACCGCTCTTGGCGGGCAGCCCGACGCGGTAGAGCCACTCGCCCGCGTAGTCGTACATGCCGCAGGTCGCCATGACCGTGAGCACCGACGCGACCACGTCGCGGGGGACGACCTGCTCGCCGGTCACCGGGTTCACCCCGCTGTTGGCGAGCGTCGCCGCCATCACCGCGAGGTCGTGTGCGGTGACGAGGACTGCGCACTGGCGGAAGTAGCACTCCACCTGAGCATCGACATCCTCGTCGAGGAGGCCCGCCGAGCGCATGAGGTAGGCGATGGCGCGGTTGCGGTCGCCCGTCGCGCGCTCGCTGTGGAACACGTCCTCGTCGATCGCCAGCTCGCGCCCCGCGAACGCCGAGAGGCCGCTGTGGATGCGCTCGAACTGCTCGGCGCGCGTCTGCCCGTGCACGAGGCTCGAGGTGACGATCGCACCGGCGTTCACCATCGGGTTGAACGCGCGGCTCGAACGGTCGTCGAGGCTGATGCTGTTGAACGGGTCGCCGGTCGGCTCGACCCCGACCTTCGCGAGCACCGCCTCCGAGCCCCGGTCGGCCAGGGCGAGCGCGTAGACGTACGGCTTGGACACCGACTGGATGGTGAACGGCACGAGCGCGCCGGCGTCGTACACCTGCCCGTCGAGGGTCGCGAGGCTGATGCCGCAGGTGGACGGGTCGGCCTTGGCGAGCTCGGGGATGTACGTCGCGATGTCGCCGTCGTCGAGGACGGCGACCTCGCGCCAGACCTCGTCGAGCAGGCCCTCGATCGGCCCACGGGGTCGGCTCGTCACGGCCTCGGCACCGGCATCGCTCACTGCTGGGACTCCCGGGATCGGCGTTCGGTGCACCCAGCGTGGCAGGCATCTGTTGCCTGCGCGTTTCGGTTCGTGAGGTCCGTGTGAGCGCGTACGCCGACGCACGCGTGCCCGGCCGCTCCGCAGAGGGAGCGACCGGGCACGTGGGTCGTGCAGCCGTTCGGGGGTGCTAGCTGCGCTTCGGGTCCTTGATGCGCAGCAGGAGGAGCTGTCCGCCCTCGACGGTCTCGGCGTCGGTGGCGTAGTGGGCCTGGCTGTCGATCAGGTAGGCACCCCTGCCGAGGAACGGCACGGGGATGATGCCCGAGCTTCTCCTCGTCGGTCGTCAGGAAGCCGGGAGCACCGGTGACGAACCGCGCCGGGTCGTGCTGGGCGATGAGGGTCGAGGTGCCGGTCGCCGGGTTGATCCGGTAGATGCCGCCGAGGTAGTCGTTGCCGCCGACGTCCTCCTGCGCCAGGACCTCGCCGTTGGCGTTGACCGTGAGGTTGTCGAGCATGCGCGGGCCGGCCTGGTCCGCGTTGGACTTCGCCGGGTCGAACGCCGGGCCCTGCAGGGCGATCGTCGCGGTGCCACCGGCGAGCACGTTGCCCGCGTCGGTGAAGGTGAACTTCCACAGCCGCGTCTGACGGTTGAACGCGTTCGTCATGGCGGCGTACAGGTTCTTCGCGTTGCTCGGGTCCCAGCTGGAGTCCTCGGGGCGGGCGAACTCGGTCACGCCGGCGCTGTTGCTGGCCGTCTGGAGCTGCGCACCGGTCAGGGCCGAGACGTCGCCGAGCGGGACGAGCGTGAAGGGCGAGGTTGCACCGTTCACGGGCAGGACGGCGGTGCTGATCTCGCTGGCAGAGCCGTTGCCTACGCCCTCGACCTTGATGCCGTAGACGGTGCCGTTGGTGAGACCCGCGCGCTCGACCGCGTTGCCGGTCTTCTGCTTCGTGCCGACGTACACGTAGATCTGGCCCGGCGTGGTGTCGTCGGTGCCGACCACGACCGTCTTCGTGCCGTAGCCGGGCTTGGCGACGGCGTTCTCCCAGCTGAACTTGCCGAGCCACGGGAGGATGTAGCTCGAGCCCGCGTCCTTGCCGGTGGCGACGTGCGCGACGGCACGACCCTCGTTGCCGCTCTCCTCGCCGTTCAGGTAGATCCGCTCCTTGGTGCCGGTGCGGGTCGCCTTGTCGTAGAAGGCAGAGACGGGCGCGAGGTCGCCCGAGCAGAAGCGGTTGAACGCCGTCGCCGTCGGCGCCCACGCGCCGTCCTTCCAGTCGTACACGCGCTGGATGAGGTCCTCGGCCTTGACGACCTTGAGGGTCTCCTCGTAGATCGTGAGCTTGGTGACGGACGCGCCCGCGGCCCCATGGGCGCGCACGACGCCGAGCGGCGCGCCGGTGACGCGGTCGGTGCCGATCTCGTGGTTGACGAGCACCGTGAAGGTGTCGTCGCCGTAGCCGTCCTCGTCGTCGTTCTCGAACGCCGCAAGGCCGTCCGGGATGCCGGCGAACCGGTAGCCGCCGACGGAGTCGCCAGCGGTCAGGATCGCGCGCGTGGTGACGCCATCGGCGACGGGCACGATGTACGGCGACTGCGAGCTCGTGGTGCCGCCCGCCTCGGCGTCGTGCGACGCGTTGGCCAGCGGAGCGCCGAGCGCGACGAGCGCGGCGCTGACGCCGACGATCGTCAAGGTCTTGGTGGTCTTCACGAAAGGTCTCCTCACGTGGTTGTGGGGGCGGGCGCCCCCGGAGCCTCCCGACTCCTGCCCTCCGACACTCACCGCGCAGGGTGGCGGTGGCCGGATCACGCCGCGAATGTCTGGTGTCCGGCTGGGGAACGGGCGTCGACCGCCGGGCCCCGGCTCCAGCCGGCCCGGCGCAGACCGTGCTGCCCTAGGTGTAGTTCCCAGGGACGTTGTGAACGGCGGGGCGTAGACGGATAGCGAAGACCTCCGGTACGGAGGGGGTTACCACACCAACCCTCGCCCGGAGGTCTTCGTGACTCACGCTAACGCCCCGCTCACCCCTGTCGGTCGTCTTCGCCTGGCCAAGCTGATCGTCGAGGACGGCTGGGCGGTCCGCCGGGCCGCTGAGCGGTTCCAGTGCTCGCCGGCGACGGCGTCGAAGTGGGCTGCCCGCTACCGGGCGGGCATGCCGATGACCGACGGGTCGTCGCGGCCCCTGCGCAGCCCGACCCGGTGCCCGCGCCGGCTCGAGCAGCGCATCGTCGGGCTGCGGTTCACCCGTCGGTGGGGCCCGCACCGGATCGCCTACCACCTGGGCGTGCCCCGCTCGACCGTCGGGCGGGTGCTGGCCCGCTACCAGATGCCGCTGCTGACCCACCTCGACCAGGCCACGGGCCTGCCCGTCCGCAAGACCAAGCCGACCCGCTATGAGGCTGCCGCTCCGGGCGACCTCGTGCACGTGGACGTCAAGAAGCTCGGGAAGATCCCCGACGGCGGTGGCTGGCGGGCCTATGGCCGCGGCTCCGAGCAGGACAAGCGCGCCCGCGTCTCACGGACCCGAGCCGCGCGTCAGGGGGCCAAGTCATCCCGCGGCTACGTCTACCTGCACCACGCCGTCGATGACCACACGCGGCTGGCCTACTCCGAGCAGCTGCCCGACGAACGAAAAGAGACCGCGGCCGCGTTCTGGAAGCGAGCGAGGGCGTTCTTCAACGCGGCCGGCATCACCGTCACCGCGGTCATGACCGACAACGGCCCCTGCTACAGATCCAAGGACTTCGCCTCCGCCCTCGGAAAGGAGGTCAAGCACAAGCGGACCCGGCCCTATCGGCCCCAGACCAACGGCAAGGTCGAACGCTTCAACCGCACGCTGGCCTCAGAGTGGGCCTACGCCCAGACCTACCCCTCGCAGGCCGCCCGCGACGCGACCTACGCCGACTGGATCCACTCCTACAATCACCACCGACCCCACACCGGCATCGGCGGCGACGTTCCCGCAGCCCGCGTTCACAACCTCACGGGGAACTACACCTAGGGTTCGGTCACGCCGTACGGAGGAGGGCCCGTGGGAGAGGTGCTGCCGCTCGCGATCGGCATCGCGGCCTCGCCGTTCCCGGTGATCCCGGTGATCCTGCTGCTGTTCACCGACCGGGCCCGCGCGGCGGCCTGGTCGTTCCTGTCGGGCTGGCTCCTCGGCGTGGGCGCCCCGGCTGCGGTCTTCGTGCTCCTGGCCGAGGTCGTGGACCAGTCGGACTACACGCCGTCGTGGGCGTCGTGGCTGCGCGTCGTCGGCGGGGTTGGGCTCGTGGCGTACGGCGTGAAGCAGTGGACCGGCCGAGCCGCCGACGCCGAGCAGCCGGCCTGGATGCGCTCGATCAGCGGCGCCGCTCCCGCCGGGGCGTTCCGCGTCGCCCTGCTCCTGTCGGCCGCGAACCCCAAGGTGCTCCTCCTCGCTGCGGCGGCCGGCCTCGCGATCGGCGCAGACGACTTCACTGCGCGGGGCGACATCGTCGCAGTCGTGGTGTTCACGCTCGTGGCGTCCGTGAGCGTCGCGATCCCGGTGCTGGCGTACACCGTGCTCGGCGAGCGCGTCCTGGGGCCGCTCGGCGTCGCCCGTGACTGGCTCGTGCGCAACAACTCCGCCGTGATGGCGGTCGTCCTCGTCGTGATCGGACTCCTGCTCCTGCTGAAGGGCATCGCCGACCTCCAGGCCTGAGGTCTAGACCTCGGACTCGGCTGACGGGTCGTCGTCGCGGCGGCGGCTGAGGAGCCAGCCCGCTCCGGCAGCGACCGCGGCGAGGACGAGCAGGATGATCCAGCCCCACGACGGCATGCCGCCCGAGTCGGACGCCGGCGGCGGCGTGCCCTGGCCGACGCTCGTCGACGCGCTCGGGACCGCGGTCGTGGACTCCGCGGTGGGGGTCTCGGACGTCGGCTCCGGCGTCGGCTCGGCGGAGGTCGTCTCGGGCTCGGGCGACTCGGTGGTCGGCTCCGGGGTGGGCGAGTCGCTGGTCGGCTCCGGGCTCGACGTGGTCGGCGTCGGCTTCGGGGCGGCCGAGGTCGTCGACGGGGGCGGCGTGGGTGTGGCCGACTCGGCCTCGCTCTCGCTCGCGCTCGGCTCGGTCGACGGCGACTCGGTGGGCTCGCTCGAGGGGGTCTCGGTGGGCGTCTCGGTCGCGGTCTCGGACGGCGTCTCGCTCGGCGGCTCCGACGTACGGCTCGGGAGCGAGGGGAGAGAGAGGGACGGCGTGGGCAGGGTCGGGCGCTCGCTCGGGAGCGAGATGCCGCCGCTGCCGCAGCCCGTCACGAGCCCGACGACGAGTGCCGCGCCCGCAGCACCGGTGAGAAGCCTCGATCGCACGCTGCACCCCGTCCGTCCGGGCGGTCCGTCCCGCCGGGGCTACCTCAGCACAGGGAGGGGTGCCGACGTGCGCATCCGGGCCGACTCGTGACCTCCGAGCGGGCGCAACGTCCGCGGCCGCGTGGTTGGCTGGAACGCATGAAGGCGTTGGTGAAGGCGGAGGCTGCTCCAGGGCTGTGGCTGCGTGACGTGCCCGAGCCCGTGACCGGGCCCGGCGAGGTGCGGATCAGAGTGCTGCGCACGGGGATCTGCGGCACCGACCTGCACGTGCGCTCGTGGGACACCTGGGCGCAGGGTGCGGTGCGCACCCCCGTGACCCTCGGCCACGAGATCGCGGGTCGGGTCGAGGAGGTCGGCACGGGCGTCGACACCGTCGATGTCGGCGACCTCGTCAGCGTCGAGGGGCACATCGTGTGCGGCCGCTGCCGCTGGTGCCTCGGTGGGCGTCGTCAGCTCTGCCCCAACACCGTCAGCGTGGGCATCGACCGCGACGGCGGCTTCGCCGAGGTGGTCGTCGTGCCGGCGACGAACGTGTGGCGGCACCCGAAGCCGATCGACCCCGACGTCGCCGCGATCTTCGACCCGTTCGGCAACGCGGTGCACTCGGCGCTCGCGTTCGAGGTGCTCGGCGAGGACGTGCTCGTCACGGGGGCCGGCCCGATCGGGATCATGGCCGCGTCGGTGGCGCGGCACGCGGGTGCGCGCAACATCGTGATCACCGACCTGTCGCCCGAGAGGCTGGCCCTGGCCGAGTCGATGGGCGCGGTCACCCGTGCGATCGACGTGCGTACGGCGAACCTCCGCGAGGTCATGGCCGAGCTCGGCATGGTCGAGGGGTTCGACGTCGGCCTCGAGATGTCGGGCGCCGCACCGGCGCTGCAGTCGATGGTCTCGTCGATGGCGCACGGCGGGAAGATCGCGCTGCTCGGCCTGCCCTCGGCGTCGGTCGAGTTCCAGTGGGACCGTGTGATCCGCTCGATGCTCACGGTGAAGGGCATCTTCGGACGCGAGATGTTCGAGACCTGGTACGCGATGTCGGTGCTCGTCGGCGCCGGCCTCGACATCTCGCCCGTGATCACGCATCGCTTTCCGTACACGGAGTTCGACGCGGCGTTCGACATCGCAGCGTCGGGTCACTGCGGCAAGGTCGTCCTCGACTGGGAGGTGGCGTCATGACGGCGCTCGACGCGCTCCGCGCGGACATCAACGGCCGGCTCGACGAGATGCGCGCGACGGGCGTCTTCAAGCCCGAGCGGGTGATGGCCTCGCCGCAGGGCACGCACGTCGTCGACACCGACGGCCGCGACGTCCTCAACCTCTGCGCCAACAACTACCTCGGCCTGGCCGACGACCCGCGCGTCGTCTCCGCCGCCGAGCAGGCCGTGCGCGAGTGGGGCTACGGCATGGCGTCGGTGCGGTTCATCTGCGGCACGCAGTCGATCCACCGCGACCTCGAGGAGCGCATCGCGGCGTACCTCGGCACCGAGGACTCGATCCTGTTCGGCTCGTGCTTCGACGCGAACGGCGGCGTGTTCGAGGCGGTGCTCGACGAGCGCGACGCCGTGATCTCGGACGCCCTCAACCACGCGTCGATCATCGACGGCGTGCGGCTGTGCAAGGCGCAGCGGCTGCGCTACGCCAACCGCGACATGGCCGAGCTCGAGGCCCGGCTGGTCGAGTCGGCCGGCGCCCGCTACCGCCTCATCGTGACCGACGGCGTCTTCTCGATGGACGGCTACCTCGCGCCGCTCGACGAGATCGTCGCGCTCGCAGGCAAGCACGACGCGCTCGTGATGGTCGACGACTCGCACGCGGTGGGGTTCGTCGGGCCCACGGGCCGTGGCACGCCCGAGCTGTTCGGCGTGCAGGACCGCGTCGACATCGTCACGGGCACCCTCGGCAAGGCGCTCGGGGGAGCGTCGGGAGGGTACGTCGCTGCGCGCGCGGAGATCGTCGCGCTGCTCAAGCAGCGGGCGCGGCCGTACCTCTTCTCGAACTCCGTCGCGCCGCCGATCGTGGCCGCCTCGCTCGCCGTGCTCGACCTGCTCGAGGGCGAGAGCGCGCTGCGCGAGCACGTGCACGCGGCGGCGGCACGCTTCCGCGCAGGCATGGAGGCGGCCGGGTTCGACCTGCTGCCGGGGTCGCACCCGATCGTGCCGGTGATGTTCGGCGACGCGATCGTGGCCGGCCGCGTGGCCGAGGAGCTGTTCGCCCGCGGGGTGTACGCCGTGGCGTTCTCGTTCCCGGTCGTGCCTCAGGGCCAGGCCCGGATCCGCGTCCAGCTCTCCGCCGCGCACACCGACGCCGACGTCGACCGCGCCGTCCAGGCCTTCATCGAGGCCCGGGCCGCCGCCCAGGCCTGACCGGGGGGTACCGGGGTACCGGGACCATCGGACGGGTTCCCCCGGGGTTCGGGACCGTCGCATGCTGGTCGGGACGAACTTCCCTGGAGGGGAGCGGGGCACCGGTCACACGATCAGCGGTGCCGCACGCACGCAGGTCCCGCTGGGATCGGCGTACGGGCGGCCGCTGATCTCCGACACGGAGCCACCGCGTCGGACGCGGCCCGGTGGCCCGTCCTTCTCCCACCGGGTCGCACGCCCCGTCACGCGCCTCCGCCATCCCCGTGGAGGGGGCGCGTGACGGCCCCGCCGCAGGATGCCCCTCCATGCGGTGCTCGAGCCTCCGCCCCAGGCACCTCGGCCTCCCCCGACACGAGGTGCCTGGGGCGGACTTCTCTCGCCCGGAGGGTGCCCGGACGCGGGTGGGCATGGGAACCTGGGCCGGTCCGACAGCGTCGGACAGTACGTGCCCGGGAACCCGGGACGAGGGAGGACGTCATGGCCAGCAACCGCAAGAAGGCGGCGTACGCAGCGGCTGCCGCTGCGGCAGCCTCCGACGGGCCGATCGGGTTCGCGCAGCGCGTGGGCTCGATCCCGCGCATGGTGCGCGACGTGATGTCCGGCCGCTTCGACGGCATCGGCCGCGGCCGCCTGCTCGTCATGGTGCTCGCCGTCGTCTACATCGTGTCGCCGATCGACCTGCTCCCCGAGGCCTTCCTCACCTTCCCCGGCCTGCTCGACGACGCCGGGATCGCGGCCTGGCTGATCGCGGCGCTGTTCGGTGCGACCACGGCGTACCGCCACTGGGAGGGGGGCCGCGTCGGCACCCCGACCACCGTCACCGTGGACGACCCCCGCGTCGTTCCGGGCGAGGTCCTGCACCCCTGACGCCTGCTCCCGGGGCGGCCTAGGGTCGTCCCATGGGGACAGAGGAGTGGATCGTCGGCGCTTCGGTGGCGGACAAGGCCGAGCTGCTGGCCGGGCGCGACTTCTGGTCGATGCACGGGGTCGAGGCGATCGGCGTCCCACCCATCGTGCTCACCGACGGCCCGCACGGCGTGCGCCTGCAGAGCACCTCCACCGACGAGCTCTCGATCGGCGCCAACCACCCCGCCACGTGCTTCCCGACCGCGGCCACGCTCGCCTCCACCTGGGACCCCGCCCTCGTCGAGCGGGTCGGGGTCGCCCTCGGCGTCGAGTCCCGAGCGCTCGGCGTCAGCGTGCTGCTGGGGCCGGGCGCCAACATCAAGCGCACCCCGCTGTGCGGCCGCAACTTCGAGTACTTCTCCGAGGACCCGCTCGTCTCCTCGGCCATGGCCGCCGCCTGGATCCGCGGCGTGCAGAGCCAGGGTGTCGGGGCCTCCCTCAAGCACTTCGCGGCCAACAACCAGGAGAAGCTGCGCTACAGCATCGACGCGGTCGTCGACGAGCGGGCGATGCGCGAGATCTACCTCGCCAGCTTCGAGGCCGCCGTCCGCGAGGCGCGGCCGTGGACCGTGATGGCGGCGTACAACCGGGTGCTCGGCGAGTACGCGACGGAGAGCCCGTGGCTGCTCACGAAAGTGCTGCGCGACGAATGGGGCTTCGACGGCGTCGTGATGTCGGACTGGGGTGCCACGAACGACCGCGTCGCCGGGCTCCGCGCCGGCCTCGACCTGCAGATGCCAGGGGTGGTCGGTGCGGCGCAGCCCGTCGTGGACGCCGTGGCCGACGGCTCGCTCGACGTCGCGTACGTCGACACCGCCGTACGCCGCCTGCTCGACCTCGTCGACCGCACCGAGGCCGCGCGCACGCCGGTGGAGATCGACGTCGACGCGCACCACGCCCTGGCCGAGCAGGTCGCGGCCCAGGGCAGCGTGCTGCTGAAGAACGACGGCGGCCTGCTGCCGCTGCGCGACGCCGGCGGCCTCACGGTCGCAGTGCTCGGCGACCTGGCCAAGGTGCCGCGGTTCCAGGGCGCGGGCAGCTCCCTCATCAACGCGCGTCGCGTCGTCGCCGCTCTCGACGCGCTCGGCGAGCGCGTCGGCTCCGTCACGTACGGCCAGGGCTACGAGCGGTACGCCGAGCGCCCGGACGCCGCGTTGCTCGACGAGGCGCGCCTGCTCGCGTCGCAGGCCGACGTCGCGATCGTGTTCGTGGGTCTGCCCGAGGTGTTCGAGACCGAGGGTGCCGACCGCGAGCACCTGCGGATGCCGGCGTCGCACGACGCGCTGGTCGACACCGTCGCCGCGATCAACCCGCGCACGATCGTGGTGCTGAGCAACGGCGCCCCGGTGGAGATGCCGTGGATCGACCGCGTGCCCGCCGTCCTCGAGGCCTACCTCGGCGGCCAGGAGTCGGGCGGCGCTGTCGCGCGCATGCTGGTGGGTGAGCTCGAGCCCGGTGGCCGGCTCGCCGAGACGTTCCCGCGGCGCTGGTCCGAGCACCCGGTCGCGTCGCTCCCCGACCGCCCGCGGTTCGCGGAGTACCGCGAGAGCGTCTACGTCGGCTACCGCTGGACCGACACCGTGGACGCCGACGTCCTCTTCCCGTTCGGCCACGGACTGTCGTACACGTCGTTCGCGTGGTCGGACGCGTCCGCGGACCGCGCCTCGGTCGCGGCCGACGACGTGTCCCTCACCGTGCGCGCGACCGTCACGAACACCGGTGGGCGCGCAGGCTCGGACGTCGTGCAGGTCTACGTGCGGCCGCCGCAGTCCGCTGCGTTCCGGCCTGCGCACCACCTCGGAGGCTTCGCCAAGGTCGCGCTGGCGGCCGGGGAGTCGACCGTCGTCGAGGTGGCGCTGCCGCGCCGTGCGTTCGAGCGGTGGAGCCCGAGCACGCATGCCTGGGTGGTCGACCCCGGCACCTACGGCATCGAGGTGGCGGCGTCCTCGCGCGACGTGCGGGCGACGCTCGAGGTCGAGGTCGAGGGCGATCCGGTCGCCGAGCCCGCTGCCGCGCCGGTGTACGCCGCGCCGAAGGCCGGCCAGTCGTTCGACCGTCCGTCGTTCGAGGCCCTGCTCGGCCGCCCGCTGCCGCCGAACGAGCCCGAGCGCAAGGGCGAGTTCACGCGGAACACGCCGCTGTCGCAGCTGGGGACGTCGGCCGCGGCGGCCCGCCTGCGGGGGATGCTCGCCGAGCGGATGGGCGGCGTGATCGGCGAGGACGAGGTTGCGCGCGTCATGGTGCGCCAGACGCTCGAGGACGCCTCGCTGCGCATGCTGTCGATGTTCGCGCAGGGCAAGGTGCCGCCAGCGGTGTTCGACGCCGTGCTGCTCGTCGCCAACGGCCGCAGGGCCGATGCCGTGCGTGCGCTGCGGTCCGCAGGGGAGCAGCCGACCGACCGCTGAGCGGCCGCCCGGGTGTCGCACCCTCTGCGCCGCGACCCGTCGTGGTTACGCTGCACTGCATGGTGCGTCGTGGTCGTCTCCTTGCAGCAGCAGCGCTCACGTCTCTTGCCGTGGCTGTCACCGCGATCCCTGGCGCCGCCACGGCCGCGACGCCCGGCATCGTGATCGCGCCGACGTGGACCCCTGTCCCGTCGTACAGCGCGGCCAAGCACGACGAGCCGATCACGTACGCCAACGGCTGCCACGCCAAGGGTGTCGTCACCACCCCGATCGTGTGCACGTTCGGCAACAAGAGCGGCACCCGCACGGTGATGCTGTTCGGCGACTCGCACGCCAACCACTGGTTCGGCGCCGTGCTCAACGCCGCGAACGTCGGGAAGTGGAAGTTCAAGACCCTGACGAAGTCGGGCTGCCCCGTCGTCGCCGTGAGCGTCCGCCGCTACAAGTCGACCAACTACTACCCCGAGTGCAACACCTGGCGCTCGCGCGCCACCACCGGTCTGCAGAAGGGCACCTACGGCCGCATCGACGTGCTCGTGATCAGCTCGTGGCAGTTCCACCAGGTGCTGACCTCGACGTACGGCTCGAACGTGACGGGCTCGGTGAAGTTCGCGAAGTGGCAGGCCGGGCTCACCACGACGCTGAAGAAGATCCTGTCGGGCGGCAAGGTGAAGCAGGTCGTCATCCTGCGCGACTCCCCGGACCTGCCGGGCGACATGGTCCAGGCCCAGGCCTGCTACGCCCGCTGGGGTCAGGCGGCGCAGACGAAGTGCGGCACTACGAGCGCCAAGGCCCTGTCGGCCGGCATCTGGGCGGCGGAGAGGAAGGCCGCCGCCGCGACGTCGGCCACGTACCCCGGCCGCGTCGTCACCGTCGACCTCTCCACGCCGCACTGCGGCGGTGGCTGGTGCGGCCCGATCGACGGCCCGTACCTCGCGTTCAAGGACGACAACCACTGGACCCAGACCTGGGTCAAGGCGCGGCAGAACAAGCCGGTCTACAGCCAGGTCAAGGCCGCGATGCTGCGCGCCGGCTGAAGGCTGCAGCTGGGCCGCTGCCCGATGTTTGCGGCGGCGAATCCGGGAGACACATGCTCGAGAGATCACCCGAGCACGTGGAGGAACCTATGCCCGCCAAGTCCCGATCGCGTGCCGCTGTCAGCGGCACCACGACCGCCGCCTTCACGCTGCCCGGGCTCTCGCAGGACGACGGCCATGAGGTCGCGCACCTGCTGCAGGACCGTCTGCACGCCTTGAACGACCTCGCGCTCACGCTGAAGCACGTGCACTGGAACGTCGTCGGCCCGCACTTCATCGGCGTGCACACGATGCTCGACCCGCAGATCGAGGGCGTTCGACTGATGGTCGACGCCCTCGCCGAGCGCATGGCCATGCTCGGCGTGGCGCCGAACGGGCTGGCCGGCGCGCTGGTCGCCGAGCGCTCGTGGGACGACTACTCGCTGGGCCGGGCCGACGTGTCGAGCCATCTCGGCGCCCTCGACCTCGTGTACGTCGGCGTCATCACGAGCCACCGAGAGGTCATGGACAAGCTCGAGGACCTGGACCCGGTGACGCAGGACATGATCATCGGCCAGCTCAGCGAGCTCGAGACCTACCACTGGTTCGTGCGCGCCCATCTTGAGAGCGCGGCGGGCACCCTCGCCACCCAGGGCGCGGGGTCCGAGGTCGCGGCCGCGCGTGCCGCAAGCACGCGGACCGCGCGTGGGGGCAGCGGTCGCAAGCGCGCCTCCGCCCGCTGAGCGCTCCTCGCCGAGCGCCGGCGCCGGATGAGGACGACAGTGGAGTCATGACCGAAGAGCAGGACTACCAGGTCGTCATCCGCTATCCGGGGTTCGAGGTACGTCGCTACCCGGAGCACCTCGTCGCCGAGATCGAGGTGTCGGGCAGCTTCGAGGCCGCGGGCAACGCGGCGTTCCGGCCGCTCGCGTCGTACATCGGCGGAGCCAACGAGTCGAACGCCGGCATCGCGATGACCGCGCCCGTGGTGCAGCGTGCGCCGGCCGACGGAGCTGCCACGGTGACCGAGACTGAGGACGGTGCGCATGTGATCGCCTTCGTCCTCCCGTCCTCCCTCGCTGCGACCGGCGCCCCGGCGCCGGCCGACCCCCGCGTGAACGTGCGCGTCGTGCCCGAGGAGCAGGCCGCCGTCGCGCGGTACGCCGGTCGCTGGACCGAGCACGCGTACCGCAAGCACGTCGAGGAGCTGACCGCGGCGATGGCCGACGTCGGGCTGAAGCCCGGCGGGCCGCCGCGGTTCGCGAGGTTCGACCCGCCGTGGAAGCCGTGGTTCGCCCGCCGTAACGAGGTCGTCATCCCCGTCGCCTGAGACCTCCCGCCCCCTAGGTCAGCTGAACCGACGGCGGTAGACGGCCATGGCGGCGACGTAGGCGACCACGAGGATGCCAGCGCACCAGGCAAGTGCCACCCAGATGCCGGTGCTGACGGTCTCCTGCTCGTAGAGCGCGCGGATCGCGTCGACGATCGGCGTGACGGGCTGGTTCTCGGCGAAGGCACGCACCGGGCCGGGCATCGTGGCGGTGAGCACGAACGCCGAGCTGCACGAACGGCAGGAAGATCAGCGGGTACGAGAACGCGCTGGCGCCGTCCACCGTCTTCGCGGACAGTCCCGCAATCACCGCGAGCCAGGTGAGCGCCAGGGTGAAGAGCGTCAGGATGCCGGCGACCGCCAGCCACGCGAGCGGGCCCGCCCCCGAACGGAATCCCATGAGCAGGGCGACGAGGACGACAGCGACGACGGAGATCAGGCTGGCCACCAGCGAGGTCAGCACGTGCGCCCACAGGATCGACGAGCGGGACACGGGCATCGACTGGAAGCGCTCGAAGATCCCGCCCTTGAGGTCCATGAAGAGGCGGAACGCCGTGTAGGCGATGCTCGAGGCGATGGTGATGAGCAGGATGCCGGGGAGCAGATAGTTGACGTACGACCCGGACCCTGAGCTGATGGCACCGCCGAAGACGTAGACGAACATCAGCAGGAAGGCGATCGGCATGATCGTCGTGGTGATGATCGTGTCGGGGCTGCGCGTGATGTGGCGCAGAGACCGTCCTGTCAGCAGGGACGTGTCTCTCACGAATCCCGTTGTCATGGCTGCTCCGGTCCGGCGTGGATGGGGGTGGCGCCGACGATGGCCAGGAACACGTCCTCGAGGCTCGGCTGCTTCTCGACGTACTCGATCGTCGTGGGCGGGAAGAGCTGCTTGAGCTCGGCGAGCGTGCCCTCGGCGATGATGCGCCCCTCGTGCAGGATCGCGATCCGGTCTGCGAGCTGCTCCGCCTCGTCGAGGTACTGCGTGGTGAGCAGCACGGTCGTGCCCCCGGCGGCGAGCTCGGTGATGCTGCGCCAGACCTCGAGGCGAGACTGCGGGTCGAGGCCCGTGGTCGGCTCGTCGAGGAAGATCACGGGCGGGTCGCCGATCAGGCTCATGGCTATGTCGAGCCGGCGACGCATGCCGCCGGAGTAGGTCGCCACCCGACGGTCGGCGGCATCGGTGAGCTGGAACCGTTCGAGCAGCCCCTCGGCCACCGAGCGCGGCTGCTCCACCCGTCGAAGCCTCGCGATCAGCACAAGGTTCTCGCGCCCCGTGAGTATCTCGTCGACCGCGGCGAACTGCCCCGTCAGGCTGATCGACCTGCGGACCTCGGCCGCCTGCCTCCCCACGTCGAACCCTGCGACGGTGGCAGTCCCCGCGTCGGGGTGCAGCAGCGTCGACAGGATCCGTACCACCGTGGTCTTGCCGGCGCCGTTGGACCCGAGCAGCGCGAAGACCGTGCCCGGCTGTACCTCGAAGTCGACGCCGCGCAGCACGTGGACGTCGTCGTACGACTTCTCGAGCCCGCTCACGAGCAGGGCCGGCGCTGTCGCGGTGGTCATGTCAGCACGTCCGCGCCGCCGGCCTGGCCCTCTGCCTCGTCGATGGCCCGGCGCAGCCTTTCCTGCTCACGGACGATCCACTGGCCCGCCGGGTAGTTGCCGAGGAAGGTCACGATGAACTCGACCGGATCGTCACCGACCACTCCGCGCACGGGGGTGCTGTCGACGGCGGCTTGCTCGAAGAGCGCGGCGAGGTCGTCGAGCATCGTCAGGATGCTCTCGGCGTCGCCGATCCCGCCGAGATGGTTGATGTAGCGCTCCAGGCCGGCCACCGCCGTGCGGTACGGCGCCGGGAGGGCCGCGATGCGTGCCTTGTAGCGCCGGTACTGGCGCTTCTGCTCGATCCACGTGAGCGCCATGACTATCTGCCTCCTTCGCGGAGCTGGGCCAGCTGGTCCGAGAGGAAGCTCCAGGTCCTCCAGAACTCGTCGAGGTGGGCTCGACCCGCGGCGTTGAGGGAGTAGACCTTCCGCGGCGGCCCCTTCTCGGACGGCTCCTTCGCGACGTCGACCAGCCCGCGCTGCTCGATGCGGATGAGGAGGGCGTAGATCGTGCCCTCGGCGATGTCGGAGAAGCCCTTGTCCCGCAGCCATGTGGTGATCTCGTAGCCGTAGGCGGACCTGCCGGCCAGCAGCGCGAGGACGATCCCCTCGAGGATGCCCTTGAGCATCTCCGTCTCCTGCTTGCCCATGCGGCTCGCCGTCCCTACTACTCAGTGACAGTGACTACCGGTACAAAGTAACACTAGGTACCAGGGCGCACGCAAGTCCGCGCCGGTCCAGGGCGTCCCGCCGCTGCGGTGAGGGCGCACACTGGCCACGTGACCGATCTCGACGCCGTACGCCGTCTGCTGCTGGTCAAGCAGCGCGACATCGCCGAGCGTGCGGCCGGCCTGACTGCGGCCCCCGATGCGACGGGCAACATCTCGTTCGGCAAGCGCGTCGGCGACGGCACGAGCCTCGCGGTCGAGCGGCTCACCCAGGTGGCCGCGCACGAGCAGCTGCTGGTGCAGTCCGAGGACGTCGCCCGGGCGCTCGAGAAGCTCGATGAGGGCACGTACGGCGTCTGCGACGTCTGCGGCGCCGTGATCCCCGAGGGCCGGCTCGAGATCCACCCCTGGGCGGTGCGCTGCGTCGCCTGCGCCGACGGCTGAGCGAGCTGGCCGGAAGTACGACGCCGCCACCCGTCTGAGGGACGGCAGAGGTCGGGCTCGCGGGCCGATGGATCCGCAGCCGGCACGGGCCACGCTCGTCACGAGGAAGTCGTGACGAGAAGGGGCCCCGCGATGTCGAACGGATCCTGGAAGCAGTGGCGCGTGCCGGCCGGTCTCCTGGCGCTGTCGGTGGTGCCGATGGTCGCCGGGGCGGCGCGGCTCAACCAGCTCGCGAGCGGTGCCACCGCGACCGCCGCGAACCACCGGTTCTTCGACCAGCCCGTGCCCGTGGTGCTGCACATCGTCGGCGCCAGCGTCTTTTGCGTCCTCGGGGCGATCCAGTTCGTGCCGAGCCTGCGCCGCCGTCGCTGGCACCGCGTGTCCGGCCGCATCGCGCTGCCGCTTGGTCTCGTCGCATCGCTGTCGGGACTCTGGATGACCTTCTTCTACGAGTGGCCCGCAGGCGACGAGCTCTCGCTCGCGGTCGTCCGCGTGGTGGTCGGGGTGGGCATGACCGGGGCGCTGGTGCTCGCGTTCACGTCCGTCCGACGTCGCGACTTCGGGGCCCACCGGGCCTGGGCCACGCGCGGCTACGCGCTTGGCCTCGGGGCCGGCACCCAGGTGCTCACGCATCTGCCGTTCATCGCCGTCACCGGGCACGCGCCGCTCGGATGGCCGCGCACGGTGGCCATGGCGCTCGGCTGGGGCATCAACCTCGCCGTGGCCGAGTGGGCGATCCGTCGCCGTCCGATGGGCGCGCCGATGCCCCGCCGTGTCGACGCTGCACCGCGCGTCGAGCAGCCGGCATGAGCCTTCCCGGCCCGCGTCGCCCTGCGTTCCCTACGCTGACGCCGTGATCCGACGCGCCCTGCGGTCGGTCTGGGCAGCGCCCCGGGCCGCGAACGCGCCTGGCCCGTTGCCGCGAGACTGGGTGCTCGTCGGTGCCGTCATCGTCGTCGCGCTGCTCGAGGGGCTGCTGCGCGCCGGCATCGAGGCACGCGCCCTGGAGATAGTGCTCGTGGTCGGCATCGCGTTCACGCTGCCGTGGCGCCGCGTGCATCCCCTCGCGATGATCGCGATCGCGATGGGCGTGAAGTCGGTTGTCGTCGCGGGGATCGTGGCGTCGGGCGGCACCGTCGTCGGGCTCACGGCGGGCATCTTCGTCCTCCTGCTGGTGTACGCCGTCTTCCGCTGGGGGTCGGGGCGCGAGGCGATCGGCGGGATCGGAGTCCTGGCGCTCGTCGTCGCCCTCGGGTTCGGGCGCGACTACCACTCCGTCGCCGAGCTGCTGCCCGAGCTGGCGGTGCTGTCGGTCCCGGCGCTCGTCGGCGTGACGGTGCGCGTGATGTCGACGTCGCGGACGCGCGACCTCGAGCGGGTGCGTCTCGCCGAGCGTGAGCAGCTCGCGCGCGAGCTGCACGACACGGTGGCCCACCACGTCTCCGCGATGGTCGTCCGCGCGCAGGCCGGCCGCGTGGTCGGCGTCTCCGACCCGGCAGCGGCCCTCGACGCGCTCACCGTGATCGAGACCGAGGGGGCGCGCACGCTCGCCGAGATGCGGGTGCTCGTGGGCGCGCTGCGCGAGGGCGACGACCCGGCGCTCCTGGCGCCGAGATCCGTGGCCGACATCGCCTCGCTCGCACGGCCCTCCGGCGACGGCCCTGCCGTCGTGGCATTGCTGTCGGGCGACGTCGACGACGTGCACCCGTCGGTCGGCGCGGCCCTCTACCGCATCGCCCAGGAGTCGGTCACGAACGCGACCCGGCACGCGACCCGTGCCACCCGAGTCGACGTCGACGTCGTCGCCGATGCCGACGGCGTACGCCTCACCGTCGTCGACGACGGGGACTCTGTGCCGGCGGAGCACGGGCGATCGGGGTACGGCATCGTGGGCATGACCGAGCGTGTCTCTCTGCTGGGCGGGACGCTCACGGCAGGGCCGGGCCCCGACCGGGGCTGGGTCGTGGAGGCACGCGTGCCGAGGACGGGGGTGAGGCGATGACGATCCGCGTGGTGCTGGCCGACGACCAGGAGATCGTGCGCACCGGCCTGCGGATGATCCTCGACGCCCAGCCCGACATCGAGGTCGTGGGCGAGGCGGGGGACGGCCGCGAGGCTGTGCGGCTCGCGCGCGAGCTGCGGCCCGACGTCTGCCTGTTCGACATCCGCATGCCCGAGGTCAGCGGGCTCGAGGCCACGCGCGCGCTGGCCGGGCCGGACGTCGTCGACCCGCTCGCCGTCGTCGTGATCACGACCTTCGACCTGGACGAGTACGTGCACGGTGCGCTCAAGGCCGGCGCACGCGGCTTCCTGCTCAAGGACGCCGGGCCTGACCTGCTCGTGCAGGCGATCCGTGCGGCTGCCGACGGCGAGGCGCTCATCGCGCCCAGCGTCACCGTGCGCCTGCTCGCGGCGTTCGCCCGGGCCGGCAAGGACGCGCGACCGGCGCAGCCCGTGGAGGCGCTGACGCCGCGCGAGGAGGAGGTGCTCCTCGCCGTCGCACGTGGGCTGACGAACGCCGAGATCGGCGACGCGCTGCACATCAGCCTCTCGACCGTGAAGTCGCACCTCGCCGCGCTGATGGCCAAGCTCGGTGTCCGCAACCGGGTCGAGATCGCCCTGTGGGCGTACGAGACGGGACGTCTCGACGGCTGAGCACGGCCTCCCGCTGCACGGGTATGGGATGGCGGTCTCAAGCGGCTGTTGCACCGAGGACCTCGGTGAGGGCCTCGCGGGGAGTCTTCCAGTCCAGGGTCATGCGCGGTCGGGTGTTGAGGCTGAGGGCGACGGCGTCGCAGTCGGCCTGGGTCAGTCCGCGCATGTCGGCGCCCTTGGGCCAGTACTGACGCAGCAGCCCGTTGGTGTTCTCGTTGCTGCCTCGTTGCCAGGGTGAGTGCGGGTCGGCGAAGTAGATGTCGATGTCCGCTTCGATGGCGATCGCCGCGTGCTGGGCCATCTCCTTGCCCCGGTCCCAGGTCAGGGTCTTGCGGATCTGGTCGGGCAGTGAGGCGATCAACGGGGTGAGGACCTCTTGGAGGTCGATCGCCTTGTGGGTGTCGGGCAGCGGAGCGAGCAGCACGAACCTGGTCGACCGCTCGACCAGAGTGATCACAGCGCCCTTGCCGATCCCGCCCATCAGCAGGTCGCCCTCCCAATGGCCCGGAACGGCACGGTCAGCGGCCTCAGCCGGCCGAGCGCTGATCGGGATGGTGCCGACCAGCTTGCCGCGGGTCTCCTTACGTCCCTGCGGCTTGCGGCTGGTCCGCCCGGTGCGCAGATGCTTGGCCAGCTCGCGGCGAAGCTCGCCGCGAGCCTGCACGAACAGTGACCGATAGATCGTCTCGTGGCTCACCCTCATACCGTCCTGGTCGGGATAGAGCTCGGGCAACCGCTGGGCAATCTGCTGCGGGGACCAGTTCGCCTGAAGCAGCCCCGACACCACCAGCCCCAGGTCCCCGGCGAGCTTGAAACCCTTCGGCCGCCGAGCCGACTCCGTGGCCCGGGCCTGAGCGACCCAGGCGTGATAGACCGCAGAGCGTCCTCGGGTCCCGCGGCGCGCCGACCCCGCCGGATGCTTGGGCCTGCGATTGGGGCGCGACCCAGAGCCTTGCGACAACTCACGCGCCACGGTGGTGCGGTGCTTGCCCACCAGTTCGGCGATCTGCGGCACAGACAACCCCTGCCGCATGGCCCGCTCGATCACCCCACGGTCGTGCTCGGTCAACCTCGCTCCAGGCATCCCAACCTCCAAGCTGCACAAGACCACGTGCAACTACCAGTTGAGAACGCCGATAGATATGAAACGCCGATTCAGCCGGTATGCACGCCGGATCCGGTCGTACGCTGCTCGCAGTCCGGGGGCTGACGTCCCCCCTCCGCTCCCGGGCCAGCACCCCGCTCTGGTTCGAGTCCCCCTCGACCGGGCGGGGTGCGCTTGTGCCCGGGTGGCGATGACCCGGCCTCGTCAGCGCTCGGCGCTGATGGCGGGAGCCTGCGGCGGCGGCTGACCCGGGTCGACGCGACCGGGATCGCTGATGAGCAGGGCGACGACGCACGCCGCGAGCAGCGGCGGCGCGACGACCCGCGTCGTGTTTCGTGCAGTTGCCATGGTCCAGCCCCCGTCGGACGTCGGTGATGAGCGTCCCCCCCGACTGTGCTTTCGGAACGAACCGAAGCGGGACCTGAGCGCGTCACCCGTTCGGACGCAGGGCGATTCCTGAACAGCCGCACAGGATTCGCCGCGCGGAGGTCGCGATCCGGGCGGCTCCATCCCGGGCGCCGGATACTGCCTACCCCGAGTTACCCGTGAGGTTCGCTTCGCGCATACTCCTGGTTCGACGTATCCGTCGACCGCACCGAAGGGCAGGAACCCGCAGACATGGCCTCACGGCGTCCCGCGTTCCAGGTGATGTCGAAGCCGTCGGGCTCGGTGTGCAACCTCGACTGCGACTACTGCTACTTCCTGTCCAAGGAGGAGCTGTACCCCGGCAGCGGCTTCCGGATGCCGTCGGCCGTGCACGAGGCGTACGTCGAGCAGCTGCTCGCCGCGCGCGGCGACGACGCCGAGGTCACGTTCGTCTTCCAGGGCGGCGAGCCGCTCCTCATGGGCGTGGACTTCTTCCGGCGAACGCTCGAGCTGCAGGAGCGCTTCCGGCTGCCCGGCCAGCAGATCCTGAACTCGGTGCAGACCAACGGCACCCTGATCGACGACGCGTGCGCCGAGCTGTTCGTCGAGCACGACTTCCTCGTCGGCGTATCGATCGACGGCCCGAGCGAGATGCACGACCAGTACCGCCGCGACAAGGGCGGCAAGCCGACCTTCGACCGGGTCGTGCGCGGCATCGAGGTGCTCAAGCGGCACGACGTCGCCTGGAACGCGATGACGACCGTCAACGCTGCCAACGGCGACCACGGCCTCGAGGTGTATCGCTTCCTGCGCGACGACCTGGGCGCCTCGCACATCCAGCTCATCCCCGTGGTCGAGCGCGTACCCGCGGAGCACCTGGAGATCGCGGAGCTCGGCTGGGGCCGCCGCAACGCCGACCGCACGCTCTACCAGCAGCACGGCGACGCCGTGACCCACCGCAGCGTGAGCGCCGAGCAGTTCGGCGCCTTCATGGTCGCGGTGTTCGACGAGTGGGCGAGGAACGACGTCGGCGACGTGTTCGTGCCGAACTTCGACACGGCGCTCGCGCACTGGCTCGGGATGCACCAGATCGGGTCGTGCGTGCACGCGGAGACGTGCGGCACCGAGATCGCGCTCGAGCACACCGGCGACGTCTACTCCTGCGACCACTACGTCGAGCCCGGCTACCTGCTCGGCAACATCGCGGAGGGGCGCACCCTGCTCCAGCTCGTGACCTCGCCGCAGCAGGTGGCGTTCGGGCAGGCCAAGCGGGACTCGCTGCCCGGCTTCTGCCGCCGCTGCGACGTCCGGTTCGCCTGCCACGGCGGGTGCCCGAAGGACCGCTTCATCACCACGCCCGAGGGCGAGCCCGGCCTGCACTACCTGTGCGCCGGCTACCAGCGGTTCTTCCGGCACATCGACGCCCCGATGAAGGTGCTTGCTGGGCTCGTCCGCAGCGGTGGTGATCCCGCCGCCCTGCGCGACTGGTACGTCGACCGCACCTCCTGACCGCACCTGGCCCAGGCAGATGCTCGAGAAGCCGTGCGGTTTCGAGCGATGTCCTGGGTCAGGCGGGGTCGGCGTCGATCCAGGCGCGGCCGTCGGACACGGCCTGGGCGAGCGCGGCGCCCACGCGGTGGTCGCCCTCGACGACGCTCTTGCGGCCGATCACGTCGAGCACGCCGCCGGCGCTCAGCTGGGGCAGGACCTTGCGGTCGACCGAGGCGATGATGAGCCGCGAGCCGACCTCGTCGAGCTGGACGGCGTACCGCGCGAGGACGTCGATGAAGGTCGTGCCGAGATCGGTGTGCCCGCGCAGCCGGAGGACGACGACCGACCTGCGGCTGGTGGGCTCGACGCGAGGCAGGGCAGCCTCGAACACCGGGGCCGAGGCGAAGAAGAGGCTGCCGTACGGCTGGAGCACGACGACCTCGCGCGGCGGGATGACCGCGACGGGGTCGACCTCGTGGACGTCGCCGTCCTCGGTCGTGACGCGCTGCTTGATCACGACCCTGTTCGACTGCATCACCACGTGCAGCACGACGGACACGCCGACACCGACGAGCACGGCGTACTGCAGGGGGACGAGCATGGTGAGCACGAAGGTGACGACGAGCACTGCGCGCTGCACGACGCCGGTGCGCCATACCGCCTTGATGTCCGCGGGCTTGATCGTGCGGATGCCGACGAGGATGAGCAGGCCCGCGAGCGCGGGCATGGCCAGGTAGCCGACCGCTGAGCCGAAGAGCAGCACCACGGCGGCCATGACCAGCGAGGCGATCATCGGCGCACGGCGCGTGCGGGCACCCGCAGCGGCGTTGATCGCGGAGGCGGACGCCGAGCCGCCGACCGGCATGCCGCCCGTCACTGCGCACGCGACGTTGGCAGCGCCCTGGCCGATGAAGTCGCGCGACGCGTCCACGCGCTGGCCGTCGGCGCGGCCGTACATCGACGAGATGCCGGCTCCCTGCACGAGCCCGACGAACGCAAGGGACGCGGCAGGCAACAGAAGCTCGGGTGCGAGCGACAGGGACGGGAGCGTGATCGGCGGCAGGCCTTGCATCGAGACGCCGAGGTCGTTCAGCGTCGCGACGCTCGACCAGCCGAGCACCACGGCGAGCGCGGACGTCGCGATCACCGCGATCACCAGGCCCATCGCACCGACGCGGGTCCGCTCGAGCAGCACGATCAGCGCGATCGTGCCCAGCCCGACGGCGACGCTGCGCCAGTCCAGCGACAGCGGCGACAGGACGGTGTTGATCGCCCGCACCACGCGGTTGCCGCCGGGGGCGGCGTACCCCGTGAGGTTGGAGAGCTGGCCGAGGACGATATTGACGCCGACGGCGTTCATGAAGCCGACGAGCACCGCGTTGGAGACGAAGCGCAGCAGGCTGCCGAGCTTCAGCGCGCCCGCCACGAGCATCACGGCGCCGGTGAGCACCGCGAGCGTCGCGACGGCCGACGCCTGGTCGTCCATCGAGTGCAGCACAGGAACGTCGGCGATGATCATGGCCATCGCGCCGGTGCCCTGCACGACCATGAACGCCGACGACGTCACGGCCGCACCGACCAGGGTGCCGATCAGGTAGCCGTAGAGCCCGTTCAGCGGGCTGAGACCGGCCAGGAGCCCGGTGGCGAGACCGTCGGGCACGCTCTGCACGCCGAGGACGACCCCGGCCTGAGCGTCCTCGCGGAGACCGCGCCTCCACCCGGGACGCAGGCCGAACCGGCTCACTCGTCGGCCTCGTCGGGAGCGTCGCCCGACAGGATCCGCCCCCTGCTGATCTGCCAGCGCCACCAGGCGAAGGACAGCGCACCGAGGATGAGGGTGCCGATGATGGTGAGCACGCGCCACACGACGAGCGCCGCCACGATCTCGGGCTCGGCGTCGACCCCGGCGGTCTCGGTGTACGCGACGACGAGGGCGGCGTCCAGCACGCCGAGGCCGGCCAGCGGCAGGGCGGTGAGCGGGTAGGCGACGAGGAAGCTGCCGAGCACGAGCCCGACGGGCAGCAGGGAGGAGCCGACACCGACGAGCCGAAGGCACAGCAGCACTATGAGGCCGTCGGTGATCACCATCGCGGCGAGCGCCAGCAGCGACCGCGGCAGGCCACGGCTGAGCCGGGTCGACATCGTGGCCCGGAACCCGGCGACCTTGTCCGACCAGACGTCGACGTCGACGTCGTCCCGGAAGCGCCCCGCGGCGAGCGCGGCACGGCGGCCGATGATGCGCGCGAAGTTCTCGCCCCGGGCGACGAGGATCAGCGTGACGATGATCGCGACGGCGATGATGAGCGAGACGACGGCGGACCAGATCTGCCCGCTGGTGAGGTCTCGGCCGATCAGCAGGATCACACCCACGATCGGGATGCTGAACCGGATGACGTAGAACGCGAGGCTGTTGAGGGTGACGCCGGGCATGCCGTCGACCGGCGAGATGCTCCACGACCGGAACATCGAGATGCGCACCACGATGTCGCTCGGTGGCGGCGCGACGGTGCCGACGAGGTTCGCCGTCAGGTCGTTCTGGAAGCCGCGGCGGAATCCGAGCCCCGGCACGAAGACCGAGAGCGGCACCGAGTTGAAGGCCTGGCGCACTACGAGCAGCGCGACGAGCGCCGGCACCTGCGACCACTCGAGCTGTCCGAGCGCCGTCGCCACCTGACGCCAGTCGACCGACCCCACCAGGTTGATGAGGATCCGCGCGACGACGAGGGAGACCGCCAGGAACAGCAGCGGCCGGACGAGCAGGATCCACCAGCGGGTCTCCCGGAACCGCCGGAAGGACTCGACCGCGCTCACCCGAGCACCAGGGAGTCGGCCCCGCCCGAGGTCACTGCCGGGCCAGCGCCGTGGACAGCCGGAGCTGCGGGTCGACCAGGTGGTTGAAGTCGGCGTCGCCGTCGGCGAGCTCGATGAGGACGGTCTTCACCTCGCCCGTGAACGAGCTGCCGTGCGCGGTGTAGTCGTCGCTCACCGGGAGACCGCTGTCGTGGCCGACGTCGCACGTCTCGTCGAGGGAGAAGACCAGGGGCACGCTGCGCTCGAGCCGCCCGGTCGCGACGGTCTCACCGTTCACCGCGAGCGCTATGTCGCCACCCCTGGCCGGGCCGCCGCCGTCGTAGTCGAAAGACATGACGACGCGGTGGCTGCCCGCCGTGAGGGGCTCGGAGCCGGCGACCTTGGTGATCTGCAGGCCCATGAGGTTGTAGCAGTAGACGGGTACGCCGTCGCCGCGCAGGTAGAGGCTCCAGCCGCCGAACGCACCGCCCTGCGCGATGATCACGCCGCTCGCGCCGCCCTCGGGCACCTCGATGTCGGCCGCGATCGCGTGCGACACGTTCTTCACGTTGAGCACCGTGGCCTCGGTGAGTCGGCTCATGCTGCCGTAGAGGATCTGCTTGCGGCCCTGGATGAGCGTCGGCCGTCCGGCGATGGCGGCGTCGAAGCGCTCGACGCGTCGGTCGTCGAGCGGCAGCACGTTGTACTTCCGGGCCTCGACGAGGAAGAGCTCCTGCAGCTCGCGCAGCTTCTCCGGCATCTCGGCCGCGAGGTCGTGCGCCTGGGTCCAGTCGTCCGGGGAGTAGAGCTCCCACACGTCGTCGACGAAGGCGGGCAGCTCCGCCATGGCGATCCACGGGGTCGCGTGCTTCGTGCACGCCGTCCAGCCCTCGTGGTAGATCCCGCGGTTGCCGGCGATCTCGAAGTACTGCGTCGTGTGCCGGTCGGGCGCGGCCGGGTCGTCGAACGTGTAGGTCATGCTCACGCCGTGCAGCGGCGTCTGCTCGGCGCCGTTGACGTGCTCGGGGTGCGGGATGCCGGCGACGTCGAGCACGGTCGGCGCGATGTCGATGACGTGGTGGAACTGGTTGCGCACGCCCGGCTCGGTGATGCCCTTGGGCCAGTGCACGACCGTGCCGTTGCGGGTGCCGCCCCAGTGCGAGGCGACCTGCTTGGTCCACTGGTACGGCGTGTCCATCGCGTGCGCCCAGCCGACGGAGAAGTGGTTGTACGCCTCGATCGTGCCGAACTTGTCGATGCGCGCGGCCATGAACTCCGGCGTCTCGAGGGCGGCGGCGCCGTTGAAGAAGAGGTACTCGTTGAAGCTGCCGTTGATGTTGCCCTCGGCCGAGGCGCCGTTGTCGCCGATCACGTAGAAGACCAGCGTGTTGTCGAGGCTGCCGAGGTGGTCGAGCGCGTCGACGAGGCGCCCGATGTGGTGGTCGGTGTGCTCGAGGAAGCCGGCGTACACCTCCATCTGGCGGGCCAGCACCGGCTTCAGCTCGTCGGGCATGTCGTCCCACGCGGGGATCTCGTCGTGGCGCGCGGTGAGCTCGGCCTCCTCGGGCACGACGCCGCGGCGCTTCTGCTCGGCGAAGATCCGCTCGCGCAGTGCGTCCCAGCCGTCGTCGAACTCGCCCTTGTACTTGTCGGCCCACTCGAGGGGGACGTGGTGCGGCGCGTGCGTGGCACCCGGCGCGTAGTACATGAAGAACGGCCGGTCGGGGGTGAGGGCGGTGAGCCGGCGCACCCACGCGATCGCGTGGTCGGTCATGTCCTCGGTGAAGTGGTAGTCGTCGTCCTCGATGCCCTCGGGCTCGATCGGGGTGGTGCCGCTGAAGAGCGCGGGGGCGTACTGGTTGGTCTCGCCGCCGAGGAAGCCGTAGAAATGCTCGAAGCCGCCGCCGCCCGTGGGCCAGGCATCGAAAGGGCCGACCGGGCTGGTCTGCCAGACGGGCACCTCGTGGCACTTGCCGAACTGCGCGGTCGAGTAGCCGTTGAGCTTGAGCACCTCGGCGAGCGGGGCGGCGGACTGCGGGCGGATCGAGGTGTAGCCGGGTGCTGCGGTCGCGATCTCGGTGATCGCGCCCATGCCCACCGCGTGGTGGTTGCGGCCGGTGAGGAGTGCCTGGCGGGTGGGTGCGCAGAGGGCAGCGGTGTGGAAGCGCGAGTACGCGAGACCGTTGCCTGCGAGCTGCTCGGCCGTGGGCGTGCGGCAGGGGCCGCCGAAGACGCTGGCGGCGCCGAAGCCGACGTCGTCCAGCAGAATCACGAGGACGTTGGGCGCACCCTCCGGCGGTCGGATGGGCTTGATGGGCTCGAAGACCGCGCGCGGGTCCTTGGCGTCGTCGTAGACCGGCCCGTCGTACGTCGTGTCCGGGATGGGGAGGTTGGAACGGTCCACCGGAGATCAGTCTCCCTCGTCGACGATCGGCCGCCTGCTGCACAGGTGGGGCCACCCTGCGTGCTGGATTCAACCATCTCCGCAACCGCCTCCATCGAGCCTTGGAGCAACCCGTGTCCGGTGCGCCCGATCAGGGGGCGGGCAGCGCCGCGGCCACGTCGGCGACGAAGGCGCAGCCGTCGAAGTCGGGGTCGATGGTCCAGCCGAGGCGCACGATGACGGCGTCCTTGGAGGGCACCATCGCCACGATCTGGCCCCAGTGCCCCTCCATGAGGAGCGTGTCCTTCGGGTAGCCCGGCGTGGTGGCGCACTCGCCGCCGTTCGGCTCGCCGGGGATCCAGGTCTGGGCTCCGTAGCCGTGCCCCTCGCCGGCCGGCACGGCCGGGGTGCCGGCCAGCGCCCACCAGCCCGTCGGGAGCACCTGCTCCCCGTCCCAGGCGCCGTCCTTCAGCATGAGCTGGCCGAGGCGGGCCCAGTCACCCGCGCTCGCCCAGGTGTACGACGACGCCACCCACGTGCCCGACGCGTCGGTCTGCAGCGTGGCGGTGGTCAGGCCGACGGGCGTGAAGAGCGCGTCGTACGCGAAGTCGACGTACTCCTGGTCGGTCGCGAACTGGCCACGGGTGACTGCGGCGAGGAGGTTCGACGTGGCGCTGAGGTACTCCCACGTGCTGCCGGGCGCGTTCTCGAGCGCGTGGCCCGCTGCCCACGCGGCCATGTCCTGCTCGCCGTAGAGCATCTGCACGACGTCGCCGGTCGGGCCGTAGCCCTCGTCGATCTTCAGGCCGTCGCGCATGAAGAGCAGGTCGGCCACCGTGATCTTCGCGCGCTCGTCCTTCTTCCAGTCGGCGACCCAGGCCGGCGCGCGGCCGTCGGGGAACGCGTCGACCACCGGCGTCTGGATGTCGAGGTCGACGTCCTGGAACTTCTTCCACGCCAGCATCGCGGTGACGGTCTTGCTCATCGACCAGCCGTGCAGCGCGGTGTTGGGTGCGATGCCCGTGCCGTCGCGCTGCACGAGCAGCTTGCCGCTCTGCACGATCGCGACGCCGCGGGCATTCATGCCGTTGGGGTCTCCCGAGCCCTCGAACGCCTTGTCGAGGATCGTCGTGAGCTTCGCCTTGTCGACGCCGAGAGTGGCGAGCTCGGCGTCGCTGACCGGAGCGTCACCGGTCGGCCAGGCGGCGGGGTTCGCCGCGGCGGGGACGTAGGGCGTGGCCGTCGGGTCGGGCTCGCCGTCGAGGACGCACCCGCGCCGGGTCTGCAGGGACGACGTACGCGAGATGACGCCGAGGAACTTCGCCGTGACGGTGTGCTGCTCGCTGTCGATCGACGCCGACACGACGCCGAGCACCGGGCTCTGCGGCGTGACGTCGGAGGCGATGAGCTCGTCGACCGGCTTGTCGCGCCCGGAGACGAAGGCCGCGCTGCACACGGTCTGCGCCACGACGCCTGCTGCGTTCTGCGGGATGTGGAACCAGAACAGGATGCCGACGACCGCGGCGACGAGCACGACGACCAGGATCCCCAGCGTCGCCAGGATCCGCTTGACCCACCGCATTGCCTTGCTCCCCTCCAGCAGCGCCCGCGGGGTGCCGCCGGCAGCCCGGACGATACTCGCGGCCAGTGTCGTGGAGGGATGTCTTGAGAGCCGCTCCCGCCCCCTGGACGAGCGGTAAGCAAGCCGTCGCACGGGTGGGCCGCCTGGGGATCGAACCCAGAACCCGCGGATTGAAAGCGAGGGTCCAAGTACTGACCACTTGTTCCGGTCCGAGCGTAGAACCCGCCCGTTGGACACCGGAACACCATGTCGGCGAGCCACTTTCGACGGTATCGGGGTACGGCGAGGAGTCGCCAACTCGTCTACGGTCCGCCACGCTGGAGGGCATTTGGAGGGTGCGAGATGCGCCCGACCGAACATGAGACGGGGCAACGCCGCCATTCGGCCGCACACACACGGAAGGAGCGCGGCGGGGCGCCAACACGCAAGCCAGACGCGATGTCATGATCCATCTGGACGACATCGGTTGAGTGGAGGGTCAACATGGCGGACGAGGAGTTCGAGGCGCTACTCGCGCGGTTGCCGGAGATGGCCAAGGCCGTCAACGCCTTCACAGCGCCCGAAATCCAGCGGGCTGCGTTCGAGGCGCTCCTTGCTGCTCTGACGGATGATTCACCTGGTTCGTCTCCGCTGAGGGAAGGTAGCGACACGGCCACGGGGAACAAGCCGCCCGCCAACCGTCCGCGCAAGACGGCGCCTGCACGGAAGACCGCCACCGTCGATCCCACGAAGCCACGATCCAAGCGCGCCGCACCGACGGGGCCGTTCAAGGTCGACAAGGAACTCAACCTGGTTCCGAAGGGGAAGCGTTCGTTCAAGGACTTCGTGGCGGTAACGCAGCCGAAGAACCAGGTCGAACAGTGCCTCGTCGCGGCATACTGGCTCACTCATGAGGTGGGCGAGGAGTCCACAACGGGCGATCGAGTCTTCACCTGCTTCCGGGACGCCGCGTGGCCGATCCCCGCGAACCTGTCGAACAAGCTGTCGGTCGCTGGCACCAAGAACTACCTGTCATCGACCAAGCGGGATGACATCCGTGTCAGCATCAACGGCGTCAACTTCGTCGAGCACACGATGCTCAAGCGTCCGGCCGCGATCTGACGGTGGCCCAGACCCTCGCCGAGTTCTTGGCGCCGCTGAGGAAGTCGTCCCGTCGGGACCAAGTGCTTGCGATCCTGTATTTCGAGACGAGGCTCGGCGACGCCGAAGCGATTTCCTCAGTTGATATCCGAGCCGGGCTCAAGAAGGCACGCGTGCCTGGGCACGCCTCCGTCAACGTGTCGGATGTGCTCGGGAAGGCGGGTCACCTCGTTGACTCCACCAAGGGCGGCGGAGCGCGCCTCCAATGGCACCTGACCGATTCCGGTGTGGCATACGTGAAGGGAATCGTCCAGGCGGACCCCGGCGACATCGACGTCGTGAATGATGCGTCCACTCTCACCAGTCTGGCTCAGTCAATCGCGGACGACGTGGTGCGGAGTTACGTCGAGGAGTCTGTGCTCTGCCTCCAGGCGGGGGCGCTCCGCGCTGCCGTGGTGTTCCTCTGGTCTGGGGCGATCCGAGTAGTTCAGGAGAAGTGCCTTGCGCACGGAGCCGCAGCACTGAATGCCGCGATCACCAAGCACGATCCCAAGGCGAAGCGTGTGCAGAAGATCGAAGACTTCGCAGCCATCAAGGACGTTACAACCCTGTTGGCCGCTCGCGAGTTGGGCGTGATCGACAAGGGTCAGTGGCAGACGCTTGGGGAAGGCCTTGATCTCAGGAATCGCTCTGGGCATCCGACCCGGTACCGGCCCGGTGTGAAGAAGGCGTCGAGTTTCATCGAAGATGTCGTGGGCATCGTCTTCTAATCGCCTGTGTCTGGACGTTGACGGGGTCTTCCATTGAGTGTCGGACCGCCTCCAGTTCGGTCATCTTCTCCTGCGAATAGCCGCTGCTGTCCGAGGTCATCCGCAGCAGCGCGCGCTACGACGCGTGGGTTGCCGCCGAGCGGGAGCGCGCGGAGGTCGAGAGCGCGAACGTCACAGCGCTACGCCGCGCGTAGCCTGTCTCCGGAGGCCCGGCCACTCATCCCCCGTAGTGGTCGGGCCTCATCACGTCCGGCGTGGCGCGTCGTGGCCGCTCGGTGCCACCTCCACGATGGACCCGATGAACACGACGCCCCTTTGGGTCCCACTCGCCGTCGCTGTGCTTGGCATGGTCGGCACGCTGACGGGCGTCATGCTGACGCTCCGGAGCAGCGCTAAGCGTGAGGACGTTCGATGGGAGCAGGAGAGGGCCAAGGACCGCGAGGTCTGGGCGCGTGAAGATGCTGCCCGGACGTTCGACGAGCGCCGGGCCGCGTACTGGTCTTTCTACGAAGCTCTGCACAGCACCGTCATCCAGGTCGAACAGTTCGCACACGGCAGCACCGTGGCCGAGGAGTTGCCTGAGGACTGGCAGTACGCGGCTTGGTCTGCCCTTCTCAAGGTGCGGATCTTCGGCGTACCTCGGGTCGTGCGTGCGGCCAACGAGGCGTATGACGCGCTCTACGCGATCAGCAAGAACGTTCGTTACGGTCGGCCAGACGCCACCTACTTCGACGCCATGGGCGAGTACGACGTCAGCGAGAAGCTCTTCATCGCAGCGATTCGCGACGACCTCGGGGTCCCGAGCGATCCACCGGTGGAGTAGCACGTCCGAGGAGGGCACCCGCCGACGCTGGAGGGGGCGCGGAGGGCACGGATCCGTCCCCGGCGGTCTTGCAGCGGCGTAAGTCGGCATCTCCGCTGGCAGAACGGGTGGGCCGCCTGGGGATCGAACCCAGAACCCGCGGATTAAAAGTCCGCTGCTCTGCCAGTTGAGCTAACGGCCCGGCACCTCCGGGATTAGCTCCAGAAATCGTTCCGGGAAATCTGGGGCTGACTCGAAGTCTCGAAATCATGGCATGGCTGGCACCACTGTTCGTCGATCGGTTCGTCAGAACCGGCTGACGACCGTCTTGTACATGTGAACCAACTCGATGGCCGTAGTGGCCGCGATCCCGCTGGCTTCGGCCTGGGTCCGGTCCGCGGCACTGCTGACGATCCCGTGTGGTTGAGCCGCGAAGCCCAAGGCGAGACGAGATTCGACCGGGATGCCCGCCACCCTGTCGCGTACTTCCTTGGCGATCTGTCCGCCTGGAAGGACATCCGGCCCGAACGCGTCGCGGAGGATCCCGAAGAAGTCGTCGATGGCGTCGGGGAAGTCCGGATACAACTCATCGAGCTGGAGTGCTGCGAACTGGAGTGAGTACTCGAGTAAGGCTCCCCGCCCTTCTCGGTGTTCGGCAACACGATCGGGGGACACGTGGACCCGCGAGCGGCTACGGTGCAGGTCGAGCGTTACCCGCCGTCCATCGTCTGACGCAACGTAGCGGGTGGATCACGGAGCGAACTCCTGGGACTTCGTGAAGGTGTCGAGGTAGTCCCGCCACTCCGGCACGCATAGGTCGTAGTACCGGTCTGTGTTCAGGGCGTCGTAGGAGTCGCCCAGGTCGGGTTTCGCCCAGCTTCCCGGCTCGTCCGGGAAGTACCAGTCCACGAGCCTGTAGGCCTGCTGGTCGGCACAGGGCCCTGGGTCCCACGCGTAGATGCGAACCTTGGCCTGGTGGCCCTCTGCCACGGCGTACCCGTCGGGTACGAAGTCGCTGTATCCGGAACCGGTGGCCACATCTCCACCCCACGAATCCCACGTGATGCCTGTGACCAGGCCCGTGGGGTCCCCGCCGTTGAACACCACGCTAGGGCGTGTCTCGCCATATCCGCTCTGGTAAGGCCCCCAAGGCAAGCCCACCGTCAGCGGTGGCAAGGGCTGGCGGATGACGATGTCGTAGATCGCGTCGCTCTTGCCGCCGAACGATGCAACCTCGTCCCAGATCTCTCGGATCCCGGTGACGAGCAGGTTCACTGCCGTGAGGATCGCTGCGACCGCACCAACGAGCATCTGGAGGAAGATCCCCGCACCGAACATCGTCCATCCCGTCGCCTTCAGATCAGCAGCTGCCAGCGACGGAACGCACTTCCACATCAACTTCAAGACATCCGATGCTGCCTCAGCCGCGTCGGCATTGGACTTCACAAGCTCTCCGATCGCCTTGGTGCACGTCTTCAAGGCGGCCGTGTAACTCTCGAAGTCGGGCCCCCCGCCAGTCACCACGGACATGAACCTGCCGAAGGAGTCCCCAGCCTCGACACCGAAAGCGGAGCGCACTCCGGAAGCGATCTCCAACCCGAACGCGATTGCACTCACAGACCACGCGGTGAAGTCGGATTCCGCCGTCACGCGCCCGGAGGCCCCGTCGGGAAGGACCAGCGTGAGGGTGTCTCCACCGTCCACGACGCGGGCGGCCTTGCCGCGACTCACGGCCTCGGCTGCCCAGGTGCCGAGCGCGCGAGCAAGCGTGTCTGCGCTGATCGAGATGCTCGCCCCGTTCTTGACCTTCCATGCCTTCGGGTAGGTCACGCTCGTGAAAGTCCGCCGGTTGTTGGCCACCTTGACGACGGTGTGCCCGTCTTCAACTCCGTAGCACCACTTGACCGAGTCCCCACCATCGCTCAGCAGTTTGACCCCGCCCGCGCGCGCCGCACCCTCGTCGCCGCAGGTGGGCTGATCGACATCCGAGCGTCCTGTGATGTAGTTCTTCAGGTCTTCTAGGCGTGAAGACGCCCACGCCTGGACGTCGATCCGAGCGAGGAATCCACCCGAGAAGTGGACGGTCTGGGCGGACACTCGGGTCGATGAAGACCGAGTCGGCAGTGCCATCCAGCCGCCTTGGCCGTCTTCCCACATCACCACGAGTGGGTCCTCGCCCGTGCCCGTCGGTCGAGGGAAGCTGATGGTTGCTGGCTTCTGGAGCTTCACCCCGCTGAGGTTGACCCGTACCAGGTTGCTGATCGGGGTGACACCGTCAGGCGCCTCGGGTGATCCACCATCGGTCAGTTCCATCGTGGTGGCCGAGGCCACGGCGTCCGGTGGGACCTTGACCGTTACTCCATTCAACTCGGCCGTGCCGCCGACTGCCGGGGAGAGCGTCGGCGTGGACGACGCGCTTGGCTGGTCGGTTGCGCTTGTACACCCAGCCAGCACCAGGGAGATCGCGCACAACGCGGATCCCCAGCGTGCCAGCTACCGATTCCGGACACTCCAGCCCCCTCTGCCGAGACGAGGCTACCGATCAAGATCGAGGAACCGCTGACTGTCAGCGGCGACAGACCGCTACAGACTCACGGGCGCCGTCTGGGTGGGCGGTGGCCGGGTCGGTCATGGTGGGTCGCCAGTTCCGGGACGCTCTGCCCGCATGCGGATCGACGCCGTTGACCCGGACATGGTGAACGCCGGCCCGGGGAGCTCCGGCCCCGGCTACGCCGCGCGATCGAACTCGGCGTGCGAATGCCCTCGAAACGTCCTGAACGCCTGCCAAGATCGTCGCACTTGAGGAACGGGGCAGATGTGACGATCAGTGGGTTCTCAGCGCATGCGTTGAACCAGCTCGCGGGTTCGTTCGGTGGCGGGTCGGCGACGACCGTGGTCGTCGACCTGAGCAGGGTTGAAGCTCAGCTAGCACAGCTGAACGCGACCGCGTCTCTCATCGCCACAACGCTCACGAACCCGACCTGGGCGGCTGGTGACGAGCTGTGTCGCCGCGCGGCGACGGCGCTCGAGCACGGGTGGTACGACGATGCGGTACGCGATGCGTCCGGCAGCATCGACGCGTACCCGTACCGAGGTGCGCCCTACCTGCTGCGCGCGGTTGCGCTGCTCCACCTCGGGGACGCTGTCGCAGCGCACGAGCAGCTCGGGCTCGCAGTCAAGTACGGGAAGGCCGGTGAGCCTGAGCACGCCGCGACCGCCGGTCTGCTCGACGCGAGCCTGTGCCAAGCGGCCGGGCTTCCGGACCTCGCGACGCAAGCACTGCTTGCGGCCGACGACGCGACGGGAGGGCGCTGCCCCGCGGTCGTCGTCGCCGCGCTGGGGGCGCGACCCCGATCCTCGAGCGAACTGACCGGGTTGTTGCTCTCGGACGTTGCTGCGTGGGGACACCTCGCCGTCGACGATGCGCTGTTCGGCGAGCCGGGTGAGCGCATCCGCGCTGCTGCGGAGGACCTGTTCACGGCGGCCGCGGCGGCCGCGGCCGCCGCGGGGGCGTTCCGCGAGAAGACAGTGGACGTCAGCTACCTCGACGTCCCGTTCTACACGGCCATGTTCGACATGGGTAGCTCGCGGTACTCCGGTCACGACGGGCTACGGCACTACAAGGACGGGGGGGCGCTGGCCCGGATGCAGCCGTACGTGACGAGCACCGCACCGAAACTGCCCTCTCTCAGCCTGTTCGAACGGGTCGCGGCAGGCCACGACCTCATCCTCCTCATGGCGTACCGCACGAGCAGCCAACGCGACATCCCCGATGGGTGGTGGGCCGACGCTGAGTTCGTGAGCGAGCCCTGGCTGAAGGCCTGGGGCGACGATGAACCGCGACTGCTGGACGGCCCGGCGCTCGACGTGATGGTGACCGACTGGGCCGACATCGCGCGCAGCGTTGAGCGCGACGACCTCCCGCGCGGCGTCGGTCGGACTGCCGGGACTGGGATGTACCTCAGGTCGCTTCGGTCGCGCGCCTACTACGAGCGAGACCGCCCGGACGTGGAGCTGCGAGCTCAGCGCCTTGACAGGCCAGCACCTAGCGGATTCCGGGTCAAGAACTATGAACGGGAGCAGCATTCGAAGGATCAGACGGAGCTCCGCAAGCTGCGCCAGTGGCTTGCGACACCACCTCCGGAGTTGGGAGGCCTGTCGTCCGCTATCAGCGTGTGGGTCGAGTTGACCGCAGGAGACGGGGCCCCCGTCGTGAGGCCGTTCGCGCGCATGACGCTTCCGGAGAAGCCGCCGATGCTCGACGGACCGCAGTCGTCGGGCTGATCCTCTCCGCAGCCCGCTTGGCTCAGCGGGCTGCGGGCGCAGCACCATTGCCCGGTCGAGCGCAATCGCGCCCATGAAGCCCGGGTCCGCGTGGTATGCGTCCAGTCGCGAATGGCAGGCACGCGCTGCAGACCCTGATGAACCGGCGCGCCCGCCACCAGGTCCCGATCGGTGGTCTCCGACGACCCGCAGCATGCGCTCGGCGCGCTCCTGGCACCCAACATCCACCGGCGGGTCGAGTGCTCGGCCGTCGCCCCGACGTTCCCCGGCACCACCACCCAGGCGCTGCGCGCTCTCGACCTCTTCGAGACCGTCGGCACCCACTGAACGGCACCCAGCCAGGTAGCATCCGTCAACGCGCACAGGTTGGGGGACACCATGCTCAAGCGCATCGCCGTGCTTGGCATCGCCGTCGTCGCACTGCTCAGCGGCTGCGGCGCCGACACGTCGACCGCGTCCGGACCAGTCAGCTACGGCACCGACGTCATGTCCGCGTGGAGCTGCGACTTCCTCGGCGGATCCAACGACGAGAACGGTGCCCGCCTCGGCACCTACCGGTGCCCGACCGGGCGACCCTCCGACCAGCAGTTCTCCGAGCTCATCTACGACCACGACGCCGACGCGCAAGCAGCGCTCCCCGGCTTGATCGCGTCAGCGAAACAAGCACAGCTGGCCACGTGCTGGTTCGTCTACGGCCGGAACTGGATCATCAGCGGCCGTGGATCCATCGACGAGGTCCTGTCAAAGGTCCACGGCACGCAGGTCTCGTGCGCTGCGGGGGCCACGGAGTCCCCGGCCAGCTGACCCGCTCCGCACGCGTGACACGACCGCCAGCTGCCCACTGATCCGCGGGTGACTACGGATCGCGACGGCGCGGCGCGCCCAGCGCGATCATCGCGAGAAGGACCCCGCCGACGAGCTAGCGGCCGACTGCCCTGAGGTGCCCGGTGACGCCGAATCCTCCATCCCACTGGCCCCCGCGCGGTGACGCCAGAACTTCGAGCCGAGCCGGACTGCCCTGGCTGGGCCTCATTGCGCCCCTGGAGCATGGCCGCACTGTCGCTGAGCGGAGGAGTTGCATACGGATTCCCCTCATCTAGCAAGCCAGAACTGAATAGGGACATCGGGCCTCAACGCGTCACGCTGCTCCCGGGCGGGCACGTGACTGGGAGCTGAGCCAACGAGCAAGCACAACTGAACAGAGAACAGGGTTACGGGTCGAATCGGATTTCAACCTTGGGAGGAGCGCGCGCGGAGTCCTGGTTCGGTGGGACGCCCCCTTTGCGGTGCCGAGTTCGGGTACCACGCTCGCTGCGCCAACGAGCACCACAGTCAGCGGGGCCGACGCTAGTCGTTCCATTCGGCGGACTGCTGGAGCGAGATATTCAAGCGGCGTTTGTGGATTCGGCTGGCGGGCAAGCTGGACTTCTTCTGGGGTGCAATGTGCGTCTGGCCGCGCGCCGCAGAACGGCAGACGATGAACGTCGGGGGTGGCTGACCATTCACAGGCGGTTCGCGATCCGCATGCCATGTCCCCATTCGGGTGTCCCACCACGGCCGGTGACCCGCGTGTGCGTTCTACGCGCGCGTGCTGGGCGTTCCAACCGGACCGCGAGGGGGTTCCTCCGAGTTGGGCGATTCCCCAGGTGATGGGCTAATCCCGGAGGTCCCAACGGCCCGGGACTACGCCCATGGCCGTGACCCTACTTCCTGGGCCATGCCGCCTTCCTGGCCCCAGGCCCGGATCTCGTCGACGCGGCCGACGTCTCGATGCCACCATCACCCCCATGGACGACGTCTCCCGCTTCTACAGCGGCCCCGGCGGGCTGGTGGTGGCCATCAGCGCCGCGTTGGACGCAGCCGGCATGGACCGCGCGGCACTGCGACCCGCCGAACTCGCTCCCGTCGACGAGTTCCACATCCGGGGCCGGGCGGCCTCGGTGGAGATCATCGACGCGCTCTCCCTCACGGCTGATTCGCACGTGCTCGATCTCGGCAGCGGGTTGGGCGGGCCGGCGCGAACCCTCGTCGAGCTCACCGGGTGCACCGTCACCGGCGTCGATCTCACGCCGGAGTTCTGCGAGGTCGCGACCGCGCTCTCGGAGTGGACGGGCCTGTCCGACCGAACGGCCTTCCAGGTCGGCGACGCCACCGCCACCGGACTCCCCGACCAGTCGGTGGATGCGGCGATGACCGTGCACGTGGCCATGAACATCGCGGACAAGCCTGCGCTGTACGCCGAGGCGTTCCGCGTGCTGCGCCCGGGCGGCAGGTTCGTCGTCTATGACGTGCTGCAGGGGGAGGGTGGCGACGTCCACTACCCGGTGCCGTGGGCGAACGACGCCTCGACGAGCTTCCTCGCGACGCCGGAGGACATGCGCGAGCTGCTCCCGGCGGCCGGCTTCGATGTCGTCTCGGAAGTCGACTCGTCCGACGAGAGCCTCGTCTGGTTCCAGCAAGTGCGCGCCCGCATCGAGCGCGACGGGGCCCCGCCCGTCACGTTCGCGACGTTCCTCGGCTCGGCGTTCGGGCAGATGGCGGCCAACCAGGTCGCCAACCTCGCCGAGCGGCGGATCCGCACGGTCATGCACACCTGCGTCCGACCCGGCTGAACGCCGCAGGCGCGCGGCCGCCGGGGCAGCGGAGGTCACACCGCCCCGGGGAGCGGGGTGCCGCGGGATCGCGGATACTTGACGGGTCCGAGGCTCGTGCCGTCGGGCTCGACACACCTGACCTTCCGCCGCGGTACGCCGCAGCCACGATGAGAGCGCCGTGACCACTTCCGACTCCGCCGCAAGCACCGACCGCGTCCTGCGCACCGACGTCCTCGTCGTCGGTGCCGGCCCGGGTGGGTCGTCGGCCGCCATCCACCTCGCGCGCCTCGGGCGCGACGTTCTTCTTGTGGACGGCGCGGAGTTCCCGCGCGACAAGGCCTGCGGCGACGGCCTCACGCCGCGCGCGGTCGCCGAGCTGCAGACGCTCAAGCTCGACCACATCCTCGAGGGCGGCCCGGTCAACAAGGGTCTGCGCGGACACGGCTTCGGCAAGAGCCTGATGCTGCCCTGGAACGGCCCTCACCTCCCCAAGCACGGCTCCGCCATCGCGCGCACGGTCCTCGACAACAGCCTCCGCGAGGCCGCCCTCGACGCCGGGGCCGTCGGGCTCGACGGGCACAAGGCGGTCGACGTCGAGCTCACCGGCGGTCGCCTCACCGCCGTGGTCCTGCGCAGCAGCACCGGCACGACCCGCGTCGAGGCCAACCACGTGATCGTGGCCGACGGCGGCAAGTCGCACCTCGGCCGCCTTCTCGGCCGCACGTGGCACCAGGAGACGGTGTTCGGCGTCGCGTCGCGCGCCTACGCGACGAGCCCGATGGCCGACGACCCGTGGATCACCTCCCACCTCGAGCTGCGCGACGAGACCGGCCGCATGATGGGCGGCTACGGCTGGGTCTTCCCCCTCGGGAACGGCCTGGTCAACATCGGCGCCGGCACGCTCGCCACCAAGAAGCGGCCGGCCAACATCAACCTGCGCAAGCTCACCGAGGAGTACGCACGCCAGCGCCAGGACGAGTGGCAGCTCGGCGAGCTCACCGGCTACGGCTCCGCTCCGCTGCCCATGGGCGGCGCCGTCAGCGGCGTCGCCGGCCCCAACTGGATGCTGATCGGCGACGCCGCCGGCTGCATCAACCCGCTCAACGGCGAGGGCATCGACTACGCCCTCGAGACCGGCCGCCTCGCGGCCGAGCTCCTCGTGAGCGGCGGTCAGGGCCGCGACCTCACGACGTCCTGGGCCACGGTGCTCGACGAGGAGTACGGCGAGGCCTTCTCCATCGCACGTCGGCTCGGCATCCTCATCACGCACGAGCGGCTGCTCGCGATGTCGGGTCCGATCGGCATGCGCATCCCGATGATCATGGCCGTCGCGTTCCGTGTCATGGGCAACCTCGTCACGCCCGAGGACAAGGACGTGGTCGCCCGCGCCTGGCGCACTGCCGGCCGCGCCTCGCTGCGCCTCGACCGCCGCCGCCCCTTCCACTGACCCGGCGGCGGCGCCGGCTAGGCGAGTGGCGAACGCGTCGCAGAGCGCACGCTGGCTACCCATCTAGGGCGGTGCTCTGCCAGGTGGGTGCGAGAACCGTCGTGGAGCGCACGCTGGTTACCCGGGTAGCGTGCTGGGCATGACGACGACCGCCGCCAAGGCCGCGCTGCTGCAGAAGCTCCACGCCGACCCCGAGCTGCTCGTGCTCGTGAACGTGTGGGACGTGATCACGGCGACGGTGGTCGCGGCCAACCCCGACATCAAGGCCATCGCGACGGCGAGCCACTCGATCGCGGCGTCGCACGGGTATCCCGACGGCGAGGTCATCCCGCGCGACGAGATGCTCGCCGCCGTCGCCCGCATCGTGGCCGCCGTCGACCTGCCGGTCACCGCCGACCTCGAGGCAGGCTACGGCGACCCAGGCGAGACCGCGCGCCGCGCGATCGACGTCGGCGTGGTCGGCATGAACCTCGAGGACCAGCTGAAGCCGCTGGCCGATGCGGTCTCGGCCGTGAGAGCCGTGGTGGCTGCTGGTGAGTCGGCCGGCGTCCCGTTCGTCCTCAACGCGCGCACCGACGCCTTCCTGCGCGCGGGCGACAAGGATCCCGACGCCGTCCTCGCCGATGCCATCGAGCGAGGAAAGGCCTACCTCGACGCCGGCGCTTCCACCTTCTTCGCGCCGGGCAAGCTCGACGAGGCCCAGGTCGAGGCGATCGTCGACGCCGTCGGTCCGCGGAAGCTCAACCTCATCGCCGTCCCGGGGGCGATCACCCTGGAGGCCATGCAGCGCCTCGGCGTCGCCCGCGTGAGCTTCGGGCCGTGGAGCCAGAACGTCGCGCTCACGGCGTACGCCGACCTCGTGGCGTCAGCGGTCGAGGGTGGCGGCGTGCCCGACGGGACGCGTCGGCTGAACTGACCGCTAGAGGTCGATGCGGGTGCCGATGGAGATGACGCGGTCCGACGGCAGGCCGAAGAACTGCGACGGGGCCTGGGAGTTCCGGTGCAGGAAGGCGAAGAACTTCTCGCGCCGCTCGGGCACGCTGCCGGCGTCCGACCCGACGAACTTGCGCTCGGACAGGTAGTACGTGGCCACCGACTCGACGCCGCCGAGCGTCGAGGCGCGGAGCGCGGCCGGGATGTCGGGGGTCTCCATGTAGCCGACGGGGATGATCACCCGCTTCACCCGCTTCATGACGTCGACCACCTCCGGAGGGGAATCGGCGACGGGTATGCCGACCGTCCTCACCGTGACGACGATGACCTCGGCGGGCATCGCGTGCAGCACCTTGATCTGCGAGCTGAGCGCTGCCGGAACGTCCTCGGCCGGCGAGGCGAGGTAGACACCCACGCCGGGCACGCGGGTGATGCTGCCGTGGCGCAGCTCCTCCTCGATGCTCGGCCAGTGCACCGCCGTGCGTGCCATATAGCTGTTGAGCGCGCGGTAGCCGTTCGACCAGCCCACCATCACGAGCATCACGACCGCGCCGAACGCGACGGGGACCCAGCCGCCCTTGAGCACGTTCGACAGCGTCCCCAGCAGGAACACGAGGTCGACGACCAGGAACGTGATCGTGAGGGGCCACAGGCGGTACGACGGCCAGCCCCACGTGCGGCTCGCGACGGCGTGGAACGCGATGGTCGTGATGAACATCGTGCCGGCGATGGCGAGCACGTACGCGTGCGCGAGCGCCGACGACGACTGGAACAGCAGCACGACGGCGACGCACAGGGCGCCGACCGCGAGGTTCACGAACGGCACGTAGATCTGGCCCTCGTGGTCGGCGTGCGTGTGCTTGATGGTGAGGCGGGGCAGCACGCCGAGCTGGATCCCCTGGCGCGCAAGGGAGAAGACGCCGGTGATGAGCGCCTGCGACGCGACGACGGTGGCGGCGGTGGCGAGGATGACGAGCGGCAGCGTGCCGCCGTCGGGCGCCAGGCCGAAGAACGGGTTCTCGCCCATCTCCGGGTTCTCGAGCACCAGCGCCGCCTGGCCGAGGTAGCAGAGCACGAGCGACGGCCCCACGAGGAACGCCCACGACAGCCGGATCGGGTGCCGGCCGAACTGGCCCATGTCGGCGTACAGAGCCTCGGCGCCGGTCACCGCGAGGATCACCGACGACGCGACCGCGAGCGACTGCCATCCGTGATCGACGATGTAGCCGATGCCGTACGTCGGCGAGAGCGCCAGCAGGGCGTCCGGGCGAGCGGCGAGGCGGAAGATGCCGAGCCCCGCGAGCACGATGAACCAGAGCACCATGACGGGCCCGAAGAACTGCCCGATGCGGTGGGTGCCGCGCGACTGCACCGAGAAGAGGGCGATCAGGATGACGATGGCGATCTCGACGGCGTACTGGCCGAGCCCCGGTCGCACGAGCTCGAGGCCCTCGGTCGCCGACAGGACGCTGATCGCGGGCGTGAGGACGCCGTCGCCGAACAGCAGCGCCGTGCCGACCAGCACGAGCAGGAAGAGCAGCCGCTCCTTGCCGGTGGAGCTCTCTCGGATGCGGCGGGGCATGAGCGCCAGGAGGCTGAGGATGCCGCCCTCGCCGTGGTTGTCGGCGCGCATGACGACCAGCAGGTACTTGATCGTCACGACGATCATCAGCGCCCAGAAGATGAGCGAGACAAGGCCGAACACGTCGTCGAGGTTGCGCCCGCTGGTCGCGAACGACTCCTTGAACGCGTACAGCGGGCTGGTGCCGATGTCGCCGAACACGACGCCCGTGGCACCCAGGGTGAGCGCCAGGACGCCGCTCCTGCCGGACGAGTGGGCCACGGCGGGAAGGGTATCCGCACGCTGCGGGCCCGCCCAACCACGTCCGGGGGCATCCCGGTGGCACAGGGCCGCCGTGGGGGTGAAGACTGAAGGGGAAGACGACCCTGGGAGTGCACCGTGGAAGACAAGACCGAGTCCGGCGCCAGCGCCGACACCAAGGCCAAGTTCCTCGAGGCCCTCGAGAAGAAGAAGAACGGCCACGCCAAGCCCGGCGAGCACAAGCACGAGGGCGCCGACCACGCCCACGGCGAGCACGGCGCGGTCGGCGGCAAGCGCGAGTTCCGCCGCAAGTCCGGCGGCTGACGCCCTCCGAGGCTGAAGGCGGCCACCCCCGAGCGGTGTGCGGCCTCTCGGCCACGTATCGGCTGCGTTAAACGGCCGTTCTCGGCGTCCCCGCACCGGCACCATGGCGGGCATGACTGGGAACCCGGCACAGACGATCGCCTACCCCGCGCCCGGCTCCCGCCCGCGCAAGCAGAAGCTCGGAGCGCACGCCGCCGCACGTCATCGTGCTGTTCGGTGCCACCGGCGACCTCTCCCGCCGCAAACTGCTGCCCGGCCTCGCGCACCTCACCACCTCCGCGCTCGCCCCCGACATCCGCGTGGTGGCGACCTCCCTCGAGGACTACGACGACGAGTCGTTCCGTGAGTTCGCCAAGGCGGCAATCGAGGAGTTCGGCACTCACGGCCTCTCCGACGACGCGTTGCAGTCGCTGTCCGACCAGCTGAGCTACGTCCCCACGTCCGCCGGACCCGAGGCCCTCGCGGCCGTCGTCAACCGTGAGCGCGAGGCACTCGGCGAGGACGCCCACCTGCTGCACTACCTGAGCGTGCCGCCGCGGTCGGCGTTCGAGGTGATCGCGATGCTGCGCGAGGCGAACCTCGTCGAGGGCGCGCGCGTGGTGATGGAGAAGCCGTTCGGCACCGACCTCGAGAGCGCGATCCACCTCAACGACCACCTGCACGAGACGTTCAGCGAGGAGCAGATCTTCCGCATCGACCACTTCCTCGGGAAGGAGGCCGCGCAGAACATCCTCGCGTTCCGCTTCGCCAACGGGCTGTTCGAGCCGATCTGGAACCGCAACTTCATCGACCACGTGCAGATCGACATCCCCGAGGTGCTCGACCTCGGCAAGCGGTCGGCGTTCTACGAGGCGACAGGCGCCTACAAGGACATGGTCGTGACCCACCTGTTCCAGGTGCTGGCGTTCGTCGCCATGGAGCCGCCGACGGCCCTCGAGCCGCGGGCGATCAGCGAGGAGAAGAACAAGGTCTTCCGGTCGCTGCTGCCGATCAACCCGGCGAACGTCGTACGCGGTCAGGTCGCGGGCTACAGGGACCAGCCCGGCGTCGCCCCCGACTCCGACACCGAGACGTTCATCGCGCTGCGCTGCGACATCGACAACTGGCGCTGGGCCGGCGTCCCCTTCTACCTGCGCACCGGCAAGCAGATGGCCGAGGGCCAGCGCATCATCTCGATCGCGTTCAAGGAGGCGCCGCGGACGATGTTCGCGGCGAACTCCGGCGTGGGTGCCGCGGGGCCGGACCACCTCACCTTCGACCTCGCCGACGCCTCGAAGGTGTCGCTCTCGTTCTACGGCAAGCGCCCTGGCCCGGGCATGTTCCTCGAGAAGCTGTCGATGCAGTTCTCGACGCAGGACACCGAGCGGGCCGGCGACGTCCTCGAGGCGTACGAGCGGCTCCTCCTCGACGCCATGCGCGGCGACCACACCCTCTTCACGACGTCCGAGGGCATCGAGAGCCTGTGGGCGCGGTCGCAGGACCTGCTCGACGACCCGCCGCCGGTGAAGCCGTACGGCGTCGGCACGTGGGGCCCGAACGCCATCCACCAGCTCGTCGCACCGCACGCCTGGCGCCTGCCGTTCGAACGAGTCTGGCGAGAGCAGAAGTAGCCGCCCCGTCGCGGCGCCCGAGAAGTGGTCACCAGAACGCCCTTCACGGGCACTTTTCGACCCTAAGGGTCCACAAGTGCCCGTGAGGGGCGTGTTCGTGACCGCTTCTCAGGGTCGGGGCGACCGGGGCGAGGGCTAGGGCGGGGGCGGGGCGGGATTCTCCGATACCCGGGTGGGTCTGGGAGACTGCACGGCGGGAATCACCCCGTCCGGCAGCGTGGCCGGACCGGGGCTGTGGAGAGAAGGAGCGCCGTGAGCGGAACGTGGGTCGTCGTCCCCGCGCTCGACGAGGCCGAGAACCTCGAGGTGCTCGTGCCTCGCATCCTCGAGAACGTCGCCAAGATCCCCGGGGGCGGCCACGTGCTCGTCGTCGACGACGGCTCCCGCGACCGCACTCCCGAGGTCATGGCCGCGCTCGCCGCCGCCCACGACCGCGTCCACGTCGACCGATCGGTGCGCAACCGTGGCAAGGCCGCCGCCATGCAGCGGGGCTTCGCGCTCGCGCTCGACGAGGGCGCCACCGCCATCGTGATGATGGACGCCGACGGCCAGGACGACCCGGAGGAGCTGCCGCGCCTCGTCGCGCGCCTCGACGAGGGCTTCGACCTCGTCACCGGCGCCCGCGTCGAGCGGCACGACCGCTTCATCAAGCGCCACACCTCGCGCCTCTACAACTGGGCGACCGGTCGTCTCTCGGGCGCCCCCGGCCGCGACTTCAACTCCGGCTTCAAGGCGATGCGCCCGGACGTCGCCCGCGACGTCAGCCCGATGCTGTACGGCGAGCTGCACCGCTACGTCACCGTCATCGCGCACTGGCTCGGCTACCGGATCACCGAGGAGCCGGTCGAGCACCACGAGCGGATGTTCGGCAAGTCCAAGTACGGCATCGCCCGCTTCTTCCGCGGCTTCATGGATCTCATGACGGTCCGCTTCCTCATGAGCTACGAGCACCGCCCCTCGCACCTCTTCGGCGGCATCGGCCTGGGCTCGCTGTTCCTCGGCCTCGTCGTCCTCGTCTACCTCACGGTGCTGCGCCTCATGGGCTCCACGATCGGCGACCGCCCCGCCCTCATCGCCGGCGTGCTGCTGGTCGTCGTCGGCGTGCAGCTGCTGCTGTTCGGCCTGCTCGCCGAGCTCGTCGTCTACAACCGTCAGCGGGACGGGCGCGCCAAGCCGTGAGTACCCGGCTCGACGTCCGCAGGCGCGGCGACGCAGCGACCCGTCTGACGGACCCCCGGGTCCCGACCGCGCTGCTCGTCCTCGCGTCCGGAGTGGTGGCCGTGAACGTCGTCGTCCTCATGCTCGGCGCGTGGGGCATCGGGGTGACGACCGACGAGCCGATCCACGTCGACCGGCTCCAGCACTGGTTCGACCAGGGCTGGTACGCCCCCAGCGGGCAGATGACCGGGGGAGACCCGAGCTCCTCGGTCTCCGGGCTCTACGTCTACGGCCCGGTGGCGGCGCTCGTGGCCCACGTCGTGTCGGTGCTCGGCGGCACCGAGACGTGGGGCGCCCTCTCGGGCTCGCCCGAGGCCTACGCGACGCGGCACGTGGCCGTAGCGCTCTTCAGCATCCTCGGCGTCGTGGCGGTCGCCGCGATCGTGCGGCTGCTCCTGGGTTCGTGGCGCTGGGCACTCGTCGGTGCGGCGCTCCTCACCGCCATCCCGACCTGGACCGGCCACGGCATGTTCAACATCAAGGACACCCCCGTGGCGGCCGGCTACACGGTCGTCACTCTCGGACTGGTGCTGCTCGCGCGGCCCTCGGCCCCGGTGTCCCGCCGCGTCCGTGCGCTGGGAGGGGCCGCGCTGCTGGCCGGCTCGGTGATCCTCGTCGGCACGCGCCCCGGCACCTGGGTGGCGCTGCTGCTCACCGTGGTCTTCCTGCTCGCGCTCACCTGGGGTGTCGACCAGCTCGGCCCGCGACGGCCCGACGCCGCAGCACGGCTCCGCGCGCGGGCGCTGAGCTCGGCGCTGGCCATCGTCGGCGCGTGGGCGGTGCTGATCGTGGTCTACCCCAAGCTCTTCGCCGCACCCGGCCGTCTCGTCGCGGCGTTCGCCGACTCGGCCGACTACCCGTGGAAGGACACCATCCTCACCGCGGGCATGACGCTGTCGATGCCGCCCCCGCCGTACTACCTCCCGCTGTGGTTCGGCGCGCAGACCCCCCTCCTGATCCTCGCCCTCGCCGTCGTGGGCCTCCTCAGCCCGCTCGTCCTCCTCCTCGGAGTGCGGCGCGCGGGCGCCGGCACGGACGTCGCGCTCGGCACGGGCCAGGCGCTCGTCTCCGCGCAGGCCCTCCTCCTTCCGCTCGGCGGCATCGTCACGAGCGCGGTGCTGTACGACGGCACCCGTCAGGTGCTGTTCGTGCTCCCGGCGTTCGCCGTCTCCGCGACCGTCGCCACGTGGCTCGTCGTACGCCGTCTGACGGCTGCCGGGCGCCCGCGCTGGCGGACCGGCCTCGTCTGGGCGCTCGGCATCTCGCTGGTCGTGCCCACGGTCACCGCAGCCCGGCTCTTCCCCTACAGCTACACGTGGTTCAACGGTGCCGCCTCGGCCGTGCCGGTGGACGGCGCGTGGATGACCGACTACTGGTCCGCGAGCAACCGCGAGGCGATCCCGCTCCTGCCGGCCGGTGACGAGCAGAGCTGCCACGAGTGGACGCCGGAGTCGCAGCTGCTCGCGTGCGACCAGTTCGCCGAGCAGGCCGTCTACTGGCCCACCCACGGCACCGGCATCGACTCAGCTGCGCTCGCCCCCGGCGAGTACGCCCAGCTCTCGTTCAACCGCGGCAGCGTCGTGCCCCCGGACGGCTGCACCGAGGTCGCCGCGGTGGACCGCCCGCTGTTCCTCCGCAGCATCACCATGAGCTTCACCATGCGCTGCGACGTGCCGTTGCGCGCCTACCCGGTCGGCGGCATCGACGCGGGTGCCGGCGGGCGCGGCTTCCTGCTGTGGGGCTGGGAGACCGAGAACGAGCCCGACGCCGCGTGGTCGGATGCCCAGCACGCCGACCTCGGCTTCACCGTCCCCGCCGCCGTGGCGTCGAAGGACGCCGTCCTCACGCTCGACGCGGCGCCCGTGCTGCGCGATGAGCAGGCGGCAGCGACGCTCGAGGTGCTGGTGAACGGCACGTCGGTCGGGCGCTTCTCGTACTCCGACGCCACGCTGCGCACGCTCAACCTCCGGGTCCCCGCCGACGTCCTCCGCTCGCTGGGCGGCGGCCGGGTCGTCGTGCGCGTCGCGGTCGACGACGTGAGGGCGGCGGACGGCACCGCACGCACCTTCCGCGTGGGCGGCGTGCGCCTGGCCCCTGGGCCGGCCTGAGATGACCACGGCGGAGACGACGGTGCGGCCGCCTGCCGAGCACGCTGCTCCCACGCAACGCCGCGGCCCGCAGGTGCCGCGGCCCGTCGTCATCGCCGCCGCCGTGCTGCTGGCTGTCAACGTCGTCGTCATGCTCGCGGGCGGCTGGCTCATCGGCGTCTCGATCGACGAGCCCGTGCACGTGCAGCGCCTGCAGACCTGGTTCGCCACCGGGTTCTATCTGCCCCCGTCGCAGATGGACGGATCCGTGGCCGCCGGCATCCGCGGCGAGTTCGTCTACGGCCCTGTCGCCGCGCTGATCTCGCACGCGGTCACCGTGGTGCTCGGCGCCGAGTCGTGGGGCGACCCGTCGATGGCTGCCGAGGCGTACGCCGCCCGGCACGTCGCGATCGGGCTCTTCGCCGCCGTCGGCCTCGCCGCCACCGCCGCCATCACCCGGCTGCTCCTCGGCTCGTGGCGGTGGGCGCTGGTCGCTGCCGCGATCCTGTCGTGCATCCCGGTGTGGCCTGGGCACGCGATGTTCAACATCAAGGACATCCCGGTGGCCACGGGCTACACGCTCGTGACGCTCGGCGTCGTCGTGCTCTCGCGCCACCGTGCTCTCGGGCCTACGTGGCTGCGGCTCTTCGGTGTCCTGTCGCTCGCCGCAGGCGCGCTCGTCGCGATCGGCACGCGCCCGGGCATGACGGCCCCGGTCGTCGCCAGCGTCGTCGGCATGCTGCTGCTCACGTGGTGGGGCGACGGCCGTGCCGCCGCGGCCGGGAAGCGCGGCCGCAACCTGCTGCAGCGCCTCGCGGGGTCGGTCGCCGCCGGGGTGCTCGCCTACCTCGGCCTGCTGCTCGCCTACCCCAAGGTCTTCGCGCACCCCGCCCGCCTGATCGAGGCCGTCGCGGACTCCTCGGACTATCCCTGGGACGGCGACGTCCTCACCAACGGCGTCCTCGTGACGATGCCTCCGCCGAGGTCGTACCTGCCGTTGTGGTTCTTCGCGCAGACGCCCATCGTCGTGATGGCGCTGGCGATCACCGGCCTCGCAGCGGCCGTCGTCCTCGCGCTCCGCCTGCTCCGCCCGAAGGCGCAGGTCGACGTCGCGCTCGCCGTCGGCGTCGTCCTCGTCGCGGCGCAGGCCCTGCTCGTCCCGCTCCTCGCGGTGGCACGCAACGCGATCCTCTACGACGCGACGCGCCAGGTGCTCTTCGTCGTGCCGGCGATGGCCGTGCTGGCGACGGTCGGCGCCTGGGTGGTGGCAGCCCGCGTCGGCCGCAGCAGCCGCAGCCTCCTGGTCGCGAGCGCCTGGGTCGTCCTCGTCCTCGGCCTGCTCGTCCCGACGGTCACCGCGCTCCGGCTCTTCCCCTACTCGTTCACGTGGTTCAACGGCGTGACGGCGACGCAGCCGATCGACGGCCGCTGGATGACGGAGTACTGGCGCCCGAGCTTCCGTGAGCTCATCCCGCTCGTCCCCGCCGAGGGCCCGGACACCTGCTACCCGTTCCCGCCCGAGACCGGGCTCCGCACGTGCTCGAACCAGCTTCAGCTCACGCCGTACTGGGACGACACCCGCGGGACGAAGGCGGCGCCGGTCCGCCCGCTCGAGCTCGGCGAGTACTACCTCATGACGTTCAACCGCGGCGAGTACCGCGCGCCCGACGGCTGCACCGAGGTCGGCGCCGTGCGCCGTCCGCTGTTCTTCCAGCAGATCACGATGTCGTTCGTCGCGCGCTGCCAGGCGCCGTTCACCCCGTACCCCGAGACCGGCATCGTCCGCACGGTGCGCGGCAAGGACCCGAGCTACCTCATGTGGGGCTGGTACCGCCGCGAGAAGTCGGGCGTGTGGTCGAAGATCCCGGACGCCGCAGTCGGTTTCGTCCTTCCCGAGCGCCTGCGCTCGAAGCCGGTGAGCCTCACGCTCGACATCGGCGCGTACGTGCCCCCGAGCGGCACCCGCACGTTCACGATCTCGGTCAACGGCACGCTCATGAGCACGCAGACCAGCACCACCTCGCAGAACCGCAAGGTGACGCTGACGGTCCCCGCGGATCTCGCGTGGTCTGCGGACGGGAAGTTCCTGGTGGAGATGTCGGTGCCGTCGGTCTTCTCGCCGGTGTCGGTGGGTGACGGCGACGACGTGCGCACGGTCGGCGTGTTCCTGCGCTCGGTCGCGGTCGATGGTGAGGAGGACGCATCGTGAAGGGTCTCTACGTCCGCGGCGCCCGGGGCGTGAAGTCGGGCCTCGACAAGGTCGGGCTGCTCGACCCGCTCGACAGCTGGGCCGACCGGTCGAGGGCGGGCGAGTGGACCCGCTCGCTGCTCGCGGTCTACGACCTGCACGACCTCATCGCGCTCGACGTCCCGTGGTGGACCTACGACTCCGCCGAGAAGGTCGCCCGCTTCCTCGCCGCGCGCGACGACGCGCGCGTGCTCGAGTGGGGCTCGGGGGCGTCGTCGGTGTGGCTGGCGAAGCGCGCGGGCAGCGTCACGTCGATCGAGCACGACCTCGACTGGGCCGCGGAGATGGCGCCGGTGCTCCCGTCCAACGCCCAAGTGGTGCCCGTGGCCCCGACGCTCGCCTCTCAGAGCGAGCACCCGATCCGCTCGCACAAGAAGGGGTTCGAGGGCCTCGACTTCCGCGACTACGTCGAGGCGGCCGACCGCCAGCACGGCGTCTTCGACCTGATCGTGGTCGACGGCCGCGCGCGCGAGGCGTGCCTGGAGCGCGCCATCGAGCGGGTGGCCCCGGACGGCCTCATCGTCTTCGACAACGTCGACCGCGCGCGCTACCGCGAGGCGATCGAGAGGCTCGGCTCGCGCGTCACGGTCGACTGGACACGCGGTCTCACGCCGTCGCTCCCCTACCCGACGCGCACCGCCCTGCTGAGGCCGCAGGCGTGAGCGATCCCGCCGTCGAGCCTTCCGACGTGCCCGACGAGCCGCCCGCGGCTCCGTCGTCGCGCGGGCGCTGGCTCGTCGTCGCCCGCATCCTCTTCCTCGTCGCCGCGCTCGGCTTCGGCTGGCTCTGGCTGCGCGACGACTGGCACGAGGTCGTCGCCGCGATGGGCACCGTAGGCGTCGGGTCCTGGGTGCTCGCGGTGGTCGCCGTCCTCGCCGGCCTGGTGCTCACCGGCTTCGTGTGGCTGCGCTGCCTGCGCCGATTCGGCCACGAGGTGCCGCAGCTGCCGGGGCTCTCGGTGTTCTTCGTCGGCCAGCTCGGCAAGTACATCCCCGGATCGGTGTGGTCGCTCGGCGCCCAGGCGCAGATGGCCGTGAGGTACGGCATCCCGGCGCGCACGACCGTGGTGGCCGGCCTCGTGTTCCTCGGGTGGAACGTCGTGACCGCCGGCTTCGTGGCCAGCGCGGGTGTGCTCGCCGGGCTCGCGGGCACCAGCGTGCCGTCGTGGCTCGCCCTGGTCGGGCTCGGCGCTTCTCTGGTCTGCATGACGCCACCGGTGGTGAACGCGGCCGGCTCGTGGGCCGCGGGCGGCGGACGCCGGCTCGCCCTCACCTGGGCCGACTGCCTCGCCGTCGTCGCGATGCTGATGGTCACCTGGTCGCTCTACGGACTGGCGCTGCACGCCGTCTCGCCGGAGCCGGTGGACAGCGCGTACGGCGTCGGCGCGGCAATGGTCGCCTTCACGGCGGCATACGCCGTCGGCGTCGTCGTGATCCTGGCGCCGGCAGGGCTCGGAGCGCGGGAGGCCGTGCTCACGCTGCTGCTGACGCCGTACCTCGGCGTCGCGGGTGCCGCCGCGGCCGCGCTGCTGACGCGCGTCGTGCACACCGTCGCCGACTTCGGCATCGCCGGCGTCGCCTGGATGCTGGGGCGCCGGGCGAGCTGACGGGGCCCGGGAACACCGTCGGCGCTCCGCGGTGTTGCGCTGACGACGTGAGGAGCAGGCCATGGCAGCGGTCGAGGTGCTCGACGGGCGCGAGGCGCAGGTCGGGAAGTTCACGGTGCGCCGGGTGCTCCCGACCCGCCCGCTGCGCACGGTCGGCGCGTGGTGCTTCGCCGACCACATGGGTCCGGCCGAGGTCACCGAGACGTCCGGGCTCGACGTCGGCCCGCACCCGCACACCGGTCTGCAGACCGTCACGTGGCTCATGCAGGGCGAGGCCCTGCACAAGGACTCGCTGGGCTCCGAGCAGCTGATCCGCCCCGGCCAGCTCAACCTCATGACCGCCGGTCGCGGTGTCGTGCACGCGGAGGAGGCGACCGGCTCGTACCGGGGGAGCCTCCACGGCGTCCAGCTCTGGGTCGCGCAGCCGGACGACGTGCGGCACGGCGACCCGGCGTTCGCCCACCACGCGGAGCTGCCCGTCGTCGAGCAGGGGAGCGCGGTGGCGACGGTGCTGGCCGGCTCGTTGCTCGGCGCCACGTCGCCGGCGCGCTTCGTCAGCGACCTGCTCGGCCTCGACGTCGTCGTGCGTCCCGGCTCGGTCACCCTCCCGCTGCGCCCGGACTTCGAGCATGCCGTCGTCGCCCTCGAGGGCGAGATGCACGTCGACGGCGCCTTCGCCCGGCCCGGGCAGATCGCCTCCCTCGGTGCGGGTCGCGGCGAGGTGCGGGTCGAGGCGCGCGAGGCGGCGCGCGTGCTGGTGCTCGGCGGCGTTCCGTTCCCGGAGAAGCTCTACATGTGGTGGAACTTCGTCGCCCGCAGCGCGGACGAGGTGTCGGGCTTCTACGCCGACTGGCGCGACCACGGCGAGCGCTTCGGCGACGTCGCGTCCGAGCTTGCGCGCATCCCCGCGCCGAACCCGCCGTGGGAGCCGATCCGGGTCCGCCCGGCGGCCGACTGATCCAGCTCAGGCGGTCGGGAACGTGAAGCCGCGCGTGACCACCCGCTCGAAGGCGTCGATCACGTCGGGGTCGAACAGCGTGCCGCGTCCCTCGCTCAGCACCGTGCGCGCCCGGTCGGCACCGGGGGCCGTGCGGTAGGGGCGGTCGTTGGCCATGGCCTCGTAGAGGTCGGCCACGGCGATGATGCGCGACTCGAGCAGGATCGCGTCGCCGGACAGGCCGAGCGGGTAGCCGCTGCCGTCCATGCGCTCGTGGTGCTGGTGGATCATCTCCGCGATCGGCCAAGGCCACGGGAACCGGTTCGCGATCGTCCGCCCTGTCGCCGGGTGAGCCTTCAGCTCCTCCCACTCGGCATCGGTCAGCACGCCCGTCTTCCCCAGCGTGGCATGGGAGATCGAGATCTTGCCGAGGTCGTGGATCGAGGCGCCGAGCACGAGGCCCTGAATGCGGTCCTCGTCGAGCCCGAGCTCGCGACCGATCGCCTCGGCGAGGACTCCGACGTGCGACTGGTGTCCGGCGGTGTAGGGGTCGCGCGACTCGACAGCCGCGGCGAGGACGAAGACGCTGCTCCTGAGCGCCTCGCTCAGACGCTCGGCGTCGCGCAGCCGCTCGACGCCGTAGCCGATGTCGGCGGCGAGGTCCTCGAGCAGGCCGCGGGACACGTCGTCGAACGAGCCCTCCTCCAGCGCGTAGACCATGAGAGCGCCGTCCGTGACGCCGTCAACGACGACCGGGAGCGAGATCGAGGCGCGGAAACCGCGGCGCTGGGCGACGTCGCGCCAGGGCTCGTAGTCGGCGTCCTCGAAGGAGTGCTTGACCTGGGTGGTGCGGGTGCGGATCGCCGTGCCGGTCGGGCCGAGCCCGGTCGGGCTGTCGTCCCACGTGACGGTGACCTCGTCGACGTAGTCGGACAGGCTGCCGGCGCGCGCGATCGGCTGCACCGTGCACCGTTCGTCGCGCACCGCCCGGCCGTACCACGCCAGGGCGTAGTGGCCCGCCTCGACCACCGTGCGGCACATCTCCTCGAGCAGCTCCTGCTCCTCGCGCGCCCGCACGAGGACGCCGTTGCCCCGCGAGAGCGTGGCGAGGGCCCGCAGCGTCGTGGTCGCCTCGTGGGCGTCCCGGATGGCGGCGAAGGCACCGACGACGGCGCCGGCGCTGTCGTGGAACGGCCGCGCGCGGATGCCGGTCTGGCGGTAGCGGCCGTCGGCGGTGCGCAGCCGCGCCGCGAACCCGTCGACGGCGAGGTTGCCGCCGTACAGCGCGGAGCGGCGCTCGGCGACCAGGTCGCGGTCGGCCGGGTGCACGATCTCGAGGATGGTCGAGCCGATGAGGTCGTCCGGAGCCCAGCCGAGGAGGTCGGTGACGTTCGGCGCGATCCACTCGATGACGCCGTCCGGCGTCGTCTGGTAGATGACGTCGCCCTGGTCGGCGATGAGGTTCAGGTCGTCGAGCGCGGTGGAGCGGCGGGGGATGTGGGTCGAGACAGGTCGGGCACCCATGCGCGTCTCCTTCCCCCGGTGACGACTAAATGATCGGGCACGGCTACAGCCCGTGGCGAGCCCATCGCCCGGGTGGGCTAACGGGCGGCGTGGCCGCAGGTCAGGGGCGTGCGGTGGGCTCGTCCTGAGCGTGGCTCCCGAGCACGTCGAGCACCCGCTCGAGGTAGCGCTCGACGGCGGCCCGTTCGCGGGCGGAGAGGGAGTCCTCGGCGCTGACGAGGTCGACGATGAGCGGCACGACCTGCTCGTACACCGCGCGGGACCCCTGCTCGGTGGGCCGCACGACACGGCGTCGGCGGTCCTCCGGGTCGGCCTCGCGCGCGACGTGACCCGCCTCCTCGAGGCGGTCGACCAGGACCGTGGCCGACGCCGAGGTCATGTGCAGACGACGGGAGAGCTCGACCGGGCCCATCGGCTCGGCCATGAGGTGCTCCATCGCGTCGACCTCGCTGGGGTTGAGGCCGAGGCGGCGGGCCATGGCGATCCGCGTCTCGCTCGTCAGGTGGAGGACGTCGTACAGCAGCGTGGCCACCCGGCTCGTCGGCCACGCGGCCTCGGGGTGCGCACTGCCTGCCATTGATGTACTCTCCACTATCGCTAGACAGTCTAGTGATAAGACTGTCACGTCATGTGACGCTCTCGGGAGATACTAGTGAACGTTCCGACCGGACACCTCGCATCTCGAGGCCGTGCGCTGCTGGTCCTGCTGGCCGTCCTCGTCGTGGTGGGTGCGATCTTCGCGATCCCCACGCCGACCAAGGTCTCGCCGCTCGTGACCTCCGGGCTGCCGGCGTCGTACCAGTCGACCGAGGCGCAGCTGCGTCAGGACCAGCTCCCCGAGGAGGGCGTCGCTCCGGCCCTCGTCGTGGTGAGCCGCGAGGACGGCGGTGCTCTCACCGACGCCGACAAGGCGGCGGTCGACGCCCTCGCCGGTCGCGTCGCACCCCTCGCCGTCGCGGGCCAGCCCGGTCCTCCCGTCGCCCCGACGTACAGCGAGGACGGCACCGTCGCGATCGTGCCGGTCAACGTCGACACCTCGGTCGAGATCCTCGAGGTCGCGGACGCCGTCACCGAGATCCGCGACGCCGCGCAGAAGGACGTGCCTGCCGGCCTCGTCGTCCAGGTCACCGGCGGCCCGGCCTTCCAGGCCGACATCGCCGCCGTGTTCGAGGGCGCGAACGTCACGCTGCTGGCCGCCACCGCCCTCGTCGTCGCGGTGCTGCTGCTCATCACGTACCGCAGCCCCTGGCTCTGGATCGTGCCCCTCGTCGTGGTCGGCATCGCCGAGCAGTTCACGCTGAAGGTCGTCGGCCTCCTCGCGCCGCAGTTCGGCATCGTGGTGGACGAGTCCGCAGTAGGCATCACGAGCGTGCTCGTCTTCGGCGCCGCCACCGACTACGCGCTCCTGCTCATCGCGCGCTACCGCGACCGCCTGCGCACGGACGACAGCCGCTTCGACGCGATGCGGTTCGCGGTCCGGCGCACGGCTGAGCCGATCCTGGCGTCGGGCGCCACCGTCACCCTCGCCCTGCTCACCCTCCTGCTCGCGCAGCAGGAGACGCTGCGCGGCCTCGGGTTCGCTGCCGCGGTCGGCGTCGTCGTCGCGGTCACGACCGGCCTGCTGGTGCTCCCGGCCGCGATGGTCATCTTCGGCCGCGGGCTCTTCTGGCCGTTCGTGCCGCGCGTGGGCGACGCCGCCCGCGAGGGCAAGGTCTGGGGACGCATCGGCGAGGCCGTCAAGCGCCGCCCCAACATCGTGGGCATCGGCGCGACCGTGTTCCTGCTCGTGCTCTCGCTGGGCTCGATCGGCATCAGCGTGGGCCTGAGCCAGAACGAGGTCTTCCGGGTCAAGCCCGAGGCCGTCGCAGGCCAGGAGACCTTGGCGAAGGCCTTCCCCGCCGGTGCCACCGAACCCGTCGCGATCATGACCAACCCCGGGTCGGTGGACGCAGTTGTCGGCGCCGTGAAGGGGCTCGACGGCGTCGTGTCGGCGACGCCAGGAGTCTCCGAGGGAGACATCGCGCAGGTCGACGTCGTGCTCGACTCCGACCCGGGCAGCGACGAGTCGTTCGACTCGATCCGCGAGATCCGTTCGGCGGTGGCCGATGTCGAAGGCGCCGATGCTGTGGTGGGCGGCTCGACGGCCACCCTGCTCGACGCGAACGAGGCGGCTCTGCGCGATGCCAAGGTGATCATCCCGATCGTCCTGGTGCTCGTCCTGCTCGTCCTCGTGCTGCTGCTGCGGGCGTTGTTCGCTCCGCTGCTGCTCGTGGCCACCGTGCTGCTCACGTTCTTCGCAGCGCTCGGCACGTCCTGGCTGATCTTCCAGAACGTGCTCGGCTACCCGGCGCTCGACAACGGCGTGCTGCTGCTGTCGTTCATCTTCCTGGTGGCGCTGGGCGTCGACTACAACATCTTCCTCGCCACCCGGGCGCGGGAGGAGGCGCTGGTCGGCGACACCCGCTCCGGGATGCTGAAGGCGCTCAAGGCGACCGGTGGTGTCATCACCAGCGCGGGCATCCTGCTCGCGGCGGTGTTCGCGGTGCTCGGCGTCCTGCCGCTCATCGCGCTGGCGCAGATCGGCATCATCGTCGGCATCGGCGTCCTGCTCGACACGCTCCTCGTCCGCACGGTGCTCGTGCCGGCGCTGGCGTTCGTGTTCGGCGAGCGGTTCTGGTGGCCGAGCAAGGTCGACGGTCGAGAGATCCACGGCGACGGCGACGTCGACGTCACGGAGGCCGCGCCCGTCACCACCTGACGTGTCACGGCAGAAGGCCCGCCCCCGAAGCCGCGGGGGCGGGCCTGCTGCCTGCGTGCGGTGGGGTCAGCCCTGGTCCCTGAGCAGGCGGCGCAGGATCTTGCCCGACGCCGACTTCGGGATCTCGGTCGCGACGACGACCTGGCGGATCTGCTTGTAGTGCGCCACCCGCTCGGCGACGAACGCCATCACCTCGTCCGGGTCGAGCTCGATGCCGGCGCGCGGCACGACGTGCGCGACGGGGATCTCGCCGTGCTCCTCGTCCGCGAGCCCGACGACGGCGGCGTCGGCGATGCCGGGGTGGGTGAGCAGCAGCGCCTCGAGCTCGGCAGGCGGCACCTGGAACCCGCTGTACTTGATGAGCTCCTTGAGCCGGTCGACGATCCAGAGGTGGCCGTCGGCATCGATGTGCCCGATGTCGCCGGTGTGCAGCCAGCCGTCCTGGTCGATCGTCGAGGCCGTGGCCGATGCGTTGCCGAGGTAGCCGTGCATGACCTGAGGCCCCTGGATGCAGAGCTCGCCGTCCTCGTCGACGCCCAGCTCCTTGCCGGTGGCCGGGTCGACGATCTTCGAGAGCGTGTTGGGCGCCGTGACGCCGCACGATCCCGGCTTGAACATGCCGGGTGGGGTCAGGTGGGACACCGGCGACAGCTCGGTCATTCCGTAGCCCTGGACGACGTCGCAGCCGAGCCGCGCCCCGGCCTCGAGCGACAGCTCAGCCGACAGCGGGGCTGCGCCGGAGAAGACCTGGCGGAGGGCTGACAGGTCGTAGTTGTCGACCATCGGGTGCTTGGCGAGCGCCACCACGATCGGCGGGGCCACGAAGGAGCGCGTGATGCCGTGCTGCTGGTGCAGCGACAGGAACTGCTCGAGGTCGAAGCGCGGCATCGTGATGACCGTGACGCCGGCGCGCAGGCCGGTGTTCATGAGCACCTGCATGCCGTAGATGTGGAAGAACGGCAGCACGGCGATGAAGGTCTCGTCCTCGCGGATGTCCGCGGCCGAGAGCACCTGGGCGACGTTGGCCACGAGGTTGCCGTGGCTCAGCATGACGCCCTTGTTCACGCCGGTGGTGCCCGACGAGTACGGCAGGCACACGAGGGTGTCGGACGACACGGGCACCTGCTCGGCCAGCGGCGCGCCGAACAGAGCCGTCACCGGCGTCGCGCCCTCGGCCTCGCCGAGGACGAAGATCTCCTTGACGCCGGTGCCCTCCGCGCCCTTCGTGGCGACCTCGAGGAACATCGGGATGGTGACGAGGATCGTCGCCTTCGAGTCGAGCAGCTGCTTGTTGACCTCGTAGTGCGTGTACGTCGGGTTGATCGTCGTGATCACACCGCCCGCCATCGCCACGCCGTGGAAGATCACGGCGTACTCGGGGATGTTCGGCGACATCAGGGCGAGGCACTCGCCGGGGGCGAAGCCGCGTGCGACGAGACCGCCCGCGAGCATCCGGATCGCGCCGCCGAGCCCGGCGTAGGTGATCGTGCGGCCGGTGGGGCCGTCGATGAGCGCCGGCTTGTCGCCGAGCCGGCCCGCGTTCTCCAGCACGTAGCCGGTGAGCGCCACGTCCGGGATCTCGACGTCAGGAAGGGGGGAGGTGAACACCATGGAGGGCTCCGGTCCTGTCTGGCTGCTGGGTGAGCCGAAGCATGCCGCGCCGGACGCCGTCCCGCACGCGAACGGGCGACTCGTGATCTGCCCGGTCGCGTCGAGGCTGGCTCAGACCAGGGCGTCGGCCGGGGCGGGCGCGCAGCTGCACGTCCGCAGCGGCGGGCAGGCGCCGCACGCCGGGCGGGTCGCCACGACCAGCCGGGCCAGCACGGCGACCGCACCCACGGCCGCGATGGCCGCGTAGATGAGGTACGCCGGGACGTCGGCGAGCACGCCGTAGACGGTGCACACGCCTGCCTCGACGAGCAGGAGCATCCACGCGCCGGGCGCGATCCCCGAGACGTCCGGGCTGCGCCACGCCGTCCAGGCCGCGGGGGCGACGTACCACAGGATCGAGCAGCCGAGCAGGACGGTGATGGGCACGGTGCTCACGGGGACGAGCGCCGCCGTGAGCAGGATCGCCCCGATCCACGCCCAGGTCATCCAGAGGCCCTCGCGCGACGCGTGGGTGCGCAGCAGCACGACGAGCGCAGCAGCGAGGCCGGGGATGGCCGCTGCGGACGTGAGGGTGACCCAGACATCCTGGATCCAGATCGCGTAGACGACCCACGCGACTGCGGAGACCAGGGCGCAGCTGATGCTCGGCACCGAGACTCCGGCGACGACGCCGGTACGGCGCACCTTGAGCCACTGAGGGACGCCGTAGCCGAGGGCCAGCAGGGTGGTGAGGACGCCGAAGAGCACCACGAGCGTGTCGTGCTGCACGGCCGTCTCCTCCTCCGTCGTCCGGCGGAGCGGCCGGCGTCGTACGTCACTGCTGACTCGCGAGTCAGCAGCAGTCACGATACCGGGGCGCGGCCACCGCCCGCGAATCCGTCGGCGCCACGACGCCCCGAGGTGCTCGATCGGTCGCGTGCGGGCCTGCTTCCGTGGCAGCGTGACCCACGACGCCGCACGACCCAGGGCGGTATCGCTGGAGGACCCCGTGAGCATCACCGACGACGCCATCGCCTTCGAGCACGAGCACTGCGCCCACAACTACCACCCGTTGCCGGTCGTGATCCGTGAGGCCGAGGGAGCGTGGGTCACCGACATCGAGGGGCGTCGCTACCTCGACATGCTCTCGGCGTACAGCGCGATCAACTTCGGTCACGGTCACCCCGGCCTGATCGCTGCGGCCGAGGAGCAGCTGCACCGGCTCACGCTGACGAGCCGCGCGTTCCACAACGACAAGCTCGGGCAGTTCTGCGCCGACCTCGCGCGCCTCGCCCGGCACGACGCGGTGCTGCCGATGAACAGCGGTGCCGAGGGCGTCGAGACGGCCCTCAAGGTCGCCCGCAAGTGGGGCTACCAGAAGAAGGGCGTCGCTCACGACCGCGCGCAGATCATCGTCTGCGAGGGCAACTTCCACGGTCGCACCACGACGATCGTGTCGTTCTCCGACGACCCCGTCGCCCGTGACGACTACGGCCCCTACACGCCCGGCTTCGTCGCGGTGCCGTACGGCGACATCGATGCCCTGGCGGCCGCGATCACCGACGACACGGTCGCGTTCCTGGTCGAGCCGATCCAGGGCGAGGCGGGCGTCGTGCTGCCGCCGACCGGCTACCTCGAGGCCGTGCGCGAGCTCTGCGCGGAGCGCAACGTGCTGATGATCGCGGACGAGATCCAGGCGGGCATGGGTCGCGCGGGTGCGACCTTCGCCTGCGACCTGGTCGGCGTGCAGCCCGACATCCGCATCCTCGGCAAGGCGCTCGGCGGCGGCATCCTGCCGGTGTCCGCAGTGACGGCCGACTGGGACGTGCTCGGCGTCATCAAGCCGGGCGAGCACGGCAGCACGTTCGGCGGCAACCCGATGGCGGCCGCCGTCGGCATCGCCGTGGTGGCGCTGCTCGAGACCGGTGTCATGCAGGAGCGGTCCAAGCGCCTCGGCGAGCACGTGCTCGCAACCCTGCGTGGCGCGAACCTCGCCGGGGTCAAGGAGATCCGTGGCAGCGGCCTGTGGTGGGCGGTCGAGCTCGACGGCACCGGCCGCACCGGTCGCGAGGTGAGCCTCGAGCTCCTCGCACGCGGGATCCTCGCCAAGGACACCCACACGTGGACGATCCGCTTCGCGCCGCCGCTCGTGGTCGAGGAGGCCGATCTCGACGCTGCTCTCGCGACGATCATCGCCGTCCTCGGTGAGCCGCTGCCGGACACCGCCGACACGACGCCGTGACCACGATGCGTGCGCACCACCTGACTCCCTGATGCTGGACGGGGCCCGCGTCGTCGGATAGCGGACTGTCGCAGAACCCAGAGCCGGATCGATTGACGGTCCCCCGGGCCCCACGGACAGTGGGGAGCATGACCCCTGCAGACGCACGGCACCGCACCTCACCGCGCACGGTGGTCGCAGCGGCGGCGAGCGCTGTCGTCCTGGTGGTCGCAACCGTCGCCTGGCTGGCTCCCCCCGCCGCGTCGGCATCCGCGATCCGCATCGACGCCGGCTCGTGGAAGACGGCTGTGGCCGCGGCCGACGGCACCTCGTACGCGCGCAGCAGCGGCTTCACGGGCGGCCGCGCCGGCTCGGTCGCGACGACACCCGTCGCGGGTCGCCTCGGCGACGCCGTTCTCCGTACGGGCTGGATCGGGATGAGCGCCTGGTCGGCGGCGGTGCCGGACGGCACCTACCTCGTGACCCTCGCCATGGCCGAGACCTACTGGCGTGCACCGGGCATGCGGGTGTTCTCCGCTACCGCCGAAGGACAGGCCTTCTTCACCGACCTCGACATCTACGCCGAGTCCGGACGCAGCACCGAGCTCGACCGTTCGATCCTGGTGACGGTGTCGGACGGCCGCATCGACCTGCGGTTCACCGCGCGGGTGGACCTCCCGGCGGTCGCCGCGATCACGGTCGAGCCGGCCGTGGCAGAGGAGTCGCCGAGCCCGACCGCGTCGGTGGAGCCCTCGCCCACGGACCCGGCCGTGACCGACAGCCCGACGTCGGGCCCCAGTGAGTCTGCGAGCAGCCCCGAGGCGACGTCGCCCAGCCCGACGCTCTCCTCGCCCACGGCCTCGGCCGCGGACCCGGTCCTCGTGGCGGCCGGTGACCTCGCCTGCGACCCGAAGGCCTCAGCGTTCAACGGGGGCATGGGCACGCGCACGGAGTGCAGGCAGCAGGCGGTCAGCGACCTCGTCGTGTCCGACACCGCGATGACGGCGTTCGCCGCGCTCGGCGACGACCAGTACGCGGACGGGACGCTCGCGGCGTTCCAGACGTCGTACGCACCGTCCTTCGGCCGGGTGCTCGACCGCACCATCCCCGTCGTGGGGAACCACGAGTACCAGACGCGCGGAGCGGCCGGATACTTCGACTACTTCGGCGCGCGCGCAGGCGACCGGTCGACGGGCTACTACTCCACGGACGTCGGCGAGTGGCACGTGGTCGTCCTCAACACCAACTGCCGTGAGATCGGCGGCTGCGGCAGCGGGTCGAAGCAGGAGCAGTGGCTGCGGGCGGACCTCGCTGCACACCCGGCCCGCTGCACCGTGGCGCTCACCCACCACCCGCGGTACTCCTCGGGCGAGCACGGGGACAACGGGTCGGTCGCCGCACTCTGGGACACGCTGCAGCAGGGAGGCGCTGACCTCGTGCTGTCGGGCCACGACCACGACTACGAGCGGTTCGCCCCGATGGACTCCGCCGGCCGCGCCGACCCCGACGGGATGCGGCAGTTCGTGGTCGGCACGGGCGGCAAGGGAACCCGCGGGTTCGGGTCGATCCCCAGCACCAGCGAGGCGCACAGCCCTCGGCCTTCGGCGTCCTGCGCCTCTCCCTCGGCGCAGCGAGCTACACGTGGGACTTCGTCCCGGCGGCCGGCAGCACCTACACCGACACCGGCTCCGGCACCTGCCGCTGAAGCCCGGGCGCGACCTCGCTAAACCGGGATGCGCGTCCGGCGGCGCCGACGTACCGTCCTCCTACACGTGAAGGGAGGTGGTCCGTTTCATGCATGCACATCGGACTCGTGAGGTGGCTGCCCGCTAGCCAGGACAGCCTGCTGACCGCGAGGTCGCGCCATCCCGGCAGCGACTCCACGGCAGTCACCGAGGCCCCCGGGTGCCGGCTCGTCCAGCCGGCCGTCGCGTTCTAAGCGGCGCCAGCCCGGGGGCTTTCACGTGCCACAGGACCGGGCGGCCCAGAGGTCGGCGGCCAGGAGCTCGGCGACCAGCACCTCGGTGAGCAGACGCACGTCGTCGTCGGTGTCGCCGTCGTAGCGCAGGGAGTACGCCGCCCCCTCGACCTCGGCGCCGAGCGCGACGACGGTCGTGCCGCGCTCCGCGCACCAGCGCATCAGCTCGTCCTCCCACCGCGACCCGGCGAGCAGGAGCAGCCGGTAGTCGGTGGTCTTGGTGAGGTAGACGTCGACGTGGCTCCAGTCGCCCGTCTCGTGCGCGTGCGCAACGCGGCGCGGCCCCTCACGCAGCATCAGCGATGACTGCTGGGCAGAGGACAGCCTGCTCGCGGGTGCCACGACGTGGGCGCCGTCCGGGCCGTCGAGCAGCTCGCGCACCCGGGGGAGCCATCCGTCGGCGCCAGCGGCGAGCGCCGCCCCGGCGTCGGCGCTCGCGCGCACGAGTGCCGGGAGGTCGCGGTCGAGACCGAGCAGGTGCCGCTCGAGGGCCAGGAGCTGCACGAGCGTGTGCTGGTACGACCGGCATGCCACCCCGCCGCGCTCCATCCCGGCCAGCATGTCGACGACGCACGGGACCGACTGCGCCAGAGGCGATTCCGGCTTGTTCGTCAGCAGGACGAGCGGGGCCCGGTCGCGGTAGTGCTCGACGGCCGCGACGGTCTCGCGCGAACCGCCTCCGGCCGAGACGGCTACCACGACGTCGCCGTCGCGCACGTCCGTGAGCCGGTCGCTGCTCGCGAGCTCGCTGACGGCGTCGAAGCCGCGGGCGCGCAGCCGGGCGGCCACGACCCCGGAGGCGTACGCGGACGAGCCCATGCCCACCAGGACGACGCGGCGGACGTCCTGGGGCAGGACGCTCCACGGGTCCTCCGACGCGAGCACGTCTGCGAGGGCTGCGAGCCGGGCGGGCTTCTCGGCCAGATCGGCGGCGAACAGGTCGGGCTCCACTGCTACTCCTCGGACGGGATCAGGTCGGCGAGCGCGAGGTCGGGCACGTAGACCCAGTGCGGGAGGTGGCGTACCGCGTACAGATACTCGCGCACCTCCTGGTGCAGGCGCAGCGGCAGCAGGAGGTGCTCGTCGAGGAGGTCCGCGGACCGCATGCGGGCGAGCGTGTCGCGGTAGTCGTGGAGGAACGCCCGCTGCGCCTCGTCGATCCAGAGCCGCACGGCTGCGCCGTCCACGCCCTCGGTGCGGAACAGCACCACGCGCCCGACATGGTCGAGCGAGGCGAGCATCCCGGCCACGTCGACGGCGGCCGGCATGCGGGCGAGCCGCTCGGACGGCGTCAGCACCGGATTGCCGTCGAAGTCGGTGACGGCGTACTGCGCGGGGTCGCCGTGGCGCAGCACCTGGCCGACGTGGTGGTCGCCGTGGACGTCGATGAGCACCGCTCCCGCGGAGGAGGCGAGCACGTCGAGCTCCGCCTCGATACGCGAGGCCCGCCCACGGAGCCGGTCGCCCTCGTCGCCGCCGACCGACTCGACCGCCTCGGCGAGGTCTGACAGCGCGCGGCGCGACCAGGCCTCGGCCTGCTCGTCCGTCGCCTCGGCGCGACCCGTCGCTGCGAGGGCGACGTGCATCCGGGCGGTCAGCGAGCCCAGCCGCTTCGCCGGTGCGAGCGCCTCGTCGAGAGTGAGGTCGGCGCGCGCGAACGCGCGCACGTCGTCGACCATCCAGTCCCAGCCGTCCAGCGCGCCGGGAAGGAACTCCACGACCGCGGCGAGCAGCACGGAACGCCCGTCGACCACCCGCTCAACCGACCCCCACGGCCGCGGCGTCTCGTCGAACCCGGCGGCGGCCAGGGCCGCGAGCCGCTGGGGCGCAGGCGATCCCGGCTCGTCGCCGGCTGGGAGGCGCAGGCACCACTTGACCACGGCGCGCTCGCCGACCACGACCGACTCGTTCGTCTGGTCGACGGTGACGCCGCGCTCGCCGGAGACGGGCTCGTGGTGCCAGGTCGTGACGCGGTAGGGCCCGCCGAGCGCTCGGAAGGGTCGCGGGTGAGCAGCTCCACCAGCCGCTCGGCCGTGCCGTCGCCGGGCAGCGAGCGGCGTACGGCATCGCCCTCCCGCACCAGCGGAACGGTCCAGCGGTCGCCGTCACCGGTCTGCGCCACGCCCACCCCGTGGCCGTCGCCGAGATCGATGAGGTCCACGAGCGAGAGCGGGCCCGCGACCGCGACCGCTGCACCGCGCGGGCGCACGGGCAGGACGAGCGACGGGTCAGCCGCCGCGACCAGCTCGGCCCAGGGCGACGTCACGCGCCTGCGCCCTCCGCGGAGTCGACGTGGGCGCGGCCGACCTGCTCGATGACATCGGCCCCGCGGCGCAGGCCGTCGCGGCCCCGGACCGCCTCGCCGACGGCGGCCACGCGGGCCTGCAGCGCCGGGTCCAGGACGGTCGCGAGGGCGGCGTCCATCTCCTGCTCGGTGAACGCGTACGTCGAGAGGCGGACGCCGAAGCCGGTCTCGTCCATGCGCTGCGCGTTGTCGTACTGGTCCCAGAACAGGGGCAGCAGGATCATCGGCTTGCCGAAGTGGACGGCCTCGGTGGTGGTGTTGTTGCCGCCGTGGGTGATGACGGCGTCCACCTGCGGGATGAGCGTGGTCTGCGGGAGGAACTCCGCCCCGACCATGTTGTCGGCGAGCTCGTAGTCGGCGTGCTGGGGCCCCTTGCTGACGATGTAGCGGTGCGGGGTGCGCCCGAGGACGTCGACGAGCCGCTTCATGAGGTCGACGTCGGCGCTGCCGAGCGAGCCGAGCGACAGGTAGATGAGCGCGCTGCCCTCGGGCCGGTCGCGGACGATCTCGGGCAGCTCGTACTGGACGTCGGTCTCCCGGACGCTGGAGTCCATCCGGTGCCAGGTGGCGCCGAGCGGACGGGCATCGGTGTAGTCGGCCTCCTCCGGGAACACGTACAGGTTGGCGACGTCCGACTCATGGATGAACTCGAGGTCGGGGAGCGACGGAGCGCCCTGCTCGACCACCCAGGCGTTGAAGGCCTCCCACATCGGGCGGTGGGTGCGGTCGTACTCGGCCTGGAAGGAGGCCCACTCGCTGCGGTCGTCCGCGGGCAGGCCGGAGTAGGCGGGGGCGATGTCGGCACCCTTCACCTCGAGCGGGTTGCACGACACGATGCGCACGAAGGGGACGCCCGCCGTGACGAGCGCCGGGAAGGCGATGACGTTGTCCTCGACGATGACGTCCGGCCGCACGCGCTCGATGATCGCCTTGCAGCTGCGGCTCGCAGTACAGGGCACCGTCGATGAGCGCCTGCCACGTGGGGGCCATGAAGGTCTCGAGCTGCTGGACGGTCGGCTTGCGGAACTCCGGCGCGGTGTCGCGGATGAAGTCCTTCCAGAACTGGCCGGCGTCCTGATCTCCGGCGTCCTCGGCGGGCGGGGCGAGGTCGACGAGATCCTCGCCGAAGCCGAGGGCCTCGAGCTTGCCGTTCCACGACGCCTCGGCGGCGAACACGACGTTGTGGCCCCGCTTGCGCAGGACGTCGCCGATGCCGACGCACTGGTTGGTGGGTCCGTAGGCCGACTCCGGCATGAACAGGATGGTGAGCGGACGGCTGCTCATCGCTATCTCTTCCCTGGCTCGTGGTTGGCGGTCGGTCGTGCGCGCTGCTGCTTCGGTCAGGGCTCCTCGACCGGGAGCGGGTGCCCGGTGGCGAGGCGTGCGTAGTCGAGGATCAAGCGGGTGGCCGTGCCGTGGTCGATGCTGGAGTGGCGCGCCATCATGCGGTAGCCGTAGGCGTCCTCGAGCGACACGAGGTTACGGCCGATCGTGAGGGACGAGTCGGCCAGGCGGAACGCCCCCTGGGCCGCGCCGGACTCGAGGATCACCTGGTACATCGCCACCTGGCGGTCGTAGAGCGAGGTGAGCAGAGCCGCGTACACGGTGTTGCGCGCGGCGGCGCCACCGAGCTCGCAGAGCAGACGGACGTCGGGGTCGTCGCTGTCGACGGGCAGGCCGGACGCGATCGTGACGACGAGCTTGCGCGCAGGGTCGTCGATGCCCTCGACGGCACGCATGCGGTAGTCGTGGAACCGCTCCATGCCTGCGCGGTTCGCGTCGAGCAGGAGGTCCTGCAGGTCGGGGTAGTGGTAGAGCACGGCGCCCGAGGTGAGACCGGCCTGCTCGGCGACCTGGTTGAGGCGCACGGAGGTGCCGTGCTCGAGCATCGCTCGCCGCGCGGCCTCGACGAGGTCGGCGCGGCGCTCGGTGCGCGGCTTGGGTCTTGTGGCCACGTCTCACCTCCTCCGGACGCCGCACAGTACCCGGCCCGTCGGCGTACGAGAAGAGTCCCACGGCGCATGTTTCGGTTTGAATCCGGATTCAACGATTCGGTAAACCTCTTGTTACGCCAACGCCTTAGACCCTTGCGCGGCTCTGAGTTCCGGTGCAACACTCCGCCCCACGCCGGGCGCCGCCGGCGTCGAGAAGCGCCGGGGGCCGCGCGCTCGAACTCGACCCGACCGGGAGCCTTTCCATGCGACGTACCGCACGCACGACCAGCCGCACGATGTGGCTGGCCACCGGGGCCGCCGCCTCGATGCTCGTCCTCGCCGCCTGCGGCAGCAGCAGCGGCGGTGGCGAGGGGAGCGCCAGCGCACTCCCGAGCGACTCTCTCGACCCGAAGGCGGATCTCAAGGCGCAGAGCCTCGTGGTCTCCAACTGGGCGAGCTACATGCCCGAGGACCTGCCCACGAAGTTCCAGTCGGCCGTCGGCCCGAAGGTCACCGTGACCAACCACGCGACCAACGAAGAGATCATGGCCAAGCTCACCGCCGGCGGTGACTCGGGCATCGACGTCGCGTTCGTCTCCGGGCAGTTCGCGCAGGCGCTCGCCGAGCAGGGCCTGGTCGAGCCGATCCACGCCGACCTGGTCCCCAACCTGAAGAACCTCTACCCCGAGGCCTCGCAGCTCGCCTACGACATGGGCAACAAGTACTCCGTTCCCTACTCCTGGGGCACCACGGGCATCTGCTACCGCAGCGACCTCGTGAAGACCGCGCCGACGAGCTGGGGCGACGTCCTCAACCCGGCGGCCGACGTGTCCGGCAAGACCACCGCCCTCGCGACCGAGCGCTGGCTGATGCTCCCGGCGCAGAAGCTGCTCGGCTACTCGGCCAACACCACCAACGCCGACGAGATGGCCAAGGTCAAGGAGCAGCTGCTCAAGACCAAGCCGACGCTGCTGGCGTACGACGACACCACGTTCTACTCGCGCCTGGTCTCCGGCGAGGCGTCGATGGTCGTGGCGTGGGACGGCTGGTGCAACTACGGCATCGCTGAGAACAAGGACATCAAGTTCGTGGTGCCCAAGGAGGGCAGCGACCTCTGGGCCGACACGATGGTGATCCTCAAGACCTCCAAGAACAAGGAGGCGGCGCACGCCTTCATCAACTACGTCCTCGACGCCGACAACGGCGCCTGGGTCATCGACAACATCCTCTACAAGGTCCCGAACAAGGCGGCCATGGACAAGGCGGCAGGCGCGCTCGTGGCCGACTACCCGAACATGGGCATGACGCCGGCCGAGCTCCTCAAGGGCGAGAGCCTCGTCGACCTCGGCGAGTTCGGGCCCGAGTACACGAAGATCGCGACCGAGGTGACCGCGGGCTGATGTCCGAGGCCACCACTCGCCGGAGGCGGGGCTCGCGCCTCGCCTCCGGCGAGCGGCTCGTGCTCACCGGGCCCGGGCTGCTCTACCTCACCGTCTTCATGGCGGTGCCGCTCGTGCTCGTCCTCGTATACGCGTTCTTCCAGCGGGGGCGGTTCGGCGGCATCGTCTGGAAGCCGACGCTCGAGAACTTCGTCCGCGCGCTGGACCCGATCTACGTGTCGGTGCTCGGCAACTCGCTGGTGATCGCGGGCATCACGACGCTGCTCGCCGTGCTCCTCGGCTACCCGGTGGCGTACGGCATCGCCAAGCTGCCGCACCGGTGGCGCACGGTGGCGCTGATCCTCGTCGTGCTGCCGTTCTGGACGAACTTCCTGATCCGCACCTACGCCTGGATCGTCCTGCTCAACTCCGAGGGGCCGCTCAACAAGGCGCTGCTCGGCCTCGGCCTCGTCGACGAGCCGCTCGGGCTGCTCTACACGCCCGGCGCCGTCGTCGCGGGCCTGCTCTACGCCTACCTGCCGCTCATGATCCTGCCGCTCTACGCCTCGATCGAGCGCCTCGATCCGCAGCTGCGCGAGGCCGCCGCCAATCTCGGTGCGACGCCGTGGCGCACGTTCCGCGACGTCACGCTCCCGCTCACGCTGCCCGGTGTCCTCACCGGCTGCCTCTTCGTCTTCGTGCCGAGCCTCGGCAACTTCGTCGTGCCAGAGCTGCTGGGCGGTGGCAAGACGGTGATGGTGGGCAACCTGATCCGCGACCAGTTCCTGAAGGCGCGTGACTGGCCCTTCGGCTCGACCCTCGCGATCGTCGTGATCGCCTTCCTCGTGCTGCTGTTCGTCCTGCAGGCCTGGGTGTCCCGCCGCGTCTCCGGGGGTGGGCGCGATGCGTAGCCTCGGCTGGCTCCGGCTGCCGATGGCGGTCACGTACGTGTTCCTGTACCTCCCGATCCTCGTGCTCGTCGTGCTGTCGTTCAACGCGTCCAAGCAGCCCTTCACGTGGGGCGGCTTCAGCACGAAGTGGTACGCCGAGCTCGCGGGCAACGCGGAGGTGCTCCAGGGCCTCGGCAACACGCTGATCGTGGCCTTCGGCGCCACCGTGCTCTCGACCGCTCTCGGGACGCTGCTCGCTGTGGGCCTGCACCGGCACTCGCGCTCGAACCTGCTCGACGCCTACGCCCTGGTGCCGGCGATCCTCCCCGACCTCGTTCTCGGCATCGGCCTGCTCGTGCTGTTCACCCTCGTGTCGATGACGCTCGGCCTCTACTCGGTGCTGCTCGCCCACGTGGTGTTCGGCATGGCCTTCGTGACGGCCGTCGTGCGTGCCCGCCTGACCCAGGTCGACCCGTCGCTCGAGGAGGCCTCCCGCGACCTCGGGGCGGGCCAGGTGTCGACGTTCTTCCGGATCACCGTCCCCTCGCTGATGCCCGCGATCGTCGCGGGGGCGCTGCTCGTCTTCACGCTGTCCCTCGACGAGTTCGTCATCGCCTTCTTCACGAACGGCCCGAGCTCGCCGACGCTCCCGATCGTCATCTACTCGATGGTCCGGTTCGGCGTCACGCCCGAGATCAACGCACTCGCCAGCATCCTCATGCTCGTCAGCTTCACCGCCGTCATCAGCGTGCAGCGGCTGACCCGACTCACGGACACGGTATGAACGCGCCTTCGAACGTCGCGACCGACGTCGCCACGCCCCTCGTCAGCATCCGCGGCGTGTCGCGCGCCTTCGGCGACGTCGTCGCCCTCGACGACGTCAGCCTCGAGATCAGGGAGAACGAGTTCTTCGCGCTCCTCGGCCCCTCGGGCTGCGGCAAGACCACGCTGCTGCGCGTGCTCGCCGGCTTCGAGCACCCCGACTCCGGCCAGGTGCTCCTCTCGGGGGAGGACCTGCTCGGGCAGCCGCCGCACCGGCGCCCGGTCAACCTGATGTTCCAGTCCTACGCGCTCTTCCCGCACATGTCGGTCGAGAAGAACATCGCCTACGGCCTCGAGCGCGAGGGGCGGCCCAAGGACGAGGTGCGCGACCGCGTCGCGGAGGTGCTCCGGACGGTCGGCCTCGCCGACCTCGCCCGTCGTCGTCCGTCGCAGCTGTCGGGAGGCCAGCGCCAGCGCGTGGCACTCGCCCGCGCCATCGTGAAGCGGCCCCGTCTCCTGCTCCTCGACGAGCCTCTGTCTGCGCTCGACCGCAAGGTGCGAGCCGAGATGCAGCTCGAGCTCAAGCGCCTCCAGCACGAGGTCGGCATCACCTTCGTGGTCGTCACCCACGACCAGGAGGAGGCCATGTCGATGGCCGACCGCATCGCCGTCATGGGCTCGGGCCGGGTGCAGCAGATCGACGCGCCCATCGACCTCTACCAGCGGCCCGCCACCCTCTTCGTCGCCGGCTTCATCGGCACGAGCAACCAGTTCCGCGGCACGGCCGTCGACGGCGGGGTCTCGGTCGACGGCAAGGTGCTGCCGGGCGGGCTCTCGGGCGCTGCGGTCTCGGGCGACGCCGTCCTCGTCGTCCGGCCCGAGGACACGCGGCTCGTCGACGAGGCGTCGGCGTCGGTGAGCGGCACCGTCGTCGACACGAAGTTCTACGGCGGTGTCTCGACCGTCGCGGTGACGGTTCCCGGGCATGACGAGCCCGTCCTGCACACGCGTCCCGGTGCGCCCGAGGTCGAGCGCGGCGCCGTCGTCCACCTCGCGTGGGACGCGGCCAAGGCCGTCGTCCTCGCAGGCTGACGGACGACCGTGACCATCACGCCGTCCGACGCCTCCGTGGTCTCGTCGCTCCGCGACGCGGAGGCGCGGGTGCTCTGGACGGACCGGCCCGACGCGCCTGAGCCGACCCCGCCGCTCGTGGGGCGCGTCCGCACCGACCTGCTCGTGATCGGAGGCGGTCTCACCGGCCTCTGGACAGCGCTCGAGGCGCTGCGCCGTGACCCGTCGCGCGACGTCCTGGTGCTCGAGGGCGACCTCGTGGCGTCGGGCGCGTCCGGGCGCAACGGCGGCTTCATCGCCGAGTCTCTGACGCATGGCGTCGCGCACGGCAACGACCAGTGGCCGGCCGAGATGCCCGAGCTGCTGCGGCTCGGCCGCGAGAACCTGGCGGAGATCGCCGAGCTCCTCCGGTGCGAGGGGATCGACGCGCACCTGCGGCTGACGGGCAAGACCGCGATGGCCGTGCTGCCGCACCAGGTCGACGGCCTCGCCGAGTCGTACCGCGCGCACGTGGAGGCCGGGGAGGACTGCACGCTGCTCGACGCCGACGAGGCTCGGGCCGACGTCCACTCGCCGACGTACCTCGGCGGGCTCCGCGTGCGGACCGGCGGCGGCACCCTCGACCCGGCGCTGCTGTGCTGGGGGCTGCTGCGGGCTGTGCGAGCCCGTGGCGGTGTCGTCCATGAGCGGTCGGCGGTCACGGGGCTGACGCGGACGCAGAACGGGGTCGAGGCGAGGACGGAGCACGGCGTCGTCGAGGCGCAGCGGGTCGTCCTCGGCACCAACGCGTTCCCGCCGCTGCTGCAGCGGCTGCGCAGCTGGATCCTGCCCGTCTACGACCACGTGCTGACGACCGAGCCGCTCACCACCCAGCAGCGGGAGTCGATCGGGTGGCGCGAGGAGCAGGGCCTCACCGACCTGGGCAACCAGTTCCACTACTACCGGATCACCCCGGACGGCCGGATCCTCTGGGGCGGGTACGACGCCATCTACCACTTCGGCGGGCGCGGTCCGGAGTCCGTGCAGGCGCGCGAGCAGTCGTTCCGCACGCTGGCCTCGCACTTCCTCGACACGCTCCCGCAGCTCGAGGGCATCCGCTTCACCCACCGCTGGTACGGCGCCATCGACACGACGTCGCGCTTCACGCCGCTGTTCGGCACGGCCTTCGGCGGGCGCCTGGCGTACGCCGTCGGCTACACCGGGCTGGGCGTCGGAGCCTCGCGCTTCGGCGCGCGTACCTCGCTCGACCTCGTCGACGGGATCGCAAGCGAGAGAACGGCTCTCGAGCTCGTTCGCCGCCGACCCGTGCCGTTCCCGCCCGAGCCGGTTCGCTATCCGCTCATCCGTGCCACCCAGGCGGCCCTGGCCCGTGAGGACCGTACCGGGCGCCGCGGCGCGTACCTCCGACTGCTCGACCGCATGGGCGTCGGCTTCAACAGCTGACACCGCCTTCGCGCCCCGTCCTGCACCCAGATGAGGAGTCACCCATGACCGCCGGCCTGCACATCGACGGCGTCACGCGCAACGGCGCTGGCGGCGTGCGCGTGCTGCACGACCCCGCCGACGGCTCCGTCACGGCCGAGGTGCACGAGGCCTCGGTCGCGGAGGTGGCCGAGGCGGTCGCGTCCGCGCGCGCAGCCCAGCAGGCGTGGGGACGGCGAACGGCGGGCGAGCGCGCACGCGTCCTGCTCCGCCTTGCCGACCTCGTGGAGGCACGCGGCGCGGACATCACCGAGCTCGAGGTGCGCGAGTCGGGCAAGCCGTGGGCGACGTTCCTCGACGGCGAGCTGCCGTTCGCAGCCGACAACCTGCGCTTCTTCGCCGGCTCGGCCCGCTCGCTCGAGGGCACGGGCGCCGGCGTGCTGTCGGAGGGCTACACGTCGATGCTGCTGCGTCGCCCGGTCGGCGTGGTCGGGTCGATCGCGCCGTGGAACTTCCCGTTCATCATGGGGGTCTGGAAGATCGGGCCGGCGCTCGCAGCGGGCAACACCGTGGTGCTCAAGCCCGCGCCGGCCACTCCGAGCTCGTCGATCCTGCTCGCCGAGCTGGCGGCCGAGGCAGGCCTCCCCGCGGGCGTGCTCAACGTGGTCACCGGCGGAGCCGACGTCGGCACCGCGCTGGTCTCGGACCCTGGCACCGACATGGTCTCGGTCACCGGTTCATCCGCCACGGGCCGCGCGGTCATGGCAGCAGCGGCCGAGACGGCCAAGCGCGTGCACCTCGAGCTCGGCGGCAAGGCGCCGGCGATGGTGTTCGCAGACGCCGACATCGAGGCGATGGCACGCGCGGTGGCGCTGGGGGCGACGTACAACTCGGGCCAGGACTGCACGGCGGCGACGCGCGTGTACGTCGAGCGCTCGCGCTACGCGGACGCGGTCGACGCGATGCGCGCGGTGATGGCCGCGATCCGCGTGGGGGCCCCGCGCGAGCCCGGCACCGACATCGGGCCGCTCATCTCGCGCGGCCACCGCGACCGGGTGCACGGATTCGTCGCCCGTGCCGCCGAGGCCGGTGCAGAGATCGTGGTCGGCGGCGAGCTGCCCGACGGCGTCGGCGCCTACTACGCGCCGACCCTCGTGGCCGGGCCGCGGCAGGACAGCGAGATCGTGCAGGGCGAGGTGTTCGGCCCGGTGCTCGTGGTGCTGCCCTTCGACGACGAGGACGACGCCGTACGCCTCGCGAACGACTCGCGCTACGGCCTCGCGTCGTCGGTGTGGACCAGCGACGTCGGCCGCGCCCTGCGCGTGAGCCACCGTCTCGACGTCGGCGTCACGTGGGTCAACGACCACCTGCCGATCGCGTCCGAGGCACCCCACGGCGGGGTGAAGGGCAGCGGCTTCGGCAAGGACATGAGCCACGAGGCGGTGCTGGAGTACACCGTGACGCGCCACCTCATGGTCAAGCACGCCGCGCCCGTCGTCGACCTCAGCAGCTTCCGCCCCGCCTGAGCGTCAGGGGAGCCAGCTGACCTTGCCGCCGAGCAGGGCGTAGCCGACGAAGGCGACCGCGTCGATGAGGAAGTGCGCGACGACGAAGGGCATCACGCGCCGCCAGCGCCGGAACAGCACGCCGAAGACCAGGCCCATGGCGATGTTGCCGACGAAGCCGCCGAAGCCTTGGTACAGGTGGTAGGCGCCGCGCAGGAATGCACTGGTGCCCAGGGCCTTCCACGGCTTCCAGCCGAGCTGGTCGGCGCGGTGCAGGAGGTACGCGAGGACGATGACCTCTTCGACCACCGCGTTGTAGGCGGCGTACAGGATCGGGTAGGCCGCGTTCCACCAGCCGCCGGACAGCGTGACGGCGGCGATGCGCACGCTGAAGCCCATGTTGTACGCGATGAGGTAGAAGACGAGGCCTACGCCGCCGATGCCCGCGGCGAGTGCGGCGCCGCGCAGCAGGTCGCGCTTCCAGTCGCTCAGGTCGAAGCCGATCGTGCGCGCACCCTCGCCGCTGCGGCGCAGCAGGTGGATGACGAGCAGCACCGGGATGAGCGCGAGACCGATGCGCGTGGCCTGGTACATGAAGTCGAGCCACGGGCGGTCGACGACGTACGTCGTGATGAGGGTGGTGGTCTGCTGACGCAGGGGCGTGCCCTTGGTGAGCGAGTCCACCAGGGAGACGAACGCCTTGAGCCCGGAGGCCGCGATCGAGATCCAGAGGACCAGCCACACCTCGGCTCGGAGAGTGCGGCGGTCCGGGATCGTCCGCGGCGCCGTCTCGGGAGCGAGATCTGGCGGTCCCTGGCGCCAGGCCCCTACCGCGTCGCCAGCGTCGGCGGCTGGTGCGGGGTCGCGCTCGGGGGTGCTGTCGGTGCCGCTCACGGGGCTGACCGTACGGCGTCCCCGCGGGACGTGCGCAGCACGGTCGCCCGGGAGGTGGCGGGGGAGGGGAGCACGCTGGTGGGTCCTCGTGAAGGAATGGAGCCGCCGGTCGGCGACGTTGCCAGAGGGATGACGTGCGCGGGAGCGCACAGGTTCCGACTGTTGGAGAATGACCGCATGCGCCCCGAGAGCCTCTACGAGATCGTGACCGACGACGTCGACCTCGAGTCGCCGGTGCTCGTGCACGCCCTCGGCGGGTTCCTGGACGCCGGCGCCGCCCGCCAGCTCGCCGTCGCGCACCTGCTGGCGACGTACGAGCACCGCACTGTGGCCCAGTTCGACATCGACGCGCTGTACGACTACCGCGCCCGCCGCCCGCGGATGATCTTCGACACCGACCACTACCAGTCCATCGACTACCCCGACCTGCTGCTGTCCGAGCTCAAGGACCAGGACGGCACCGGCTTCCTGCTCCTGCACGGCCCCGAGCCCGACTTCGGCTGGCGCACGTTCAACGCCGCCGTCATCCAGCTCGTCGAGCACTTCGGCGTACGCCGGTCGATCGGCCTCAACGCGATCCCGTGGGCCGCGCCGCACACCCGTCCGATCGGTGTCACCGCGCACGGCACCGACCCGTCGCTCGTGCCCGGTGGCTCGACCTTCGTCGGTGCGATCCAGGTGCCCGGTCACATGGCCGGAGCCCTCGAGATCGCGATCGGCGAGGCGGGGCACGAGGCCATGGGCTTCGCCGTGCACATCCCGCACTACCTCGCGCAGGTCGAGTACCCGCGCGCGGCGGTGCAGCTGCTGCAGGAGATCGCCGTCGCCGGCAGCCTCAACCTCGACTGGTCCGCGCTGGAGATCGCAGCCGACATCGCCGACCGCGAGATCAACGAGCAGGTCGCGGCCAACCCCGAGAACCTCGAGGCCGTGCGCGCCCTCGAGGCGCAGTACGACGCGATGGCGCGCGGGGCTGCCGACGCGCTGCCCCTGGCCGACGGTCAGGAGCTGCCGAGCGGCGACGAGATCGCCGCCGCGCTCGAGGACTTCCTCCGCGAGATGGACGAGGGCAAGCCCGAAGACCGCTCCTAGGGCCCCCGGTTTGCGGTGAAGGGGGCCTTCGTTGCTAAGAGCGCAACAAACTAGGCCTTCATCGCGCGGCGTACGCCGAGAGCGCCGGCCGTCGCGATCACGACGGTCGTGAGCGCGAGCGCCAGCATCGCGGTGCTGGGGCTGCGGACGTCGACCAGCAGGCCGGCGAGCAGCGTGCCCGCGGCGGTGCCCACGTTGAACGCCGCGGTGACCCACGCCGTCGACTCCGCGCTCGCACCCTGGACCGCCTCGTCGGCCACGAGGTACGACGCCACCACGGCCGGAGCGACGAACAGGCCGGCGACGAGGAAGGCCGCGAGCACCGCAGGGAGCATGCCGGCGGCCGACGCGCCGACCGCGACGGCGGCGGCCGCGCCGAGCACTGCGGCGACCGACTGTGCGGCCGCCGTGCCGGGCCAGCGCCGCCGTCCGTAGACCAGGCCGCCCACGATCGAGCCGATCGAGATGAGAGCCGCAGGAGCGCCCGCCACGCCCTCGCCCGAGAGGGAGATGATGAGCGCCACGGCTGCGAGCTCGAGACCGCCGAGCAGCAGGCCGATCGCGATCGCTGGCAGCAGCCCGAGCAGGAACGTGAGGCTGCGCCACGGCACCCTCGGCCGAGGCGGCCGCTCCTCGGCCGAGATGCGCATCCCGCGCAGCACCGTCGTCAACCCGATGCAGGCGATCACGAGCGCCAGCGCCGACGCGAGGATGACCGCGGGCGCGCCCCACACCGCGACGGCCGCGGCCGCGACGATGGGGCCGGCGACGTACAGCACCTCCTCGCTCACGGAGTCGAAGGAGTACGCGCGGCGCAGCAGGTCGTCGTCGCCGTCGACGATGTCGTGCCAGGACGACCGCACGACCGGGCCGACCGGCGCGGGCAGCGATCCGGCTACGAACGACACGACGACGAGCAGCCACAGCGGGCCGGACGCCAGCGCGACGACGGCCGCGATGCCGAGAGCGTTCAGCAGCGAGAACGCCACGAGGACGCGGTCGTGGCCCCACCGGTCCGCCGCGCGGGCGCGCAGCGGCATGAGCAGGCCGACGGCGAGGCCGTACGCCGCCGTCGCGGCTCCGGCCTCGGCGTACGACCCGCGGGTCGAGGCGAGCAGCAGCAGCGTGGCGAGGGGCAGCACGCCGAACTGCAGCCGCGCGAGCGACGCCCAAGCCGCGAGCGGTGCGGCATGAGGGCGCCGGAGCACGGCGAGATAGCCGCGGTCAGCGGTGGGCATGGGGACGACCTTCCGGCACGGGGCGCGACGGCACGACAACAGCGCGGACGACGAGGTCCGCAGGCGGCGTGGCGTCAGGTCACGGCGGGGTGCAGGTCACGGTGCGAGAGTAGCGCCGTACGACGACGATCCGGGCGCTGGACGCTCCGGTTCTACGGCAGCGTCAGCGTGCTGCCGGCGGCGTGCTCGACGCGCTTGCCGTGGCCGAGCACCCAGACCGACTGACGCCCCTGGACGGTCCACTCGTGCGGGCCGCCGACCAGCGCGGTGTCCTCGTCGATGCCGAGCAGGGTCACGCCCTCGGGCAGGCCGAGCAGCGCGTTGCGCAGCATGTCGGGAACCCAGGCGGCCATCTTGTCGAAGTGCGGGATCACGCGGACGTGCGGCACGAGGCCGAGGCCCGTCGGCTGCTCGGCGCGCATCGAGCGCATCCGCGGCGCCCAGCCGGAGAGGGCCATCGCCCCCGCGCTGCACCCGGCAACCGCGGCCCCGGCCTCGTGCGCGGCGACGATCGCGTGCCACACCGCCGTCTGGCGCAGCGTCTCGGCGAGGTACGCCGGGTTGCCGCCGGAGAGGTAGATGAGACCGGCGCCCTTGATCAGCGCCGCCAGTGAGGAGTCCTCGGCGTGCTCGCGGGTGCGCACGTCGACGATCACCTGCTCGACGCCGAGGCGCTCGGCCTGGTCGCGTCCGAGCCGGTGCCAGCGTGCGAGCGAGTCGTCGCCCTCGGGTGCGGCCGCGGTGGCGAGCTGCACGTACTTCGGTGCGCGCCCGGCGATCAGCGCGCCCTCGATCTCGGTCATGACGGGGAGGTACTCGCCCGAGCCGACCAGTGCGATGGGTGCTGCGGTCATCGACGTACCTCCCACTCGACGCCGTCAGCCGTGTCACGCACCTCGACACCGGCGCCAGCGAGCCCGTCGCGGATCGCGTCGCTGTCGGCCCAGCGCTTCTCGGCGCGGGCGGATCCGCGCAGCGTCAGCAGCACCTCGACGAGCGGGCGCACCGTCTCGGTGACGTCGACCGGCTCGCCGACCGCCGCGCCCGCGCGTGCGATCAACGACCGGACGAGGCCGCGCTCGTCGTCGGTCGTCGCGCCCCGGTCGAGCTCGCCGACGAGCGCCAGGGCCGTGGCGACATCGCCCGCCTCGAGCGCGGTGTCGACGGCGGAGGCGTCGAGCGAGGTCACGGCAGCCGCAGCGACGGGAGCGGACGCGGCGCTGGAACCCGTTGCGTGCGAGGCGATCTCGTCGATGGTGGTGGTGTCGCCGGCGTTCAGGACCCACTCGTCGCCGTGCACGCGGACGACGACAGTGCCCTTGCCGACGACCTCGCAGGCGCGGGAGTCGAGGTCGATGACCAGTCCCGTGTGCTCGTCCACGCCGAGCACGAACACGCCCTCGGGCAGCTGCTCCTCGAGCGCCACGAGCCGCTTCTCGCCGAGCCAGCAGAAGCGGGTGTCGTGGGTGCCGCCCTCGGCGTTGTTCCAGTGCGGTACGACGGCGGCGCGCAGACCGGTCGCCCGGCCGACGACGTCGAGGCCGTCGAGCCAGCGCGGAGCCTCGCCGACCTTGTAGATCTCGTAGACCGGGATGGTGAGCAGGCCGAGCGTGAGGGCCGCGGCGCTCGCGAACGTGACGGCGCCGCCCTCCGCCAGCCGCGCATGCAGCGCGTCGGGCACGGCGCTCCCGGCCCAGCTGCGCAGGGCGTACGACGGCGAGCCCGGACCCGCGAAGATCCAGTCGGCCGCGCGCAGCCGAGCCATCTCCTGCGCGTGCAGCACCGGGTCGGGAGCGGGCGCCGATCGGAAGGTCACGGCCTCGACCGTGCGCCCGACGCTCTCGCGGAAGTACTGCTGCGCCTTCTCGGTGAGCTCGTCGGCGTTCTCCTGGAAGCCGTACGGCGAGTCCAGCAGCACGGCTCGCACGTCGGTGCCGAGTCTGGCGAAGGTCTTCTGGTGGGGGGTGACCATCGTCGGGCTGGTCTCGCCCGAGCCGAGGATCGTCAGGACGCGGGTCACCCGGTGATCATCGCCCACGCGGGGCGATCCTGCGTGCGCGCTCGTGAAGTGTTCACCGAGGGCGCAGCCCGCTGACGCGGTCAGGCAAGTGCGAGGGACTCGCCGGTCACCCGCATGACGTGGTCGAAGAACGTGCGCAGGTCGTTGATCGTGTTGGTGAACTGCCCGTCGAGCTCGAGGCTGATGTGGCCGAAGAGCTGCGTGCGGGCCATGACGCCGCCCACGAGCATCGAGTCAGGGATGGGGTAGGGCAGGAAGTCCTTGAGCCCCTGCATGGATCGCGACACGGCCTCGGGCACCTCGGTCTGGGCCGGTGCCCGGCCGGCCTGCAGCGCGTCGCCGAGCACCTGGGTGAGGGTGATCGACACCCGCGTGCCGGGACCGATGGTGTCCTCGGGCGCCTGGTAGCCGGGAACGGGCGAGCCGTAGATGAGGGCCCACTCCTGCGGGTGGGCCAGCGCCCAGTCGCGGGTGGCGTGGCACACCGCCATCCAGCGCCCCATGAAGTCGTCACGCGCGAGGGCGGCGTCCGCCTGCTCGGCGGCGTCCCCGACCGCGTTGTAGGCGTCGATGATCAGCTGGGTCAGGAGGTCGTCGCGGCTGGGGAAGTAGCGGTAGACCGCGCTGCTCACCATGCCCAGCTCGCGCGCCACGGCGCGGAGGCTGAGGCCCGCCGGTCCCTCGGTGACGAGCTGGCGGCGGGCGGCCTCGACGATCTCGCGGGTGAGCTCGGCGCGGGCGCGCGCCCTCGCCGTACGGGGGGCGGTCTCGGCAGCGGTCTCGGTCACGACGCCGATGATGCCACAGGAACGAGAGCGGTGAACACTTCTGTGAGCACCGCTCTTGACAGGGAGCAGTGCACCGCTCCATAGTGTGAGCAGTGCTCTCGGAAAGCGAGGGCAACGAGAGCCAGGAGAACCGCATGAGCCGCACGCACCTCGTCGTGGGGGCCGGCCCGATCGGGTCCGCCGTCGCCCGCCGCCTGCTCGCCGCAGGCGACACCGTCCGCGTCGCCACCCGCTCGGGCAGCGGGCCCGAGGGCACCGAGCGCATCGCTGCCGACGCCGCCGACGCCGGCCGCATGGCCGAGCTCGCCGCCGGGGCCGACGTCGTCTACAACTGCGTCAACCCGCAGTACCACCGCTGGGTCACCGACTGGCCGCCGGTCGCCGCCGCCCTCCTCGGTGCCGCCGAGACGTCCGGCGCCGTGCTCGTGACCACGGCCAACCTGTACGGCTACGGCCCGGTCGACCGGCCGATGACCGAGGACCAGCCGCTGGCCGGCACGTACTCCAAGGCCCAGGTGCGCAACCGGATGTGGCTCGACGCGCTCGCCGCCCACGAGGCCGGTCGCGTGCGGGTCACCGAGGCGCGCGGGGCCGACTACATCGGGCCCGGCGCCGAGAGCCACCTCGGCGACCGCGTGATGCCGAAGCTGCTCGCCGGCAAGAAGGTCACCGTGACCCAGAGCCTCGACTCGAGGCACACGTGGACCTACACCGAGGACATGGCCGCGACGCTCGTGGCGATCGGCGCCGACCAGCGCGCCTGGGGCCGCCCGTGGCACGTGCCGAGCGCGCTCACGATGAGCCAGCGCGAGGCCATCACCGAGCTCGCGCGCATGGCCGGAGTGCCGACGCCGAAGATGGGCGAGTACGCGCCCTGGATGATGAAGGCGCTCGGCGTCTTCAGCCCGCTCATCCGCGAGCTCCCCGACGTCGCGTACCAGATGAAGGACGACTTCGTCCTCGACTCGAGCGCCGCCCAGCGCGAGCTCGGCCTCGTGCCGACCCCGGCCGCCGACGTCCTCGCCGCCCACCTGGCGCCGTACCTCGCGACCGCCGCAGCCGCGAAGCACGCCGCCTGACGCACGCGAGTTACCGCCCAAAGTGGGGTGATCGAGCGCCCGAAAGCCCCGGCGGTCTCAAGCGGCTGTTGCACCGAGGACCTCGGTGAGGGCCTCGCGGGGAGTCTTCCAGTCCAGGGTCATGCGCGGTCGGGTGTTGAGGCTGAGGGCGACGGCGTCGCAGTCGGCCTGGGTCAGTCCGCGCATGTCGGCGCCCTTGGGCCAGTACTGACGCAGCAGCCCGTTGGTGTTCTCGTTGCTGCCTCGTTGCCAGGGTGAGTGCGGGTCGGCGAAGTAGATGTCGATGTCCGCTTCGATGGCGATCGCCGCGTGCTGGGCCATCTCCTTGCCCCGGTCCCAGGTCAGGGTCTTGCGGATCTGGTCGGGCAGTGAGGCGATCAACGGGGTGAGGACCTCTTGGAGGTCGATCGCCTTGTGGGTGTCGGGCAGCGGAGCGAGCAGCACGAACCTGGTCGACCGCTCGACCAGAGTGATCACAGCGCCCTTGCCGATCCCGCCCATCAGCAGGTCGCCCTCCCAATGGCCCGGAACGGCACGGTCAGCGGCCTCAGCCGGCCGAGCGCTGATCGGGATGGTGCCGACCAGCTTGCCGCGGGTCTCCTTACGTCCCTGCGGCTTGCGGCTGGTCCGCCCGGTGCGCAGATGCTTGGCCAGCTCGCGGCGAAGCTCGCCGCGAGCCTGCACGAACAGTGACCGATAGATCGTCTCGTGGCTCACCCTCATACCGTCCTGGTCGGGATAGAGCTCGGGCAACCGCTGGGCAATCTGCTGCGGGGACCAGTTCGCCTGAAGCAGCCCCGACACCACCAGCCCCAGGTCCCCGGCGAGCTTGAAACCCTTCGGCCGCCGAGCCGACTCCGTGGCCCGGGCCTGAGCGACCCAGGCGTGATAGACCGCAGAGCGTCCTCGGGTCCCGCGGCGCGCCGACCCCGCCGGATGCTTGGGCCTGCGATTGGGGCGCGACCCAGAGCCTTGCGACAACTCACGCGCCACGGTGGTGCGGTGCTTGCCCACCAGTTCGGCGATCTGCGGCACAGACAACCCCTGCCGCATGGCCCGCTCGATCACCCCACGGTCGTGCTCGGTCAACCTCGCTCCAGGCATCCCAACCTCCAAGCTGCACAAGACCACGTGCAACTACCAGTTGAGAACGCCCCCGCTTTGGGCAGTAACTCGCGGGATCTGAGTGCGCGTCCGGGGGTCGTACGGCGATCGCGTGTGGGAGCGTGCGGCGGTGAGCACACCGACCTCGGGCACCACGACGGCGCAGCACCCGATCGACCTGACGCGGGCGCGGCTCGCCGTCACCGTCGCGTTCATCGTGCAGGGCGTGTGCTTCGCCGCGCTCGTGACGCGCATCCCCACGCTGCAGTCGCGCTTCGACCTGTCCGACGGCGAGCTCGGCCTCATGGTCGGACTCGTGCCGATCGTCGCGGGCATCGGCAGCGTCGTCGCCGGCGCGCTGTCGCCCAAGCACGGCAGCCGCGTCGTGCTGCGGGTGATGGGGCCGGTCACGCCGCTCGGCCTGGTCGCGATCGGGTTCGCGCAGAGCATCCCGATGCTCATCCTCGGCATGGTGATCGTCGGCATCGGGCTCGGCTCGGTCGACGCGTCGATGAACATCCAGGGCGTGCGGGTGCAGGACGACATCGGCCACAGCGTCGTCGCGTCGTACTACGCCGCCTTCAGCCTGGCCGGCCTCGTCGGAGCGATCCTCGCCTCGTTCGCCGCCGACTCCTCGCTCTCGCTCGGTCTGTTCTTCGCCGCCATCGCCGTCGTCACCATCCCGTTCCAGCTGCTCGTCGGCCGCTTCCTCCTGCCCGGGCACCCCACGCCCGAGGTCGTGCAGTCGGAGAAGGGGCACATCAACTGGCGGCCCGTGCTGCTCGTCGGCATCGCGCTCATGTGCGTCTACATCGCCGACTCCGGCGCCTCCAACTGGAGCGCGGTCTACCTCAACGACGGGCTCGGCAGCAGCGAGAGCACGGCCGCCCTGGCGTACGGCGTCTACGCGTTCATGACCATGGTCGGCCGGTTCGTCGTCGACCGGTACGTCGACCGCATCGGCCCGGTGCCGCTCGTGCGCATCGGCGGGTTCATCGCGGTCGCCGCGGCCGTCGCCCTCGCCGTCGCGCCGTCACCGGCGCTCGCCCTCGTGGCGTTCGGCATCCTCGGCCTCGGCATCTGCCCTGCGATCCCGCTGGCCTTCTCCGCCGCCGCATCGCACGACAAGGCCGCGAGCGGCGTCGCCGTCGCGCGCGTCAACGTCTTCAACTACGCGGGCTTCGTCGTCGGCGCACCGCTCATCGGCGGCATCGCCGAAGGCGTCGGCCTGCGCTGGGCGTTCGCGGCGCTCGTGCCCGTGCTCCTCGTCGTCCCGCTGCTCGCAGGCTGGTTCCGCATCGCTCCGCACGACGCACCCGACACGGTCGTCGACGGCGCCGTCGCCACCTAGCCGAGACAGCAAGAAGCCCCGGTCGTCTGTGACGACCGAGGCTTCTCGTGCTGTTCGGGCGGATCAGGCCTGGCGCGACTCACGGGCGGTGCGCGAGCCGGTGAGCTCGGCGAGCTTCACCGAGCCGGGCTCGACCTCGTGCTCCTCGGCGGAGACGCCAGCCTTCTCGTGCAGGCGCTGCATGCCCTTGCGCTGGTTGCGCAGGACGAGGGTGACGACGCGGCCCTCGGCACCGGCACGCGCCGTACGGCCGGCACGGTGCAGGTAGGCCTTGGGGTCCTCCGGCGGGTCGACGTGGACGACCAGCGAGATGTCATCGACGTGGATTCCGCGGGCGGCGACGTCGGTGGCGACGAGGACGTCGATGCGCCCCTCCTTGAACTCCGCCATCGTGCGTGTGCGGGCGTTCTGGCTCATGCCGCCGTGCAGGGCGCGGGCGTTCACGCCGCGGTCGGCGATGTTGCCGGCGACGCGCTCGGCGCCGAGCTGCGAGCGGACGAACATGATCGTGCGGCCGTCGCGGCGCGCGATCTCGGTGGCGACGACAGCCTTGTCCTCGCGGTTCACGACGAGCACGTGGTGCTCCATCGTGTCGACCGGCGAGGTCTCGGAGTCGAGCTCGTGGCGCACCGGCTCGTGCATGTGCTCGCGGACGATGGTGTCGACGTCGCCGTCGAGCGTCGCGGAGAAGAGCAGGGTCTGCGCGGCCGGGGAGCAGAGCTCGAGCAGGGCGGTGACCTCGGGCAGGAAGCCCATGTCGCACATCTGGTCGGCCTCGTCGAGGACCACCATCTCGACGTCGTCGAGGATGCACTCGCCCTGGCGGATCAGGTCGGCGATGCGGCCCGGGGTGGCGACGAGGACGTCGACCCCGCGACGCAGCGCGTAGATCTGCTTCTCCATCGAGGTGCCGCCGACGACGGTCTTGAAGTGCAGGCCGAGCGAGCGGCCGAGGGGCTCGAGCGCGTCGTTGACCTGCATCGCGAGCTCACGGGTCGGCACCAGGATGACGGCGCGCGGGTGCTTGGGCTGCGCCGGCATGCCCGCGATGCGGGCGATCAGCGGCAGACCGAAGGCGAGGGTCTTGCCCGAGCCCGTGCTGCCGCGACCGAGGAGGTCGTTGCCGGCGAGGGCGTCCGGGATCGTCTCGGCCTGGATCGGGAACGGCGTCGCGATGCCGGCGCGCACGAGGGCGGCCACGAGCGGCGCGGGCAGGCCCAGCGACTCGAAGGTCGGCGTCGCGTCGATGTCGACGACGGCGGTGAGGGCGGCGGGATCGGACACGACGGCATGCGTCGTACGGTCGAGCAGGGTGGTCACGGGGTATCCAGACGGGTTCATCGAGCGCGGTCGCGTCAATGAAAGTCTTCCCAGGTGACGCGGAGTGATCACCACGGTAGCGGGTGACCCCCGGATCGACCGAATCGTGCGCGGCCGCCGTACGCCGGCGGGCACCGCGCGTGAGCACGGTTCCGGCCTGCCCGCGAGACGGACATCACCCCTCCGGCCGTACGCCGGAGGAGGAGGCTGGGGGCATGGCGAAGAACAACAGCTCGGGCGCCTCGGCCGGCGGCAACGCGGTCTACGGGCTCGGCCTCATCGGTGCGGCGGTCTGGTACTGGCAGCAGGCGGACGGGTTCGGCGGGCACGTCGTCGGCCTGCTCAAGGCCCTCGTCTGGCCCGCGTTCGTGGTCTACGACCTCCTCGGCCACCTGTCCTAGCGACGTACCCGCGCTACCCGGGTAGGGAGCGTGCGGCAGAGCGCAGGGTGGTTACCCGGGTAACGGCCGGAGGGTCAGCTGCGGGTCAGGACGCCCAGGGCGGCGGCGATGCCGAGGACGCTCCGGGGCGCGTACGCCGAGCGCCACAGCCCGCCGTGCGCGGCCTGGCGCGACCACGCGTCGTCCGGGTGGGCAAGGGCAGCGTCCGGGCGCGCGAGCGACTCCGTGGAGCGGAGGTCGTGCACGAGGAGAGCGGCCATGAGGGTGTTGGACGTCGACGGCTCGAAGACCTCGACTCCGAAGCGGTGCGCACCGGCGTACGCCGCCGCGAGCGCGCGGTTCTTGACGACCGAGCGGGTGCGGGTCGCCGGGGCGATGTTGAGCGACGTCCACACGCCGTCGCGGCGCGACTGCGTCGCGCGCCAGCGCTGCAGCCGCTTGGCGAGCGCATAGTTGGGGCCCTGCTGCGGCACGAGGCAGTCGGCGACGCCGATCTCGCCGCGGTCGGTCGTGACGGTGTCCGGGTAGTTCGGCGCGAACCGGCCGACCGCACGCAGGGGCAGCTGCGCGATGCCGGACAGCCCGCGGCCCTCCCACCGCCGCCGCGACTCCTCGACCGCGGTGTGCGGCACGGCGTACACATCGGTCGGGGTCGCGAGGAACGCGAGGCCGACGTCCGAGCGGGACGCCGTCAGCGCCGCGCCGAGGGCATCGGCGGCGAGCGCCACGCGCACGTGGGTAGCGCCGTCGGCGTACGTGTAGGTGCCGAGGGTGAACGGACCCTCGATCGTGCTGAGCCAGGTGCGCACCTCGGGCATCCGGCGGATGAGGTCGGCACCCGCGACGGCCGCGATCTCCTCGTCGGTCGACGGCGTCGCGCCGAGCGGCACGGGGATGGTCAGCCTGCCGGCCGACGAGCGCGCCGTGGCGATGACCCGCTGCCACACCTCTGGCCGCGGCAGGTCGACCGCGACGACGTGCGCGCCCCAGCGCAGCAGCGAGCGCAGCGGTCCCATCTCGGCGCCGGCGCCGAGGACGACCACCGTGGTGCCGGTCAGGTCCAGCCAGTCGGGGTGGTCGAGCACGGTGTGGATCGAGGTGGCGAGCCCGCGCTCGACGATCCCCTCGTGCACCCAGGAGTCGAGCTGGCGACGTACGTCGGCGGCGAAGAGCCGCTTGCCGTGGAAGGGCAGGGTGAGCCCGGTGTCGCGCCCGGCGGTGCCCTCGATCGTGACGGAGGAGTACGCCGGCTCCGTCCAGCGGTCGGCTGCCGCGAGCAGCGGCACCTCCTCGCCACCACGCCGGAAGATCGAGCGTGCGTGCAGGGCGGCGAGCCCGGTGCGGGCGACGTCGTCGGCCGCACCGGCCGTGCGCGTGCCTGCGACGACGAGGTCGCGGTACGGCGCGAGGTAGTCCTTGCGCCACTCCCGGACGGCAGCGCTGCGGGCCGCGGCGTCCGGGTCGACGACGGCGAGAGCCGCACCGACCACGGCCTTGGCCACGGCCGAGGTGCTCACGCGGCCGTCCGGGCCGGCCGCGAGGTCGACACCGTCGTCGAGATCGCTCATGCCCCGATCCAACCAGCCGCGCGCACCTGGCGGAGTCGGGTCAGCGCGACGTCTCGGCCAGCAGGACGCCGGTGAGCACCACGGCGCCGCCCAGGATCTGCACCGGCGTCAGCACCTCGCCGAGGAGCACGAAGGCGATGAGCGAGGCGATGAGCGGCTCGGTCATGCCGACGACCGAGGCCTGGGTCGCGCGCAGATGGCGCAGCGACTGCAGCACCAGGGCGAAGGGCACGACGGTGCCGAGCACGACCATGTACGCGATGAGGGCCCAGCCGGGGACCGCGGCGCCGTCGTCACCGAAAGGCCGCGCCGTGATGTCGAGGGTGTCCCAGGGGAACGACCACCAGGGCTGCACGACGGCCCAGAACGCCGCGGCGAAGGCGAAGCCCCACATCGTCAACGAGACGGGATCGCGGTCGGCGACGAGCTTCTCGCCGAGCACGTAGTAGAGCGCGAGAGCGACGGCTGCGCCGACCGAGGCGGCGACCCCGACGGCGTCGAGGGAGAACCCGGCCCACACCTGGGCGACCATCGCGAGACCCGTGAGGGCGAGCAGGAGCGCGAGGAAGACGCGGTCGCGCACCGGCTCGCGCATGACGAAGCGGAACCACAGGGCGACCATGATCGGCGCGGTGAACTCGATGAGGAGAGCGACACCGACGGCGAGTCGCTGGATGCCGAGGAAGTAGAGCGACTGCGTCGCGGCGATGCCGAGGATTCCGTAGACCGCGATCCTGCCGACCTCGGACCGCCGCAGCCGCAGCCCGCTGCGGCGTACCAGCAGCACGACCACGAAGAGGATGAGGAACGCGAGCGTGACGCGCAGCTGCGACAGCCGCTGCCACGGCACGCCGCCGAGGAGAAGGAACTTGCTGACCGACCCGTTGAGGGCGAACAGCGTGGCTGCTACGAGATACGTGGCGTAGCCGAGCACCGGCCGCCGGTCGACCTGCGCGACCGGCGGAGTCTCGAACACGGTCACGGCGTAGGGGCTCCCGGGACGGCGCCGGCCGCGAGGTAGACCTCGATCGTCTGCTGGGCGATGACGTGCCAGCCGAACTCGGCGATGACGCGTGCTCGGCCCTTCACACCCATGGCTCGGGCGCGCTCGCGGTCGGCCACGAGCGAGTTGACGGCCTCTGCGAAGCGCAGCCGGAAGCCTTCCTCGTCGTCGGCGTCGTAGTGCACCAGCAGACCGGTCTCGCCGTCCACGACCACCTCGGGGATGCCGCCGACGTCGGACGCCACGACTGCGGTCTCGCACGCCATGGCCTCGAGGTTGACGATGCCGAGCGGCTCGTAGACCGAGGGGCAGAGGAACGCGACCGCGTGGGTGAGCAGCTGCTGCACCACGGGACGGGCCGCGTGCTCCTGGATCCAGACGACGTCGCGGGTCTCGCGCAGGGTCGCGATGGCCTCTGCCGTCTCGTGCCCGATCTCCGGGGTGTCCGGGGCGGACGCGCAGAACACGAGCTGCACGGCCGGGTCGAAGTGCGCGGCCGCGGCCAGCAGGTGCTTGATGCCCTTCTGCCGCGTGATGCGCCCGACGAACACGACGAACGGCCGGGTCATGTCGATGCCGTACGCCTCGATGAGGTCGCTCGACTCGCGCGGCTGCCAGGCCACCGTGTCGATGCCGTTACGGACGACATGGACGCGCTCGGGCTCCACGAAGGGGTAGGCGTCGATGACGTCGAGACGCATGCCCTCGGAGACCGCGATGATCGCGGCGGCCTCGCGGTACGCCGACGCCTCGACCCAGGACGAGATGCGGTAGCCGCCGCCGAGCTGCTCCTCCTTCCACGGCCTGCGGGGCTCGAGGGAGTGGGCGGTGACGACGTGCGGCACCTTCCAGAGCTCGGCGGCGAGGTGGCCGGCGAGGTTGGTGTACCAGGTGTGCGAGTGGACGACGTCGACCTGGTCGAGGACCCGCACCATGTCGAGGTCGACCGCGAGGGTCTGAAGGGCGGCGTTCGCCTTGTCGAAGGCGGCCGGGACCTGGTGGCCGATGGCGCCGGTGCGCGAGTGCCCGAAGGCGTGGACGCGCACGTCGGCGAGCGGCCGGAGCTCGCGGACGAGCTCCTCGACATGGACGCCGGCACCGCCGTAGACGTCGGGCGGCCATTCACGGGTGAGGATCCCTACGCGCAGCACGGGCGTCAGCCTAGGGGCCCTGCCCGGACCGTGTGCGGACTGCGCCGGAGCAGTCGCGAACCACGGCGCGCATCGCGGTACACACCAGGGCATCCCGGTCTACTGTGAGCGCGTGGCCAACCGTGACGTCCTGGGAATCGTGCTCGCCGGCGGCGAGGGCAAGCGACTGATGCCCCTGACGGCGGATCGGGCCAAACCGGCCGTCCCGTTCGGTGGTGCGTACCGGCTCGTCGACTTCGTCCTGTCGAACCTCGTGAACGCGGGATACCTGCGTATCTGCGTGCTCACGCAGTACAAGAGCCACTCCCTGGACCGCCACATCACGACCACCTGGCGCATGTCCACGCTGCTCGGGAACTACATCACCCCGGTGCCGGCGCAGCAGCGCCTCGGCCCGCGCTGGTTCACCGGTTCAGCCGACGCGATCTTCCAGAGCCTCAACCTCGTGTACGACGAGAGCCCGAAGTACGTCGTGGTCTTCGGTGCCGACCACGTCTACCGCATGGACCCGCAGCAGATGCTCGACCAGCACATCGCGTCCGGTGCGGGCGTGACGGTCGCAGGCATCCGGGTGCCGAAGGAGCAGGCGTACCAGTTCGGCGTCATCGAGACGGCAGCCGACGGCCGCGGCATCAACCGCTTCGTGGAGAAGCCGCTCGACCCGGTCACGATCCCTGGCGACCCCGACCACGTCTACGCGTCGATGGGCAACTACATCTTCACGACCGACGTCCTGGTCGAGGCCCTCCGGATCGACGCCGGCGACGAGGGCTCGGTCCACGACATGGGCGGCAACATCATCCCGATGCTCGTGTCGCAGGGGATGGCCAACGTCTACGACTTCGACGAGAACGAGGTCCCCGGCTCGACCGACCGCGACCGCGGCTACTGGCGCGACGTCGGGACGCTCGACGCCTACCACGACGCGCACATGGACCTCGTGTCCGTGCACCCGATCTTCAACCTCTACAACCGGCAGTGGCCGATCCTGTCCCACCTGCCGCCGCTGCCTCCGGCCAAGTTCGTCGAGGGCGGCAACTCGCACGAGTCCATGGTCGGCGCGGGCTCGATCGTCGCGGGCGCGCACGTGCGCAACTCCGTGCTGTCCTACGACGTCAACATCCGTGAGGGCGCGTACGTCGAGGGCGCGGTCGTCATGAACGGCGTGAAGATCGGCCGCGGCGCCGTCATCCGCCGGGCCATCCTCGACAAGAACGTGATCGTGCCCGACGGCGCGCAGATCGGCGTCAACCTCGAGACCGACCGCGAGCGCTACACGGTGAGCGACAGCGGGATCGTCGTCGTCGGCAAGGGCCAGAAGGTCGAAGTCAGCTGATGCCGGGCGACGGTCGTGCCGCCGTCGTCACCGGCGCGGCAGGGGGCCTCGGTCGTGTCCTGGTCGAGCGCCTGACCCGTGAGGGCTACGACGTCGTGGGCGCCGATCTCCAGGGGGCCGACCGCGTCCTCGACGTCACCGACCCGGCCGCGTGCCGGGCGCTGGCCGACGAGCTGCATCCGCGGGTGTGGATCAACAACGCCGGCGTCCTCGGCGCGGGCGATGCCGCCACGCAGCCGGACGAGATCGTGGACCGAGTGGTCCGCGTGAACCTGCTCGGCGTCGTCCACGGCACCCGGGCAGCGGTGGCCTCGATGCGGGCGAACGGCGGCGGCCATGTCGTGCAGATCGCATCGCTCGCCTCGTGGGTCCCTGTGCCGGGTGAGGCGCTCTACGCCGCGACCAAGGCGGGCGTCCTGTCCTTCACCCTCGGCCTCCAGGCCGAGCTGCGTGCCCAGGGCGTCCGCGACGTCGACCTCACCGCGGTCTGCCCCGACGGCATGCTGACCCCGATGCTCACGGACGTCCTCGACGACGACGCGCTGGCGCTGTCGTTCTCCGCGCCGCGGCTCGTGACCCCGGCCCAGGTGGCGGAGCGGGTCGTCGACGTCCTCGCCCGACCGAGGCTCGTCACGAGCGTGCCGCACTGGCGGGGCGCCCAGGTGCGGCTGATGGCCGGGATGCCCGACGTCGTTCTCAGGGCGGCACCGGTGTTCTGGGAGCAGGGGCTGCGCAACCTGCGCAAGGCCCGCGAGCAGGCCGCGCGGACGCGGACGACCGGGTAGGACGACCGGTTAGGACGCGGAGCGCGTGGAGCGCCGCGTCACCGCGGTGTCGCTGATGTCGACGGTCTCGGTGACCGTGGCCTGCCCGGCGTAGAGCAGGGCGTGGTCGCGTGCCTCCGTGCGGACGCCGCGACGGTCCCGGCGCCCGGCGCTGCGCCAGCCGCAGGTGCAGGCAGCGTGGGTGAACCGACCGTCCTCGATGCGCACCTCGTGCGTCGGGGGGCGGCCGTCCGGGGGAAGCGGGGCGGTCACGGGGCAGACGGTAGCCGAGCCTCCGGGGCGACACGCCCGGAACCCCCCAAACGGGTGGCTCGGCTGTGACAGACGGTCGATCCCGCACGACGAGCGGTGTCGGCCAGGGCGAGTTGCGGTCACGAGAGTGCCCGTGAAGGGCGCCGCGTGACCCTCAGGGGCGAATTCGGCCGGGGTTGGGCAGGCCTCAGGACTCGAAGTCGACGACGGTCTTGGCGGCGGTGCGGGCGCGGACCCAGGTGCCGAACTCCTGGTGCACCGGGTGGTCCTGGTAGGCGCGCAGACCCTCGACGTCGTCGTGGGTGGAGATGAGCACGAGGTGGGCGGCGCCCGGGTCCCCCAGCATGTCCACGCCGGCGACGATGGACCGGATCGCCTCGATCTGCGGGCCGAGGGCCTCGATGCGCTGGGCGCCCTCGGCGGCGTCTGCGGGGTCGGTGAGCGTGAACGACACGACGTGGGTCAGCACGGGGGCTCCTGGGGACGGCGACGGGGCCCCGCCAGCGTAGGCGGGGCCCCGTCGCGGGGATCGGGGTGGCTCAGCCGAAGCGGCCCGAGATGTAGTCCTCGGTCGCCTGCTGGGTCGGGTTGCTGAACATGGTCTCGGTGGTGGCCATCTCCACCAGGCGGCCGGGCTTGCCGACGCCGGAGAGGTTGAAGAAGGCCGTCGTGTCCGAGACCCGGGCGGCCTGCTGCATGTTGTGCGTGACGATGACGATGGTGAAGCGCTCCTTGAGCTCCTCCATCAGGTCCTCGATAGCGAGGGTCGAGATCGGGTCCAGGGCCGAGCAGGGCTCGTCCATGAGGAGCACCTGAGGCTCGACGGCGATGGCACGCGCGATGCACAGGCGCTGCTGCTGACCGCCGGACAGGCCGGAGCCGGGGCGGTCCAGGCGGTCCTTGACCTCGTCCCACAGGTTGGCACCGCGCAGCGACTTCTCCACGACGTCGTCCATCTCGGCCTTGCGCCGCTTGCCGCCCTCGAGGCGCAGGCCCGCCACGACGTTGTCGTAGATCGACATCGTCGGGAACGGGTTGGGGCGCTGGAAGACCATGCCGATGGTGCGGCGGACGTTGACCGGGTCGATGTCCGAGCCGTAGATGTCCTCGCCGTCGAGGAGCACCTTGCCGTCGACGTAGGCGCCGGGGATCACCTCGTGCATGCGGTTGAGCGAGCGGAGGACCGTCGACTTGCCGCAGCCCGAGGGGCCGATGAAGGCGGTGATCGAGCGCGGCTCCACCGAGAACGTCGCACCCTCGACGGCCTTGAACGAGCCGTAGAAGATGTCGAGGTCGGTGACGTCGATGCGCTTAGCCATGGTGAGGGTTCCTCGGTCGGAGGGTCGGGTCTACTTCTTGACGCCGGTGAACCGGGCGATGAGCTTCGCACCCGCGTACAGCAGCATGACGATGACGATGAGCACGAGCGCGCCGCCCCAGGCACGGTCCTGCGAGGCGACGGTGCCGCTGTTGAACTGGTCCCAGATGAAGGTCGGCAGTGCTGCCTGGGGCCCGTTGAACGGGTTGTAGTTGATCGAGTTGGTGAAGAACGTCGTGAGCAGCAGCGGCGCGGTCTCGCCGGCGACGCGGGCGATCGAGAGCATCGCGCCGGTGATGATGCCGCCCAGCGCGGTGGGCAGCACGACCTTGAGGATGGTGCGCCACTTCGGGATGCCGAGGGCGAAGGAGGCCTCGCGCAGCTCGTTCGGGACGATGCGCAGCATCTCCTCGGTCGAGCGCACGATCACCGGCAGCATCAGGATCGTCAGGGCCAGCGACGCCGCGAAGCCGGACCGCTCCATGCCGAGCGTCAGCACGAATGCCGTGTAGATGAACAGGCCGACGACGACGGACGGCACCCCGGTCATCACGTCGACGAAGAAGCTCACTGCGCGGGCGAGCCGACGGTTCTTCGCGTTGGGCGCGTACTCGACGAGGTAGATGGCGGTCATCACGCCGAGCGGCACGCCGAACAGCGCCGCGATGCCCACCTGCTCGAGCGTGCCGATCAGGGCGTGGTAGAGCCCGCCGCCCTCGGAGCGCGGCGAGACCCCGCGCATGGACGTGGTCAGGAACTCCGCGGAGATGACCTGGGCGCCCTTGACGATCACCGTCAGCAGGACGGCGACGAGCGGCGCGAGCGCGATGAGGAACGTCGCGTACACCGCGGTGGTGGCCAGCCGGTCGACAGCGTGGCGGCGGCCCTCGACCCGGAAGCTCCAGAGGGTCTGCAGGGCGACGAACAGCAGCACCGCGACGACCAGGGTGCCGGCGATGCCGGCGACCGAGGTGAGGAGGTTGAGCAGGACGGCGAGCACGAGGGCGACGACGGCCACTGCTGGAACGGCCCAACGGGGAAGCTTGCCGCCGGACAGGGCGTCGTGCAGCAACCGGTCGGACTCGGCGCGGTCGCCGTCGCTGATGCTGCGCGGGTCGGTGGTGCCGGACATCAGTTCGCCCCCGAGAAGTCGGCGCGGCGTGCGATGACGATGCGGGCGGCCATGTTCACCGCGAGCGTGATGACGAAGAGCACGAGACCGCTGGCGATGAGGGCCGAGAGGCCGATGGGGCCTGCCTCGTTCCATTTGAGCGCGATGTTCGCCGCGAAGGTCGTGCCACCGGGCTCGGTGATGTGCCAGTTGATGTCGAAGGACGCCGACAGGATGAGCGCGACGGCGATGGTCTCGCCGAGCGCACGGCCGAGGCCGAGCATCGAGGCGGAGATCATGCCGGGCTTGGCGAAGGGGAAGATCGCCATCCGCACCATCTCCCACCGCGTCGCCCCGAGGGCGAGCGAGGCCTCGATGTGCGCCCTCGGCGTCTGGACGAACACCTCGCGGCTGATCGCGGAGATGGTCGGCAGGATCATGATCGCGAGGACGATGCCGGCGATCGCGAGCGAGCGCGTGTACTGGTCGAGGTCGTTGCGGAAGAGCGGGATGAAGCCCAGGTAGTCGTTGAGCCAGGTCAGCAGGCCCTCCATCTGCGGCATGAGGAAGGCGAGCCCCCACATGCCGAAGATGATCGACGGGACCGCCGCCAGCAGGTCGGTGACGAACCCGAGGACGGCGGCGAGCCGGCGTCCGGCGTAGTGCGCGATGAACAGCGCGATGCCGATCCCGACGGGGACGGCGAGGAGCATGGCGATGATCGAGGTCATCAGCGTGCCGAAGGCCAGGGCCGCGATGCCGAAGAACGCCGGCTTGGCGTCGGGCGACCACTGGGTCTCGGTGAAGAAGTTGGCTGTGTTGGCCTGGAGGCTGGGGATCGCCCGCCAGATCAGGAAGGCGGCGATGGCGGCCATGATCGCGAGGATCAGCACGCCCGCCCCGCGGGAGAGCCCGAGGAAGACGCGGTCGCCTCGGCGCACCGCCTGTCCCTTGATGTCGTCCGCCGCAGGGGCCGACGACGGGGTGCCGGGGGGCTCGACTGCCGTGCTCATCGGATGACCGCCGTGTTCGTCAGGAGTGGATGCGCTCCAGGGGTGGCAGGCCGCAGCCCGCCACCCCTGGAGACACTAGCCGGGTCAGGCGATGGCGGAGACCGCGGCGCGAACCTTCGTGATCAGGTCGCCCGCGATGGGGACGTAGCCGATCTCCGTGCAGCTTGGCCTGGCCCTCCTCGCTGGCGGTGAAGGTGAGGAACGCCTTGGTGAGGTCGAGGTCGGTGCCGGTGAGGCCCTTCTCGCAGGTGATCTCGTAGGTCAGCAGCACGATCGGGTAGCCGTCCTTGACGCTGTAGTCGATCGACAGGGCCAGGTTGTTGCCCGTGCCCTTGATCGTGGCGCCCGAGATCGTCTTCGCGGCGGTCTCCGAGGTCGGCTCGATCGCGCCGCCGCCGTTGTCGACCGACGCGGTCTTGAGGCTGCCATCGAGCGCGAAGGAGAGCTCGACGTAGCCGATCGAGTTCTTGGTGTCCTTCACCGCGGTGGCGACACCGTCAGAGCCCTTGGCGCCCTGGCCCCCGGGGGCGGTCCAGGCCTTGCCTCCCTCGTAGGTCCACAGGCTGGCTGCCTGGGCCTTGAGGAACTTGGTGAAGTTGTCCGTGGTGCCCGACTCGTCGCTGCGGTGGAACTGCGCGATGGTCGCGTCGGGGAGCGTCACGCCGGAGTTCGCCGCGGCGATCTTCGGGTCGTTCCACTTGGTGATGCTGCTGTTGAAGATGCCGGCGATGAGGTCCGGGGTCAGCGTCAGCTTGTCGACGCCCTCGACGTTGTAGGCCACGACGATCGCGCCGCCGACCATCGGGATGTTGATCGCCGCGCCGTCCTTGCAGCGGGCGTCGGCCTTCGGCTGCTCCTCCTCCTTGAGGGCGGAGTCCGAACCGGCGAACGCGGTCTGGCCGTTGATGAAGTCGGTGACGCCGGCGCCGGAGCCCGTCGCCTGGTAGTCGATGGTCGCGTCCGGGCAGGCAGCCTGGTAGGCGTTGATCCACTCGGCCATGGCGTTCTTCTGGGCGCTCGAGCCCGAGGCCTTGATCGAGCCCTTGACGCAGGTGGCCGAGCTGGTGCCGCCGGTGCCGGTGTCGGTGGCGGAGCCGCCGTCCGAGCCGCAGGCGGTGAGGGCGAGAGCCCCGGCGATCATGACGACCGCGAGGCCGCGGGTGCGGGAGAGGGACACGCTGTCCTCCGTTTGTCCTGGATGTTCCTGACATCCACGACGCTAGGGAGGCCACTTGACCGGTTGGGCGTCCCAAGGTGAACGACGGGTGAACGGAAGCGGTCCAGACGGCGCTCAGCGAGCGACGGAGGTCACGTCTCGAACCGGTCGATGGCCGCGACGCGGCCGTCGGCGCTCCTGTGCAGCACGACGCCGCTCCCGGGACGCATCCGCGGGTTGAGGCGGGTCGGAAGCCTCCCGTCCTCGCGCCGCAGCCCGAAGGCGTCGGCGATCGCGCCGAGGACGGTGCCGAGCACGGGCCGGTGCGTGCACCAGACGGCGGGCACGTCGAGGCCGAGCAGATCTCGGACCACCCCGGCAGTAGCCTCCGGGAACTCGCGGCAGCCCTCCTCGGACAGCTCGGGCGCGAGCCGCGGCCCGATGCCCAGCGTGTCTGCGTAGGGGGTCACGGTGTCGCGGCAGCGCCGGGACGACGACGACACGACGTGGACGGGGGCGTACGCCGCCAGCACCGGGACGAGGCGCTGCGCCTGCTCGACGCCGTAGGGGTTGAGCGTGCGCTCGCTGTCCACCTCGGCGAGCGGGTCGCCCGAGGACTTCCACACCGCCCGCTTGGTCGCCCGCGCGTGCCTCAGCACGATCGTGGGGTAGGTGTCGGGCAGGGCAAGGGCGACGTCTACGAGGGCGCGGTCGTCGTCGTAGGTGAGCAGGGCGTGGGCGTCGTCGCGGTTGAGCCAGCGGACCTCGTCGATCTCCGACGCGGGATCGAGGCCGTGCTCCTCGAGGACGGTCGCGCGCCAGTAGCGGACCCGCTTCGGGACGCCGGCGACCTGGTAGGACCGGCTCCCGAGCGACGGACCGAGGGCGCAGCGGACGCCGGTCTCCTCGAGCGTCTCGCGCACCGCGGCGACGTCGTGCCGCTCGTCGACGTCGAGCTTGCCCTTGGGGAGCGACCAGTCCGACCGGTGCGGACGGTGCACGACCGCCACCTCGGGGCCGTGCTCGCCCTGGCGCACGAGCACCACGCCGGCAGCCTCGATGCGCTCCGTCTTCTTCTTCGCCACCGCGCGTCAGCCCCCCAGCGCCCGTCGCAGGTCCTTGTGCCGCCCGCGGCTCTCGGCCCAGCCCGCGCGCGCCCGCTCGCGCGCGACCAGCTCGCGGTCGTGCGTCGAGGCCACGAAGACACCGCATGTGAAGGCCTCGCCGGCCGACAGCGGAGCGGCCGGGTCGCCGATCCTGTCCAGCACGAGTCCGCGCTGGACCGCCGCGTCCTGCGCGTCGCCGAGCGGCTCGGTGACCTCGATCCACAGGCGGGCGAGGTTCTCTGCCGGTCTGCCGAGCGGCCCGACGCCGACCTCGGCCGCGTACCGCGCCCGCTTCGCAGCGATCCGCGCCAGGTGCCACGCGTCGGCGGGCGACTCCGACTCGAGCGCCTCGAAGCGACGCGCGGCCCGACGATCGGCCTCGAGCACGCGAGGCGACAGGACCTTGCCCGCGGGGCGGGCGGCCCGGCGCTCGAAGAGCGGTTCGCGGGCGTTGCGGACGAGGTCGCGACGCAGCGACGCGGCGCGGGCCGAGCGCAGGTCCTCGAGCGCGGCGGCGTGGCTGCGGGCTCGTCGCGCGGCCAGCCACGGCGTCAGCGTCGCGGCCAGGGTGACGAAGTCCGTGGCTGGGTCGAACCCGGCAGAAGCGGCGTCCTCCCCGCCCTGCGCGAGCCGGGCCAGCTGCTCGGCGAACACCTCCAGGTCGCGCGACGGCGACAGCAGCCCGGCGTACCAGCCGAGCTCGTCGCGCAGGCGGGTCGGCGTGCTTCCGCGGAGGAGGTCGCCGTAGACCTTCAGCCCCGAGCGCAGCCGGCGCGCCGAGACTCGGGCCTGGTGGACGGCGTCGGGGAGGTCGGCGTCGAGGCCGGCATCGGCGTCGAGCAGGGCGGCCACGTGCCGCCGCAGGTGCGCCATGACGGCGACACCTGCCGTGGAGTGGGGGCCGACGGGCACGGGCGGGGGCAGCACGAGGTCGGGATCCGGCCGCGCCGGAGGCTCCCCGTCGGTGCCGTCCGCGCTCACGACCCGCCCTTCACGACCGTCATGCCGTCACCGGCGGTTGCTGCTAGACGCTCGGCCCGGCAGCGGCGGCACGGACGTGCCGCCGGGCGATGAGTGCGCTCTGGACGTCGACGAGCGGCGCACCGTCGGGCGTGGTCGAGACGCGTGTCCACGTGCCGTCCGCCCCGAGGTGCCACGTGCTCGTGCCCTCGTCGAACGCGAGGTCGAGGAGCGTGCTCAGGCCGGCGACGTGCTTGGGGCTCCCGAGACGCACGAGCACCTCGATCCGTCGGTCGAGGTTGCGGTGCATGAGGTCGGCGGAGCCGATCCACACCTCCGGCTCGCCGCCGTTCTCGAACCGGTAGATGCGCGAGTGCTCGAGGAAGCGGCCGAGGACGCTGCGCACGCGGATGTTCTCCGACATCCCCGGTACGCCGGGTCGCAGCGCGCAGATGCCGCGGACCCACACGTCGACCATCACGCCGGCCTGCGACGCCCGGTAGAGGGCGTCGATGGTGGCCTCGTCGACGATGGAGTTGCACTTGAACGTGATGTGCGCGGGCTGCCCGTTGCGGTGGTGCTCGACCTCGCGCTCGATCCGCTCGACGAGGCCCGAGCGCACCGAGTGGGGTGCGACCAGGAGCCGGCGGTACTCGGTCTCCATGGAGTAGCCGGAGAGCACGTTGAACAGGCGGGCGACGTCCTCGCCGACCTCGGGGTCGGTGGTGAGCAGACCGACGTCCTCGTAGAGCCGAGCGGTCTTCGGGTGGTAGTTGCCCGTGCCGATGTGGAGGTAGCGGCGCAGCTTGTCGCCGTCGTCGCGCACGACCATGGAGAGCTTGCAGTGGGTCTTGAGGCCGACGAGCCCGTAGACGACGTGGCAGCCGGCCTGCTCGAGCTTGCGCGCCCAGTCGATGTTGGCCTGCTCGTCGAAGCGGGCCTTGATCTCGACGATCGCGAGGACCTGCTTGCCCTCCTCGGCCGCAGCCACGAGCGCGTCGACGATGGGCGAGTCGCCGCTGGTGCGGTAGAGCGTCTGCTTGATCGCGAGGACCTTGGGGTCGGTCGCGGCCTGCTCGAGGAAGCGCTGGACGCTCGTCGAGAAGGCGTCGTACGGGTGGTGCAGGAGGACGTCGTGGTCGCGCATCGCCTCGAGCACGTCCGGTGCCGAGGCGGTGTCGGCCTCGGTGAGCTCCCGGCTCGTGCGCGGCAGGAAGGCAGGCAGCTTGAGGTCGTCGCGGGGGAGCCGGTCGACGGCCCAGAGCGCGGTGAGGTCCAGCAGGCCGGGGATGCGCACGACCTCGCCGCTGCCGATGCCGAGCTCGCGGATGAGCAGGTCGAGCACGTGCGGGTCGATGGACTGCGTCACCTCGAGGCGCACAGGTGGCCCGAAGCGGCGACGCATGAGCTCGCGCTCGAGGGCCTGCAGGAGGTTCTCGGCGTCGTCCTCCTCGACCTCGAGGTCCTCGTTGCGCGTGACGCGGAAGGTGTGGTGCTGCAGCACCTCCATGCCGGGGAAGAGCTCGCCGAGGTGTGCGGCGATGACGTCCTCGAGCGGCACGAAGCGCTGAGGGCCGACCAGCACGAAGCGCTCGAGGATCGGCGGCACCTTCACACGGGCGAAGAGCTCGGTGCCGCTGCTCGGGTTGCGGACGACGACCGCGAGGTTGAGGGACAGCCCGCTGATGTAGGGGAACGGGTGCGCGGGGTCGACGGCCAGCGGCGTCAGGACGGGGAACACCTTGTTCTTGAAGAACGACGTCAGCTGGTCGCGCTCGGCGGCTGACGCCTCGTCCCACCGCAGGACCTCGATGCCCTCGGCGGCCAGCGCCGGCTCGATGGTCGTGTGGAACAGCGAGGCCTGGCGCTGCATGAGGTCCGACGCCTTGGCGAAGATGCTCTCGAGGACCTCGCGCGGCATGGCTCCGCTGGCAGCGCGGACGGCGATCCCGGTGGCGATGCGTCGCTTGAGGCCGGCGACCCGGACCATGAAGAACTCGTCGAGGTTGCTCGCGAAGATGGCGAGGAACTTGGCGCGCTCGAGCAGCGGGAGCCTCGGGTCCTCGGCGAGCTCGAGCACCCGCTCGTTGAACGCGAGCCAGGACAGCTCGCGGTCGAGGAAACGGTCCTCCGGCAGCGGTGCGAGCACCGGCTCCTCGGGCTGCGGGGACACCTCGGCATCCAGGGGTGTCGTCATGGGTCCACCTTGCCAGACCCGGGTGAACGAGACCCGTCCGGACGGCGGATCGGTGCAGGTCAGGCCGGGCGCGGAGGGCTGGTGAACTCGACGTCGACGTCCCAGCGGCTGAAACCCAGGCTCTCGTACAGCGCGATCGCGGCGGTGTTGCTGGCGTCGACGTACAGCATCGCGTCCGGCAGGCCGCGGGTGCGCAGGTAGTTCAGCCCGGCCAGGGTCAGCGCTCGGCCGAGCCCGCGCCCCTGCTGGTCGGGGCCGACGCCGACGACGTAGACCTCGCCGATGGGCTCGTGCCCGTGGCCGTGCTCGTGGTCCTGCGGGCCGCCGTGGTCGTGGTCGTGACCGCGGTCGTGGTCGTGCGCCCCGTGGTCCGCGTCCGCCCCGCCATCGGGGTGCTCGTGATGGTCGTGGTCGGCGCCGTGCACCTTCGTCCAGTGGAAGCCGACCATCCGCTCACCGTCCGGGCCGTCCTCGGTCGCGACGAGGAACCCGGCCGGGTCGAACCACGGCTCGCGCATCCGCACGTGGAGGTCCTCGAGGTCCCAGCCCCCCTGGTCGGGCAGGTCGACGAAGGCAGCGGCGTTGAGCGCGATCCACTCCTCGTCGTCGAGGCCGGGGAGGAACGAGCGCAGCCGGACGCCGTCCGGGAGAACGGGTGCCGGGAGGGCCATGGCCAGCGAACGGCGCATCTGCCACAGCATGCGGCTGCGGGTGAATCCGAGGGACGCCGCGAGCGGTGCGGCCCCGCCCTGCTCGCCGTGCGACCACAGCCGGAGGCGACCGTCGGGGACCTCGTCCAGCAGGTGCTGCACGAGGTCGTGGCCCACGCCCTGGCGTCGGCCGGCCGGAGCGACCGCCAGCTCGGCGCTGGAGCCTGCGACCTTGTCGGTGACGTCGAGGTGCGCGTAGCCGACGAGGCGGCCGTCCGAACGCGCCAGGACGTGGCGGACGTCGACGTCGCCGCCGTAGCGCAGGTGCAGCATCACGTGCTCGGACAGCGGCCGGACGCCGTCGGTCTCGGTCACCTGCTCGACGAGCACGCCGACATCACGCACGTCGGTCTCGTCGAGGTGCCGGAGCACCTCCCACTGCACGTCCACGGGCCGACCCTACGTGCCGGGTCGGCAGCCGAACGGCGCCGGTGCGTATCAGCCGACGGGCGCGGGCTCCGGGATGACCACGATCTCGTCGCGCGGGGGTGCGATGACGAAGCGGTAGCCGACGTTGCGCACGGTGCCGATGACGGACTCGTGCTCGGGGCCGAGCTTGGCGCGGAGGCGTCGCACGTGGACGTCCACCGTGCGGGTGCCGCCGAAGTAGTCGTAGCCCCAGACCTCTTGCAGCAGCTGGGCGCGGCTGAACACGCGTCCCGGGTGCTGGGCGAGGAACTTCAGGAGCTCGAACTCCTTGTAGGTGAGGTCGAGCACCCGGCCGCGCACACGGGCGGTGTACGTCGCCTCGTCGATCGAGACGTCGCCGCTGCGGATCTCGTCGGGGACGTCGTCCTCGACGGCGCGGGCGAGCCGACCGATCGCGAGGCGGAGGCGCGCGTCGACCTCGGCCGGGCCGGCGGTCTCGAGCACGACGTCGTCGACGCCCCACTCGGCGGTGACGCCGACGAGGCCGCCCTCGGTCGTGATGAGCACGACGGGGACGTCGACGCCGGTCGTGCGCAGGAGGCGCGTGAAGCTGCGGACCTGGGGGAGGTCGCGGCGGCCGTCGACGAGGATCGCGTCGCACGCCGGTGCGTCGAGCAGGGCGGTCGCCTCCGCGGGGAGCACGCGCACGTGGTGCGACAGCAGGCCGAGCGCGGGGAGCACCTCGGACGAGGGCAGCAGGGCGTTGGTCAGCAGCAGCAGCGAGGGCACGCGGCCTCCTCCCGTCGACGCCGGGTCCGGGTTCTCCGGTCCTCTAAGCGCGAGAGGACCCGTTCGGCGTCATCGCCGGGGTCCTCGTGGGAGAGACTAGCAAGGTGGATCTGCGACCGTCGTCCCGGCACCCCGTGCACGACCCGGAGCGGGTCGTCACGCTGCTCACGGCCGACGGTCAGCGCGTGTCGGCGGCGTACGACGCGCGGCTCTGTCACGCCGGGCCGCCCGCGGGGCTCGCGATCGTCGTCGCGCACGGCTTCACCGGAAGCTGGCGACGGCCCGATAACCGCGCGATCGCACAGGCGCTGAGCGCGCACGCCGCCGTCGTGTCGTACGACGCCCGCGGCCACGGGCGCTCGTCCGGCGTCACCACCCTCGGCGACGACGAGGTGCTCGACCTCGACGCGGCCGTGGCCTGGGCGAGGTGGCTGGGTCACGACCGGGTCGTGACGGTGGGCTTCTCGATGGGCGGGTCGGTCGTGCTGCGGCACGCGGCCCTCACCGAGCGCACGGGGCGCGAGGGTGCCGACGCGGTCGCGTCCGTGAGCGCCGCAGGCTTCTGGTTCTACAAGGGCACGGCGCCGATGCGGCTGCTGCACACGGCGGTCGCCTCGCCGGTCGGCCGCGCGGTCCTGCGGCACGGCTTCGGCACCCGGGTCACGCCGAACGAGTGGCAGGAGCCGTTCCCGCTCTCTCCGTCCGAGTCCGCGTCGCTCATCGCGCCCCTGCCCCTGCTCGTCGTCCACGGCGACCGCGACACCTATTTCCCGGTCGAGCACGCCCGCTCGATCGTGGCCGCTGCCCGCGCGGGAGCGGCCGACCGCGGAGCCGCGGACCGCACCGAGGAGTGGCTGGAGCCCGGCTTCGCGCACGCGGAGTCCGGCGTCACCGCCGACCTCGTCGACCGGATCGGCCTGTGGTGCCGGGGGGCCGTGGGGCACGATGCGTCCCAGCCCGGGCCGCGGGCGGGGAGCCGGAGGAGCGCACCGTGAGCGTCACGATCCGCTACTGGGCAGCGGCCAAGGCGGCGGCGGGCGTGCCCGAGGAGTCCCTCGATGCCGCCGGCACGCTCGCGTCGCTGCTCGACGTCGTACGCGCTGCGCACGGCGAGGAGCTCGCGACAGTCCTGGCCCGGTGCTCGTACCTCGTCGACGAGGTGAGCCCGGGCAGGTCCGCGCACGCCGACGTGGTCGTCGCAGACGGCGCGGTGGTCGACGTCCTGCCGCCGTTCGCCGGAGGCAGCGGGGACTGCATGGAACACAGCGCGGCTGTCCCGACGTTGAGGCGCACGTGACCGGTCTTCTCGTGGTGCTCGGCGTGCTGGTGCTCGCCTCGGCGTTCGGCCTCTACCGCCGACGTACCGATGGCGCCATGCGCGAGGTCGAGATCCCGGCGGACGCCCGCGACTCGCAGAAGGTGCCCGGCGCACCGCTCGGGGGCGGTCACGCGCACGAGGGCGACCGGCTCGACCCGGCCGACCTCGGCACCGACCTCGGCGAGCGGGCCACGCTCGTGCAGTTCTCGAGCGCGTTCTGCGCCCCCTGCCGCACGACCCGTGTGATCCTCGACGAGGTCGCCGGCCAGGTGGACGGCGTCGCGCACGTCGAGATCGACGCCGAGGAGCACCTCGACCTCGTGCGCCGGATGGACGTCCGCCGCACCCCGACCGTGCTGGTCCTGGACGCGACCGGTGCCGTCCGCGTCCGCGCCGCCGGAGCCCCGCGCAAGGCCGACGTCGTCGCCGCTCTCGGCACGTTCCTCTAGGTGCCCGTCTTGTTGCGAACCGTTCGCAAGTCCTCCGGCGGGGGTGCAGGAGTCTCACGATCCGGCACCGGATGTCCAACTCGTGGACGTATGCCTATCCTCGGAACCATGCAGACGGTGGTTCTCACCAAGCGACGCGCAGTGGACTTCTGCCGCGTCGGCTCCTGCATCTGTCGCGCCTCCTGAGCCGGACACCCCGGGCACAGGTCGTGCCCCTGGAGATCCGGTCGAACGCCGCCCCCGTGCCGCTTCCCCAGGAGACTCCCGTGACCACGCTCGACTCCCGCACCCAGCCTGTCGCCCGACCCCGTCAGATCGACGCGCGCGGTCCGCGCTTCGCCGCCGCGATCACCGTCGTGGTGCTCGCCTCCACGCTCGTGACGATCGACTCCACGCTCTCGGTGGTGCTGCTCTCGATCCAGACCGTGGCGTTCGCGCTCGGCTCCCTGGTCGGCCTGCACGCGCAGCCGTACGGCGTGCTGTTCCGCACCGTCGTGCGCCCGCGCCTGGCCGCCCCCACGAAGTTCGAGGACGTCGCCCCGCCGCGCTTCGCGCAGACCGTCGGTCTGGCGTTCGCCGTCGTCGGGCTCATCGGGCTGTTCACGGGCGTCACGGTCGTGGCGTACGTCGCCGTCGGGTTCGCCCTCGCTGCAGCGTTCCTCAACGCGGCGTTCGACTACTGCCTCGGCTGCGAGATGTACCTGCTCGGCAAGCGCGTGCTCGGCTCGCGCGCCGCCGCCTGACCTCTCTCCCGCGCGACCGCCGCACCGTCCGGTCGCACGTCCGCCCCTCCTCGGGGCGTCCCGCACCTCACCTCGTACGCGAAGGGCGCACCATGGCTCCGCAGGCCGTCATCCAGGGCACCGTCACCTCCGCCGGCCGCCCGCTGGGCGGCGCGTACGTCCGCCTGCTCGCAGGTGGGCGGCTCGCGGCCGAGGTGCCCACGAGCAAGACCGGCACCTTCCGCTTCTTCGCGGCTCCCGGCGACTGGACCCTGCGCACCCTCGCGCCCGGCGCCACCGTCGACCGCGCCGTCGCGGCCGAGCAGGACCAGGTCTCGGAGATCCACGTCGCGATCTGACGCGACGCACACGCTTCCTTTCCCGACCCTCACCGCACCACCCAACCGACAGGAGAACACCGCATGTCCATCCGCCTCGGCGACGTCGCCCCTGACTTCAGCGCCGACACCACCGCCGGCCCGATCACCTTCCACGACTGGAAGTCCGGCAGCTGGGCCGTCCTGTTCAGCCACCCGGCCGACTTCACCCCGGTCTGCACCACCGAGCTCGGCCGCACCGCCTCGCTCAAGGGCGAGTTCGACAAGCGCAACGTCAAGGCCATCGCGGTCTCGGTCGACGGCGTCGAGAGCCACAACGCGTGGGCCGGCGACATCAAGGACGTCAGCGGCTCCGAGCTCAACTTCCCGATCATCGGCGACGAGAGCCGTGAGGTCTCGCTGGCCTACGACATGATCCACCCGGGCGAGGGCGACACCTCGACCGTCCGTTCGGTCTTCATCATCGACCCGAACAACAAGGTCCGACTGACGCTGACCTACCCGAAGTCGGTCGGCCGCAACTTCGACGAGATCGTCCGCGTCATCGACGCGCTCCAGCTCACCGACAAGGCCACCGTCTCGACGCCGGTCGACTGGACGCCGGGCTCGCGCGTCATCGTCGCGCCGACCATCTCGACCGAGGACGCCAAGGCGAAGTTCGGCGAGGTGGAGGAGGTCAAGCCGTACCTGCGCTGGACCCCGCAGCCGAACGTCTGACCTGCCTCACCCCTCAGCCTCCCCGGCTCCCGCCGGTGAGGGTCGGAACGGCCGTGGATCCCTCGGGATCCGCGGCCGTTCTTACGTCGGGGGAGGCCCGCGCCTCAGGCGGCAGTGGGCCAGTCGGACGTGGGGTCCAGTGCCAGCGTCGCGGTGCGGATCATCTCGCTGAGGTCGCGCGGCGAGTGCCGCAGGTAGAGCGGGCCGCCTCCGTCGACGAGCATCTCGTGCACCAGCGCGACACCGCGAGCGGAGACCGGAACCGGCGCGACCAGATGGTCGACGAGGCCCACCAGGTCGCGCTCGACCTCGCGGACGGCGGCCAGGTCGGCGAGCGGGGGCGGCGTACGGCGTGCCCCGGACCGCGCCTCCCGGAGCACGCGGCCGATGGCGGCAGCGAGGGCCGCGCGCGTCGAGGGCCGGGCGAGGCGCTGAGCGCGCAGCGACAGCAGCGGGTGCGACTCGGGGCTGCGGCCGGAGGCGAGCTGGCGGTCGAGCCGCCCGCTGAGCAGCCGCGCGAGGATCCGCTCGCGCCAGGTGGCCTCACGGGCATGCACGCCCCACGGCCCGGTCTCGACGACGACCGGCCGCTGTCGACGTCCGTTCCGCCTCATGCTCATCACGACCACTCCCCGACCCGGTGTCCGGGCCCCACCCGATGTCTACCCAGTGGTTGTCGGCAGCCGGACCCCCGTCCTTCGCCCCCGCCAGTGTCACCCTGGCGACACCGGCGCGCCACAGGTCAGTAGACGAGGGCCTGGACGTCGTCGGCTAGCGCTTCCTGCAGGAACGTCGCCGCGCCGGCGATGCGGGCGCCGGGGGCGAGGTCTGCCCCGACGATGTCGCGGCGGACGGCGCACTGCGTGCAGACCGTCACCTGCCCGCCTGCGAGCACGGCGTCGACAAGGTCGTCGAGCGGGGTGGAGTGCTCGAGCCCGAGGTCGGGGACGCGACCGGTCACACCGAGCCAGACGGCGTCGCCCGTCAGCCACAGCGACGTCTCCACGCCCGACGCGACAGCGGTCGCCGCCACGGTCAGCGCCTGCGAGACCCGCTCGGGTGCCTCGGCACCGCAGGTCACCTTCACGACCAGACGACGTGCCATCGCTGCCTCCTCGGGGTCCTGCCCCACGGTAACCGGCGGACGGCGCGGCGGTGCCGCCTCCGGGGCCGTCGGATCCCGCGCGGATACCATGCGCAGGTGGTGGAGACCGTCATGACCGTGCTGCTGCTGGTGGTCATCGTCGCCGTCGTCGGCGTTGCCGGCACGGTCGTCGTCCGCCTCTACCGCGGCTGACCCCGCCCGATCGAGAGGCCCGCGATGACCACGCCGTCCGACGACTCCGGCGCGCTGCCGGACCTCGGCTACCCGATCGAGCTCGCGCACCTGTCGTGGCTCATCGGCTCGTGGGTGGGCGTCGGCCTCGGGCAGTACCCCACCATCGCGGACTTCCGGTTCGGGCAGGAGGCCACGTTCGCCACCGACGGTCGGCCGTTCCTGTCGTACTGGAGCCGCACCTGGGAGCTGGACGACGACGGCAACCGCGTCCGGCCGCGCGCCACCGAGGCCGGCTTCCTGCGCCCCCGCCCGGACAACGGCGTCGAGATGCTGCTGGCGCACCCGACGGGATTCGCCGAGGTGTGGGTCGGGAAGGTGGTGGTCGACTCGATCGAGACCGCCGTCATCACCGGTGCCCACGCCGAGCTGCACACGGACGTCGTGGCGCGCACGGAGTCGGCCAAGGAGCTGACGGGCGGCTCGCGGCTCTACGGCCTGCGCGAGGGCGACCTGCTCTGGACCTACGACATGGCGGCCGTCGGGGTCCCGCTCACCAACCACCTGTCGGCGCGGCTGAAGCGGGTGACGGACTGATGCAGTCGACGGAGTGGGAGCAGAGGCTCCGCCGCGGCGGCTACCGGATCACGCCGCAGCGCCAGCTCGTCCTCGAGGCGGTGGAGCGGCTGCGCCACGGCACGCCCGAGGAGATCCTCGCCGAGGTGCAGCGCACGGCGTCCGGCGTGAACCTGTCGACGATCTACCGCAACCTCGAGGTCCTCGAGGAGGTCAACCTCGTCACCCACGCGCACATCGGGCACGGGGCCCCGACGTACCACGCGGTCGACGACCACGTGCACATCCACCTCGTCTGCGACACCTGCGGCGCGGTGCAGAGCATCGGCGCGTCCATCGCCGAGGACTTCCTGGACGAGCTGCGCCGCTCGACGGGCTTCGTCACCGACATCAGCCATGTCGCCCTGCACGGCATCTGCGGCGACTGCAGCGCCAAGGGCGTCGGAACGGCGTGATGCCCCGGGCGATCGCGGCGCGGGGAAGGATCCGGCGGAGCCGGTCGTTGGGGTCCATGTGACCACCTACAGCAGTCCGCTGCTCGACCTCCCCGGCGCGTGCCCCGCGCCCGAGGGGTCGCCGGACTCCGGCGTCCCGTGGCACTACGGCGATCCCCACGGCGAGCAGCGACTGCTCGCCTCGGGCGAGGGCTGGGTCGACCTGTCGCACCGCGGCGTCATCTCGGTCACCGGGCCCGACCGCCTCACCTGGCTGCACTCCCTGACCACGCAGCACGTCGAGTCGCTAACAGCCGGCGGCTCCGCGCTCGACCTGGTCCTCGACCCCCACGGCCACGTCGAGCACGAGATGCACCTCGTCGACGACGGCACCACCACGTGGATCACGGTCGAGCGGTCGTCGACCGAGCCGCTCGTGTCCTACCTCGACCGGATGCGCTTCATGCTGCGCGTCGAGGTCGCCGACCGCACCGACGAGTACGCCGTCGTCGCGGAGCCGGTCGCCGCGGTCCACGAGACCCTCCCGACGTACGTGATCCCGCGCGAGTTCGGCGTGCTCGTCGCAGGGGACGCCGCATCGGAGAAGTACGTGCCGCTGCGCCCCGACGTCCTCGTCGGCCGCGAGGTGCTGGTGCCGCGCGCCGAGCTGCTCGGATACGTCGAGGGACGACGCGGCGCGGGCACCTGGGCGTGGGAGGCCCTGCGCGTGGCTGCCGGCGTGCCGCGCTTCGGGCTCGACACCGACCACCGCACGATCCCGCAGGAGCTCGGCTGGGTGCCCTCGGCGGTGCACCTGCAGAAGGGCTGCTACCGGGGCCAGGAGACGGTGGCGCGCGTGCACAACCTCGGGCGGCCGCCGCGGCGTCTCGTCCAGCTGCACCTCGACGGCAGTGCCCCGCGCACGCCGGCGCCCGGAGACCCGGTGCTCGCCGATGGCCGCGAGGTAGGCCGCGTCACGTCGGTGGCGCTGCACCACGAGCTCGGCCCGGTCGCGCTCGCCGTCGTGAAGCGCTCGGTCCCGTTGGACGCCGAGCTCGTCGTCGGGCCGCTCGAGGCCGGCGCGGTGTCGGCGTCGCAAGAGACTGTCGTCACCGCCTGACCGCTCGTGAGGGCCGGTCGCGGTCGCGGTCGGGATTCCCTGCGCCGCAAGGCGTTGCGGCTGCAACTACGCGGGAAGGATCCGTGGGAGCGTGATCACGACGTCGTCGGCCGCTGCCCCGCCCGTGCGGTGGTGACAGCCTGCTCGTCCATCCGTGGCAACCGTCACAGGTCGGAAACGCCCGTGGAACGCGGACTTTGGCATGCTGTGGGTCCGGGTCGCGATCGCGCGGCCGGAGTTCGGGAGGAATCACGATGGCGCACGTGACGAAGGCGGTCATCCCCGCTGCTGGCCTCGGCACCCGGTTCCTGCCGGCGACCAAGGCGACGCCCAAGGAGATGCTCCCCGTCGTCGACACCCCTGCCATCGAGCTCGTCGTGCAGGAGGCGGCGAGCGCCGGCCTCACGGACGTCCTGATGGTCACAGGCCGCAGCAAGCGCGCGCTCGAGGACCACTTCGACCGTGCGGCCGAGCTCGAGACGACCCTCGAGGCCAAGGGCGACGACGAGAAGCTCGCGCTCGTGCGCCGCAGCACCGACATGGCGACGGTCCACTACGTGCGGCAGGGCGAGCCCCGAGGCCTCGGCCACGCGGTGCTGTGCGCGGCCCGCCACGTCGGCAAGGAGCCCTTCGCCGTCCTGCTCGGCGACGACCTCATCGACCCCCGCGACCCGCTGCTGACGCGGATGGTCGAGCTCCGCGAGCAGCACGGCGGCAGCGTCGTCGCCCTCATGGAGGTGCCGCGCTCGCAGATCCACCTGTACGGCTGCGCCGCCATCGAGGCGATCGGCGACGACCCCGACGTCGTGCGCATCACCGACCTCGTGGAGAAGCCGGCGACCGACGAGGCACCGAGCCTCTACGCCGTGATCGGCCGCTACGTGCTGGACCCGCACGTGTTCGACATCCTCGAGCGCACCGAGCCGGGCCGGGGCGGCGAGATCCAGCTGACCGATGCGCTGCGCGTCCTGGCTGCTGACACGCCGGCCGCCATCGGCGGCGGCGTCACCGGCGTCGTCTTCCGGGGGCGTCGCTACGACACCGGCGACCGCCAGTCGTACCTCCAGGCGGTCGTGCGTCTCGCCGTCGAGCGCGAGGACCTCGGCCCCGAGTTCTCCGCCTGGCTCAAGGACTTCGTCCCCACCCTGCCGTAGCGCGCGCTGAGCGTGGGTCAGTCGGAGTCGACGTCGATCACGAGGGTGATCGGGCCGTCGTTCACGAGCGCCACCTTCATGTCGGCGCCGAAGACCCCGGTGCCCACCGTCGCGCCGCGGGCGCGCAGCTCGTCGACCACGGCCGCCACGAGCGGCTCGGCCACCGGCCCGGGCGCGGCCGCCGTCCAGGTCGGCCGCCGTCCTTTGCGCGTGTCGCCGTAGAGCGTGAACTGGCTGACGACGATCACCGGGAGCCCGAGCTCGGACGCCGACAGCTCACGGCGGCCGTCGGGCACGTCACCAGATGCGTGCTCGGGGTCGAAGATGCGCAGCTCGTGCACCTTGGCCGCCAGTCGGGCGGCGCGGGACGGGTTGTCGTCGTGCGTGACCCCGACGAGCACGAGCAGCCCCGGGCCTTCGAACGAGGAGATGGTGACGCCGTCGACGGTCACCGATGCGCCGGCGGCGCGCTGCACGATCGCTCTCACGCGCTGATCGTGCCAGGGACGTCGAAGCGGTCAGGCGTCGCGGTCCTCAGCGCCCGAAGAAGCCCTTCTTCTTCTTGGTCTTGCTGTCCGCGGCCTGGACCGGGCGCGTGACCGTCTGGCCCTGCTGGCCGCCGGAGCCGACCGGCGACATGCCCGCGACACCCGGACGGGCGGTGACGCCTTCGGAGTCGCCGGCGCCGCTGTTGAGGCTGGACAGCTCGCGCAGCAGCGCGGCCATGTCGGCGCCCTCGGAGGCACCGGGCTGGGCGATCTCGGGCGAGACGACGAAGCCGCCGCTGTAGTCGGGCGTCGAGCGAGGTGCGGCGGGCACGGTGACCGGCTCGGGCATCTCGGCGATCTCGGGCACGAGCTGCTCGGGCTCGACCGGCGCGTCGAGGTCGAGGTACGCCGCCGGAGCGTCGACCTCGGTGAAGTCGGACCCGCCGTACACGTCGGCGAAGGACACCGACGCTGCGGGGGCGAGCTCCTCGTCGGGGTGGAACGCGGCGGGCGCATCCAGGGTGGCCGGCGTCCCCCACGGGCTGTCCTCGAGCGTCGGGACGGGCTCGGCGAAGCCGCGGCCGAGGATCTCGGCCTGCTCGCGCTCGTACGTCGCCTGCGCCTCGATCATCGCCGCGCGCTCGGCCTCCTCGGCCGCCCAGCGCGCCATCTCCTCGCGGGCGAGCTGCTCGGCAGCCTCCGCCGCAGCGAGACGCTCTGCTTCGAGGCGCTCTGCTTCGACGCGCTCGGCCTCGATGCGTGCGGCTTCTTCCTCGGCGGCGATGCGCTCGGCCTCGAGACGGTCGGCCTCCAGGCGCTCTGCTTCGACGCGCTCTGCTTCGAGGCGCTCGGCTTCGAGGCGCTGGGCCTCGATGCGTGCGGCTTCTTCCTCGGCGGCGATGCGCTCTGCTTCGAGACGCTCAGCTTCCAGGCGCTCGGCCTCGATGCGTGCGGCCTCGTCCTCGGCGGCGATGCGCTCGGCCTCGAGACGCTCGGCCTCCAGGCGCTCTGCTTCGAGACGCTCTGCTTCGAGACGCTCTGCTTCGAGGCGCTCTGCTTCGAGGCGCTCTGCTTCGAGGCGCTCTGCTTCGAGGCGCTCTGCTTCGAGGCGCTCTGCTTCGAGGCGCTCTGCTTCGAGGCGCTCTGCTTCGAGGCGCTCTGCTTCGAGGCGCTCTGCTTCGAGGCGCTCTGCTTCGAGGCGCTCTGCTTCGAGGCGCTCTGCTTCGAGGCGCTCTGCTTCGAGGCGCTCTGCTTCGAGGCGCTCTGCTTCGAGGCGCTCTGCTTCGAGGCGCTCTGCTTCGAGGCGCTCTGCTTCGAGGCGCTCTGCTTCGAGGCGCTCTGCTTCGAGGCGCTCTGCTTCGAGGCGCTCTGCTTCGAGGCGCTCTGCTTCGAGGCGCTCTGCTTCGAGGCGCTCTGCTTCGAGGCGCTCTGCTTCGAGGCGCTCTGCTTCGAGGCGCTCTGCTTCGAGACGCTCGGCTTCCAGGCGCTCGGCTTCCAGGCGCTCGGCCTCGATGCGTGCGGCTTCTTCCTCGGCGGCGATGCGCTCTGCCTCGAGGCGCTCTGCCTCGAGACGCTCGGCTTCGAGACGCTCAGCCTCGAGACGCTCAGCCTCGAGGCGCTCGGCTTCGATGCGTGCGGCTTCTTCCTCGGCGGCGATGCGCTCTGCCTCGAGGCGCTCTGCCTCGAGACGCTCTGCTTCGAGACGCTCTGCTTCGAGGCGCTCGGCTTCGAGGCGCTCGGCTTCGAGGCGCTCGGCCTCGATGCGTGCGGCTTCTTCCTCGGCGGCGATGCGCTCGGCCTCGAGACGCTCTGCTTCGAGACGCTCTGCTTCGAGGCGCTCGGCTTCGAGGCGCTCGGCTTCGAGGCGCTCGGCCTCGATGCGTGCGGCTTCTTCCTCGGCGGCGATGCGCTCGGCCTCGAGACGCTCTGCTTCGAGACGCTCTGCTTCGAGGCGCTCTGCTTCGAGGCGCTCGGCTTCGAGGCGCTCGGCTTCGAGGCGCTCGGCCTCGATGCGTGCGGCTTCTTCCTCGGCGGCGATGCGCTCGGCCTCGAGACGCTCTGCTTCGAGGCGCTCGGCTTCGAGGCGCTCGGCTTCGAGGCGCTCGGCTTCGAGGCGTGCGGACTCGTCCTCGGCGGCGATGCGCTCAGCCTCGACGCGGTCGGCCTCCGCGCGCTCGGCCTCGATCCGATCGACCTCGTCCCGGGCCTCGCGCTCGGCGTCGAGGGACACGACCTCGGCCAGCTGCGGCGCCGGCGCGCTGGAGAAGGGCGACGTGCGCTCGGGCTGGTGGGTCGTGCGGGAGCCGCGCAGGGGAGCGGCGGTGAACGGTGAGGGCGCGGCCGGCATCCCCATGTCGGTGAGGGCCGCGGTGACCTTGGCGACCGAGGCGGCGACGTCCGCGTCCGAGGGGTTGTCCTCGTTCCACCACGGCGTGCTCGGCTCCTCGGCCTCGCCGCCGTCGATCTGGACCAGTGCCGCCTCGAGCAGGCCGACGACGACCATGCCCGCCTCGAAGATGGTGAAGCCGCAGTCGTCCGCGAGGTCGGCGATGGTGCGGTTGCCGTCCACCTTGCACAGCAGGGCCCAGTCGTAGGGGCCGAGGACGACGTCCGGCGCGGCCGGGGCAGCGGTGGAGAGCACGGGGACGGCGTCGGCTCCGCCGATGAATGGGACGATCGAGGCCCACTGCTCGTCGCGGCGACGGGCGGCACCGAGCAGCTCGGTGACCTCCATCGGCGGGGCGACATCCTGGCGGGTGCGCTTGCCGTTGCGGAACTTCTTCTCGGCGACCTGCCAGTGCAGGAGGTCGGCGACCTGGTCGCGGACCTGCTCGCACACGAAGGACTCGACCACGGCGCGGTCGACGAACCCGAGGTGGACGAGGAGCTCGCCGAGGCGCCAGCCCTGCAGCTCGGTGCGCTGCACCTCGAGGGCCTCGGCGAGGGCCTCGGGGGTGAGGACGCCGGAGGACATGAGGCGGACGCCGAGCAGGGGCCGGCGACCGGGCACCGAGACCGCGTAGACGTAGCCGTCCCGGAACCACACCGTCGACTGCTCGCCCTGGGGCTCGGTGACGATGAGGCAGCCGGTGGCCTCCTGCGAGGCCAGCTCGAGCAGGAGGCTGTCCACGCGGGCCGTGAAGCCGCCGTCAGGCACGCCTGACCTCCTCCGTCGTTCGCCCGCGCGCCCAGTCCGGGCGCTGTAGTGCTCTTCGGCCGACAACCCCGTGGGATTGAGCGCTCGGGGCCGACTCGTCGTCGCGGGCGGTGCCGGACGTGCCACGATGTGCGTCGTGCCCGCTGAGACGCTCATCACCGTGGCCCCGACCGGGGCCGAAACGGACAAATCGGATGCCCCCGCACTGCCGGTGACGCTCGACGAGCTCGTGGCCACCGCGAAGGCCTGCGAAGCGGCCGGCGCCGGGCTGATCCACGTGCACATCCGCGACGCCGACGCGCGGCCCACGCTCGACCTCGGGCGGCTCACCGACACCGTCGCCGCCCTGCGCGAGAGCACCGATCTCGTCGTCCAGCTGAGCACGGGCGGGGCCGTGACCGACCCCTACGAGAACCGCCTGCGCGTCCTGGACGCCGACCCGGACTCCTGCTCGCTCACCTGCGGCACGGTCAACTTCGGCCCCGACGTCTTCATGAACCCCTGGGACTTCATGGTCGAGCTCTACCGCAAGACCCAGGCGCTCGAGATCGTGCCCGAGTTCGAGCTGTTCGACCTCGGCCATGTCGTGGCGCTGAACCGCCTCCTGGACAAGGAGGGCCTTCCGTACGGCGGGAAGGTCCACTGCGACCTCGTGCTCGGTGTGCCCGGGGGCGCCCCGGGGACGGCGGACTCGGTCGTCACGATGGCGCGCATGCTGCCCGAGGGTGCGACGTTCTCGGCCACGGGCGTGGGACGCTCGACCATGCCGGTGGCGCTCGCCGCGCTCTCGGCGGGTGGGCACCTGCGGGTCGGCATGGAGGACACGCTCACGTTCGCGCCGGGGCGCCCGGTGCGCGACAACGCCGAACTTGTAGAAAGAGCCGCTGAGCTCTCAAGGTTGGCCCTCCGCGTGCCGATGACCTGTGACGGGGCGCGTGCAATGCTCACCATCAAGGACCGAAGGACTGGGGTGGCCGCATGACCAAGCCGATGCCGGGTGGACGCCGTCGCGTCGACCGCGTGCTCGACCCCGCGTTCGTCCAGGGCGTCGAGGAGCTCACCATGGCCGAGGTGCGCGAGCGCCGGGCCGATGCGGACCAGGAGGAGACCGACCTCTCCCACAACCGGTCCAAGCTCATCGCGCGCATCGACCTGCTGCGTGCCGAGCAGGCGCGCCGTGACGGCACCATGGAGGGCTCGATCATCGACGCCCTTCCCCAGATCCTCGCCGGGCCCGGCCAGCGCAGCACCCACGGCAGCGGCCGTCACATGCACACCGAGCCCAGCCGGCTCGACGAGCACCGGCGCAAGGAGGAGGCCATCGTCGCCGACACCGAGCTGTCGGACGTCTCGCACCTCTCCGACGACGAGCTCGTCGCCGGCATCCAGGCCCTGCTCGAGACCGAGCACGAGGTGTCGGAGGTCCGTCGCGAGGTCCAGCACGTCGTGGACTTCTTCCAGGCCGAGATCGGACGCCGCTACCGCGAGGGCCTGGCCAGCGTCGACGACCTGCTCACCGCCCCGCCCGGTGCCTGACCGCTCCTCCGTCGTCCTCGCGGAGGTCGTGCGCAGCGGCTTCGTCGAGGGGGTGCACCGCGGCTCCCTCGTCGTCCTCGACTCCGACGGCTCGGTGCTGCACGCTCTCGGCGACATCACGTCGCCGGTCTTCCCGCGCTCGTCCAGCAAGCCGATGCAGGCCGCGGGGATGGTCGAGCTCGGCTACCCCGGGCGCGACGCCCATCTGGCGATCTCGGCCGCCTCGCACTGGGGCGAGCCCCACCATCTCGTGGCCGTCCGCGAGATCCTCGCTGCCGCAGGCCTTTCCGAGAGCGACCTCCGCACCCCTGCTGACTGGCCGCTGGGGGAGCAGGCGCGCGAGGGGCTGGTGCGCACCGGCGGGCACGCCGCTCCGATCCTCATGAACTGCTCGGGCAAGCACGCGGCGATGCTCGCCACCTGCGTCGCGCAGGGCTGGCCTCTCGACGACTACCGCTCCGTCGATCACCCGCTTCAGCAGCACCTCACCGCGACGATCGCGAGGATCTCAGGCGAGGGCGCGGCCGCAGTCGGGGTCGACGGCTGCGGCGCCCCGGTCGTCTCGATGTCCCTGACGGCGCTCGCCCGATCGTTCGCCCGCTGCGTCACCGCGGAGGCCGGCTCGCCCGAGCGGCTCGTGGCCGACGCGATGCGCGCGCACCCGGCGTACGTCGGCGGGCACGGCCACGACGCCACTGCGTTCATGGCCGGGGTGCCGGGGCTGCTGGTGAAGGACGGCGCCGAGGGCGTGTACGCCGCGGCCCTCGCCGACGGCCGCGCCGTGGCTCTCAAGGTCGACGACGGATCGACGCGCGCACGGCCGCTGCTGCTCGCCGCCGCGCTCCGTGCGCTCGGCGTGGACGCCCCGGTGCTGGCGGAGCTCGACGAGCTCACGCTGCTCGGTGGCGGCGAGCCTGTCGGCGCGGTCCGCGTGACGCCCGGCGTCTTCGGCTGACACGCAGCCGGGCCCGGGAACCGTGTGGTTCCCGGGCCCAGCTGTCGGTCGTCGGCTCAGCCGCAGTCCGTCGCAGCGCGCCCCAGGTGCAGGGCGGCGCGCAGGCGGGCCGCGGTGGACGAGGCATTCGTGGACCGTGCGCACGCTGCCCGAGCCGCCAGCTGCGAGGCGCATGCGGCATCGCGCAGCTCGTGGACGTGGGCGCGTGCCGCGGCCGAGGTGAGGTCGTACGGGTTCATGACAGCTCCTTCGGTGGTGCGTGGATTCAGGTGCGGCGCTCTCAGCAGCAGGCCGGAGCGCCCGCGGTGACGGGCTCGGTCTCAGCGGAGGCGGGAGCGCAGCAGCCGGCCTCGGCCGCCGTGCTCACGTCCTCGGCGAAGAAGCTCGGGCTGTCGGAGAGCACCGTGTAGATCTCCCAGCGCTCGCCGTCCGGGGAGCCCTCGACCCAGAACTTGTCCTGCTTGGCGTAGCAGCAGGTCGTGCCGCGCTCGTCGACCGAGGCGAGGCCGACGTCGGCGAGGCGCGTCTGCTCGGCGTCGACCAGGTCGACGGACGCCACCTCGACACCGAGGTGGTTGAGGGTGCCGCCCTGGCCCTTGTTCTCGAGGAGGACGAGCTTCAGCGGCGGGCTGGCGATGGCGAAGTTGGCGTAGCCGGGCCGGGTCTTGGCGGGCTCGACGCCGAAGAGCTTCGAGTAGAACGCCGTTGCCGCCTCGACGTCGTCGACGTTGAGCGCGAGCTGGACGCGGGTGGGGGTGGCGGTCTCCATGGTTCCTCCGGATACATCGACGAACATCAATATCTACCTGTGTCGATGTTGCACCGAAGCATCGACTCATGTCAATATTCACGTGTGTCGAAGAATTCTGTGATCCCGGCGAGCCCGGGGCTGGAGCTGCCGGTGCTCGACCTCGCCGACTGCTGCAGCCCGATCCGGCGAGAGACCATCGACGCCGACGGCGCCGCCACTCTCGCTGAGGCGTTCAAGGCGCTCGCCGACCCCGTGCGCCTGCAGCTGCTCAACCTCATCGCCACCGCGGACACCGGCGAGGCGTGCGCCTGCGACCTCGTCGAGCCCGTCGGCAAGAGCCAGCCCACCGTGAGCCACCACCTCAAGGTGCTGCGCGAGGCCGGGCTCATCTCGGGCGAGAAGCGCGGCACGTGGGTCTGGTACTCCGTCGTCCCCTCGCGGCTCGACGAGCTGCAGCGCGTCCTCGGCCGGCGCTGAAGGAGGAACTGGTGACACGAGAACGCCCCGCGGGCGCGCCCTCTGACGCCCTCGACAAGCTCGTCGACGACCTGTCGTACCTCTACGACGGAGCGTTCACGCGCGACGAGGTCGCCGCGGTCGTGACCGAGAGCTACGCGTTGCTGGAAGGTCGCTCGCGCGTCACGGACTTCCTCGTGGTGCTGACGCGGAAGTTCGCGCGTGAGCGGCTCTCCGCGCGCGCAGCGTCTCTCGGGATCCGCCCGGCAGGTGTTCCCGAGGTCCTGTTCATCTGTGTCAGGAACGCCGGCCGGTCTCAGATGGCCGCCGCCCTCCTGCAGCACCGGTCTGCGGGTCGCGTGCACGTCCGCTCCGCCGGATCCGACCCCGGTGATGGAATCCACCCGGTGGTGACCGCAGCGATGGCCGAGATCGGCATCACGCTGACCCAGGCCTTCCCGAAGCCGCTCACCGACGACGTCGTGCGCGCCTCGGAAGTCATCGTGACCATGGGCTGCGGTGACACCTGCCCCGTGTATCCCGGCAAGCGCTACCTCGACTGGGACCTCCCCGACCCGCACGGCAAGCCCATCGAGGCGGTCCGCATGATCCGTGACGAGATCGATCGTCGCGTCGGCGGGCTGCTCGAAGGCTCATCCCAGCAGAAGTCCCGCACGCTCGACCTGTGCGCTGACCGTTCCGCCAGCACTCACGATCCGCACCGCCCCGCTGTTCCGTCGACCATTCGGAGACACCGTGTCCCACAAGCCTTCCGTCCTGTTCGTCTGCGTGCACAACGCAGGCCGTTCGCAGATGGCGGCCGCCTACCTGACCCACCTCGCGGGCGACCGCGTCGAGGTGCGCTCCGCCGGCTCCGCCCCCGCCGACTCGGTCAACCCGGCGGTCGTCGAGGCGCTGCTCGAGGAGGGCATCGACATCTCCGCCGAGACGCCGAAGGTGCTCACCACCGAGGCCGTCCAGGCGTCCGACTACGTGATCACCATGGGCTGCGGCGACGCGTGCCCGTTCTTCCCCGGCAAGACCTACCTCGACTGGGTGCTCGAGGACCCGGCCGGCCAGGGCGTCGCGTCCGTGCGCCCCATCCGCGACGAGATCCGTGGCCGAATCGAGGGGCTCATCGCGGAGATCGACGCGGCGGCCACCTCCTCGGCCTCGTGACGCCGCTGCCGCTGCCCCGGCGTCTTCTCGCCGAGGGGCTCGGCACGCTGCTGCTCGTCGCGACCGTCGTCGGTTCCGGCATCGCGGCCGCGGCCCTGTCGCCGGGCAACATCGGCCTGCAGCTGCTCGAGAACGCGATCGCGACCGGCGCGGTCCTCTTCGTGCTGATCGCCACCCTCGGCCCGGTCTCGGGTGCGCACTTCAACCCGGTCGTCACGGGCGTCGACGCCTGGCTCGGCGGCCTGCCCAAGCGGGACGCCGTGCCGTACGTCGCGGTGCAGGTCGTCGGCGCCTGCCTCGGCGCGATCCTCGCCAACCTCATGTTCGGTCTCGCGGCGGTGTCCGTCTCGACGCACGAGCGCACGGGTTCGGCGCTTTGGCTGTCCGAGGTCGTCGCCACGTTCGGCCTGCTCCTCGTGATCCTCGGGCTCGTGCGCGCCGGGCGGTCGTCGTGGATCCCGGCCGCCGTGGCGTCGTACATCGTCGGCGCCTACTGGTTCACGGCGTCCACGTCGTTCGCCAACCCGGCGGTCACGATCGGCCGCACGCTGTCGGACACGTTCGCCGGCATCGCACCCGCCAGCGTCCCTGGCTTCGTCGTCGCGCAGGTGCTCGGAGCGGTTCTGGCCACCGCCGTGGTGCTCGTGATCTGGCCGCGCCACTCGACCGCGGCCGCCGTCGCCATCGACGTCCAGCAGGAGACGCGTTGAGCGTCACGCACTGACCGCGCGACTCGCCGTGCGGTGCGGACGAGACTGGGTGTGACGCCCTCGTGGCGCCGTGGAGGTGCCATGAGCGACCGACGGCCCGACGACGAGACCGCGGTGATCGGCCGACTCTCCCGCCTCGACCGGTTCCTGCCCGTGTGGATCCTGATGGCGATGGCCGGTGGCCTCGCCCTCGGTCGGCTGCTGCCCGGGGTGCAGGGCGCGCTGGACGCCGTGAAGGTCGGGCAGACGTCGCTGCCGATCGCGCTCGGCCTGCTGCTGATGATGTACCCGGTGCTGGCAAAGGTCCGCTACGAGGACATGGGCCACGTGACCGGCGACCGCAGGCTCCTGTGGCTGTCGCTGCTGCTGAACTGGGTGGTCGGCCCGGCGCTGATGTTCGCGCTGGCCTGGATCTTCCTCGCCGACCAGCCGGAGTTCCGCACCGGACTCATCGTGATCGGCCTGGCTCGCTGCATCGCGATGGTGCTGATCTGGAACGACCTCGCCTGCGGCGACCGCGAGGCTGCCGCGCTGCTGGTCGCGATCAACTCGGTCTTCCAGATCCTCGCCTACGCGCTCCTCGGCACCTTCTACCTGAAGATCCTCCCGGGCTGGCTCGGCCTCGACACCCAGGACGTGCAGTTCTCCACCTGGGACATCACCAAGGCGGTGCTGATCTTCCTCGGCCTACCGCTGGTGCTCGGCTACCTCACCCGTCGCGTGGGCATCGCCCGCCGCGGTCGCCTGTGGTACGAGGAGACGTTCCTGCCCCGCATCGGCCCCTGGGCGCTGTACGGCCTGCTGTTTACGATCGTGGTGATGTTCGCGCTGCAGGGCGACGCGATCACGTCCGACCCGCTGGCCGTCGTGAGCATCGCCGTCCCGCTGCTCGTGTACTTCGCGATCATGTGGGGCGTCTCGTTCCTCGTCGGATCCCGCTCGGGGATGGCGTACCCGACCACTGCGACCCTCGCGTTCACCGCGGCCGGCAACAACTTCGAGCTCGCGATCGCGGTGTGCATCGGAGTCTGGGGCGTCACCTCCGGGCAGGCGCTCGCCGGTGTGATCGGCCCGCTCGTCGAGGTGCCGGCGCTCGTCGCGCTGGTGTACGTGAGCCTGGCGCTGCGCCGCCGGTGGCACGTCCGTGCTCTCGCCTGAGCGCCGCCATCCGACCGGTGCATCCTGGGTTACTGGCCAGTAACGGAGCGTGCAGCAAGCACTCACGGGCTGTGCTGTGAGGCAGCGCACCCCTCAACTGCTTGCTCCCCGCTTGCTATAGCAAGCACTCAGGGTGCATGGTTGAGCCATGGCCACCATCGACGTCCGCAGCCTCGGGGAGTACATCCGCGAGCAGCGCACGTCTGCCGAGGTCTCGCTGCGACAGCTGGCGAAGAGCGCCGGGGTCTCCAACCCCTACCTCTCCCAGGTGGAGCGAGGGCTGAAGAAGCCCAGTGCCGAGATCCTCGGTCAGATCGCAGGGGCCCTGCGCATCTCCGCCGAGACGTTGTACGTCAGGGCGGGGCTGCTCGAGGCCCGCGACGGCGACGCCGCCGTCACCGAGGCGATCAACGCGGACGAGACGCTCTCCGAGCGTCAGCGCCAGGTTCTGCTCGAGATCTACGCCGCCTTCCAGAAGGAGAACGCCGTGATCCGAGAGGCCACCACCACGAGCCCCGACGACGCCGGCGCCCCCACAACGGGCACTGCCGACGTCACGACCAGCCGAAGGAAGTAGCGACATGACTGAGAACATCACCCCCAAGGTCGACGAGGTCGTCGAGGCCGTCGCCGAGACCACCGCCGCCGCCAAGAAGACCGCGGCGAAGAAGACCACGGCCGCGAAGAAGACTGCGGCGAAGAAGACCACGGCCGCCAAGAAGACCGCTGCCACGAAGACGACCGCCGCCAAGAAGACCGCGGCCACGACGACCACGGCCGCCAAGAAGAAGGTCGCCGTCACCGCCGAGGCCGTGACCGAGAAGGTCGCCCCGAAGCCCGAGCACCACACCCCGATGGACGAGGCCGCGAAGATCTTCGAGGCCCAGGTCGCCAAGGTCCGCTCGCTCCTCGAGCGCCCCGAGGTCGTCGAGGTCAAGAGCCGCGTCGAGGGCCAGATCGCCGTCGCGGCCAAGACCGTCGAGCCCTACGTCGCCGACGTGACCGAGAAGGTCACCGAGGGCTACAAGGCCGCCGAGAAGGCTGTCGCGCCGTACGCCACCGAGGTCTCGACCAAGGTCGAGGACGCCGTCGGCCCGTACGTCTCGGTCCTCACGGTGAAGGCTGCCAAGGCTGCCAAGGTCGCCGAGGAGGCCGTGAAGCCCTACGTCGCCACGGTGCAGAACTCCGCCGAGGAGGCCGTGAACGCCGGCCAGCGCGTGGTCGTCGACCTCCGCGCCCGTGCCGACGCCCGCGCCGCCTTCGCGACCGACGCCGTCAAGCAGGGCACCGACGCCGTGAAGCCCGTCGCCGACGAGCTGAAGCTGCGCGCCGACGAGGTCGTGGCCCGCGTCCGCAAGGTCGCCGGTCTCTGACCCACCCGCTGCCTCACCGGCAGCACGCACGAGCTGCACGAGCCCCTCGCAGTGATCCTGCGGGGGGCTCGTGTCATGTTCTTCTGGCCCTCCACGCTCGTCGCTCGTTCCTCGCTCCTCGCGTCGGGCACCCGCGCCGCAGCCCGTCCGCTCGCCCCCTCCTGCGTCGGGGGGTCGCGGCCGGGCTCTGGGGCGCGCCTCCTCGGGGGCCGTCGTTCCTCCGGCCCCGTCGTCGGCGCGCAGGCTTCGCCCCGGCGCGGGCACGGCGGGTCGAACGTGCTGAGGCGGCGTCGGTGGGGTGCGGGCCTGTTGGCCTCCTCGTCGGTTCGCGGGCTTCGCCCCGGCGCGGGCACGGCAGGTCGAACTCTGATCGGTCGCATCACCGTGGCTCGCTGGTCGCGCGGTGTTGCGATGAAGGGGGCCTTCGTTGCTAAGAACGCAACACATCCGGCCTTCACCGAGCCCGCTGTCCACAGACGCGGTCCCGGGAGGGGCTGACCTCAGACGAGCTCGAGGCTGCGCCGGGACAGGCCCATCATGGAGCCGCCGATGACGGTGCGGGCCGAGGCGAGGTCGGTCGCAGCACCGAGGGTGACGAACAGCGGCGTGAAGTGCTCGACCGTGGGGTGCGCGTAGGGCAGCCCCGGCGCCGACTGGCGGAAGCCCGCGAGCGCGTCGAGATCGCCGGCGGAGATGGCGTCCCAGGCCCAGGCGTCGAAGTCGCGCGACCAGCCGGGCACCTTGCCCTCGACCATCGCCTGCGTGATGAACGGCAGGCCGTGGGTCATGAAGCCCGAGCCGATCACGAGCACGCCCTGCTCGCGCAGGTCGCGCAGGCGGGCGCCCATCTGCAGCAGGATGTCGGCCCGGTCGGTGGGCAGGCTCAGCTGCACGACCGGTACGTCGGCGAGCGGGTACATCACCTTCAGCGGCACCCAGGCGCCGTGGTCGAGGCCGCGCGGCCGGTTGACCACCTCGCCGATGTCCGAGAGGCGCTTGGCAACATCGCTGCCGAGACCGGAGGAGTCCGGCGTCGCGTACTCCATCGTGTAGTAGCGCGGGTCGAAGCCGCCGAAGTCGTAGACGAGGCGGGTCTTCGGGTCGGGCGTGGTGATGGTGATCGGCGCGGTCTCCCAGTGGGCGCTCACGATCACGATGCCCGTGGGCTTGGGCATCGACGTCGACCACGCGAAGAGCTCGTCCATCCAGCCCGCGTCGTCGAACAGCGGCGGTGCGCCGTGGCTGAGGTAGATGGAGGGCAGGGCGGCGTCGCCGGGCTGCCAGACGGCCTGCTCGGCGCTCGTGGCCAGAGCCGCCGGCTCGAAGGCGTCGAACGCCGCTGCTGCGCGTGCCATGGGGGCTCCTTCGGTGGTGGTCTGCTGTCAGTCTGCCTCAGTTAAGGTTGAAGCGTCAACTAATATTCCGGCCGGGTCGAACGTGGCCGCCGCGCTGCCTATGCTGGCCCGATGTTCGCGGCCGCCGGATTCATCTACACCGCCATCAGCCTCGCCCTCGCCGGCCTCGGCGTCTGGGCGTTCGTCGATGCACTGCGCTACTCGAGGCAGGCGTACGCCGCCATCGGCCGCCTCACCAAGGGGCAGTGGCTCGGCATCACCGGCGGCGGTCTCGCTGCCCAGCTGCTCTTCCCGGTGATCGGCGGCGGGGCGCTCGCGCTCATCGGCTTCCCGACTGCCGGTGCGCTCGGCTTCCTCGGTCTCGTCGGCATCGTCGCCGCGATCGTCTACCTCGTCGACGCCCGCACCAAGCTGGCGCAGGTCACGCGCGGCCCGCGCTACTGACCGCGTGACGCCGCCGCGCCCGCTGGGCACGATCACGCGCGGCACCACCCACCCCAACCGGCTGCGCCGCGTCGACCGTTGGATCGCGCATGCGCTGGCCGCACCGTTGCGCGCATCCGCCGACCCCGTCGTCGTCGACCTCGGCTACGGCGCTGCTGCGTGGACGCCGCTCGACCTCCGCGATCGTCTGCGTGCCGTGCGGCCCGACGTCGAGGTGGTCGGCATCGAGATCGACCCTGCCCGCGTGGCCGCGGCCGCGCCGTACGCCGACGGCACGCTGTCGTTCCGGCGGGGCGGGTTCGAGGTGCCGCTCGACGGACGGTCGCCCGTCGTGCTGCGTGCGTTCAACGTGCTGCGGCAGTACGACGAGGGCGAGGTCGCGGCCGCCTGGCGCACGATGGCCGCTCGGCTCGCACCGGACGGCGCCCTCGTCGAGGGCACCTGCGACGAGCTCGGCCGGCACGCGTGGTGGGTGCTGCTGCGCGCCGGTGCCGCGGTGCCCGAGTCGCTGACCCTCTCGACCCGCCTCGCCGGGCTCGAGCGGCCGTCCGACCTCGCCGAGCGGCTGCCCAAGGCGCTCATCCACCGCAACGTGCCGGGCGAGCCGGTGCACGCGTTCCTGCAGCAGCTCGACCGGGCCTGGGCCGCGGCAGCGCCCCAGGGATCCTTCGGCGTGCGGCAGCGGTGGATCACCGCGGTGCGCTCCCTGCGCGAGGCCGGCGTGCCCCTGCTCGACGGCCCGTCGCGCTGGCGCCTCGGCGAGCTGACCATCCCCTGGTCGCACGTCGCCCCGGCCGATTCCGCCCCTTAGGGTCACGAAGCGCCCTTCAAGGGACTCCTCGCGTCCACAACTCCGGCCGACGTCGGCATCGACCACCCATCTGTGCCGCACCCGCGCGAGGATGGCGGGGAGCAGGAGGTACGGCGATGACGCTCATCGAGACCGAACGCGGTGACCTCACCGAGCAGCACGTCGACGTGATCGTGAACGCGGCCAACAGCACCTTGCTCGGCGGCGGGGGAGTCGACGGTGCGATCCACGCGCGTGGTGGCGATGCCATCCTCCGCGCGTGCGAGGAGGTGCGGCGCACGACGTGGCCGGACGGCCTCCCCGTCGGCGAAGCCGTGGTGACGACCGCCGGCCGACTGCCTGCACGCTGGGTCGTGCACACCGTCGGGCCGCGCTACCGAGAGCCGCACGGCCACGAGGAGACGCAGCTGACCTCCTGCCACCGGCGTTCGCTCGAGGTCGCGCACCACCTCGGCGCGCGCACCATCGCCTTTCCCGCGATCTCGTGCGGCATCTTCGGCTATCCCGCTGCCGAGGCGGCACCTGTCGCCGTACGCGCGGCGCGCGCCTATGCGCGCGAGCACCCGGACGCGTTCGACGTGATCCGCTTCGTGCTGTTCGGCGCCGACGTCGACGCCGAGTTCCGCACGGCCGTGGCCGACCTCGCCGGCGACGCCCCCAAGGGCTGACGCGAGCCGGTGCTCGCGAACGCCTGACGCTGGGTCGGCGCACGGCGCAAGATCGACGCATGCCGTCGCCCACGCTCACGACCGACCGCCTGCTGCTGCGGTCCTGGACCGAGGACGACGCCGAGGCCGTCCTCGACATCTACTCGCGCGAGGAGGTCTACCGATGGCTCGGGGCGACGCCCGCCCCGTGCGTCGACCTCGATGCAGCGCGAGCCCGCATCCAGCGGTGGAGCACGCCTCCGACCGCCCCGCTCGACGGTCTCTGGGCGGTGGAAACCCCTGGCGTGCAGGGGATCTCGCCGCAGCCGTGCGGGACGGTGCTGCTGCTTCCGCTCACCCGCTCTGATGGCGTGGGCTCCGACGCGCTCGAGGTGGGCTGGCATCTCCACCCCGCCGCGTGGGGCTTCGGCATCGCGACGGAGGCTGCGCGCGCACTGCTCGACCAGGCGCGCACTCACGGCCTCACCGAGGTGCACGCCGTGGTGTACGCCGACAACGCGCGGTCCCTCGCCGTCTGCGACCGCCTCGGCATGACCCGGCTGGGCCCGACCACCGAGTGGTACGGCACCGAGCTGATCGACCACGTCCTGCGCCTCTGACCGCTTCACGATTCTTCCCTTAGGGAGGAATCGTGAAGTTGAACTGCGCCTTCCTTCCCTAAGGGAAGATCTGTGCGGTTCGGGTCAGGGCTCGAGGGCGATGCGGATGCGGCGGAATCCCTTGCCCTTGTTCTCGATCTTGACCACGCGCATCGCACCGATCTGGCGCGTCGACGCCACGTGCGTGCCGCCGTCGGCCTGGACGTCGAGGCCCGAGATGTCGACGATCCGCACGATCTCGATCGTCGGCGGCAGCAGGTTGGTCGCCGTCCGGATGATGTCGGGGATCGCGAACGCCTCCTCGCGCGGCAGCTCGTACGCCGAGATCGCGCGGTCGGCGTCGACCTCGAGGTTGCACGCCGCCTCGATCGCGTCGCGGAAGCCCTCGGGCACGCTCTCGAGGTTGAAGTCGAGCCGAGCCTCGAGCGGCTCCATGTTGCCGCCGGTAACGAGCGCGCCGAAGTCGCGGAAGACCACGCCCGACAGCAGGTGCAGGCCCGAGTGCGTGCGCATCAGCGCCGTACGCCGGCCGTCCTCGATCGCGCCGCGCACCCCCGTGCCGACGGGCGGCAGCGGATCGTCGTCGTGCGCGACCAGGCGGACGTCGTCGCCCTTCAGGGCACCGACGATGCGGGTCTGGACGCCTCCCCACAGCAGCACGCCGTGGTCCGGCGGCTGGCCGCCGCCACCCGGGTAGAAGGCGCTGCGGTCGAGCACGATGCCCGTCTCGCGGTCGGAGTCCAGGACGACGGCGTCCCACTCGCGCAGGGTGGAGTCGGCCAGGTCGAGGCGCTCGGTCATGGCGTCATCCTGCCGCCGCGCAGGCCGCAGTGCAGGTGCACGGTTGTCTCAGCTGACGACGACCTTGATGCCCGCGGACTTGCCGCCGATCAGCCCTCCACCGGACTGCGTGGTCACGTACACGGTCCACGTGCCGCGCGGCAGGAGCGCGCTGACCCCGTACGTCGAGTCTGCCTTGATCGTCGCCGTCGCCAGTGCGGTCGTCGAGCCGACCCGGCGCAGCGTGACGGTCGTGCCGGCGAGGTTCGGTGCGACCTTGCCGAAGATGCGCACGCGATCCGGGCGCGACACCGTCGTATCCGCGGGGGTGGCCCAGATCTTGGTCGTGACGTCCACGCGTCGGGTCGCTGAGATCGCCTCGGCGTAGCCGCTCTGGTTCACCCGCCACTGCACGTAGGTCTGCTTCACGGGTGTGAATGTCGTGGTGAACGCGCCGTCCGCACCGGTCAGCACCGTCTGCGCCTTCACCCAGGTGCCGGTGCCCCAGACCTTGGTCCACAGGTCCACGGGCAGCGACGCGATCGGGTCGCCCGACGGCCGCTTGACGCGCCCCGACAGGGGTGTCGACGCGCCGGCCTTGAGCGACACCGTGGCGGTGCTGGAGGTGATCACGGGGATCAGGTCGGTGTCGAAGTCCCACGTCGTGACCGCGCCGGCCGAGCCGAAGCGGACGGTGTCGAGCCAGACCGTGTCGGTCTTCTGAGTCCACACCTCGATGGTGCCCGACCCCATGGAGCCGCCTGGGAACGCCGTCTTCAGGGCCGCCCATGTGAAGGGGCTTCCTGGGATCTCCGAGAAGTGCGGATCGACCAGCACGTGGATCGGCTCCGCGAGCAGGTCGACCGTGGTCCAGGTGTCGCTCGCGGGAAGCTCCACCTTCGCCACTGCCGACGCGTCCATGCCGGGCGCGGTGAAGCCGAGGTCGACGTTGAACGTCGTCGTCGAGCGGTAGGTGATCTCGTACGTCGTCATGTCGGCGGCGGGCGTGGCGACGCCCGTCGTGAAGTGCAGGTCCATCTTGAAGGTGTGCAGCCCGTGGTTCAGCTGGAGGCTGCCGATCCCGGTGGGCACGCCTGCCGGGCCTTCGACGTGCTGGTACGTCGAGTCGCCGGGTTTGCCGTCGTACCGGAAGTTCGTGAAGGTCCACCCTGCGGGCAGGCCGGTCTTCGACACGATCGTGGTGTCGGCGGAGGCGGGACCCGCACCGATCACGAGGAGGCCGGCGACCATCGCCGGCACGAGAGCGAACGACAGTCGGCGCATGGCCACTCCCCGAGGTAGGTGGTCCCACCTTGGCACTGACGGGCCTCCGGTGGCGACGTCCTCCGGCGGGAATGCTGGAGGTCGTCACCTATCGGACGCGACGACGAGGGCCCGCGTTCCGCCGGAGCGGTCGCGGGCCCTCGTCGTACGCGTGCTGGATCAGGCCTTGCCCTGGTTGGCCACTGCGGCGGCAGCGGTCGCGGCAGCCTCCGGGTCGAGGTATTCGCCGCCGGGGACGGTCGGCTTGAGGTTGCTGTCGAGGCGGTACACCAGCGGGATGCCGGTGGGGATGTTGAGGCCGGCGATGTCGGCGTCCGAGATGCCGTCGAGGTGCTTCACCAGCGCACGCAGCGAGTTGCCGTGCGCGGCGACGAGCACGACCTTGCCGGTGCGCAGGTCGGGGACGATGACGTCCTCCCAGTACGGCAGCAGGCGGTGGACGACGTCCTTCAGGCACTCGGTCGCGGGCAGGATCTCCGGCGGCATCCACGCGTAGCGCGGGTCGTGCGTCTGCGCGAACTCGTCGTCGGACTCGATGGCGGGCGGCGGGACGTCGTACGACCGGCGCCACAGCATGAACTGCTCCTCGCCGTACGCCGCGAGGGTGGCCTTCTTGTCCTTGCCCTGCAGGGCGCCGTAGTGGCGCTCGTTGAGGCGCCAGTTGCGGGTGACCGGGATCCAGTGGCGGTCGGCGGCGTCGAGCGCGATCTGGCTGGTGCGGATCGCGCGGCGCAGGAGGCTCGTGTGGACGAGGTCGGGCAGCAGGCCTGACTCCTTGAGGAGCTCGCCGCCGCGCAGGGCCTCGCGCTCGCCCTTCTCGTTGAGGTCGACGTCGACCCAGCCGGTGAAGAGGTTCTTGGCGTTCCACTCGCTCTCGCCGTGGCGGAGCAGGATCAGGGTGTACGGCGCGTCGCTCATGAGCACCATCCTGCCGCAGCCGGTGGGCGCACGGTCAGGCTGGTCAGAGAACCGGAGTTGTGGACGCGAAAGTGCCCCTGAAGGGCGCTTTGTGACCCTAAGGGGCGAAAACGGAAGGTCAGGGGTGGTCGGTCAGGTTCGTGAAGGCGGCCAGGTTGGCGGTGGACTCGCCGCGGCTGACGCGCCACGCATGCTCGCGCTTGATGGCGCTCGCGAAGCCCATCTCGAGGATCGTGTTGAACGAGCCGTCGGCGTACTCCAGCACCGAGCCGAGGATGCGGTCGACCTCGTCCGGCGTCACCGAGCCGAGGGGGAGCCGGCCGGTGAGGTAGATGTCGCCGAGGTGGTCGACGGCGAACGAGACGCCGTACGTCGCGAGGTTGCGCTCGAGCAGCCAGCGGTAGACGGCCTCGGCGTTCTCGTCGACGTGCCGTGCCACGAAGGCCTGCACGGTGAGCGCGTGCTCGCCGACGACGAGCGAGCACGTGGTCTTCTGCTTGCGCTCACCCGGGAGGACGACGACGAAGCGCCCCGGAGCGGTCTCCTCGGCCTCGAGCTCGTGCTCGGCGAGCACCGCGCGGATGACCTCCGCCGGCGAGGACTCGTCGCTCATGGCGAGGCCGCTCAGCTGCCGGCGACGACGAGGCGGGCGCTGCGCGCGGCCAGGGCGTCGCGGTAGACCTCGAGGGTCGAGTCGGTCGTGGCGTCCCACCCGAAGCGCGCCGCGTGACCCACCGCGGCCTGCGACATGCGCGTCAGTGCCTCGCGGTCCGCCACGGTCGCGCACAGGCGCGCCGCCCACTCCTCCGGGTCGTGGCCGTCGACCAGGACACCGCTCACGCCGTCGGCCACCGCGGTGGGCAGGCCCCCCACGCGGGCGGCGACGACCGGGGTGCCGCACGCCTGCGCCTCGACCGCGACGAGCCCGAACGACTCGGAGTACGACGGCACCACGCAGATGTCGGCCGCGCGGTACCAGTCGGCGAGGCGCACGCGGTCGACCGGCGGGACGAACCTGACGAGGTCGTCGACGCCGAGCGAGACGGCGAGCTCCTGCAGCGCGTGCGGGTGCTCGAGGCCGGAGCCCGACGGGCCGCCGCACACGACGACCTGCAGCGACGACCGAAGCGACGGCGTGCGCGCCACCATCGCCGCGACGGCGCGCACGAGCACGTCCGGCGCCTTGAGCGGCTGGATGCGGCCCACGAACAGCAGCACCATGGCGTCCTCGCGGAGCCCCACGCGGGCCCGGGCCTGATCCCGGCCGACGGGCGTGAACACGTCGAGGTCGACGCCCGGGTGCACGACGGCGACGCGCGACGGCGAGGCGCCGTACAGATCGATCAGCTGGCAGGCCTCGGACTCGGTGTTGGCCAGGATGCGGTCGGAGGCGTCCACGACCTGCTGCTCGCCGATGATGCGGCCCTCGGGCTCGGGGCGGTCGCCCTCCGCCAGGGTGAGGTTCTTGACCTTCGCCATGGTGTGCATGGCGTGCACCAGAGGCACGTTCCACCGCTCGGCGGCGAGGTAGCCGACCTGCCCCGAGAGCCAGTAGTGCGACTGCACGAGGTCGTAGTAGCCCTCGGGCTGCATGGCCTCGACGCGCAGGACGCCGTTCGCGACCGCGCACAGCTGGCCCGGGAGGTCCTCCTTGGCCAGGCCCTGGAACGGGCCGGCGGTCACGTGCCGCACGGTCACGCCGGGGGCCATCTCGACGCTGGCCGGGAGGTCGCGCGAGGTGGCGCGGGTGAAGACGTCGACCTCCACGCCGCGGCGGGCGAGCCGCGTGGCGACCTCGGTGACGTACACGTTCATGCCGCCGGCGTCCCCCGTGCCCGGCTGGTCGAGCGGCGAGGTGTGCACCGAGAGCACCGCGACGCGTCGCGGCGACGGACGAGGGCCGGGCGGCCGCGCGAGCGGAGGCGCGGCGCGCAGATGACGGGGTTCGGGCTCGAGGGGCACGACGGCCACGCCACGCACCTCCTCGTCACTGGGGCCAGGGACAGGCCTCCCTGGTCGAACGGCTCCCGAGTCTCCCGCATTCCTGCCCGATGCGCCCACGGAGCCGGCGAGACGTCAGGAATCGGTCATGTCCGGGTCACCGCACGCTCACGTCGACGCACGGAGCGTGCGCAGCGTCACCGGAACGGCGACGCCCCCGGGCGCCGGTGAGGCGGTCGGGGGCGTCGTCCGAACGGGTGGTGCGGAGGGTGCTCAGAGGTTGTCGACGATGGCCTCGGGGTCGACCGTGGCGTACGGCTCGCCGGTGGCGACGTAGACCACGCGCTTGGCGATCGTCACGGCGTGGTCGGCGAAGCGCTCGTAGAAGCGCGAGAGCAGCGTGACGTCGACGGCTGCCTCGACGCCGAAGTCCCACGTGGGTGCGAGGACGGTCGTGAACAGCTCCTTGTGGAGGCGGTCCATCTCCTCGTCCGTGCGGGCGATGTCGGCGGCCATGGTGATGTCCTTCGTCGCGATGACCGAGCCGGTCTTGGCGACGACGTTCTGGGCGACCGCACCCATGGCCTGGAAGGTCGGGCGCAGCTGGGCCGGGACGGCGGAGTTCGGGTAGCGCAGGCGCGCGGCCTTGGCGATGTGCTCGGCGAGGTCGCCCATGCGCTCGAGCGAGGCCGAGATGCGCAGCGAGGCGACGATGATGCGCAGGTCGGTGGCCACGGGCTGCTGGCGGGCCGAGACCAGGAAGCAGTCGGCCTCGACCTTGGAGGCGATCGCGTCGATCGCCTCGTCGCCGGCGATGACGCTCTCGGCGAGCGCGAGGTCGGCGTCGAGCAGGGCCTGGGTGGCCTTGTTCATGGCCGAGCCGACGAGCCGGGTCATCTCGACGAGGTCGTCGCTGACCTGATCGAGCTGGGAGTGGTACGCCTCGCGCATGGGTGTCCTCGCCTCGCGCCCCGAAGGGCGATCCGCGGTGCACCGGGGCACCGCTCTCACGTCGTGACGGTCAGCCTAGGCCCGAGGGGGGACCGGGCGGTGCGGGAGCGTGAACGAAGCCCGACTCGCAGATGAACATCCGGTGTCGTGGGTGAACTCCTGCGGAAGTCTTCTACCCCAGGCCGTTCGCCGTTCGTTAGCACTCCCGTACGGCCCTATCGTGGTGCACGTGGACGGTGCGATCGGCCTCATCGCGGCCCTGGTGGTCGGCCTCGCCGTCGGCTTCGGCGTCGCGAGCGTGCTCGCCCGTCGCCGGGTCGACGTCGTCCCCGCACCCGTCCAGGACACCCCGGTCGACGACGGCGTCCCGTCGCCGAACGTCCCCGAGGGACTCTCCCGCCTCCTCGCCGTCCTCCCCGGCGCCGCGTTCGTCGTGGGCTCCGACGACGGCGTCCTCCGTGCCTCCACTCAGAGCGCCGGGCTCGGAGTGGTCCAGGGCCGCCGCCTCGACATCCCGGAGATCCGGGCGCTGGTCGCCGCGGTCCGCCGGGACGGCGTGATCCGCGAGGAGGACGTCGAGCTGCGCCGCGGCCCGCTCGGCAAGGGCGTCCTCCATGCCCGGGTGCGCGTGGCGACGCTGTCGCCCACGGCGGCGCTCGTCATCGTGGAGGACCTGTCCGAGGCACTGCGCCTCGACGCCGTGCGCCGCGACTTCGTCGCCAACGTGTCGCACGAGCTCAAGACCCCGGTGGGGGCGCTCTCGCTGCTCGCCGAGGCCGTCCAGAGCGCGAGCGACGATCCCGAGGCCGTGCAGCGGTTCTCGGCTCGCATGCAGATCGAGTCGCGCCGGCTCACCAACCTCATGAACGACCTCGTCGACCTCTCCCGACTGCAGGGCGCCGAGGTCGCGGGCAGCGAGCCCGTCGAGGTCGACCGACTCGTGGCGGAAGCCGTCGACGCCACCAAGATGTCGGCGGGTGCGCGCGAGATCGACGTCGTCGTCGGCCCGCACGTGCACGCCGAGATCATGGGCAACGAGGCGCAGCTGGTCATGGCGCTGCGCAACCTCCTCACCAACGCCATCGCCTACTCGCCCGCGGGCACCCGCGTGGTCGTGGCGGCCCGACTCAACGGTCAGATCGTGGAGATCGGCGTCACCGACCAGGGAATCGGCATCCCCGAGAGCGAGCAGGCCCGCATCTTCGAGCGCTTCTACCGGGTCGACCCGGCGCGCTCGCGCATCACCGGTGGCACCGGCCTCGGCCTCGCCATCGTCAAGCACGTCTGCGTCAACCACGGCGGCGAATGCACCGTCTGGTCCGTCGAGGGCGAGGGCTCGACGTTCACCCTCCGACTCCCGCTGGCAACCGCCGGCGTCACCGGCACCACCGAAGGAGACACCCCGCAGTGACCCGTGTTCTCGTCGTGGAGGACGAGGAGTCCTTCTCCGACGCCCTGTCCTTCATGCTGCGCAAGGAGGGCTTCGAGGTCGGGATCGCCTCCACCGGCACCGACGCCGTCTCGATGTTCGACCAGAACGGCGCCGACCTCGTGCTGCTCGACCTCATGCTCCCGGGCATGTCGGGCACCGAGGTGTGCCGCGCGCTCCGACAGCGTTCGAGCGTGCCGATCATCATGGTCACGGCGAAGGACGGCGAGGTCGACAAGGTCGTGGGCCTCGAGCTCGGCGCCGACGACTACGTGACCAAGCCGTTCTCCTCGCGCGAGCTCGTCGCCCGCATCCGCGCGGTGCTCCGACGCGCCTCCGAGCCCGAGGAGCTCGTGCCCCCGACGCTCGAGGCCGGGCCCGTCCGGATGGACGTCGACCGCCACGTCGTCACGGTCGGCGGCGAGGGCGTGACCCTGCCGCTCAAGGAGTTCGAGCTGCTCGAGGTGCTGCTGCGCAACGCCGGCCGCGTCCTCACCCGGGGCATGCTGATCGACCGCGTGTGGGGCTCGGACTACGTCGGCGACGGCAAGACGCTCGACGTCCACGTCAAGCGCCTGCGCGCCAAGATCGAGGCCGACCCGGCCGCCCCGCGCCACCTCGTCACCGTCCGCGGCCTGGGCTACAAGTTCGAGCCGTGATCTGACCGGTGCCGCCCGAGGGCGGCGTCACTCCGTACGACGAAGGCCCCCGGATCGCTCCGGGGGCCTTCGTCGTACGGGTGGGAGTGCTCAGCCGGCGGCGAGGGGGGTGATGCCCTCGTAGATGCCGGTCGGCGGGACGGCCATGACGTCCATCTGGACGGTGCCGGCGCGCTTGAACTGGAGCTCGACGGTCACGTACTGCGTGGGCGCGGCGGTGAGGCCGCTGATGTCGACGTGGTCATCGGCGGCGTAGCCGATGCGCGTGGCCGACAGCGTGCTCAGCGGCAGCGCGCCGGCCACGGCGGCGGTGCCGCCGATCGTGGCCTTGCCGGTCGGGTCGAGGAGCGTCACGGCGGTCAGGGCGTCGTCCTCGCCGCCTCGGTTCACGATCGTGCCGATGAGGGTGGCGTCGGTGGATCCATCGACCTTCACGATCGTGATGTCGCGGATCTGGAGGTCGCCGAGGTTGGCGTTGGCGCCGTTCCCCGAGGCCTTCTGCAGCGACGTGCCCGCGTTGAAGCCGCTCGCGCAGCCGGAGAGCGTGGAGACCAGCGCCAGCGTGAGCGCCGAGGCGGCGACGACGTGGCGCGTGCGGCGGGTGGCAGGCACGGGAGCGCTCCTAGCGGGACCGGTCGGATCGGGCTCGGCCAGCCTAGGGCATGAGCGCCCCGCCACCGCCCGTGACCTGCGACGGAGCAGTGACGCCGCATGCTCCGGGACGCACCCGGCGGCCCCCCGTCCGGGCCCCGTCGCCCACCCCTCCGGGTGGTGCCCGCGAGGTCCGCCGGCGACCGTCGGAGCCCCCGCCTACCGTGGGCGAGCGCCCCGGCCGCGGGCGGTTCCGGCACGCCGCAGCGGCCGGGCCATGCGCGTCCGTCGCCGTTTGTCAAGCCCCGATCAGGCCTCTGACCTGCGACAACGCCCTCCGACGGGTCTTGGGAGCGTGGTAAACTCGTCGGTACCTGGAAAGGGGATCTCCACCTATGACGTTCACGGTCGGTGACACTGTTGTCTACCCGCACCACGGTGCAGCCCTCATTGAGGCCATCGAGAAGCGCGTGATCAAGGGGGTCGAGCGGGACTATCTGGTCCTGCGCGTCGCCCAGGGCGATCTCACGGTTCGGGTGCCTTCGGACAACGTCGACCTCGTCGGCGTGCGCGACGTGGTCAACCAGGAGGGCCTGGACCGCGTCTTCGACGTGCTGCGCCAGCCCTACACCGAGGAGCCGACCAACTGGTCGCGCCGCTACAAGGCCAACCTCGAGAAGCTGGCCAGCGGCGACGTCATCAAGGTGGCCGAGGTCGTCCGCGATCTCTGGCGCCGTGAGCGTGAGCGTGGCCTCAGCGCCGGCGAGAAGCGAATGCTCGCAAAGGCGCGCCAGATCCTTGTGTCGGAGCTCGCACTTGCCGAGAACACAAACGAGGACAAGGCAGAGGCGATCCTCGACGAGGTTCTCGCCTCCTGATCGGCGCGCCCGCGTCGACGCCCCCCGGGGTGGCACCACTGCCCGGTCCTCGTGAGGAGGAACGGCAGCATGGCCCTCAAGCTCTCGCGAGTCCCCAGCGTGATGGTCGAGGCACTACGCCTCATGGTCGTCGTGTTCGGCGCCGGTGTCGGCTACGAGGTCGCCGACCGGATGGGCGCGCAGCCCTCCGGTGAGGTCCTCGGGCCCTTCTCCGGGCTCTGGCTCGGTGCGATCATCGGCGCGATGCTCGGGTACGTCCTGGGCGGCGTCGTCGCGCGCCTGACCGTGCGCACGCTCGACCGCGGCGAGCGGGTCCTCGAGGGCCTCTCGCCCGAGCAGGCCATCGCCGGTGCGTTCGGCGCCATGGTCGGGGCGGTCTTCGGCGCGGTGATCACCTGGCCGCTGTTCCTGCTCGGACCTCCGCTGATCGTCCTGCCCGTCTTCGTGTTCGTCGTGGCGTGCGTCAGCTTCTTCGGCTTCCGCGTCGGGCGTTCGCGCCGGGACGCCGTCATGCAGGCCGTCGGCGGCCGCGCGGGCCTCGCGACCGTGAAGCCGGCCTCGGTCACCCTCCCGCGCCTCGTGGACACCTCCGTGGCCATCGACGGGCGCGTGCTCGACGTCGTCCGCTCGGGCTTCCTCCACGGCCGCTTCCTCGTCCCGCAGCCCGTCCTCGACGAGCTGCAGGCCATGGCCGACTCCTCCGACGAGCACCGCCGCGCCAAGGGCCGTCGCGGCCTCGACGTGCTCGAGGCGCTGCGCCACGAGCAGGGGGTGGACGTCCAGACGATCCCGGACGAGGCCATCTCCGTCACCGACGTCGACGCCAAGCTCGTGCGCATGTCGATCGACCGCAACTGCGCCCTGCTGACCTTCGACACCAACCTCGCCAAGGCCGCCGCGATCGCGGGCGTCCGGGTCCTCAACCTGCACGGCCTCGCCCTCGCCCTCCGGCCGCTCGTGGTCGTCGGCGACGAGGTCGACCTCCACCTGCTCAAGGCGGGCAAGGAGCAGGGCCAGGCCGTGGGCTACCTCGACGACGGCACGATGGTCGTCACCGAGCACGCACGCGACCGCGTGGGCCAGGATGTGCGTGTGATGGTGACCAGCGTGCTCACGACGGCCAACGGCCGCCTCGTGTTCGCCAAGCCGACCGTGACCAGCGGCGCCGCCAGGTGACGTTGACCGCAGCGGTCGTCCCGGCGGCGGGGCGTGGGGAGAGGCTCGGGCCGGGTGCGCCGAAGGCGCTCCGGCTGCTCGGCGGCGTCCCCATGCTCGTGCACGCCGTCCGGGCGCTTGCCACGGCGCGGTCGGTCGACCTCGTCGTGATCGCGGCTCCCGAGGACGGCGTGGCCGACGTCGTCGCCCTGCTCGCGGAGCACAACCTCCTCGACTCGGCTCCCGGCGTCGCGCCGTCGATGGTGGTGTCGGGCGGCGAGACGCGGCAGGACTCCGTCGCGCGCGCCCTGGTGTCCTTGCCCACCGAGGTCGACGTCGTCCTCGTGCACGACGCCGCGCGCCCGCTCGTGCCCACCTCGCTGATCGACGCCGTGGCCGCTGCGGTGCGCGCCGGTGCGCCCGCCGTCGTCCCCGGGATCCCCGTGGCCGACACGGTCAAGCAGGTGGACGCCGACGGCACGGTCGTCACCACGCTCGACCGCTCTGCCCTGCGCGCGATCCAGACGCCGCAAGGCTTCACGCGCCAGGTGCTCACCGCGGCGCACGCGGCATCCGACCCCGACCTGCCTGCGACCGACGACGCCGGCCTCGTCGAGGCCCAGGGCGTCCCCGTGCTCGTGGTGCCCGGAGACGAGGAGGCGTTCAAGGTGACGCGCCCGATCGACCTGGTGCTGGCCGAGGCCGTGCTCGCGCGACGGAGGGCTGCCGGTGTCGTCAGCTGACCTGCCGCACCTGCCGCGCGTCGGCATCGGCGTCGACGTCCACCCCTTCGAGGCCGGGCGCGAGCTCTGGCTCGCCTGCCTCGTCTGGCCCGGTGAGACCGGTGTGGCCGGGCACTCCGACGGCGACGTCGCCGCGCACGCCGCCTGCGACGCTCTCCTCTCGGCCGCCGGCCTCGGCGACCTCGGCTCGGTGTTCGGCACCGACCGCGAGGAGTGGGCCGGGGCCTCGGGCTCGGCACTGCTCTCCGAGGTCGTGCGGCTGCTGGCCGAGGACGGCTGGACCATCGGCAACGTGAGCGTCCAGATCATCGGCAACCGGCCCAAGGTCGGCCCGCGCCGGCACGCTGCCGAGGCAGCCATGAGCGAGGTCGTGGGCGCACCGGTGTCGGTGTCCGCCACGACCACGGACGGGCTGGGGCTCACGGGTCGCGGCGAGGGTCTCGCGGCGATCGCCACGGCGTTGGTCGTGCGCCTCTAACACCTCGCCACGGATTCGAAGGGGGACGACGTGGACGACGCGCTCATCATGAGCCTGCTCGCCGCAGTGGAGGCCAGCCCGGACGACGCGGTCCTGCGCCTGCACGTGGCGAGGCTGCTGCTCGACGCCGGTCGGCCGACCGAGGCCGTGGCGCACGCGGCGGTCGTCCTCGGAGCACGTCCGGACGACGCGGCCGCGCAGGCGCTCATGGCCGAGGCGCTGTCGAGCCGGCAACCCGCAGCCGCGACCGACGACGACGTCGCTCCGGAGGCCGTGCCGTACCGCGTCGCGGCCGCCGCGGAGTTCGACTGGGAGGCGGCCGACGCCGACATGGCCGGCGTCGTCGAGCCCATGTTCGTCGAGTCGTCGCCCGCCACCGGCTACCCCACCGAGGTCATGCGCCCGAGCCTGCGGCTGACCGACGTCGGAGGCATGAAGGAGGTCAAGGAGCGCATCGAGGTCTCGTTCCTGATGCCGATGCGCAACCCCGAGCTCCGTGCCGCGTACGGCAAGTCGCTGCGCGGCGGCCTGCTGCTCTACGGCCCGCCCGGATGTGGCAAGACGTACCTCGCGCGTGCGGTGGCCGGCGAGCTCGACGCGGCGTTCATCTCGGTCGCCCTCTCAGACGTGCTCGACATGTGGGTCGGCTCGAGCGAGCGCAACATCCACGACGTGTTCCAGGCTGCTCGCGCCAAGGCGCCGTGCGTGCTCTTCCTCGACGAGGTCGACGCTCTCGCCCTCAAGCGCAGCCAGAACCGCAACTCCGGCGCGCGCAACTCGGTCAACCAGCTCCTGCACGAGCTCGACGGCGTCGAGGACAACAACGAGGGAGTCTTCGTCCTCGCCGCCACCAACCACCCGTGGGACGTCGACGAGGCGCTGCGCCGCCCGGGCAGGCTGGACCGGATGCTCGCGGTGCTGCCGCCGGATCTCGAGGCGCGCGAGGCGATCTTCCGCCACCACCTCAAGAACCGACCCGTCACCGGTATCGACGTCGGGGCCCTCGCCGCGTCGAGCGACGGGCTCACCGGCGCCGACATCGCGCTCGTGTGCGAGTCGGCTGCCGAGCGCGCCATGGTCGACTCGGTGCGATCGGGCACGGTGCGCCTGATCGGCATGGACGACGTCAGGGCTGCTCTGGCGGAGGTGCGTCCGTCGGCGATGCCGTGGCTCGAGACCGCTAAGACCGTCGTCGAGTTCGCCAACGCCAGCGGGCAGTACGACGACCTCAAGGCCTACCTGAAGCAGCGGCGGCTGCTGTGATCCTAGAGCCGACGGTCGCCAAGGCGCGGGCCGAGGCGGCGCTCGAGCTGCGGCGTCCGGCCGAGGCACGGACGATCCTCGAGCAGGTGCTCGCGCGCTCGCCCGAGGATGCCGAGGCCCTGCTGCTGCTGGCCCGCGCGTGCTGCGACGAGAAGGCCTTCGCCCGCGCGCAGCTGCTGACCCGCAGCGCGTCGGCGGCGGCCCCCGACGATCTCGACATCCTCGTCGGCTGCGCGAGCGTGGCCCGGGAGTCGCACGACCTCGAGGCGGCGCACTTCTGGGCGATGCGCGCGCTCGCGATCGCACCTGACTCCCCGCACGCGCTCAACGTGATGTCGCTCGTCCAGGCCGAGAGGGGCCGGGGCTCCGAGGCGCTGGTGTACGCCGACGAGGCGCTGCGCCACAGCCCGCTCGACCCGGACCTCCTCGTCGCGCAGGGCATCGCCTTCGACGCGGCCGGCCAGCTCGGCGACGCCGCAGCGTGCTACGTGCGCGCGCTGGAGGTCGCGCCGGAGCACGTCTACGCCCTGAACGACCTCGCGGCCGTGCGGCTGAGGTGCGGCGACCTGCACAGGGCGTCCCGGCTGCTCGGTCGTGCGATGGCGCTGGACCCGCGGATGGAGCTGCTGCGCGACAACCTCGACATCGTGGGGGCGCTGACCCGCCGTGTGCTGATGAGCCGCCTCGGCCTCGGCACGGTGATCGCGGCAGCTCTGGCCTATCTAGGGCTGCCTGGCGCGTGGGTCCTGATCCTGCTCGCGCTCGCGTGGACCGTTGTCGGCGTGGCCCGGCTGCCGGCACCGGCCCGCCGACGGCTCGGCGCGTCCATGGGCGCGCAGGACCTTCTCGTCGGTGCGATGACCGTGCTCGCGATGGCCGTGACGAGCGGGCTCGTCGTGCCGGTGACCCGCCCGACCACGGCCATCCTGTGGATCGCGGTCTTCGCGCTGACCGTCACGGGGCGCCTCGCCTGGAACCGCATCCGCGCCGATCGCCGCCTCCGAGCCCTCGGCGTCCGCCTCCCACCCGCATGAGCGACGACTACAAGGAGCGGCGCCGAGCCGAGCATGCCCTGAACCTCGGCAAGACCGAGGAGGCCAGACGGATCCTGGGCCCGCTCCTCGCGCGATGGCCGGAGGACGGCGAGGTGCTCGTGCTCTCGGCCGAGGCGGCACGGCAGTCCGGGGAGATCGCGACAGCTCGGTCACTGCTGGCGCGGGCTGCGGCCGCGGCCCCCGACGACCCAGAGGTGCTGGTCGTGTGCGGGCTGGTCGCCTCGCGCAACGGTGACTCGTTGGACACGCACCGGTGGGTGAGCCGTGCGCTTCGAGCTCGACCCGTCCAACGTCCAGGGCCAGAACCTCATGGCGCTCTCGCTCAACGAGCTGGGCCAGCCCGACGCGGCTCGCGCCCACCTGGACGTCGCCCTGTCGCTCAGCCCGCTCGATCCCATGGTGCTGAACACCGCGGGGATCCTCGAGAAGGACACCGGCATCTCGATCGTGTGGTGGGCGCGCGCGATGCATGCGCAACCGGACTATCACGTTGCCCTGGGGAACCTCGGCCTGATACTCGTCGATCTCGGCGCCCTCCGGCGCGGCACGATGCTCCTTGGTCGAGCCGTGGCCCTCGACCCCGCGTGGGTCGAGGCCCGGGGAATGCTGGTGCAGGCGGGGATCTCGGCCCGTCGGGTACTCGAGGGTCGACTTGCCCTCGTGGTGGCGTTCTGCAAGCTCGCGAGTTGGATCAGCCCGGTCGCCGCCGTGGCGGTGGCCGTCCTGGGCGCCGCGTGGCTGGTCGCCTCGCTGGTGGCCATGCCGCGACCGCTCCGTTCGCGCCTCGGTCATGGATGGGGGGTCACCGACGTGGTCCTGCTGCTTCTGATCGCGGTCGGAGTCCTCGTGCCGCCCGTCGCCCTGCTGGTCGGCGCCGTGATCCTCGGCGGCCGGTGGCGAGACCGTGTGGTGGCGTTCCGTGGTTTGAGGGCGGCTGGACTCCCCGTTCCCTGACGGACGCGGTCGCCCGGTGACACCGAGGACGATCGCGGAGAGTGACCGGATCTGGCAGATATGCACGGATTCGACCCCATCCCGGACGCAGCGTGACGTCGATCACCGGCTCGCGGGCGCGTACCCGCCGGTTATCGGGGTAAGTGGGTGCGAGAGAGCACCCCCTCGCACAGGATGGAACGCATGCCGACTTCACTCACGGACGTTGAGAAGGCGTGGTTCGACTCCGCCGAGTTCGCGACCATCGCCACGATCGAGCCCGACGGGCGACCCCACCTGTCGGTGGTCTGGGTCAGCCGCGACGGCGACGACATCCTCGTCTCCACCGTCGAGGGGCGCCGCAAGCACCGCAACCTGCTCGCCGACCCGCGGTGCACCGTGCTGCTGTACCCGAAGGAGTCGGCGTACACCTACGTCGAGATCCGGGGTACTGCCGACATGACGCGCGAGGGTGGCCGCGAGCTCATCGAGGCGCACTCGCACAAGTACCGCGGCACCGACCGCTACCCCGGCGACGACGGCACCGACAACGTCCGCGTCGTCGTGCGGATCTCGCCCGACAAGGTCGTCCACTACTGACCGCTCAGCTCCGCTCCGGCGGGTCGGCGCGTCGTCTCCCGGCGTCGGAAACGACGGGATGAGGCGTCTGCGCGGTCGGGGGTGACCTGCTGGCGCCGTTAGGCTTGCGCCCGTGACCCTGCGCCTGCATGACACCGCCACCCGGGCGGTCCGCGACTTCGTACCGCTCGAGCCGGGCAAGGCGTCGCTCTACCTCTGCGGCGCCACCGTCCAGGCAGCACCGCACGTCGGGCACATCCGCTCCGGCGTCAACTTCGACGTGCTCGGCCGCTGGCTGCGGGCCACGGGCTACGAGGTCACGTTCTGCCGCAACGTCACGGACATCGACGACAAGATCATCGCCAAGGGCGAGGCCGAGGGCCGTCCGTGGTGGGCGGTGGCCACGGAGTTCGAGCGCGAGTTCGCCTGGGCGTACGACGTCCTCGGCTGCACCCGCCCGTCCGTCGAGCCCCGCGCCACCGGCCACGTGCCGGAGATGATCGAGCTCATGGAGGCGCTGATCGCCTCGGGCCACGCCTACGCCACCGGTAGCGACGTCTACTTCGACGTGCGCTCGTTCCCGGAGTACGGCGCCCTCTCGGGTCAGCGCCCGGACGAGATGCAGGCCGCAGGCGACTCGGTCGGCGACAGCCGCAAGCGCGACCCCCGTGACTTCGCCCTCTGGAAGTCTGCCAAGGAGGGCGAGCCCTCATGGGCGACGCCGTGGGGCCGCGGCCGACCGGGCTGGCACCTCGAGTGCTCCGCGATGGCCGGCAAGTACCTGGGGCCGGCGTTCGACATCCATGGCGGCGGGCTCGACCTGATCTTCCCGCACCACGAGAACGAGATCGCGCAGTCGAAGGCGCTCGGCCAGCCGTTCGCGCAGTACTGGCTGCACAACGCGTGGGTCACCACGAGCGGCGAGAAGATGAGCAAGTCGCTCGGCAACTCCTTGCTGGTGAAGGAAGTCGTCAACCGCGTGCGACCGATCGAGCTGCGCTACTACCTCGTGGCCGCGCACTACCGGTCGATGATCGAGTTCTCGTTCGAGGCCCTCGAGGAGAACGCGGTCGGGTTCCGCCGCGTCGAGGGCTTCCTCACGCGCGCGGCCGAGGCGCTCGGTGTCTCGTCGGTCGAGGTCGACGGCGCGGCCCGAGCTGCGGCGTTCGATGCCGCCATGGACGACGACCTCGGCGTGCCCCAGGCGCTCGCCGTCGTGCACGACACCGTGCGCGAGGGCAACGGCTCGCTCGCCTCGGGCGACCTCGAGGCCGCGCGCTCCGCGCTGGTCTCCGTGGTCGCGATGCTCGACGTGCTCGGGGTGAACCCGTACGCCGCTCCCTGGAGCACCGGCGGCACGGGCGACGACGAGCAGCTGCGCACTGCGGTCGACCACCTCGTGGTCGGCCTGCTCGAGTCTCGCGCGAAGGCGCGCGAGAACAAGGACTGGGCCGCGGCGGACGCGATCCGGGATCAGCTGAAGAGCGCGGGGATCGTCGTCGACGACACCTCCGGCGGCTCGCGCTGGTCGCTCGCGGACGGGAAGGTCGACTGATGGCCGGCAACAGCCAGCGCAAGGGCGCCATGCGCAAGGACGGCACCAAGAAGGGGCAGGTCGTCGGCTCCGGCGGCCAGCGCCGTCGCGGCCTCGAGCCCAAGGGCCCGACGCCCAAGGCCACCGAGCGCACGAAGCACCCCGCGGCGCGCAAGGCGCGGTCGGTCGAGAAGAAGGCCGAGGTCGAGGCCAAGAAGGCGCCGGCGCCTCGCTCGGGCGCCCGCGGCGGCACGTCCATCCGGGCCAGCAAGGACGGCGTCGAGATGGTGTTCGGCCGCAACTCCGTGCTCGAGGCCCTGCGCGCCGCCGTGCCGGGCAAGGCCCTCTACGTGCAGCAGTTCCTCGAGAGCGACGACCGCGTGCGCGAGGCCTTCGAGCTCGCCGCCGAGCTGCACCTGCCGATGCTCGAGGCGCAGCGCTCGCACCTGGACAAGATGACCAACGGCTCGGTGCACCAGGGTCTCGTGCTCGAGGTGCCGCCGTACGAGTACGCCGAAGCCGCCGACCTGCTCGACCTCGCGGCCGCGGCAGGCGAGCCTCCGCTCATCGTCGCGCTCGACGGCATCACCGATCCGCGCAACCTCGGGGCGGTCGTGCGCTCCGCCGCCGCCTTCGGTGCGCACGGCGTGCTCGTCCCGGAGCGACGGGCAGCCGGCATGACGGCCTCCGCGTGGAAGACCTCGGCCGGCGCCGCCGCACGGGTGCCGGTCGCCCGCGCCACCAACCTCACGCGCGCGCTCAAGGCGTACGCCGAGGTGGGCTGCTTCATCATCGGCCTGGCTGCGGGCGAGACCTCGCTGGACGACCTCGACCCCGACATCTCGACCGGGCCGATAGTGATCGTCCTCGGCAGCGAGGGAGAAGGCTTGTCGCGACTGGTGTCCGAGGCGTGCGACATCGTCGTCGGCATCCCGATGACGAGCACGACCGAGTCGCTGAACGCCGGCGTCGCGGCCGGCGTCACGCTCTACGCCGTGAGCCACGCGCGCCGAGCCCGCTGACCCCATGCGCTCGCACTGATCAATCCGTCGTCACCCGCACCGGGAAACGACGGATTGATCAGTGTCAGCATCGGGTGTTGACGAGACTCGCGCGGCGGTGAAGCGCATACTCGGCCCATGGGCAGGCTGGAGCACGCGTCGTGCGGATACAGCGAGTACGCCCCGGGCTGCGACGAGTGGGACTGCCTGGTGCACCGTCTCGACGTCGCGTTCTTCAAGGGCTGGCCGACCTCCGACCTGCAGACGCGGCTCGACGCGTCGCTCTCTGCTGCGATCGACGACGTGCTCGCCTCGACGCCCGTCCCCCGTCCGGTCGATGTGACCGACCGCCAGAAGCCCTGAGCCCCAACGGGTCCTGCCACTCGCGTCAGTGAGCGGGAGCGGCTTCGACCTCGTCGTGCTGCGGTGTCGCGCGGCGCGGGTTGATGCGGTCGCCGAGCAGCGGGAACACCAGCACCGACAGCGCACCTGCGCCGACGAGCGCCGCGGCGTTCTCCGGGAGCATGACGCCCGCGCCCACCTGGATCGTCGTGATGGCGACGAGCAGGGGCAGACCGGTGGCGACGTACAGCGTGAACTGCCAGCGCTCGCGGACGTCGGGGATAGCGAAGCGGTAGAGCACGTACTGCGGGATGCCGCGCAGGAGCAGCAGCAGGGCGAAGAACAGCAGCAGCCGCAGGGGGTTCTTGGCGATCGACTGGATGTCGAGGTTGGCGCCGCTCACGATGAAGAACAACGGGATGAAGAAGCCGAAGCCCATGGCCTCGACCTTGGGCAGCAGGCGGTTCGTCGCACCGGGCGGCGAGTAGCGGCGCAGGATGACGCCGGCGACGAACGCTCCCAGCACGGCGTCGAAGCCGAAGGCGGCGGCGATGGTCAGCAGGAAGAGCAGCAGGACGACGGTCCAGCGGACGGCGGTCTGCGAGCTCGTGTGGTGGCTTCGGTCCACGAGCTCGCGAACGCGTGCCGACATCAGGTGCCCGGGCGCGCGCCATACCAGGTAGGCGAGCAGGGCGAAGATGGCGAGGACCACGATCGTGATCACCATCGACTTCGAGCCCAGCAGCAGCGCGATCGCGAGGATCGGGCCGAACTCGCCGGCCGCGCCGGCCCCCATGAAGTACTGGCCGAACGGCGTCGACAGCTGTCCGCGGTCGCGCACGACGGGGAGCAGGGTGCCCATCGCGGTGGTCGTGAGTGCGATCGCGATGCCGACCAGGTCCTTGACGACCCCGAGCTGCCACAGCCCCCACACGACGGCGAGCGAGAGGGCGAGCGATGTGACCCATCCGGACGCCGCGAGCTTGCCGGACCTGCCGCGGATCGCGCTCTGCTCGAGCTCGTAGCCGGCGAGGAAGAAGAGGAGCCCGAGACCGAGCTCGTTCATGAGCTGGATGCTCTCGGTGATCTCGATCCACCCCAGCACGTGCGGCCCGAGGAGGATGCCGGAGCCCAGCAGCAGGACGACCTCGGCGATGCGCAGGCGGAGCAGCCCGACGATCAACGGCACCGAGGCGGCGACCAGAGCGATGAGCAGCAGGTCCTGGAGGCTCGTCCCCAGGGCCTCGCTGGTCGCGAGCAGTGCTGTCGCGGAGTGCAGGTCCACGGCATACCTCCGGTCGGGCGCGTTCGGTGCAGGTCGAAGGCTAGGGGAAGCGGCTGCCGCGCCGTACGCCGGTGGCCCGATCACCGCAGCGGAATCGCGAAGGCGCGCGTGACGCGAAACCGTTACGCCGCAACGGAGTGCGGCCTCAGGGCAGGTCGAGCTCGCTGAGATCCATCTCGGCGGTCTCCTCGAAGCGCAGCCCGGGGGTGACGCTGGGAGTCCCGAGACGCTGCCCGAGGACGGCGCGCTCGTCGGGCTTGTCGACGAGGACGTTCGCCACGTAGTCCTCGGCGGCTTCCCAGATCGTGACGTCCTTGCGGAGTCGCTCGCCCATGAACCACCGGTGCTCGAGCACCTCGTGGTAGACCTCGGCGGGCTCGAGCTTGCCGCGCAGATCGGTGGGGACGAGCCCGGTGATCGGCTCGAACCGCTCGGCGACCCAGCGGTGGGCGAGCACCTCCTCGCCGTCGTCCGTCACGGTCTCCTCGACGCGGAAGGTGTCGAGGTCGTTGAGCAGGCGGCGGGCCTGGTTCTCCTCGACGTCGAGCCCGGTGAGGCGCAGGAGCCGGCGCGAGTGGTGGCCGACGTCCACGACCTTGGGCGTGACGCGGACGCAGTCGCCTGCGTCCTCGGACACGACCGAGAGCTCGGCGATGTCGAAGCCGAGGTCGTTGAGACGCCGCACCCGCGCGTCGAGGGCGTGCCGGTCACCGAGGCTGATGGACACGGGGCCGGTGACCTCGCGCCACAGCGTCTCGTAGCGCTCACGGACGATGGCGGACGTCGCGATCGGGTCGATGCTCGGGTGCAGGCGGCCCGAGGCCTCGACGTCGAGCAGCTCGCCGGCCACGTTCACCTCGGCGGTCTGCAGGTCGTACTCGCGCTGGCCGTTGGAGAGCTTGTCGTGCATCTCGCCGGTCTCGGCGTCCACGAGGTACGCCGCGAAGGCGCCGGCGTCGCGGCGGAAGAGCGTGTTCGACAGCGAGCAGTCGCGCCAGAGGAAGCCGACGAGATGGAGGCGCACGATGAGGACGGCGAGCGCGTCGATGAGCCGGTGCATCGTGTCGGGCCGCAGCGTGGAGGAGAAGAGCGCACGGTAGGGGAGCGAGAACTCCAGGTGCCGCGTGATGATCGCGGCGGGCAGCTCCTCGCCGTCGGGCGACGTGCGCCCGGCCACGATGCCGACGGGGTCGACGCACGGGACGTCGCGGCGGCCGAGCTCGAAGAGCTGGTCGTACTCGTGGCGCGCGATCGGCTCGACGGTCTCCTTCACGGCGTACACGGATCCGGACAGGCGGACGAAGCGCACGATGTGGCGCGAGATGCCCCGGGGGAGCGCGACGAGAGTCGACTCCGGCCACTCCTCGAGCGGGATGTCCCACGGCAGGAACAGCAGGTCGTGCTCACCTGCCGCAGCGGTCACGCGCAGCGCCATGCTGCTCCTTCGGGTTCTTCGCAGACGGCGGAGGGGGTGGCGGCGCTGGTGCGCCGCCACCCCCTCCGTGGTGCTCGGGCCGGTCAGGCGTCGAGGCGCTCGCCGCTGACGGCGTGGAACGCGTGCATGTGGTCGGACACGATCTCGACGTGGATCGTCTCGCCCTTGGCCGGGGGGATGCGGCCGTCGGTGCGGACGATGATGTCCTTGCTGTTGCCGTCGGCCGTGGTGACGTGGCCGTAGACGTAGGCGTCGGCGCCGAGGCTCTCGACCACGTCGACCTCGATCGGCCAGCCGGAGTCCTCGCCCACGATGCGGAGGTCCTCGGGACGGAACCCGATGGTGACCTCGCCCGAGCCCGCAGACGCAGCCGAGGAGATCGACGGCGCGAGCGGGATGAGCTTGGGGTTGCCGACCTTGCCGCCGACGGTGGCGCCGCCCTCGGCGAGCGGGACGGTGAGCAGGTTCATCGCGGGCGAGCCGATGAAGCCGGCGACGAAGACGTTGTTCGGGTGGTCGTACAGCTCACGCGGCGAGGCGCACTGCTGCAGGATGCCGTCCTTGAGCACCGCGACGCGGTCGCCCATCGTCATGGCCTCGACCTGGTCGTGGGTGACGTAGACGGTCGTGACGCCGAGGCGGCGCTGCAGCGAGGCGATCTGCGTACGGGTCTGCACGCGGAGCTTGGCGTCGAGGTTCGACAGCGGCTCGTCCATGAGGAAGACCTGCGGGTTGCGGACGATCGCGCGACCCATCGCGACGCGCTGGCGCTGACCGCCGGAGAGCGCCTTCGGCTTGCGGTCGAGGTACTGCGAGAGGTCGAGGATCTTGGCGGCCTCGGCCACGCGGGTGGCGATCTCCTCCTTGTTGACGCCGGCGATCTTCAGGGCGAAGCCCATGTTCTCGGCGACCGACATGTGGGGGTAGAGCGCGTAGTTCTGGAACACCATCGCGATGTCGCGGTCCTTGGGCGGGAGCATCGTGACGTCGCGCTCACCGATGCGGATCGCACCCTTGTCGACGTCCTCGAGGCCCGCGAGCATGCGCAGGCTGGTGGACTTGCCGCATCCGGAGGGACCGACGAGGACGAGGAACTCGCCGTCTGCGATCTCGAGGTCGAGGGCGTCGACCGCCGGGACTGTCGAGCCCGGGTAGATGCGGGACGCCTTGTCGAACGTGACTGTTGCCATAGCAGAGCCAACCCTTCACCGGCAGGAACGTGCCGGACGATCCGTAGTGGAAGGACGCCGGACCGTTGCCCGGCCCTCGCACAGTAACCGGTTACCGGGGTCTCCGGAAGGGATCGAGCCGATCCGGCAGCACTCAGAAGACGGCAGCCGGTCAGGTGCCCGCGAGCCAGGCGGCGCGCTCGGTGGCGAGCAGCCCGAGGGCGTCGGCCACCACGACCGGGTCGGGCACGCGGTGCTCGGCGCCGGTGGCGCCGGGGCCGACCTTCACGCCGAGGTCGCCGGGCAGCAGGTGGTCGAAGCCGGACTCGTCGGTGAGGTCGTCGCCGAGGAAGACGGTGGTCGTGGCCGAGGTACGGCGGCGCAGGACGTCGAGCGCCGAACCCTTGTCGATGCTGAGGACCGAGAGCCTCGAGCACCTCCTTGCCGGCGATCGCCACGACACCGGCCATCACCGCCGGGCCGCTGCGCAGCGACTCCAGCACCCGGGTCGCGTCCGCCCGGGCCGCAGCCCGGACGTGCACCGCGACACCGGCGGGCTTCAGCTCGAGCTCGACGCCGGTCACGTCCCCGACGGCGTCGCGCACGGCCGCGATGAGCGCCTCGCGCCGGCTCGCCGTCTCGGCGTCCGGCTCCTCGTCGTCGAGCTCGGCGCCGTGGCTGCCGACGAGCACGACGCCCTCGGGCAGGTGCGCCACGGTGGCGAGGTCGCGCAGGGCGCGGCCTGAGACGACGGCGACCGTGGTGTCGCGCAAGGCCGTCAGCACACCGAGGGCGTCGAGCGACTCCGGCAGAGCGCGGGCAGCGTCGCGGTCCGCGACGATCGGCGAGAGGGTGCCGTCGAAGTCGCACGCCACCAGAAGCTGCGGCGCCCGCGACGCCGCGATCAGCGCCGCGCGCAGCAGAGGCTCCACGGCAGCGGCGCTCACCGGCCGGTGCCTGACTTCTCGAGGGCTCCGAGGAAGGACGACGCCCAGCGAGCGACGTCGTACTCGAAGAGGTGCTCCCGCATCGCCTTCATCCGCAGGCCGAGGTCGCCGGGCTCGCCGCGCATGGAGTCAACGAGCGCCTGCTTGATGCCCTCGGCGTCGTACGGGTTCACGAGGAACGCCTGGGTCAGCTCGACCGCGGCGCCGGCGAACTCCGACAGCACGAGCGCGCCGGTGCCGTCGACGCGCGACGCGACGTACTCCTTGCACACGAGGTTCATGCCGTCGCGGTAAGGCGTCACGAGCATGACGTCGGCCGCCAGGTAGAACGACACGAGCGTCTCGCGGTCGAACGGCTGGTGGAGGTACTGGATCGGCGGCGGTCCGAGGATGCCGTGGTCGCCGAGCGCGCGGCCGACCATGAGCTCGATGTCGTCGCGCAGACGCTGGTAGTCCTCGACGTTCTCGCGGCTCGGAGTCGCGATCTGCACGAACACGGCCTCGCCGGGCTCGATCGTGCCGCCCGCGAGCAGCTCGGTGAACGCCTTGAGGCGGATGTCGATGCCCTTGGTGTAGTCGAGGCGGTCCACGCCGAGCAGCACCCAGCGGGGGTTGCCCAGCTTCTCGCGCAGCTCGATGGCGCGGTCCTGGATCTCGGCCGTGCGGGCCATCGCGTCGTACTCGCGCGTGTCGATCGAGATCGGGAACGCGCCGACGGTGACCCGGCGTACGCCGGAGGCGCGCGACGAGTCCGGCACGTCGATGCCGGTCTCGTCGAAGTCGAGGTGCAGCAGGCGCCCTGCGATGCGCAGGAAGTTCGCCGCGCCTCCCGGCGTGTGGAAGCCGATGAGGTCCGAGCCGAGCAGCCCCTCGAGGATCTGCCTGCGCCACGGCAGCTGAAGGAACAGCTCCTCGGGCGGGAACGGGATGTGCAGGAAGAAGCCGATGCGTAGGTCGGGCCGCATCTCGCGCAGCATCTGAGGCACGAGCTGCAGCTGGTAGTCGTGCACCCACACCGTCGCGCCCTCGGCGGCGAGGTCGGCCGCCCGTCGGGCGAAGCGACGGTTGACCTCGACGTACGGGTCCCAGTGGTGCCGGTGGTAGACCGGCGTGGCGATGGCGTCGTGATAGAGCGGCCAGATCGTGGAGTTGCTGAACCCCTCGTAGTAGCCCTCCAGCTCCTCACGCGTCAGCTCGACCTCGAGCAGCGCGCACGGACCCACGCCGTCGGGGATCGGCTCGAGCTCCCGGCCGAGGTCGTCGGTCGAGTAGGGGTCGGGGGCGAAGCGGCCGGACCATCCGATCCAGGCCGCAGCGTGCTCGCGCAGCACGGGCTCGAGAGCGCTGACGAGGCCGCCCGGAGAACGGGTCCATTCGGTGCTGCCGTCGGGCTGCTCGTCCGCGGACACCGGCAGCCGGTTCGCGACGACGAGGAGGTCGTAGGAATCGGTCATCTCATGACAGTAGGTGCCCCGCGCACAGCGCGGTCAAACTCCGGTGTGACCGCTGAGCGGGCGCGTGTGGGATGACGCACAGGCATCTCACGCTCTGTGGTCAGTGCTTCACCCGAGTGCCTCGAGCAGCGTCCGGAGCGAGGCCATGCCGTCGTGCACGTCGGTGAAGCGGGTCGTGAGCGGAGCCAGGCCCACGCGGATGCCGTCGGGGTGGCGGAAGTCGGGGATCACGCCGCGATCGGTGAGCGCCTGCGTGAGCGCGAGCGCCTCCGGGTGGCGGAGGGTCACGTGCGCGCCGCGCAGCTCCGGCTCGCGCGGGCTGGCGACGGTGACGCCGTACGCCGCGAGCCACGAGTCGGCGAGGTCGATGCAGTACGACGTGAGAGCGGTCGACTTGGCGCGCACGGCGTCCATGCCTGCGTCCTCGAGCAGTGCGACGCCGGCATCGACCGCGGCCAGCGCGACCGCGGACGGCGTACCCGTCATGAAGCGTCGGATGCCGGGCGCGGGCGCGTAGTCGCCGGTCATAGCGAACACGTCCTCGTGGCCCATCCACCCCGGGATCGGGTTGGTCATCGACTCGTGGTGCTGCGGCGCCGCCCAGATCCAGGCGGGGGCACCGGGGCCGCCGTTGATGAACTTGTACGAGCAGCCGACCGCGAAATCGGCTCCCACGCCGGGGAGGTCGAGCGGCACCGAGCCGCCTGCGTGCGAGCAGTCCCAGACCACGAGGGCGCCGTACTCGTGCGCGGTCGCGGTGATGCCGACGACGTCCGCGATAGCCGCGGAGCGGTAGTCGACGACCGACAGCAGCACGACGGCGACGTCGTCGTGCATCGCCGCGGCGACATCTCCCGCGGTGACCGGCGAGGTCGGCCAGGGCGCGGCCGGATCGAGCGGACCGAGCCACTTGACCGAGCCGCCGCGCGAGCGGGCGACCTCGGAGGCGACGTACCGGTCGGTGGGGAACTCGCCTCGGTGCGCAACGATCGTGGACCGCCCAGGGCGCAGCGACATCGCAGCGCCGAGGACCTTGTACAGGTTGACGGTCGTGTTGTCGCAGACGACCGTCTCGCCCGGACCGGCGCCGAGAAGTGCGGAACCGAGGCGGTCACCGACCTCGAACGGCCGGTCCATCCAGCCCTCGCTCCACGAGCGGATGAGGCGGTCGCCCCACTCCTCGTGCAGCACCGTGGCGACTGCGTCGGGGGTGGCGGCCGGCATCCGGCCGAGGGAGTTGCCGTCGAGGTAGACGACGCGCGGGTCCGGGATCTCGAAGCGCAGCCGGAACCCGGCGAGCGGGTCGGTGTCGTCGAGGTGCTCGGCGTACGTGCGCGTCGGGGCGTCGGTCATGGGCTGAGGCTGCCACGAACGAGAGGGCCGTGCTCAGCCGATGGAGCCCGCGGCGAACGTCGAGCCCTGGGCGGCCCACGCCGGCACGCCCTTCGCAGGCTTCGCCGTGCGCACCTTCTCGCCGGCGACGGGCAGCACCCGCCGTGAGACGAGGAAGGTGTGCGAACCCGTCGTAGGGAAGCCCCAGAACTGCTCCACCTTGGCGACGTCGCCGCAGGAGTTCGTGTGCAGCATCCACGGCGTGCCGCCACCGGGAGCGCCGAGGTACATCACCACGTGCTTGTAGGGGCAGCCGCCCTGGGGGCAGGTGTCGTAGAGCACGAGGTCGCCCGGGCGCAGCGCCTTCGTGGCGACGTAGGCGTAGTGCGGGTCGAGCGCGACGCCGTCCCACGGCACCATGTTGCGCGTCGACGGCGCCCACGTGCTGCCCGCGGTGTTGAGCCCTGCGCCCTCGGCGTACGCGCGCGAGACGAACGACGAGCAGTCGGCGCGGTAGGGGAGCATGCGCCCGACGCCGCCGCACGCGTACGCAGCACCGAGGTGCTGGAACGCCCAGGTGATGGCGAGAGCGGCCTGCGGGGTGGCGGCGCGCTTCACGGCGTACCGGCAGAGCTTCGCGGCGCCGATCCCCTCGGAGCCGTCGCGCAGGGTGGCAGGCACGTCGACGGTCGGGCATCCCTCCGACCCGACGGCGACCTGTGGTGCCACGAGGCCGAGGCGGGCGAGCTGCGCGCGGGAGTTGACGATCTCGCGCTCGATCCGGCGCGAGGCCACGGATGCAGTGTCGCGCTGGGCGATCGCGGCACGGAGGTTCTCGACGGCAGTGGTGCGCGCGATCTCAGCGACGGCGAGGTCCAGCGCCGCCTGCTCGGCGCTGCGCACGACCTCCGTGGCCGCACCACGAAGGGCGCGGAGGTTGTAGAGGCGGTCGAGCATGCCGTCGGGGCCGAGGGTCATGACCGTGGCGAGGTTGGCGACGCCGGAGTCACCCTGCTGGTAGAGCTCGCGCACGACGTCGGTGGCGTCGCCGTCGGCGGCAGCCGTCTGCTGCCGCGCGATCGCCGCGTCGAGGTTCGCGCGCACGGCCACCTGCGATGCGGCGACGACGGCGAGGTCGGCCGACGCCACCGCGGTCCTGGCCTTCTGCACGTCGGCGAGCAGGGCCTCGAGAGCCGCGCTCTGCCGGAGGTACTCGTCGACCTGCCCGAGGGCGGGCTGGACGCCGTCGTTGGGCTCGACCGGCTCGACCCGGTCGGGCGCCGGCGGAGGATCTGCGCTCGGCGCCGGGATGACGTCGCTCGACGCTGTGGGCAGGGGCAGGGGCACGGTGGGCGGCGGCGCGGGCGTTGTCGCGTCGGTGCTGCTGGGCGAGGGTTCCGGCTCGCTCGCTGTGTCGCTCGGGGTCGGCTCGCTGCTCGGCGTCGGTTCCGCGGTCGGCGTCAGTGCGGACGTGTCGGACGGCGTCGGGACGGTGCCGGCCGACGCGAACCCCACGGGCGCCAGGACCGCGACCGCGCAGGCGACCACGACGACAGCGAGACGGGGGCGGGCGAGCACGTGCCCTATCCCCTCGTACCGCCACGACCTGCGTGCAGCCCGCGGCTGAAGGACAGGTGACCGATGGGTGACGAGACGGGGCCGGCCTGCGCGCCGGCCCCGTCGGCGTCTAGAGCCCCTCGGCGAGGTCCTTGATGGCGGCGAGGCGGCGGTCCCACTCGGCGCCGAGCGCGTCGAGCCGCCGGGCCGTGGCGCTGAGCCTGCTGCCGAGCACGCGGTACTGCACCTCGCGGCCGGACCGCACCGGCTCGACGAGACCGACCTCGTGCAGCACGGCAAGGTGCCGGGCGATCGCCTGGCGGGACACCGGCAGACGGCCGGCGAGCGCCGACGCCGAGGCCTCGCCCTCGCCCAGCGCCGCGAGGATGCTCCAGCGCGTCTCGTCGCCGAGGGCGGCGAACACGGGGACGAGGGTTGGAGTCACGCCGCGGCCTCGACGAGCGCGATCAGCTTGTCGAGCTCGCCGTCCCAGCCCTCGCGGTGGCTCTCGAGGTTGCCCATCGGGTCGGACGTGCGGTCGAAGCCCGTCTCCACGACCGTGAGCTGCGTGCCGTCGGCCGTCGGCTCGAGCGTGAACGTGAACACCGTCGAGGTGGCCTCGTCGACGGCCGCTGGCAGGCTGCCCGCCGCGTCGTCGTTGCTCCAGCGGTAGGAGACGAGCCGCAGCGGATCGATCTCCTCGATGCGCACCGGAACAGCGCCGTAGCCCTCCCAGAAGAGCGTGCCGATCGCGCCGGCGCCCGACCCGTCGAAGGTGGCCTTCCCGAACCAGCGCGAGATGTGCTCGGGCTCCGTGACCGCTGCCCAGACCTTCTCGACGGGGGCGGCGATAGAGATCGTGCGCCGGACGGTGAACGCCGCGGCGTCGATGACGGACGGCTGGCTGTGCTGGACGGTCATGGTCATCCTCTCGTCGGGCCGCGTCGCGGCCACCTGCAACCGTACGATTGCACTCTGGTCCGGAGAGTGCAACCCCCGAGTTGCAGATGATCCCGGCCCGGGCGCTCAGGCCTCGGCCAGCAGGCCGTCGAGCAGAGCGCGCAGGCCGAGGTCGAACTGGGCGTCGCTGACCCACTCGGTCCGGCCGACATCGCTTGCGGCAGCGAGGGTCTCGGCGTCGGGCGCGACCCGCTCCGCGAACGCGCCGAGGCTCCCGGGGAACCCGCCGTCGACGCGGCGCGGGGCGGCGAAGACGCCGAACCCGAGCGCGTAGACCGACACGGCGTTCCACGCGCGGACGGCGTCGTCCACCTCGAGGCCGAGCGCGACGAACGCGCCCAGCACGCGCTCGCCCATGCGGTAGGCGCTGGGTCCGAGCGACGGCCGCAGGACGAGGGCCGGCACCAGGGCCGGGTTGTCGACGACCTCGTCCCGGATGCCGCGCGCGATGCGCTCGACGGCCGTGCGTGGTGCCACCCGAGGTCCGGGGATCGGCACGCGCGCGGTGAGCCGGTCGAGCAGTCCGTCGAGCAGGTCGTCCTTGTCCTGCACGTGCCGGTACAGCGCCATCGGGACGACTCCGAGCCGCTGCGACAGGGCGCGCATCGACAGCCCGTCGGTGCCCTCGGCGCGGATGAGCTCCCAGGCCTCGTCGAGGACGCGCTCGCGCGTCAGCGTGGGCCTCGTCTTCCGGGGTGCGCTTGACATGTGTACACCGTACACCTCACACTCGCCGCAGGTGAATGTGTACGCCGTACACATCGAATTCGAAGGAGCTCGACATGATCAGCAGGCCCTGGCTCTTCACCCTGACGTTCCTGGCGTTCCCGCCGGCCGGCCTCGTGGCCCGCGCGGTCGTCGGCCCGGTCGACTCGGTCGTCGCGGGGCTGGTCGGCGGCGCGCTCGTCGGGGGTGTCGTCGGTCTCGCCCAGTGGGCGGTGCTCCGTGAGATCGTCCGCGCCTGGTGGATCGTCGTGACTGCAGCCGCCGTCTCCGTCGGCCTTGCCGCGACGACGGCGCTGGGACTCGTCAGCACCGAGCGGGGCGACCTGCTCGCCATCGGCGCGGTGGTCGGCGTCGTCGTCGGTGTGGCGCAGTCGTTCCTGATGCCGACGTCGCTCCGGGTCCGCTGGGCCGTGGCCGTGTCGCTGCTCTGGACGATCGCGTGGCAGGTCACCGCAGTGGTGGGTGTCGATCTCACGCAGGGCTGGGCCGTCTTCGGCGCATCCGGTGCGCTCGTGTTCGCGGCCTCGCTGGCCGGCGTGCTCGCGACGTCCTCCCGCCGTGCGGCCGTCGAGGTGGCCGCATGAACGCCGCAGTCTTCCTGCTCGTCGCCGTGCCGGTCCTGTTCAACCTCGCCTTCGCCGAGCTCGGTCGCACCTTCTCCTACCCCGACGTCCTGCGGCGCCCCGCGGCCGAGGTGCTCCAACGGGTGCTCGACGGCGGAGCCGCGCTCACCGTGCGCTGGTGGGCCTTCCTGCTCTCGGCCCTGCTGATGGTGCCGCTCGCGGTCCTCACCACGGACGCCCTCGGGCTGACCGGCGGTCCCGGCCAGCTCGTCACGACGCTCGGTGTCCTGGCAGCGCTCGTGCAGGTGCTCGGCCTCGTGCGCTGGGTGCAGGTCGTGCCGTGGCTGGCCCGCCGGCACGAGGAGGCCGACGACGCGGGCAAGGCCGTCCTCGAGTCGGAGCTCGCGCTGCTCAACAGGCTGCTGGGCGTCGCCATCGGCGAGCACCTCGGCTACCTGCTCACCGGCGCCTGGACGTTCGCGCTCGGGCTCGGCCTGATCACCACGACGCTGCCGTTGGCGCTCGGCCTCTCGGGCCTCGCGCTCGGCGTCCTGCTGGTGCTCTGCTCGCTCGAGTTCGTGGCCCGGCCGGGCGAGCACGGCTGGCGGGCGGCCGAGGCAGCCACTCCGTTCGTCTACATCGCCTGGTCCATCTGGCTCGTGGCACTGGGTGTCCTGCTCGCCCCCGCCTGAGCGCGCGTCGAGCGCCCGGATCGAGCGACTACCCTGGTCCGGCGTCCGCGAGGGCGCACGCCGGCGTGGCGCAACTGGCAGCGCACCGCTCTTGTAAAGCGGGGGTTAGGGGTTCGAGTCCCCTCGCCGGCTCCGAGCTCGTGTATTGCCTGGCGGTCTCAAGCGGCTGTTGCACCGAGGACCTCGGTGAGGGCCTCGCGGGGAGTCTTCCAGTCCAGGGTCATGCGCGGTCGGGTGTTGAGGCTGAGGGCGACGGCGTCGCAGTCGGCCTGGGTCAGTCCGCGCATGTCGGCGCCCTTGGGCCAGTACTGACGCAGCAGCCCGTTGGTGTTCTCGTTGCTGCCTCGTTGCCAGGGTGAGTGCGGGTCGGCGAAGTAGATGTCGATGTCCGCTTCGATGGCGATCGCCGCGTGCTGGGCCATCTCCTTGCCCCGGTCCCAGGTCAGGGTCTTGCGGATCTGGTCGGGCAGTGAGGCGATCAACGGGGTGAGGACCTCTTGGAGGTCGATCGCCTTGTGGGTGTCGGGCAGCGGAGCGAGCAGCACGAACCTGGTCGACCGCTCGACCAGAGTGATCACAGCGCCCTTGCCGATCCCGCCCATCAGCAGGTCGCCCTCCCAATGGCCCGGAACGGCACGGTCAGCGGCCTCAGCCGGCCGAGCGCTGATCGGGATGGTGCCGACCAGCTTGCCGCGGGTCTCCTTACGTCCCTGCGGCTTGCGGCTGGTCCGCCCGGTGCGCAGATGCTTGGCCAGCTCGCGGCGAAGCTCGCCGCGAGCCTGCACGAACAGTGACCGATAGATCGTCTCGTGGCTCACCCTCATACCGTCCTGGTCGGGATAGAGCTCGGGCAACCGCTGGGCAATCTGCTGCGGGGACCAGTTCGCCTGAAGCAGCCCCGACACCACCAGCCCCAGGTCCCCGGCGAGCTTGAAACCCTTCGGCCGCCGAGCCGACTCCGTGGCCCGGGCCTGAGCGACCCAGGCGTGATAGACCGCAGAGCGTCCTCGGGTCCCGCGGCGCGCCGACCCCGCCGGATGCTTGGGCCTGCGATTGGGGCGCGACCCAGAGCCTTGCGACAACTCACGCGCCACGGTGGTGCGGTGCTTGCCCACCAGTTCGGCGATCTGCGGCACAGACAACCCCTGCCGCATGGCCCGCTCGATCACCCCACGGGGTCACGTCCCACCGTGTGGTGTAACTCGAGCCGGTCGTGATCGGCTTCGCGGTGGTGCTGGTTCAGATCATGAGGCCATGAGTTCGGGGACCGCCACCTCCTTGGTCGAGTCGGTGGTGAGGGCGCCGATCTGGGCCATGGATCCTTCGGAGAGGTAGCGGCGGTCGGAGACCTGCCATTCGTCGTGGGTCTCGATCAGGACCGCGCCGGCCAGGCGCAGCAGCGCGGCCGGGTTCGGGAACACCCCGACGACGTCGGTGCGGCGCTTGATCTCCTTGTTCACCCGCTCCAACGGGTTGGTCGACCAGATCTTCTTCCAGTGCGCGACGGGGAAGTCCGCGAACGCGGTCAGGTCGTCAGCGGCCTCGCGCAGCATCTCCTCGACCTTGGGGAACTGGCGGCCCAGCATGGCGGCGATGACGTCGAGCTGGTCGCGGACATGCTCGGCGTCGGGCTGGGCGAAGATCGTGCGGATCGCCGCGGCGACCATCTCCCCGGACGCCTTGGGGACAGCGGCCAGGACGTTGCGCAGGAAGTGGACCCGGCACCGCTGCCAGGACGAGCCGATCATCACCGCCGCGATCGCGGCCTTCAGACCGGTGTGGGCGTCGGAGATGACCAGCGCGGTGCCGTGCAGGCCGCGGGCCTTGAGCGAGCGCAGGAACGCGGTCCAGAACGCCCCGTCCTCGGAGTCTCCGACGGCAAACCCGAGGACTTCCCTTCTCCCGTCCGCGCTCACGCCGGTGGCGACCACGACCGCCTGGGACGCCACCCGCGATCCCTTGCCGCCCTTCCCGCCACCGATGCGGGCCTTGCAGTAGGTCGCGTCGAGGAAGACGTAGGGGAACGCCTGCTCGGACAGGTCCCGGTCGGCGAACGCGGCGACCTCCGCATCGAGGTCGGCGCAGATCCGCGACACCTCGGACTTGGAGATCCCCGAGTCCGCGCCCAACGCCTTCACCAGGTCGTCGACCTTGCGAACGCTCGTGCCGGTGACGTAGGCCTCCATCACGACCGCGAACAACGCCTGATCGACCCGGCGGCGGCGCTCGAGCAGGCTGGGGAAGAACGACCCCGCCCGCAGCTTGGGGATCGCCAGCTCCAGATCCCCCGCGGTCGTGGACAACGTCCGCGGCCGGTGCCCGTTGCGCTGCACGACCCGGGCATCGGTGCGCTCGTGCGGACCGGCGCCGATGTGCTCGGTGGCCTCGGCCTCGATCAACTCCTGATACATCCGCTGCAACGACAGCCGGACCCGCTCCACGCCATCAGCGGCGTCCAGAGCAGAGAGCAGGTCGAGCAGGGCAGACTGGGACAGGGCCATCGTGTGTGTTCCCTTCGCGAGTTCCTTGGCGGGTTCTCACGAAGCCTCACACGATGGCCCCTCAACGCTCAGGAGGCAGGCCCGGAGTTACACCACTCGACGGGACGTGACCCCCCACGGTCGTGCTCGGTCAACCTCGCTCCAGGCATCCCAACCTCCAAGCTGCACAAGACCACGTGCAACTACCAGTTGAGAACGCCCCTCGGTTGATGCCTGACAGTTGGGTTTCGGCTGAGGCTTTACATGTCTTCGGCTGATGGTTGACAGCTACTTCGGCTGATTCTTGACACTCCCTTGTATGAGGGAGATGAGTGTGGCTGAGCAGCGGTATCAGGCCGTTCTGGCGGTGATCGCGGAGGGCCGGTCGGTCACCGAGGTGGCCGCGCAGTGGAAGGTGTCCCGGCAGACGCTGCATGCGTGGCTGGCGCGCTATGAGGTCGAGGGCCTGGAGGGCCTGGTCGATCGTTCGCATCGTCCGGTGGGGTGTCCGCATCAGATGCCGGCGTCGGTCGAGGCGCGGGTGCTGGAGATGCGGCGGGTGCATCCGTTCTGGGGTCCGCGGCGGATCCTGGTCGAGTTGGTGCGGGCGGGGGTGGATCCGGTGCCGAGCGAGTCGGCGGTCTACCGGTGCCTGGTGCGGGCGGGGGTGATCGCGCCGGTGCGTCGCCAGCGTCGCAGCGAGGCGTTCAAGCGGTGGGAGCGGGCCGCGCCGATGGAGCTGTGGCAGATGGATGTGGTGGGTGGGTTCCATCTCGCGGACGGGTCCACGGCCAAGGCTCTGACCGGGGTCGATGACCACTCGAGGTTCTGCGTGTCGGCGCGGTTGATGCCGCGGGAGCGCACGCAGGCGGTGTGTGACGGGTTGGCGGCGGCGATGCGCGCTCATGGTGTCCCGGAGCAGATCCTGACCGACAACGGGAAGGTGTTCACGGGCCGGTTCCATCACCCGCCGGTGGAGGTGCTGTTCGACCGGATCTGTCGGGAGAACGGGGTGGAGCATCTGCTGACCGCGCCCCGGTCGCCGACCACGACAGGGAAGGTGGAGCGGTTCCACCGGACCCTGCGCCTGGAGCTGGACACCAGCCAGGTGTTCGGGTCGTTGGCACTGGCGCAGGGGGCGTTGGACGAGTGGGTGGCCTACTACAACGACGAGCGCCCGCATCAGTCCCTGGACGACGCGACGCCGGCGGCCCGGTTCCACGGTGAGCGGGCACCGCGGCCGCGGGCGGTGATGGAACGTCCGGCACGGGAGTCCGCCGCCGGTCAGGAGTGGGTGGCGCGCAAGGTGACCGCGAACGGGGTCGTCTGCGTCGGGGCGCAGCAGGTCAGCGTCGGGAAGAACTTCTCCGGCTCGCACTGCGACGTCCTGGTCAGCGAGGGCCTGCTGCAGTTCTGGATCGGTGACCAACTCGTGAAGGCCGCCGCCCGCACCGACCCCCGACCGATCCGCAAGAAGCGCGCCGCGGGAACCAGTCCCCGGCGTTGAATACAGGAACGGAGTGTCAAGGATCAACCGACCTAGCTCCGTCAAGCATCACCCGAAGGCCTACACCGGCTCCGAGCTCGTTCGAATCCCTACACGTAACCGGGCGAGGTGTAGCCGAGGCCTGCGCTCTGGCCGTACGCCTCGGGGGCGCGCCCGACGGTCACTCCGGGCCAGGCACCGGCGCTGGGCCAGAGCCCGCCGTTGCTGATTCTCGAGCCCGAGACGTAGATGTCGCTGGTACGGATGGAGTACGACCCGCCGTCGCGCCAGGCGAGGTAGACGCCGTCGCCGGTGATCGACATACGGTTCAGCGACCAGTCGTAGACCGGGGCGCTGTCGTGCTGGTTCGGCAGCAGGAACATGCCCTGGTAGTGCGTGCTCGCCGACAGGCCGTCCACCTGCAGGACCGCGGGGCCGGCCCACGCCTGGATGATGTCGGCGTGGTTCGTGGCGTACGAGCCGGTGAGCGTGCCGTTGATCGCGATGTTCTGCAGCACGACCTTCGCCCCCGGTGAGGCGATGTCGATCCCCTCGGTGAGCGCATTCGTCGTCGAGGAGATGAAGCGCACGCCCTCGACGTACGTCGTGCCGTTCGGCGTCGCGTCCTTGAGGTACATGCCGCGCCTTATCCCGGCGTCGCCGTCGCCGACATCCACTGTGCCGCCGATGATCACGACGTTGCGGCCGCCGACGATGGTGAGGCCGAGCGCGTTCCGCAGCGGCCGGTCGGCGGGCAGCGTCACGACGTAGTCGCGATTGACGTCGAGCGTGAGCCTGGCCGAGCCCTCGGGGAAGGCGACGACGAGCGGGTTGCTCAGCGCGGGCGGGGAGAAGCGCAGCGCGGAGGTGCTCGCGGGCGGCGGCGTGTAGGGGGGAGGCGTGTACGGAGCCGATGTCGTCGGGACCGGGATCGGCGTCGTGGGGTCGGGCGTCGTCGGCTCAGGCGTCGGACCGGGGGTGAGCTCGGGCGACGGCGTGGCCGGATCGAAGGTCGGCGTCGGCTCGGGGGTCGGGTCCTGCGTGGGTGGCGGGGTCGGCGACGACGTCCACTCGACCGGGACCGGTGGGATCTCGACGGGCACGTCGCTGCTCGACGCCCCGGTGCTGGTGGACGACGTCGGCGTGCCGTGCGCGTCCACCGGTGGGAACCACGGCGTCAGCGCCGACACGCGCGCGGCGTCGATCGGCACGTCGAGCCCGGTCACGATGACGGCGCCGGTCTCGGAGGTGGTCACCTGGATCGGGTCCGCGCCGGCGTCGACCTGCCGGGCCTTGCCAGTGACGGGGTCGATGACGGTGTTGACGGCTCCCGGGGTGCCGCCACCCGACCGGCCGCTGGACGGTGTCCCGAGGAGCGGGTGCGTGAATCCGAGGGCGCGGGCGGCCTCTGCGCCTCCGTCGCGCAGCACGGGCGCCGCCACGATCGCGAGCCCGAGGGCGGTGAGGCAGACGACGACGGGGACGGTGCCGACCGGACGACGGCTGGCCGCCGCGTGCCGCGGCGCGTGGACGCGCTCGTGCAGTCCGCGACCGGGGGTCGCCTGGTGGCGCCCTCGCGTCTCCGCCGAGTGGCGTGCGTGCTGCACGTCGTCTCCCTGCCTCGTCCGTTCGTCGGGGACGTTAGGCCGGACGGGTGAACGGGGAGCGAACGCCGGACGGCGGGACGTCGCTCGTGCCGCGGCTCGATGTCTCGACGGTCAGAAGCTCGACGCAGGGCGACAACCTCGTCGCCGTGCGTGGGGAGGACCGCTAACGTCGCGGGGTGAGCACCGCGGTGAGGACCAGCCCTGAGGCGGTCGCGGTGACCCAGCGTCGAAGCGTGCGGACTCTGTCTGCGGCGGCCGTGGCCGGCGGCATCGCCGTCGCAGGGGCCATCCCGGCGGGAGCCCTCATCGCTGCATCGCTCGCCAGCGACGCCGTCGCGGGGCTGGCGCAGACCACCGGCGTGATCGGGGCCGCCGCCCTGGCCCTGCCGCTGGCGCGCATCGCCCTGAACCGCGGACGACGCGCAGCTCTCACCCTCGGCTACAGCCTCGGGGCGGTCGGGGCGGTCGTCGTCGTGGTGGCCGGTGCGTCGCGGTCGCTGCCCCTGGTGTTCGTCGGCTGCTTCTTCGTGGGCGTCGCCTCGGCCGCCGGCCTGCAGGCGCGGTACGCGGCCACCGATCTCGCGCTGCCGACACGCCGCGCCCGAGCGCTCGCGATCGTCGTGTGGGCGGGCACGGTCGGCGCCGTCCTCGGCCCCAACCTGCTCGAGCTCTCCGGTCGTGCCGCAGTCTCGCTGGGCCTTCCTCAGCTGACCGGTCCCTATCTCACCGCTGCGCTGATGCTGGTGATCGCCGTGACGGTGCTGCAGCTCGCGCTTCGCCCAGACCCCTACCTCCTCTCGCGCGCGCTGACGCACGAGGCAACAGGAGTGGTGGCGCCGAAGGCCCGTCTGCGCGACGGCCTCGAGCACCTGCGCAGGCACCGCCGTGCGGTGCTCGGTGTGTGCTCGGTGTCGCTCGGGCACGTCGTCATGGTCATGGTGATGGTCATGACGCCCGTGCACATGCGCCACGTCGACGTCTCGTTGCAGCTGATCGGGCTCGTCATCTCCGTGCACGTGCTCGGGATGTACGCCTTCTCTCCCGTCGTCGGCTGGCTCGTCGACCGCTTCGGACGCGTGCCGATGATCCTCGTCGGCACGGCGATCCTGCTCGTGGCCTGCGTCGTATCCGGCCTCGCGCCGTCCGACAACGTGCCCGCCCTCGCGGTCGGCCTCTTCCTGCTCGGGCTCGGCTGGTCGTTCACCCTCATCGCGGGCTCGACCCTCGTGACGGATGACGTCGAGGAGAACGAGCGCCCGTCGGTGCAGGGCCTGTCCGACCTCGCCATGAACGTCGCTGCGGCCGGTGGAGGAGCGGTGGCCGGCTTCATCGTCGCGGGCGCGTCGTACGCCGTGCTGTGCGCTGTGGCGACGATCCCGGTGCTGGCCCTCGTGGCCTTGGCCGCGAGCCCTGGCATGCGGCGCAGGTCGGTGCCGTGATCCCCCTGCGCGTCCCGCAGACGGGCAGCGCCGTACGGCCCGCCTTCGACGACCTGCCGCCCGACGTTCGTCGAGCCATCGAGGAGGCAGCCGGATCACCTGTGCACCAAGCGTTGTCGCAAGGCGGTGGATTCACGAGCGGCTTCGCGAGCCGCCTCGAGCTCGAGGACGGACGCCGTCTGTTCGTGAAGGCCGCGACGTCCGAGCAGCATGTGTTCGCGCGGCCGTCGTACGAGCGCGAGGCGGCGGTCGTCCGAGGGCTGCCGGAGGCCGTCCCCGCACCGCGTCTGCTCTGGACCCGAGACCTCGGCGCCTGGTTCGTGTCGGCCTTCGAGGACGTCGAGGCCCGGCACCCGGTGCGTCCGTGGGACCCGGCGGAGCTGGACGCGGTGCTGGACGCGTGCGAGCTCATGGCGCACGAGCTGACGCCGGTGCCCGGCCTCCTGCCCGCCCCGCACCCGCTGACCGAGTGGGACGACGACTTCACGTTCTGGCGGCGACGGTCCGCCGGCGACAGCGAGGCGCTCGCCGTCGCGCTCTCCGATGACTGGGTGGCCAGGGTCGACGACCTCGCGGTTGCCGAGGCGGCATGGCTCGAGCGCTGCTCGGGAACGACCGGGCTGCACTTCGACCTGCGTGACGACAACATCCTCGTACGGCCCGACGGGTCGGTCCTCGTGTGCGACTGGAACCACCTGACTCTCGGGGCAGCGTGGCTCGACCTCGCGTCGCTGCTCGTGTCGGTGCACGGCGACGGCCTCGACGCCGACGCGCTGTGGGCAGCGAGCCCGCTCAGCGAAGGAGTCCATGACAGCTCGCTCGTCTCCTTCCTGGCCGCTCTCGCCGGCTTCTTCCTGGTGTGCTCCGCACAGCCGGAGGTGCCGGGATCGCCGTACCTGCGCAGCCATCAGGCGTGGTGGCGAGACGCCACGCTCGCGTGGCTCGACCGCCGGGTCGGCTAGCAGCGGGCGCTCGAGCCGCCTGCCCGTCGCCCGAGGTCTCGGGCCCGACGGGACCGTTCATGTTTCCAACTCCGGTCGTTCACCTTCCCGTCGGCCTCCGTCAGGCCCGGCTCGACACGCTGCCGCTGCTGCAGGGACCTCCTGCGGCTTCTCGTCGCGCGCAGAGGGGCTCACGCCGTGTCCACTCCCCGGTTCCAGCTCGTCCCGGGCGGCCGCCTGGTGCACGAGCCCGCGGCCGGGGGAGTCGGCTGGCGCCTCCTCGGTGCCAACAACCGTGAGCTCGGCCGAGCCGCGATCGCGTACCCGGACGCGGAGGCTGCCCTGTCCGCAGTTGCGGACGTGCGCGAGCTCGCCGCCGTCGGAGCGGCGCACATCCTGCACGACCCGGCCACGGGCTCGTGGGCGTGGCACCTGCTTGCCGACGACAGTCGCGTCATCGCGACCTCAGGTCGCGGGTTCAGGCACGAGCGCGAGTGCCGCTACAACCTCGAGCAGTTCCGCGAGATCGCCCCGATCGCTCCGGCGGCCGACACGGGCACCACCACCGAGTTCCCCTGGCAGCGGCTCTCGGCCGACGTCCTTCCTGCGGAGAGCGCCTCATGACCACGACCATCGAGGACCAGGGCACCGGGGTCGACTCGGGCATCGCGATCGGCGAGCCTCGGCCGCGGCCGAAGCAGGGACCGCCGGTCGGTCGCCAGACCGTCGCCGACCGCGTGTTCCGCTCAGTCCTCCGGGCGAGCGGCTGGTTCGTCCTGCTCGTCATGCTGGCCGTCGGCCTCTTCCTGGGATTCCGTGCGCTGCAGGCGATCCAGGCTGCCGGCTGGTCGTTCCTCACCACCGCCCAGTGGGATCCGGACTCCGGGACGTTCGGCATCGCAGCGGTCCTGACCGGAACGATCCTGGTCGCCCTCGTCGCGGTCTTCTTCTCGTTCCCGCTCGCCTTCGGCACGGCGTTGTTCATCTCGGAGTACGCACCGCTGCGGATCAAGCGCCCTCTGATCACGATTGTCGACCTGATGGCCGCAGTGCCGTCCATCGTGTTCGGCATCTGGGGATTCCTGCTGCTGCAGTACGAGATCGCGCCGGTCGCCCGTTGGATCTCGACGTACCTCGGGTTCATCCCGATCTTCCGCGTGGACGGCGCCGATCCGGCAGACCCGCTGTCGCCCGCGAGCGTCTTCACCTCGAGCGCGTTCATCGCGGGCATCGTGGTGGCACTGATGGTCACGCCGATCGCCACGTCGGTCATGCGCGAGGTCTTCACCCAGGCCCCTCCCGGCGAGCGCGAGGGCGCCTACGCCCTCGGCGCGACGAAGTGGGGCATGGTCCGCTCGGTCGTCCTGCCCTACGGACGCGGCGGCATCATCGGCGGCACGATGCTCGGCCTCGGCCGTGCACTGGGCGAGACGATCGCGGTCTATCTGATCCTGGCGCCGGCGTTCGACCTCGGCTTCCACATCCTGCAGAACAGCGGCAGCGGCTACACGGTGTCGGCGCTCATCGCGCTGCGGTACGGCGAGTCGACACCGTTCGCCACGAGCGCGCTCTTCGCCGCCGGCCTCGCGCTGTTCGTCCTCACGCTGATCATCAACTTCGCGGCCGGCGCGATCGTCGCGCGCAGCCGCTCCGGCGCCGGCGCGGAGGCCTGACATGTCCACCACCGAGATCGACCGCGCCGAGCTCCTCGCGGTAGCCCTGGGCTCCGCGCCGGCCGACGGGGCGCGCACGACGGTCGTCAACCACGACTTCTCCCAGCCGCCGGCCGCGAAGCGACCGATCGCGAAGGTGCGTCTGTCCGACGTGCTGCAGCTGCTCGGGGCGGCGATCGCGGCCGTCTCGCTGACCGCGATCATCTTCAACTTCATCGCGCCGTTCAACAGCGTCGTCGGCTTCGTCCTCGTGGCGTACGGCATCTTCCTGGCGGTGTACGCACTCGTCGTGTGGCAGGACGAGGACGGCACGGCGGTCGTCGACCGGCTCGTGGCAGCAGTGGTCACGTCGCTGGCGACGGTCCTCGTCGGCGCTCTGGTGTGGGTCGTGAGCTACGTCGTCATCAACGGCATCGAGGCCTTGAAGCACACGAACTTCTACACCGAGGACATGAGCAACACCGGGCCGCTCGACCCGCTCGACTCCGGCGGCATCCTGCACGCGATGGTCGGCTCGCTGATCATGATCACCATCGCGCTGGTCATCGTGATCCCACTCGGCGTGACAACCGCGGTCTTCATGAACGAGCTGCCGAACCGGTTCTCCCGCTTCGTGCGCATCATCGTCGAGGCGATGACGGCGCTGCCCTCGATCATCGCGGGCCTGTTCATCTACGCCACGTTCATCATCATCTTCGACAGGCCCAAGTCGGGGCTCGCCGCCGCTCTCGCGATCAGCGTGATGATGCTGCCGATCATCATCCGCGCGTCCGACGTCGTGCTCCGGCTCGTGCCGGGCAACCTCAAGGAGGCGTCGTACGCGCTCGGCGCCAGCCAGATCCGCACGGTGTGGCACGTGACGCTGCCGACGGCGCGCTCCGGTCTCATGACCGCGATCATCCTGGGCACCGCCCGCGGCGTCGGTGAGACCTCGCCCGTCCTGCTGACCGCAGGCTTCACGCAGTCGCTGAACTTCAACCCGCTCGACGGCCCGATGATCAGCCTCCCGCTGGCGGCGTTCAAGTTCATCGGCTCGTCCGAGGAGACCTTCAAGCAGCGCGGCTTCGGCGCCGCGACCGTGCTCCTCGTGCTGGTCCTGATCCTGTTCATCCTTGCCCGCATCGTGGGGGGCCGCGGCCCCGGCCAGCTGAGCAACCGCCAGCGCCGCCGTGCTGCCGCGCAGTCCCGCCGTGACTTCCAGCGCATGGTCGACGACGACGAGTCACCGGCCTCACCCGCTCGGGTACCGCTCCCTGCCACGAGTTCACCTGTTAGCCCCTCAGAAGGAGACACGACTTCATGACGCTCCGCTTCGCTCAGCGCGGGGGAACGACCGATGGGTCGGCCATGAGGGTGGACGAGAGGCGGAGGCCAGCGATGACGCGTCGCGCCACGCGACTGCTGCGCGCAGGCTCCGTCGTCGTCGCCGCGACGCTCGCCGGGCTGTCCGTGTCCTTGGGGGCTGCGCAGGCCGAGAGCGTACGTCCCGATCTCCGGCGCCGGCTCCACCTGGAGCCAGAACGCCATCGAGCAGTGGCGCAAGAACGTCAACCAGTACGGCCTGCGCGTGAACTACGCCGGCACCGGCTCCTCCGACGGCCGCAACCAGTTCCGCAACGGCACCGTCGACTTCGCCGTGTCCGAGATCCCCTACGGACTCAAGGACGCCGGCGTCGTCGACTCACCGCCGTCGCGCAAGTACGCCTACATGCCGATCGTCGCCGGTGGCACGTCGTTCATGTACAACCTCAAGATCGGCGGCAAGCGCGTCACTCAGCTGCGGCTGTCGGGCGAGACGATCGCGAAGATCTTCACCGGGGTCATCACCAGCTGGGCCGATCCGCAGATCAAGAAGGACAACCCGGGCCTCGTGCTGCCGGGCCGCAAGATCGTGCCGGTGGTCCGCGGCGACGGCTCGGGTACCACGGCCCAGTTCACGACGTACCTCTCCCAGCAGTACCAGGGGCTCTGGGACAGCTACTGCAAGCAGGCCAACCGCCCGACCCCTTGCGGAACCACGTCGATCTACCCGGTGGTCTCCGGCAAGGGCTTCACCGCCCAGGCCGGATCGCTGGGCGTCTCGGGATACGTCTCGCAGCAGCAGAACGAGGGCACGATCACCTACGTCGAGTACTCCTACGCGCTCAACGCGGGCTTCCCTGTCGTGAAGCTGCTCAACAAGGCCGGCTACTACGTCGAGCCCACCCCCCAGAACGTCGCGGTGGGTCTGCTCAAGGCGAAGATCAACGACAAGGTCGCGGAGACCGACCCGACCTACCTCACGCAGGACCTCTCGGGGGTCTACAACAACGGGGACGCCCGCGCGTACCCGCTGTCGAGCTACAGCTACATGGTCATCCCCACCGCGGTCGAGGGGACCTTCAACGCCGCCAAGGGCAAGTCGCTCGGCGCGTTCGCGTACTACTTCCTGTGCGAGGGCCAGCAGCAGGCGCCGCGCCTCGGCTTCTCGCCGCTCCCGATCAACCTCGTGCAGGCCGGCCTCAAGCAGGTCAAGCGCATCCCGGGCGTGACGGTCGAGAACGTCGACATCAAGAAGTGCAACAACCCGACCTTCTCGGCGACCGGTGAGAACACCCTGGCCAAGTCCGCGCCGTTCCCTGCCGCCTGCGACAAGAACGGCCCGCTCCAGTGCGGCACCGCGAAGTCGGGCGGCTCGTCCGGCGGGTCCGGCTCGGGCGGTGGCTCCTCAGGTGGCTCGAGCGGTGGCTCGTCCGGCGGGAGCGGCGGCTCCTCCGGCGGCGGTTCGACCTCCGGCGGCAGCAGTGGCGGCTCGACGGGAGGTGGGTCCACCTCCGGGGGCGACGGCAGCACGTCGGGCGGTGGCGCCGGCTCCTCCGGCGGCGACGTCGTCGACCCCGACACCGGTCTGCCCGCCGACGGCGGCTCCTCGGGCGGCGACACGACGACGGACGGCGGCGTGCCGGTCGCGGCAGTCCCCGTCTCGACCGCCACGGGTGCTGCCTCAGGCGCCTCCGGCTCGCTCATCCTGCTCGCGGGCATCGTCCTGCTCGCGGCCGTCATGGCCCCGCCGGTCGTGTCCCGCCTCGCCCGTAAGGGCGGTAGCTCGTGAGCCACGTCCTCACCACCCGGCCGCGCCGCCGGATCACCGGCGAGCGTGTTGCGCGCGGCGTCGCCGTCGCGGTGGCGGCTGCGTTCGCAGTCGTGCCGACCGTCCTCGTGGGCGGCCCGGCGGAGGACGCGGCGGCATCGATCTCACCGCGCGCGGCGGCGGCCACGAGCCCGTGACGGTCACCGGCACGGGTGAGTTCTCGTCGGTCGAGTTCACCGTCGACCAGACGACCGACCTCGTCAACCAGTCGGTCACGGTCACGTGGAAGAACGCCGCCCCCTCCCTCGTCACGGGCAGCGGCACCGTGCTGGGCAACTACATGCAGCTCATGCAGTGCTGGGCCGAGCCGGGCCAGAAGCCCACCCGCGAGCAGTGCCAGTACGGCGGCTTCGTCGACGTGCCGGACGGCTCGGCCAACATCGCGTCCCGCCAGATGACACAGCCGGTCAAGGACCCGAACGAGACGGTCTACGTCCAGGCTCCGGGCGACTTCACCCAGAAGTACGTCGAGTTCCACGGCGTCGACGGCACGGTCGAGACCGAGCGTCGCAGCCAGTTCTTCGACGGCTCGACGACCAACGAGATCCCGATCGGCCGAACGGCGCAGGACGGCACCGGCCAGGCGTTCTTCGAGATGCAGACCGGCCTCGAGGCCCCGGGCCTCGGCTGCGGCCAGAGCATCAACGGCCGGACGCCGAACTGCTTCCTCGTGATCGTGCCTCGCAGTCTCACCGAGGTCGACGGCACGGTCGTCGGCACCCGGTCGGACGACTGGCTCTCCACGTCGCCGCTGTCGACCACGAACTTCACGCAGGCGATCACCATCCCGCTCGCCTTCCAGCCCATCGGTGCGGCCTGCAGCTTCGGCCGCCCCGAAACCCCGACCTTCGGCACCGACTTCATCACCGAGGCGATCACGGCGTGGCAGCCCGAGCTGTGCGGGCTCGGCGCCAACAACTACGGCTTCACCAGCCTGTCCGACGACACCACCCGGCAGCAGATCGCCTCGGACGACCCGGGTCTCGCTTTCGTCACCAGCAGCGACCCGTCGACCAAGGGCGTGGTCTACGCCCCGGTGGCGGTGAGCGCCATGACCTTCGTCGCCAACGTCGACCGTCAGATGCCGGTCCGCGACCCCAGCGGCAAGCCGATCGGCCCGGACTCCGTCCCCGCCGACATCCGCGGCAAGGTCGGGTCGCGCATCGAACAGGTCAACCTGACCCCGCGCCTGCTCGCCAAGCTCATGACCCAGAGCTACCCGTTCGACCTCGCGAACGGCACCGCGACCAACGTCGGCACGAACCCGTACGACATCTCGCGCGATCCCGACTTCCTCGCCATCAACCCGGACTTCAAGCCGCAGGGCTACACGGTCCTCATCGGCGGTGGCCTCGGCCGGCTCCTGGTGAACGCCGGCCTGTCGGACTCCGCCGACCTCCTGTGGCGCTACATCGTGTCGGACCCCGAGGCCGCAGCGTTCCTCGCCGGCAAGGCTGACCCGTGGGGCATGAAGCTCAACGAGAAGTACGTCGGGCTCACCCTGCCCACGAGCTCGTTCCCCCGGGCGGACCTCGGCTGCCAGGTGCCGCCGAACGCGCCGCCGGGCTTCGACCTCGCCAACTGCACGCTCGACGTCTACCCGTACGCCGCGGGTTTCAACGCCACGGCCCGCCAGGTGAGCCGCGGCGACACGAACCGTCGCGACGTGCCCAAGCTCGCGGTGGTCAACTCGTACGGCCTCTCCCCGAACCAGACCCTCGGACAGCGGTCGATGCTCGGGCTGACCGACACCGCGTCGGCCGCGCGGTACCGCCAGGTGGCGGTGGCGCTGAAGAACGCCTCGGGCGCCTTCGTCGCGCCCGACCAGGCCTCGATGTCCGCAGCCGTCTCGGCCATGCCGCCGGACAAGCAGGGCGTGCTCCTCCCGAACCTCACGACGACGAACGCGGCTGCGTACCCGCTGACCATCGTGAGCTACGCGGCGACCGTCCCCGCCAAGCTCACGGCCGACCGTCGCGAGGACTACGCCAAGCTCCTCACCTACGCCGCCGGTGCCGGGCAGACGCCGGGCACCGCTCCCGGGCAGCTGCCCGAGGGGTACCTCCCGCTGACCGACGCGCTCACGGCGAAGACGGTCGCAGCGGCGGCCGCGCTGCGGAGCTACGTGGCGCCGACACCGACGCCGACGCCCACCCCGACCCCGACTCCGACGGAGTCGTCCCCGACGCCGGAGCCGACCCCGGTCGTCGTCCCCGACGACGGCGCCGGAGTGCCGGCGACCGGCGGCGAGAGCCCGACTCCTGACCCGACCACCTCGGCACCGGCGCCGACCTCGACACCGTCCACCCAGCCGGTGGCCGCGTCGGCGCCGACCCCCGCGGACCCAGCCTCGGCGAGCCGTCTCGCCCTGCTGGCCGCCCTCGTACTCGGCCTGTCGGCCCTGCTCGCCAGGACCGTCCTGCCGTGGATCGCATCCCGTCGCACCTGACGGAGGCGATCGGTCCACCGCACCACCGCACCACGGCTCGCTGCACCACCCGACCGACCGGCACAGGGCTGGTCGATCACCTCAGGGAGAGGACCAGATCGTGAAGATCTCGAAGACCCTGGCCGCCGTCGCTGGCGTCGGCCTGGTCGCGGCGGGGCTGCTCTCGGCATCCCCGGCCTCGGCCGACCCGAACGGAACCCCGGCCGGCGGCAGCCGCGCTCTCACGGGTGTCGGCTCGGACACCACGCAGAACGTCATGAACGACCTGGCCGACGCGGTCCAGATCGGCGGCGTGAAGCAGATCGCGTCGTGGGACGCCATCGGCTCGCCCGCGACGTTCCAGACCCGCACCGCCAACGCGGCGTGCACCTACACCCGCACCGAGGCCAACGGCTCCGGTGCAGGCCGCTCGCGCCTGCTCGAGTCGCTGCAGGCCGCCGACCCGCGGTCGGGCTGCCTCGACTTCTCGCGCTCGTCGTCGGCGAAGGGCACCTTCACCTCGACGCCGTCGCTTACCTTCATCCCGTTCGCCAAGGACTCCAGCACCTACATCACCCGTGGTGACGGCAACGTGGCGCGCGTCGGCCTCGGCCTCACCGACGTCCAGAACGTCTACAAGTGCCTCTTCACGCCCGACATCTGGCCGGTGCTCCCGCAGACCGGTTCCGGCTCGCGCGCGTTCTGGATCGGGCAGATGGGCATCACCGAGGCGCAGATCTCGGCGGGCACCTACCCCTGCCTCGTGCCGGTCGGCACCACGGTGAACGGCGTCCCCGGCACCGGTCGTCCGTACGTCCAGGAGAACGACGGCCGCTCGCTCAAGACCGACGAGATCATGCCGTTCTCGATCGGCCTCTACAACGTCCAGGCCGCCGGCAACAACACCGACGTCCGCGGCGCCCTGAACGTGCTCGGCCAGATCGGCGGCACGCTGCCCGTCAACGGCAACGCGTCCTTCCCGGTCTCGCGCGACCTGTTCAACATCATCCCGACCTCGAAGATCGCGGTCGCCCCGTGGAGCACCGTCTTCGTGGGTGGCTCCAGCCTCGTCTGCCAGCAGACGTCGGTCATCACCGCCAACGGCTTCGGTGCGAACCCGAGCTGTGGCGACACGTCCAGCCAGTCCTGATCGTTCGTGACACCAACGCAGAAAGCGACTGACTCACTCATGAAGCGTCTCCTCACCCGCGCCTCTGTGGCCGGACTTTCTGCGGCGCTCGTCGCCGGGGCTGCCCTCGTGGCAGCCCCGGCGGCCTCCGCCGCACAGATCGGTGCGCTGAGCTTCACCGGCATCTCCGCCGGCTCGGCCCAGAGCGCCCCCTTCTCCGTGGCCACCTCGGCCGGCTGCCCCACCACGCCGACCAACGCCACGAACTTCCAGATCCGCGTCTCGAACGACCCGAGCGTCCCGGGCAACACGGCCAACCTGGCCACGCCCCCGACCGCGCCGAACATCCAGGGCAACACCGCCGGCTCGACCATTGCCGGTGGCATCAACCAGGCGTTCACCGCTCCGGTCTCCCAGACGCTCCAGCAGTTCGCGTCCAACAACGGCCTCGCGGCCCTCGGCCAGGGCACCTACCTCGTCGAGCTCGTCTGCCGCACGCTGACCTCGTCGGCGACGCTGGGCGAGTTCAGCGGCCGCGTCGTGATCGCCGCCAACGGCTCGGTCGCCTCGGCCGGCCCGATCCTGCAGAACGTGGCCACCACGACCGTCGTGTCGGCCGCGCCCGCCTCGATCGACACGCTCGGCTCGAGCACCTTCACCGCCACCGTCTCGCCGGCCTCCGGCTCGGCGATCGCGGGCTCGGTGCAGTTCAAGGTGGACGGCGTGAACTTCGGCGCCCCGGTCGCGGTGAACGCGGCCGGCGTCGCGGTCTCGGGTTCGTACTCCTCGCTGGCGGCCGGCGCCAAGGCCGTCTCGGCCGTCTTCACCGGCGGATCGGACGCGACGTCGAACTACGGCAACAGCACCGGCAGCACCACGCTGACCGTGACGCAGAACAGCGTCGCGACCAGCACCGGCCTCGGTCTGTCCGCCGCGTCAGTCACGAACGGCTCTGCCGTCGTGGCCACCGCGACGGTGACCAACGGCGCCTCGCCCGTCACCGTGGGCCAGGTGCAGTTCAAGGTCGACGGCGCCAACGTCGGTTCGCCCATCGCGGTCAACGCCTCCGGCGTCGCCACGCTGAGCGTCTTCAAGCCGACCGGTGGCCCGTACTCGGTCACCGCCGACTACCTCGGCAGCGCCGTGGGTGGCACCGCCTTCGCAGCGTCGACCAGCCCGGCTGCGTCCTTCTCGGTGACGGCGAACCTCACGCCGCTCGACACGGACCCGCAGACCGTCACGGTCGAGGTCCCCGCGGGCGTCATCACCATCAACACGCCGTACACCGCCGCCTCGCCGCTCGCCATGGGTCCCATGACCCTCAACGGCGTCAACGGCTTCTCGGCCACGGCGACCTTCGCCAACATCACCGTCGCCGACACGCGCGCCGGTAACACCGCCTGGACCGCCCAGGCACTGTCGTCGACCTTCACCAAGGGTGCGGCCGGCCCGACCGAGACCATCAGCAGCAACAACGTCGGTCTCACGGGTCTCACCTTCACGACGAACGCCGTCGACAGCACCGCAACGCTGAACCTGCCTGCGGGCAGCCCGAACGCCGCCACGAACTTCTCGGCGTTCGACAACCCCGCCGGTCAGTACCTGACCTACAACAACGTGGGCAACCAGGGTCTGGGCGGCACCGCGCCGCACTCGATCCTGCACGCCAACAACGGTCTCGGTACCACGACCGCGCAGGGCACCCTGACGGTGACGGCGCCCACCAGCGTCACCGCCGGTCTCTACACCGGTGTCATCACCTTCACGGTGATCGGCGCCTGACCCTGGTCACCCCGGGCTGAACGACGGGCGGGGCGAGTCCTTCGGGGCTCGCCCCGCTCTTGTCGTCCAGCGTTCACCCTTGCTTGGCCCGCACGTCGCACGGACCCGGTCGGATACGGGGGTGATCGCCCGCCGCCTGCTCGCCCCGCTCAGCGCTTCCGCGCTCGCCCTGGCCCTGCTCGTGGGCGCGTCCGGCCCCGCGCTCGCCGCCAGCCCGTCGCCCTCGCCGTCGCCCTCGTCGACGGCCTCAGCACCACCGACCACGGTCACCTACGGGCTCGGCCCGTCGAGCAAGGGCAAGCTCGACCTGAGGACGGGCTACACGCTCCTCAGCACACGTGGCGGAGTGGTCAAGGACGAGGTGGCGGTCGTCAACCTCTCGACCGTCCCCCTCACGCTGAACCTGTACGCCGTCGACGCGGTCAACGGCCCCGACGGCGAGCTCGGCCTGCAGCCGGCTGCCGCGAAGATCGCCGACGCCGCGAAGTGGGTCGTCTTCACCACACCCTCCGGCAAGCCGTTCGTGAAGCTCGCGCCCAAGCAGACGCTGTTCGTGCCGTTCCGCGTCACCATCCCGAAGGGCGCCCCGGTCGGCGACCACCTCGCGGGCATCGTCGTGTCGACCGTGGCCAAGGGCGCGACGCCGGGAGACCGAGGATCGGTCGTCAAGCTCGAGCAGCGCGTCGCCCTCAAGATGGCGGTCCGTGTCGCCGGCGAGCTGAAGGCGGAGCTCTCGGTCGAGGGTCTCTCCGCCCGGTACAACGGCACGCTCAACCCGTTCGGGCGCGGTACCGCGGTCGTCACCTACACGGTGCGGAACACCGGGAACGTGCGGCTCGGCGGCCGCCAGTCGGTCGGAGTCGCCGGCATCTTCGGGGGAGCCGTGGAGGCGGCCGAGGTCCCCGACGTCCCGCTGCTCCTCCCCGGAGGCACGGCGACGTTCACCATCCCCGTGCCCGAGGTGACGCCGCAGCTGCTCATGACCGCGACGGTGCGGGTCTTCCCGCTCGCGGCCGAGGGCGACGCGAACCCGCCCTCGGAGCCGGTGACCGCGACGACGCAGTTCTGGGCGGTCCCGTGGCTCGTCGTGGGCTGCCTGCTCCTTCTGGTCCTGCTGCTCGCGCTCCTCATCCGCCGCCGTCGGCTCACCGAGCCGCCCGCCGGCCGTCGGGTGCGGGGCTCCGGGCCCGCGGAGGAAGCGCTCGTGAGCGCCAGGCGCTGAGACGGCGTCACCCGATGGAGTGAGGACGCCGCCCGCTGTTCACCGGGCCTTCGGGCAGGCGTCATCCCGTGTCAGGCCGGAGTGCGTGGCGGATCGACAGCATGACCGACCGAGGTTCCGACGTCCTGACCAGGGAGAGCACGTGACCGCCACGGGGTCGACCGCGCTGCGGCGCGTCGTGTCCGTGCTCGCCGTCGCGCTCCTCGCTGCGTCGGTGTCCGGTCTCAGCCTCCCGGCCGCGTCGGCGGACGGCCAGCCGGTGGTCACGACCACGGCTCTGCAGGTGCTCCCGGCCACGACCGCGACCGTCAGGACCCCGCTGTCGTTCTCCGCGCGGGTCGCGCCCGGTGGTGCGACGGGCTTCGTCCGGTTCACCGGCGACGGACGGATCCTCGCGTCGGTGGACGTGGCCGACGGGACGGCGACGACCGGCGCCCTGTACCTCCCCGTCGGCACCCCCGACGTCGTGGCGACGTTCGTGCCCTACGACCCGGGGGCGTTCACGTCCTCGCAGAGCTCGCCCGTGGGCCTCGTCGTCACCGGTGTGCCGTCGGTATGGGTCACCACGGCCGCCGGGGCCTTCGTACCCGGCAGCGCACCCGTCCAGACGGGCCGTTCGTACCGCGTGAACGTCGCGGGCTACCCGGCGTACGCCGAGGTCGTCGTGCGGCTCGGCACGCAGACGCTGACGCCCGACATCCGCGTCGATGCAGCGGGCGCAGGGTCTCTCACGCTGCTGCTTCCCGCGGGGTTCGCCCCGGGCGTCTACACGATTGACGCGTCGGCGGGGTCGGCCGTCAGCCAGGCCGTCTTCTACGTCATCGCCCCGGGAGGGCCGTCCGCGACCCAGGTGGCGCCAGCGGTCGTCCCCGGCACGAGCACCACCACGCCACGCGTGTCGCCGGCCTCGACACCCCAGGGCACCCTGGCGCACACCGGGGCCGACCCCCTTGCCCCGCTCGGCTCCGGACTGCTCCTGCTGCTCGTCGGCGCGCTGCTCGTGGCGGCGGCCGGTGGGTCGCGCGCGTACGTGCCCCGGCACTGACCGTGTCCCCGACCACCTCGACGACCACACCATGCCGCCCATGAAGGACAACGAACCGGGAACGGAGAGTGCACCAGCCGTGGAGCAGACGCTCATCGGTCCCGGCGACCTGACCCCTCGCCCGACGCGCGCCGAGCTCCGTCGCGTGCGCGAGGCCGAGGCCCTGGGCGCGGCCTCGCGCGTCGAGCGCCGCCGCATCGAGGCCCAGCGTGAGGCCGAGCACCGGGCCCGTACCTCCCCGTGGCGCGCCTGGTGGGTGTACCTGCTGCTGATGGCCGTCGCAGCATGCGTCTACCTCGCCGTCGCCAGCTCGGCGTCGGAGCCGGCACCGCCGGCACCCGTCGTCACCACAGCGCCGCCCCCCGACCTGTCGTGACGAAGAAGGCCGCACGGACGACGCAGATCTGTACCGCGAACCGCATCGCGTCGGATGCCTTCAGGCAACCGTCCGTTCACCTCCACCCACGTGGATTGACCACGTGACGCAGCACCGTTCCCGTCCGTTCGCGGACCGATCGGCCCGAGGAAGGATCGCCATGTCCCGCCTGGTCGTCCGCGCACTCGGCGCGGCGCTCGCCACCCTTCTCGCCGGGTCGGTGCTCTCGTTGGCGGCGGGTCCCGCGGCCGCCGCCGAGGCCGACCTCGGCTGGGTACGCCTCGACCCAGCGTCGGCCAAGGTCGCCGACGTCACCTCCATCCTCACCGAGGAGCCGTGCCCGGCGAAGGCGACAGCGGTCGTCGTGACGCTGTCCGGACCGAACATCCCTGACGACAACACCGTCGGCAACCTCGTCGGTGTCACCCAGCTGAAGGCGCTCAAGCCGACCGTGAGCGGTCAGCTCCTCGTGCCGTTGTCGTTCACCTTTCGCGACTGGTTCGCCGTCAACGCGATCCAGGTGAAGCCCGGCGGCACGTACACGCTCACCGCCACCTGCCGCGACCTCCTGCGCGGGTCGCTGACGTACGGCGCCTTCAGCGGTCGTGTGCTGCTCGACGGCAAGGGCGCCTTCACGGCCCTCGGCGAGACCGCGAAGCCGTTCAACACCGAGCTCAAGCCGCTCGACCCCGCCGACCCGCTGGCCGGCAGCAGCCTCGACCCCACCGCCGCCGCCACGGGGGAGCCGGCCCAGCAGGGCGACCCGTCTGCGCAGCCGAGCGGCGCCGGGACGGCGGCGCCGGGGGAGAGCGCCGCACCCGGCTCGACACAGGCGCCGGTGGCCGGCGACCAGACCGACGCGGCAGCTTCCACCGGCAGCCGCCCGGTGGCCGACACCACGGCGCGCAACGTGCTGCTGGGGGCCGGAGTCGTCCTGCTCGTCGGCCTCGCCATCGCGACGGCGCTCCGTCGTCCGCTGCGTCGCGCCGACGAGCCCGTCGGCCAGCGCGAGCGGGTCGATGCGCTGTGAGCCGTACGTCGGACCGTCGCACGACGGTCGTCCGGAAGAGGAGCACCATGTCCCAGTCGCTCGTACGACGCTCTGCCGCGTCGGTCCTCATCGCGCTCGGTGCGGCCTCGGGTGCTCTCGCGCTCCTGTCCGGCACGGCGTCAGCCGCCCAGATCGGAACGCTGACCTTCACGTCGCTGACGACGCAGGACTCGCCGTTCAGCGTCACGACGTCGGCGGGCTGCCCGGCCGGCGCGACCAACTTCCAGATCAAGGTCACCGGCGGCAACATCCCGACCACGGCGGGGAACATCGTCGGCAACACCGCGGGCGCGACGATCGGCACGGGCATCAACGCAGGGCCCTTCGCTGTGCCGGTGTCGAACACGCTGCGGGTCTTCGCGACGAACAACGGCCTGTCGGCGCTCAGCGACGGCACCTACACGACGACGCTGATCTGCCGCGGCCTCCTGGCCTCGGCGTCGCAGGGCGACTACGTGGGCACGTTCGTGGTCAGCGGCACGGGCACGAAGGTGACCCCGGTCGTCCCGAGCACGGCCTCCCCGACGGTCACACCGACCGTCACGCCCACGGTGACGCCGACCGTGACACCGACGGTCACGCCCACGGTGACGCCAACCGTGACGCCGACCGTGACGCCCACGGCCACGCCGACCGTGACCCCCACGGTGACGCCGACCGTGACGCCCACAGTCACGCCGACCGTGACGCCCACGGCCACGGCGACCGCGTCGCAGACGGCGACGCCCACGGACACGGCGACCGCCACGGCCACGCCGACGGAGTCCGAGACACCGACCGAGTCGGCCACGCCGATCGACACCGCGAGCGCCGACCCGACCGTCACGGCGTCGGAGAACGCCGGCGGCGGATCGACCGGTGGACTCGCCCAGACGGGTGCCGGTGGACCGGTGCTCGGCCTCACAGCCGTCCTCGCCCTCGTGGCCGGCCTCGCCCTGCTCGGTGCCGGACGGCCGCAGGTCGTCGGTCGGCACGAGCGCCGCTAGCCCCGCACCACGTTCCACGTCCTGCCAGCCGAACCCGCGACGTCCCGAAGGATCCCGATGAACCTGCTGACCCGTTCGACCCGAGCCGTCGGTGCGATCGCCGCCGCGGCGCTCGGCCTCACGATCGTGGCCGTCGCCCCCGCAGCCCAGGCCGCGGAGATCGGTTCGCTGACCTTCACGTCGCTGACGACCCAGGACTCGGCGTTCAGCGTGACCACGTCGGCGGGCTGCCCGAACCCTGCGACGAACTTCCAGGTCAAGGTCTCCGGCGGCAACGTCCCGGTCGACGCCGGCAACATCGTCGGCAACACCGCGGGCAGCACCATCGGCACCGGCATCGCCAGCGCGTTCACCGTCCCGGTCTCGAACACCCTGCGCGTGTTCGCGACGAACAACGGCCTGACCCAGCTGGACGACGGCACCTACACCGTCACGCTCGTCTGCCGCGCGCTGCTGCAGTCCGCGACCCTCGGCGACTACGTCGGCACCTTCACGGTGTCCAACAGCGGTGCCACCGTCACGCCGCAGGTGCCGGTCGTGAAGGCCGGCACCAGCACGACGCTCTCCGTGGCCGCCACCTCGGGCTGGGGTCAGCAGCTGGCCCTCAGCGCGGCGGTGTCCAACACGACCAACCCGTCCGGCGCCAAGCCGACGGGCACGGTGGCGTTCAAGGAGGGCGGCACCGTCCTCGCCACGGCAAGCGTCGACGCGAGCGGCGTGGCGGCGACGAGCTACGGCCTTCTCGGACTCGGCTCGCACACGCTGACCGCCGTCTACACCCCGGGTGCCACCGACCCGTTCACGTCCTCGACCTCCACCGACTCCTCCGTGACGGTCAGCCTCGCAGCCCCCACGCTGCTGTCGCCCGCGTCGCTCAGCGGCACCGTGAAGGTCGGCGCCCGCGTCGTCTGCCTGCCGGGTGTCTGGTCGGGGGCCACGCAGTACACCTACGAGTTCCTGAAGAACGGCGTCGTCGCGCAGACCAGCACCACCGACTCCGACGTCGTCCTCGCCGCTGCGGACGCCGGCAAGACGCTCTCGTGCCGCGTCACCGGCTCCAACCCGATCGGCGACGGCAGCCCGAGCACCACGGCGGCAACGAAGGTCGCCCTCGGCTCTGCCGCGGTCGCGGCCAAGGCGCCGAGGATCACGTTCTCCGGCTCGGCCGCGAACGTCGGCGAGACGCTCAAGGCGTTCAAGGGCGTGTGGTCGCCGACGGCGACGTACACCTACACCTACGTCTGGAAGCGCGGCACGACGGTCGTGAAGCAGGGCGCCACGGCGACCACCTACAAGGCCACGGCGAAGGACAAGGGCAAGAAGCTCACGCTCACCGTCCAGGTCAAGCGCACCGGCTACGCCACCGCCGTCAAGACGAGCGCCGCGGTCACGGTCAAGTAGTCGTGAGCGCAGATCTCCAGGAGGCGCAGGCCTCCCCCGTGGCGGTGGCCACGGGGGAGGTCGCCTCGTCGTCGACCGAGGGTGGGCGGCGCGCCCGCCGGGTCGCGGAGCAGAAGGGGACGCGGCTGCGTCGCCCCACGCTGATGGTGCGCGACGCCGAGCCGAAGCCCAAGCCGTCGCGGCACCGCAAGCCGTCGCCGATGTGGGCCTATGTCATCTCGGTGACGACCGGGCTGGCGCTGCTCTGCCTCGGCTTCGTGTTCCTGCTCGTGGTCGGCAGCCCCTTCCAGGCCGCGCGCGACCAGCAGGTGCTCTACAGCGACCTGCGCAAGTCCCTCGCCGAGGGGACGGCGCCGGTCAGCGCCCTCACGTTCGAGGGTCAGCCCGTCGCGATCGGTGCGCCGGTTGCGATCCTGGCCCTTCCCTCGCTCGGCAAGGAGCTGGTCGTGGTCGAGGGCACGGCGTCGTCGCAGACCATGTCGGGCCCGGGTCATCGCCGGGACACCGTGCTCCCCGGCCAGGCGGGCGTCTCGATCGTCATGGGGCGTCAGTCCGCGTTCGGCGGACCGTTCGGCGGCATCGGGCAGCTGACTCCCGGCACCGAGATCACCGTCACGACCGGGCAGGGCTTCTCGACGTACGTGGTCGACGCGGTGCGCCGTGCCGGCGACCCCCAGCCGAAGCCCCTCACGGCCGGTGGCGCACGCCTCACCCTCATCAGTGCCGAGGGAATGCCGTACCTCGCCGAGACGACGGTCCGTGTGGATGCCACGTTGGTCAGATCGAGCGCCGACGGCACCACGGTCGACAAGGTGCCGTTCCCGGCCGGCCCGCGTGCGGTCACGACGCTCTCGCTGCCCGACGCGGAGCGGCCGATGGCGGGCGACAGCTCGCAGGCGTTCGGGCTCGTGCTCTGGGCGCAGGCGTTCCTGCTCGCCGTCCTCTTCTTCACCTGGTCACGCGAGCGCTGGGGGCGCTGGCAGGCCTGGACCGTCGGAGTGCCGCTGCTGCTCGCGACCGGGTGGGCCGTGAGCAACCAGGTCGCCGCGCTGCTGCCCAACCTCCTGTGAGCAGGCCGAGACCGTGACCGTCCCCGCGATCCCCCGTCAGGAAGAGATGACCCCATGACCATCGAGGCCCAGTCTCCCGCTGTCGAGACGCCGACCGTGGTGCCGGCGCCGGCGCCGTCGCCGACCTCGGCACCCTCGACGGTCGACGGCGGAACGCTCGACGCCCGCGAGGTGTCGGCCTGGTTCGGCACGCACCACGCGCTCGACCGCGTCTCGCTGCACATGAAGGCCGGCGAGGTCATGGCCCTCATCGGGCCGTCAGGCTGCGGCAAGTCGACGTTCCTGCGCAACCTCAACCGGATGCACGAGCTCATCCCGAACGCCACGATGTCGGGCCAGGTGCTGCTCGACGGTGACGACATCTACGCGCCGGAGAAGCGGCTCACGGACGCCCGCCGCCACATCGGCATGGTCTTCCAGAAGCCGAACCCGTTCCCGGCGATGTCCATCTACGACAACGTGATCGCGGGCCTTCAGCTCACCGGCACCAAGGCGGGCAAGGACACCAAGGACGAGCTCGTCGAGAGCTGCCTCTCCAAGGCAGGCCTCTGGAAGGAGGTGCGAGACCGGCTGCGCAACCCTGGCGGCGGTCTCTCCGGCGGTCAGCAGCAGCGCCTGTGCATCGCGCGCTCGCTCGCGATCAAGCCCAGGGTGCTCCTCATGGACGAGCCCTGCTCGGCCCTCGACCCGACGTCCACGCGTCGCATCGAGGAGACGATCATCGAGCTCGTCAACGAGGTGACGATCGTGATCGTCACCCACAACATGCAGCAGGCGCAGCGAGTCTCCGACCAGTGCGCGTTCTTCCTCGCCGAGCAGGGCAAGCCCGGCGTCATCGTGGAGCACGGCCCGACCGACGCGGTGTTCTCCGAGCCGCAGGACCGCCGCACCTACGACTACGTCAACGGCCGCTTCGGGTGACGACCACCGCCACGTGACGTGATCAGGCCCGCGGGCGCGCTGCGCTCGCGGGCCTCGTGCTGACCGAGGTCGACGACGCTCGGCGGCGGGCGTCAGTTCTGCAGGGTGGCGCCAGGCTCAGCTGCGTCCGGGTCCGCGTCGCCGTCGGCGTCCGGGCCGGGCTCGTCCCCTGATCCCGGTGCCTCGTCGAGGTGGGTGGCCGACAGGTCGTCGTCGCCCTCGAGCCGGCGGTAGAGGCCGTAGCCGACGAGGAGCGCAAGACCCGCTACGCCCGCAGCCGAGGCGATCCAGTCGACCGCCGTGCGGCCCTTCGTGAGTGTGACGGTCGTCCCGGTCGGCACGACCACGAGGTAGTTGGGCGTCGCGCGGTACGGGCCGTCTGCGCCGGTCACCGACCACCCGGGGAAGTCCGACACCCTGACGACCACCGGCGAGCCGACGTTCTCGACGCTGAAGGTGATCGTGCCCTGGCCCACCCGGATGTCCGACACCCCGGCCGGCTCGACGGTCTGCGGGTCGGGGAGGTCGGCGAGCGTGATCCGCGGCCATGACGCCGGGCCGTCCTGCACGATCGGCATGCCGTTGTAGGTGCTGGTCGTGAAGTACGCGTTGGAGACCGACTCCCAGTCGGCGTCGGCGAGAGCCGGGTCGAAGACCGCCGGCTTCGAGGGCAGGCTGGCGACCGGTACGCCCTTGTCCACCTGCCACACCTTCCAGGGCCCGGCCTGCGCCACGAGGGTGAGGAGCTCGACCTTCGCCGCCTGCTCTTCGGGCGCTCCGCCCTGGGTGAGGTAGTAGCGGATCCCGAGCGCCTGCATCCGCTGCGCGCCCTGCGCGACGTCGAGGGCGAAGGACGGCCTGCCGGGCAGGAGCGGCTCCACCGACTGCGAGACGAGGCTCTTGGTCATCGCCATGCCCGGTGCGGTCATGCTCGAGTCGACGAGCACGCCGTCGGCGGCGGGCACGCAGCCATCGGTCCAGATCGACGACTGCCAGAACACCATCGGATCGCCGAACGCCGGCCCCGCATCCGCGGTGACGTCGCCGTTGTCCCACATCAGCGTGCCGCAGCCGTACCGCTGCCCGACCTCGCGCAGCATGCCCTGGACCGCCTGCAGCTGCGGGTAGTCGTCGCGGGCGGCGAAGCCCGAGAGCGCGCTCTCGACCCCGCCTGCCGCCCAGGTGACGGGCACCTCGTAGCCCAGCAGACCCCCGACGCCGGTCGTGCGCGCCGTCGGCGGGGTCGTCACGCCCCACCACCCCCAGGTGGTGCCGACCACGAGCGTCGCTGCCGTCAGCCACAGCGCCGGTGCGAGGCGCGGGTCGGTGCGGCGGGTGCGGTCCGAGCGCAGCCGGCGTACGACCGTCTGCACGAGCCAGGCGAAGCCGACGGCCGCGAGGGTCCACTTCCCCAGGTGCCAGAAGGGAAGGACGCGGATGCTGTAGAACGGGCCGCCGTCGGTGAAGCGGAAGAACGCCGCCACGGCGACTGCGGCGCCGACCGCGTAGGCGAGCAGAAGCCACGAGCGGCGTCGTACCGCCCACACGAGGCCGCCCAGCGCCAGCGCACCGATGCCAGCCTCCCAGGCCGCGGTGGCCGGGAGCAGCCAGGTGTCGAAGGTTCCGGCCCGGACGAGGGGGTTGTCGGGCATCCAGTCCTGGTACGCCGCGAACGGCAGCCACCACATCGCGGACATGAGGGCAGCGATACCCGCGGCGATCCCGAACCGGGCCAGGATCCGGCGCGTGGTCCAGACCTCGCGGCCGATGGCGATCGTCGCGATGCCCACGAGCAGCCAGAGGGTGGGCAGCGGGTGGCTGAAGGCCGTGGCCGTGACGAGGACGGCGGCGAGGGGCCCACCGCGTCCGTCGCGCGCGAGCCGGTCGACCGCCCCGAGCGCCAGGACGGCGAAGAGCATGGCCCAGGCGAACGAGTACTCGCCGTTGACGGTCGCGTTGATCGTGCCGCCGCAGCTGCCGCAGCTGGTGTCGTAGAGGAAGGGCACCGTGCCCATGGCCAGCATCACGGGGAGGGGCCGGGGCAGATCGGCCCAGCTCGCTGCGCGCCAGGCGGCCCAGGGGAGCGCCACGAGCGGGATCGCGAGCCCGATCTTGACGGCGATCGACAGGGGAAGGACCAGCGACAGCAGACCCATCAGCCAGGTGGGGAGCCAGGGGTAGAGCTGGTTCACGGGGAAGCCGTTGAACATGTCGGCCGACCACGACCCCGGGAGGAAGCCGAGCAGGTTCTGGCCGTCGAACCAGGCGACGACTGCGTGGCCGACGAGGTCGGTGCCGAGCGGCATCGAGTCGGTGAGGAGCAGCTCGGGCCGCAGCCCGAGGGCGACCACCAGGCAGGCGAACGCGACGAGCGCGAGGTCGGACCAGCGCCCGGACGGCGCAGACGTGGGTGCGGGCACGCTCTCGTCGGTGACGGAGACGGGGGCCTCGACTATGGACACGCGCGCGACGGTAGGCGGCCATCGGGACGGGAGCGTGAACAGACGGTGCACGCCGGGCACCGCGAAGGCGTCGCTCACGGGGGCGCGGCTGGGCGCGGACCAATCAGCCTGCGGGCAAAGGGAAAGCGGCGGGGTGACCGACCATTAGTCACCCCGCCGCGAAGTACCGCAAGGGTACCAGGAGTTCACTCTACGTTCGCCCGCAACGCCCCGCAGGTTCCGGCCGAACTCGATCCGGCCGGGGCTCGCCGCGCGCCGCGAGATGACAGCAGCGTTCCTGCCCGCCGACGCTCCCCGGGACCGGTGGGGATGCTCAGCCGAGGGTGATCGCCTTCACGGCCGTCCTGCCGTCCGACAGCGTCACGACGATGCGGGGCGACGAGCCGACCGCGGTGATGACGCAGTCCAGGACGACGGGCGCTCCCTGGGCGAGGTCCGCGGTGCAGCCCGTTCCGGTCACCGCGCCGACGACGTGCGCTCGGCCCGAGACCGACGGATCTGTGAGGAGCACCGGTGCCTGGAGCCGGCCGTGGCGGACGGCGACGTCCGCGGTGAAGGCCACGGCCGGGATGCCGACGACGACCATGCCGGCCGGGTTGGGCGACGCGGTGCGCGAGTCCGGGAGGTAGGCGGGCGCGGCGGCGTGAACGGTCCCGCCGGTGCCGGCCATGACCTGGTCGGCAGGGGAGGCCGCGGCGAGCGGGTTCACGAGGACGGCGACGAGGCCGAGAGCCAGGATCGGCGGGACGACGATGCGCGCGGTTCTCCGGTCGAAGCTCATGTCGACCCCCCTCTGCCTGCTCGGCTCACAGGAGGGATCGACCGGACGCGTCGAGCGTCCTGAACGTCGTTGCGCCGTACGGGTGACGGGGTGGACGTGACGGTCGGCACGTCGCTCGGGGCGTCGCACCTGTGGGCCGGTGATGTGCACACCGACGCTTCGGCCCACCACCCGCGCGGACTGTTGCCGCGTGCGCATCCCTTGAGGTGCAGGGCACCGGGTCGAGCGCGGGGGAGCCGATCCGGAGGGCAGGCCGGGCCGAACGGGTGAGAGCGGCGGCTAGAGGGCGCGGGACCCGGAATCGGCGACCGTGCCGTCGGTGCGGACGAAGAACCACGACCAGCCCGTCGAGCGCAGGCGCAGGTCGAGGACGCCGTACGTGCCGGCGATGCGCTTCACCGTGATCGAGCGGGCCTTCGCGGCGAACGGGCGCAGCTCGGCGCCGCCGGTGCCGACGACGATGGCCTGGACGACGCGGCCCGAGCCGACAGGGACGGACATGCGCTCGTAGTCGTGGTCGTGGCCCCACAGCACGATGCGTACGTCGCGGTCGGCCGCGGCCGTGGCCCAGAGCTTCTGGGTGTCGGTGGCGTCGCGGTGCTCACCGGTCGAGAAGCGGGGACGGTGCCACACCACGATCGTCGGGCGACCGCTGTCGGCCTTCAGTGCTGCTCTCAGCCAGTCGAGCTGCTTGGTGCTCGAGGCCTTCTCGCTGTCGAGGCCGATGACGGTCCAGACGCCGATCTTGCGCGCCCACCAGAGATCACCCGTGACGCCGAAGTAGCTGCGGAAGCCCGAGGCGTTCGACGTCATGTACTCGTGGTTGCCGGGCACGGCCCACGTGATGGCCTTGAACCGGCCGTACGACGGGTTGTAGTAGTTGGCGAAGTTGGACTTCGAGCCGGTCGAGTAGGCGAGGTCGCCGAGGGCGACGACACGCTGCGGGAGGCGCTTCGCCGCGACAGCCGCGGTGCGCGACTGCGCACCGCCGGAGCGCGCGATGTCGCCGACCGCGACGATCCGGGAGCCCGCCGTCGGCACGCCCGCCGAGACGACGGCCTGCACCGAGGCCGATGCGCTCGAGGGTGCGGAGGCGGTCGGCGACGCGGCGGCGGCACCGGCGGAAACGGCCAGCGCGGCGACGGCGGCCAGCGCGGCGAGCGCGCGGACGGGGTGCAGGCGAGTGCTCACGTGTCTCCTCGGGTCGAGTCGATCATGACCCGAGGGGTGCCCACCTGTCGCCGGCTGTCCGCCTGACGGACTCCGCCAGGCGAGGTGCGGCCCGCGCTACCGACCGACGGATACCTGCACAGCGACCGTCGGGACGGTCGGTGCAGGCGCCGCGTCGGCGGGGTGCGCAAGGGCTGCTACGAGCCCCAGTGCCAGGAGCGGCGGAGCGATGAAGCGGACGGTGTCCCTCGTGATCCTCATGACGCGCCTCCATGTCGTGGCGTCATCAACTACGTCGGCACGTCCGTCGTACGGTCCCGAACGTCTTCCCCCGTTCGGCGTACCGGCAGATGGACGATGCCCTGCACGAGGGCGACGCCGGATAGCACGATGAGCGCGCCGACGGGCTGGTTCCAGTGCAGCGCCTCGCCGAGAAGCAGGACGCCGGCAGCGGTGGAGACCACCGGCATCGCGTACGTGACGGACGCCGCGACGACGCCGCCGACGTCCGCGATCAGGCGGAAGTTCAGCAGGAACGCCACCCCGGTGCCGAGGACGCCCAGGAAGAGCATCGCGAGCGTCGGCACGGTCCCGACCTCGGTCGGCCGCGAGCTGAAGAGCATCGTCAGGACGCCGAGCTGCAGGGACGACATGAGCAGCTGGCCGGCCATCAGCGAGACCGCAGGCTCGGAGCGGTGCACGAGACGCCTTCTCGTGTAGGGCATCCCGACGCCGTAGCACGCAGTCGCCGCGATGCAGGCGAGGCTTCCGAGGGGGTCGCCGCCGTTGCCCATGTCCCAGAACCCCAGCACGACCAGCGCGCCGAGAAAGCCGATACCGAGCCCGACGAGCTTCTCGCGCGTCACCTTCTCCCACGGCGTGATCGCGAAGCCGAACGCCAGCACGAACAACGGGGTCGATGCGTTCCAGATCCCGGCAAGCACCGACGACACCCGGGTCTCGGCCCAGGCGAACAGCAGGTAGGGGAGCGTGTTGAGCAGGAGCGCGACGAGGGCGAGGTCGAGCCACACGACGCGGCCGCGGGGCAGGCGGGTGCGGGTCACGGCCGCGATCGCCAGCAGCGTCAGCGCACCGAGGAAGCACCGTCCGAACGCGACCTGCACGGGCTCGAAGGACTCGAGGGCGAGCTTGATGAAGTAGAAGACGAAGCCCCACACGACGGTGAGCCCGAGCCAGGCCGGCAGCCACTCCCGCGGCGAGAGCGCGTGGTGCGCGGATGCCTGGTGCGTCGGGGTCATCGGCACAGCGTGCCGTACGCCGTCCCGACCTGCCGCCGGGGCGGCCGTGTCGTGGCGACCACCGCGCCCGCGTCGCCGGGAGGATGGGGCCGTGACCGAACCCGTGCGCGCCGAGCGGAGAAGCCGCTACGAGAGCAGGTCGGCGATCGTCCTGTTCGCCGCAGCCGTGCTCTTCCTGGCGGGCCTCGTCGAGGTGATCGCCGGCGCGGGCGACACAGCGACAGGGGAGTTCCTCGTCGCGATCGCCTGGGTGGTCTTCGCGCTCGACCTCGTCACCCGGATCGTGCTCGAGGACGACCGGCGCGCGTTCCTGCGCAGCCACTGGTTCGAGGTGGTCGCGGTCGCTATCCCGTTCTTCCGTGCGGGGATGATCGCGTACGTCTTCATCCGGCTCGCGTTCCACCGCGGCCCTCTCGTCCAGCGCGTGCAGGTGTACGCCGCGTACCTCACGGTGCTCATCGTCATCTTCGGCGCGGTGCTCGTCCTCGCCGCCGAGCGCGACTACCCGGGCTCGGACATCCACACGTACGGCGAGGCCATCTGGTGGTCGCTCGTCACCGTCACGACGGTCGGGTACGGCGACTACACGCCCGTGAGCCCGACCGGGCGCGTCATCGCGACGCTCATGCTGATCAACGGCGTCGTCCTCATCTCCGTGGTCACGGCGATCATCGCCGCGCGCTTCGTGCAGGACCCCGACGCGAACGAGAAGGCCGTCACGCTCGACGCGCTCGACGAGCGGCTCGCCCGCATCGAGGTCGCGCTCGCGCGGCTGCTGTCCGCGGACGGCACCGACCCCGACCTCCCGGACGAAGCGTCCGACGGCCACCCCTCCTGACCGGCTCGTAGGGTCGGGGCATGTCGTTCACGCAGACCGCCCACGTCGTCCACGCTGTCGCGCTGCAGGACTCCGCACTCGACGAGTCGCCGCTCGCGCCCGACCAGGTCGTCTCCGGCGACCCGGTAGTCCGCTCGCTGGCGCTGCACGAGGCCGACGACCTCGCGATCGGCGTCTGGCAGCACTCGGTGGGCGTGAGCACCGACATCGAGGCCGACGAGATCTTCGTGGTGCTCGCGGGGCGGGCCACCGTGCAGGTGGAGGGCGGCCCGGTGCTCGAGGTCGGGCCGGGCGACGTCGGGCTGCTCCCGGCGGGCGCCGTCACCCGGTGGACGATCCACGAGACGCTGCGCAAGGTCTACGTCGTACGCCCTTGACGTGCCTCTGACCTGCGACGACGCCGTCCCGGAGCAGCTGCGACCGGCTACCGGGCGCGGCCACGGAGGGTGAGATCGGGCGTACCTCGGAGGGTGAATGACACGGGTGGGATTCGACCCGTAGAGTGGCGCCACGCACCCCGCCGAGGGTGCGCCGGGCGCCGTACGGCGACCGTCGGACGCACGAGAGGGGATCGCCGCGATGGATGCCGCGCGCGCCGTCGGGACGACTCAGGCCCACGAGGTCCTGTCCGACCGTGACCGCGAGATCCTCGAGTTCGAGCGCCAGTGGTGGAAGTACGCCGGCGCCAAGGAGCAGGCGATCCGCGAGCTGTTCGACATGAGCGCCACCCGCTACTACCAGGTGCTCAACACGCTGCTCGACAACCCGGCCGCTCTCGAGGCCGACCCCATGCTCGTCAAGCGCCTGCGCCGCATGCGCGCCTCGCGCCAGCGCGCCCGCTCGGCTCGCCGCCTCGGCATCGAGCTGTAACGACGCTCGCTCCCGCCCCCGAGCACCGGAGGCAGCGATGACCCCGATCGATGACGAGAACGGCTCGGCCGTGACCCCTCCTGAGGATCAACCGCACCACGACCTCGCCGACGGGCCCGAGGACGTCCTCCCCGCGCGCACCCCCGGTCGCCGCGCCAAGCCCCCCGTCGAGGGCACGCCCTCCCCGCTCGGCCGCGTCGTCCTTCCCCTCGCGCTGGCAGTGGTCGCTGCCGTCGCGGTGTTCGCGGCCTGGGGCCACCTGCAGTCCGAGGACACGGCCGACTCTGCGTCCTCCCCCTCGGCGACTCCGACGGTGTCCGTCACGTCGAGCCCGACGCCTACCGAGTCCCCGTCCACGACGCCGACGAGCGCCGAGCCGTCGACCTCGGCGACCCCGACGGAGTCGGCGACGCAGTCGCCCACCACGTCTGCCTCGCCCTCGGAGTCTGCAACCTCCGTCGTCATCGACCGTTCGGTGCCGGTCACCATCCTCAACGGCACCCGCCGCACTGGCCTCGCCGCCAAGGTGGCCGCGGACCTCAAGAAGCTCGGCTGGACCGTCGTGTCGATCGGCAACTGGCGGGCCGGCGGCGTCGAGACGACGACGGTGTTCGTCGACGGGCGGGAGGACGCCGCCGCGACGATGCGTCGCGACCTCGAGGCCGCCGACGCCACGAAGGCGCCGATCGGCTCGATGCGCACCAACCGCATCACGATCGTCGTGATGGACGACTACCCCAAGAGCTGACGCTCAGCCGGTCGCCCTGCGGCGCTCGCCGCGGGTGGGGTGCTCGGTGTAGCCGCCGTCCGCGAGACCCGCGCGACGCTCGAACCAGTTGCGGCTGAAGTGATCTCCGGTGCGGGCGTACGACCACGCGACCGCGACCAGGTACAGCGGCAGGAAGATGAGCACGCACCACGCCCACTGGGTGGCGTGCCTTCCCTCGTGCCGCAGCAGCGCGTCGGTGACGTGGTCGGTGCGCAGGATCACGACGTTCCCCACCGTCACCGCGCCGGCCTTCGGGAAGGTGCACTGCGCCCCGCGGGCGAGCACCAGGCCGTTCGGCCCCTTCTCGAACCGCGCGCTCTCGCTCTTGGCCAGGAGCAGCCCGGCGAGGGTGGAGAAGTTGATCGCGTTGACCAGCTGGCGCAGCCGGTACGCCGGTGCGATCGGCTCAGCCATGGACCGCGGGCGAGCGCACCGAGGCCATGGGCGGCATCTCGAGACCGGCCACGCCGTGCTCGGTCACGGTGAAGCCGTTGGAGCCGCGGTCGAACTGCAGGAGCGCCGAGCCGATCTCGGCACCTGGCACGAGGTCGCCGCGCTGGCGGATCCGCTCCGACGCGGTGCGCATGATCTCGGCGGCCATGACGCCGAGGAAGCGCTCCTCGTGGTGCCGGTGCACGCGCACGCCGAGGTCGACCTGCGCGATCGCGTCGAGGCCGAGCTTCTCGAAGGTGTCGACGAGCAGGGCGATCTCGACGCCGTACCCGCACGGGAACGGCAGCGACTCGAGCAGCGATCGGCGGGCGGCGTACTCGCCGGCGAGCGGCTGCACGACGCCGGACAGCTCCGGCCAGAAGAGGTTGAGCAGCGGTCGCGCGACGAGCTCGGTGACCCGGCCGCCGCCCGCCGGGACGACGGTCGCGCCCTCGACCAGCGGCCGCTCGTAGACGGCCTTCACGAGGTGCACCGAGTCGTCGGTGAGCAGGGGGCCGAGGAGCCCGGTGATGTACGACGGCGTGAACGACTGCAGGTCGGCGTCGACGAAGACGACGATGTCGCCGCTGGTGACGGCCAGCGACCGCCACATCGCCTCGCCCTTGCCGCCGCTGCCCACGTGGTCGGCGAGGATGTCGGCGCGCTGCACGACGCGAGCCCCGGCTGCCGCCGCGATCTCGGCGGTGCGGTCGGTGGAGCCTCCGTCGATGACGACGAGCTCGTCGACGAGGCGGCGGTGCGCGGGTGCAGCAGCGCCGAACGACCGATGCACGATCTCGACGATGCGGCCGACCGTCGGCTCCTCGTTGAGGGCCGGAAGCACGACGCTGACGGTGGTCGGACCCTTCACGGTCGTGAGCAGGTCCACCGGCCAGTCCGACGCCGTGGTCGTCCGATGTGCGAACCAGGCTGCGACGTCCTCGCGCACGGCTCTCCTGCCTCTCACCGGTATCTCACGATCCGGACCCCCGTCGTCCCGAGGGGCGGGACTCCCGTACAGTCTTGCGCACGGTGTGAACGCCTGCCCACGGGCTCGTGTTCCCTCCCGTCGAGGCCCTCGGGCCCGGCACAACAGAACATCGCTCATCCAGAGGGGCAGAGGGATACGGCCCGATGAAGCCCCGGCAACCACCCGGACAACCTCCGAGCGACGATCTTCTCGTCGCGCGAGGCCGACCGGAGAAGGTGCCAACTCCGTCCTGGCAGCCGACCGGCCGCCGGGGAAGATGAGGAGAGAGGCCTCGCCATGTCCACGTCGTTCGTCCCCGCGTCCGCGCTGCCTGCTGATGACGCCGCCCCCGCCACGCCCGACTTCGGTCCCGCCACGCGCCTGACCTGTCGCGAGTGCGGCGCCGCCTACGCGCTCGGCGCGGCCTACGCCTGCATCGAGTGCTTCGGCCCGCTCGAGGTCGGCTACGACTTCGGCTCCGTCACCCGCGAGAGCATCGAGGCGGGACCGCAGAACATCTGGCGCTACGCCGGCCTGCTGCCGGTCGCGTCGTACGCCGGCGACGAGCCGAACCTCAACCCGGGCATGACCCGCCTCGTCCGTGCCGACAACCTCGCGCGCGCCCTCGGCATGACCGGCACGCTCTGGGTCAAGGACGACAGCGGCAACCCGACCCACTCGTTCAAGGACCGCGTCGTCGCCGTCGCGCAGAGCGCGGCCCGCCGCCTCGGCCTCGGCACCATCGCCTGCGCCTCGACCGGCAACCTCGCCGGCGCGGTGGCCGCGGCTGCAGCCCGCGGCGGCCAGAAGTCCGTCGTCGTCATCCCGTCGGACCTCGAGGACGGCAAGGTCGTCACGGCTGCGACGTACGGCGGCACGCTGCTCGCGGTCAACGGCAGCTACGACGACGTGAACCGTCTGTGCTCCGAGCTGATCGGCGACCCGCTGACCGCCGACTGGGGCTTCGTCAACGTCAACCTCCGGCCGTACTACGCCGAGGGCTCCAAGACCGTCGGCTACGAGATCGCCGAGCAGCTCGGCTGGCGCGTGCCTGCCCAGGTGATCTCGCCCATCGCGTCGGGATCGCTGCTCACCAAGGTGGACAAGGCGTTCCGCGAGTTCGTCGAGCTCGGCCTCGTTCAGGACACGCCGTACAAGGTCTTCGGCGCGCAGGCCACCGGCTGCTCGCCGGTGTCGGTCGCGTTCCGCGAGGGCCACGACGTCGTGCGGCCGCAGCGCCCGAACACGATCGCCAAGTCGCTGGCGATCGGGAACCCGGCCGACGGCCCGTACGCGCTCGACGCCGTACGCCGCAGCGGCGGCGCCATCGGCGATGTCAGCGACGCCGAGGTGACCGACGGCATCCGGCTGCTGGCCGAGACCGAGGGCATCTTCGCCGAGACCGCGGGCGGGGTGACCGTGGCGGTCCTGCGCCAGCTGCTCGCCTCCGGCGCGGCCGACCCGGCCGCCGAGACCGTCCTGCTCAACACCGGCGACGGCCTCAAGACCCTCGACGCCGTCCTCGGCCACGTGGGCCCGACCGCCACGATCGACGCCGACGTCGACGAGGTCACCCGAGTCCTCACCACCCCCGCAGCTGACGCACAAGACGTGCTCGAGTCCTGACGAGAGAGAAGGCAGCCCCATGAGCGTGTCGATCCGGATCCCGACGATCCTGCGTACTTACACCGACGGCGCCAACGAGGTGACCGTCGAGCCCGAGGGCGACACCCTGGCCGCCGTGCTCGAGGCCCTCGAGGCCGCGGCCCCCGGCATCAAGGCGCGCGTGCTCGACGAGGACGGCAAGCTGCGCCGCTTCGTCAACGTGTACGCCGACGACGAGGACGTCCGCTTCGTGGGCGGCCTCGACGCCCCGACGCCCGCCGGCACCAAGGTCTCGATCATCCCCGCGGTCGCCGGCGGCTGAAGGCCGGTCCACACGGGGGACATGGCGTCGCAACCGCTGGTTCATCCACGCCGGTCACGCTGAGGGCATGAACGTCACCGCCCTCAGCTCCGGCACCCCGCGTCGCATCGCGCTCATCGCGCACGACAACAAGAAGGACGACCTCCTGGAGTGGGCGGCGTACAACGTCGAGACGCTCATGCGCCACCGTCTGGTGGCTACCGGCACCACCGGGAGCCTGCTGCACGACCGGCTCGAGCTCGCCGTCGAGCGCGTCGAGAGCGGCCCGATGGGTGGCGACCTGCAGATCGGCGCCCAGATCGTGCAGGGCGAGATCGACATGCTGGTCTTCTTCTGGGACCCGCTCGAGCCCCAGCCGCACGACCCCGACGTGAAGGCGCTGCTGCGCATCTGCGTCCTGCGCGACCTGCCGACGGCGTGCAACCGTGCGACCGCCGACCACCTCATCTCCTCGCCGCTGTTCTCGGCACGCGAGGCCGCCTGACCAGCGGCGCTCACGAACGACGGAGCCCCGCCACCGTGTCCACGGGGGCGGGGCTCTGTCGTACGGGTGCTCGGTCAGACGACGCCGCAGAGCGACGTGTCGAGCGTGGTCGCCGTGGTGGGGAGCGTGTAGGTGAGCGCCTTGCCGGTCGTGCCGAACCAGTGCGTCGTGATCGTGCCGGGCGCGGTGACGCTCAGCGTGCCGGCCGGGACGGACCACGACTCGGCCACCGACAGCGACGTCGCCGACGGGGTCTGCGCCGGGTAGCCCCACGTGGACACGATCGAGGCGGGCGTGGTGAGCGTCGTCGGGTCGAGGAACGAGATCCCGTCGAACGTGAGGCTCGTCGGGACGATCCAGCGCTGGTCGGCCTTGATTGCCAGCGTGCGCGTGATGGTCAGGCTGCCGACGGCGGGCTCGCAGGTCAGCGTCGCCGAGCCCACGGTCGGTGCGACGGGTGTGGAGGCGAAGTAGTTCTTGCCGGAGTACTTCCACGTCTTGTTGCCGATGGAGTACATCGTCGACGAGCCGTCCTTGTTGCCGACCTCGTCGGTGAAGGCGCACACGAGCCGCAGGCTCTTCAGCGCCTTGGCCTGGGCCTTGCTCGGGAAGTAGGCGACGTACGGCGGCTTCGCGGTGCTCGGCAGCTTGAGGAAGGCGCGCGCCTTGGCCGCGCAGAAGGGGTTGACCTTCTCGCGGACCAGCTTCGTGTACGCGGTGGTTCCGGCGGCCGGGATCTGGCTGATCGAGGTGAAGAGCTGCTTGGCGGCGAAGATCTCGACGGCGTGGCCCTTGGTGCACGGCGCGACGTACATCGAGGCGTCGCTGTTGCCGCTCGCGAGGCGCCACGACTGCTCGGCGAAGTAGAACGGCTCGCCCGAGACCCAGGGGCCGGCGACCGTCGTGGACTTCACCTTGGGGACCAGGCAGGAGCCGACGGGCGCCTTCTGGATGTGCACCGAGACGACGGCCGCCTCGGCGGGAGCCGCCACAGCGACCACGCCGGCGGACAGGAGGGCGGTCGCGAGCACCGCGACCAGGGGACGGAACGTGCTGCGGAGCATCCGCGGACACCTCTCTCGGTAGGGGGACGGCGTCGAGGTCCGGTTCCCTGCGAGAGGCCCCCCGTCGCTGACGCGCGGACACTGTGACATGCCGCGACCCCGCCGACCGAACTCGTGCGGCGGACGTCACCGAAGTGTGATGAAACGGGCATCTCGGGCACCGCGCGATGCCGGCAGACGCAGAACGGCACCGGGCGCTCGCGTGCTCGGTGCCGTCGGGCGATCCGGGGCCCCTCGACGACAGGAGGGCTGGGTACCTGTTCCCGAGGGACGTGTGGCGACCTACTCGGGGATCGGGTCGTGCTCCGGGTCGACGTAGTGCAGCGCAGCCTCTTCGGCGGTCAGGTCGTCGTCCTCGCCCGAGTCGTGGGCGGTGACGTCGTCGTGCTCGCTCTCGAGGGCGTCCTGGTCCTCGGTGAGCCGGCCGACGATGACCTCGCGATGGCCCTCGCGGTGGGGTGCGAACGCCGCGGCGGGGTCGTCCGAGCCGTACTCCTCGGTCAGGTCCGTCTCGAGCGCGTCGGCGACCTCGTCGCCCGCCTGCCCGCGGCCCGGGTACGCAGGACCGTCGTACTTCTCGTCCTCGTCGCCGTGGCCGAGGCCCGTGTACTCGCGCTCGTTGGTGCTCATGCCGTCATTGTGTCCCTCTCCGGCCTCCGGACGCGCGGCGTCCGGGGAGGGCGCTCGAGAGGGTCGGGGCGAGGGGGCCGAGGGGTGGTCGTGGCTTGCACTCGGACCCCGAGAGTGCCAACAATGGCGTTAGCACTCGACCCGCCCGAGTGACAGCCGAGCTGTCGCCGGGCCGGGGCCGGGTGGTTCGTGAGACCTCCGCTGGTGAGGTCGGGACGGGCAGGCGCCACCGCCTGGCCGTGCTGGCCGTCCGTCGCGGGCACCGACGAGGTCCTTCAACCAGAAGCGAAAGGGATCGGCAGCCACATGGCGAAGATCATTGCGTTCGACGAGACCGCCCGTCGCGCGCTCGAGCGGGGAATGAACACCCTCGCCGACGCGGTGAAGGTGACCCTCGGCCCGAAGGGCCGCAACGTCGTCCTGGAGAAGAAGTGGGGCGCCCCCACGATCACCAACGACGGTGTCTCCATCGCCAAGGAGATCGAGCTCGACGACCCGTACGAGAAGATCGGCGCCGAGCTGGTCAAGGAGGTCGCGAAGAAGACGGACGACGTCGCCGGTGACGGCACGACGACCGCGACCGTCCTGGCCCAGGCGCTCGTCCGCGAGGGCCTGCGCAACGTGGCCGCGGGTGCGAACCCGATGGCCCTCAAGCGCGGCATCGAGAAGGCCGTCGCCGCCGTGAGCGAGCAGCTGCTCGCCATGGCCAAGGAGGTCGAGACCAAGGAGCAGATCGCCGCCACCGCGTCGATCTCCGCCGCCGACCCGCTGATCGGCGAGATCATCGCCGAGGCGATGGACAAGGTCGGCAAGGAAGGCGTCATCACCGTCGAGGAGAGCAACACCTTCGGTCTCGAGCTCGAGCTCACCGAGGGCATGCGCTTCGACAAGGGCTACATCTCGGGCTACTTCGTCACCGACGCCGAGCGCATGGAGGCCGTGTACGAGGACGCCTACGTCCTCATCGCCAACTCCAAGATCTCGGGCGTCAAGGACCTCCTCCCGATCCTCGAGAAGGTCATGCAGTCCGGCAAGGCCCTCGTGATCATCGCGGAGGACGTCGAGGGCGAGGCCCTGTCGACGCTCGTCGTGAACAAGATCCGCGGCACCTTCCGCTCGGTGGCCGTCAAGGCCCCGGGCTTCGGCGACCGTCGCAAGGCCATGCTCCAGGACATCGCGATCCTGACCGGCGGCCAGGTCATCTCCGAGGAGGTCGGCCTCAAGCTCGACACCGCGGGCCTCGAGCTCCTCGGCAAGGCGCGCAAGGTCGTCGTCACCAAGGACGAGACCACGATCGTCGAGGGTGCGGGTGACCCCGAGCAGATCGCGGGTCGCGTGAACCAGATCCGCGCCGAGATCGACAAGTCCGACTCGGACTACGACCGCGAGAAGCTCCAGGAGCGCCTCGCCAAGCTCGCCGGCGGCGTCGCCGTCATCAAGGCGGGCGCGGCCACCGAGGTCGAGCTCAAGGAGCGCAAGCACCGCATCGAGGACGCCGTCCGCAACGCCAAGGCGGCCGTCGAGGAGGGCATCGTCGCCGGAGGCGGCGTCGCCCTGCTGCAGGCCAGCGTCGCAGCGTTCGCCACGCTCGAGCTCGAGGGTGACGAGGCCACCGGCGCGAACATCGTCCGCGTCGCGGTCGAGGCTCCGCTCAAGCAGATCGCGATCAACGCCGGCCTCGAGGGCGGCGTCGTCGCGGAGAAGGTGCGCAACCTCGAGCCGGGCTGGGGCCTCAACGCCGCCAACGGCGAGTACGTCGACCTCATCAAGGCCGGGATCATCGACCCCGCCAAGGTCACGCGCTCGGCGCTGCAGAACGCCGCCTCCATCGCGGCGCTCTTCCTCACCACCGAGGCCGTCATCGCCGACAAGCCGGAGAAGACCCCGGCCGGCGGCGGCGCGCCCGACATGGGCGGCATGGACTTCTGATCCGTCAGACGTCGTACCGCTCGACCTGATCGCAGAACGGCCCGGGACCTCGCGGTCCCGGGCCGTTCGCGCGTCCCGACGTGCCTCGGCGCGGGGATCCGGGTGGGGGCGCGCGACCGGACGGCCCTAGGCTCGTCGCGTGCCCAGCAACGATCCCGCCACCGCGACGCGCATCTCCTACCAGGGCGAGCCGGGGTCCAACTCCGACGCTGCCTGCCAGGTGGTCTACCCGGACGTCGAGACCGTCCCGGCGGCGACCTTCGAGGACGCCCTCGCCGCTGTGGTGACCGGCGACGCCGACCTCGCGATGATCCCGATCGAGAACTCGATCGCCGGCCGCGTGGCCGACATCCACCACCTGCTGCCCGGCTCCGGCCTGCACATCATCGGCGAGTACTTCATGCCGATCCACTTCCAGCTCATGGCGCTGCCCGGCACCGCGATCGACCAGATCACGACCGTGCGCAGCCACATCCACGCCCTCGGCCAGTGCCGACGCCTCGTGCGCGAGCAGGGCTGGCGCGCCGTCGTCGCCGACGACACCGCCGGCGCGGCGCGGGCCATCGCCGAGCTCGGCGACCCCGCGGTCGCCGCGCTCGCACCGCGCCGGGCGGCCGAGCTCTACGGGCTCGAGGTGCTCGCGGAGGACGTCGAGGACGAGCACGGCAACACCACGCGCTTCGTCGTGCTGGCTCGGGAGCCGCAGGTGCCCCCGCTCGGCGAGACGCCGGTCGTGACGTCGTTCGTCTTCCGGGTGCGCAACGTCCCCGCCGCGCTCTACAAGGCGATGGGCGGCTTCGCCACCAACGGCGTCAACATGACCAAGCTCGAGAGCTACCAGCTCGACGGCACCTTCACGGCGACGGAGTTCTACGCCGACGTCGAGGGTCACCCCGAGGAGCGCAGCCTCGCGCTGGCCCTCGAGGAGCTCACGTTCTTCTCGAGCTCGGTGCGCATGCTCGGCACCTACCCCGCGAGCCCCTTCCGCGCCTGACCGACGCACGACGAAGGCCCGGGACCGATGTGGTCCCGGGCCTTCGTGCGAGCGGTGGCTAGACGAACTTCAGCCCCTTGCCGAGGTGGCGCGGGGCGTGGCCGGTGGCGGCGAAGAACGCGCTGCGCGCCGCCTCGATCGCGTCGCGGTACGCCGTGCGCGCGGCCTGCTTGGCGTCCAGCTTGGCCGTACGGGCCGCGACCACGGCCGGATCGGCGGCGAACGCCGTGCACGCGTCGTGGACGGCGGTGCGGAACGCCTCGACGGCGGCGTCGCCCTTGTCACTGGCCTCGAAGGCTGCGACGGCGGCGTTGATCGACGCGCGGAGCTGGGCGTGGGCCGGGGCGGTGGCGGTGCGGAAGTCCGCGTGGGCGGCCATGATGGCCGTCTTGAACGCCGTGCGGGCATCGCGGACCGCCGTGCGGTAGGCGGCGCGGGCGGCGGCCTCCTCGGGCGTCGTGGTGGCCACGTCGTACGCGGCGTACGCAGCGTCGGCGGCGGTGATGTACGCCGCGAGCGCGGCGGACTTCGCCGCGACGTAGGTGTCCTTCGGGCCGGAGATCGCGGCCTGGAAGGCGGTGTCCGCGGCCAGGATCAGGGCCGGGTCGGTGCTGGTGCCGACGACCGTCTCGCGGTCGGCCCGGGCAGCGATCACGATCGGGTCGTTGCGGAAGGCGTCACGCGCTGTGCGCACGGACTGGCGGTAGGTCTGCTTCGCGGCCCTGAGCGCGAGGCGCAGCTGCTTCTTGGCCGCGCTGGTGGCGTGGCCCTTGTCCCAGTCGGTCGAGGAGTGCGAGCCCGAGCCGCCGTGGCGGCTTCCGCCGTCGTGGGCCGAGGCGGGTGAGAGGGCGGGGATCGCACCGGCGATCACGAGGCCGAGCGACGCTCCTGCGACCGCGGTGCGGCGAAGTGCTGTACGCATCTGGAGGGGGTTCCTTCCCACGGGGCACCGGCCGTCCGCCGGTACCGTGCATCTCGACCCTCGGCCCGAATCGCTTGTCGCTCAAGCCCGATCACCGCTCACCACCGCTTCCGCACCACATCTTGGACGTCCCTTGGACGAGCGCTGCGCTGTGTGGGTGACGGCGTCCGCACAACGGTCGGCCCGGGGACGCACGACGACCCGGGACCGCAATCCCGGGCCGTCGCGAACGGTGGTGTCAGGTGGGTTCAGGCGGCGACCAGCTCGGCGGCGTAGAGCTCGGCGGAACGCGGGCCGAGGGGCTCGGCCAGGTCCAGCAGCAGGGCGAGCGGGACGCCGCTGCGGAGCAGGTCCATGACGGTCTGGGTGCCGTCGTACGTAGTCGCGGTCCTCATGGCCGCCACCTCCTTGATCACACTCCGTACATCGTGCGGACACCTCGGAGGTTGGTGAGCCGTTCGGGTGGCGCACCGCGACCTGCTCCGTTCGGGCTACCGCCACCACTGGCCGTTCGGTCCGTCTTGAGCGACCTGAGAGGCAGGACGGGTGACGGCAAACCCGGTCGCCTGCACTCGCCGGGCACTGGGAGCATCGCGTGATGGAGCTGGTGGCGCCCGGGCGCGCGTATCTCGACGGCTATCTGGACGCGCTGCGGCGGGAGTGGTCGCCGACGACGGTCGACCCCGACTTCTGGCGGATCGAGCTCGCCCGGGTGGAGTCCGACCCCGACCTCGCGCTGGCCCAGTTCAACGAGCGTGACGGGGGTGGCCGCACGGTCACGCTCCCGGACGGCACCGAGGTGCCGCGCATCCCGGGCGTCGTGCGCTGGATGTGGGACGGCGATTTCGCCGGTGCCATCAACGCCCGCTGGCAGCCCGGCACCGTTCAGCTTGCCACCCCACGTGCTCGGCCACATCGGCTACTCCGTCGTGCCGTGGAAGCAGCGCCGGGGCTACGCGACCGAGGCGCTGCGCGGCATGCTCGAGGTCGTGCGCGCGGAGGGGCTGGCGTACGTCGAGATCACGACCCAGCCCGACAACCTCGGGTCCCAGAAGGTGATCGAGGCCAACGGCGGCGTCAGCCTCGGCGAGTTCGTGGAGCCCGAGCAGTACGGCGGCCACCTCGGCGTGAAGTACCGCATCGACCTCGCCTGAGGGGGTCAGGCGGGGACCCAGGGACGCGGCTCGTCCGGGTGGGCCGTGAGCTCGGCCAGGGTGCGCTGGAACCACCGGACGCTGCGCCAGGCACCGAGCTTGTAGCCGACGTCGCGGTAGGTGCCGAGCTCCTCGAAGCCCTGGCGCCGGTGCAGGGCCACGCTCGCGTCGTTGGGCAGCGCGATGGCCGCGAAGCACTGGACGTAGCCGAGCGCGGTCACGGCGGGCAGCAGCTCGGCGTACAGGGCCGTACCCACGCCGCGCCCGGTCGCGGCGGCGTCGAGGTAGACCGACGTGTCACAGGCCCAGCGGTAGGCCCGGCGCACGCGGTGGTGCGCGGCGTACGCGAATCCGAGCACCTGTCCGTCGGCGTCCTCCGCGACGAGCCACGGCAGCCGCGGCTCGGCCGTCATGCGCGCGGCCATCTCGTGGGCATCTGGCGCGTTCTCCTCGAAGGAGGCGTACGACGACTCCACGTGAGGCGCGTAGACCGCGGCGATCCGCTCGGCGTCGCGCGTGGTGGCGGCGCGCACGCGGACCTCGGCCATGCGGCGACCCTAGCGAGCATGCGGTCCGCCTCTGCCGGGTGTGAGGGCCGCCGGTCCGTGGTGGGATGTGATCCGCACCAGCCCCCACTCCCAGGAGTCACCATGCTCGCCAGTCGCGATCTCACCGGAACCGTCGTCGCCATCACCGGCGCCACCGCAGGCATCGGCCGGGAGACGGCGCGCCAGCTCGTGGCGAAGGGCGCCAAGGTCGCCCTCGGGGGCCGGCGCCAGGAGCGCCTCGACGAGCTGGTGGCCGAGCTCGGTGCCGACAACGCGGTCGGCGTCGTCATGGACGTGCGCCTGCCCGCGGACAACGCACGCCTGGTCGAGGCGGCGGTCGGCACCTGGGGCCGGCTCGACTCCGTCGTGCCCAACGCCGGCATCGGCATGTACGGCGGCATCCTCGACCAGAGCGACGAGGAGCTCGAGCTCATGATGGACACCAACTACGCGGGCACCGTGTGGTCGGTGCGAGCGGCCCTCCCCGCGATGCTCGCCACCGGCGACGGCGGCGACATCGTGATCGTGTCCAGCGTCGCGGGCTTCCGTGGCGGCGGCGACGAGGCGGTCTACGCCGGCACGAAGCACGCGCAGGTCGGCCTTGCCGGCGGCCTCGACCGCGAGGCTCCGGGAGCACGGCATCCGTGTCACGCTCATCTGCCCCGCAGGCACCGCGACGGAGTTCGCCGTCGGCGCCGGCCGCACCGAGGACGACCCGCGCTTCGCCGAGTGGCTCACCGCGGAGGACGTCGCGGCGGCCGTCGTGCACACCCTCGAGCAGCCCCGCTCGCTGCGCACCCACATCTGGACCCTCTGGTCGATGGGGCAGGGCAGCTGACCCACGCTGGTTCGGCTGACGGCTGATTCCGGCGTGCGGTCCGGCGTACGCCGTCTAGCGTTCGGCGGGTGAGCGAGCAGACGGTGGCGGAGGAGCGGCGGGTCACGCCGCTCGAGCTCTTCTTCGACCTCGTCTTCGTCTTCTCGCTCACGCAGGTCACCACGCTGATGGCCGCAGACCCCACGTGGGTCGGGCTGCTGCGCGGCATGGCCGTGCTGACGGTGCTGTGGTGGGCCTGGGTCGCGTACGTCTGGATCGGCACGACCACCGACGCCGAGGACGGCGTCGCACGGATCGTGATGCTCGCGGCGATGGGCGCGATGTTCCTGACGGCGCTGGCCGCGCCCGGCGCGTTCGGCCAGCTCGGCGAGGTTGCCGGCGGCGGGCGCGACCAGGCGATGCTGTTCGGCCTCACCTACTTCGCCGTGCGGCTGGCCCACGTCGTCCTGTTCCGGGTCATCGGCCGGTCCAAGCCCGGCGTGGGTGCCGCCGTACGCCGGCTCGCACCGGGCCTGCTCGCCGGCTCCGCGCTCATCCTGCTGGCGGCGTTCCTGCCGGCCGGTCTGCCGCGCGCGCTGCTGTGGACCCTGGCGATCGTGATCGACGTCGGTGCGCCGCTCGTCACCGGTACCAAGGGCTGGGAGCTGAGCCCGCACCACTTCGCCGAGCGGCACGGCCTCGTGATCATCATCGCGCTCGGGGAGTCGCTCGTCGCTCTCGGCGTGGGTGTCGCCGACCAGCTGTACGACGTCCGCACGATCCTGGCCGTGGTGATCGCGTTCACGTCGGTCGCGTGCCTGTGGTGGCTCTACTTCGACGTCGTGGCGATCGCCGCGGAGCGCCGCCTCGCGAGCGTCGAGATCGCGCAGCGCAACGACCTCGCGCGCGACTCGTTCAACTACCTGCACCTGCCGATGGTCGCGGGCATCGTGCTGCTCGCCCTCGGCCTGAAGAAGTCGTTCGTCGACATCGACGCAGTGCTGAAGCCGGTGGCGTCGTTCGCGCTCTTCGGAGGAGTCGCGCTCTACCTGCTCGGCCACCTGCTGTTCCGCAAGCGGAACATGGGCTCCTGGAACACCCAGCGCGCGGTGGTCATGGTGCTGCTGCTCGCGCTGGTGCCGGTCGGCGTCGTCGTCCCGTCGTGGGCGAGCCTGGTGCTGCTGGTCTCCGTGCTGCTGGGGCTCGTCACGTACGAGACGCTTCGGTTCGCCCCGTGGCGCAGGCACCTGCGGTCCGCTCACAACGAGCAGCACGCCGGCGAGCACTGACGCCGGTTCGACAGGTCAGACGGCGTCGGGCTCGATGCTGCCGTGCAGGACGTCGTCGGCGTCGACGATGCGGTAGGCGTAGCCCTGCTCGGCGAGGAACCGCTGACGGTGCGCGGCGAAGTCGGCGTCGACCGTGTCGCGCGCGACCACGGCGTAGAAGCGCGCAGTCCGGCCGTCCGCCTTCGGACGCAGCACGCGACCGAGGCGCTGGGCCTCCTCCTGCCGCGATCCGAACGACCCCGAGATCTGGATGGCGACTCCGGCCTCGGGCAGGTCGACCGAGAAGTTCGCGACCTTCGACACCACGAGCACCCGCACCTCGCCGGACCGGAACGCCTCGAACAGCCGCTCGCGCTCCTTGACCGGCGTCTCGCCCGTGATGACCGGGGCGTCGAGCCGCTCGCCCATCTCGTGCAGCTGGTCGAGGTACTGGCCGATCACGAGGACGTGCTCCTCGGCGTGCTTGGCCACGAGCGCCTGCACGATGCGGAACTTGCGGTCGCTCGAGGCCGCGAGCCGGTATCGCTCCTCGGGCTCGGCGGTGGCGTAGACGAGCCGTTCGCGCTCGTCGAGCGTGACGCGCACCTCGACGCAGTCGGCCGGAGCGATGTAGCCCTGCGCCTCGATGTCCTTCCAGGGCGCGTCGTACCGCTTCGGGCCGATGAGCGAGAAGACGTCGCCCTCGCGGCCGTCCTCGCGGACGAGGGTGGCGGTGAGGCCGAGGCGGCGTCGCGCCTGGATGTCCGCAGTGAAGCGGAAGATCGGAGCGGGCAGCAGGTGGACCTCGTCGTACAGGATCAGGCCCCAGTCGCGGGCGTCGAAGAGCTCGAGGTGCTGGTAGACGCCCTTCCGGCGCGTGGTCATCACCTGGTACGTCGCGATCGTGACCGGGCGGATGTCCTTGACCGTGCCGGAGTACTCGCCGATCTCGGCCTCGGTGAGGGTGGTGCGCTTGAGCAGCTCGGACTTCCACTGCCGCGCCGACACCGTGTTGGTGACGAGGATCAGGGTGGTCGCACCGGCCATCGCCATGGCGGCGGCGCCGACGATCGTCTTGCCGGCTCCGCAGGGGAGGACGACGACGCCCGAGCCGCCGTGCAGGAAGTTCTCGGCTGCCTCGCGCTGGTAGTCGCGCAGGTTCCAGCCGTCCTCGGTGAGCGCGATCGCGTGCGCCTCGCCGTCGACGTAGCCGGCGAGGTCCTCGGCGGGCCAGCCGAGCTTGAGCAGGGTCTGCTTGAGGGTGCCGCGCTCGGACGGGTGGACGACCACCGTGTCGGGGTCGATGCGCGCGCCGACGAGCGGCTCGATCTTCTTGCTGCGCAGCACCTCCTCGAGCACCGCGCGGTCGTTCGAGTGCAGCACGAGGCCGTGCGCGGGGTCGTTCTGCAGCTGGAGGCGTCCGTAGCGGCCCATGGTGTCGGCGACGTCGACGAGCAGCGCGTGCGGCACGGGGTAGCGCGAGTAGCGCAGGAGGATGTCGACGACGCCCTCGGCATCGTGGCCGGCGGCGCGTGCGTTCCAGAGACCGAGCGGAGTCAGGCGGTAGGTGTGCACGTGCTCGGGGGCGCGCTCGAGCTCGGCGAACGGCGCGATCGCGTGACGGCACTCCGCGGACAGCGCATGGTCGATCTCGAGCAGGAGCGTCTTGTCGCTCTGGACGATCAGGGGCCCGTCGGTCATCCGACGATTCTCCCACCCCTGGCCGAGGGCGCAGACCAGACCGTGACGCCCGCAGCGAACACCCACCGGCGCTGACCCTGACCAATCCGTCGTTTCCGGTGCCGGGAAGCGACGGATTGATCAGTGTCAGCGGGAGGGGGCGGCTAGGTTGCGGGGATGCGGATCTCCACCTTCCTCATGTTCCAGGGCGACGCCGAGGCCTGGCTGGATCTCGCCGTCACGGCGATCCCCGGCTCGAGCGTCACGACGATCGAGCGGTACGGCGCCGAGGGCCCCGGCGCGGAGGGCTCGGTGGCCTCCTCCGAGGCGCTGATCGGCGGGCACGCCGTGCGCTGCTACGACAGCTTCGTCGTGCACGACTTCACGTTCACGCCGTCCATCTCGCTGTTCGTCGACCTCGACTCCGTCGAGCAGCACGGGCTCGCGCACGATCTCCTGGCCGACGGCGGCAGCATCCTCATGCCGCCGGGCGACTACGGCTTCAGCCGCTGGTTCTCGTGGCTCCAGGACCGCTACGGCGTCTCCTGGCAGCTGAACGTCCCGTGACCGCCGTCGTCAGCGCGGAGCGGCTCGCCTCCGCCTGGTCGGACGCGCACGCCGCTGCCGAACGGGCCGGTGTCGAGGTGCGCGCCCTCGACACCCTCGACGAGCTCGAGCGCGCCCGCGGCGTCTGGGACGCCGTGTGGCCCACGGTGCCGGGCGCCACCGAGATCACGGGCAACCTCATCCGCGCGATCGAGCACGCCGGCGGGTACGTCTCGGGTGCCTACGCCGGCGGCGTCATGGTGGGGTCGTGCCTCGCCTTCCTCGGCCGCACGCGCGAGGACGCCGGCTGGCACACGCACCTGCACTCGCACATCGCGGCGGCGACGCCCGGCAACGCCGACCGCGGGATCGGCACGGCGCTCAAGCTGCACCAACGGGCCTGGGCGCTCGAGCACGACGTCGACCGCGTGGTCTGGACGTTCGACCCTCTGGTACGCCGCAACGCGCGCCTCAACCTGGTGAAGCTCGGCGCGGTCGCGGCCGACTACCTCGTCGACTTCTACGGCCGGATGGACGACGCCCTCAACGCCGGAGAGCCGAGTGACCGGCTCCTGGCGCAGTGGGACGTCGCGTCCGACCGCGTCGCCGAGGCGCTCGGCGGAGCCGTGCCGGCCGTGACGAGGGCCGACCTGCTCGCCGAGGACGCCGAGGATGCGCTGGTCGTGGGCGAGGACGGCGAGCCGCACGTCGTCCCGTCGTCCGCGCGCACGACCCTGGTCGCGCTGCCCGGCGACATCGTCGACATCCGCCGTCGTGACGGCGGGCTCGCTCGTGCATGGCGCCTCGCGGTCCGCGAGGCGCTGGCCCCGGTCGCACTGGGCGAGGCACAGGTCGTCGGTCTCACGACCGACGGCTGCTACGTCGTGGAGGAGAACGCATGAGGATCGAGAACGTCGTCGTCCACCGGGCGGCGCTGCCGCTCGTGCGGCCGTTCCGTACGTCGTTCGCCGTCGAGCACCACAAGGACGTCCTGATCGTCGAGCTGCACGACGTCCGACGGTGTGACCGGCTGGGGGGAGTGCGTCGCCATGACGCAGCCGCTCTACAGCCACGAGTACAACGACGGCGCGCTCGAGGTCATGCGTGAGTTCCTCCTGCCGCGGCTGCGCGGGGTCGACCTCGAGGCCGAGGAGGTGCCGGCGCTGCTCGGCCCGGTGCGCGGCCACCCCATGGCGAAGGCCGCCCTCGAGCTGGCGGTGGTCGACGCCGCGCTTCGTTCGCGTGGGCAGTCGTTCGCGTCGTACCTCGGCAGCGTGCGCGAGGAGGTCGACTGCGGGGTGTCGGTCGGCATCCCGGCCGACGACTCGCTCGACACCCTGACCGCCGAGGTCGACGGGTACGTGGCCCAGGGCTACCAGCGCATCAAGCTGAAGATCGAGCCCGGCTGGGACGTCGTGCCCACGCGCGTCATCCGCGAGCGCTACCCCCACATCCCGTTGCAGGTGGACGCGAACCAGGCATACAGCCGGGCGGACATCGAGCACCTCGCGCAGCTCGACGAGTTCGGGCTCCTCCTGATCGAGCAGCCGCTGCACGAGGACGACGTGCTCGGCCACAAGCTCCTCGCAGAGCGGATGGCGACGCCGATGTGCCTCGACGAGTCGGTGCTCTCGGCGGAGAACGCCGAGTTCCTCATCGACTACGGCGCCTGCGAGGTGGTCAACATCAAGGCCGGCCGCGTCGGCGGCTACCTGTCCGCGCGCGCGATCCACGACCTCGCCGTCGAGCGCGGCATCCCCGTGTGGTGCGGCGGGATGGTGGAGACGGGCATCGGCCGTGCGGCCAACATCGCGCTGGCCTCGCTGCCCGGCTTCACGCTGCCCGGCGACACGAGCGGGAGCGACCGGTTCTTCACCCGCGACGTCACCGAGCCGTTCGTGCTCGTCGACGGCCGCATCGGCGTCCCGACCGGGCCTGGGCTCGGCGTCGAGCCGCTGCCCGAGGTGCTCGAGGAGCTCACCGTCTCGCGGCACGTCCTGGCCTGAGATCCCCCGGTTACCAGCGGATCTCGGCGATGCCGCGTCGCGTCCGCCTGGCGGTTCTCGCGCTGCATCCGCCCGTGCGCGAGGCGTACTCTGGGATCACCCCAGGAGGTGCACGATGCGCCACGAGTCTTCGACCAGGAGCTTCCACCGTTCCCCCCGCGATGTCGCGGACAGGGCCAAGTCCCGTCGGATGACGGCGGAGGGTCAGCGGCTGCGCGCCAACGACGCCGCGCGAGATCATCTTGCCGAGCCCGGCAACGAGCAGGCGACGACGGTCGCCCGCCGCACCCTGTCCACCTGGCGCTGACCGCTCGGAGCCGACGGCTCCCAGGATCACCCGAACAGCTCAACCGTTCTCAGGCAGCGGCCCGGCCTTGCCGTAGAGCCATCCTTGCCCGTGCCGCCAGCCCTGCGCGGCGAGAGCAGCCTGCTCGGCCCCGGTCTCCACCCCCTCTGCCACGGTGTCGAGCCCCAGCCCGTCTGCGAGGCCTGCCAACGCCTGGGCGAGCCGGAGGCACGTCTCGTCGCCCTCGCCGATGCCGCTGGTGAAGGATCTGTCGAGCTTCAGGCCGGCCACGGGGAGGTCGCGCAGATGCGCGATCGAGGAGTAGCCGGTGCCGAAGTCGTCTACGTACCAGCGGACTCCGAGGCCGGCGAGCTGCTGCATCGCATCGTGAACGCCGTCGACACCCTGGAGCAGCGCGGTCTCGGTCACCTCGAGCACGAGACGTGACGGCGCCACCCCCGCTGCCGACAGGAGGTCCTCGACGTAGGCGGCGTAGCCGGGTGCGCTCAGCGATGCGGCAGACACGTTCACGGCCACATGCTGGGACGCCGGCAGCGTGCGCAGGGCCTCGATGCTCTGCGCCACCACCGACCGGTCGAGGTCGACGACCATGAGGCTGCGCTCGGCGACCGGCAGGAACTCGTCGGGGTAGACGACGGCGCCGTCGGGCTCGAACCAGCGCACGAGGGCCTCGTAGCCCACGACCTCGCCGCTACCGATCACCACGACGGGCTGGAACCACGGGCGCAGGTGCCCAGCAGCGATCGCGGTGCGCAGCCTCGTCTCGATCTCGAGCCGGCGGGCCGCGGTCCTCGCCAGCGCCGGGTCGACGAACGCGGAGCGGTCCGGGCTCAGGTTCTTGGCGTCGCGCATGGCGATGCCTGCCGCACCGAGCATGGCCTCGGCCGATCGGGAGTGGTCGCGGTCGGACGTCGCGATGCCCACGGTGATCGTGGGCATCAGCTCGTGGCCGGCGACATCGACGGGTGCGCGCACGGCGTCGCGCATGGAGTCGGCGAGGTACCCGGCGCCGGACCCGTCCGTGAGACCGGTCGCGAGAACGATGAGCTCGTCGCCCGAGCCGCGACCCACGGCGTCCAGGTCGCCCACGACTGCGACGACGCGCTCGGCGACGATGGCGAGGACGCGGTCGCCGGCTGCGTGCCCGAGCGCGGCGTTGACGTGGGCGAGACCGTCCACCCCCAGCTTGAGCACGGCCGTCACTCCCTCGCCGTCGTCGAGCGCGCGCTGGACGCGCCGGCGCATGACCGCCCGGGTGACGAGGCCGGTGAGCGGGTCGTGGCGGTTGGCGTGCTCGAGCCGGGCGCGGCCCTCCACCTCGTTGTGGATGTCGCGCAGCGAGACGATGCGCAGCGGCACGCCGTCGCGGTGGAAGCGCTGTGCGGTGAGGGCCATCCACCGGTGACCTCCGTCAGCGGTGAGCAGGCGGAGCTCCTCGTGCACAGTGGTTCCGGTGAGCACCAGGTCGCGGTTGTGGGCCGCGCGGTCGCGGTCGTCGGGATGGAACAGGTCGACCGTGGGCCGGCCGAGCAGGTCCCCGGGCAGCCAGCCGAGGACGCGCGTGATGCTCTCGGACACCCAGGCGAGGCTGCCGTCGGCGGCCGTCTCCCAGACGACGTCGGCGGCGTTCTCGGTGAGGATCCGGTAGCGGTGCTCGCTCTCGCTGATGCGCTGGGCGGCAAGGTAGCGGTCGGTCACGTCACGCCAGGTCAGGGTGACGCCGTCGCCGCACTTCATCGCGCGGATGTCGTACCTGCGGATCTGGCCGTCGACGTTCGGGTTCGCGTAGGAGTAGTCGTCGAGGATGACGGGTTCGCCGGTCTCGATCACGTCCATGTAGCGACGGGCCACGCCGTTGGGGGTCAGCGCCGGGTGCATCTCGCTGAAGAGGCGTCCGAGCTGCTGGTCCGGCGTGAGCCCGTTGTAGGCGAGAGCAGCCGTGTTGGCCTCGGTGTACCGCAGGTCGACGATCGCGCCGCCCTCGTCGCGGACGGCCTCGAGCAGCACGAGCGGATCGATCTGCGCGTCGAGGATCCCGGCGAGCCGAAGCCTGTGGTCGTGCTCCCGCCCGTGGCTCGCGGCCAGCTCTGCGGCGTCCTGGATGCGCTCGAGCCCGTAGCCCAGGTCTGCGGCGAGGTCCTCGAAGACCTGCTGAGCCATGTCGTCGAAGACGCCGACCTCGTCGGCGTAGACCACGAGGACCCCGTCCACCTCGTCGAAGGCCCGCACGGGGAGTGCGATGCCAGCGCGCAGGCCGAACCGTTCGGTGATCTCGTGCCAGGGCGCCGTCTCGGGCGCCACGCCGAGGTCGTTCAGCACCTGCGTCTCCCCGGTGATCAGGGCGGGTGCGGTGAGGCCGAGGTGGCGGTAGTCGTCACGCCAGTAGGTCGCCGACGTGAAGACGGCCTCCGAGCCCGGACCTGCGACGGTCACGTGCTGCACCGAGCGCTCCTCGTCGTGGACCTTCCGGGCGTAGCCGGCGACGCGGTAGTGGCCCGTCTCGACGATCGCGCGGCAGGTCTCGTGCAGCAGGTCGATCTCGGTGCGCTCGCGGATGAGGACGCCGTTCGCGCGGGAGAGCGTCGTGAGCGCGCGGAGGGCGGCGGCCTGGGCGTGGGCGTCGCGCAGGGCCATGACGGCCCCGACGATGATGCCGTCGGCGCCGCGGACCGGTCGAGCGCGGACGGTGCAGCTGCGGAAGGTGCCGTCGGCCCTGCGGAAGCGGCAGGGGATCTCGTCGAGCTCGGCGCCGCTGTAGACGGTCTGGCGCAGCTGGTCGACCATGCCGAGGTCGTCGGGGTGCACGTGGTCGCGCGCACTCGTGCCTCGGAACTGCGCGGGCGTCAGGCCGAGGAGCTGCTCGATGCCGGGCGACACCCACTGGACGATGCCGTCCGGGGTCGTCTCGTAGACGACGTCCGAGGAGTTGTCCGCGATCATGCGGTAGCGGTGCCAGGAGGACGTGGTCGTCCGCGTGGACTCCCTCGTCCCCATCTGCACCCCCGGACTGCAGTCGCACGTCGGGTCGCTCTGGCCCCCGCCGCACCATTGCACAGCGATGCGAGGGTGGAGTCCACCGCACGGTCACGAAAGCAGTACGAACCACACGGGATCTGAACGGTCGGTCAGGGAGCCTTGTCGGCCACGGCGGCGACGCCGGTGATCCGGGCGACCGTGAACGTGCGCACCTCTGCGGTGCGCAGGTCGTACGCCGTGAGGAAGCCGCCCTCGAGCCGCAGCGGCTCGACGACGCGCTCGGTGGCCGTGCCCGTCGAGTCGGCGTACCCGATCCAGACTGCCTTCTGACGGTCCAGGGCGTCGCGCAGCTCGGCCATCGTCTCGCTGGTCGTGGACCGCGGGAGGCGTCCGCTGCCGCCGGTCTCGGAGATCGTCGGCGGCCGGTGCGCTGCCGCGGTCTCGCCCGCCCGCAGCGCGCGGACGGCTGCCGACAGCAGTGCGTCCGTGGGCGCGGGCGGCTCGCCCGACATGCGCGGCGGTCGCGGTCGCGTCGGTGTGCGCCGCGCGCCCGGCCGGCGTACGACGACCGCGCCCTCGGCGTTCTCTGCGCTGGGGGAGTAGCCGGCCTCGCGGAGCTTGTCGAGCACCAGGTCGACCGGCGACGCCGAGGCGATCACGGTGTCGGCGATGCGGGTGAGGCGCAGCGCGGCGAGCTTGCGGTCGGCGAGGACCGCGGAGACAGTCGCGGGGTCGTCGCAGCGGAGGTACGCCGACGCGACGCCCACGCGCAGTGCGCCGTGCCGGCGGGAGGCGTCGTTGATGAGGTACTCGAGCGGCTGCGGCACCGGTGTGCGCGACCGGGTGCTGAGCATCGCAAGGATGTCGGTGGCGCTGCGCCCGGCGTCGAGCGCGCGACGGATCGTGGCCTCGGTGAAGCGGTAGACGGTGGCACCGCCGGTGGACTCGACGTCCGCCATGAGCGCGATCTCGCGCGCGAGCGAGCCCTCCAGCGGTCCTGGTGCGACGGCGGTGAGGTCTGCCTGCAGGAGCACGTGGTCGAGCGGCTCGGGCAGCACGGCGTTGACGGCGGCGGCGACGTCGGCCGGGACGGCGGCGCGTCCCGGCATCCGGGCCGCGGCCCGGGCCTCGTTGGACGCCTCGTCCGGGAGGGTCGAGGTGAGCAGGAGCCGGCCGTGGGTCGAGAGCGAGCCGAGCCCCGTCACGCCGATGCGTTCGGCCTCCTCGGGCGCGGTCTCGACGATGGCGTGCCACAGCGGGGAGACACGCCGGGGACGCCGCCAGCGGAGGCGTTCGAGCAGTGCGTGGTGCGACGGCGACTGACCCGGCTCGAGCGCGACCAGCTCGTCCAGCACGGCACGGCGCCCCTCGGGGGCGAGCGCGCGGTCGAGGTCGCGCGAGAGCGCGTTGACGCGCGCGCCGGTGTCGTCGCGGCCCGCGACGAGCACCGGGGTCCGCGTCATGAGGAGCCACGTCTGGGCGAGCAGGGTCCAGCGCTCGGCCGTCGACCGCGTGAGCCACGAGTCGTAGGCCGGGGTGGGGGCCCAGACCTCGTCGACCTCGCCGTCGGCCGCGAGCAGCCCTGCGGCGTAGGCGGTCTCGATGACGAGGGTGGCGCCCTCCTCGTCGGCGTCGAGCATCTGCGCGGTGCGTGCGAGATCGCGCACGCTGAGCCCGCCGCTGCGCAGCACGCTCGGCGGGGCCGCCGACCACGCCTCGAGGAGGTCCTCGACCAGGCGCACGAAGGTGAAGGCCTGCTGACCCGCGGTGCGGTCGACGAGGGCCGGCGCGCGGTCGGAGTGGTCGACCGACGGCGCCGCGGGCTCGAGACCGCGCACGAGCACGCCGCCGCGCAGCGGCAGCGCGACCTCGCGGGGGACGACGACCGTGTCGCTGCCGATCGGCTCGAGCAGGTGACGTGCGAGCAGCCATTCGACGGGTGTGCGTGCGGTCTCGACGGCGACGGGACGGTCGGCGCCCTCGACGCGTCCGACGGGTGAGCTCCAGAGCAGCCGTTCGAGCGCCTCGCGGGCGCCTTCGGGGGCGTCGGCCAGGGTGCGCTCGACCAGGGTCGGGTCCTCGGCGTACGCCGCCACCCCCCGGCGCGCGTCGGCCATGGCCGGGCCGAGGCCGGCCGGGTAGGTGCCGAGCGCCTCACGGACCGGCCGCACGAGGTGGAGGTCGTCGTCCTCGCCCCAGAGCAGGGCCAGGGTGCGCAGCCGGTCGACGACCTCCTGCACCTGCGCGGGGTCGGCGTCAGGGAGGCCGGACAGCAGCAGGCGCACGTCGGCCGGCTCGCCGAGCGCAGCCAGCGCCGTGGTGACCTGCAGCGCGAACACGTCGAGGCGGTCGAGGGCGCGGGCGGTGGACGGACCCGTGGTTGCGCGGGTGGCCAGGGCGCCGAGATCGGCCGGCACCGGGTGCACGAGGTCGGGTCGTGCCGCGAGCAGGGCCGCGATGTCGTCGTCGCTGCGGGCCCGCAGGTCCTCGGCGAGCGACCGCGGCGGCGCGGTCGGCGCGGCGGTCGGGCGCGCGGGGGACGAGGTGCTGCGCCGACGCGGCGTCGCACCTCCCGCAGCGCCCGGCGCTCGAGTGGTCATCCGCCCCAACCTACGCGTGCCCCCGCCGTACCAGCGAACCGACGGATCGCGCTGCGCTGCCCGGGCCAGGCGCCGAGAGGGCCGTAGGGTCGCTCCGTGCGCGTTGTGGGCTTCGATCTGGACATGACCCTCGTCGACTCGTCCGAGGCGATCGTCGACAGCGTCGCGGCGGTCGGGCGGCGGTGGGACGTGCCCATCGACGAGGAGTGGCTGCGCGCCACGCTCGGCCTGCCGCTCGACATCGTGTTCCCCCAGCTCGTGCCCGGAGTCCCGTACGACGAGGCCCTCGAGGTCTACCGCGCGCGCTACCTCAGCCACGGTCTCGCCATGCACGACGTGCTGCCGGGGGCGCGCGAGGCGCTGGAGTCGGTCGTGGCCGACGGCTTCTCCGTCCTCGTCGTGAGCGCCAAGAAGGACACGCACGTGCGCGCGGTGCTGCAGTCGGTCGACCTCGACCATCTCGTCGCGGACGTCGTCGGCGAGCGGTTCGCCGAGGGCAAGTCCGAGTCGCTGCGCGCGGTCGACGCCGAGGTCTACGTCGGCGACCACCCGGGCGACGTGCTCGGCGCGCGCGGTGCCGGCGCCGTGGCCGTCGCGGTCGCGACCGGTCCGACGACGGCGGCCGAGCTGGAGGAGGCCGGCGCCGACGTCGTCCTCGACGACCTGACCACCTTCGTGCCGTGGTGGCGCGCATGGCTCGACGGCGCTGCGGCGCCCCAGGAGGAGACGGCATGAAGCTGCTCGTGATCGGCGGCACGCGGTTCGTGGGCAGGCACGTCGTCGAGGCTGCGCTGCGTCGCGGTCACACGGTGACGTTGCTGCACCGCACGCCATCCGAGCTGTTCCCCGGGGCCGAGCATGTGCTGACCGACCGGGACGGCGACCTGTCGGCGCTCGACGGCCGGGAGTTCGACGCCACGCTCGACATGTGCGCGTACTTCCCGCGTCAGGTGCGGCACGTCGTCGGCGCGCTCGGCGAGCGGGCCGGCCGCTACCTCCTCATCTCCTCGACGTCGGTGTACGCCGAGCCCGCCGGCCCGGGGTTCGACGAGTCGTCGCCCGTGGTGCCGGCGGCGGGCGACGACGTCGACGTCGTCACCGACACGACATACGGCCCGCTGAAGGTCGCGTGCGAGGAGGCAGCGCGAGCGCTGCTCGGCGAGCGCGCCACGGTCGTGCGTCCGACGTACGTCGTCGGGCCGTGGGACCACACCCAGCGGTTCACGCACTGGGTGCGGCGGCTGTCCGAGGGTGGAGAGGTGCTCGGGCCGGGCGACCCCGACGACCCGCTGCAGGTGATCGACGCGCGCGACCTCGGCCGCTTCTGCATCGACCTCGTCGAGAAGGACGTCGCCGGCACGTTCCACGCGGTCTCGCCGGAGCCGCCGTACACGTTCGGCGACATGCTCGCCGACGTCCTGGCCGTGGTGGCACCGTCGGGGACGACGATCACGTGGGTCGACCAGGTGTGGCTGCTCGCCCAGGGCGAGTCGGACGGCACGATCCCGCTCTGGGGCGGCGGCGACCCGTGGATCCTCGCGAACGCCGCGAGCCCCGCGGCCGCGATCGCGGCGGGCCTGAAGCACCGGTCGGTGCGGCAGAGCGCGGTCGAGGTGCTCGACCACCTGCGCGCGGGCCCGACCACGGGATCCGATCCCGGCATCAGCCGCGAGCGAGAGGCCGAGCTGCTCGCCGCCTGGCACGACCGCTGAGCCCTCGCCGGCGCCGACGTCCAGCGCGGCGACCCGCTGCTACTCCGGGTCGGCGGGGTGGGGTGCGAAGGGCAGCAGGGCGGCGGCGCGCTCGGCGGGCGTCCGCTGACGCGCGGCGACCTTGCGCGCAGCGGTGAGCGCGGCCATGCGGGCCTCGCAGTGCGCCTCGAGCACGTCGTACGCCGGCTTGCCCATCAGCTCGATCAGCGTGCCGCGCTCGGTGACGAAGACGGGCTCGGGGGCGACGTGCGCCTCGGTGGAGCCGCTGCAGTACCAGTCGAGGTCGTGGCCGCCCGGGCCCCAGCCGCGGCGGTCGTACTCGAAGATCTGCACGACCAGCACCTGGGTGCCGTCGGTGCGCTCGACGTGCTGGAAGGTACGGCGCACGGGCAGCTGCCAGCACACGTCCGGCTTGACCTCGAGCGGCTGCTTGCCGATGGTCAGAGCGAGGTTGTGCAGCGAGCAGCCGGTGCCACCCTCGAAGCCGGTGCGGTTGAGGAAGATGCAGGCACCCTCGACGACGCGCGTCTTGCGCTGCCCGTCCTCGTCCTTCTCGACGACGCCCTTCTTCGTGCCCTGCTTGTGGAACTGCCACGTCTCGGGCGTGAGCATCGCGGCGTACTTCTTCATGCGCTTCTCGTCGTCCTTGTCCGAGAAGTGCGCGCCGAGGACGCAGCAGCCGTCGTCCGGCTTGGAGGCGTCGATGCCGTGGCAGCCGTTCCCGTAGATGCAGGTCCACCGGCTCGTGAGCCAGGTCAGGTCGCAGCGGTAGATGGTCGTCCCGTCGGCGTCGGCGGGGTCGGGGAACTCGATCCACGCGCGCGGGAAGTCCAGCTGCACCTCGTCGCCGCGCCCGATGACGACGTCGACCGGACCGCTCTTCTTCTTGTCTCCACCAGCCACGTCGCCACCCTAGGGCGTTCGTGTGAAGCGCACGTGTCCGGACGCGGGATCCTCGGCGCCCCGGGGTGGGATCGCGGGGTTGCGCGTGGCGGGGCGAGGTCTGGCGCCTAGGCTCTGGCCGTGCGCCTCGGAGTCCTCGACGTCGGCTCGAACACAGTCCACCTCCTGGTGGTGGACGCGCATCACGGTGCCGCGCCGCTGCCGGCCCACTCGCACAAGGTCGAGCTGCGGCTCGCCGAGCTCATCGACGCGGACGAGCGCATCACCGACGCCGGCGTCGACCGTCTCGTCGAGTTCGTCCGGTCTGCGCAGGAGGTGGCCGAGGACCTCGGCGTCACCCAGATGCACGCGTTCGCCACCTCGGCGATCCGCGAGGCGACGAACGGCGAGGACGTCCTGCGGCTCGTGCTCGAGCGCACCGGCGTCGACCTGCAGGTGCTCTCCGGCGCCGACGAGGCCCGGCTCACGTTCCTCGCCGTGCGCCGTTGGTTCGGCTGGTCGTCCGGGCGGCTGCTCGTCCTCGACATCGGCGGCGGCTCGCTCGAGATCGCGATCGGCACCGACGAGACACCGGACGTCGCCGTCTCTCTGCCGCTCGGTGCCGGCCGCCTCACGCGGGCGTACCTCGCGCACGACCCCGCGCGGCCCGAGGAGGTCAAGGTCCTGCGCAAGCACACGCGCGCGACGATCGCCGAGGTGACCGGATCGCTCGCACGTGCCGGCGAGCCGCGCCACGTGGTCGCCACCAGCAAGACCTTCCGCTCGCTCGCCCGGATCATGGGCTCCGCGCCCTCCAGCGAGGGCCCGTTCGTGCAGCGGATCCTCGCGCGCGACGACCTGCGCACGTGGGTGCCCAAGCTCGCGGCGATGACGGCCAGGGAGCGCGCCGCACTGCACGGGGTGAGCCCCGGCCGCGCCCCGCAGCTGCTGGCCGGAGCGCTCGTCGCGGAGTCGGCGATGGACCTGCTCGGCCTCGACACCCTCGAGATCGGGCCGTGGGCCCTGCGCGAGGGCATCATCCTCGAGCTGCTCGACGGGCTCGACCGGTGACTGCGCCCACCAGCGAGGTGGTCGACCCCTCACGGGGTCTCTCCGCGGCGGAGGTCGCGGAGCGTGTGGCCACCGGCCGCGTCAACGCCGTCAAGGACCGCAACGCCCGCAGCCTCGGCGACATCGTCCGCGCCAACACGTTCACCTACTTCAACGCGCTGATCGGGTTCTTCTGGATCCTGATGCTCGCGAGCGCGCCGCTCATCGACTCGCTGTTCGGCCTCGTGATCGTCGTCAACACCGCGATCGGCATCGTGCAGGAGTACCGCGCCGCACGGACCTTGGCCAAGCTCTCGCTCGTCGGCCAGCAGCAGCCCACCGTGCGCCGCGACGGCGTCGATGCCCAGATCCTGACGCACGACCTCGTCCTCGACGACGTGATCCTGCTGCGCACAGGCGACCAGATGCTCGTGGACTCGGTGGTGCTGGAGTCCAACGGGCTCGAGCTCGACGAGTCGCTGCTCACCGGCGAGGCGGACCCGGTCGCGAAGGAGCTCGACGACGAGGTGCTGTCGGGCTCGTTCGTCGTCGCGGGCTCCGGGCTGGTGCGCGCCACGCGCGTCGGCCACGACTCCTACGCCGCGAAGATCGCCGACGAGGCCAGCAAGTTCTCGATCACCAGGTCGGAGCTGCGCTACTCGATCCAGCGCTTCATCAAGGTCGTGTCCTGGTTCCTGGTGCCGGTCGGGGTGGCCCTCTTCATCTCGCAGTACCGCGCCAACGACGGCGACATCCGAGCCTCGATCGCGGGCACCGTGCCGGGCGTCATCACGATGGTGCCCGAGGGTCTCGTCCTGCTCACCAGCGTCGCGATGGCCGTCTCGGTGATCCGTCTGGCGCAGAAGAAGGCGCTCGTCCAGGACATGCCGGCCGTCGAGGTGCTCGCCCGCGTCGACGTCGTCTGCGTCGACAAGACCGGCACGCTCACCGAGCCCGGAATGGGCGTGCAGGAGGTGGTCGTCCTCGACGACTCCCTGCCGGTCTCCGACGCGCTCGGCGCTCTGGGCGCCAGCGAGCCCGAGCCCAACCAGACCCTCGTCGCGATCGCGGCGAAGTACCCGCCGACCGAGGGCTGGACGGTCACCGCCACCGTGCCGTTCTCCAGCTCGCGCAAGTGGTCGTCGGCGACGTTCGGCGACCGCGGAGCCTGGGTGCTCGGGGCACCCGAGATGCTCCTGCCCGACGGCGACCCGGTGCGGACGCAGTCCGACGGCCTCGCGCAGGGCGGGGCGCGCGTCCTCGTCCTCGCGCGCTCGGCCGGTGAGCCCAGCTCGGACGGCGGCACCGGCGACCTCTCGCCCGCAGCACTCGTCGTCATCAACCAGACGCTGCGCTCGGACGCCGCGGAGACCGTGGCGTACTTCCTCGAGCAGAACGTGAAGATGAAGGTCATCAGCGGCGACAACGCGGTGACCGTCGGCGCGATCGCGGCGCAGGCCGGCGTCCCCGGTGCGGACGACCCGATCGACGCGCGCGAGCTCCCGGACGACAAGGAGGCGCTGGCCGAGATCCTCGAGACGCACAGCGTCTTCGGCCGCGTCACGCCCGCTCAGAAGCGCGCGATGGTCGGCGCACTCCAGAGCCGGGGTCACGTGGTCGCGATGACGGGCGACGGCGTGAACGACTGCCTCGCGCTCAAGGACGCCGACCTCGGCATCGCGATGGGATCCGGCGCCGGTGCCACGCGCTCGGTCGCGCAGATCGTGCTGCTCGACGACCGGTTCGCCGTCATGCCGTCCGTCGTGGCCGAGGGCCGCCGCGTCCTCGGCAACGTCGAGCGCGTCGCCCAGCTGTTCCTGTCCAAGAGCTTCTACGCCATGGTCGTGTCGCTGGCCACGATCCTGCTCACGCTGCCGTTCCCGTTCCTCAACCGCCACCTCACCGTCGTGACGGCGCTGACGATCGGCACGCCCGCGTTCTTCCTGGCGCTGCTGCCCAACACCGAGCGGTTCCGCCCAGGCTTCTTCCGTCGCGTGCTCGTCTTCGCGATCCCGTGCGGCCTGGTCTGCGCGCTGTCGGCGTACGCCACCTACGGCTACGTCCTGAACTTCAACGACGGCGACGTCGACACCGCGCGCACGGCGGCGGTCACCACCCTGTTCATCGTGGCGTGGTGGATCCTCATGCAGGTCGCCAAGCCGTGGGACCCGATCCGCCTCGGGATCTGCGCGGCCATGCTCATCGGCTTCCTCGGGGTGCTGTACATCCCCTGGCTCTCGCACCTGTTCCAGATGTCCTGGGCACCGGACCACGACGGCCTCGCCGCGCTCGCGATCGGCATCGTCGGAGCCACGATCGTGAGCCTGCTCCACGCGTTCGTGATCACGCGCCAGCAGGCTGCGGGTGGAGACCTGGCGCTCGCCGGGTGAGGATGGGCCTGTGAGCGCCGTCGTCACTCTGTCGACCGCGTCGACCTACCCCGAGTCGACCGCGGCCGCCTTCGAGATGGCCGCACGGCTCGGCTACGACGGCCTCGAGGTCATGGTGCTCACCGATGCGGTGAGCCAGGACCCGACCGCGCTGCTGCGTCTGCGCGACCACTACGGCATCGCCATCCGGTCGATCCATGCCCCCTGCCTGCTCGTCAGCCAGCGGGTCTGGGGCACCGAGCCGTGGCCCAAGCTGCAGCGCGCCCAGGCAGCTGCCGAGCTGCTGGGCGCCGAGACCGTGGTGGTGCACCCTCCCTTCCGCTGGCAGCGCGACTACGCCCGCGACTTCGTGGCAGGCATCGAGGCGATGCAGAGCGAGACCGACGTCCGGTTCGCGGTCGAGAACATGTACCCCTGGAAGGCCGCGAGCCGGGAGTTCATGGCCTACCTGCCGGACTGGGACGTGCGCAACGACGACTACCTGCACACGACCCTCGACCTGTCGCACACGTCCGTGTCGCAGAGCGATGCGGTCGAGATGGCCGACGACCTCGGCGAGCGGCTCGTGCACCTGCACCTCGCCGACGGCTCCGGCTCGACCCGCGACGAGCACCTCGTCCCGGGTCGCGGCAACCAGCCCTGCGGCGAGGTGCTGCGCGGCCTCGCCGAGCGCGGGTTCGACGGCCAGGTCGTCGTGGAGATCTCCACCCGCAAGGCGACCACGCGCGAGCAGCGCGAGATCGACCTCGCGGAGTCGCTCGCGTTCGCGCGCCACCACCTGTCCGGGGTCGACGAGGAGTTCGTGCCCTCCGTCCCGCGGGAGGTGCTGCCGTGACCTCGCCGTACGACGACGTGTCCAAGGCGCTGCTCGACGCCGCCCGCGCGGCGTACGGCAAGCGCGGGTACGTCGAGACCACGATCAAGGGGGTCGCGGCCGCGGCGGGCGTCGCCCCCGACGTCGCGATGCGCTACTACCGCAACAGGGAGCAGCTGTTCGCGGCTGCGATGCGTCTGCCCTTCGACCCGGCCACGTCCATCGCGCAGCTGCTCGCGCCCGGCGTCGACGGCCTGGGCGAGCGGCTCGTCCGCATCACGCTGCGGATGCTCGACGACCCGGAGACGCGCGACCAGCTCGCCGAGATGGTGCGCGCGGGCGCCGGGGCGTCGAAGGCGACGGCGTCGCTGCGGGAGTTCCTCGAGAGCGCCGTCGTCGACCGCGTCGTCGCGGTGCTCGGCGTGCCCGACGCGCGGATGCGGGTCTCGCTCGCCACGTCGTACCTGCTCGGCATCGCGAGCATGCGCTACGTGCTGAAGATCGAGCCGATCGCCTCGGCCACCGAGGACGAGATCGTCGCGCTCGTCGCGCCCGCGGTGCAGGCCGCGCTCACGACGCCCACGACGCCCACGAAGGCGCAGAGCGCAGGCCACTGACACCGTCGGGGAATGGCGGTGAGGCAGCTCGTACGGCAGGGTTCTGGGGAGCACCGGTCAGAGAGGCCGGGGGTGAAGGGAGCACGTCGTGGTCGACAAGCGCCAGCTGAGCATTCTCACCGAGGCCGAGCGGCTGCTCGTCCTCGAGACCGAGAAGTCCGAGCTCGCCCAACTCGACGAGGACGGTCTGGCTGCGCTGCACGACCGCATCCGTCGCGCGCGCGGCAAGTACGTCGGCCAGTACCGCCGTGGCGGCGCCACGAAGGTCGGGGCCAAGGGTGGCCGCGGCAAGGCCAGCCAGCAGAACCAGCGGGCCCGCGACAAGGCCGAGGTGTTCGAGGACGCGCTGGCCCGCGTGAGCACCGCGCTCGCCGCCGCCGCCCGCAAGTCTGCGGCCGAGCTCAAGGCGGAGCGCATCGCCGCCGCCCGCGGCGAGGGCACCCCGGCCATCGCCAAGGCGCCCGCCAAGGGCCGTGCCGCTGCCGCCACCCCGGCCACGAAGCGCACGCGCAACGACTCGTCAGCGGTCGCGAAGAAGAACGCCTCCACCCTCGCGACCGGCGCCCGTCGCCAGGCCAAGCGCGACAGCCGCTGACACCGGGCATCGTGCCGCGCAGCCGGACCGGATCACCACGACGTCGGCCGCCCCGCTCCGAGTAGCCTGACGAGCAGGGTGGCCGACGTCGGTCGCCGGTGAGGAGTCGACGGTGCTGCGCAGCCTGCTTCTGTCCGCGTCGCGGAACGAGAAGCTCCAGCAGCTCGCGAGCGATGCGGCTCCGGCACGCGCCCTCGTCGACCGGTTCGTCGCCGGCGAGCGCACCGAGGACGCCGTCAGGGCGACGGCCGACCTCGCCGGCTCCGGCAGGCTCGTCACGATCGACCGGCTCGGCGAGGACACCACGGACCGCTCGCAGGCCGAGGCCACGCGCGACGCCTACCTCGTGCTGCTCGAGGCTCTCTCCGCGGCCGGCCTCACGGCCTCCGCCGAGGTGTCCGTGAAGCTCTCGGCGGTCGGCCAGGCACTCCCCGGCGACGGCGAGAAGATCGCGCTGGAGTTCGCGCGCGACATCTGCACGAAGGCGTCCGAGGTCGGCACCACGGTCACACTCGACATGGAGGACCACACCACCACCGACTCCACCCTGGGGATCCTGCGCGATCTTCGTGTCGACTTCCCGTGGGTGGGGGGCGTGCTGCAGGCCTACCTCCGCCGTACCGAGTCCGACTGCCGCGACCTCGCGGGCGAGGGCTCGCGCATCCGCCTCTGCAAGGGCGCGTACCGCGAGCCGGAGACCGTGGCCTACCAGGAGCGCGCCGAGGTCGACAAGGCGTACGTGCGCTGCGCCAAGATCCTGATCCAGGGCGACGGCTACCCGATGTTCGCCACGCACGACCCGCGACTGGTCGACATCGTCGAGGCGCTCGCCATCCGCAACGACCGCGCCCGCAGCACGTTCGAGTACCAGATGCTCTACGGCGTCCGGCCCGACGAGCAGCTGCGTCTCGCCGCCGAGGGCAACCGCATGCGCGTCTACGTCCCGTACGGCGACGAGTGGTACGGCTACCTGGTGCGCCGCCTCGCGGAGCGACCTGCCAACCTGACCCTGCTCGCGCGCGCACTCACCTCGAAGGGCTGACCATCATGGGACTCGTCGCCGTCATCGGCGCTGGCGTCATGGGGGAGACCCTGCTGTCCGGGCTCCTGCGCGCCGGCCGCGCCCCGGGCGACCTCGTGGTCGCCGAGCGCCGCCCCGACCGTGCCGCAGAGCTGCGCGAGAAGTACGGCGTCGAGGTGATCGGCAACGTCGAGGCCGTCGAGCGCGCCGACACCGTCGTGCTCGTCGTGAAGCCCCAGGACATGGGCGCGGTCGTCGACGAGATCGCGGGCTCGGTCAAGCCCGGAGCCCTCGTCGTGTCCCTGGCGGCCGGCATCACGACCGAGTTCCTCGAGCAGCGGCTCCCGGCCGGCACCCCGGTCGTGCGCGTCATGCCCAACACCCCCGCCCTCGTCGACCAGGGCATGGCCGCGATCTCCCCCGGCGCGCACTGCGACGACGAGCACCTCGCGCACGCCGAGTCGCTCCTGTCGGCGGTGGGCAAGGTCGTCCAGGTGCCCGAGAAGCACCAGGACGCCGTGACGGCGATCAGCGGCTCCGGGCCGGCGTACATCTTCTACGTGACCGAGGCGATGATCGAGGCGGGCGTGTTCCTCGGCCTGCCCCGCACCACCGCCACCGAGCTCGTCGTCCAGACGCTGTACGGCGCCGCCACCATGCTGCGCGAGACCGGGGACCACCCGAGCGTGCTGCGGGAGAACGTCACCTCGCCGGGCGGCACCACCGTGGCTGCGCTGCGAACGCTGGACGACCACAAGGTGCGCGCGGCCTTCATCTCCGCCCTGGAGGCGGCACGCGACCGCAGCCACGAGCTCGCGTCGGGCCAGTGACCCCGTGACGGGCTCCGCAGCCGTCGTCTGGGACGACGGGCTCGCGAAGTACGACTTCGGCGTCGGGCACCCGCTCGCGCCGATCCGCGTGCAGCTCGCCATGCGCCTCGCGCGCGACCTCGGCCTCATCGACGGCGACAACGTCACCGTGGTGCCGCCGGTCGTGATCGACGACGACGACCTGCTGACGGTGCACGACCCCGACTTCCTGGCTGCCGTGAAGCGGTCCTCGGCCGATCCGTCGCACGTCGACCTGCACCGCGGCCTCGGCACCGACGACGTGCCCACGTTCGTCGGGATGCACGAGGCCTCGCGGGCCGTCTGCGGCGCCACGCTCGCCGCCGTGCAGGCCGTGCACTCCGGTGCTGCTCTGCACGCCGTCAACCTCGCCGGCGGCCTGCACCACGCCATGCCCGGTGCGGCATCGGGCTTCTGCGTCTACAACGACATCGCCGTCGGCATCCAGTGGCTGCTCGACAACGGCGTCGAGCGGGTGGCGTACGTCGACGTCGACGTGCATCACGGCGACGGCGTCCAGGCCGCGTTCTGGGACGACCCCCGCGTGCTCACGATCTCCGTGCACGAGTCGGGCCGCGCCCTCTTCCCCGGGACGGGCTATCCGAGCGAGGTCGGCGGCCCGAACGCCCTCGGCTACGCCGCCAACATCGCACTGCCCCCGCACACGGGCGACGACGGCTGGCTGCGCGCCTTCGACGGCGTCGTCCCCCAGCTGCTGCGCAGCTTCGCGCCGCAGATCCTCGTGACCCAGCAGGGCTGCGACTCCCACGCCGAGGACCCGCTCGCCCACCTCGAGCTGTCGGTGGACGGCCAGCGGGCCAGCTACGCCGCGCTGCACGCGCTCGCCCACGAGATCTGCGACGGCCGCTGGGTGGCGCTCGGCGGAGGCGGCTACAGCTGGGTGGACGTCGTCCCGCGGGCGTGGTCGCACCTGATCGGCGAGGTCGTCGGCGCTCCGGTGCCGCCCGAGACCCCCCTGCCGGCCGTCTGGCGCGACTTCGTCGAGTCGCGGCTCAAGGTGCCGACCCCGGCTCTCATGACCGACGGCTCCACGCCGAGGACCCGCTCGTGGGAGTCCGGCTACGACCCGTCGGACGCGATCGACGCGGCGGTCCTGCGCACCCGTGAGGCCGTCTTCCCGTGGCACGGCCTCAACGCGGACCCGTACCACGGGTTCTGAGGGCGCCTGCCGTCAAGCACGGCTCGCCGCGCCCCTGACCCGTCCGGGTGACGTCGTGAGCGGAGAGTTTCGTCCCACCTTCCCCACGAGTCCCGTCCGCCACTACCCTCGCCCCAGAGAGTCACAGCGCGTGTCGTCGCGGGTGCGGTGGGGAAGCCGGTCCCGCCACGTGCTGTGTGAGGGAACAACCATGGCTGGCACCGACCGACCTCTGTCCGAGGTCCGTTTCCTGACCGTGGCCGAGGTGGCCACCGTCATGCGCGTCTCGAAGATGACCGTCTACCGCCTCGTGCACAACGGCGAGCTGCCGGCCGTGCGCGTCGGACGGTCCTTCCGCGTCCCGGAGCAGGCCGTGCACGACTACCTGCGCGACTCCTTCGTCGAGACGGCCTGACCCGCGGGCCCTGCCGGGGCCCCCTGCACGGAGGCCCGGCACAGGCACCCCGCCGCGGAAGGTAGGGTGTGACTCGGTCGCGTGCGGCACCCCGTGCGCCATCTCCTTTCGCGGAAGCCGGGATCGGCTACGCAGTCCGGAACAGTGAGGTCGCCCCATGGGCTCCGTGATCAAGAAGCGCCGCAAGCGCATGGCGAAGAAGAAGCACCGCAAGCTGCTCAAGAAGACGCGCGTTCAGCGTCGTAACAAGAAGTAGCTCGTACAGCTCTCGACGGGCGGGGACCTCCGGGTCCCCGCCCGTCGTGCTGCCCGGGGGAGGCCCGGTGAGGCAGGATGGGGCCGTGGCTACCGGTCGGTAGCCGGGGAGTCGGAGGGAGTGCCCATGCCACGCGTCGTGCTCGTCACGGGCGTCTCGCGCCACCTCGGCAGCCGCATGGCCCGGATCCTGTCCCACGACCCGGCGATCGACCGCGTGGTCGGCGTCGACGTGATCCCGCCGCGCTCGGACATCGGGGGAGCGGAGTTCGTCCGCGCCGACATCCGCAACCCGATCATCGGCAAGGTCATCGCCGCCGCCGGCGTCGACACCGTGGTGCACATGGGCGTCATCTCGACGCCGGTGCAGGCGGGCGGCCGGGTGTCGATGAAGGAGATCAACGTCATCGGCACGATGCAGCTGCTCGCCGCGTGCCAGAAGGCCGAGGGCGTCTCCAGGCTCGTCGTGAAGTCGACGTCGTCGATCTACGGCGCCGGTCCGAAGGACCCGGCCCTGTTCACCGAGGACACCGAGCCCAAGAGCCAGCCGCGCTCGGGCTGGGCCAAGGACTCCGTCGAGGTCGAGTCGTACGTGCGCGGGTTCGCCCGCCGTCGGCCGGACGTCGCCGTCACGACGCTGCGGTTCGCGAACTTCATCGGCCCGAAGGTCGACACCCCCATGGCGGCGTACTTCGGGCTGCCGGTCGTGCCGACCGTGCTCGGCCACGACGCCCGGCTGCAGTTCGTGCACGAGGACGACGGCCTCGAGGCGATCCGCATCGCGGTGCTCGGCGACAAGCCCGGCATCTTCAACGTGGCGGGCGGCGGCATCCTCATGCTCAGCCAGGCCCTGCGCCTCGCGGGCAAGACCGTGCTGCCGGTGCCCACTCCGCTCGTCGGCACGGTCGGAGGCTGGTTCCGCCGGGCCGGGCTCGCCGACTTCTCGCCGGAGCAGATCAAGTTCCTCACGTACGGCCGCGGCCTCGACACCACGCGCATGCGCGACGTGCTCGGGTTCACCCCGACGTACTCCACCGAGGACGCGTTCGTCGAGTTCGTCCACGAGCGCGGCCTCGACCACCAGCTGCCCAAGCACCAGGCCGAGGCCATCGAGCGCGGCCTCGCGCACGCGCTCGGCACCTCGACCCTGTCCGAGGCGCGGCTCGCCGCGCGGCTCCGGAAGGAGGCACCCGGTCGTGCCTGACGCAACGGTCATCCCCATCGGCGGCGACGACGGCGCCCGCAAGGCGGCGTCCCGTGCCGCCCGTCAGGCCGGCGCCACCGGGCCGCGCCCCAAGGTCAAGCGCCCGGTCACGCCGGTCGAGCCCGATCCAGCCGCCTCGATGCCATCCGACGACGACGACCACGACGTCGACGGTTCGCCGTCGCGCCTGGACGAGAACATCGCCGAGTGGCTGGACTTCCTGCGCCGCCGCGTGACGGGCGAGTACGAGCTCGACGACTTCGGCTTCGACGCCGAGCTCACCGACCGCGTCTTCATGGCGCCGCTGCGACCGCTCTACGAGAAGTGGTTCCGCGTCGAGACGCGCGGGATCGAGAACGTCCCGTCCGAGGGTGGTGCGCTCGTCGTCGCCAACCACTCCGGCACGATCGCGCTCGACTCGGTGATGACCCAGCTCGCGCTGCACGACCACCACCCCGCGCACCGCAAGCTGCGCATGCTCGGCGCCAACCTGGTGTTCCAGACGCCGTTCATGGGCGAGATCGCCCGCAAGTCCGGCGCGACCCTCGCGTGCAACCCGGACGCCGAGCGGCTGCTGTCGACCGGCGAGATCGTCGGCGTGTGGCCCGAGGGGTTCAAGGGCATCGGCAAGCCCTACTCCGAGCGCTACAAGCTCCAGCGCTTCGGCCGCGGCGGCTTCGTCGCGACGGCGCTCCGCACCCGTACGCCGATCGTCCCGTGCGCCATCGTGGGTGCCGAGGAGATCTACCCGATCCTCGGCGACGCCAAGACCCTCGCCCGACTGTTCGGCCTGCCGTACTTCCCGATCACGCCGACGTTCCCCTGGCTCGGGCCGCTCGGCCTCGTGCCGCTGCCGAGCAAGTGGATCATCGAGTTCGGCGAGCCGATCATGACCGACCACTACCCTGACGGCGCCGCCGACGACCCGATGCTGGTCTTCAACATCACCGACCAGGTCCGCGAGTCGATCCAGCAGTCGCTCTACCGGCTGCTCGTCCAGCGCCGATCCGTCTTCCGCTGACGCGCTTCCCGACGTCGCCGCACGGGGTTAGCGTCGCGTCATGACCCGGCCACGCATCTCGGTCTTCATCGCGCACTCGGTCGACGGCTACATCGCGACCGACGACGACAGCCTCGACTGGCTGTTCGCCGCCGCCCCCGACGGCGAGGACTACGGCTACGAGGCGTTCATGTCCGACGTCGACGCCGTCGCGATGGGGCGCGGCTCGTACGACTTCATCAAGGGCTTCACCGAGCTGCCGTACGGCGAGCGCCCGATCTACGTCTTCAGCTCGCAGACCTTCGAGCCGCGCGAGCACTTCACGTTCTGGGCGCGCACTCCGCGCGAGGCCGTGGCGGAGTGGGAGGCGGCGGGGATCACGCACGTGTACGTCGACGGCGGCCACCTGATCAGCCAGTTCCTCGAGGCCGGACTGGTCGACGACCTCACGCTCACGAGCGTGCCGGTCCTGCTGGGCTCCGGCCGCCCGCTGTTCCACCGCATCGGCACGAGCACGCCGCTGCGTCTCGTCGACTCGCAGGCCTTCCCCAGCGGCATGCTCAACCGCCGCTACGAGCGCGCGTAAGGCGCCGGCTACTTCTTCTTCGCGGCCGCGATGCCGAGGCCCACGCCGACACCGAGGCCGGTCGCGGCCGCCAGCGCAGCCGGCACGTAGTAGCGCTGGTTCATGCGGGTGCGGCGGTAGTCGTGGATCTCCCAGCCGACGGCGCGGGCGTGCTTGCGCAGCGCGCTGTCGGGGTTGACCGCCACCGCGCGGCCGACGACCGACAGCATCGGTACGTCGTTCGCGCTGTCGGAGTACGCCGTGCAGCGCACGAGGTCGAGGCCCTCGCGCTCGGCCAGGGCGCGGACGGCGTCCGCCTTCGCCTTGCCGTGCAGCGCCGAGCCCACGAGCCGCCCGGTGTAGACGCCGTCCTCGATCTCGCTCACCGTGCCGAGGGCGCCGGTGAGGCCGAGGCGCGCGGCGATGATCGAGGCGAGCTCGACCGGCGTCGCCGTGACGAGCCACACCCGCTGACCGCGGTTCAGGTGGCCCTGTGCGAGGGCGAGCGTGCCGGGCCACAGCTTGCGCATCATCAGCTCGTCGAAGATCTCCTCGCCGAGCGAGACGACCTCCTCGACGCGCTTGCCCTTCACGAACGCGAGGGCGGCCTCGGTGGCGTCGGCCATGTCCTCGAGGTCCTCGGACCCGTTGATGACGAACTTCGCCTGCTTGACGGCGAAGTCGCCGACGTCGCGGGCGGTGAAGAACTTGCGCTTCGCCAGGCCCCGCGCGAGATGGAAGATGCTGGCGCCCCGCATGACGGTGTTGTCGACGTCGAAGAAGGCCGCCCCGGTGAGGTCGGGCTCGACCGACGTCGTCGGCGACACGTCCGCCGCGGCGGCCGATGCCTCACCCGCCATCTGGGAGGCGCGCAGCATGTCCGTCGGTGTGGTCCCGCTCATGTCGGGGAGCCTACCGAGGTTCCTGTGCCACGATCGGGGTGTGACCAGCGACGCCACCCTCCGGAACCTCGCAGACCTCCTGCGGGCGACGGCCGCTGCGCGCCCTGACGCGGTCGCCTTCCTCGACGCGCCGACCGGCCTCTCGACGACCTGGGCGCAGCTCGACCTCGCCGTCGACCACCTCGCGGCGGGCTTCCTGCGCCACGGGCTGCAGGGCGGCGACCGCGTGGCACTGCTGCTCGGCAACCGGATCGAGTTCGTCGCGTCGTACTTCGCGACCCTGCGCGCCGGCCTCGTGTCGCTGCCGCTCAACACGGCGTACACCCAGCACGAGGTGGCCGACGTCCTCGCGCGTTCCGGTGCCCGGCTCGTCATCGCGGACGAGACCACCGATGCCGTCGCCGGCAGCGCAGCCCCGGAGGGGTGCGACGTCGTGGTCGTCGGCGACTCGTCGTTCGACGCGCTGTCGCGGCTCGGGAGCCGGGCGGACGCCGTCGCCCCGGTCGGCGGAGACGCCGAGGACCTTGCCGTCCTGCTCTTCACGTCGGGCTCGTCCGGCCCCAGCAAGGGCGCGATGCTCAGCCACCGCGCGCTCCTCGCCAACATCGACCAGCTGCGCGCCGTCCAGCCGGCGCCCGTCGAGGCCGACGACGTGGTGATGCTCGTGCTGCCGCTGTTCCACGTCTACGCGCTCAACGCCGTGCTCGGGCTTGCTGTCGCCCAGGGTGCGCGGTCGGTGCTGGTGCCCAAGTTCTCGCCCGTGGCCGCGCTCGAGACCGTCGACGCCTACGACATCACCAACATCCCCGCGGCGCCGCCGGTCTTCGTGGCCTGGGCCTCGCTGCCCGACCTCGAGCAGCGCCTCGCCGGTGTGCGCACGCTGATCTCGGGTGCGGCTCCGCTCGCGCCGGCGGTGTTCGAGGAGTTCGCCGTCCGCGCCGGAAACCCCGTGTGGGAGGGCTACGGCCTCACCGAGGCGTCACCGGTCGTCTCCTCGACCATGGTCGGCCGACGTGCCAAGCCGGGGTGCGTGGGTGCGCCGCTGCCCGGCGTCGAGGTGCGGCTCGTGGACGAGTCCGGCGAGACGGCCGACCCGGAGGACACCGGCGAGATCTGGGTGCGCGGCGCCAACCTGTTCTCCGGCTACTGGCCGGACGGCTCCGACGGCCCAGACTCCGACGGCTGGTGGGCGACGGGAGACGTCGCGTACGCCGACGAGGACGGCGACCTCCACCTCGTCGACCGGCGCCGCGACCTCGTGATCGTGTCCGGCTTCAACGTCTACCCGTACGAGGTCGAGACGGTCATCGCCTCGCATCCCGCCGTCGCCGAGGTCGCCGTCATCGGGCTGCCCCACGAGCACACGGGGGAGACCGTCGCCGCGTACGTCGTGCCGCTGGCCGGCACCGGGATCACGGCCGACGACGTCCGCGACCTCTGCGAGCAGCGGCTCGCGCGCTTCAAGTGCCCGACCACGATCACGATCGTGGACTCGCTGCCGCACACCTCGACGGGCAAGCTGGCCAAGGGCCGCCTGCGCGAGGACCGTTCCTGACCACCTCCACGGGGGAGAACCACCGATGTCCGCGGATCCTCGCGTCACCCTGGTCGGCAAGCCCGACTGCCACCTCTGCGAGGCCGCGCGCGCGGTGATCGAGCAGGTCTGCGCCGAGATGGGCGAGGAGTTCGTCGAGCTCTCGATCTACGACGACCCCGAGCTCGCCGACCAGTACTGGGAGCAGATCCCGGTCACGCTCGTGGACGGCGTCCAGCACGACTTCTGGCGCGTCGACCCCGACCGCCTCCGCACCGCCCTGACCATCCCCCGCCCGATCTAGCCCCGCCCGATGTCGGGCAGGTCACGCGGCACGGGCTTGCCTGCAGCCTCCCCCAGTAAGTTAGGGTCACCTAAGTAAGGGTCACCTAACTTTGGGGTTCTCGTGGGGCATCGTCCGTTCTCCCTGCTCGTCGCCGCGCTCATCCCGGGCGCGCTCGTCGTGTCCGCCTGCTCATCCGCTCCCGTCGGCGCCGCTCGGGTCAGCGTCGCTTCCTCCGACGGCGCCTGCGCCGTCACGCCGACCAGCGTGCCCGCCGGCGTCGTCACCTTCAGCGTCACCAACTCCGGCTCGGGCACGACCGAGCTGTACGTGTACGACGGCAGCGGCAGCACGATCCTGTCCGAGGTCGAGAACGTCGGGCCCGGCGTGACACGTGACCTCGTCGTCGAGGTGGCCGAGGGCGGCGTCGTGGTGGCCTGCCGGCCCGACGACAGCGCCGACCCGATCCGCGCCGACGTCACGGTGACGGCGTCCGGTGCCACCGCCGCGGCGGCCACCTCGCCCGCGCTCACGTCGGCCGTCGACGACTACCGGTCGTATGTCGCCACCGAGTCGGCCGCGCTGCTCGCGGCCACCGCCGAGTTCGTGGCGGCCGTGAAGGACGGCGACGTCGAGACTGCGAAGGCGCTGTACCCGCAGGCCCGTCTGCACTGGGAGCGGATCGAGCCGGTGGCCGAGTCGTTCGCCGAGCTCGACCCGCGGCTCGACGCACGCGAGAACGACGTCGACCCCGGCACCGAGTGGACGGGCTGGCACCGCATCGAGAAGGCGCTCTGGGTCGCCGGCACCACGACGGGGATGGCGACGTACGCCGACCGGCTGCTCGCCGACACGGAGGAGCTCGTCGGGCTCATCCCCACGGTGTCGATCACGCCGGCCTTGCTCGGCAACGGCGCGGCTGCGCTGCTCGAGGAGGTCGCGACGGGCAAGGTCACGGGCGAGGAGGAGCGCTACTCGCGCACCGACCTCTACGACTTCCAGGCGAACGTCGAGGGTGCCCACCGCGCCTTCACCTCGCTCCAGCCGGTGATCGAGCAGAAGGACGCCGCGCTGGCCACGACGCTGGCCGCGCGGTTCGACGCACTGTTCGCCGAGCTCGCGAAGCACAAGCAGGGCACGGGCTTCGTCGGATACGACACCCTGACGGAGGCAGAGGTGCGCGTCCTCGCAGACAAGGTCGACGCCCTGGCCGAGCCGCTGTCGCGCGTGACCGCGGTGGTCGTCCGATGAGCGCGCAGACCGAGGGGATCAGCCGCCGTTCGGCGCTCGGGATCCTCGGCGGCCTGGCCGCGGCCAGCGCCGTCGCCGGCATCGCGTCCGCACGGGCCGTCTCGGCGTCCACCGCAGCACCCGTCGTGCCGGCGGACGACGTCGTCCCCTTCCGCGGGGCGCACCAGGCAGGCATCACGACGGTGGCGCAGGACCGGCTGCACATGGTCGCGCTCGACGTGATCACCGAGTCGCGCGAGGAGCTCGTCGCGCTGCTCGCCGCGTGGACCGAGGCCGCCGACCGGATGACCCGCGGTCTCGACGCCGGGCCGGTCGGCGCCGTCGACGGCATCCCGGAGGCTCCGCCGGACGACACCGGCGAGGCCATCAGCCTGTCGCCCGCGAGGCTCACGCTCACCTTCGGCGTCGGGCCCACCCTGTTCACCGACGCCGAGGGCCGCGACCGCTTCGGCCTCGCCGACCGGCGGCCTTCCGCGCTAGCCGACCTGCCGGCCTTCGCTGGTGACGACCTCGACCCCGCGCGCAGCGGGGGGGACCTGTGCATCCAGGCCTGCTCGGACGACCCGCAGGTCGCGGTCCACGCCGTGCGCAACCTCGCGCGCATCGGGTTCGGCACCGTGCGGGTGCGGTGGTCGCAGCTCGGTTTCGGGCGCACGTCGTCCACCTCGACCGCCCAGACGACACCGCGCAACCTCATGGGGTTCAAGGACGGCACGTCGAACGTCGACGCCGAGGACGCCGCGGGCCTCGCCGACCACGTCTGGGTGCAGCCCGGCGACGGTGCTGACTGGATGGTCGGCGGCAGCTACCTGGTCGCGCGCCGCGTGGCGATGACGATCGAAACCTGGGACCGGGTCGGGCTCGCCCAGCAGGAGGCGGTGTTCGGCCGCGACAAGCGGGAGGGCGCGCCGCTCACCGGCACCGACGAGCACGACGTCCCGGACTTCGCGGCGGTGGGTGCGGACGGCCAGCCGGTGATGCCCGCGACGTCGCACGTGCGTCTCGCGCACCCGACGCAGAACGGCGGCGCCCGGATGCTGCGGCGGGGCTACTCGTACGTCGACGGCACCGATGGTCTCGGTCGTCTGGACGCCGGCCTGTTCTTCCTCGCCTACATGCGCGACCCGCGCACGTCGTTCGTCCCGGTGCAGCAGCGGCTCTCGCGGTCGGACGCGCTCAACGAGTACATCCGGCACGTCGCATCGGCTGTGTTCGCGGTGCCGCCCGGCGTGGAGGTCGGCGACCACTGGGCCGCCGCCCTCGTCACCTGAGGCAGGCAGCCCCCGCCTCCGCGCAGAGGCCGGGTCAGGCGGGGGCGCTGCCGGTGTCGATCTGACGGGCGAGGTAGGCCGACTCGCCCACGGCCTCGATGGCCGCGAGCTGCGCCTCGAACCAGTCGGCGTGGCCTTCCTCGTCGCGCACCATCTCGTCGAAGATCGACGCGGTGCCGTGGTCGCCCAGCCCGCGGAGCTCGGCAGCGGCGGCGTTGAACTGCGCCACGGCCTTCTTCTCGCCCTCGAGGCCGAGCCGGAGCATCTCCACCGCGGTCTGGCCGATGGCCACCGGCCCGAGGCGCTGCAGGTTGGGGTGCGCGTCGAAGAACAGGATCCGCTGGATCAGTGAGTCGGCGTCGCGCATCTCGCCGATCGACAGGTCGTAGAACACCTTGCCGAGCAACGGCAGGCCCTGGGCGTCGAGCATCCGGGCGTGCAGGAAATAGGCGTTGGTGACGGTGAGCTCGAGCGTGAGGGCGTCGTTGAGGAGCTCGACGACGCGAGGGCTAACCGGCTGCATGGACGACCTCCGATGACGGTGCCAGGCGGCGGGTGCCGGCCCGGCAGAGGGCGGACTCGGTCTGCTGGCGCACAGCGGGGAGGCAGCCCCCGCAGTCGCGGCCGGCGCGGGTGCGGACGAGCACCTCGCGCAACGAGCAGGCACCCTCGGCGACGGCGGCGTCGATCGCGTGATGGTCGACCACGGCGCAGTGACAGAGGATCACGGGAGTAAGGGTACCCTAAGTAGTGCCGCCGTCGACCACCCGCGGCGTCGCGGACGGGCTACCCGCGGGTATCGCCGGAGGCGGCTACCGTTGCCTACCTACGGTTGCGTAACCGGAACCCTGCACGCCCGCGCGGCCCGTCCGTCGTACCCAGAGGAGAAGCCATGACCACCCTCGAGGACTTCGCCCCGAGTGCTCCTCTCGTGCGCGCGCTCGACCCGGTGGTGGCCGGCGAGATCGAGCGGCACCTGTCCATGGCCAAGGAGTGGATGCCGCACGAGTACATCCCCTGGGCCGAGGGCACGAACTACGACGGCATCTACGGCGGCGACGCGTGGGACCCGAGCCAGTCGCCCGTCGACGGCGTCTCGCGCACGGCGCTGGTCGTGAACCTCCTCACCGAGGACAACCTCCCCAGCTACCACCGCGCGCTCACCGACACCGTCGGCCGCGACAGCGCCTGGGGCGAGTGGGTGCACCGTTGGACGGCGGAGGAGGGTCGCCACGCGATCGCGATGCGCGACTTCCTGCTCGTCACCCGATCGGTCGACCCCGTGGCCCTCGAGCGCGAGCGCATGGACCACATGGGTCGTGGCTTCTCGGGGTACGCCGAGGGTCATGTGCTCACCACGATGGCCTACGTCTCCTTCCAGGAGCTCGCCACCCGCATCTCGCACCGGAACACCGGCAAGCACACGCAGGACCCGGGCCTCGACCGGCTGCTGCAGCGCATCGCAGCCGACGAGAACCTGCACATGCTGATGTACCGCAACGTCATGAGCGCGGCGTTCGACCTCAACCCCGACGCCTCGATGAAGGCCGTGCTCGACATCGTCGAGAACTTCCAGATGCCCGGCAACGAGGTCGAGGGCTTCACCCGCCGCTCCGTCGCGATCGCGCTCGCGGGCATCTACGACCTGCGCATCCACCACGACGAGGTGCTCTCGCCGGTGCTGCGCGCATGGAACGTCTTCGACCGCACCGACTTCGGTCCCGAGGGCGAGAAGGCCCGCGACCAGCTCGCCCAGTTCATGGCCGGGCTCGACGCCGCCGCCCAGCAGTTCGAGGACAAGCGCGCCGAGAAGGCCGCCAGGCTCGCCGCCCGCATCTGATCCCACCCCGTCGGACCCCCGCGACCAAGATCAACATCTTGCACGCGGGGGTCTGAACTTGTGACCGGCGTCACACCGGATCCCGTCCATATCCTGGAACTCGGGCAGTCCGCGACTTTGTGCGTTCGTTCACGAGTACTTACTCTGACAACGCCCACCCGCTGAGACGACCGGACCTTTGCCGGCCCGGCGGGAGGCCACCGAACTCCCGGGGTGAAGCTGTGCCGCTCCCACGCGCGACCGCTGCGTCGCGCCGCGGCATCCCGGACGCGACGGTGGCCCGGCTCCCGATCTACCACCGCGTCCTCGCGCACCTCGTCGAGCGCGGTGTGGCGACGGTGTCGAGCGAGGAGCTCGCGGCCGCGAGCGGCGTCACGAGCGCCAAGCTCCGCAAGGACCTCAGCCACCTCGGCTCGTACGGCACCCGCGGCGTCGGCTACGACACCGAGTACCTCGTCTACCAGATCGCCCGCGAGCTCGGCCTGACCCAGGACTGGCCCGTCGTCATCGTCGGCGTCGGCAACCTCGGGCACGCCCTCGCCAACTACGGCGGCTTCGCGTCGCGCGGCTTCCGCGTCGTCGGCCTCGTCGACGCCGACCCGCGCCGCGTCGGCGAGAAGATCCCGGCCGGCCCCGGAGGCGGGCCCATCGAGGTGCGGCCGCTGCTCGACCTCGAGGACGTCGTCGTCGAGGGCGAGGCCTGCATCGGCGTCATCGCGACTCCCGCACCCGCGGCGCAGGCCGTGTGCGACCGCCTCGTCGCGGCGGGCGTCACGAGCATCCTGAACTTCGCGCCGGTCGTCCTCACCACGCCCGACCACGTCGGCGTGCGCAAGGTCGACCTCGCCACCGAGCTGCAGATCCTGGCCTTCCACGAGCAGCGTCGCGTCGCCCGACCGGAGCTGGGCGCATGACCCTCCTCGTCGTCGGTGTCAGCCACCGCACCGCGCCGGTCGCGCTCCTGGACAAGGTCGCGCTCGTCGAGGGTGCGGCCGAACGGCTGCAGGTCGACCTCCTCGCCTCGACGCACGTGGCCGAGTCGCTCGTGCTCTCGACGTGCAACCGCGTCGAGATCTACACCGAGGTCAGCAAGTTCCACGGCGGCGTCCTCGACGTCACCGACACCCTCGCCAAGGCCACGGGCGTCGACCGCGACGAGCTCACGCCCCACCTGTACGTGCGCTACGAGGACCGCGCCGTCCAGCACATGTTCGAGGTGGCCGCGGGGCTCGACTCCATGGTCGTCGGCGAGCAGCAGATCCTCGGCCAGGTGCGCAGTGCGCTGCGCACCGGGCAGGACCTCGCCACAGTGGGGCGCAGCCTCAACGACCTCGCCCAGGCGGCGCTGCGCGTCGGCAAGCGCGTGCACCACGACACCGGCATCGACCGCGCGGGCGCCAGCGTCGTCAGCGTGGCGCTGCACCTCGCGGCGGACGCGCTGGGCGGCTCCCTCGTCGGACGTCGTGCCCTCGTGGTCGGAGCCGGCGCGATGAGCGGCCTCGCGGCCGCGACGCTCCAGAGGGAGGGCATCGGCGAGATCGTCGTCGCCAACCGCACCTTCGAGCGCGGCGAGCACCTCGCGGAGCAGGTCGGCGGCCGCGCGGTCCGCATCGAGGACGTCGTCGGCTCCCTCGCCGACGTCGACGTGATCGTCAGCTGCACCGGCTCCACCGGCCTCGTCCTGACCACGGATGCCCTCGTCGCCGCGCGCGCGGGCGTGGACCGCCCGCTGGCCGTGGTCGACCTCGCGCTTCCGCACGACACCGAGGAGTCGATCGCCTCGCTGCCCGGCGTCACGCGCATCGACATCGCGTCGCTGGTCGACGTCCCCGAGGCGCACGCCCCCGAGCGCGACGTCGAGCTCGCCCGCGCGATCGTCGTCGACGAGGTCCGCGCGCACCTCGCCGCCATCGCGGCGCAGCGCGTCGAGCCCATCGTCGTCAGCCTGCGCAGCCACGCCGACCAGGTCGTCGAGGCCGAGCTCGACCGGCTTCGGATCAAGCTGCCCGGCCTGTCCGAGACCGAGCTCGACGAGGTGGCGCGCACCTTGCGCCGCACGGTCTCCACGCTGCTGCACCGCCCGACCGTCCGCATGAAGGAGCTCGCGGCCGACCCGGACGGCGCCCGCTACGCCACGACGCTGCACCGGCTGTTCGACCTGGACCCCGAGGCGATCTCGGCCGTCACCGCAGCCGAGGGCGCCGAGACCTCCTTCGCCACCGAGGCCGGAGCCGGCATCGACGACCTCCTCGGGGGCACGTCATGACGGCGGTGCGGGTCGCGACCCGTGCGAGCCTGCTCGCCCGCACCCAGTCGGGCCTCGTGGCCGACGCCCTGCGCGAGCGCCTCGACCGCGACGTCGTCCTCGTCGAGGTGAGCACCCGCGGCGACCTCGACCAGACGACGCCGCTCGCGTCCTTCGGAGGCGTGGGCGTGTTCGTCAGCGCTGTGCGCGACGCCGTGCTGCGCGGCGACGCGGACGTCGCCGTCCACTCGCTCAAGGACCTGCCGACCGGTCCGGCCCAGGGTCTGCGCCTCGCGGCGATCCCTCCGCGCGAGGACGCGCGCGACGTGCTCGTCGCGCGCGACGGCGGCACCGTCGCCACCCTGCCAGTCGGTGCCACCGTCGGCACCGGCTCCCCGCGGCGCGCTGCCCAGCTGCGCGCGCTGCGTCCCGACCTCGACGTCGTGCCCGTCCGCGGCAACGTCGACACCCGGCTGCGCAAGGTCGCCGAGGGCGACCTCGACGCCGTCGTGCTCGCCCATGCAGGTCTCGCCCGGCTCGACCGCCTCGACGCGGTCACCGAGGTCATCGAGACCGCCCAGATGCTGCCCGCACCCGGTCAGGGTGCGTTGGCGGTCGAGTGCCGCGACGTCGAGGACGACGCCGCGCTGCTCGACGCGCTCCGCGACCTCGACGACGACGCGACCCGCGTCGCCGTCACCGCGGAGCGCTCCCTCCTCGCCGCCCTCGAGGCCGGTTGCTCGGCGCCAGTCGGCGCCCACGCGACCGTGTCGAGCGACGACGGCGAGGCGGTCGTGCACCTGACCGGTGCGGTCGTCAGCGACGACGGCCAGGTCCAGGTGCGGAAGTCGGTCACCGGCGCTGCCGGCGACGCGGAGCAGGTGGGCCGATCGCTGGCCGCCGACCTCCTCGCCGCCGGGGCGCCCGGTCTCGGGAACGGAACACGCGCATGAGCGGCACCTCCAACCGCAGCAAGACCAAGAAGCCTTTCGGCTCCATCGCCCTCGTGGCGGTCGGCCCCGGCGACCCCGACCTGCTCACGCTGCGCGCTGCTGCGCTGCTGCGCGAGGCGGACGTCGTGCTCGCGGACGCCGACGTCCTCGACCTCGCGCGCACGCTCGCGGGCGTCGAGGCAGAGGTGAGCGCCGCGCTCGACGAGGACGGCCTGCCGCTCTCGCACGCCGCGCGGGCGAAGGTCGTGGCCGACGCCGCGAAGGCCGGGCAGGCCGTGGTCCGCCTGTTCTCCGGCGACCCGCTGCTCGACGGCGCGCTCCTCACCGAGGCCGGCGCGCTCGCCAAGGCGAAGGTGCCGTTCGACGTCGCCCCCGGCGTCTCCACGCTCACCGGCATCCCGGCGTACGCCGGCGTCGGGCTCCTCGGCGGCAAGCAGCGCGAGGTGCACGTCGTCGACGCCGACGACCCGGCCGTCGACTGGGCCGCGCACTCCGACCCGCGCATCACCGTCGTCGTCCTCAACGGCGCCGACCGCGCCGCCGAGGTCGCCCGAGCCCTCGTGCAGGGCGGTCGCGCCGAGTCGACGCCGGTCGCCGTCACCCGCGGCGGCACCACGGTCGAGCAGCGCACGATCACGTCGACCCTCGCCGAGCTGCCCGCTGCGGTGAAGGCCGCCAAGCAGGCCGGCCCTGGTCTCGTCGTCGTCGGCGACACCGTCGCGCACCGCGACAAGCTCTCCTGGTTCGAGACCAAGCCGCTGTTCGGCTGGCGCGTCCTCGTGCCGCGCACGCGCGAGCAGGCCGGCGCCCTCAGCCAGCAGCTGACCCGCTTCGGCGCCGTCGGCGTCGAGGTGCCGACCATCTCGGTCGAGCCGCCGCGCACCCCGCAGCAGATGGAGCGAGCCATCACGGGTCTCGTGTCCGGCCGCTTCCAGTGGGTCGTGTTCACGAGCGCCAACGCCGTGAAGGCCGTGCGCGAGAAGTTCGAGGAGTACGGCCTCGACGCCCGCGCGTTCGCCGGCCTCAAGGTCGCCGCTGTCGGCGACCAGACCGCGGCGTCGCTCATCGCGTTCGGCGTGCGCCCCGACCTCGTCCCGAGCGGCGAGCAGAGCAGCGTCGGCCTCCTCGAGGACTTCCCCGAGTTCGACCCGATCTTCGACCCGATCAACCGCGTCTTCCTGCCGCGCGCCGACATCGCCACCGACACCCTCGTCGCCGGCCTCGTCGAGCTCGGCTGGGAGATCGAGGACGTCACGGCGTACCGCACGGTCCGTGCGGCGCCCCCGGCGGCCGAGACGCGCGAGGCGATCAAGACCGGCGGCTTCGACGCCGTGCTCTTCACGTCGTCGAGCACCGTGCGCAACCTGGTCGGCATCGCCGGCAAGCCGCACACCTCGACCGTCGTCGCGTGCATCGGCCCGGCCACGGCCAAGACCGCCGAGGAGCACGGCCTGCGCGTCGACGTCCTCGCCGAGACGCCGTCGGTCGTGGCGCTCGCCGACGCCCTTGCGGCGCACGGCGACGCCCTGCGCCTCGCGGCCCTCGAGCAGGGCGAGCAGGTGTGGCGCCCGAGCAAGCGTCGCGGGGCTGCCCGCCGTAAGGCGACCTGACGGTGGGCTTCCCCGTCGAGCGCCCGCGCCGTCTGCGGCGAACACCTGCCCTGCGCCGGCTGGTCGCGGAGACGCGGCTGCACCCGGCCGGGCTCGTGCTGCCCCTGTTCGTGCGCGAGGGTCTCGACGAGCCGGCGGCGATCTCGTCGCTCCCCGGCGTGGTCCAGCACAGCCGTGACTCGCTGCGCGCGGCGGCGGCCGAGGCCGCCTACCTCGGGCTCGGCGGCGTGATGCTCTTCGCCGTCCCCGCGGTGCGCGACGCCGTCGGCAGTGCGGCGACCGACCCCGAGGGGATCCTCAACGTCGCCGTCGCCGATGTCCGGTCCGAGGTCGGCGACTCGCTCGTCGTCATGGCAGACCTCTGCCTCGACGAGTTCACCGACCACGGCCACTGCGGCGTCCTCGACAAGGACGGCGCCGTCGACAACGACGCCACGCTCGTCCGGTACGCCGAGATGGCCATGGCCCTGGCCGACGCCGGGGCCGACGTCGTCGGCACGAGCGGGATGATGGACGGCCAGGTCGGCGTCGTGCGGTCCGCGCTCGACGAGGTGTCGCAGAAGGACGTCCTCGTCCTCGCGTACGCGGCGAAGTACGCCTCGGCGCTGTACGGACCGTTCCGCGAAGCCGTCGACAGCCAGCTGCAGGGCGACCGCCGCACCTACCAGCAGGACCCGGCCAACCGCCGCGAGTCGATGCGCGAGCTTCGCCTCGACGTCGAGGAGGGCGCCGACCTCGTCATGGTGAAGCCTGCGAGCCTGTACCTCGACGTGCTGCGCGAGGTCGCCGACCTCGTCGACGTCCCCGTGGCGGCGTACCAGGTGAGCGGCGAGTACGCGATGGTCGAGGCGGCCGCGCAGCGCGGCTGGATCGACCGCGACCGCGCGATCGCCGAGTCGATCACCTCGATCCACCGTGCCGGTGCGGACATCGTGCTGACGTACTGGGCGGCCGAGGTCGCCCGCTGGATCGCGGAGGGACGCGCATGAGCACCCCGTACGCAGACGAGGCACCGCGGTCGCAGGCGCTGTTCGCGCGCGGCCGCGAGGTGACGCCGGGTGGCGTGAACTCCCCGGTGCGCGCGTTCCGGGCCGTCGGCGGCACGCCGCGGTTCATGGCGAGCGGCCGCGGCCCGTTCATCACCGACGTCGACGGCCGCGAGTACCTCGACCTCGTCTGCTCCTGGGGTCCGATGGTCCTCGGCCACGCGCACCCGGCCGTGGTGCAGGCGATCCAGGACGCTGCCACCCGCGGCTTCTCGTTCGGCACGCCGGGTGAGGGCGAGGTGCTCCTCGCCGAGGAGATCGTGGGCCGCGTCGACGCCGTCGAGCAGGTGCGTCTCGTCAGCAGCGGCACCGAGGCGACGATGTCGGCCATCCGTCTGGCGCGCGGCTTCACCGGCCGCACCAAGGTCGTGAAGTTCGCCGGCTGCTACCACGGCCACGTCGACTCGCTCCTCGCCGCCGCCGGATCGGGCATCGCCACGTTCGCGCTGCCTGACACTCCCGGCGTCACGGGGGCCCAGGCGCACGAGACGATCGTCCTGCCCTACAACGACATCAGTGCCGTCGAGGCCGCGTTCGCGGCGCACGGCGACGACATCGCCGCCGTCATCACGGAGGCGGCCGCGGCCAACATGGGCGTCGTCGCACCGAAGCCGGGCTTCAACGCGGCGCTCGCGCGGATCGCCCAGGCCCACGGCGCGCTCTTCGTCGTCGACGAGGTCATGACGGGCTTCCGCGTCGCCCGCGGCGGATGGCTCGAGCTCGAGGCCCGCGAGGACCCCACCTGGAAGCCCGACCTCGTCACCTTCGGCAAGGTCATGGGCGGCGGCCTCCCGGCTGCGGCGTTCGGCGGCCGCGCCGACGTCATGTCGCGTCTCGCGCCGGCCGGGCCGGTCTACCAGGCCGGAACTCTCGCGGGTAACCCCGTCGCCGCCGCGTGCGGTCTCGCGACCCTGGCGCAGTGCACCCCCGACGTCTACACCCACCTCGACGCGACCGCCGCCAAGGTCGGCTCGCTCGTGTCCGAGGCGCTGGCCTCCGAGGGCGTCGAGCACTCCCTCGCCACCGCCGGCAACCTGTTCTCGGTGTTCTTCATGAGCACGCGCCCGAAGGACTACGACGAGGCGCGCTCCCAGGAGTCGTGGCGCTACGCCGCGTTCTTCCACGCCATGCTCGACCGCGGGATCTACCTGCCGCCGAGCGCGTTCGAGGCCTGGTTCGTCTCGGCCTCGCACGACGACGCCGCGCTCGACCGGCTCGTCGACGCACTTCCGTACGCCGCCCGTGCGGCTGCATCGGCCCATCCCGACGTCGCGAAGGAGTTCGCGTGAGCACGCGTACCGTCGTCCACCTGCTGCGCCACGGCGAGGTCCACAACCCCGAGGGCGTGCTCTACGGCAGGCTCCCGGGCTTCAAGCTCTCCGACCTCGGCGAGCAGATGGCCGAGCGCGCTGCCGAGGCCCTCGCCGGCCGCGACATCACGCATGTCGTCTCCTCGCCGCTCGAGCGGGCCCAGCAGACCGCGGCGCCCGTCGCGGCCAGGCACGGGCTGCGCGTCTCGATCGACGACCGCATCATCGAGGCCGACAACGTCTTCGAGGGCCAGCGCATCGGCGTCGGCGACGGCGTCCTCAAGAACCCCAAGGCCTGGCGGCACCTCTACAACCCGTTCACGCCCAGCTGGGGCGAGCCGTACGTCGAGCTCGCGGGCCGGATGCGTGCGGCGGTCTCGGCCGCCCGCACCGCTGCGCGCGGCCACGAGGCCGTCCTCGTGAGCCACCAGCTCCCGGTGTGGATCGCCCGCCTCGACGCAGAGCAGCGCCGCTTCGTGCACGACCCGCGCAAGCGCCAGTGCGGGCTGGCGAGCCTCACGTCGCTCACCTTCGACGACGACAAGCTCGTCGCCATCACCTACACCGAGCCGTCGGCGGACCTCGTCCGCAAGGCCGGGAAGTCGGCCACCCAGGCCAAGGGCGCCTGAGCACATGTGACCCAGTCGCCCGGCCCGGCGGAAACCCCCGGGCCGTGCGGCACGTCCACACTGCGCCAGCCCCGACCAGCACGATCACCACGACCACCCGAGGAGCAGCCGCCGTGACCGCCGGACGCCGGGCCCGCCGTCTCGCGGGCGTCGTTGCGCTCGCGGCTGCCGCGGTGCTCCTCGCGGGCTGCTCGGCCACCTCCGGCTCGGTCGACGGCTCCACCCGCTACGTCGCCGGCGACGGGTCGACCGTGCTCCTCCCGGCGGCCGAGCGCGAGGCGGCGCCGGTGCTCGTCGGCACGACGCTGGACGGCGCGACGCTCGACGTCTCGTCGTACCGCGGCAAGGTCGTCGTGGTGAACCTGTGGGCGTCGTGGTGCTCGCCCTGCCGCGCCGAGGCCGGGGTGCTGGAGTCGACGTACGCCGAGACCAAGGCCAAGGGCGTGGAGTTCGTCGGCATCGTGTCCGGCGGCAAGGACTCGATCGACAACGCGAAGGCGTTCAGCCGCAAGTTCGAGGTGTCCTACCCCTCGATGTTCGACGGCGACAACTCCCTCGTGCTCGCCTTCCACGGCCAGCTGCCGCCGTCGGCCATCCCGACCACGCTCGTGCTCGACCGCGAGGGCAGGGTCGCCGCGCGCGCCCTCGGTGCCGTCGACCGCTCCCGGCTCCTCGGCATGATCGAGCCGGTCCTGGCGGAGACGTCGTGAGCGTCGCCGACACCGTCGTCTCCGGCTCGCTGCTCGTCGCGGCGCCGCTGGCCTTCGCCGCCGGCGTCGTGTCGTTCCTCTCGCCGTGCGTGCTGCCGCTCGTGCCCGGCTACCTCTCGTACGTCACCGGGCTGTCCGGCGCCGAGCTCGCAGGGGAGTCCGAAGCCCCCGCGAAGCGCCGCACCGAGGATGGCGCGGACGTCATCGTCGAGGCACCGCCGTCGGCACCCGCCACCCGCACCCGGGTCCTGCTGGGGTCGCTGCTGTTCGTTCTCGGGTTCACCGCCGTCTTCGTCGCGTACGGCGCCGCCTTCGGCGCCCTGGGCGAGGCGCTGTTCCGCTACCAGGAGCCGATCACGCGCGTCCTCGGCGTCGTGGTCGTCGTGCTCGGCCTGTCCTTCCTCGGCGTCATCCCGGGCATGCAGCGGGAGTGGCGGCTGCACTCGTTGCCCAGGGTCGGCCTGTGGGGCGCTCCGCTCCTCGGCGTCCTGTTCGGCCTCGGCTGGACCCCGTGCATCGGCCCCACGCTCGGCGCCGTGCAGACCCTCGCCTTCACCGAGGCCAGCGCTGCTCGCGGCGCGCTGCTGTCGGTCTTCTACTGCCTCGGCCTCGGGCTCCCGTTCGTGCTCGTCGGCCTTCTCTTCCGCCGCGCGCTCGGCGCGATCGGCTGGGTCCGTCGGCACAGCGTCGTCGTGATGCGCGTCGGCGGGGCCATGCTGGTCGCCATCGGCCTGCTGCTCGTCACCGGCACGTGGGACGACCTCACGATCGGCCTGCGCTCGTGGGCCGGCGACTTCGGAGTGTGGCTGTGAGCGACCAGGTCGACGACGCCGTGCGCGACGCCGATGGCACCCGCGCGGGGCTGTCGACCGCGCCCGCCGAGACCGAGGGCAGCGCACCCGTCGGCATCGGCGTCGTCGGGTGGCTGCGCTGGGCCTGGCGCACGTTGACGAGCATGCGCACGGCGCTCGTGCTGCTGTTCCTGCTCGCCGTCGCGTCGGTGCCCGGCTCAGTCTTCCCGCAGCGCGCCACCGACCCCGTCAAGGTCACGCAGTACCTCGCGGACGACCCGAAGGGCGTGTGGCTGGACCGCCTCGGCTTCTTCGACGTGTTCGCCTCGCCGTGGTTCGCCGCGATCTACCTGCTGCTGTTCATCTCGCTCGCGGGCTGCGTGATCCCGCGCTCGGTCCTGCACTGGAAGGCGATGCGCGCACGGCCCCCGGCCGCGCCGCGCAACCTCGCCCGGCTCCCCGAGCACCGCCAGGTCGTATCCGGGAGCGACGCCTCGACAGTGATCGCCGATGCTGCGGCGTTCCTGCGCGGCAAGCGGTGGCGGGTCGACGTCCGCGATGACTCGGTCGCGGCCGAGAAGGGCTACAGCCGCGAGACCGGCAACCTCGTCTTCCACCTCGCTCTGCTCGTGCTGCTGCTCGGCGTCGCGGTCGGGTCGCTCGGCGGCTTCCGCGGCAACGTCGTCGTCCGCGAGGGCACGTCGTTCGCGAACACGCTCTCGCAGTTCGACTCCTTCGCCCCCGGCCGTGGCTTCGACCCGGCGTCGCTGCAGCCGTTCACGTTCCGGCTCGACTCCTTCGACGCGCAGTTCGAGCGCGGCGGCTCGCAGAACGGCGCCCCGCGCGAGTTCGTCGCCGCCGTCACGCTCGTCCGGGAGCCCGGTGCCGCGCCGGAGAAGGTGAGCATCCAGGTCAACGAGCCGCTGGTCGTCGACGGCGAGAAGGTCTTCCTCGTCGGCCACGGCTACGCACCGACCTTCACCGTGAAGGACAAGGACGGCCAGATCGTCTTCCGCGACTCCGTCGTCTGCCTCCCGCAGGACCCGAACTTCACCTCCACCTGCACCGTGAAGGTGCCGGACGCGACGCCGCAGCTCGGCCTCACCGGCTTCTTCCTTCCGACGGCCGCGGTCGACGACGTGCGTGGACCCCACTCGACCTTCCCGGCGGCCGACGACCCCGGCGTGTTCCTGTCGGCGTGGGAGGGCGACCTCGGCCTCGACAGCGGCCGCACCCAGTCGGTCTTCAAGCTCGAGACGAAGAACATGACCCGGCTCGGCATCGAGGCGCTCCGCCCGGGCGAGTCCTGGACCGTGCCGACCGGCGAGACCATCTCCTTCGACGGGTACGAGCAGTTCGCCTCGTTCGCGGTCGCGCGCGACCCCGGCAAGGAGATCGCGCTGGTCGCCTCGATCGCCGCGATGAGCGGCCTAGCGCTGTCCCTGCTCATCCGTCGCCGCCGCGTCTGGGTGCGGGTGGCGGCCGGGGCGGGAGGCGTTACCGTGGTCGACGTCGCCGGCCTCACCCGGTCCGAGCACGCCAGCGTCGCCGACGAGGTCGACGAGCTGGCCTCGGCCCTCGGCTCACCGGCAGCAGCCCGTACGGACGTAGAAGGAGCCCCGGAGTGACGGTCAACGTGGCGTTCGCCGAGCTGAGCCGCGACCTCGTGTACGCCGCCATGGCGGTCTACACGATCGCGATGTTCACGTTCGCGGTCTCCTTCGCCGCGTCCAAGGGTCGCGACCTCGTCCCCGCCACGTCCGAGGGCGCCGCGTCCACGGCCGGCGAGGGCTCGGTCGCCGTCGCCACCAAGACCGAGGTCACGGTCGGCGGACCGGACGACGGTTCGCTGCCGCCCGGTCGCCGGTCGGCCAACATCGCGATGTCGATCACGTGGCTCGGCACCCTGCTGCTCGCGGGCGGGCTGCTCTTCCGCGGCCTCTCGGTGATGCGTGCCCCTTGGGGCAACATGTACGAGTTCTCGATCACCTCGGCCCTCGCGATCGCGGTCACGTTCCTCGCGATCTCGCTCAAGCGCGACGTCCGCTGGCTCGGGCTGTTCGTGCTGCCGACCGTGCTCCTGATCCTGGGCCTCGCCGTCACCGTGCTGTACGTCGACGCCGCCCAGCTCGTGCCCGCGCTGCGCAACTACTGGCTCGTGATCCACGTGTCGGCCGCGACGGTCTGCGCCGGTGCCTTCAGCCTCGGTGCCGCGCTGTCGGCCCTGTTCCTCGTCGCCGACTCCGGCGAGCGGCGCGCCGCCGAGGGTCGGACGTACTGGCTGTCCGGCCTCGCCAAGCGGCTCCCCGAGTCGACCAAGCTCGACGCGATGGCCTACCGCATCCACGCGTTCATGTTCCCGCTGTGGACCTTCACCATCGTCGCCGGCGCGATCTGGGCCGAGAACGCCTGGGGCCGCTACTGGGGCTGGGACCCGAAGGAGACCTGGGCGTTCATCACCTGGGTCGGGTACGCCGCCTACCTGCACGCCCGTGCGACCGCTGGCTGGAAGGGCCGCAAGGCCGCCTACATCGCGTTCGTCGCGTTCGGGTGCTTCGTCTTCAACTACTTCGGCGTGAACATCCTCATGAGCGGCCTGCACTCCTACGGCGGTCTGCGATAGCGAGCATGGTCGGCCACGGATCGCGCCCGCAGGCGCGGCGCACTGCTGCGTCGTACCCTCCCGTCAAGGAGGTGCGCTGACGTGGGCAGGTTCCTGCTCTACGCGGTCGGCTTCGTCGTCGTGCTCTACGCGCTCATCGACGTCGTGCTGAGCCGCCGGGACGACGTGCGATCGCTGCCCAAGACCCTGTGGGCCGTGGTCGTGCTGGTCCTGCCCGTCCTCGGTGCTGTGGCGTGGTTCGTCTGGGGACGGCCTCGCCCGATCGGCGACGGCTCGGTGGCGCCGGGTCGCGGCCGCGGCCCGGTCGCGCCGGACGACGACCCCGCGTTCCTCCGCCAGATCGACGACGTCACCTGGTCGGAGAAGATGAGAAAGCGCCGCGAGAAGCGCGACGGCGGCGCGGCGCCCGGCGGCGACGCCACCCCGGCGTCCTGATCGACCCGGCTCGGGCACGCGGTCGCCGGCGACGTACGGTGAAGCCGTGAGCCAGGACGACACGACCCCCACCCCCGACGAGACGCCGGCCGGTGACGCGGTCACCACGAACGGCGGCCACCCCGTCCTCGTCTACACGCTGCTGCGGCTGCTGATCCTCGGGCTCACCACCGGGGTGCTCTATCTCCTCGGGCTGCGCCAGCCGCTGATCCTGCTGGTGTTCGCGTTCCTCATCTCCGGCGTCATCTCGATCTTCGCGCTCAACCGCCGCCGCGAGGTGGCAGCGGTCGAGGTCGTCACCGCCGTGCAGAAGGTCAACCAGCGCATCGACTCATCGGCCGCCTCAGAGGACGCCGCCGCGGCCGAGGCGCTGGGCGACCAGCCTGCCGCGTCCGGCGCGTTCCCGGGCGCGAACGGCACGGGCACGGGCGATGCCGCGGAGCCAGCGGTGTCCACGGGCCGACCGGCGCGCTCGCGCGACATCCCGGCCGACGACGACCTCGACGACCTCGAGCCCACCGACCGCCCCTGACCTGCGGTCAGAACGAGGCGATGACGAGGGCCGCCGAGAGCAGGACGGCGTAGCCCAGGAGGAGCTTGCCGGTGCCGGCGAGCACGGGCACGAGGTCGCGGCCGAGCGCGCCGCCTCGCACGATGCGCGCGGGGCCGAGAGCGAGCGGCAGCGCAGCCAGCGCCAGCAGCGCCCACCACGTCACCGTCGGCGCGAGGCCGAGGGCGATACCGAAGGGGAGAGCGAGCGAGGCGTTGTACGCCGACCGCGTGCGCGCGTCGCCGAGGCGCACCGCCAGGGTGCGCTTGCCGCTCACGGTGTCCGTGGGGATGTCGCGCAGGTTGTTCGCGAGCAAGATGCCGACCGACAGCGACCCGCACGCGACGCCGCCCGCGACCGCGAGCCATGAGATCGACAGGGTCTGCACGTACGTCGTCCCGACGACGGCGACGAGGCCGAAGAACACGAAGACGAAGACCTCCCCGAGCCCGGCGTAGCCGTAGGGGCTCGGGCCGCCTGTGTAGAACCAGGCCGCCACGATCGCGGCGGCGCCGACCAGCAGCAGCCACCACGCCTGCGTGAGAAGCACGAGCGCGAGGCCGCTGAGCGCGGCGACGCCGAACATCGCGAACGCCGCCAGCTTCACCGACCGCGGCGAGGCGAGGCCCTGTCCGACGAGGCGCACCGGGCCGACCCGGGCGTCGTCGGTGCCGCGGATGCCGTCGCTGTAGTCGTTGGCGTAGTTGACGCCGATCTGCAGCGCCAGCGCGACGACGAGCGCGAGCAGCGCGCGCAGCGCGAACTGGCCCCACGTGGTCACGGCAGTCGTGCCGAGCAGAGTGACGAGCGACGGGTCCACGGCGAGGTCGAGGTTCGTGACCGTGACGAGCGAGAGACCGTCCGGACTCGCGGCGGACGCTGCGCCGAGGCTCGCAAGAACCCCGCGGGCGTCGTCGGAGAGCCGGATGGCGTCGGCGAGCTGCCACCACGCGACCGCGGTGCCGACGAGCACCGGCGCGAGCGCCGCGGGAAGGGTGCGGGGGCGCGCCCCCTGCCACCACTGCCCAGAAGTCGCCACGAGGCGAGATCCTCTCAGGTGCCGGGCGGCTCGGCGCGTCAGGCCTCGGCGGAGCCGCCGGACTCCTTGCGCTTCTGCTCGGCCTCCTGGGCCCTGAGCTTGGCCTCCCACTTCCGGAGCGACTCCTCGTGCTCGCGGTCGATGCGGGCCATCTCGGCCATGAAGGCCGGGTCGTCCTCGTTGCGCTTGAACGACGTACCCGGGCGCTCGTCCGCGGGGAAGCCCGAGCCGATCCGCCACTGCGAGCCCGACGCCGCGCTGCGCACGGGTCGCCCGGCCACGAGCCAGGCGATGCCGCCGATGAGCGGCAGGATGATAATGAGCACGATCCACCACCCCTTCTCGAGGTTGCGGACCAGGTGCGGCGGCGTCTGGATGCAGTCGACCAGGCAGAAGACGAGCAGCGCGATCTCGACGAAGTACGGCAGCACGCGGATCACGGCAGAACACCCCCGGACACGATCCGGTGCGCCGACCCCCTGTCGCACGCCCTGCCCGGATCGGCACGGACGCTACCGGGTGGCGGGCACCGGAGTCTCGCGCCGACGCGCCCGATCAGCCGAACCGTGCACGACGTGGGCCGGACGGCCGAGGTCAGCCGATCCCGCGGAGCGCCTCGCGGTCGGGCTTCCCGTTCGGCAGCAGCGGCACGGCATCGACGTCCACCCACCGCCGCGGCACGGCTGGCTTGCCGAGCACGGCGAGCACCTCGGCCGCGAGCGACTCGTGCGACGTGGCGCCGGCGACGTACGCGGTGAGCCGCGAGCCCCAGTCGTCGTCGGGGTCGGCGAGGACGACGACGCCGGCGACGTGCGGCGCGATCGCGTCCTCGACGGCGGTCACGGCGACGTTGACGCCGCCGACCTGAACGACGTCGTCGACGCGGCCCAGCAACTCGAGCCTGCCGTCGACGATGCGGCCGAGGTCGAGGGTGCGGTGCCAGCCGTCGACGAACGCCTCGGCGGTGGCAGCGTCGTCGCCGAGGTAGCCGCGCGCGACCATCGGGCCGCCGACCTCGACTCGGCCGACTCCGTCGGGGCCGGCGTCGGCGATCCGTGCCGTCGCCCCGGGCAGTGGCACTCCGCCGTAAGCGAGCCCTCCGCTCGTCTCGGTCATGCCGTACGTCGGCACCGCGACGACATGCGAGTCGAGGAGCCGCCGCAGCATCGCCGGGGGAGTGCGGGCGCCGCCGAGCAGCACGGCGTCGTACGCCTGCAGCGCGGCGAGGCCCTCGGGGTCGTCGAGCAGGATCGCGGCCTGCACGGGGACTATCGAGGTGCAGCCGGGCAGCGACGGGTCGAGCCTCCAGGTGGCGGAGGCGAACTCCGCAGCCGTGAAGCGCGACGCACCGCCGACCGACGGCAGCACCTCGGGCTCGGTCGAGCTCATCAGCGAGCGCATCAGCACCTGCAGGCCGCCGACCGAGGTCACGGGGAGGGCGAGGCTCCATGCCGCCGCGCCACCGACGAGGGTGGTGAGCGCGGCCTCGGCCGAAGCGAGCAGCGACGCCGCCGTCAGGAGCACGCCGCGCGGCGCGCCGGTCGAGCCGCTCGTGGCCAGCACGACCGCGACGTCGACGTCGACGAGGGTGGCAGGGTCGGGCAGCACGGCGACCTGCGCGCGGCGGGCGGCGGGGTCGTCGCCCGCGGGCGCGATCGCCAGGGCGGGGCCGTCGCCCGCGAGTGCGTCGGGCAGCAGGTCGAGCAGCGCCTCGACGCCCGCGCGTCCGGGCGCGACGTCGACGCGCCTCAGTCCGCGCTGCCTGCTCACGCCCGCCAGCCTAGGGTTGATGCAGGCGGCCCACCTGCGGCTGCCGGCACCGTCGGGCTCTCCGAGCTGCGACGGCGTACGCCGAGGACGGAGGACGCGCATGGCCGCCGAGGCGCAGCCCGTCCCGCCGACCGATGACGCCGCCGAGGGCACGGCCATCGAGGTCGCCACCGGTCCGACCGCCGGCGACCGGCTGGGCTCTGCCGCGCGCCGCGCGAAGTCGATCTGGTGCGGGATCCTGAGCGGCCTCGGATGACCATGTCCGTCGTCGAGGCCGTCCCCTTCGCTCTGCCGCTCTCCCGCCGCTTCCGCGGCACGACGATGCGCGAGGGCGTGCTGCTGCGCGTCGGCGAGGGCTGGGGCGAGTGGGCGCCGTTCCCGGAGTACGACGACGCCACGGCCGCGCGGTGGCTGCGGGCGGCGCTGGAGCAGGCTCGCGGCAGCTGGCCGGCGGCGGTCCGCGGCTCGGTGCCCGTCAACGCGATCGTGCCCGCGCTCGGCCCGGCCGAGGTCGAGGAGCTCGTGCTCGACGCCGTGCAGCTCGACGGCTGCACGACCATCAAGGTCAAGGTCGGGGAGCCCGGGCAGGACTTCGCAGACGACGTCGCGCGCGTGGCCGCGGTGCGCGCTGTGCTCGACGACTGCGGGGCGGCCGAGGGGCTCATCCGTGTCGACGTCAACGGCGCGTGGACCGTCGACCAGGCCGCCGACCGGCTCGACGTGCTTGCCGACGTCGCCCTCGGTCTCGAGTACGCCGAGCAGCCGTGCGCGAGCCTCGCCGAGCTCGCCGAGCTGCGCACCCGGATCGCCGTGCCGGTCGCCGTCGACGAGGGCGTGCGCCTCGCGGGCGACCTCGACGACTCCGCCCTCGACGCGGTGCGCGACGCGGCCGACGTCGTGATCCTCAAGGCGATCCCGCTCGGCGGCGTACGCCGTGCCCTCGACCTCGCGGCGCGCATCGGCCGACCGGTGACCGTGAGCGGGTCGCTGGACTCGAGCGTGGGGCTCGCCGCCGGGCTGGCGCTCGCGGGCGCGCTGCCCGAGCTCGCCCATGCGTGCGGCCTCGGCACCGGCCGGCTGCTCGCTGCCGACCTCGTCGTGCGCACGCTGCTGCCCGAGGACGGCAGACTGTCGGTCGTGCGCCCGATGCCCGATCCCGCCCTGCTGGCCACGGCGGCTGCGCGGCTCGGCGACGACCGCGCCCGCTGGTGGAGCGACAGGCTCCAGCGGTGCCTGACCCTGATCGACGACGCTGACGGAGGCGCCGCATGAACCCGAGCACCGCGATGGCGCGCGTTCTGGTCGACGAGCTGGTCGCCGGCGGCGTGACCGAGGTCGTGCTCGCGCCGGGCAGCCGCAGCGCGGCCCTCGCCATCGCCCTGGCCGAGGCCGACGAGCGCGACGACCTGCGCCTCCACGTGCGCGTCGACGAGCGCAGCGCGGGCTTCCTGGCGGTCGGGCTGGCGAAGGTCGCCAAGGAGCCCGTCGCGATCGTGACGACGAGCGGCACCGCCGTCGCCAACCTGCTGCCCGCACTGGTGGAGGCGTCCTTCGCGGGGGTGCCGGTGATCGTGGTGAGCGCCGACCGCCCGGCCGAGCTCCGCGACACCGGGGCCCACCAGACGATCGACCAGGTGAAGATCTTCGGCACCACCGTCCGCTGGGCGCACGAGGTGGCCGTGGCCGAGCCGCGGGTCGGCCAGGTGCGCTACTGGCGCTCGGTCGTCGCGCGCGCGATCTCCGTCGCGACCGAGGTGGGCTCGTCGGGCCCGGTGCACCTCAACGTGGCTTTCCGCGAGCCGCTGGTCCCGGACGGCGACGACACGTGGATCGAGCCGCTGGCCCTCGCCGACGCAGACTCCTCGCCCGAGGAGCGTCTCCCGGTCGCCATCGACGCGCGGCTCGGCATGGCCGCTGCGCAGCCGATCGACGAGATCCTCGCGCTGTTCGCGGGTCCGGACGCCGACCCCGACCACGTCGTGCCCGCGCGCGGCGTCGTGGTGGTCGGCGACCTCAACGACATGGAGGCGAGCGACTCCGCCGTCGCCCTCGCCGAGGCCTGCGGCTGGCCCCTCATCGGGGAGCCGAGCGGCAACGCCCGCGTGGGCGACTCGACGGTGGCGCACGGTGCGCTGCTGCTCGCCGACGCGCACTTCGCCGAGGAGCACGCGCCCGAGCTCGTCGTGTGCGTCGGCCGTCCCGGTCTGTCGCGGTCGGTGCTCGCGATGATCCGTGACGCACCGATGGTGATCGTGGCCGACGACCGCGCAGCGGCGTACCGACCCGACCCGACGCGCAACGCGACGATGTTCGTGTCGGTCGTGCCGGAGCCGCCGACGGCGTTCGAGCTGTACGACGACTCCTGGCTCGACGCGTGGCTCGCGGCCGACGTCCGCGCGGACACCGCGATCACCAAGCGGCTCGACGAGGGCTCGACGCTGACCGGCCCCGACGTCGCGCGCACCCTCTGGGATGTCCTCGACTCCTCGGCCCTGCTGCTGGCGGCGTCCTCCTGGCCGGTCCGGCACCTCGAGTCGTTCGCTCGGGTGCGCGACGCCGACGAGGCGCCGCTCGTGATCGGCAACCGCGGAGCGTCCGGCATCGACGGGCTGCTCGCCACGGCATGGGGTGCGGCGCTCGCGCACCAGACGCCGCGGACGGCGATCCACATCGACGAGGACGGCGTGGCGGAGGTCGTGACGGCGACCGGCGGGACGGCGTACGCCCTCGTCGGCGACCTCGCGTTCCTGCACGACCACAACGGCCTGCTCGTCGGCGACGACGAGCCGCGGCCCGACCTCGTGATCGTCGTCGTCGACAACGACGGCGGCGGGATCTTCGGCCAGCTCGAGCAGGCAGGGACGCCGTACTTCGAGCGGGTGTTCGGCACGCCGCTCGGGCTCGACCTCGAGAAGGTGGCCGCGGCGGTCGCGGTCGACCACGTGATCACCGTGACCGATGTGACGGCGCTCGTGTCGGCGATCGAGGAGGCGACGGCGGCCGGCGGCGTGCGCGTCGTGATCGCGAAGGTCGGCGAGCGCGGCGCCGAGGCCCAGCTCCTGCGCGACCTCCAGACCGACGTCAGCGCAGCCCTCGTCGACCTCGACGACCTAGAAACCCCCTAGCCCGACTGCACTCTTCTTCCCTTAGGGGCGTAAACGGCAGTTCAACTGCACCGATCCCGCCCGAAGTCGTGATCTTGGTGCAGCGGCTCCGACTCGTCCGAACGTGATCCGCTCCTGGCTCGCCGTACGCCGAGAACGCGGGCCCACCGCCGTCCGACACCGGCGGCACCGACCAAGATCACGGATCTGGGCGTGGTTCGTGCAGCTCAACTGCACGGATCTTCCCTAAGGGAAGAACCAGCGAGTCAGGTGGTTTCTAGGGCGTCGCGCATCGCTACGAGCTTGGCCTGGGACTCGGCCAGCTCGGCGTCGGCCTCGCTGCCCGACACCAGGCCGCAGCCCGCGAACAGCCGCAGGCGGTCCTCGGCCTCGATCGCGGCGCACCGCAGCGCGATGCCGAACTCGCCGTCGCCGCGCGAGTCGATCCAGCCGACCGGCCCGGCGTAGCGGCCGCGGTCCATGCCCTCGAGGCTCGCGTATCACGGCGAACGCGCGCTCGGTCGGGGTGCCGCACACCGCGGCTGTGGGGTGCAGGGACGCCGCCAGCGCGAGCGCCGGTGCGCCGTCGGCCAGCACGCCGCGCACGTCGGTCGCGAGGTGCTGCACGTTCGCGAGGCGCAGCAGCCGCGGCGTCTCCGGCACGTCGAGGTCGGTGCAGTGCGCGGCGAGCGCGAGAGCCACGGACTTCACGGCGTACTCGTGCTCCGCGTGGTCCTTGGCCGAGTCGAGGAGCGCCGAGGCGAGCGAGGCGTCGTTGGTCGCGTCCGAGGACCGCCGCATCGTGCCGGCGAGCACCCGCGAGGTGACGGTGTCGCCGATACGGCGGACCAGCATCTCCGGCGTCGCGCCGAGCAGGCCGTCGACCGAGAACGCCCAGCACGAGGGGTAGCGCGAGGCCAGGCGGGTGAGCAGGTGGCGCGGGTCGACCGGTCCGTCGGTGGTGACGACGACGTCGCGCGCGAGCACCACCTTGTCGAGCTCGCCGTCGTCGATGCGGCGCACGGCCTCGGTGACCGCGGACTGCCAGTCGGGCACCGAGAGCGTGCCCTCGGAGTAGGCGACGCCGCGCGGAGCCTCGGGCACTGCGGTGGGGTGCGACAGCGCCGCGACCGTCTCGGCCACCGCGTGCCGCGCCTCGCGCGCGCTCGCCGCGACCACGGTCAGCCAGGTGACGCCGTCGCGCCGGCCCACGACCACGCGCGGTACGACGACCACGGACGACCCGGGCGTCGCGTCGAACGCGAACGACGCGAACGCCACCGGGCCGGAGCCGGGGAGGTGCACGGCGTCCTGCACGTCGGCGTCGGCGACCCAGGCGGACCACCAGCGCTGCGCGCGGGAGAAGCGCTCGGCGCCGGTGAACTCCCCGCGGGCGGCCTCGCCCCAGCCGACGAGCCCCTCGTCCTCACCGGCCGCGTCGGTGGTCACCCACGACGTCGGCGCGAGGCCCCGGGGCAGCAGCGAGAGCAGCGGTCGCGCGGCGATCTCGTCGGGCAGCACCACGGTGCGCACGGTGGCCGGCGTGGCCGGTACGGCGACGGGTGCGGTGGACACGCGTTTCAGGCTAGGGCCACGGGCGTCGGTCGGCAGCCCGACGAGGCGTGGACGTGTCGCACGTCATGCGCCGAAGGCCGTTCCGCCGGGCCCGGGCGGCCCCGCCCCCGGCGGGAGCGGCGGGCAGCGGGGGGCGCGGTGCGGGCTGCCCGTCGCCTCCGCCGGAGGCGGGGTCGGCGGTGGGGTGCAGGGGTCCGTGCTCAGGTGACGGTGGCGCTCGAGACCCGGGTCGCCAGCACGGTCCCGGTGAGCGTGAAGCCGCCGCCTTCGTCCTCGACAGCGCAGCCCAGGCTGACTGGACTCGTGGCGCCGCTCACGGACACAACGGCGGTCGGGAGCGTGATCATGTCCTGGATCAAGTGGACCTGCGGCGACGCAACGGTCGGGAACGGGGGCGTCAGCACCTGGTCGTCCCCAGCCACAACAACTGAGCATTGAATGGTGGCCACGGTCTCGAAGGGCACCGCTTCGTTCACGAACACCGACGCGCTCAGGACATAGGTGCCGGCGGGGAGGGTCACGCCGGCCAGCGTGTGGGAGTCACTCGCGGTGTAGACGGTGGCGTCCCCGGTGTCGAGCCAGGCCGGCCCGGTGCCGTCCGCGCCCGCGGGGCCCGTCGCCCCGGTGGGCCCGGCAGATCCCTGCTGCCCCGGCTCGCCGGCAGGCCCGGTCGGCCCGGTCGGCCCGGTCGCCCCCGGGATCCCGGCGGTACCCGCGGGCCCCGTGGCACCGGCGGCGCCTGCCGCCCCGGTCGGCCCGGCGGGCCCGGCCGGACCCGCCGCCCCGGTCGCGCCGGTCGCGCCGTCCCTGCCCGCGGCTCCCACCGCGCCGGCCGGGCCGCGCGCGCCGGTCACCCGGGTCAGCGTGTATCCGGCCGGGCACCGGCCGCTGCTGGTCGGCGCCATCAGCTCGGCGCCGCGCTTCAGGCACACCGTGAGCGCGGTCGTGCTCGTCGCGGCGTCCGCCACCACGACGCCGCCCACGAGGAGGGCGCCGGCCAGGGCGGGCACGAGGAGGACGGCGCGGGTACGGCGTCCGGCACGGTCGCGGTGCGACGGCCGGGACCGGTCGACGGGGGAGGAGCAGCGGGGGTCGGCGGTGGTCATGCCATCAGGGCACTGCGGACCGGAGGCGGGTCTCGCGCCGAGCGGGCAGAACCGGTCGAACTCCCGACCGGGGTCATCCGCTCCGGCACGCGGTCCGGACGAGCGCTGTCACCCTCATGCAGGACATCGGCGTGAATCCACGCGATGGATTTCCCCGCCCCGGATCGCCCCGGCGGGCCGCCGGAGGCCGAGGGCCATCAGCCGGACACGGTCGGATCGGCGGCGCTCGCGGGGTACAGTACGGCTGCGCTCGTGAACGAATTCACAAGCGCACGTGCGTTCGTCTCGACCCACGAGGATCCTCGACGCCTGTGATCACGCAGTCCCCACTCCCGTACGACGCCGACGCGCTCCCGGTCGGCGTCGCTCCGCTGTGCGCCGACCCCCGTGAGGCGCGACGCGACGAGCAGCCCGACCGGCCCCCGCACCGCTTGGCCGGGGCCTCCACGACAGCCTGACCGCCCGCGTCCGAGGGTCATGCGGACACCACTAGGATTCACAAGATTTGAGATCGGCAGCCCGGCGAGAGCGGGGCGATAGAGAAGGGGCATGAGACGTGGGCGAGGTCTACCTCCCGATCCTGATCCTCGGCATCCTCGGACTCGCCTTCGGCCTGTTCGCCGTGTTCGCGCCCGTCGTCATCGGCCCGCGGCGCTACAACCGGGCCCGGCTCGACTCCTACGAGTGCGGCATCGACCCCACCCCGCAGCCCATCGGCGGCGGCCGGTTCCCGGTCCGCTACTACCTGACGGCGATGCTCTTCATCGTCTTCGACATCGAGATCGTGTTCCTCTACCCGTTCGCGGTCGCCTTCGACCAGCTGGCGCTGTTCGGGCTGATCGAGATGGCGCTGTTCATCGTGACCGTCCTCGTGGTCTACGGGTACGTCTGGCGTCGGGGCGGGCTCGAATGGGACTGACGGTCCAGGTCGACCTCAGCACCAGCACGCACCCCGCACTCACCGTCGTCAAGGAGGGCTAGGACATGGGACTCGAGGAGAGCCTCCCGAGCGGCATCCTGCTCACCACCGTCGAGAAGCTCGCCGGCTACGGCCGCGCCGGGTCGATGTGGCCCGCCACGTTCGGCCTCGCCTGCTGCTCGATCGAGATGATGTCGACGGGCGGCCCGCGCTACGACCTCGCCCGCTTCGGCATGGAGGTCTTCCGTGGCTCCCCGCGGCACGCCGACCTCATGATCGTCGCCGGTCGCGTGAGCCAGAAGATGGCCCCGATCGTGCGCCAGATCTACGACCAGATGCCCAACCCGAAGTTCGTGCTCGCGATGGGCGTCTGCGCCTCCAGCGGCGGCATGTTCAACAACTACGCGATCGTCCAGGGCGTCGACCACATCGTGCCGGTCGACGTCTACCTCCCCGGCTGCCCGCCCCGCCCGGAGATGCTCCTCGACGCGATCATGCAGATCCACGAGAAGTCGCGTCAGACCAAGCTCGGCATCAACCGCCAGAACCAGATCACCGAGCTCGAGGAGGCGGCCCTGGTCGCCACCCCGACCTCCGAGATGAAGGGTCTGCTGCGGTGACCGAGCCTCCACGACAACACCGCTGGGATCGTCCCGGTCGTCCCGGCCGACGTCCCGACCCTCCCGGTCGTCGACGTCCGGGCCGGCCTCTTCGGAGGCTCGGGCACCGGTGACACCTCCGGCTTCGGAGGCCTCGTCCGCACCATCGAGTTCCCGTCGCCCAGCCCGCGCCCGTTCGGCGGCTGGTACGACGAGGTCGCCGACGAGCTCGACCTCGCGCTCCAGGAGGACGGCCTCTCGTACGACGCGGCCGTCGCGGCGACCGTGATCTCCAACGGCGAGATCACCTTCCACGTGCGCCCCGAGCACCTGCTGGCCTTCGTCCAGCGCCTGCGCGACGAGTCGGCGCTGCGCTTCGAGATGTGCCTCGGCGTCTCCGGCGTCCACTACCCGCACATGACGGGCGCGGAGTTCCACGCGGTGTGGCACTTCCAGTCGGTCACGTTCAACCGCCGCATCCGCGTCGAGGTGTCCGCCCCGGCCGAGCACCCGCACGTGCCCAGCATCGTCTCGGTCTACCCGGCCGACGACTGGCACGAGCGCGAGGCGTTCGACATGTTCGGCATCGTCTTCGACGGGCACCCCGGTCTCACCCGCATCCTCATGCCGGACGACTGGTACGGCTTCCCGCAGCGCAAGGACTACCCGCTCGGCGGGATCCCGGTGGAGTACAAGGGCGCCACCATCCCGCCGCCCGACACGCGGAGGTCGTACACCTGATGGCCGACATCACCTACGAGGCGCCGTTCGAGGACATCCTCGGCGAGACCGAGGGCGTCGAGGCGGGGGCCTACGACACGACCGAGGGGCGCGTCTACACCGTCACCGGTGGCGACTGGGACGAGGTGCTCGCACCGGAGTCCGGCGTCAAGGAGCGCGTCGTCGTCAACATGGGTCCCCAGCACCCGTCGACCCATGGCGTGCTGCGCCTCATCCTCGAGATGGAGGGGGAGGTCATCACCGAGGCCCGCTGCGGCATCGGCTACCTCCACACCGGCATCGAGAAGAACCTCGAGTACCGCACCTGGGTGCAGGCCGTCCCCTACGTCACGCGCATGGACTACCTCGCGCCGATCGCCAACGAGGCCGGCTACTGCCTCGCGGTGGAGCAGCTGCTCGGCATCGTCGACAAGGTGCCCGAGCGTGCGCAGCTGATGCGCGTCATCACCCTTGAGCTCAACCGCATGGGGTCGCACCTCGTCGCGCTCGCCACGGGCGGCTTCGAGATGGGCGCGCTCACCGCGATGACCAACGGCTTCCGCGACCGCGAGCTCACCCTCGATCTGCTCGAGATGATCACCGGCCTGCGCATGAACCACGCGTACATCCGCCCCGGCGGCGTCGCGCAGGACATGCCCGAGGGCGGCGTCCGCGACATCCGCGCCGCGATGGACAAGCTCGACCGCCAGCTCGACGGCGTCCCGCAGCTGCTCGTCGACAACGGCGTCTGGAAGGACCGCACGGTCGGCATCGGGGTCCTCGACCTCGCCGGCTGCATGGCCCTCGGGATCACCGGCCCCGTGCTGCGCTCGGCCGGCCTGCCCTACGACATCCGCAAGAGCGAGCCGTACTTCGGCTACGACCAGTTCGACTTCGAGGTGCCGACCGAGACGACCGGCGATGTGTACGGCCGGTTCCTCATCCGCCTGCGCGAGCTGGACGAGTCCAAGAAGATCATCCGCCAGGCCTGCACGCTGCTCGAGAAGACGCCGGGCCCGGTGATGATCGAGGACAAGAAGATCGGCTGGCCGAGCCAGCTCGTCATCGGCAGCGACGGCATGGGCAACTCCCTCGACCACATCCGCCACATCATGGGCGAGTCGATGGAGGCGCTGATCCACCACTTCAAGCTGGTCACCGAGGGCTTCCACGTCCCGGCCGGCCAGGCGTTCTCCTTCATCGAGGCGCCGCGCGGCGCCCTCGGGGTGCACGTGGTCAGCGACGGCAGCAACCGGCCGTACCGCGTGCACTTCCGCGACCCGTCGTTCAACAACCTGCAGGCGACGGCGGCGATGTGCGAGGGCGGCCAGGTGGCCGACGTGATCGGCGCGGTCGCGTCGATCGACCCTGTTATGGGCGGCGTCGACCGCTGACGCGGTCGTCACACGGCACGGAACAACGACGGACGAGGCGAGAGAGAAGACAGTGGACGCAGGACTGACGGAGCAGACCCGCGCCGACGCGGCTGAGCTCGCGGGGCGCTACCCCGAGAGCCGCTCGGCGCTGCTGCCGATGCTGCACCTCGTGCAGTCGGCCGAGGGTCAGGTCACGCCCGCGGGCATCGCGCTGTGCGCCGAGGTCCTCGACCTCACCACCGCCGAGGTCGCCGCCGTCGCGACGTTCTACACGATGTACAAGCGCCACAAGGTCGGCCGCTACCACGTCGGTGTCTGCACCAACACGCTCTGCGCGGTGCTCGGCGGCGACGCCATCTGGACGGCGCTGTCCGAGCGTCTCGGCGTCGGCCACGACGAGGTCACCGCCGACGGCTCCATCTCGCTCGAGAAGATCGAGTGCCAGGCGGCCTGCACCCACGCGCCGGTCATGACCGCCAACTGGGAGTTCCTCGACGACATGGACGTCCCCCGCGCGCTCGAGGTCGTCGAGAGGCTCAAGGCGGGCGAGGAGGTCTTCTCGACCCGCGGCCCGCGCATCGGCACCTTCGAGGAGATCGAGCGCACGCTCGCCGGCTTCGAGGACGGCCTCGTCGCCGAGGGCCGCACCGACATCAAGATGACGGCCGGCCTCGAGTACGCCAAGGCCAACGGCATGGCCGCACCGGCCGGGCCCGCCACCTCGCCGCTCGTGAAGACGGAGGGCTGAGACGTGCCGCTGACCCCGATCCTGACCGCGCACTGGGACGAGCCCGACTCGCACACCATCGAGGGCTACCGCCGCCACGGCGGCTACGACATGGTCCCGGTGTCGTTCGGCGTCCACCCCGACGACGTCATCGCGCTCGTCAAGGAGTCCGGCCTCCGCGGCCGCGGAGGCGCGGGCTTCCCGACCGGCATGAAGTGGGGCTTCGTCCCGCAGAACGACGGCAAGCCGCACTACCTCGTGGTCAACGCCGACGAGTCCGAGCCGGGTGCCTGCAAGGACATCCCGCTCATGATGGCCAACCCGCACTCCCTCGTGGAGGGCTGCATCCACGCGTCGTACGCGATCCGCGCCAACTACGCATTCATCTACATCCGGGGCGAGGTGCCCCACGTCATCCGCCGCGTCACGGCCGCCGTGCGCGAGGCGTACGCCGCCGGCTTCCTCGGCAAGGACATCCTCGGCTCGGGCTTCGACCTCGACATCGTCGTTCACTCCGGCGCCGGTGCGTACATCTGCGGCGAGGAGACCGCGCTCCTCGACTCGCTCGAGGGCCGCCGCGGCCAGCCGCGCCTGAAGCCGCCGTTCCCCGCGGTCGCCGGCCTCTACGCCTCGCCGACCGTCATCAACAACGCCGAGACGATCGCGAACATCCCCACGATCGTGCGCAACGGCGCCGAGTGGTTCAAGCAGTTCGGCACCGAGAAGTCGCCCGGCTTCAAGCTGTTCGCGGTCTCCGGCCACGTGCAGCGCCCCGGCATCTACGAGGCACCGCTCGGCACCACGATGCGCGAGCTGCTCGAGTACGCCGGCGGCATGCGCGAGGGCCACGAGCTGCAAGTTCTGGATCCCCGGCGGCTCGTCCGTGCCGATGCTGCTCCCCGAGCACCTCGACACCCCGCTGACGTACGAGGACATGGCGAGCCTCGGCACGATGCTCGGCACCGGCACCCCGATGGTGTTCGACGAGACCACGAGCGTCGTGCGCGCGATCAGCCGCTGGATCCACTTCTACAAGCACGAGTCGTGCGGCAAGTGCACGCCGTGCCGCGAGGGCACCTTCTGGCTCGACCAGATGCTCGCCCGCTTCGAGGACGGCACGGCCGCCGAGGCCGACATCGACACCGTCGACGAGATCTGCAAGCAGATCTCGGGCCGTTCGTTCTGCGCGCTCGGCGATGCGGCGTCCACGCCGTACGCCCCGGCGCTGAAGTACTTCCGCGAGGAGTTCCTCGCGGGGACCCACACCCCGGCCGACCAGCTCTTCGACCCGGTCGCCGCCACCGTCTTCGCCGGAGCTGCAGCGCGATGACCGTCACCTCCTCGGGACCGAACGCTCCCGTCACCGCGCCGGTCGACGGCGTCACGATCACCGTCGACGGCATCGACCTCGTCGTGCCCAAGGGCACGCTGGTGATCCGCGCCGCGGAGCAGCTCGGCATCGCCGTGCCCCGCTTCTGCGACCACCCGCTCCTCGACCCGGTCGCGGCCTGCCGCATGTGCCTGGTCGAGATCGAGGGCCAGCCCAAGCCGCAGCCCGCGTGCGCCATGACGGCCACCGAGGGCATGAAGGTCAAGACGCAGGTCACGTCCGAGATCGCCGAGAAGGCGCAGCAGGGCGTGATGGAGTTCCTCCTCATCAACCACCCGCTCGACTGCCCCGTCTGCGACAAGGGCGGCGAGTGCCCGCTGCAGAACCAGGCCATGTCGGCCGGGCGCGGCGAGACCCGCTTCGACGCCGTGAAGCGCACGTTCCCCAAGCCGATCAACGTCTCGGCGCAGATCCTGCTCGACCGCGAGCGCTGCGTGTCCTGCGCCCGCTGCACCCGCTTCGCCGAGCAGATCGCGGGCGACCCGTTCATCGACCTGCTCGAGCGCGGCGCCCAGCAGCAGGTCGGCATCTCGTCCGACCAGCCGTTCGACTCGTACTTCTCCGGCAACACCGTGCAGATCTGCCCGGTCGGCGCCCTGACGAGCGCGAAGTACCGCTTCCGCTCGCGCCCGTTCGACCTCGTCTCCACCCCCACCGTCTGCGAGCACTGCGCCTCGGGCTGCGGCCTGCGCACGGACGTCCGTCGCTCGACGGTCCTGCGACGTCTCGCCTGGGACGAGCCCGCGGTCAACGAGGAGTGGAACTGCGACAAGGGACGATTCGCCTTCGGCCACCTGCACGAGGGCCGCATCGAGCACCCGCTCGTCCGCGACGAGGAGACCGGTGAGCTCGTCACCGCCTCGTGGCCCGAGGCCATCTCGATCGCAGCCGCGGGTCTCGCCGCGGCGGGCGCCGCGACCGCGGTGCTCCCCGGCGGCCGCCTGACCGTCGAGGACGCCTACGCGTGGGCCAAGTTCGCCCGTGTCGCCCTCGGCACCGACGACCTCGACTTCCGCGCGCGTCCGGCCTCGGCCGAGGAGTCCGCGTTCCTCGCCGCCGTCGTGGCCGGTCGTCCCACGGGTCCGACGTACGCCGACCTCGAGGCCGCCCCGGTCGTCGTGCTCGCGGGCCTCGACGCCGAGGACGAGTCGCCCATCGTGTTCCTGCGCCTGCGCAAGGCCGCCCGCACCAAGGGCGTCAAGATCTTCTCGGTCGCACCGTTCGCGTCGTCCGGCGTCGCCAAGGCCAAGGGCACGGTCCTCCCGACCGCGCCGGGCGCCGAGGCGGCCACGCTCGACTCGCTCGCAGACGAGACCGGCCTCGACGGTGCCTTCGCCTCCGCCGCGTCGCTCCTGCGCCAGCCCGGCTCGGTCCTGCTCGTCGGCGAGCGCCTCGCGCAGTCCGCCGGCGCGCTCTCGGCCGCCGCCCGTCTCGCCGCAGCCACCGGCGCCTCCCTCGGCTGGGTGCCGCGCCGTGCAGGCGAGCGCGGTGCGCTCGACGCCGGTGCGCTCGCCGGCCTCCTGCCCGGCGGCCGTCCGTTGGCTGACCCCGCCGCCCGCGCCCAGATCGCTGCGGTCTGGGGCGTCGACGCCGACGCGCTGCCCGCCGAGACCGGCCGCTCGCTGGCCGAGGTCGTCGAGGCGGCCACGGCTGACCGCGCCGCCCTCGCGTCGGCCACCGACACCGACGAGGTCGTCACCACGGTGAAGGCGCTGCTCGTGGGCGGCGTCGAGGCGGCCGACCTCGCCGACCCCGCGGCTTTCCTCGCCGCCGTCGAGTCCGTGCCGTTCGTGGTGTCGCTCGAGCAGCGTCACTCCGAGGTCACCATGCTCGCCGACGTCGTCCTCCCGGTGTCCACGGTCGCCGACAAGGCCGGGACGTTCCTCGACTGGGAAGGCCGCGTGCGCGAGTTCGCGGCCGTCTTCCCGAGCTCGCTCGCGCTGTCCGACGCCCGCGTGCTCGCCATGCTGGCCGACGAGGCCGACGTCGCGTTCGGCCGGGGCGACGTCGCGTCGCTGCGCGCCGAGCTCGCGGCCATCGGCGCCTGGGACGGCGAGCGCGCCGAGGCGCCGAGTGTCGCCGCCGAGCCGGCCGCTGAGCCCGGTGCTGGCGAGGCAGTGCTCGCCACCTGGCGCCAGCTGCTCGACCACGGCCTCCTGCAGGAGGGCGACCCGTTCCTGTCCGCCACGGCCCGTACGGCGGTCGCGCGCATCTCGCCCTCGACGGCCCAGGGTGTCGGCGCGGTCGACGGCGGCGAGCTCACCGTCTCCACCGACGCCGGCTCGCTGACGCTCCCCGTGGTGGTCACCGCGATGCCTGACGGCGTCGTGTGGCTCCCGGCCAACTCCGACGGCTCCACGCCCCGCGCCACCCTCGGCGCAGGTCACGGCGACGTCGTCCGGATCGCTGGAGGTGCGGCGTGAACACCCTGGCTGCGGCGAAGGGCGACCTGTCCATCTTCGGGCAGGACCCCTTCTGGCTCACGCTGATCAAGGTCGTGGTGGTCTTCCTCGCCCTGATCCTGCTCACGCTCTTCACGACGTGGTTCGAGCGCAAGGTCGTCGCGCGCATGCAGCAGCGCTCCGGCCCGAACCGCTGGGGCCCGTTCGGCCTGCTGACGCCGATCTACGACGGCATCAAGCTCGCCCTCAAGGAGGGCATCACGCCGGCGAACGCCGACCGGCTCGTCTACCTGATTGCCCCGGCGATCTCGGCGATCTCGGCGTTCCTCGTGTTCGCCGTCATCCCCGTCGGCCCGGTCGTGTCGATGTTCGGCGTCGAGACGCCGCTGCAGATCACCGACTTCCCGGTGTCTGTGCTCTACATCCTCGCGATCGCGTCGATCGGCATCTACGGCATCGTGCTCGCCGGCTGGTCGTCGGGCTCGACGTACTCCCTCCTCGGCGGCCTGCGCTCGAGCGCGCAGATGATCTCCTACGAGATCGCGATGGGCCTGTCGTTCGTCGCGGTGTTCCTCTACTCGAGCTCGATGTCGACCTCGCAGATCGTCGCGAGCCAGGCGGAGACGTTCTCGCTGTTCGGCCTCGAGCTCAACAGCTGGTTCGCCCTGCTGCTGCCGGTGTCGTTCGTGATCTACCTGATCGCGATGGTCGGCGAGACCAACCGCGCGCCGTTCGACCTCCCCGAGGCCGAGGGCGAGCTCGTCGCCGGCTACTTCACGGAGTACTCCGGCCTGCGCTGGGCGTCGTTCTACCTCGCCGAGTACATCAACATGATCAACGTCTCGGCCGTGGCCACGACGCTGTTCCTCGGCGGCTGGGCGATGCCCGCGCCGATCTCCACCATCTGGCCCGGCGCCAACCAGGGCTGGTGGCCGGTGCTGTGGTTCATCCTGAAGATCTACGCGATCCTCTTCGTCTTCGTCTGGCTGCGGGGCACGCTCCCTCGCCTGCGCTACGACCAGTTCATGAAGTTCGGCTGGCGTGTCCTGATCCCGGTCTCGATCGTGTGGATCCTGCTCGTCGCCACGATGCGCGCGCTCACCAACCAGTCCGGCTTCGAGCTGCGGCCGGTCCTGCTGTGGGGCGGCCTGATCCTCGCGGTCGTCGCCGTCTTCGCGTTCGTCCTCGACGTCCGCAGCGGCTCCGGCAAGGACGAGGTCGCCGAGCCCGGGCCGTTCGATCCGTTCGCGGGCGGCCATCCCGTCCCGCCCCTCCCCGGTCAGGAGCTGATCGTGACCCGTCGCGCCAAGGCGACCGTCGCGGCGACCGCCGTCCCCGCTGGGGACGACCTGGTCGCCGTCGATGCCGGCACCGAGGGGGAGGAGAGCACCGATGAGTGACGAGCGCCGCTTCTTCCGCGGCTTCGGTGTGCCGTTCACCCAGATGTTCAAGCGGGTGGTCACCGAGCAGTACCCGGACGTCATCACGCCGGTCCGCCCGCGCTACCACGGCCGCCACCAGCTCAACCGTCACCCCGACGGCCTCGAGCGGTGCATCGGCTGCGAGCTGTGCGCGTGGGCCTGCCCGGCCGACGCGATCTACGTCGAGGGCGCGGACAACACCGACGAGGAGCGCTTCAGCCCCGGCGAGCGCTACGGCCGCGTCTACCAGATCAACTACCTGCGCTGCATCTTCTGCGGCCTGTGCATCGAGGCGTGCCCGACCCGGGCGCTCACGATGACCAACGAGTACGAGCTGGCCGACGACAACCGTGCCGACCTCATCTACGAGAAGCAGGACCTCCTCGGCCCGCTCCTCGGCGGCATGGCTGCCCCGCCGCACGCGATGGTGCCCGGCACCACCGAGACCGACTACTACCTCGGCAAGGTCACCGGCGCGGTCGCCGTGCAGGTGGGCGAGGTCGAGGCCCGCCGGGCCGGTACGTGGACCGGTCCGCGCTCGAACGACGAAGAGGTGACGGCATGACCTCGCTCCTCGCTGCCGTCGAGACCAGCGGCAACACCGGCGAGCAGATCGTCTTCTGGGTCTGCGCGTTCGTCGCCGTCGTTGGCGCCCTCGGCATGCTGCTGTCGAAGAAGGCGGTGCACAGCGCGCTGTCGATCGCCGCGACGATGATCAGCCTCGCCGTCCTCTACGTCTCGCTCGAGGCGCCGTTCCTCGGCATGGTGCAGATCATCGTCTACACCGGCGCCGTGATGATGCTGTTCCTGTTCGTCCTCATGATCGTCGGCGTCGACTCCAACGACTCCCTCGTCGAGACGATCAAGGGCCAGCGAGTGGCGGCGATCCTGTTCGGCCTCGGCTTCTTCGGCCTGATCGCCACGGCCGTCGGCTCCGCCATCACGTCGGACGCCGAGGGCCTCGGGGTCGCCAACAACGCGGACGGCGGCAACATCCAGGGCATCGCCCGCCTGATCTTCGGCCGCTACGTCCTCGCGTTCGAGGTCACGTCCGCGCTGCTCATCACCGCCGCGCTCGGCGCGATGGTGCTGGCGCACCGCGAGCGGGCGACCGCCCGCAAGACCCAGGCGGAGCTGGCCGCCGAGCGCGTGCGCTCGGGCCACGCCCAGAACCTCCCGGGCCCCGGCGTCTACGCCCGTCACAACGCGGTCGGCACCCCGGCCCTGCTGCCGGACGGCACGCCCACCGACCGCTCGGTGCCGGAGCCGCTCCGCGGGGTCAGCGCGCGCGTCGGCGTCGACCACGCGGACACCCAGCGTGTGAACGCGCTCGCCCAGGGCGGCGCGGTCGGGCCCGAGGGCGAGCACGTCCTCGGCGCCGAGGACATCGCTCACGAGGAAGGGGGCCACCGGTGAACCCGTCGAACTACCTCTACCTGTCGGCGATCCTGTTCAGCATCGGCGCGCTCGGCGTGCTGGTGCGGCGCAACGCCATCGTGCTCTTCATGTGCGTCGAGCTGATGCTCAACGCGTCGAACCTCGCGTTCGTCTCGTTCGCCCGCATCCACGGCAACCTCGACGGGCAGGTCATCGCGTTCTTCGTGATGGTCGTGGCCGCCGCGGAGGTCGTGGTCGGTCTCGCGATCATCATGACGATCTTCCGTACCCGCCGGTCGGCCTCGGTCGACGAAGCCAACCTGCTGAAGTACTAAGGGGTCTGCCGTCGTGTCACCGTTCTCGGGCGGGCTCGCCACGGTCGCCGAGGTCGCAACAGCGGCCGAAGCGGGCGGGGTGTTCACGCTGACCTGGCTGCTCGTCGGGCTGCCGCTGCTCGGAGCCGCCGTGCTCCTGCTCGGCGGTCGGCGCACCGACCGCTGGGGCCACTGGCTGGGCGTCCTCATGTCCGGCGGGTCCTTCGTCGTCGCCGCGCTTCTGTTCTTCGGCCTCCTCGGCCGGGGCGCCGAGGAGCGCACCGTCACGCAGCACCTCTTCGACTGGATCGCGGTCGGCACCTTCAACGTGCCGTTCGACCTGCGCGTCGACCAGCTGTCGATGACGTTCGTCCTGCTGATCACCGGCGTCGGCACGCTGATCCACATCTACTCCGTGGGCTACATGAGCCACGACCACGACCGTCGGCGCTTCTTCGCCTACCTCAACCTGTTCGTGGCGTCGATGCTGCTGCTCGTCCTCGCGAACAACTACCTCCTCCTGTACGTCGGGTGGGAGGGCGTCGGTCTCGCGTCGTACCTGCTCATCGGCTTCTGGTTCTACAAGGACTCCGCGGCCGTCGCGTCCAAGAAGGCCTTCGTCGTCAACCGCGTCGGTGACGTCGGCCTCTCGCTCGCCGTGATGCTGATGTTCGTCACCTTCGGCTCGGTCACCTTCGACGGCGTCCTCACGAACGCCGCGAGCGCCAGCGAGCCCCAGCTCACCTGGATCGGCCTCGCGCTCCTGCTCGCCGCCTGCGGCAAGTCGGCGCAGTTCCCGCTGCAGTCGTGGCTGCTGGACGCGATGGAGGGCCCGACCCCGGTCTCGGCCCTCATCCACGCGGCCACGATGGTCACCGCCGGCGTCTACCTGATCGCGCGCTCGAACGCGATCTTCGACGCCGCGCCCACTGCGCAGACCGCCGTGGTGATCATCGGTGCGATCACGCTCCTCATGGGTGCGGTCATCGGATGCGCGAAGGACGACATCAAGAAGGCCCTCGCCGGCTCGACGATGAGCCAGATCGGCTACATGATCCTGGCAGCCGGCCTCGGCCCGGTGGGCTACGTCTTCGCGATCTTCCACCTGGTCACGCACGGCTTCTTCAAGGCCACGATGTTCCTCGGCGCGGGCTCGGTCATGCACGGCATGAACGACACCGTGAACATGCGCAGGTACGGCGGTCTCCGCGCGGTCATGGTGGTCACCTGGATCACATTCATGGCCGGCTACCTCGCCATCCTCGGCATCCCGCCGTTCGCCGGCTTCTTCTCCAAGGACAAGATCATCGAGGCCGCGTTCTCGGTGAACACCCTCACCGGCCTCGTCACGCTCCTCGGCGCGGGCATCACGGCGTTCTACATGACGCGCCTGGTCGCGATGACGTTCTTCGGCAAGGCCCGCTGGGAGGACGACGCGCACCCGCACGAGTCGCCCGCGATCATGACCGGCCCGATCGCGATCCTCGCGTTCCTCTCGACGGTCGCCGGCTTCGCGCTCGCGTTCAACAACGGCATCGAGCACTGGCTCGAGCCGGTGCTCGGCTTCAAGGAGCCGGAGATCGGCATCCCGGTCGCCGCTCTCACCGCCATCACGCTCGCGGTGGTCCTCGTCGGTGCGGCGCTCGGCTGGGTGCTCTACGCCCGCCGGTCCGTCCCCGTCGTCGCCCCCGCCGGCAACCTCCTCACCCGCGCGGCGCGCGCCGACCTCTACGGCGACGCGTTCAACGAGGCGGTCTTCATGCGCCCCGGCCAGTACCTCACGCGGTGGCTGGTCTGGTTCGACAACCGCGTGGTCGACGGCGTCGTCAACGGCACCGCGGCCACGATCGGCGGCCTCTCGGGCCGCGCGAGGCGCCTGCAGACGGGCTTCACGCGCTCGTACGCGCTGTCCATGCTCGGCGGTGCCGCTCTCGTGGTCTTCGCCCTCGTCCTGGTGAGGCTGTAGCCATGACCTTCAACTGGCTCCTCGTGCTGTTCCTCGCGCCGCTCGTCGGCGCGGTGGCGGTCATGCTGCTGCCCAAGGGCAACCCCACCCTGGCCAAGCAGGTCGGCATCGGCTTCTCGCTGCTGACCTTCCTCATCACGATCGCGGCGGCGCTGAAGTTCGACGCCGCCATGGCTGCCGACTTCCAGCTCGGGTTCTCGTACTCCTGGATCCCGTCGTTCGGCGTCAACTTCGCGATGGGCCTCGACGGCATCGCGCTCGTGCTCGTCGCGCTGTCGACGTCGCTGGTCCCGATCGTCCTGCTCGCGGGCTGGAACGACGCCGACGGTGCCCGCGGCTCGGTCAAGGGCTACGTCGCGCTGATCCTCGTGCTCGAGGCGGCGATGATCGGCGTCTTCGCCGCGACCGACGTGTTCCTGTTCTACGTCTTCTTCGAGGCCATGCTCGTCCCGGTCTACTTCCTGATCGGGCGGTACGGCGGCCAGCGCCGCAACTACGCCGCGGTGAAGTTCCTGCTGTACTCGCTGTTCGGCGGCCTGCTGATGCTGGCCTCGCTCATCGGCCTGTACGTCGTGTCCGCCGAGCAGCTCGGCACCGGCACGTTCGACTTCACTGCGCTCGCCGGGCTCACGATCGACCCGAACACGCAGAAGTGGCTGTTCGTCGGCTTCTTCATCGCCTTCGCGATCAAGGCTCCGCTCGTGCCGTTCCACACGTGGCTGCCCGACGCCGCGGCCGAGTCGACCCCCGGCACCGCGGTGCTGCTCGTCGGCGTGCTCGACAAGGTCGGCACGTTCGGCATGCTGCGCTACTGCCTCGAGCTCTTCCCCGAGGCCTCCACCTGGGCGACGCCGCTCGTGATCGCGCTCGCGGTCATCGGCATCATCTACGGCGCGCTGCTCGCGATCGGCCAGCAGGACATCAAGCGCCTCATCGCCTACACCTCGGTGTCGCACTTCGGCTTCATCGCGCTCGGCATCTTCGTGATGACCTCGCGCGGCCAGAGCGGCTCGGCGCTGTACATGGTCAACCACGGCTTCTCGACGGCGGCGCTGTTCCTCATCGGCGGATTCCTCATCAGCCGTCGCGGCTCGCGGATGATCGACGACTTCGGCGGCGTCCAGAAGGTGGCGCCGATCCTGGCGGGCACGTTCCTCGTCGCCGGCCTGTCGTCGCTCGCGCTACCGGGCCTGTCGAGCTTCGTCAGCGAGTTCCTGGTGCTGCAGGGCACGTTCGAGCGCTACCCGTGGATCGGCGTCGTCGCCACCCTCGGCATCGTGCTCGCCGCGCTCTACATCCTGCTCATGTACCAGCGCACGATGACGGGCGAGACGCCCGAGGTCGTGAAGGAGAAGGTCGTCGACCTGCGGGGCCGTGAGGTCCTCGCGATCGCCCCGCTCCTCGTCGTCATCATCGCGCTCGGCTTCTACCCGAAGCCTGTGCTCGACGTCATCAATCCGGCCGTCGACCGCGTCATGACCGCGGTCGGGGCCACCGACCCGGCGCCGCAGGTGGCGCCGGTCGCGGAAGGGACACAGCCGTGAGCGCCATCCTCGCCGCCTCGGGGACGTTCGAGGTCCCCACGATCGAGTACGCGGCGCTCGCCCCCATCCTGATCGTGCTCGGCGGCGCCGTGGTCTCGGTGCTGCTCGAGGCGTTCCTGCCGCTGCGCAGCCGTCGTCCGATCCAGCTCATGCTGACCTTCGCCACGCTGGTCGCCGCCTTCGCGTTCGTGATCTTCCAGCGGGAGACCCGTGCGGTCGTGGCCGAGGGCTCGGTCGCTGTCGACGGCCCCACGCTGTTCATGCAGGGCACGATCCTCGTGCTCGCCTTCATCGCCGCGCTGGTGATGGCCGAGCGTCAGGTCGACCCCGCCGGCGACGCGTTCGCCCCCCGTGCCTCGGCGCTGCCGGGCTCGGAGGAGGAGCAGGAGTTCACCCGTCTCGGCTGGTTCCAGACCGAGGTGTGGCCGCTGTTCCTCTTCAGCGTCGGCGGCATGCTGCTCTTCCCGGCATCCACCGACCTGCTGACGATGTTCGTCGCGCTCGAGGTCGTCTCGCTGCCGCTGTACATCCTCGCCGGCCTCGCCCGACGTCGTCGCCTGCTCTCGCAGGAGGCCTCGCTCAAGTACTTCGTGCTGGGCGCGTTCTCCTCGGCGTTCTTCCTCTACGGCACGGCGCTGCTCTACGGCTTCGCCGGCACCGTCGACCTCAAGGGCATCGCCGACGCGCTCACCGCCAACGCGGGCGAGAGCGGCCTCGTGGTCGCCGGCACCGCGCTGCTGATGGTCGGCCTGCTGTTCAAGATCGGCGCCGCGCCGTTCCATCAGTGGACGCCCGACGTCTACCAGGGCTCGCCCACCTCGATCACCGGCTTCATGGCTGCGTGCACGAAGGTCGCCGCGTTCGGCGCCTTGCTGCGCGTCATGTACGTCGCGCTCGGCGGCATCCGCTGGGACTGGCGCCCGGCGATGTACGTGATCGCCGGTCTCACGATGATCGTCGGCACGGTGTTCGCGCTGACGCAGACCGACATCAAGCGCATGCTCGCCTACTCCTCGATCGCTCAGGCCGGCTTCATGCTCGTCGGCGTCCTCGCGACGAGCGCGGCGGGCCTCAAGGGCACGCTCGTCTACCTGCTCGCGTACGGCATCGCGACGATCGGCGCCTTCGCGGTCGTCACGCTCGTCCGTGACTCGACCGGCGAGGCCACGCACCTCTCGGCCTGGGCGGGCCTCGGGAAGAAGTCGCCGCTCGTGGCCAGCGCGTTCGCGCTGTTCCTGCTGGCGTTCGCGGGCATCCCGCTCACGAGCGGCTTCACCGGAAAGTTCGCGGTCTTCACCGCTGGCATCGCCGGCGGCGCGACCCCGGTCGTGATCATCGGCGTGGTGGCCTCAGCCGTTGCTGCGTTCTTCTACATCCGCGTGATCGTGCTCATGTTCTTCAACGAGCCGCCCGCGGACGGTGGGGCTAGCGTGGTCATCCCGAGCAGCTTCACGACGTTCGCGATCACGATCACCGTGGCGCTGACGCTGGTCATCGGCGTGCTGCCGCAGCTCGTGCTGCAGCTCGTCGACCAGGCCGGCGTCTTCGTCCGCTGATCGCCCGCACCATCATCCCCAGGAGGCGTTCCGCGTGACCGAGGCCCTGCCGTTCGGGCTGTCGCACGTCGACGACGCCCTCGCGGACCGCCTGCGCACCGGTCTCGACGACGTCGAGGTCGCGCTGCGCAAGGCCGTGACGAGCGAGTACCCGTTCGTCACCGTGGCGTCGAGCCACCTGGTGAACGCGGGCGGCAAGCGCTTCCGTCCGCTGCTCGCCCTCGTCGCGTCGCAGTACGGCGACGCCGACGCCCCGGGCAACGTGCCCGGCGCCGTCGTGGCCGAGCTGACGCACCTCGCGACTCTGTACCACGATGACGTGATGGACGAGGCGCCACTGCGCCGCGGTGCCCCGAGTGCCAACGCGCGCTGGGACAACACCGTCGCGATCCTCACCGGCGACTTCCTCTTCGCCCGCGCGGCCGACATCGCCGCCGACCTCGGCACCGACATCGTGCGGCTTCAGGCGCGCACGTTCGAGCGTCTCTGCACCGGCCAGATCCGCGAGACCGTCGGCCCGGCCGAGGGCGAGGACCCCGTCGTCCACCACCTCGACGTGCTGGGTGGCAAGACCGGCTCGCTCATCGCCGCCGCCGGCCGCATGGGTGCCATGACCTCGGGCGCCCCGCATAGCGTGGCCGAGGCGATCTCGGCGTACGGCGAGAAGTTCGGCGTCGCATTCCAGCTCTCGGACGACCTCCTCGACATCGCGAGCGAGTCGGAGGAGTCGGGCAAGACGCCCGGCACCGATCTGCGCGAGGGCATCCGCACGCTTCCGGTGCTGCTCGCCCTGCGCGGCACCGACCCCGAGGGCGCCCGCCTGCGCGGGCTGCTCGCCGAGCCGCTCGTCGACGACGACCTGCACGCTGAGGCGCTGGGCCTGCTGCGCAGCTCGCCCGCCATGGCCGAGGCCCGCGCCGAGCTCGTCCGCTGGACCGAGGCCGCCCGCGCCGAGCTGGCGCCGCTGCCCGCCGGCCCGGTGACCGACGCGCTCTCGATGATGTGCGACGTCGTCGTCGACCGCTCCGTCTGACTTCTCCGCACCTGCCTCAGCTGGCGGCAGCCTGGACGGCTGCTCGGATCAGGGCGTCGCGCTCGGCCTCGTCACCGGTCGAGACGGCGAACGCGCGGGTGCCGGAGCCCCAGGTGGCGTACCACTCCCAGTCGGCCCGGTCGAGCGGCTCCCCGAGGTCGTCGTGGGTGAACGTGCACGTCCACCACGGCACGGTCTCCGGCAGCGTCTCGGGCAGGGCGAGCTGGGCCGTGCGCAGTGACTCCCCGGCCTTGCCACCCAGCGATGCGAGCGACGGCGACGACTGCCACTGCTCGCACGGCACGGTGCCGTCGCCGACGTCGAGCGTCGCCATGAGCGAGTTGACGGCGCCGAGGTCGTCGACAGACCAGCTCACGCTGCGGTCGTCGCTCTCCGGACCCGAGCGGTACACGACGAAGTCGAAGCCGCTGCTGACGCGCTCTCCGCCCACCTTGGTCATGCTCTCGACCTCGGCCGGCAGCCGGTCGAGCCACGCCGTCGCGGCATCCTCGTCGGCGGGCCACGGCACCGAGGCGAAGCCGTAGGGGTCGGCGGCGGACGTGCTCACGACCGCTGTCGGTCGGGGCGCCGAGGTGCCGGGGAGCGAGGTGCACGCGGTCAGCGCGGCACACGCTGCTAGCGCGGCCACCACAGCCTGCCCGCCCATCAGCACCCCATCGCATGAGGTGCCCAGGCTTCCATGAGTGGGGACGCAGCGCCCGGGATCCCGATAGTGCGTCGGACCGGATCAGGCCGGCTCGGTGACGCCCTCGTGCACGCCGTCGGACTCCTCGGCCCGGCGTCCGGCGCGGTTGGCCTGGCCGTTGCGCAGGCTGTCCCACGTGAAGACGATGAGCCCGACCCACACGATCGCGAAGCCGACCCAGCGCGAGGCCGGCATCTGCTCGCCGAACACGAAGATGCCGAGCAGGAACTGCAGGCTCGGCGTGAGGTACTGCAGCACGCCGATCGTCGACAGCGGCACACGGTTGGTCGCGGCGCCGAACAGCACGAGCGGGATCGCCGTCACGACGCCGGTCATCATGAGCAGCAGCGTGTTGGCCGTCGACGAGTGGCCGAACACCAGCGTGCCCTGCGTCGAGAGCCACACGAGGAAGGCGAGGGCGAAGGGCGTGCCGTACGCCGTCTCCACGGTGAGGCTCGCGACCGGGTCGACGCCGGCGAGCTTCTTCACCAGGCCGTAGCCGGCCCACGAGAACGCCAGTGCCAGTGCGACCCAGGGCACGGAGCCGTACCCGAGGGTGAGCACCGCGACGGCGACCGCCGCGATCCCGACGGCCGTCCACTGCAGCGGCCTCAGCCGCTCGCCGAGCAGGAGCGTGCCGGTGAGAACCACGACGAGGGGGTTGATGAAGTAGCCGAGCGAGGCCTCGACGACGTGGTTGTTGTTGACCGCCCAGATGTAGACGCCCCAGTTGACCGAGATCAGGAACGTTGCGGCGATCAGCATGAGCATCACGCGGCGGTTGTGCAGCACGTCGCGCATGCGCGACCACGACCGCGTCACCGTCATGATCAGCGCGAGGAAGACGAACGACCACACGAACCGGTCGGCGAGCACCTCGAGCGGCGACGCGGGCTTGAGCAGCGGGAAGTAGAGCGGGAAGAGCCCCCAGAGCGCGTACGCGCCGATGCCGAGCAGCAGGCCCAGCCGGTGGCTGGCGCGCGCGGCCTCGGCCGGGGTGCTGGGGGAGTCGCTCATCGCTCCGTCACGGTACGCCGTCCGGCTCTCCCGCCGCTCTCCCCATTCGCCAGCCGAGACGGCCGTCGGCGGTCGCCCCTCACGATGGGGTGGCGGGGGCGTCGGCATCTTCCAGGCCGGGAGAGCAAAGAAACCCCGGCCCGAAAGACGCCGACACCCCCGCGTTGGGTCGGGGGCGGCATCATCCGGGCCGGGAGGGCGGAGAAACCCCGGCCCGAATGACGCCGACACCCCCGACAAGGCTGCGCATGGCCGTCAGCCGCCTGGACGTGCGGGAGGCCCCGACCGGCGTGCGGTCGGGGCCTCCCGGGTGGAGCAGGTGCCGCCTGATCAGGCGATCTCCCACGTGTCGCTGCCGGCGAGCAGCGCACCCAGGTCGGCGTTGCCCGCGGCCTTGGCCGTGGCGAGCTGGGCCTGGAACGTGGAGTCGTACGACGGGCGCGGCACGTCGCGGAACACGCCGATCGGCGTGTTGGCGAGCGTGACCGAGTCCGAGAGCCGCGACAGCGCGAACGCCGTCGACGGGTCGGGACGGTGGGAGTCGTGCACGACGATCGCGTCGAGCCCCACCTCGGCGACGTCGGCGATCTCGAGACCGCCGTCGGCGTTGCGGATCACGCCGCGGGTGCCGTCGACCAGCGTGATCGGCTTGCCGTGCTCGAGGCGCAGCGTGAGCTGGTCGCGGTGGTCGGAGTCCTTCAGCGGGTCCCACGCACCGTCGTTGAAGATGTTGCAGTTCTGGTAGATCTCGACCAGCGCCGTGCCGTCGTGAAGCGCCGCCTGGCGCAGCGTCTCGGTGAGGTGCTTGCGGTCGGAGTCGATCGTGCGCGCGACGAACGACGCCTCGGCGCCGAGCGCGAGCGAGACCGGGTTGAAGGGGTGGTCCAGCGAGCCCATGGGCGTCGACTTCGTGACCTTGCCGACCTCGGACGTGGGCGAGTACTGGCCCTTGGTGAGGCCGTAGATCCGGTTGTTGAACAGCAGGATCTTGAGGTTCACGTTGCGGCGCAGCGCGTGGATCAGGTGGTTGCCGCCGATGGAGAGCGCGTCGCCGTCACCGGTGACGACCCAGACCGAGAGGTCCGGGCGGGTGATCGCGAGGCCCGAGGCGATGGCCGGGGCACGGCCGTGGATCGAGTGCATCCCGAACGTGTTCATGTAGTACGGGAAGCGGCTCGAGCAGCCGATGCCGGAGATCCAGACGATGTTCTCCTTGGCGAGGCCGAGCTCGGGCATGAAGCTCTGGACGCCGGCCAGGATCGCGTAGTCGCCGCACCCGGGGCACCAGCGCACCTCCTGGTCGGTCTTGAAGTCCTTCGCCGACTGCTTCTCGTCCGTCTTCGGGACGAGCTTCAGCGACGGGAAGCCCAGATCGACGGACTCAGACACTGGCGACCACGTCCTTGATGACTCCGGCGAGCTCCTCGGCCTTGAACGGGAGGCCTCGCACCTGGTTGTAGGCGATCGCGTCCACGAGGTACTTGCCGCGGATCAGCAGCGCGAGCTGACCGAGGTTCATCTCGGGGATGACGACCTTGTCGTAGCGGCGCAGCACCTCTGCGGTGTTGGCCGGGAACGGGTTGAGGTGGCGCAGGTGGGCCTGGGCCACCGAGGCGCCGGCGCGACGCGAGATCTGGCACGCGGCGTTGATCGGCCCGTACGTCGAACCCCACCCGAGCATGAGCACGCGCGCGTCGCCGTCCGGGTCCTCGACCTCGAGGTCGGGCACCGTGATGCCGTCGATCTTGGCCTGGCGCAGCCGCACCATGCGGTCGTGGTTGTCGGCGTCGTACGAGATGTTGCCGATGCCGTCGGCCTTCTCGATGCCGCCGATGCGGTGCTCGAGGCCCTTGGTGCCGGGCACGGCCCACGGGCGGGCGAGCGTCTCGGGGTCGCGGAGGTACGGCCAGAACTCGGTCGAGCCGTCGGCGTTGGTGTGGTTGTGCTCGCTCGCGAACTGCACCCGGAGGTCGGGCAGCGAGTCGACGTCCGGGATCTTCCACGGCTCGGAGCCGTTGGCGACGTAGCCGTCCGAGAGCAGGAACACCGGCGTGCGGTACGTGGTGGCGATGCGCACGGCCTCGACGGCGGCGTCGAAGCAGTCGCCGGGGGAGCGCGGCGCGACGATCGGGACGGGCGCCTCGCCGTTGCGGCCGAACATCGCCTGCAGCAGGTCGGCCTGCTCGGTCTTGGTCGGCAGGCCGGTCGAGGGGCCGCCGCGCTGGACGTCGACGATCACGAGCGGGAGCTCGAGCGACACCGCGAGGCCGATCGTCTCGGACTTCAGCGCGACGCCGGGGCCCGAGGTCGTGGTGACTCCGAGCATGCCGCCGTACGACGCACCGAGGGCGGCACCGATGCCCGCGATCTCGTCCTCGGCCTGGAACGTCATGACGCCGAACCGCTTGTGCTTGCTCAGCTCGTGGAGGATGTCCGACGCCGGGGTGATCGGGTACGACCCGAGGAACAGAGGGATCTCGGCGCGCTGCGAGGCCGCGATGAGGCCGTACGCGAGCGCGAGGTTGCCCGACATGTTGCGGTAGCGGCCCGTCGCCATCGGCGCGGGCTGGATCTCGTACTGGACCGCGAAGTCCTCGGTGGTCTCGCCGAACGACCAGCCGGCCTCGAAGGCCGTGATGTTGGCCGCGAGGATGTCGGGCTTCTTGGCGAACTTCTGCTTGAGGAACGTCAGCGTGCCCTCGGTGGGCCGGTGGTACAGCCACGAGAGCAGGCCGAGCGCGAACATGTTCTTCGCGCGCTCGGCCTCCTTCTTGCTGACGTCGATGCCCTTGAGCGCCTCGACGGTCATCGAGGTGAGCGGGATCGGGTGCACGGCGTACGACTCGAGCGAGCCGTCCTCGAGCGGGTTCGCGTCGTAGCCGACCTTGGTGAGGTTGCGGGTCGTGAACTCGTCGGTGTTCACGATGATGTCCGCGCCGCGCGGGATGTCCTTGATGTTGGCCTTGAGCGCGGCGGGATTCATCGCGACCAGCACGTTGGGGGTGTCGCCCGCGGTCGTGATGTCGTGGTCGGCGAAGTGCAGCTGGAAGGCCGAGACACCCGGGATGGTGCCGGCTGGTGCGCGGATCTCGGCGGGGAAGTCCGGCAGCGTCGCCAGGTCGTTGCCGAACGACGCGGTGCGTGACGTGAACTGGTCGCCGGCCAGCTGCATCCCGTCGCCGGAGTCACCCGCGAAGCGGATGATGACGCGGTTGAGCTGGACCACTTGCTTGCCCACGGTGTCCTCGCCTTGCTGCGGCCGGGTGCGCCGGCGCTCCTGGGGAGTGGTGCTGGGACGACGGCCGGGCAGGCCCGGTCGTACGAGTCACCATCCTCCCGCGTGATGCCCCCTTTCGCGCGCACGGGTCCCGTCAGCGGGACCGCGCGTCGCGAACTTCGCCGAGGGCGTAGCCGCGCGTCCGGCTCGCCTAGGTGTACTCGGCCGTCACGTTGGTGACACCCGGCTGATCGGCGGCTTGCCTCCGAGGGCGGTGTGGGGGCGTCGGTGGTTGTAGTGCTCGAGCCAGGGTGCCAGAGCGTCTGAGCGCTGGTCGTTGTTGAGGAAGACCTGCCGGTAGGCCCACTCGACCTGCAGCGTGCGGTTGAACCGTTCGACCTTGCCGTTCTGCCATGGGCAGTGCGGCCGGATGAATAGCTGGGTGATGCCGTGGGTGGCGGCGGCGTCCCGGAACGCGTGCGAGAGCAGATACTCCTTGGCGTTGTCGGTGATCACCTGCTCGACGGTGACGCCGTGGCCGGCGAAGAACTCCACAGCCCGGGTCAGGAACCCGGCGCAGGTGGCGCCCTGGGAGTCCGGGTGGATCTCGGAATAGGCCAGCCGGGAGTGGTCGTCGACCGCGGAGTGGACGTAGTCGAACCCGGGGCCGCGCTTGCTGCCCGGCCGTGGGCCGCGGCCGTTGGCGCGCCAGCCGCCGCCGTCGGGGATGCGGCCGAGCTTCTTGACGTCCACGTGGATCAGCGCGCCCGGGTGGTCGCGCTCATAGCGTTGGAACGTCTGCCGCGAGGCCCGGATCACCTGCCCGGTCAGTGGGTCGCACTCGGCCAGCCGGGGCATCCCCGCCCGGCGCAGGATCCGGGTCACGGTCCGTTCCGAGACCCCGGTCGCGGCCGCGATGAACCCCGGCCCGGCCCGCAGCTCCTGACGGGCCAGCACAACGGCGGCCTCGACCCGCTCGGCGGTCCGGCGAGGCATCGACGCTGGTCGGCTCGACCGGTCGTGCAGGCCGGCCCAGCCCTCGGCGTCGAACCGGGCCACCCAGCGGTGCGCGCACTGCCGGGAGACGCCGAGCTCTTTCGCGACGTGGGAGACCGGGCGTCGGTCGAACCGGACCCGCTGGACCAGCAGGCAGCGGCCGTGGAACGTCAGACGGGCATTAGCGTGGGCCATGAAGACCTCCGTGCGGGCGGTTGCTTAGACACCACCCACCGCATCGGGGGTCTTCACTTCGTTCAAGCCGCCACGCGGACTGTCACCAACGTCCTGGCCGAGTACACCTAGGCTCTGCTGAGAGCAGCAGCGAGAGCGCGAGGAGAGGGAGGCGGACGTGGCGGACGGCGATGTCCTTCTCGGCCTCCCCGGTCTCGGCCGGCCCGGCCCCGGAGCGCCGCTGCGGTTGACCGTCGACCTCGACGGCGCCGACGACCGGGTCGTCGCCCTGCACGTCGCGGGCGCGGGCCTCGCCTGCTGCTCCGTCGAGCTCGTGGCTGCGGCGCTGCGCCGCCCCGAGGCCCGTGCGGCCGGACTGATCGCGGACGCCGATCCCGAGGCTGACGCCGTCGACGTCCTGGTGGTCTCCGGCACCTGCACCGACGTCCTCGCCCCGGCCCTGCGCGAGCTGCACGCGTCGCTTCCTCCGGGCACGCCCGTGGTGTCGTTCGGCGCCTGCGCCAGCTCGGGCGGGCCCTACTGGGACTCGTACTCCGTGACCAAGGGCGTCGACCAGGTCGTGCCCGTCGACGTCTACGTGCCCGGCTGCCCGCCGCGCCCCGAGGCGCTCGCCGACGGCCTGCGCCGCCTCCCGGGGGTGGCCCGATGAGCGCGCTGGTCGAGGCGGTCCGCGCCGCGCTCGGCGAGCAGGTGCTGGCCGTGACGGCGGGATTCGGCCCGGTGACGGTCGACGTCTCGCCGTCGGCGTGGGTGCCGGCGCTCGCCGCGGCCGCCGCTGCGGCGGCGACGTACGCCGACTACCTCACCGCCTACGACGAGCTCGACCTCGGGATCGCGGTGGTCGCGCACGTCGCGACGCCCGACGCGGCCGACCACGTGCTGCTGCGCACCCGGGTGCCGGCCGACCGGCTCGAGGTCGCGAGCGCCGTCGGCGTCCACCGCGGCTGGGCCTGGCACGAGCGGTCGGTGCACGAGATGTTCGGCGTCGTGTTCGTCGGGCACCCCGACCTCTCTTCGCTGCGCACCCAGCCGTCGCTCGGCGCCTTCCCCCTGCGCAAGGACTTCGTGCTGGCCGCCCGCGTCGCGCGGCCGTGGCCCGGCGAGAAGGACCCGGCCGGCGACACCGGCCGCGCGCGTCGCCGCACCCTGCCGCCCGGCGTCCCCGAGGGTTGGGGGAGCGAGGCATGAGCGACCACGTCGTCCCTGCTCGCAGCCGCGGGGTGATCTCCCTCGTCGAGGAGAACTGCACGGTCTGCATGCTCTGCGCCCGTGAGTGCCCCGACTGGTGCATCCACATCGAGGGTCACACCGAGACGCTCCCCGCGGACGAGGTGCACCGCCGCCCGCGCACCGAGAACGTGCTCGACCGGTTCGCGATCGACTTCTCGCTCTGCCTCTACTGCGGCATCTGCATCGAGGTGTGCCCGTTCGACGCGCTGCACTGGTCGCCCGAGCACGAGTACGCCGGCACGACCCTCACCGAGCTCACCCACGAGCGCGACCGCCTGGCCGGCTGGGAAGCGAGCGCACCCGAGGCAGACAAGCGCGACGCCTGACGCGTCAGACGCGAACCGACCGTGTGTGGCGGGGGGGGGGCTTCGTTCCCAACCTGGGGTACGAACTGAGAATCCGTCGCTTCCCGGGCCTCGACGCTCCCCGGAAACGACGGAGTCGCAGATGGTGCGAGCGCGGGCGGGTGCTGCGACCCGCCGCACGCCCGGCTTGGGTCGCGACTAGCGGTAGTTCACGAACTGGACGGCGAAGTCCAGGTCGGCGTCGCGCACGAGCGACTGGACGGCCTGCAGGTCGTCGCGGCTCTTGGAGGTGACGCGGAGCTCCTCGCCCATGACCTGCGCCTTGACGGTCTTGGGGCCGTCGTCGCGGATGAGCTTGCCGAGCTTCTTGGCCTGCTCCTGGTTGATGCCGGCCTGGAAGGTCATGGCGATCTTGTACTCCTTGCCGGAGGAGCGCGGGTCCTCGGCCGTGAGCGACTTGAGCGAGAGCTGGCGCTTCACCAGCTTGTCGCGGAACACATCGAGGGCGGCTGCGGCGCGCTCCTCGGTGGAGGACGTGATCTCGACCGCGAGCTCGCCCTTCCACTCGATCGTGGTGCTCGTGTTCTTGAAGTCGAACCGCTGGGAGAGCTCCTTGGCCGCCTGGTTCAGGGCGTTGTCGACCTCCTGGCGGTCGACCTTGCTCACGATGTCGAAGCTGCTGTCGGCCATGGCCGGTGTCGTCCCTTCGCGGTCGGTCGTTCGGGCTGGGCGCCAGGCGGGGATTTCGCCCTCGCCGTGCCTCCTATGTATCCTCCCCTCTGCTGTCCTCGGACGGCAAAGGCGGGTTGCCCGAGCGGCCAATGGGAGCGGACTGTAAATCCGTCGGCTTTGCCTTCGATGGTTCGAATCCATCACCCGCCACACGGCAGGAGGCCCGACCCCCACGGGGGTCGGGCCTCCTCTCGTTCGTGGGACGACCCCTCAGCCGGGGATCCCGGCCACGGCGTCCTCGAACCGAAGGCCGACGAGCGCCTCGGACGCGCTCCACAGCGCCTCGGCCATCCGGGGGTCGCGAGCAGCCGCGGTCGTGCCCACCAGGCGCGGGTTCCCGTGCTGCTCGAGGAACCCGTCCGGCCCGGCGTAGGACGTGGGCGGCAGCCCCGGCTCGGTGGCGACGTACAGGGTCGGCAGAGCGCCCATCTCGGCGGGCTGGCCGAGCAGTCGGGTGCCGAGCTCGGACAGGCGGGCGCCGATCGTGCTCCCCGTCATGGCGGGTGCCACACCCTGGAGGTTGGTGGCCGCGAAGCCGGGGTGCGCGGCGTAGGCCCCCACGGGCAGACCGGCGGCGTCGAGCCGGTGCTGGAGCTCGAAGGTGAAGAGCAGGTTGGCCAGCTTGCTCTGCCCGTAGGCCACCCAGGGCTGGTACTTCTGCGCACCCATGAGGTCGTCGAGCTTGATCCGGCCCATCTTGTGCGCGTTGCTGGACACCGTGACCACCCGGGACGGCGCCGACGCCGAGCCCGCCCGCGCCATGGCCGGAAGGAGCTGCAGCGTGAGGGCCATGTGGCCGAGGTGGTTGGTGCCGAGCTGCATCTCGAAGCCGTCGGCGGTCTCGCGCCGCGGGATCGCCATGACCCCGGCGTTGTTGACCAGCAGGTGGAGCGGCGCGGCGCCGACCGTCTCGGCGGCGGCGCGCACCGACGCCAGGTCGGCCAGGTCGAGGGGGACGACGGCCACGCTGCCGGGGCCGTCGCCCACGGCCTCGGCGATCCGCGCGCGGGCGGTCTCGCCGCGGCCGGCGTCCCGGACGCCGAGGAGCACGCCGGCGCCGTGCCGGGCGAGCTCGAGGGCGGTGACGAACCCGATGCCGGAGTTGGCCCCGGTGACGAGGGCGCGGCGGCCGGAGAGATCGGGGATGTCGGCGGCGGTCCAGGTGCTCATGGGGTCATCCTCGCCCGCCCGAAGGGCCTCCGCGTCCCGGGCCGGCCTGCCCGGCCGTCCGGCCGCCCTCGTTTTGGAGGATCAGATGCCCACCGGGTACGCTGCTCAGGCTCTACGCCCCCATAGCTCAGTCGGCAGAGCGTCTCCATGGTAAGGAGAAGGTCTACGGTTCGATTCCGTATGGGGGCTCGGAAAACAAGCGGACCCGTCCCATCCGGGGGCGGGGCCGAACCTCGGCGGAGTAGCTCAGCCTGGCAGAGCAAGCGGCTCATAATCGCTGTGTCGCCGGTTCAAGTCCGGCCTCCGCTACCACCGTACGAACGTTTCGACAGACCCGAAAGGCACTCCCGTGGCCAAGAGCGACGTCCGCCCGAAGATCACCCTGGCCTGCCAGGAGTGCAAGGACCGCAACTACATCACCAAGAAGAACCGGCGCAACGACCCGGATCGCCTGGAGATGAACAAGCACTGCCCCAAGTGCAACAAGCACACCCTCCACAAGGAGACCCGCTAGCCGGGAGGGCCTCGCGCCCCGCACAGCCGTTCCAGGAAGGCCCGCCGCCCCGACCGGGGTGCGGGCCTTCCTGACGTTCCGGGCCGTCCCGTCCAAGGTCGGGCGGGGCCGGTGCGCCGCGGGGGTCGGTGGGCTAGCGTCGCGGCGACGGCACCGCGCGGTGCCGCCCGGACGAAGGGGAGCATCGTGGGACGACTGGACGACCGGGTCGCGATCGTGACCGGCGCGGGCCGCGGCATCGGCCGGGCAACCGCGCTGCGCCTGGCCAGGGACGGCGCCTCCGTCGTCGTCAACGACATCGACGCCGAGCCCGCCGCCGAGACCGTCGCCCTGATCGAGGCCGAGGGCGGCCAGGCGCTCCTGCACGTGGCGAACACCGTCGAGGCTCGAGCAGGCCCACGGCCTCACCAAGGCCGCGGTCGACGGCTTCGGCAAGCTCGACATCGTCGTCAACAACGCCGGCATCACCCGCGACAAGATGTTCCACGGCATGACCGACGAGATCTTCGACTTCGTCCTCGACGTCAACCTGAAGACGGCGTTCCACACCACGCTCGCCTCGATGCCGTACCTCCGCGACGTCGCCAAGGCCGAGATCGCCGCCGACGGCAAGGTCGCCTACAACCGCAAGATCGTCTTCACGTCGTCGGTCGCGGCCCTGATGGGCAACGCCGGCCAGTACAACTACACGGCGGCCAAGGGCGCGCTCATCGCCACGACCAAGACGCTCGCTCGCGAGCTCGGGCCGTTCGGCATCAACGTCAACGCCGTGGCGCCCGGCTTCATCGAGACCCGCCTGACCCAGGCCAAGACCGACGCCAGCGACCTCGGCATCCCCGAGCAGATGCGCCAGATGTCGCTCATGCTCATCGCCATGGGCCGTCTCGGCGTTCCCGAGGACATCGCCAACGTGCACGCGTTCCTCGTGTCCGGCGACGCCGACTTCGTCTCGGGCGTCACCATCCCCGTCACCGGCGGACAGCTCGGAGGCATGTGACCGTGGCACTCAACCAGGACTACCTCGGCAAGGTCTACCCGCCGAGCCCGCCGTACCAGGTGGGCCGCGAGAAGCTGCGCGAGTTCGCGATCGCCATCGGCGACATGAACCCGGCGTACCACGACGTCGCGCACGCCCAGGCCCTCGGACACCCCGACCTCGTCGCGCCGCCGACCTTCGCCTTCACCCTCGCGATGCGGGCGATGGCGGCCGCGGTCTTCGACCCGGGCCTCGGCCTCGACTACAGCCGGGTGGTGCACGGCGAGCAGCGCTTCGCGTACACGCGCCCGCTGCGGGCCGGGGACGAGGTCACCACGACCACCACGATCGAGAACATCCGCGTCGCCGCGGGCAACGACATCCTCACGACCCGGTCGGACATCGCGACCGTCGACGGCGACCCGATCTGCTCCGCGTGGACCGTCACGGTCGCCCGCGGCACCGGCGGGGAGTCCTGATGGCCACCACCGTCGCCTGGTCCGACGTCGAGGTGGGCGACGCCCTGCCCTCGATCACCGCCCGCCTCCAGCGGGTCAACCTCGTGATGTACGCCGGCGCCTCGGGCGACTTCAACCCGATCCACTGGAACGAGAAGTTCGCGACGGCCGTCGGCCTCCCGGACGTGATCGCCCACGGCATGCTCACGATGGCCACAGCAGGCCGCGTCGTGACCGACTGGGTCGGCGACCCGGGAGCCGTGCTCGAGTACGGCGTCCGCTTCACCCGGCCGGTCGTCGTCCCGAACGACGACGCCGGAGCCACGGTCGAGATCAGCGGCGTCGTGGCCGACAAGCGCGAGGACGGCACCGTCCGGGTCGACCTCACCGCGGTCTTCGACGGCTCCACCGTGCTGGGCAAGGCCCAGGCCGTCGTCCGCCTGGCCTGAGCACGCAGCCCGCCGCCCTAGGCTCGTCCCCGTGACGACCCTGGCCGACCTCACCACGCTGCGCCTCGGCGGCCCCGCCCGCCGCCTGGTGGTGGCCGAGGACGAGCGCACGCTGGTCGACGCCGTGCGCGCGGCCGACGCCGCGGGCGAGCCCGTCCTGGTCGTGGCCGGCGGCAGCAACCTCGTCGTGGCCGACGAGGGCTTCCCCGGCGTCGTCGTCCTCGTCCGGACCACGGGCGTGCAGGTCGACTCCGACATGTGCGGCGGCGCCTACGTGACGGTCGCCGCGGGGGAGGAGTGGGACTCCTTCGTGGCCCGGGCAGGGGCCGAGGGCTGGGCAGGAGTCGAGTGCCTCGCGGGCATCCCCGGCTCCGTCGGCGCCACCCCTCTGCAGAACGTCGGCGCCTACGGCCAGGAGGTGGGCGACGTCCTCGCCCGCGTCCGCACCCTCGACCGCTCCACCGGCGAGCAGCGCACGTTCATGCACGCCGACCTCGGCCTCGGCTACCGCACCAGCCGGTTCAAGGCCGAGCCCGACCGCTACCTCGTGCTCGACGTGACGTTCCAGATGAAGCTCTCCGGCACGAGCACCCCGATCCAGTACGCCGAGCTCGCGCGCAGCCTGGGAGTCGAGATCGGCGCCCGCGCACCGCTCGCCGACGTCCGCGAGGCCGTCCTCGCCCTACGCCGCGGCAAGGGGATGGTGCTCGACGCCGCCGACCACGACTCGTGGAGCGCCGGCTCGTTCTTCACCAACCCGCTGCTCGCGGCCGATGCCGCGGCAGCGCTCCCCGACGACGCCCCGCGCTGGCCGACGGCCGACGGGCGGGTGAAGACGAGCGCCGCGTGGCTGATCGAGCGGGCGGGGTTCGCCCGGGGCCACGGCGCCGGGCCCGCGACGCTGTCCACGAAGCACACCCTCGCCTTGACCAACCGGGGCGGCGCCTCGACCGCCGATCTCCTCGCCCTGGCCCGCGAGGTGCGCGACGGCGTCCGCGACCAGTTCGGCGTCTCGCTGGAGGCCGAGCCCGTCCTGGTGGGCTGCTCCCTGGACGGATGACCAACTTTGCGGGGTTCGGGTGACTCCCACGGGGAGTGCGGGCTAGGTTTCCCTGCGTAACGGCGTCCACCCGGGCGCCACCAGAGGGGAGACGCGTCATGGTCGACGCAGCACTCAAGCCGGCCGGCCCCGTCGACGTCGCGGTCATCGCGTTCGACGAGCCCACGTTCAACGGCGCGGTCGCCTCGGCGATCGCCGACCTCGTGCGCGCTGGCACCGTCCGCCTGCTCGACGCGATCATGATTCACAAGGCCGAGGACGGCACGATCACGCTCGCGGAGATCACCGACATCGACGGTGACGGGATCCCGGACCTCATCGCCCTGCAGGGCGACATCCCGGGCCTCATCGGCGAGGACGACGCCACCTCGGTCGTGTCCGAGATGCCCAACGACAGCGCCGTGCTGATGCTCGCCTGGGAGAACACCTGGGCGATCCGCGTCGGCCAGGCGATCCGAGCCAACGGCGGACAGGTGGTCGCCCTCGAGCGCATCGCCGCCGCCGACGTCGAGGCCGTGCTCGCGGCCGACGAGAACTGAGAGGGACAGACATGCGACGTGGAGGACGCCCCGGCCTGGTCGGGACCATGGCCCGTACGGCCGTCATCGCAGGCACCGCCACCGCGGTGAGCGGATCGATGCAGCGCAAGCAGATGGGCAAGGCGCAGGCGCAGCAGCAGAATGCCGCCAACGAGGCCGAGCTCGCCCAGTACCACGCCCAGGAGGCCGCGGCCGCCCAGCAGGCGCAGATCGACGCCCAGGTGCAGGCCGCCCTCGCGGCCCAGGCCGCGCAGCAGGCCGCTGCGGCAGCTCCGGCAGCCGCCCCCGCGGCGCCGGCCGGCGCGGTCGACGTCGTCGCCGAGCTCACCAAGCTCGCCGAGCTCAAGGGCGCCGGCATCCTGTCGGACGAGGAGTTCGCGGCCGCCAAGGCCAAGCTCCTCGGCTGATCGCACGTACGACGAAGGCCCCCGACCACGCGGTCGGGGGCCTTCGTCGAACGTCGTGCTGCTACTGCACCTCGCCGAGGAGGTTCGCGATGCGGGTCGCGCCCTCGCGCAGGTCGTCGTCGCCGAGGGCGTACGACAGACGGAGGTAGCCGGGCGTGCCGAACGCCTCGCCCGGCACGACCGCCACCTCGGCCTCGTCGAGGATGATCGCGGCGAGCTCGGCCGAGGAGTCGGCGACCCGGCCGCGGATCGTCCGACCGAGGACCCCCTTGACCGACGGGTAGACGTAGAACGCACCCTCGGGCAGCGGGCAGGTGACGCCGTCGACGGCGTCGAGGATGGCGGCGATGGCCTGGCGGCGGCGGTCGAACGCGGTACGCATCTCGGCCACGGCGGTGAGGTCGCCGGAGACGGCGGCCAGAGCGGCCACCTGCGACACGTTGGCGACGTTCGACGTGGCGTGCGACTGCAGGTTGGTGGCCGCCTTCACGACGTCCTGGGGGCCGACGATCCAGCCCACGCGCCAGCCGGTCATGGCGTAGGTCTTGGCCACGCCGTTCACGACCACGCAGCGGTCGGCGAGCTCGGGCACGAGCGTGGGCATCGAGGCGAACTCGGCGTCGCCGTAGACCAGGTGCTCGTAGATCTCGTCGGTGACGACCCAGATGCCCTTCGAGACGGCCCAACGGCCGATCGCCTCGACCTCGGCGGGGGAGTAGACCGCGCCGGTCGGGTTGGACGGCGAGACGAACACCAGCAGCTTGGTGCGCGGGGTGAGCGCGGCCTCGAGCTGCTCGATCGTGACCCGGTAGCCCGACGTCTCGTCGGTCAGGATCTCGACCGGGACGCCGCCGGCGAGGCGGATCGACTCGGGGTAGGTCGTCCAGTACGGCGCGGGCAGCAGCGCCTCGTCGCCCGGGTCGAGCAGGGCCGCGAAGGCGTTGTAGAGCGCCTGCTTGCCGCCGTTGGTCACGAGGACCTGGCTGGCGCTCACCTGGTAGCCGGAGTCGCGCAGCGTCTTGACCGCGATCGCCTCCTTGAGCTCCGGGAGGCCGCCGGCCGGGGTGTACCGGTGCCACTTCGGGTCGCGGCAGGCCTCGATGGCCGCGGCGACGATGTAGTCGGGGGTCGGGAAGTCCGGCTCGCCCGCGCCGAAGCCGATGACCGGGCGCCCGGCGGCCTTGAGGGCCTTGGCCTTGGCGTCCACGGCGAGCGTGGCCGACTCCGCGATGGAGCCGATGCGGTGCGAGATCCGCTGCTGGGAGGTCATGCGCCCCATCCTTCCGCAACCCGCCGCGATAGGCCGACCCGGTACCCCGCGGCCGGGGGGCGGGGCGGTCGCAGGCGGTTTGGGTCGCTGCCTCCGCGTCCCGTATGCTCGGACCTCCTGGTGGACGTCCACCCCTGCGCAAGCATGCCTTGACCCGGTATGCGCTCGTGCTCAGGGAGCGTCTTCGAGGGTCGTAGCTCAATTGGTAGAGCACCGGTCTCCAAAACCGGCGGTTGGGGGTTCAAGTCCCTCCGGCCCTGCTCCACCCGGCCTCCTGGCCGGCGCACCACCCCGCCTCACGGCGGGCAGCACCACGGACCGACCACCCGGTCGGGCCGGATCTCGGGCCCAGCGGCCCACGACGCGAGCGAGGACCGCGTGAGCGACACCGTCGCCGAGCGCCCCACGGGCGGCTCCGAGGACCGTCCCGGTTTCGGGGCACGGCTCGCGCTGTTCTACCGCCAGGTGGTGGCCGAGCTCCGCAAGGTCATCTGGCCCACGCGCAAGGAGCTCATCACCTACACGTGGGTCGTGATCGTCTTCGTCACGATCATCGCCACGATCGTCGGGATCCTGGACTACGGCTTCGGCCAGCTGGTCCTCAAGGTCTTCGGCTCCTAGAGCCACCCGGCACCCCGAGCACCACACCAGACCAGCACGAGGAGCACCGTGTCCGAGCCCACGTACGACGCCCTGCCTGACGAGCCTGCGCTCGTGGACGGCGGCAGCGTCGACGTCGAGGACGCCGCTGACGCGCCCGCCGCGACCTTCAGCGACGTCGTCCCCGCGGACGTCACCCCGGCCCCGGCCGACGACGTCATGGACGAGGCGGACGACGAGGTCGACGAGCCCGACGCCGTCGTCGCCGACGAGGTCCCCGAGGTCGACGAGGCCCCCGAGGTCGACGAGGCCGACGAGCCCGAGGCCCCCGCCGAGCCGGCTGCGGCCGCCGAGGTCGAGGTGTCCGACGTCGACGACGACACCGACCCCGTCGAGGCCTTCCGCGAGCGGATGCGCACCGAGCTGGGCGACTGGTACGTCATCCACAGCTACGCCGGCTACGAGAACAAGGTCAAGACCAACCTCGAGAGCCGCATCACCTCCCTGAACATGGAGGACCTCATCTTCCAGTGCGAGGTCCCCATGGAGGAGGTCACCGAGATCAAGAACGGCCAGCGCAAGCTGGTGCGTCGCAACAAGTTCCCGGGTTACGTCCTCGTCCGCATGGACCTCACGGACGCCTCCTGGGGCACGGTCCGGCACACGCCGGGCGTCACCGGCTTCGTCGGCCACGGGCACCAGCCCGCGCCGCTCAGCCTGGACGAGGTCGTCAACATCCTCGCCCCGGTCCCGGAGAAGAAGCCCGGCTCCCCGGCCGCCGCCGCGGCCGGCGAGGTGATCACCGTCGACTTCTCGGTCGGCGACTCGGTCACCGTCATCGACGGTCCCTTCGCGACGCTCCACGCCACGGTCTCCGAGATCAACGTGGACGCCCAGAAGGTCACCGGACTGGTGGAGATCTTCGGCCGCGAGACTCCGGTCGAGCTCGGTTTCAACCAGATCCAGAAGAACTAGGCGTCCGGCCCGCCCAGGCCGTCCGCACCCATCACGAGCAAGGACCCGAACGCATGCCCCCGAAGAAGAAGGTCTCCGGCCTGATCAAGCTCCAGATCCAGGCCGGCGCCGCCAACCCCGCGCCCCCGGTCGGTCCGGCGCTGGGTCAGCACGGCGTCAACATCATGGAGTTCTGCAAGGCCTACAACGCCGCGACCGAGTCGCAGCGCGGTCAGGTCATCCCCGTCGAGATCACGGTGTACGAGGACCGCTCGTTCACGTTCGTGCTCAAGACCCCGCCGGCTGCCCGCCTGATCCTCAAGGCCGCGGGCGTCGACAAGGGCGCGGCGAACCCGAAGACCACCAAGGTCGCCTCGATCACCAAGGCGCAGGTCCGCGAGATCGCCGAGACCAAGATGGCCGACCTCAACGCCAACGACGTCGAGAACGCGATGTCGATCATCGAGGGCACCGCCCGCTCGATGGGCGTGACCGTCACCGACTGACGCACCGCGTCACCGCCGTCGCAGGGCCCTTCGGCCCCCGGCAGCACCCGCACGACCAGCACGACGTGGCAGGGCCGAGCGCGGCCCGTCCGACCACGACTCACTCGACTCCCTGAGGAGCAGCAATGAAGCGCAGCAAGGCCTACAACGCAGGCGCGGAGAAGATCGACCGCGACGCCCTCTACGCGCCGCTGGACGCCGTCCGCCTCGCACGCGAGACGAACCCCGCGAAGTTCGACGCCACCGTCGAGGTCGCCTTCCGCCTGGGCGTCGACCCGCGCAAGGCCGACCAGATGGTCCGCGGCACCGTCAACCTCCCGCACGGCACCGGCAAGACCGCTCGGGTCCTGGTCTTCGCCAACGGTGAGAAGGCGGAGGAGGCGCGCGCCGCCGGCGCCGACGTCGTCGGTGGCGACGAGCTGATCGACAAGGTCGCCGCGGGCTGGACCGACTTCGACGCCGCCGTCGCGACCCCCGACCTCATGGGCAAGGTCGGCCGTCTCGGCAAGGTGCTGGGCCCGCGCGGCCTCATGCCCAACCCGAAGACCGGCACGGTCACGATGGACGTCGCGAAGGCCGTCACCGAGATCAAGGGCGGCAAGATCGAGTTCCGCGTCGACAAGCACTCGAACCTGCACTTCGTGATCGGCAAGGCGTCCTTCACCGACGAGCAGCTCGTCGAGAACTACGCCGCCGCCCTCGACGAGGTGCTGCGTCTCAAGCCGTCCGCCGCCAAGGGCCGTTACCTCAAGAAGGCCACGGTCACCACGACCATGGGCCCCGGCGTCCCCGTCGACCCGAACCGCACGCGCAACCTCATGTCGTCCGAGGAGGGCTCGGCCTGACGCCGAGCCAGCCCGCACCGCCTGCACGACCCTGATCGACCCGAACACCCCGAACGTCCGTCCTCGGGGTCCACGGATTTTGTCCGCGGGCCCCGAGCACGTACTCTCATCACGCCGAAGACCGCCGGTCGTCGGAGCCCGCAAGGGGTCCGACCGAAGCTTCCGCCGCATGCGGAGGGCCAGCGCAGGTGCCCGTACGACGCTCCACCGCGAAGGTGGGCGCCGCCCCGTGCATCCTGCGCGGGGCTTTTGTCATGTACGGGCACTTCTCGGCGGTACCACTGGAAGGAGAACCATGGCGCGGCCCGACAAGGCAGCCGACGTCGCGGCGATCGCGGAGAACTTCCGCACCTCGACCGCAACCGTGCTGACCGAGTACCGCGGACTCACCGTGGCGCAGATGAAGACCCTGCGCCGTTCGCTGGGTGAGACCACCAGCTACGCCGTGGTGAAGAACACGCTGACCAAGATCGCTGCGAAGGAGGCGGGCGTCGAGGGTCTCGACGACCTGCTCGCCGGCCCCTCCGCACTCGCGTTCGTCAAGGGCGACCCGGTCGAGGCCGCCAAGGGTCTGCGTGACTTCGCCAAGGCAAACCCGCTCCTGGTGATCAAGGGCGGCTACATGGACGGCAAGACGCTGTCCGCCGCCGAGATCTCCAAGCTCGCGGATCTCGAGTCGCGCGAGGTTCTCCTCGCGAAGCTCGCGGGTGCCATGAAGGCGTCGCTGTCGCAGGCAGCCGCGCTCTTCCAGGCCCCGCTCGCGCAGGCCGCTCGCACGATCGAGGCCCTGCGTGTCAAGGCCGAGGCCGACCCCTCGGTCATCGGTGGTGCGGGCGCTGCTGCTGCAGCCGCTCCTGCTGCCGAGGCTGCCCCTGCTGCCGAGGAGGAGCCCGCTGCTGACGCCGCGGACGCCGCCGAGGTCGTCGAGGACGCCGTCGTCGAGACCGCTGAGGCTGCCGAGGCTCCCGCCGACGCCGCTGACGAGGTCGTTGCCGAGGCTGCGGCCGAGGCCGACGAGACCACCGAGGGCTGACGCCCACTCCACCCGAGACGTACGTCGGCACCGGCCGCACGCACAGCAACCAGGAAGGAACGCCGATCATGGCGAAGCTCAGCACCGACGAGCTCCTTGAGGCTTTCAAGGAGATGACCCTCATCGAGCTCTCCGAGTTCGTGAAGCAGTTCGAGGAGACCTTCGAGGTCACCGCGGCCGCTCCCGTCGCCATGGCCGCCGCGCCGGGCGCCGGCGGTGGCGCTGCCGCCGAGGAGGCCGAGGTCCAGGACGAGTTCGACGTCATCCTCGAGGACGCCGGCGACAAGAAGATCCAGGTCATCAAGGAGGTGCGCACCCTCACGAACCTGGGCCTCAAGGAGGCCAAGGACCTCGTCGAGGCCGCGCCGAAGCCGGTCCTGGAGAAGGTCAAGAAGGACGACGCGGACAAGGCCAAGGAGGCCCTCGAGGCCGCCGGCGCCAAGGTCACCGTCAAGTAGTTCCGGCTCACGCCAGAACCGCACGACCTGCTCCACCGCACTGCACGAACGGGCGGTACCCCAGCTGGGGTGCCGCCCGTTCGCTGTCTCACAGCGGGCCCGCGGGCCGGCGCCGGCCGGGCTCGGAATGCCCGGACGGCTGCCGCGGTTGGGAACTGAGCACCACTGCCGGCCTCTCGGAGGCCAACCGGACGCCAGAGCGCTGTGAGGCGGTCTCTTGTCCGGATATCGGTGGGATTCGGGTCACGAACAGGGCACCAACTCGTCCACATGTGGGCGGGGTGCTTGACTCCCCACCCTCAGTGCGGTCACCATCGGACCGCGCTAGACCCCCGGGCGGAACGCCCGTGGGACGAGGTCCGCCCCGTGCGAGCCGCCTACCGCCCGCTGTCGAGCGGAGGGCAGGGCTCCGGGACGAGACGATGTCCCGCGGAGGCCGACGACCGGGACTCGACAGCAGCACGCCCTCGTGGGTATGCTGCCGCTTTGCGCTGTCCTTTCCCTGCCGTGTCCGCTGGACACGGCGTGATCGGCGTGCGCGCTCGTAGGTCCGCGAAGCCTCGGAAAGGATGCCTCTTGGCAGCCTCGCGCAAGTCTGTAGTGTCCACGCCCGCCCCCGGCCCCCACCGCGTCTCGTTCGCGAAGATCAGGGAGCCTCTTGAGGTCCCCGACCTCCTCGCCCTCCAGACCGAGTCCTTCGACTGGTTGCTCGGCAACCAGAAGTGGCAGGACCGCGTCTCCATCGCCCTCGAGTCCGGTCGCACCGATGTGCCGGCCAGCTCGGGCCTCGAGGACATCTTCGAGGAGATCTCCCCGATCGAGGACTTCAGCGGCTCCATGTCGCTGTCGTTCCGCGACCACCGCTTCGAGCCCCCGAAGTACACGGTCGAGCAGTGCCGCGACAAGGACTTCACCTACGCGGCGCCGCTGTTCGTCACGGCCGAGTTCATGAACAACGAGACCGGCGAGATCAAGTCGCAGACGGTCTTCATGGGCGACTTCCCGCTCATGACCAACAAGGGCACGTTCATCATCAACGGCACCGAGCGCGTCGTCGTGTCGCAGCTCGTCCGTTCGCCCGGCGTGTACTTCGAGCGCACCCCTGACAAGACCTCCGACAAGGACGTCTACGTCGCCAAGATCATCCCGTCGCGCGGTGCGTGGCTCGAGTTCGAGGTCGACAAGAAGGACATGGTCGGCGTCCGCGTCGACCGCAAGCGCAAGCAGCCGGTCTCGGTCCTGCTCAAGGCCCTCGGCATGAGCGTCGCCGAGATCACCGAGCGCTTCGGCCAGTACGAGTCGATGGTCGCCACGATCGAGAAGGACGGCATCGTCGACCAGGACGAGGCCCTCATGGACATCTACCGCAAGCTGCGCCCGGGCGAGCCGCCGACCACGGAGGCCGGCCAGGCGCTGCTCGACAACTTCTACTTCAACCCCAAGCGCTACGACCTCGCCAAGGTCGGCCGGTACAAGATCAACAAGAAGCTCGGTACGGCGCTCCCGCTGACCCAGAGCACCATCACGATCGACGACATCGTCAACACGATCGAGTACCTGGTCCGCCTGCACGCCGGCCTGGACGACTTCCCGGCCGCCGACGGCGGCACGGTGCGTCTCGAGACCGACGACATCGACCACTTCGGCAACCGTCGTCTCCGCTCGGTCGGCGAGCTCATCCAGAACCAGATCCGCACGGGTCTGTCCCGGATGGAGCGCGTCGTGCGCGAGCGCATGACCACCCAGGACGTCGAGGCGATCACGCCGCAGACGCTCATCAACATCCGGCCGGTCGTCGCCTCCATCAAGGAGTTCTTCGGCACCAGCCAGCTGTCGCAGTTCATGGACCAGACCAACCCGCTCGCGGGCCTGACCCACAAGCGCCGCCTGTCGGCGCTGGGCCCGGGCGGTCTGTCGCGTGAGCGTGCCGGCTTCGAGGTCCGCGACGTCCACCCGTCGCACTACGGCCGCATGTGCCCGATCGAGACCCCCGAGGGTCCGAACATCGGTCTCATCGGCTCGCTGTCCTCGTTCGCCCGGATCAACGCCTTCGGCTTCGTCGAGACCCCGTACCGCAAGGTCGACGGCGACCGCGTCACCGACGAGATCGACTACCTCACCGCTGACGAGGAGGACCTGCACGTCATCGCGCAGGCCAACTCCCCGCTGCTGGAGGACGGCACCTTCGCCGAGCCGCGCGTCCTGGTCCGCACCAAGGGCGGCGAGGTCGACTACATCCCGGGCGCGAACGTCGACTACATGGACGTCTCGCCGCGCCAGATGGTGTCGGTCGCGACGGCGATGATCCCGTTCCTCGAGCACGACGACGCCAACCGCGCCCTCATGGGCTCGAACATGCAGCGTCAGTCCGTCCCGCTGCTCCGCTCCGAGGCCCCGCTCGTCGGCACCGGCATGGAGTACCGCGCGGCGACCGACGCCGGCGACGTCATCATCGCCGAGGAGGCCGGCGTCGTCACCGAGCTGTCGGCCGACGCGATCACGGTCGCGCAGGACGACGGCGAGTACCGCACCTACCGCGTCCAGAAGTTCCGCCGCTCCAACCAGGGCACGTGCTTCAACCAGCGTCCGATCGTGGACGAGGGCCAGCGCGTCGAGGCCGGTCAGGTCCTCGCCGACGGCCCCTGCACGGACAACGGCGAGATGGCCCTGGGCCGCAACCTCCTCGTCGCGTTCATGCCGTGGGAGGGCCACAACTACGAGGACGCGATCATCCTCAGCCAGCGCCTGGTGCAGGACGACGTCCTCTCCTCGATCCACATCGAGGAGCACGAGGTCGACGCCCGCGACACCAAGCTCGGGCCCGAGGAGATCACCCGGGACATCCCGAACGTCTCCGAGGACGTGCTCGCCGACCTCGACGAGCGCGGCATCATCCGCATCGGCGCCGACGTCGTCACCGGTGACATCCTCGTCGGCAAGGTCACGCCCAAGGGCGAGACCGAGCTCACCCCCGAGGAGCGCCTGCTGCGCGCGATCTTCGGCGAGAAGGCGCGCGAGGTGCGCGACACCTCGCTCAAGGTGCCGCACGGCGAGTCCGGCAAGGTCATCGGCGTCCGGGTGTTCGACCGCGAGGAGGGCGACGAGCTGCCGCCGGGCGTCAACCGCCTGGTCCGCGTCTACATCGCCCAGAAGCGCAAGATCACCAACGGCGACAAGCTCGCCGGCCGTCACGGCAACAAGGGCGTCATCTCCAAGATCCTGCCCGTCGAGGACATGCCGTTCCTCGAGGACGGCACGCCCGTCGACATCGTGCTCAACCCGCTCGGCGTCCCCGGCCGCATGAACGTCGGCCAGGTCCTGGAGACCCACCTCGGCTGGGTCGCCAAGACGGGCTGGGAGGTCGAGGGCAACCCCGACTGGAGCGCGCACCTGCCCAAGGGCGCGTTCGCGGCCGAGCCCGGCACCAACGTCGCCACCCCGGTGTTCGACGGTGCCCGCGAGGAGGAGATCACCGGCCTGCTCGCCTCGACGATCCCGACGCCGGACGGCGTCCGCCTCGTCGGCGGCGACGGCAAGGCCCGGCTCATCGACGGCCGCTCCGGCGAGCCGTTCCCCGAGCCGGTCTCGGTCGGCTACATCTACATCCTGAAGCTGCTCCACCTGGTCGACGACAAGATCCACGCTCGTTCGACCGGCCCCTACTCGATGATCACGCAGCAGCCGCTGGGCGGTAAGGCCCAGTTCGGCGGCCAGCGGTTCGGCGAGATGGAGGTCTGGGCACTGGAGGCGTACGGCGCCGCCTACGCCCTGCAGGAGCTGCTCACCATCAAGTCCGACGACGTGCTCGGTCGCGTGAAGGTCTACGAGGCCATCGTCAAGGGCGAGAACATCCCGGAGCCGGGTATCCCGGAGTCCTTCAAGGTGCTCGTCAAGGAGATGCAGTCGCTCTGCCTCAACGTCGAGGTGCTCTCGGGCGACGGCATGACCATCGAGATGCGAGACACCGAGGACGACGTGTACCGCGCCGCCGAGGAGCTCGGTATCGACCTGTCGCGGCGTGAGCCGTCCAGCGTCGAAGAGGTCTGAGCCGCTGCGGCGGCCGGCTATCAGCCGGCCGCCGCGCCCTCGGACACCAGACGAGACCGAACCACGAGTGAGGACATAACACGTGCTCGACGTCAACTTCTTCGACGAGCTCCGCATCGGCCTGGCCACGGCCGACGACATCCGTACCTGGTCGCACGGCGAGGTGAAGAAGCCCGAGACGATCAACTACCGCACGCTCAAGCCCGAGAAGGACGGCCTGTTCTGCGAGAAGATCTTCGGGCCCACCCGCGACTGGGAGTGCTACTGCGGCAAGTACAAGCGCGTCCGCTTCAAGGGCATCATCTGCGAGCGCTGCGGCGTCGAGGTCACTCGCGCCAAGGTGCGTCGTGAGCGGATGGGCCACATCGAGCTGGCCGCGCCCGTCACGCACATCTGGTACTTCAAGGGCGTGCCGAGCCGTCTCGGCTACCTGCTCGACCTCGCCCCGAAGGACCTCGAGAAGGTCATCTACTTCGCGGCGTACATGATCACCTCGGTCGACGTGGACCAGCGCACGCTGGACCTCCCGTCGCTCGAGAGCAAGATCGACGTCGAGAAGAAGCAGGTCGCCCAGCGTCGCGACGACGAGGTCAACAAGCGTGCCGTCGAAGCTCGAGGCCGACCTCGCCGAGCTCGAGGCCGAGGGTGCCAAGAGCGACGAGCGTCGCAAGGTCAAGGAGTCGGCCGAGCGCGAGATGGCGCAGATCCGCCGTCGCGCCGACGCCGAGATCGACCGCCTCGAGCGCGTCTTCGACCGGTTCAAGAGCCTGAAGGTCCAGGACCTCGAGGGCGACGAGATGCTCTACCGCGAGATGCGCGACCGCTACGGCCGCTACTTCAACGGTGGCATGGGCGCCGCGGCGATCCAGCGTCGCCTGGAGACCTTCGACCTCGAGGCCGAGTCCGAGAAGCTGCGCGAGATCGTGGCGACGGGCAAGGGCCAGCGCAAGACGCGTGCCCTCAAGCGTCTCAAGGTCGTCACCGCGTTCCTGCAGACGAGCAACTCGCCCATGGGCATGGTGCTCGACTGCGTGCCGGTCATCCCGCCGGACCTGCGTCCGATGGTCCAGCTCGACGGCGGTCGTTTCGCGACGTCCGACCTCAACGACCTGTACCGCCGCGTGATCAACCGCAACAACCGCCTCAAGCGCCTTCTCGACCTCGGTGCGCCCGAGATCATCGTGAACAACGAGAAGCGCATGCTGCAGGAGGCCGTCGACGCGCTGTTCGACAACGGCCGTCGTGGTCGCCCGGTCACGGGCCCCGGCAACCGTCCGCTCAAGTCGCTGTCCGACATGCTCAAGGGCAAGCAGGGCCGCTTCCGCCAGAACCTGCTCGGCAAGCGCGTCGACTACTCCGGCCGTTCGGTCATCGTCGTCGGCCCGCAGCTCAAGCTGCACCAGTGCGGCCTGCCGAAGCAGATGGCGCTCGAGCTGTTCAAGCCGTTCGTCATGAAGCGCCTCGTCGACCTCAACCACGCGCAGAACATCAAGTCCGCCAAGCGCATGGTCGAGCGTTCGCGCGCGGTCGTCTGGGACGTGCTCGAGGAGGTCATCGCGGAGCACCCGGTTCTTCTGAACCGCGCGCCCACGCTGCACCGTCTCGGCATCCAGGCGTTCGAGCCCCAGCTGATCGAGGGCAAGGCCATCCAGATCCACCCGCTCGTCTGCGCCGCGTTCAACGCGGACTTCGACGGCGACCAGATGGCCGTCCACCTCCCGCTGTCGGCGGAGGCGCAGGCCGAGGCCCGCATCCTCATGCTGTCGAGCAACAACATCCTGTCGCCGGCGCACGGTCGTCCGATCACGTCGCCGTCGCAGGACATGGTGCTGGGCATCAACTTCCTCACCTCGGACCACCCCGGTCTCGAGGGCGAGGGCCGCGCGTTCTCGTCGGTGTCCGAGGCCTACATGGCCTTCGACTCCCGGGAGATCAAGCTCGCGAGCCAGGTGAAGATCCGCTTCACCGGCATCGTCCCGCCGCTCGGCTGGGACGCGCCGGAGGCGTGGGAGGAGGGTGACTCCGTCATCCTCGAGACCACCCTCGGCCGTGCGCTCTTCAACGAGACGCTCCCCGTCGACTACCCGTACGTGAACACCGAGGTCGACAAGAAGGTCCTCGGCGGCATCGTCAACGACCTCGCCGAGCGCTACCCCAAGGTGCAGGTCGCTGCGACGCTGGACGCGCTCAAGGAGGCCGGCTTCCGCTGGGCCACCCGCTCGGGCGTCACGATCTCGATCGAGGACGTCGTCACGCCCCCGAAGAAGGCCGAGATCCTGGTCGAGGCCGAGACCCGTGCGGAGAAGGTGCAGACCCAGTTCGAGCGCGGCCTGATCACCGACTCCGAGCGTCGTCAGGAGCTCATCGAGATCTGGACGCGCGCCACCGACGAGGTCGCGGACGCGATGAAGGAGCACTTCCCGAAGCACAACCCGGTGTTCATGATGGTGAACTCCGGCGCCCGTGGTAACTGGATGCAGGTTCGTCAGATCGCCGGTATGCGCGGTCTGGTGGCCAACCCCAAGGGCGAGATCATCCCGCGGCCGATCAAGTCGAACTTCCGCGAGGGTCTGTCGGTGCTCGAGTACTTCATCTCGACGCACGGTGCCCGTAAGGGTCTGGCCGACACCGCTCTGCGTACGGCCGACTCCGGCTACCTGACCCGTCGCCTCGTCGACGTGTCGCAGGACGTCATCATCCGCGAGGTCGACTGCGGCACCGACCGAGGCCTCGCCACGACGATCGGCGTCACGCTGTCCGACGGCACGGTCCGTCGCCACGACGAGGTCGAGTCGACTGCGGCGTCGCGCGTGCTGTCCGAGGACATCGTGGTCGACGGCACTCTCGTCGTCGCCCGCGGCACCGAGCTCGGCCTGCTGGTGATCGACGACATCGTCGCCACCGGGATCACGGAGGTGAAGACCCGCTCGGTCCTCACCTGCGAGAGCAAGGTCGGCACGTGCGCGACCTGCTACGGCCGTTCGCTGGCCACCGGCAAGCTCGTGGACGTCGGCGAGGCCATCGGCATCGTCGCCGCGCAGTCCATCGGCGAGCCCGGCACCCAGCTGACGATGCGTACCTTCCACACGGGCGGTGTCGCGGGTGAGGACATCACCCACGGCCTCCCGCGCGTGGTCGAGCTGTTCGAGGCCCGCACCCCCAAGGGTGTCGCCCCGATCAGCGAGGCCTCGGGCCGCGTGCGCATCGACGACACGGACAAGACGCGCAAGGTCGTCGTGGTCCCGGACGACGGCTCCGAGGAGCTCGCCTACCCGGTGTCCAAGCGGTCGCGTCTGCTCGTCGGCGACGGCGACCACGTCGAGGTGGGCCAGAAGCTCATCCAGGGCGCGGTCGACCCGAAGCAGGTGCTGCGCATCCTCGGCCAGCGTGCGGTGCAGCTGCACCTCGTCGCGGAGGTCCAGGACGTCTACCGCAGCCAGGGCGTGTCGATCCACGACAAGCACATCGAGGTCATCGTCCGTCAGATGCTCAAGCGCGTGACGATCATCGAGGGCGGCTCCACGGAGTTCCTCCCCGGCGAGCTCGTCGAGCGTGGCCTGTTCGAGGCGGACAACCGTCGCGTCGTGGCCGAGGGCGGTACGCCGGCGGCGGCCCGTCCCGAGCTGATGGGTATCACCAAGGCCTCGCTCGCGACCGAGTCGTGGCTCTCGGCGGCCTCCTTCCAGGAGACCACCCGCGTGCTCACGGACGCCGCGATCCACGCGAAGTCCGACCCGCTGCTCGGCCTCAAGGAGAACGTCATCCTGGGCAAGCTCATCCCGGCGGGCACGGGTCTCCCGCGCTACCGCAACGTCCGGGTCGAGCCCACCGAGGAGGCCAAGTCGGCGATGTACGCGTCGCTCTCGGCGTACGACGACCTCGACTACGGCTCGTTCGGCACCGGCTCCGGCCAGGCCATCCCGCTCGAGGAGTACGACTTCGGCGGCTATACGGGGTGAAGGTGAGGAGAGAGCGCACGCCGAGGAACGAGGCGTGAGTGCTCTCTCCGAGCCAAGCCCTGTTCGCCGAGCGCAGCGAGGCGATACGGGCTGATCCACGGCCACTGAACGGCCCGAGAGGGGCGTCCCGCGCGAGCGGGGCGCCCCTCTCGGCGTTTCCACGCCTCCCCACGGGACCCCGCGTGGTTGGGTGGTCCCATGTCCGACCAGTACCCGCCCCCGCCCCCTCCGCCCGGCTACGGGGCTGCTCCGGTGCCGGCGCCCAACCCGATGCCGCGGACCTCGTCCAACGCCGTGGTGGCCCTCGTGCTGGCGATCTGCTCGTTCCTCGTCTGCCCGTTGATCCCGGCGGTCGTGGCGCTGTTCCTGGCGAACTCCGCGCAGCGCGAGATCGACGCCTCAGGCGGATGGGTGACCGGCGACGGCCTCGTCAAGGGGGCCAAGATCGCGTCCTGGATCAACATCGGCCTGTGCATCGCCGGAATCCTCGGCTTCATCCTGCTCATCGCGACCGCGTCGATCACCACAACGACGACATCTGGCTGATCAACCGATAGCCGGACGGAAACGTCCGTTGAGTACGGCGTGAGCAGGGACACGCCGGGCGAGGGTCCCTCCGGGGTCCCGCGTTTTGACCCCAGCCTCCGTGCCTGGGTAGTCTCTCTCCCTGTGCCTGGGCGTGTCCCGGGTGCCTGCGCGCGTGCGCGGCCCGACTTCGTGGCCACGTCGCACGGCTGACCTCCATATCGGGAGACTGCGTCGCTGCCCGCAAGGGCACAGAGCGACACGCCCGAGCGCGGGGGTCGGTGCACCAGGCACCAGAGAACCGCACGGGACGACCGAGAAACGTCAGCGAACACGACGGAGACGCAGTGCCCACGATCCAGCAGCTGGTCCGCAAGGGCCGGCAGGACAAGGTCTCGAAGAACAAGACCCCGGCGCTCAAGGGAAGCCCCCAGCGCCGGGGCGTCTGCACGCGCGTCTACACGACGACCCCGAAGAAGCCGAACTCGGCGCTTCGCAAGGTCGCTCGTGTCCGCCTCACCAGCGGCATCGAGGTCACCGCGTACATCCCCGGTGTCGGTCACAACCTGCAGGAGCACTCGATCGTGCTCGTCCGCGGTGGTCGTGTGAAGGACCTCCCCGGTGTCCGCTACAAGATCATCCGCGGCGCGCTCGACACCCAGGGCGTCAAGAACCGCAAGCAGGCTCGCAGCCGCTACGGCGCGAAGAAGGAGAAGAGCTGATGCCTCGCAAGGGCCCCGCTCCGAAGCGTCCGATCGTCGTCGACCCGGTCTACGGCTCGCCGCTCGTCACGCAGCTGATCAACAAGGTGCTGCTCGACGGCAAGAAGTCCACCGCTGAGCGCATCGTCTACGGCGCGCTCGAGGGCTGCCGCGAGAAGACCGGCACCGACCCCGTCGTCACGCTCAAGCGCGCGATGGACAACGTCAAGCCGACCCTCGAGGTCCGCAGCCGCCGCGTCGGCGGTGCGACCTACCAGGTCCCCGTCGAGGTCCGCCCCGGCCGCAGCACCACGCTGGCGCTGCGCTGGCTGATCACCTTCTCGCGCCAGCGTCGCGAGAAGACCATGACCGAGCGCCTCATGAACGAGCTGCTCGACGCCAGCAACGGCCTCGGTGCGAGCGTCAAGCGCCGCGAGGACATGCACAAGATGGCCGAGTCGAACAAGGCCTTCGCGCACTACCGCTGGTAGACCCGCCGCTCGTCCCGAGCAGCACCCAGACCCACAGACAACTTCGGATTCGGAGCCCTCACCGTGTCGACCGACACCGCCCTCGACCTCGCCAAGGTCCGCAACATCGGGATCATGGCGCACATCGACGCGGGCAAGACCACGACCACCGAGCGGATCCTGTTCTACACCGGTATCAACTACAAGATCGGTGAGGTCCACGACGGCGCAGCCACGATGGACTGGATGGAGCAGGAGCAGGAGCGCGGCATCACGATCACGTCCGCCGCGACGACCTGCGCCTGGGACGACCACACGATCAACATCATCGACACGCCGGGCCACGTCGACTTCACCGTCGAGGTCGAGCGCTCGCTGCGCGTCCTCGACGGCGCCGTCGCCGTCTTCGACGGTGTCGCCGGCGTCGAGCCGCAGTCCGAGACCGTCTGGCGCCAGGCCGACCGCTACAACGTGCCGCGCATCTGCTTCGTGAACAAGCTCGACCGCATCGGCGCGGACTTCCACCGCTGCGTCGAGATGATCGTCGACGCGCCTGCACGCCACCCCGCTCGTGCTGCAGATCCCGATCGGCGCCGAGGCCGACTTCCACGGCGTCGTCGACCTGGTCCGCATGAAGGCGCTCATCTGGCCCGAAGAGGCGCCAAGGGCGAGGACTACGCGGTCGAGGACATCCCGGCATCGCACGAGGAGGCTGCGCGCGAGTGGCGCGACCGTCTCCTCGAGACGATCGCCGAGGCCGACGACGCGATGATGGAGAAGTACCTCGAGGGCGAGGAGCCTCACGGTCGAGGAGCATCAACGCCGCGATCCGTCGCGCGACCCTCGCGGGCAAGCTCACCCCGGTGCTCACCGGCTCGGCGTTCAAGAACAAGGGCGTCCAGCCCATGCTCGACGCCGTCGTCGCCTACCTGCCCTCGCCGCTCGACGTCGAGGCCGATCGAGGGCCACAAGGTCGGCGACGAGGACACGATGATCCCGCGCAAGCCGAGCAACGACGAGCCGTTCGCCGCGCTCGCGTTCAAGATCATGACCGACCCGCACCTCGGCAAGCTCACCTACATCCGCGTCTACTCCGGCGCGCCTCGAGACCGGCACCGCGGTGCTCAACTCGCGTCAAGGGCCGCAAGGAGCGCATCGGCAAGATCTACCGGATGCACGCGAACAAGCGTGAGGAGATCGAGTCGGTGGGCGCCGGCGACATCGTCGCCGTCATGGGCCTGAAGGACACCACGACCGGCGAGACGCTCTGCGACGCCGAGAACCCGGTCGTCCTCGAGTCGATGACCTTCCCGGCCCCGGTCATCCACGTCGCCATCGAGCCGAAGACCAAGGGCGACCAGGAGCAAGCTCGGCACCGCGATCCAGCGCCTCGCCGAGGAGGACCCGACCTTCCAGGTCCGCACCGACGAGGAGACCGGCCAGACGATCATCGCCGGCATGGGCGAGCTGCACCTCGAGGTGCTGGTCGACCGCATGCGCCGCGAGTTCAAGGTCGAGGCCAACGTCGGCAAGCCGCAGGTCGCCTACCGCGAGACGATCACCAAGGTCGTCGAGCGCGTCGACTACACGCACAAGAAGCAGACCGGTGGTTCGGGCCAGTTCGCCAAGGTGCAGATCGCGATCGAGCCGCGCCGGTACGCCGAGGGCGAGGGCGGCTACGAGTTCGTCAACAAGGTCACCGGTGGTCGCATCCCGCGCGAGTACATCCCCTCGGTCGACGCGGGCTGCCAGGAGGCCATGGAGAACGGCGTCCTCGCCGGCTACCCGATGGTCGACGTCAAGGTCACGCTCATCGACGGCGCCTACCACGACGTCGACTCCTCGCGAGCTCGCCTTCAAGATCGCCGGCTCGATGGCGTTCAAGGAGGGTGCCCGCAAGGCCGGCCCCGTGCTCCTCGAGCCGATGATGGCGGTCGAGGTCACCACGCCCGAGGACTTCATGGGCGACGTCATCGGCGACCTCAACTCCCGCCGTGGCCAGATCCAGGCCATGGAGGAGCGGGCTGGTGCCCGCGTCGTCAAGCGCGCTGGTCCCGCTGTCGGAGATGTTCGGCTACGTCGGAGACCTGCGGAGCAAGACCCAGGGCCGGGCCAGCTACACCATGCAGTTCGACTCCTACGCCCAGGTTCCGCACAACGTGGCGCTCGAGATCATCGCGAAGGCGCGCGGCGAGTAGTACTCGCCGGGCACCCCGGGGTGATCGACCGCGTCAGCGTGAGAGCCCGCCCGCACGACCAGCAACACGCTCCACCAAGACAACTGATCACCAGGACCTACGTCGTACGGCGTAAATCATCCGCAGTCCACAGGAGGACACCGTGGCGAAGGCGAAGTTCGAGCGGACTAAGCCGCACGTCAACATCGGCACCATCGGTCACATCGACCACGGTAAGACGACGCTGACCGCGGCGATCACCAAGGTGCTGCACGACGCCTACCCGGACGTGAACCCGTTCACGCCGTTCGACCAGATCGACAAGGCTCCCGAGGAGCGTCAGCGCGGTATCACGATCTCGATCGCGCACGTCGAGTACCAGACCGAGGCGCGCCACTACGCCCACGTCGACTGCCCTGGTCACGCCGACTACATCAAGAACATGATCACCGGCGCGGCCCAGATGGACGGCGCGATCCTCGTGGTCGCCGCCACCGACGGTCCGATGCCGCAGACCAAGGAGCACGTGCTCCTGGCCCGCCAGGTCGGCGTGCCGTCGCATCGTCGTCGCGCTCAACAAGTGCGACATGGTCGACGACGAGGAGATCCTGGAGCTCGTCGAGCTCGAGGTGCGCGAGCTGCTCTCCGAGTACGAGTTCCCGGCGACAACCTCCCCGTCGTCCGCGTGGCCGCCTTCCCGGCGCTCCAGGGTGACGCCAAGTGGGGCGAGTCGATCCTCGAGCTCATGAAGGCCGTCGACGACTACATCCCGACCCCCGAGCGCGAGACCGACAAGCCGTTCCTCATGCCCGTCGAGGACGTCTTCACGATCACCGGTCGCGGCACCGTCGTCACCGGTCGTATCGAGCGCGGCATCATCAAGGTCAACGAGGAGATCGAGATCGTCGGCATCCGCCCGACCACCTCGAAGACCACCGTCACCGGCGTCGAGATGTTCCGCAAGCTGCTCGACGAGGGCCAGGCCGGCGAGAACGTCGGCCTGCTCCTCCGTGGCACCAAGCGCGACGACGTCGAGCGTGGCCAGGTCCTGTGCAAGCCGGGCTCGATCACCCCGCACACGGAGTTCGAGGCGAACGTCTACATCCTCAGCAAGGACGAGGGTGGCCGTCACACGCCGTTCTTCAACAACTACCGTCCGCAGTTCTACTTCCGGACGACCGACGTCACCGGCGTCGTCACGCTGCCCGACGGCACCGAGATGGTCATGCCCGGCGACAACACCGAGATGAAGGTCGACCTCATCCAGCCCATCGCCATGGAGGAGGGCCTGCGCTTCGCCATCCGCGAGGGTGGCCGCACCGTCGGCGCCGGTCGAGTCGTCAAGATCCTCAAGTAACACCACCTGGCGACAGCGGTCGGGCCTCTGCGAGAGCGAAGGCCCGACCGCGTCCCACCGGGACGCCTCCCTCACCGGGAGTCGCCCCATCCCAGCGGCACACGAAAGAGAAGGACACCGAAGCCATCATGGCGGGACAGAAGATCCGCATCCGGCTCAAGGCCTACGACCACGAGGTCATCGACTCCTCGGCGCGCAAGATCGTCGAGACGGTGACGCGTACTGGTGCGCAGGTCGCGGGCCCGGTGCCGCTGCCGACGGAGAAGAACGTCTACTGCGTCATCCGCTCGCCGCACAAGTACAAGGACAGCCGCGAGCACTTCGAGATGCGCACCCACAAGCGCCTCATCGACATCCTCGACCCCACGCCGAAGACCGTCGACTCGCTGATGCGACTCGACCTCCCGGCCGGTGTCGACATCGAGATCAAGCTCTGAGGAACGTAGCCACCATGAGCAAGCAGTTGAAGGGGTTGCTGGGCGAGAAGCTCGGCATGACCCAGGTCTGGGACGAGAACAATCACATCGTCCCCGTGACCGTGGTCAAGGCCGGGCCCTGTGTCGTCACGCAGGTCAAGACCTCCGAGCAGGACGGCTACAGCGCCGTCCAGATCGCGTTCGGCGCGATCGACCCGCGCAAGGTGAACAAGCCGGCTTCCGGCCACTTCGCCAAGGCGGGCGTGACGCCGCGTCGCCACCTGGTCGAGCTGCGCACCGACGACGCGTCCGAGTACGCCGTCGGCCAGGAGCTCGCTGTCGACACGTTCGAGACCGGTCAGGTCATCGACGTCATCGGCACGACCAAGGGCAAGGGCTACGCCGGTGTCATGAAGCGTCACGGCTTCCACGGCGTCGGCGCCTCCCACGGTGCGCACCGCAACCACCGCAAGCCGGGCTCCATCGGCGGCTGCGCGACCCCCGGCCGTGTCTTCAAGGGCATGCGCATGGCGGGCCGTATGGGTGTTGCGCGCCAGACCACCCAGAACCTCACGATCCACGCGGTCGACGCCGAGAACGGCCTGCTCCTCATCAAGGGTGCCGTTCCCGGTCCCAAGGGCGGCCTCGTGCTCGTCCGCACCGCCGTGAAGGGGGCCTGACCTCATGGCCAAGCTCGACACCGCTGAGCTCCCCGAGGTCACCTCGGTCGAGATCCAGACGCCGGCCGGCAAGGCCGCGGGCACCGCTGACCTCCCGTCGGAGGTCTTCGACGTCCAGGTCAACGTGCCGCTGATCCACCAGGTCGTCGTCGCGCAGCTCGCTGCCGCCCGTCAGGGCACGCACGACACCAAGAGCCGCGGCGAGGTCCGCGGTGGTGGTCGCAAGCCGTACAAGCAGAAGGGCACCGGTCGCGCCCGTCAGGGTTCGACCCGCGCGCCGCAGTTCACCGGCGGTGGCGTCGTCCACGGCCCGACGCCGCGCGACTACGCCCAGCGGACGCCCAAGAAGATGAAGGCGGCCGCCCTCCGTGGCGCCCTGTCGGACCGCGCCCGCAACGGCCGCGTCCACGTCGTCACGGGCATCGTCGAGGGGGAGACCCCGTCGACCAAGGCCGCCGTGCAGGCGCTGGCCGCGATCAGCGACCGTCGCAACCTGCTCGTCGTCCTCGAGCGTGACGACGACGTCGCGTGGCTCTCGCTGCGCAACGTCCCGAGCGTCCACCTGCTCGTGCACGACCAGCTCAACACCTACGACGTCCTCGTGAGCGACGACGTGATCTTCACCCAGGGCGCGCTTGCCGCGTTCGTCGCCGGTCCCGCGACCGGCAAGGGCGCGAAGGCCGTCGCGACCGAGACCGAGGCTGCTGCCTCAGAAGGGAAGGTATCGCTGTGAGCCGCATCAGCGACCCGCGCGACATCCTTCTCGCGCCGGTCATCTCCGAGAAGAGCTACTCGCTCCTCGACGAGAACAAGTACACGTTCATCGTGTCGCCCGACGCCAACAAGACCCAGATCAAGATCGCGGTCGAGCAGGTCTTCGGCGTCAAGGTGACCGGCGTGAACACGATCAACCGCCAGGGCAAGCGCACGCGCACCCGCACCGGTTTCGGCAAGCGTGCCGACACCAAGCGCGCCATCGTGAGCCTCGCTGACGGCGACCGCATCGACATCTTCGGCGGTCCGGTCTCCTGACCGGGCACCCGTAACCGACGAGGAAGAGAAACCCGATGGGTATCCGCAAGTACAAGCCGACGACGCCTGGCCGTCGTGGCTCCAGCGTGGCCGACTTCGTCGAGATCACGCGGTCGACGCCGGAGAAGTCGCTCGTTCGCCCGCTTCCCAAGAAGGGCGGCCGCAACAACCAGGGCCGCATCACCACCCGTCACCAGGGTGGTGGCCACAAGCGCGCCTACCGAGTCATCGACTTCCGTCGTGCTGACAAGGACGGCGTGCCGGCCAAGGTCGCGCACATCGAGTACGACCCCAACCGCACCGCGCGCATCGCGCTGCTGCACTACGCCGACGGCGAGAAGCGCTACATCGTGGCGCCGAACAAGCTGGCGCAGGGCGACACGGTCGAGACGGGTCCCGCGGCCGACATCAAGCCGGGCAACAACCTGCCGCTGCGCAACATCCCGGTCGGTACGGTCATCCACGCCGTCGAGCTGCGCCCCGGCGGCGGTGCGAAGATCGCCCGCTCCGCCGGCACGAGCGTCCAGCTCGTCGCCAAGGACGGCCCGTACGCCCAGCTGCGTATGCCCTCGGGCGAGATCCGCAACGTCGACGTGCGCTGCCGCGCCACGATCGGCGAGGTGGGCAACGCCGAGCAGAGCAACATCAACTGGGGCAAGGCCGGCCGCATGCGCTGGAAGGGCAAGCGCCCGACCGTCCGCGGTGTCGCCATGAACCCGGTCGACCACCCGCACGGTGGTGGTGAGGGCAAGACCTCCGGTGGTCGCCACCCGGTCAACCCCAACGGCAAGCCCGAGGGTCGCACTCGCAAGGCCAACAAGGCCAGCGACAAGTTCATCGTCCGCCGCCGCAAGACCGGCAAGAAGCGTTAAGGGAGTACCACCTCATGCCTCGCAGCCTGAAGAAGGGCCCCTTCGTCGACGGCCACCTCGCCAAGAAGGTGGACGATCAGAACGCCAAGGGGACGAAGAACGTCATCAAGACCTGGTCGCGCCGTTCGATGATCATCGCCGGACATGCTCGGCCACACGATCGCCGTGCACGACGGTCGCAAGCACGTCCCGGTCTTCGTGACCGAGAACATGATCGGCCACAAGCTCGGCGAGTTCGCGCCCACCCGCACCTTCCGTGGCCACGTGAAGGACGACCGCAAGGCGCGCCGCCGCTAAACCGGCAGCACGTCACCGAGCACGACCACACGATCCGAACAAGTACGACGACCAGCAAGGGGACAGCGATGGAAGCCAGGGCCCAGGCGCGCTACGTGCGCGTCACGCCCATGAAGGCACGCCGCGTCATCGACCTCATCCGCGGCCTGCCGGCCGCCGAGGCACAGGCGGTGCTGCACTTCGCGCCGCAGGCAGCGAGCGAGCCGGTGGGCAAGGTGCTTGACAGCGCTATCGCCAACGCGACGAACAACTTCAACCTCGACCCGGACACCCTGGTCGTGCGTGAGGCGTACGTGGACGAGGGCCCGACCCTGAAGCGGTTCCGTCCGCGTGCTCAGGGCCGTGCGTACCGCATCCGCAAGCGCACCAGCCACATCACCGTCGTCGTCGAGTCGGTCACCGCCGACTCGGCGCGGAAGAAGGGGTGACCCGGCCGTGGGCCAGAAGATCAACCCGTACGGCTTCCGTCTGGGCATCACCACCGACTACAAGTCGCGCTGGTTCGCCGACTCCTCCAAGGAGGGTCAGCGCTACCGCGACTACGTCGACGAGGACGTCAAGATCCGCCGTCTCATGTCCAAGGGCATGGAGCGCGCCGGCATCAGCAAGGTGGAGATCGAGCGCACGCGTGAGCGCGTCCGCGTCGACATCCACACTGCTCGCCCCGGCATCGTCATCGGCCGCCGCGGCGCCGAGGCCGACCGCATCCGCGGCGACCTCGAGAAGCTGACCGGCAAGCAGGTGCAGCTGAACATCCTCGAGGTCAAGAACCCCGAGATCGACGCACAGCTGGTCGCCCAGGGCGTCGCCGAGCAGCTCTCGAGCCGTGTGTCGTTCCGTCGCGCCATGCGCAAGTCGATGCAGTCCGCCATGAAGGGTGGCGCCAAGGGCATCCGTGTCCAGGTGTCCGGCCGTCTCGGCGGCGCTGAGATGAGCCGCACCGAGTTCTACCGCGAGGGTCGTGTGCCGCTGCACACGCTGCGCGCGAACATCGACTACGGCTTCTACGAGGCGCGCACCACCTTCGGCCGCATCGGCGTGAAGGTCTGGATCTACAAGGGCGAGGTCAGCCAGTCCCGTACCGAGCGCGAGGCGGCCATCGCCGCTGAGCGTCTGGGTGCCGGTGCCGGCCGCCGTCCCGAGCGTGCCGGTCGCCCGGCCGCCGGTCGTGCCCCGCGCCGCGACGACGCCGCACCCGCTGCCGAGGCTGCTGCCGAGGCGCCCGCTGCTGAGACCGTCGAGGCCGTCGCGGTCGAGACGCCCGGAACGGAGGCCTGACCATGCTGATCCCTCGCAGGGTCAAGCACCGCAAGCAGCACCACCCGGACCGCACGGGCGCTGCCAAGGGCGGCACCGAGGTGACCTTGGGCCAGTACGGCCTGCAGGCTCTCGAGCCGGCCTACGTGACCAACCGTCAGATCGAGTCCGCCCGTATCGCCATCACGCGTCACATCCGCCGTGGTGGCAAGGTCTGGATCACGATCTACCCGGACCGTCCGCTCACCAAGAAGCCCGCCGAGACCCGCATGGGTTCCGGCAAGGGCTCGCCGGAGTGGTGGGTCGCCAACGTCAAGCCCGGACGCGTGATGTTCGAGCTGTCGTTCCCGAACGAGACCGTGGCTCGCGAGGCGCTCACCCGCGCCGCGCACAAGCTGCCCATGAAGTGCCGCATCGTGCGGCGCGAGGCTGGTGACATCTAAATGGCAACCGGGACCAAGCCGACCGAGCTGCGCACCCTGACCGACGACGAGCTCGTCGAGAAGCTGCGCGAGGCCAAGGCCGAGCTCTTCAACCTGCGTTTCCAGGCGGCCACCGGCCAGCTGGAGAGCCACGGCCGACTGCGCGCCGTCCGCACGGACATCGCGCGCATCTACACGATCATGCGCGAGCGCGAGCTCGGGATCACCCCTGTGGGTGCCGCGTGAGCGAGAACAGCGAGAAGGCAGTGACTGAGACCGAGACCCGCGGCGCCCGCAAGACGCGTGAGGGCTACGTCGTCAGCGACAAGATGGACAAGACCGTCGTCGTCGCCGTCGAGGACCGCTTCAAGCACCCGCTGTACGGCAAGGTCGTCCGCCGTACGAGCAAGCTGCACGCCCACGACGAGGCCAACGCGGCCGGCATCGGCGACAAGGTCCTCCTCATGGAGACCCGTCCGCTGTCTGCCACCAAGCGCTGGCGCGTCGTGGAGATCCTCGAGAAGGCCAAGTGATCCGGGGGCGGAACCGCTCGCGGTGACGCCCCAAGAACACGAGTTTTGGCCCCTGTGCAAGGGGCGACTAGACTCACCAGGTCCTGCCTACGGTCAGGGCCGCACCACACATCCGTTCCGCAAGGCTCGGTCAAGCCGAGAACCGGCGCGACAACAGGAGACAGACAAGTGATCCAGCAGGAGTCGCGACTGCGTGTCGCCGACAACACGGGTGCCAAGGAAATCCTGTGCATCCGCGTTCTCGGTGGCTCCGGTCGGCGCTACGCGGGCATCGGCGACGTCATCGTCGCCACCGTGAAGGATGCGATCCCCGGTGGCAACGTGAAGAAGGGTGACGTCGTCAAGGCAGTCATCGTGCGCACCAAGAAGGAGCGCCGGCGCCTCGACGGTTCGTACATCCGCTTCGACGAGAACGCCGCCGTCATCCTCAAGAACGACGGTGAGCCCCGTGGCACCCGCATCTTCGGCCCGGTGGGCCGCGAGCTGCGCGAGAAGCGCTTCATGAAGATCATCTCGCTGGCTCCGGAGGTGCTCTGACATGGGCTCGCTGAACATCAAGAAGGGTGACCTCGTCCAGGTCATCACGGGCAAGGACAAGGGCGTCCAGGGCAAGGTCATCCAGGTGATCCCCGAGGCCGACAAGGTCCTCGTCGAGGGCGTCAACCGGATCAAGAAGCACACGAAGGTCGGCCAGACCACGCGTGGTGCCAAGACCGGCGGCATCGTGACCCAGGAGGCCCCGATCCACGTCTCGAACGTGCAGCTCGTGGACCCCTCGGACAACCGCCCGACCCGCGTCGGCTTCCGTCGTGAGGTGGTCACCAAGACCCGTCCCGACGGCACGTCGTACGAGACCTCGCGTTCCGTGCGCGTCTCCAAGCGCACCGGTAAGGACATCTGATGACGACCGAGACCACTGCCACCGAGACCGCGATCCCGCGTCTCAAGGCCCGGTACCGCGAGGAGATCATCCCCGCGCTGCGTGAGGAGTTCGCCTTCGCGAACGTCATGCAGGTCCCCGGCCTCACCAAGATCGTGGTGAACATGGGTGTCGGCGAGGCTGCTCGCGACTCCAAGCTCATCGAGGGTGCCATCAAGGACCTCGCCGCGATCACCGGACAGAAGCCGCAGGTCACCAAGGCCCGCAAGTCGATCGCCCAGTTCAAGCTGCGCGAGGGCATGCCGATCGGCGCCCACGTCACGCTCCGCGGCGACCGCATGTGGGAGTTCCTCGACCGGCTGCTGTCGGTCGCGCTCCCGCGCATCCGTGACTTCCGCGGCCTGTCCGCGGTCCAGTTCGACGGTCGCGGCAACTACACCTTCGGTCTCAACGAGCAGTCGATGTTCCACGAGATCGACCAGGACGCCATCGACCGCGTCCGAGGCATGGACATCACGGTGGTCACCACCGCGTCCACCGACGACGAGGGCCGTGCGCTCCTGAAGCACCTCGGCTTCCCCTTCAAGGAGAACTGACCGTGGCGAAGACTGCTCTGATCAACAAGGCGAACAAGAAGCCCAAGTTCGCCGTCCGTGGCTACACCCGGTGCAACCGTTGCGGCCGTCCGCACTCGGTCTACCGGAAGTTCGGCCTCTGCCGCATCTGCCTTCGCGAGATGGCGCACGCCGGCGAGCTGCCGGGCATCACCAAGAGCTCCTGGTAACAACCCCCCGACGCCGCAGGTCCTGCTCGAGGTACGAGCGGGATACCACGGTGAGAGAGGCCCTTCGGCCATGACGATGACTGACCCGATCGCAGACATGCTCACGCGTCTGCGCAACGCCAACACGGCGTACCACGACGCAGTCGTGATGCCCCACTCGAAGATCAAGGCTGGTATCGCCGAGATCCTCAAGCAGGAGGGCTACATCGCCGGCTGGCGCGTCGAGGACGCCGAGGTCGGCAAGAGCCTCGTGCTCGATCTCAAGTTCGGCCCGAGCCGCGAGCGCTCGATCGCCGGCGTCCGCCGCGTGTCCAAGCCTGGTCTGCGCGTGTACGCGAAGAGCACCGCGCTGCCCAAGGTCCTCGGTGGCCTGGGTGTCGCGATCATCTCCACGTCGTCCGGTCTGCTCACTGACAAGCAGGCCGCCAAGAAGGGTGTAGGCGGGGAAGTCCTCGCCTACGTCTGGTAGCGGGAAGGAGTACCAAGCATGTCGCGCATCGGTCGTCTGCCCATCTCCGTCCCGTCCGGCGTCTCCGTCGACATCGACGGGTCCACGGTCACGGTGAAGGGCCCCAAGGGCACCCTCACGCACGAGGTCGCCAGCCCCATCGTGGTCGCCAAGGACGAGGACGGCACTCTCGCCGTCACCCGTCCCAACGACGAGCGCATGTCGCGCTCGCTCCACGGTCTCACCCGCACCCTGGTGTCGAACATGGTCGTCGGCGTGACCGACGGCTACACCAAGGCGCTGGAGATCTCGGGCACGGGTTACCGCGTCGTCGCCAAGGGCACGGACCTCGAGTTCGCCCTCGGCTACAGCCACCCCATCCTCATCGAGGCGCCCGAGGGCATCTCGTTCGCCGTGGAGAGCCCCACCAAGTTCTCCGTCTCCGGCATCGACAAGCAGCAGGTCGGCGAGGTCGCCGCCAAGCTGCGCAAGCTGCGCAAGCCCGACCCGTACAAGGGCAAGGGTGTGCGCTACGACGGCGAGGTCATCCGCCGCAAGGCCGGAAAGGCGGGTAAGTAACCATGCCCATCGTCACCAAGCTCGGCTCGGGCAACAAGAAGGCGGTGGCGCGCAAGCGTCGCCACACCCGGGTCCGCAAGAAGGTCACCGGCTCGGCGGCTCGTCCGCGCCTGGTCGTCAGCCGTTCCGCCCGTCACCTGTTCGTTCAGGTCGTCGACGACGCGGCGGGCACCACGCTCGCGTACGCCTCGACCATGGAGGCCGACCTCCGTGCGTTCGACGGTGACAAGAGCGCGAAGGCCAAGAAGGTCGGGCGAGCTGGTCGCCGAGCGCGCCAAGTCCGCCGGCATCGACACCGTGGTCTTCGACCGCGGTGGCAACAAGTACCACGGCCGCGTCGCGGCCCTCGCCGACGGCGCCCGCGAGGGCGGCCTCGCGTTCTGACGCGAACGACGAATACGAAGGAAGAGGTAGTCATGGCTGCAGCCCAGCGCCGCGGAGGCGGCGCCGGCGGCAACGAGCGGGGCGGTCGCGATCGACGCGACGGCAAGGGTCCCGTGGCGGAGAAGTCCGCCTTCGTCGAGCGCGTCGTCACGATCAACCGCGTGGCCAAGGTCGTCAAGGGCGGTCGTCGCTTCAGCTTCACGGCCCTGGTGGTCGTGGGCGACGGCGACGGCACGGTCGGCGTCGGGTACGGGAAGGCCAAGGAGGTGCCCGCGGCGATCGCCAAGGGTGTCGAGGAGGCCAAGAAGAACTTCTTCAAGGTTCCCCGGATCCAGGGCACGATCCCTCACCCGATCACCGGTGAGGCCGCTGCGGGCGTCGTCCTGCTGCGTCCCGCCGCCCCGGGTACCGGTGTCATCGCCGGTGGTCCCGTGCGCGCCGTGCTGGAGTGCGCCGGCATCCACGACGTGCTGAGCAAGTCGCTCGGCTCGGACAACGCGATCAACGTCGTCCACGCGACGGTCGCGGCCCTCAAGGGCCTCGAGCGTCCCGAGGAGGTGGCGGCCCGCCGTGGCCTGCCCCTCGAGGACGTCGCCCCGGCCGCGCTCCTGCGCGCCCGTGCTGCTGGTCTGGCGGGTGCGTGATGGCTCGGCTCAAGGTCACGCAGCTCCGTTCGGAGATCGGCGGCAAGCAGAACCAGCGCGACTCCCTGCGTTCGCTGGGGCTCAAGCGCATCGGTGACGTCGTGGTGAAGGAGGACCGTCCCGAGATCCGTGGGATGGTCAATGTCGTCTCCCACCTCGTCAAGGTCGAGGAGGTCGACTGACATGACTCTCAAGGTCCACCACCTGCGCCCGGCACCGGGCGCCAAGACTGCCAAGACCCGTGTGGGTCGTGGTGAGGCGTCCAAGGGCAAGACCTCCGGTCGCGGCACCAAGGGCACCAAGGCCCGCTACCAGGTTCCCGCGTCCTTCGAGGGCGGGCAGATGCCGCTGCACATGCGGCTGCCCAAGCTCAAGGGCTTCAAGAACCCGAACAAGGTCGAGTTCCAGGTCGTCAACGTCGCCCAGCTCGCCACCCTCTTCCCCGAGGGCGGCACCGTGGGCGTCGACGAGCTGGTCGCTGCCGGCGCGGTTCGCAAGAACCAGCCCGTGAAGGTCCTCGGCAACGGCGAGATCAGCGTGAAGCTGCAGATCAGCGCGCACGCCTTCTCCGACGTCGCGAAGAGCAAGATCGCGTCGGCCGGCGGCTCGACCACCGAGCTGTAGGCCTTCGCACCGAGGCGCGAGCCACCGAGAGGGGCGTCCCGACGTCGTCATAGACGCCCGGGGCGCCCCTCTCGCTTCGGCTGTTAGGCTCACGAAGCCTGGGGGTCTCCCTCGGGCGCGCACTGCACCGCGCGGCGCACGGCCGCGCGGCCGGATCGACGTCACACAGGACCCCGGTCGGGTGTCCACCAGGAGGGGCTCGTGCTTTCCGCGTTCGCGTCGGCGTTCCGTACGCCGGACCTGCGCAAGAAGCTTCTGTTCACCCTCGGGATCATCGCGCTGTTCCGCCTCGGGTCGGTCGTGCCGACCCCGGGTGTGGACTACACAGCCATCCAGCGATGCATCGAGCAGGTCCAGGACAACTCGCTGTACGGGATGATCAACCTCTTCAGCGGCGGAGCGCTGCTGAAGCTGTCGGTCTTCGCGCTGGGGATCATGCCGTACATCACGGCGTCGATCATCATCCAGCTGCTCACCGTCGTGATCCCGCGTCTGGAGTCCTTGCGCCAGGAGGGCCAGTCCGGCCAGGCCAAGCTGACTCAGTACACCCGCTACCTCACGGTGGCGCTGGCGATCCTGCAGTCGACCGGCATCGTGGCGCTCGCTCGCGTCCCCGGGCGCCTGTTCTCCGGCTGCTCGGAGACCCTGCTGGTCAACGAGTCGATCATCCTGATCCTGCAGATGATCCTCGTCATGACCGCGGGCACGGCCGTCATCATGTGGCTCGGCGAGCTCATCACCGACCGCGGCGTCGGCAACGGCATGTCGCTGCTGATCTTCACGTCGATCATCTCGACGTTCCCCGGCCAGCTCTGGCAGATCTGGACCATCAACGGCATCTTCACGTTCGCGATGGTGCTGCTCGTCGGCATCGCCACGATCGCCGGCGTGGTCTACGTCGAGCAGGCGCAGCGCCGCATCCCGGTGCAGTACGCCAAGCGCATGGTCGGCCGGCGGATGTACGGCGGCACCAGCACCTACATCCCGCTCAAGGTCAACATGGCCGGCGTCATCCCGGTCATCTTCGCCTCATCGCTGCTCTACGTGCCGCAGCTCATCGTGCAGCTGTCGGGCAGCCAGGGCTCGGTGGCGCAGTGGGTGCTGCAGAACTTCTCGCGCGGCGAGGAGCCCCTGTACCTGCTGGCGTACTTCCTGCTCATCATCTTCTTCACGTACTTCTACGTCGCGATCACGTTCAACCCGGTCGAGGTCGCCGACAACATGAAGCAGTACGGCGGGTTCGTGCCCGGCATCCGTGCCGGCAAGCCGACCGCCGAGTACCTCGACTACGTGCTCACCCGCATCACGCTTCCGGGAGCGCTGTACCTCGCGGTCATCGCGATCATCCCGTTCGTGGCGTTCGCCTTCCTGGGCGTCGGTCAGCGCTTCATCTTCGGCGGCACCTCCCTGCTGATCATGGTGGGAGTGGGCCTCGATACGGTGAAGCAGATCGAGTCCCAGCTCCAGCAGCGCAACTACGAGGGGTTCCTTCGTTGAGCAGAGTCGTCCTGATGGGCCCCCCGGGGGCCGGCAAGGGAACCCAGGCCGTCGTCATCGCCGCGCGCCTCGGAATCCCGCACGTCTCGACGGGCGACATCTTCCGGGCCAACGTCACCGAGGGCACCCCCCTCGGCGTCGAGGCCAAGCGCTACATGGACGCCGGCGAGTACGTGCCGGACTCCGTCACCAACGCCATGGTCCGCGACCGCCTCGCGCAGCCGGACGCCGAGCCCGGGTTCCTCCTGGACGGCTACCCGCGCACGGTGGCCCAGGTGGACGAGCTCGCGGGCATGCTCGCCGAGCACGGCACCGCGATCGACCACGTGATCGAGCTGACCGTCGACGTCGACGAGGTCGTCGGCCGCCTGCTCAAGCGGGCAGCCGAGCAGGGCCGCAGCGACGACACCGAGGACGTCGTGCGCCGTCGTCTCGAGATCTACTTCGAGCAGACCGCACCGCTCACCGCCGTCTACGCCGACCAGGGCCTGCTCGTGCAGGTCGACGGCATGGGCTCGGTGGAGGACGTCACCGGCCGGGTCCTCGCCGCGCTCCAGGCCTGATCTCCGGCATGTTCCGCCGCAAGGACCGCATCGAGGTCAAGACGCCCGAGCAGATCCTGCTCATGCGCGAGGCCGGGCTCGTCGTCGGTCGCACCCTCGAGCTGCCTGCGCACGCGCGTCCGCCCGGGCATGACGACCCGCGACCTCGACGCCATCGCCGAGGAGTCGATCCGCACCTCGGGCGCGGTGCCGTCGTTCCTCGGCTACCACGGCTACCCGGCGTCGATCTGCGCGTCGGTCAACGACGAGGTCGTCCACGGGATCCCCGGCGACCGCGTCCTGCTCGACGGCGACCAGATCTCGATCGACTGCGGCGCGATCGTCTCCGGATGGCACGGAGACGCGGCGATCACGGTGCCGGTCGGCGAGGTCTCCGCCGCCGACACCGAGCTCTCCCGCGTGACCGAGGAGGCCCTCTGGCGCGGCCTCGCGGCCGCGGTGGCCGGCAGCACCGTCCGCGACATCGGCATCGCCGTCGAGGCCTACGTGCGGGCCCAGCCGGGCGGGGACGACTACGGCATCGTCGAGGAGTACGTCGGCCACGGCATCGGGACCTCGATGCACATGGAGCCGAACGTCCCCAACTACGACCACGGCGGCAAGAGCCCGGCCCTGGTGCCCGGCATGGCCCTCGCGATCGAGCCCATGGTGTGCGCCGGCGGCCGCCTCACCCGCACGCTGGAGGACGACTGGACCGTCGTCACCCAGGACGGGCAGCGGGCCTGCCACTGGGAGCACACGGTGGCCATCACGCCCGAGGGGCCCTGGGTGCTGACGGCGCTGGACGGGGGAGCGGCCCGATTCGCCGCTCTCGGCGTCCCGAGCCCGGCCGCCGACCGCGCCTGAGGCTTTCCCGCGCCCGGAATGCCCGGTTTGTCGCCGCCGGACGGGCCATGATCACCGGATTAGTCCCCGAGGGGCTCCCTGGCGTAGACTCGCTCCTCGGCTCACATGAGTCGCGACCCGTCACGCCCACGGACCTGCCTCGCAGGCCTGTGAGCAGCGCGGGGAGCGTCGCAGCGAGTCGCCAAGGTAACGCAGCCGATACGGACGAAGTGCGAGGACATGCCCAAGAAAGACGGTGCCATCGAGCTCGAAGGCACGATCACGGAGTCTCTCCCGAACGCCATGTTCCGGGTGGAGCTCGACAACGGGCACAAGGTCCTCGCGCACATCAGCGGGAAGATGCGGATGCACTACATCCGGATCCTCCCCGATGACCGGGTCGTCGTGGAGCTCTCGCCCTACGACCTGACCCGTGGCCGGATCGTCTACCGCTACAAGTGACGGTCCAGGTCGGACGCCTCGGCGCCCCGGCTGACGACCACCAGACCACCCTGTCCATCCCTAGCCGCACGGGCGCGAACGCCGCCTGGCACGAGCACCCGTGGAGAGATCGATGAAGGTCAACCCGAGCGTCAAGAAGATCTGCGACAAGTGCAAGGTGATCCGCCGTCACGGCCGGGTCATGGTCATCTGCGAGAACCCGCGCCACAAGCAGCGTCAGGGCTGATCGCAGGCCGGGAGTGATCCCGGTCGTCGCACCAGCACACGCAGTACCCGACCCCCGCGCAGCCCACGTGCCGCGTGCGGGACGCCACCCTCGGCCCGGAGGCCGAGGACCCACCTAGGCGGGTGGGACCGGTACTGCTCCGAGACCTCCGGACGAAACTGGAAGAGAGAAACCGCCCGATGGCACGTCTCGTCGGCGTCGACCTCCCCCGCGACAAGCGGCTCGAGGTTGCGCTCACCTACATCTACGGGGTCGGCAAGACCCGTGCTCAGCAGACGCTCGACGCCACCGGCATCAGCCCGGACGTCCGCGTGAAGGACCTCTCCGACGAGGACCTGATCAAGCTGCGCGACTGGCTCGAGGCCAACTACAAGACCGAGGGCGACCTCCGTCGCGAGGTCGCCGCTGACATCCGCCGCAAGGTGGAGATCGGTTGCTACCAGGGCCTTCGGCACCGCCGCGGCCTCCCGGTCCGCGGGCAGCGCACGCACACCAACGCGCGCACCCGCAAGGGCCCGAAGAAGACCGTGGCCGGCAAGAAGAAGGTCGGCAAGAAGTAGTAGTCCGACGGTCCTGCGGCACAGATGCCGCGACCGAAGGGCCGATGACCTCAACCAGAACGGATAGTCGATGCCTCCCAAGAGCCGTACGGCTGCGGGCGCCAAGAAGGTGCGCCGCAAGGAGAAGAAGAACGTGGCCCTCGGCCACGCGCACATCAAGAGCACGTTCAACAACACGATCGTCTCGATCACGGACCCGACCGGTGCTGTGATCGCCTGGGCCTCGTCGGGTCAGGTGGGCTTCAAGGGCTCGCGCAAGAGCACGCCCTTCGCCGCCCAGCTCGCCGCTGAGGCGGCTGCCCGCCGTGCCATGGAGCACGGCATGAAGAAGGTCGACGTCTTCGTGAAGGGCCCGGGTTCGGGCCGCGAGACCGCGATCCGTTCGCTGCAGGCGACGGGCCTCGAGGTCGGCACGATCCAGGACGTCACCCCCAGCCCGCACAACGGCTGCCGCCCGCCCAAGCGCCGCCGCGTCTGACCCGCGAGAGAGAGACTTTCCCACCATGGCCCGTTACACCGGGGCGGACTGCAAGCGCTGCCGCCGCGAGAAGACCAAGCTGTTCCTCAAGGGCGCGAAGTGCGATTCGCCGAAGTGCCCGATGGAGTCGCGTCCCTACCCGCCCGGCCAGCACGGCCGCGGTCGTACCAAGGACAGCGAGTACCTGCTGCAGAAGCGCGAGAAGCAGAAGTGCGCGCGCATCTACGGCGTGCTCGAGAAGCAGTTCCGTGGTTACTACGAGGAGGCCCAGCGCAAGCAGGGCAAGACCGGCGAGAACCTTCTCCGCATCCTCGAGACCCGCCTCGACAACGTCGTGTACCGCGCCGGCTTCGCCGCCAGCCGTGACATGGCCCGTCAGCTCGTCCGCCACGGCCACATCACCGTGAACGGCAAGAAGGTCGACATCCCGTCCTTCCGCGTCTCGGCCAACGACATCGTCGAGGTCCGCGCCGCGAGCCGTGAGCTCACGCCGTTCGTGGTCGCCCACGCCCAGCTCGGTGAGCGCCCCGTGCCCGCATGGCTCGAGGTCATCCCGTCGCGCATGCGCGTGCTGGTCCACTCCCTGCCCGAGCGGTCGGTCATCGACACGCAGGTGCAGGAGCAGCTGATCGTCGAGCTCTACTCGAAGTGACGTGGGTCGGCGTCCGCCTCCGGGCGGACGCCGGCACCGGCACCACCACCGCCACTTGTATGCAGGCGTCAAATAGCGGGCGCCTCGGAAGGACAACCACGTGCTGATCGCCCAGCGTCCGACTCTCGCCGAAGAGCCGATCTCGGAGTTCCGCTCGCGCTTCATCATGGAGCCGCTCGAGCCCGGTTTCGGCTACACCCTCGGCAACTCCGTTCGCCGTACCCTCCTGTCGTCGATCCCCGGTGCCGCTGTCACCAGCGTCCGCATCGACGGCGTCCTGCACGAGTTCACCACCGTGCCGGGCGTCAAGGAGGACGTCACCGAGCTCATCCTCAACATCAAGCAGCTGGTCGTCTCCTCGGAGCACGACGAGCCCGTCGTGATGTACCTGCGCAAGCAGGGCCCGGGTGCTGTGACCGCCGCCGACATCGCGCCCCCGGCCGGTGTCGAGGTGCACAACCCCGACCTCCACATCGCCACCCTGAACGACAAGGGCAAGCTCGAGATGGAGCTCGTCGTCGAGCGTGGCCGCGGCTACGTCTCCGCGGCGCAGAACAAGCAGCCCGGCCAGGAGATCGGCCGCATCCCTGTCGACTCCATCTACAGCCCGGTCCTCAAGGTCACGTACAAGGTCGAGGCCACCCGTGTCGAGCAGCGCACGGACTTCGACCGCCTCGTGATCGACGTCGAGACCAAGCAGTCGATGTCGCCGCGCGACGCCGTCGCCTCGGCCGGCAAGACCCTGGTCGAGCTCTTCGGCCTGGCCCGCGAGCTCAACATCGACGCCGAGGGCATCGACATCGGCCCGTCGCCCGCCGACGCGTTCGTCGCCGAGCAGCTCTCGACGCCGATCGAGTCGCTCGACCTGACGGTGCGCTCGTACAACTGCCTCAAGCGCGAGGGCATCCACACGGTGGGCGAGCTCATCGGCCGCTCGGAGGCCGACCTGCTCGACATCCGCAACTTCGGCTCGAAGTCGATCGACGAGGTCAAGGCCAAGCTCGCGACCCTGGGTCTCGCGCTCAAGGACAGCCCGCCTGGGTTCGACCCGACCACGGCCGTCAGCTTCTACGACGACGACGACCAGGGGTACGCCGAGGACGAGCAGCTCTGACGAGCTGACGCCCCCGACGACCCGACACCTCAGGAGACTTCGACATGCCTACCCCCACCAAGGGTGCCCGCCTCGGCGGCAGCCCGGCGCACGAGCGGCTGATGCTCGCGAACCTCGCCACGGCGCTGTTCGAGCACGGCAAGATCACGACCACCGAGGCCAAGGCCAAGCGCCTGCGCCCGCTGGCCGAGCGCCTCATCACCCACGCCAAGCGTGGCGACCTGCACGCGCGTCGTCGCGTGCTCGCCGTCATCCGTGACAAGGGTGTCGTGCACGAGCTCTTCGCCGAGATCGGCCCGCGCTACGCGACCCGTCCCGGTGGCTACACCCGCATCACCAAGATCGGTCCCCGCAAGGGCGACAACGCGCCCATGGCCGTGATCGAGCTCGTCGAGCCGCTGGCCGAGGCCGTCGTGGCCGAGGCTGCCGGTGCGACCAAGCGCGCTGCCAAGGAGAAGGCCGCCAAGGAGACCACGGCTGCCGCTCCGGCCGCTGCCGAGGTCGTCGAGGAGACCGTCACCGCGGAGGAGACCGCTCCCGAGGCCGTCGAGGTCGAGGCTGCGGACGACGCCGTCGAGGCTGTCGAGACCGAGGCCGCCGAGGTCACCGAGGAGGCTGCCGACGAGGCCGCCGCCGAGGACACCGACAAGGCCTGAGCGTCCTGAACGCCAGCACTGTCAGCACCGAGCCCGCCGTCCCCGCTGGGGACGGCGGGCTCGTGCGTTCCGAGCAGGTCCGCCTGCGCCTCGGCATCGCCTACGACGGCACCGACTTCGCCGGCTGGGCCAAGCAGCCCGGGCTGCGCACCGTGCAGGGCACGCTCGAGGACGCGCTCACCGTCGTGCTGCGGGCGAGCCAGCCGGTGCGGATCGCAGTGGCGGGCCGCACCGACGCCGGCGTGCACGCGCGGGGCCAGGTGGCGCACGCCGACGTCGAGCGCGACCGGTGGGAGGCCTTCGCCGCGCGCGGCGCCGATGCGCCTGTGCGCCGCATGGGCGGCGTGCTCCCGGCCGATGTCCGCGTGCACGAGATCGCGGTGGCGCCCCCCGGCTTCGAGGCGCGCTGGTCGGCGCTGTCGCGCGCGTACGCGTACCGCGTGTCCGACGTACCGGGCGGGTCGGACCCGCTCCTGCGCACGCACGTGCTGCACCACACCGGCCCGCGCAACAGCGCGCTCGACGTCGAGGCGATGAACGCCGCCGCCGCGGCACTGCTCGGCGAGCACGACTTCGCGTCGTTCTGCCGCCGCCGCGAGGGGGCCAGCACCGTGCGCACGCTGCTCGACCTGCGCTGGGTCCGCGAGCACGACTCGGGCCTCGTCGTCATGCACGTGCGGGCCGACGCGTTCTGCCACTCGATGGTGCGCGCGCTCGTCGGCGTCCTTCTCCCCGTGGGCGACGGGCGCCGGCCGGTGGAGTGGCCGGGGCAGGTGCTCTCGCGGGTACGCCGCGAGCCCGACGCCGAGGTCGCGCCGCCCACGGGTCTGTGCCTCGAGCGGGTCGAGTACCCCGCCGACGACCAGCTCGCCGTGCAGGCCGAGCGTGCGCGTCGCTTCCGCGGCGACGACATCCTGGCGGGTCGCGCTGTCGGCCAGGACCCCGACTCCACCGACTGATCCGTCGTGATGGTCGCGTCCCCGCCCGCGCGATGACACGCTGACCCGTATGAGGGTCGTGGTGGCACTGGGCGGCAACGCCCTCGCCCGTCGCGGCGAGCCGATGACCGTCGCCAACCAGCGGGCCAACGTGCGGCTCGCGTGCCGCGCGCTCGCGCCGGTCGCGATGGAGCACCAGCTCGTGGTGTCGCACGGCAACGGTCCGCAGGTCGGCCTGCTGGCGCTGCAGGCCTCGTCGTACGACGACGACTCGACGTACCCCTTCGACGTCCTCGGGGCGCAGACCGAGGGGATGATCGGCTACTTCATCGAGCAGGAGCTCGGGAACCTGCTGCCGTTCGAGACGCCCATCGCGACCATCCTCACGATGATCGAGGTCGACCCGGACGACCCGGCGATGAAGAACCCGACCAAGTTCGTCGGTCCGGTCTACTCCGAGGCCGAGGCGCACCGCATCGCCTCCGAGCGCGGATGGACCGTGCGGCCGGACGGCGACCACTGGCGCCGCGTGGTCCCGTCGCCGGTGCCCCGGCGCATCTTCGAGATCCGCCCGATCAAGCAGCTGCTCGACGCGGGCACGGTCGTGATCTGCACCGGCGGCGGCGGCATCCCCACGATGTACCTGCCTGAGGAGCGGCTCGAGTACGACGACGACCACAACCCGCGCACCCTCGTCGGGGTCGAGGCCGTGATCGACAAGGACCGCTCCTCCGCCGTCCTCGCGCAGGACCTCGAGGCCGACGTTCTCGTCATCGCGACCGACGCCCCGGCGGTGTTCCTCGACTACGGGACGCCGGAGCAGCGGGCCGTGGCCGCGGCCTCGCCCGACGCCATCTCGGCGTACCGGTTCCCCGAGGGCTCGATGGGGCCCAAGGTCGAGGCGGCGTGCGCCTTCGCGCGGTCGGCGCCGGGGCGCGTGGCCGCGATCGGAGCGCTCGCCGACATCCGCGGCATCCTCGCCGGCACCCACGGCACGAGGATCACCACCGACACCGGCGGACTCACCCTCCGCTGACCGGGATTTGGTAGTGGTAAGGCGTCACCCGTGACGCCCTGGCACTACCGAATCGGGGTAACTGGTTAGGCGGTGGGGCGGCGTACGGGCGAGAATCGCCCCTCGTGGGTCACGTCGAGGTCGCCAAGGTCACGCACACGCTCCCGGACGGGCGCGTGCTGCTCGACGAGGTGAGCTTCCGGGTCGCGGACGGCGCCAAGGTCGCGCTCGTCGGCGCGAACGGCGCCGGCAAGACCACGCTCATGCGCCTCGTCGCGGGTGACCTCGACCCGCAGGAGGGCGCGATCATCCGCTCGGGCGGGCTCGGAGTCATGCGCCAGTTCATCGGCCAGGTGCGCGACGAGTCGACCGTGCGCGACCTGCTGGTGTCCGTGTCGCCGCCCGCTGTGCAGTCCGCGGCCAAGGAGCTCGAGGCCGCCGAGCTGCGCATGATGGAGGCCGACGACGAGGCCATGCAGATGGCGTACGCGCAGGCCATCTCCGACTGGTCCGACGTCGGCGGCTACGACTCCGAGGTGCTCTGGGACGTCTGCACCGTCGCGGCGCTGGGCATCCCGTTCGACAAGGCGCAGTACCGCGAGACGCGCACTCTCTCGGGCGGCGAGCAGAAGCGGCTCGCGCTCGAGGCGCTGCTGCGCGGCCCGGACGAGGTGCTGCTGCTGGACGAGCCCGACAACTACCTCGACGTGCCCGGCAAGGAGTGGCTCGAGCAGCGTCTCGCCGAGTCGCCCAAGACCGTGCTCTACGTGTCGCACGACCGCGAGCTCCTGGCCCGTACGGCGACCCAGGTCGTCACGGTCGAGCTCGGCGCTGCGGGCAACACGGCGTGGACGCACGGTGGCGGCTTCGCGACGTACCACCAGGCGCGCGCCGACCGCTTCAGCCGGCTCGAGGAGCTGCGCCGACGCTGGGACGAGGAGCACGCCAAGCTCAAGGCACTCGTGCTCATGTACAAGACGAAGGCGAAGTACAACGACGGCCTCGCGAGCCGCTACCAGGCCGCGAAGACCCGCCTCGCGAAGTTCGAGGAGATCGGGCCGCCGCAGGAGATCGCGCGCGAGCAGACCGTGAAGATGCGCCTCATCGGCGGCCGCACGGGCAAGCGCGCGATCGCCGCCGAGCAGCTCGAGCTGTCGGGCCTGATGAAGCCGTTCGACCTCGAGGTGTGGTTCGGCGAGCGCGTCGCCGTCCTCGGCGCCAACGGCTCGGGCAAGTCGCACTTCCTGCGCCTGCTCGCCGCCGGCGGCAGCGATCCCGACGTCGAGCACCGTCCGGTCGGTGAGGTGCCGATCGCGCCCGTGGCGCACAACGGCGTCGTCCGGCTCGGCGCGCGGGTGCGGCCGGGATGGTTCGCCCAGACGCACGAGCACCCCGAGCTGCATGGGTCGCACGCTGCTCGAGGTGCTGCACCGCGGCGATGCCCACCGCGACGGCATGGGCCGCGAGCTCGCCGCCCGCAAGCTCGACCGCTACGAGCTCGCGCACGCCTCCGAGCAGACCTTCGAGAGCCTGTCGGGCGGCCAGCAGGCGAGGTTCCAGATCCTGCTCCTGGAGCTCTCCGGAGCCACCCTGCTGCTCCTGGACGAGCCGACGGACAACCTGGACCTCGCCTCCGCCGAGGCGCTGGAGGAGGGCCTCCTGGCCTTCGAGGGCACGGTCCTCGCCGTCACCCACGACCGCTGGTTCGCCCGCGGCTTCGACCGCTTCGTGGTCTTCTCGGCCGACGGCACGGTGCGCGAGGTGCCGGAGCCGGTCTGGGACGAGGCCCGGCCAGTCCGCGGCTGACCGCGGGTCAGGCATCGCCGCAGGTCAGAGCGCTGGGACTGGTCGGTCCCGGCGATTTGGAGGGTGCCTCCGCAGGCGGGTACCCTGGAGCGCTTGCTGTGCGCGCCCGTACGACGTCCCCTGGATCCGTCGGGCATCAGCGCAGCCTGGATGTCAGGGATGGCATCCAGTACGGCGCCCCGCCACCCACGGCCGACGGCCGCGGACGCAGGGCGCGCAGAGTCCAACGTCCCGACGAGCGAGAGAACAGGTGCTGCTTCATGCGCACGTACAGCCCCAAGGCCGGTGACCTGACCCACGAGTGGTTCATCATCGACGCCACCGATGTCGTCCTCGGCCGACTCGCCACGCAGGCAGCGACGCTGCTCCGTGGCAAGCACAAGCCCACCTTCGCCCCGCACGTCGACGGCGGTGACTTCGTCATCATCATCAACGCCGAGAAGGTCGCCCTCACGGGCAACAAGCGCGAGCAGAAGATGGCGTACCGCCACTCGGGTCACCCGGGCGGCCTCACGGCGACCTCGTACGTCCAGCTCCTCGAGAGCAACCCGCGTCGTGCGGTGGAGAAGGCCGTGAAGGGCATGCTCCCGCACAACAAGCTGGGGCGTCAGGTCATCAAGAAGCTCAAGGTCTACGCCGGCCCGGAGCACCCGCACGCTGCGCAGCAGCCGAAGCCGTTCGAGATCACGCAGGTCGCGCAGTAAGCGCCGCGGAACCCACAACAGACTTTCTAGAAAGGAACCGTGGCGTGAGCGAGACCGTCGCCGAGACCACCGAGAACGAAATCGACACCGAGGAGCTGACCAGCTACACCTCGGAGACCACCACCAGCGCCGTGGCGGTGACGCACCGCGAGGTCGTCGCCCGTCCCGCCGGCGCCACCGGCCGTCGCAAGGAGGCGATCGCCCGCGTGCGCATCGTCCCGGGCACCGGCCGCTGGACCGTCAACGGCCGCACCCTCGAGGGCTACTTCCCCAACAAGGTGCACCAGCAGCTCGTCAACGAGCCGTTCGCCACGCTCGGCATCGACAACACGTACGACGTCATCGCCCGCATCAGCGGCGGCGGCTCGTCCGGGCAGGCCGGTGCCCTGCGCCTCGGCATCGCCCGTGCGCTGAACGACATCGACGCCGAGGCCTACCGCCCGGCGCTCAAGAAGGCCGGCTTCCTCACCCGCGACGCGCGGGTCAAGGAGCGCAAGCACTACGGCCTCAAGAAGGCCCGCAAGGCGCCGCAGTACAGCAAGCGCTAGCGAGCGAAGAGGACGAGCCCGCTCTTGGCTCGTCCTCTTCCGAGCGGCGCGCAGCTGTTGACGAGGGCCCCCTGGGGCCCGAGGAAAACTCGAAGCGCTAACCGGGCTGCGGGCATCGGCCCGCACAGCCACGCACGATGCCCCGGGGCTACGCTCCGGGGCATCGGCATGTCAGGGCCCTTCGGGGCGGGACGGGAAGAGGCACCTGTGGGTCGACTGTTCGGCACCGACGGCGTACGCGGCCTGGCCAACGCCGACCTCACGGCCGAGCTCGCGCTCGACCTCGCGGTGGCCGCGGCCCACGTGCTCGGCGATGCCGGCGAGCTGTCCGACCACGGCGAGGGGCGCCCGGTGGCGGTCGTCGGCAACGACAGCCGCGCGAGCGGCGAGTTCCTCGAGGCCGCCGTCGTCGCGGGCCTGCTGTCGGCGGGCGTCGACGTGTGGCGGGTCGGTGTGCTCCCCACCCCGGCCGTCGCGTACCTCACCGCCGCGCTCGACGCCGACCTCGGCGTGATGCTGTCGGCGTCGCACAACCCCATGCCGGACAACGGCATCAAGTTCCTCGCGCGCGGCGGCCACAAGCTGGCCGACCACGTCGAGGACGCCATCGAGAGCCGCATCCGCGAGAGCTGGACCCGCCCCACGGGCGCGGGCGTCGGCCGCGTGAGCCGGCACGACGAGGGCGCCGAGCTGTACGTCGGCCACCTTCTCTCGACGCTGCCGCACCGGCTCGACGGGATCACCGTCGTCGTCGACGGCGCGAACGGCGCGGCCTCGATCGTGGGGCCCGAGGCGCTTCGCCGTGCGGGTGCCCGCGTGATCGAGATCCACACCTCGCCCGACGGCCTGAACATCAACGACGGCTGCGGCTCCACGCACCTCGGCGACCTCCGCACCGCAGTCGTCGAGCACGGTGCCGACGCCGGCGTCGCGTTCGACGGCGACGCCGACCGCTGCCTCGCCGTCGACGCCACGGGCGCTGTGGTCGACGGCGACCACGTGCTCGCCATCCTCTCGATCGCGATGCGCGAGCGCGGTGCTCTCGTCGCCGACACCGTCGTCGCGACCGTGATGGCCAACCTCGGCTTCAAGCTCGCCATCGAGCAGGCGGGCATCGCGGTGGTCGAGACCGGTGTGGGCGACCGCTACGTGCTCGAGGCCATGCGCGACGGCGGCTTCGTGCTCGGCGGCGAGCAGAGCGGCCACGTGATCATGTCCGAGCACGCCACCACCGGCGACGGCGTGCTCACTGCGCTGCACCTGCTCGCGCGCGTCGCCGAGACCGGCCGCTCGCTTGGCGAGCTCGCCTCGGTCGTGCAGAAGCTGCCGCAGGTGCTCATCAACGTCCGCGGCGTCGATCGCACCCGGGCGTCGTCCGAGCCCACCCTGGCCGCGGCCGTCGCCGAGGCCGAGGCCGAGCTCGGACGCACCGGCCGGGTGCTGCTGCGGCCCTCCGGCACCGAGCCCGTCGTCCGGGTGATGGTCGAGGCCTCCACCAAGGACCAGGCCGACGCCGTGGCCGAGCGCCTCGCCGCCGTCGTCCGCGCCACCCTCGCCATCTAGCGCCCCAGCAGCCCCCGCGGAAGGCCTTCAAGCGGCGGGGTGGGGGCTCCGGGCCGGGTTACGCTGGCCGTATGTGCGGAATCGTCGGGTACGTCGGGGAGAAGCAGGCGCTGTCGGTCGTGGTCGAGGGCCTGCGCAGGCTCGAGTACCGCGGCTACGACTCCGCCGGCGTGGCCGTCGTCTCCGACGGGGTGCTCGACACCCGCAAGAAGGCCGGCAAGCTCGCCAACCTCGAGACGCTCCTCGGCGCCGACCCGCTGCCGCAGTCGACGATCGGCATCGGCCACACCCGCTGGGCGACGCACGGCGGGCCCACGGACGCCAACGCCCACCCGCACGTCAGCGAGGACGGCAAGGTCGCCGTCATCCACAACGGCATCATCGAGAACTTCGCCGAGCTCCGCGCCGAGCTCACCGCCGCCGGCGTGCACCTGACCTCCGAGACCGACACCGAGGTCGTCGCGCACCTGCTCGCAGCCGTTCTGCCGCAGACCGACCACGACCTCGCCGAGGCGATGCGCCTCGTGTGCCGCCGCCTGTCCGGCGCGTTCACGCTCGTCGCCGTCCACTCCGACATCCCCGACGTCGTCGTCGGCGCCCGGCGCAACAGCCCGCTCGTCGTCGGCCGCGGCGAGGGCGAGAACTTCCTGGCATCGGACGTCGCGGCGTTCATCGCGCACACCCGCTTCGCCATCGAGCTCGGGCAGGACCAGGTCGTCGAGCTGCGCCGCGACGGCGTGGTCGTGACGACCTTCGACGGCGCGCCCGCGGAGGTCACCGAGTACGAGGTCACGTGGGACGCCTCGGCCGCCGAGAAGGGCGGCTACGAGACGTTCATGGCCAAGGAGATCGCCGAGCAGCCCAAGGCCGTCAGCGACACCCTCCTCGGCCGCATCGGCACCGACGGCCGCCTCAAGCTCGACGAGATGCGGCTCTCCGAGGCCGAGCTGCGCGAGGTCGACAAGGTCGTCGTGATCGCGTGCGGCACGGCGTACCACTCGGGGATGGTCGCGAAGTACGCGCTCGAGCACTGGACGCGCATCCCCACCGAGGTCGAGCTCGCGAGCGAGTTCCGCTACCGCGACCCGGTCGTCGGACCGCGCACGCTCGTCATCGCGATCTCGCAGTCGGGCGAGACGATGGACACGATCATGGCGCTGCGCTTCGCGCGCGAGCAGGGCGCGAAGGTCCTCGCGATCTGCAACACCCAGGGGTCGACGATCCCGCGCGAGAGCGACGCCGTGCTCTACACGCACGCCGGCCCCGAGGTCGCGGTCGCCTCGACGAAGGCGTTCCTCACGCAGCTCGTCGCCTGCTACCTCGTGGCGCTGTATGTCGCGCAGGTGCGCGGCAACAAGTACGGCGACGAGATCGCCGCCGTCGTCCGCGAGCTGCAGGACATGCCGCGCAAGGTCGACCTCGTCCTCGACACCACCGAGGAGATGAAGCAGATCGCCGAGGAGCTCAAGGACTCGCCGTCGGTGCTCTTCATCGGCCGGCACGTCGGCTTCCCGGTCGCGCTCGAGGGTGCGCTCAAGCTCAAGGAGCTGGCGTACATGCACGCCGAGGGCTTCGCGGCGGGCGAGCTCAAGCACGGCCCGATCGCGCTGCTCGAGGACGGGGTCCCCGTCATCGTCATCGTGCCGTCGCCGGCCGGGCGCAGCGTGCTGCACGAGAAGATCATCAGCAACATCCAGGAGGTCCGCGCCCGCGGCGCCCGCACGATCGTGATCGCCGAGGAGGGCGACGAGGCCGTCGTCCCGTACGCCGACACCATCGTGCGCATCCCCGCGTGCCCGACCCTCCTGCAGCCCCTCGTCGCGACCGTGCCGCTGCAGGTCTTCGCCGCTGCGATGGCCACGGCGAAGGGCCTCGACGTCGACCAGCCGCGCAACCTGGCCAAGAGCGTCACCGTCGAATAGCCGCCGTCGGGGTGGCCGCTGGGCGAAGATTCTGCGCGCAGTACAGAGCGGGCCCCGCGGGGTGGTAGCCTGATCGCGGTAAACACAGCAGTTCCTCGTACGTTCTTCGGACGCCCGCGGATCTTCTTCGCCCGGCGTCCTCGTCTTCCCCCTGAAGCTTCAGGGGTCGAGGGCACCTCGGCACCAACTCGTGGGCAGCACATTCCGCTCCCGCGTCGTGCTATGCAGAACAGGAACAATCATGGTCAACGGCACCGTCAAGTGGTTCAACGGCGAGAAGGGCTTCGGCTTCATCGCCCCCGAGGACGGGAGCGCCGACGTGTTCGTGCACTTCTCGGCCATCGCCTCGTCGGGCTACCGCTCGCTCGAGGAGAACCAGAAGGTCACCTTCGACGTCACGCAGGGCCAGAAGGGCCCGCAGGCGGAGAACGTCACGCCTCTCTAGGTCTCACCAGACCTTTCGACGTGGACCGTCCCCTTCGGGGGGCGGTCCACGTTCGTATGTCAGGCCCCGGCGTCGAACCACCACGAGCAGTACTGCATGAGCAGCGTGTCGTGCCACCCGAGCCGGTCGGTGTTGCGCTCTCGGCCGTGCAGGATCCCGACCGGCCGGAACCCGCACGCGGTGTAGCACGCGATCGCGGCTGTGTTGGACGCCGACGGGTCGATCGTCACGAGATGGTGGCCCCGGGTGTCGACGAGCCAGTCGCGCACGGTCGTGACGACGTCGCGACCCAGACCCCGGCGGTGCATGCTCGGCGCGAGGAAGATGTCGATGCCGCTCTCGTCGTAGTCGGGGTCGTCGCCCTCGTACGCCTGCACCATCCCCACCACCGCGCCGGCTGGGCCGGGGCCCGGTGGCCCCAGCAGCTCCACCGCCCAGCGCACCGTGCCCGCCTCGTGGTCGAACGGGAAGTCGTCGTCCGGCGGGTGCCACCACTGCGACACCGAAGGTGCGGCCAGGATCGCGCGCAACGTGGCCTCGTCGCCTGCCTCGACCGGCCGCAGCCTGACCAGCGACGTGACGAGCGTCGGCGGTGCTTCGCGGGTGCCGTGCATGACCACATCCTCACCCGCGAGGTGGCAGGCTGGCGGCGTGATCATCGGGATCGGGATCGACGTCGTGGACGTGCCGCGGTTCGAGGCCACGCTCGCGCGCACTCCCGGCATGGTCGACCGGCTCTTCACGCCCGAGGAGCGGACCACCGATCTCGGGCACCCGCGCACTCCCACCTCTCTCGCCGCGCGGTTCGCCGCCAAGGAGGCCGTGGCCAAGGCGCTCGGGGCACCGACCGGTATGCACTGGCACGACTGCCAGGTGACCGGCGACTCCGACGGCCGCCCCTGGCTCCAGCTGCGCGGCACGGTCCAGGCGGCTGCAGAGGCGCAGGGCATCGAGCGGTGGCACCTCTCGCTCTCCCACGACGGCGACGTCGCGATCGCCTACGTGGTCGCGGAGGCATCGTGACCGGGCACGGGCTCCGGCCCGCCACGGCCGCGCTCTCGGTCGAGGCGGTCCGTCGCGTCGAGGCGGCCGCGATGGCGCAGCTGCCGGACGGCACGCTCATGCAGCGCGCGGCCGCGGCCCTCGCAGTCGTGGCAGGGGCGACGCTGCGCGAGATCACCGGCCGCGTCAGCGGATCGCGCGTGGTCCTCCTGATCGGCGCCGGCGACAACGGCGGTGACGCGCTGTACGCCGGGGCGCGCCTCGCCGGTCGCGGCGCCCGCGTCGACGCGCTGCTCGTCGCCGACCGCCACCACGACGAGGGGGCGGCAGCCCTGCGTCGCGCGGGCGGGCGGGTGCGCACTGCGGTGCTCGGCGACGTCGCCGCGGCCGAGCTCGTCGCGTCGGCGGACCTTGTCGTCGACGGCATCCTCGGCATCGGCGGCCGCGGTGCCCTGCGCGAGCCGGCCGCGTGGCTCGCCCTCGTGGCCCGCGAGACCGACGTCGCGGTGCTCGCCGTCGACCTTCCGAGCGGCGTCGACGCCGACACCGGGGCGGTCGCCGACGATGACGCCGTGATCCGCGCGGACCGCACGGTCGCGTTCGGCTGTCTCAAGCCTGGGCTGCTGCTCGGAGCCGGCGCCCTGCTGACCGGCGAGCTCGCGGTCGTCGACATCGGGCTCGACCTCGGCGGCCTCGACGCGCACGACCTGATCGAGCTCGTCGACGACGACTCAGCGGCGTCGCTCCTGACCCACCCGGTGAGCGGCGACGACAAGTACACCCGCGGCGTCGTCGGCGTCAGCGCCGGCTCGGAGGTCTACCCGGGTGCCGCGGTGCTCGCCACGGCCGGTGCGCGGCACGGCATCGCCGGCTACGTCCGGTACGTCGGTCATGCCCACGAGCAGGTGGTCGCACGCTGGCCCGACGTCGTCGGACGAGTCGGCCGCATCGGCAACGCCGGTCGCACCCAGTGCTGGGTCGTCGGCTCGGGTCGCGGCGTCGACGAGGACGCCCGGCTCGCCGTGCTCGACGCCGTCGGCCTCGACGTGCCGCTCGTCCTGGACGCCGATGCCCTGACGCTCATGGCCGACGACGCCGAGGCCCGGGCAGCGGTCACCGCGCGCTCCGGCGTCACGGTGCTCACCCCGCACGCGGGCGAGTACGCCCGGCTCGGGGGTCCGGTCGGCACCCACCGTGCCGCGGCCGCCCGCAGCCTCGCGAAGTCGCTGGGTGCCGTCGTGCTGCTGAAGGGCTCGGCCACCGTCGTCGCCGCACCCACTGGCGAGACGTACGTCGCCGTCGCCGCACCGGCCGAGCTGGCCACAGCCGGCTCGGGGGACGTCCTCGCCGGGCTGCTCGGCTCGCTGCTCGCCCACCACCAGGCCGTGGCGCCGCTCGACCACGCGGCGGCAGCGCGCATCGCGGCCGTCGCGGCGCACGTGCACGGCGTGGCGGGCGCCGTCGCCGCCGCGGGCGGCCGCACGGTCACCGCGCTCGACGTCGCCGCTGCGCTGCCTGAGGCCATCGCACGCATCCGCCGCTCGACCGTCGCCGACGCCTGACACGGGCGGCACCGTTCGTCGACCCGCGGGCTGCACCACCGCCCTCGGCACCCCGCCTGCCCGGCGTGAGCACGGGCGTGGGGGAGACTGTGGGGGTGAGCGTCGACCAGCAGGCCGGATGGACCCCGCGCGCCCTCGCGCGCGGTGCCGTGGCCACCGTCGACCTCGATGCGCTGCGCCACAACGTCGCGGTCGTGCGCGAGCACGTCGGCACCGACGTGATGGCCGTCGTGAAGGCCGACGCGTACGGCCACGGGCTGGTCGAGTGCGCGCGGGCCGCGCAGGAGGCCGGAGCGACGTGGCTCGGTGTCGCCCTGCCGAGCGAGGCGGTGCGGCTGCGCGACGCCGGCGTCACGGGCCGCGTCCTCACCTGGCTCGAGGTGCCGGGGTCGCCGTTCGACGAGTGCGTCGAGCGCGACATCGACGTCACGGTGTCCGCGCCCTGGGCGCTCGAGGCCGTGCAGGTGGCGGCGAAACGGCTGGGCGTCACGGCGCGCGTGCAGCTCAAGCTCGACAGCGGCCTCTCGCGCAACGGCTCGACGATCGCCGACTGGCCCGCGCTCGTGGCCGCGGCGCGTCAGGCCGAGCTCGACGGATCGGTCGTCGTCACCGGCATCTGGACCCACTTCGCCTGCGCCGACGAGCCGGCCCACCCCAGCATCGGCCGCCAGCTCGACCAGTTCGAGCAGGCCCTCGAGCTCGCCGAGGTGGCGGGCCTGCGTCCGGAGGTGCGGCACGCGGCCAACTCCGCCGCGGCGCTCGCCGTCCCTGCAGCGCGTTACGACCTCGTCCGCATCGGCATCGCGATGTACGGCCTCTCCCCGGGCGACGCGATCGGCAGCGGCGCCGAGCTCGGCCTGCGCCCCGTGATGTCCCTCCGAGCCCGGTTCGCGTCGGTGAAGCGCGTCCCGTCCGGGTCGGGCGTCTCGTACGGACACCACTACACGACGGCGCACGAGACCACGCTCGGCGTCGTCCCCCTCGGCTACGCCGACGGCATCCCGCGCAACGCGTCGAACGCCGGGCCGCTGCTCGCCGCCGGAGCCGAGCGGACCGTGGCCGGACGCGTCTGCATGGACCAGGTCGTCGTCGACCTCGGGGACGACGCGGCGGTGGTCGGCGACGAGGTGGTGATCTTCGGCTCGGAAGGCCCCTCGGCCGACGTCTGGGGCGCTGTCTGCGGCACCATCGGGTACGAGATCGTCACGCGGATCGGACCGCGTGTGCCGCGCGAGCACCTGGGGGTGAGCCACCCGTGAGCAGCACCGATCCGCTGCGCGACCTGACGCCGGGCCGGGTCGCCGGGGTCGTCGGCGCGCTGGGTGCCGCTGCGGCCGTGGGTGCGGCCGTCGGCGTCGCCGCCGAGCGGATGCTCGTACGCCGTGCCCTGCGCCCGGACTCCGAGCGCGACGAGCAGTTCGGCGGGCTGCGCGGCACGGTCGTGCCCGTGATCGCCACCGACGGCACGTCGCTGCACGTCGAGATCGAGTCGCCGCCCGAGGGGTCGCTCGCCGACCGCGTGGGCGACGGTCTCACCATCATCTTCAGCCACGGCTACGCGCTGGAGCAGGACTCCTGGCACTACCAGCGACGCGACCTGCGCGCGCTCGGCACGCTCGTCTTCTGGGACCAGCGCAGCCACGGCCGCAGCGGCCGCGGCACCGCCGAGAGCGCCACCATCGACCAGCTCGGCCGCGACCTCGAGTCGGTGATCGCAGCCACCGCGCCGACCGGACCGATCGTGCTCGTCGGCCACTCGATGGGCGGGATGACGGTGATGTCCTACGCCGCCCACCACCCCGAGGTGTTCGGCGACCGTGTGCGCGGCGTCGCCCTCATCGCCACCAGCAGCGGCGGTCTCGCCGAGGTGCCGCTCGGGCTTCCCGCGCCGCTCGCCAAGGCGTTCCACAACATCGCGCCCTCGGTCGCAGGCGTGCTCGCGCGGCGCAAGGACCTCGTCGAGCGCGGGCGTCGGGCCGGCAGCGACATCGCGTACCTGCTGACCAAGGTCTACTCGTTCGGCTCGAACGTCTCGCCGTCGCTCACGCAGTTCGTGCACCGCATGTTGTCGGCGACGCCGATCGACGTCGTCGCGGAGTTCCTGCCCACACTCGAGACGCACGACAAGAAGACGGCGCTCGACGCCATCGGACGCGTCGACACCCTGGTGCTCGTCGGGGACGCCGACCTCCTCACGCCCAGCGCGCACAGCAGCGAGATCGTGCGTCACGTCCCGGGCGCAGAGATGGTGCTCATCCCCGACAGCGGCCACATGGTGATGCTGGAGAAGTACCCCGAGGTCAACCAGCACCTGCGCGAGCTCGTCGGTCGCGTGCGAGCGGGGCTAGCCACCACGGAGGAGTCCGCGTGACCTCGCTGGTCGTCCCCGACCGCGACGCCATGCACCGCCTCGGATCGCGCCTGGCCTCCCTGCTGCGCGCCGGCGACCTCGTCGTCCTGTCCGGCGGGCTCGGTGCCGGCAAGACGACGCTCACGCAGGGGATCGGTCGCGGACTCGGCGTGCGCGGCGACGTCACGTCGCCGACCTTCGTCATCGCGCGCGTGCACCCCTCGACCATCGACGGCCCGGCGCTGGTCCACGTGGACGCCTACCGCCTCTCGTCGCTCGACGAGTTGGACGACCTCGACCTCGACGCGTCGCTCGAGGACTCGGTCACCGTGGTCGAGTGGGGCGAGGGCAAGGTCGAGGGCCTGGCCGAGCACCGCCTCCTCGTCCACCTCGACCGCCCGGTCGGAGGTGACATCGCCGCGAGCGGGTCCGACGTCGACGAGCCGCGCACGGTCACGGTGTCGAGCGTCGGATCCCGCTGGGACGTCGTCGACCTGGACGCCCTCGCGACGGCGGTCGCCTGATGCTGCTGCTCGTGATGGACACGTCGTCCGCTGTGATCACCGCAGCGCTGCACGACGGCGACTCGGTGGTCGGCCACGCGACCGAGCACGGCGCTCAGTCGCACGGTGAGCTGCTCGCTCCGGTCATGGAGCGCGCGCTCGCCGAAGCAGGTGCGAGACCGGGCGACCTCACGCACGTCTGCGCGGGCGTCGGGCCAGGACCCTTCACCGGGCTGCGCGTCGGCATCGTGACCGCACGCGTGATGGGCGAGGCGCTGGGGATCCCGGTGCACGGCATCTGCTCGCTCGACGTCCTCGCGTTCCAGGCGGCGGCCGAGTCGGGCTTCACCCTCGGCGACTTCGCGGTCGCGACCGATGCGCGGCGCAAGGAGGTCTACCTCCGCACCTACTCGCGCGGCGGTCGTCCGGCGTCCGACGCCGTCGTCGTGAAGCCCGCCGATGTGGCGACGTCCGTCGCCGCCGGCCCGGTCGTGGGCCCGGGCGCCTGGCTCTACCCCGACGTGTTCGTCGACGCCCGCGAGCCGCGCGAGCTCGACGGCGCCGCGATGGCCGAGCTCGTCGCCGGCCGCATCGAGATCGGCACCCCGCTGCTCGAGCCCGAGCCGCTGTACCTGCGACGTCCGGACGCGGTGGAGAACGCCGGCCGCAAGCGGGTGACGCAGCCGTGAGCATGCGGGCGATGCGCTGGTGGGACGTCGAGGCCGCGGCGGCGCTCGAGCGCGAGCTGTTCGAGCACGCGCCGTGGAGCGAGGAGCAGTTCTGGGGCGAGCTCGCGCACGTGCCGGAGTCGCGCTGGTTCGTCGTCCACGAGGACGACGCGGGCATCGACGGCTATGTGTGCCTCGCGGCCGTCCCGCCGGAGGCCGACGTGCAGACCATCGCGGTGGCGCCCCGCTCGCAGGGACGCGGCCTCGGACGCGCGCTGCTCGACGGGCTGCTCGCCGAGGCACGCCGCCGCGGGTGCACCCAGGTGTTCCTCGAGGTGCTCGACACGAACGAGGCGGCGATCTCGCTCTACGAGAAGTCCGGCTTCGAGCGCCAGGGACGCCGCCGCGACTACTACGGCCAGGGTGCCGACGCCCTCGTGATGCGCAAGCGGTTCCGAGACGAAGAGATGCCGGCGTGACGCGCGACGAGCCTCTCGTCCTCGGCATCGAGACCTCGTGCGACGAGACCGGTGTCGGCATCGTGCGCGGCACCACACTGCTGGCGGACGCGGTGGCGAGCAGCGTCCAGGAGCATGCGCGGTTCGGCGGCGTGGTGCCCGAGGTCGCCAGCCGCGCGCACCTCGAGGCGATGGTGCCCACGATCCGCCGCGCATGCGACGACGCAGGGATCGCGCTGTCCGACGTCGATGCTTTCGCCGTCACCGCGGGCCCGGGGCTCGCCGGGGCGCTGCTCGTCGGCGTGGCTGCGGCGAAGGCGCTCGCGCTGTCGCTGGGCAAGCCGATCTACGGCCTCAACCACCTCGCCGCGCACGTCTGCGTCGACCAGCTGCAGCACGGGCTCCTGCCCGAGCCGACCATGGCGCTGCTGGTGTCCGGCGGCCACTCGTCGCTGCTGCTCGTGCCGGACGTGACGGGCGACGTACGGCCGCTCGGGGCGACCATCGACGACGCGGCAGGCGAGGCGTTCGACAAGGTCGCCCGCGTGCTCGGCCTGCCGTTCCCCGGCGGTCCGTACATCGACCGCGCGGCCGCCGAGGGCTCGATCGTCATCGACTTCCCGCGCGGGCTCACCTCCGGCCGCGACATGGAGCGGCACCGATTCGACTTCTCCTTCAGCGGCCTGAAGACAGCGGTCGCCCGGTGGGTCGAGGCGCGCGAGGCGAGCGGCGAGCCCGTGCCCGTGGCCGATGTCGCGGCGTCCTTCCAGGAGGCGGTCGTCGACGTCCTCACCCGCAAGGCGCTGCTGGCCTGCACCGAGAACGGCGTCGAGCACCTCGTGCTCGGCGGGGGAGTCGCCGCCAACTCGCGGCTGCGGGCGCTGGCCGAGGAGCGCTGCGCCGCAGCCGGTGTGACGCTGCGCGTGCCGCGCCCCGCGCTCTGCACCGACAACGGCGCGATGGTCGCCGCACTCGGTTCGGAGATGGTGAGGAGGGGGCGGTCGCCGGGCCGGTTCGACCTCCCGGCAGACTCGTCGATGCCGGTCACGCAGGTGAGCACGGCACCGGCGTAGGCCGCACGTGGTCGTCGCCGGCGAGCGTTGTCCGGCAGCAGCTGTGTCGAGGAGGCGTGTCGATGATCGTCCGCATGTGGGAGGCCACGGTCGTCCCGGGCCAGTACGACGCGGCCGTCGAGTGGGTGCGCCACGACCTCGTGAAGCGCGCGCTGTTCACCGCGGGCTGCATGGCGGCCGAGATCCTCGTGCACGAGGGAACCCCCGAGTCCGTCGTCCTGCTGACCCGGTGGGACGTGGCGCCGGTGTTCGAGGAGGGACCGCCCGAGGACCTCTTCGTCCGCGCCCGCGCGCAGCACCTGCAGACCCTGCGCCCCGAGATCAGCTGACCAGCGCACCGTGAGGCTGCCCCGCCATCGGCGCGACTCCGGATCCGAACCCCGGGATAGCGTTCTCGCATGACCGCGTTCGACGACCTCCTCGCCGCCGGCCCGGCCGCCATCGACGGCGGCCTCGCCTCCGAGCTGGAGGCGCGGGGGCACGACCTCACGGGGATGCTGTGGTCGGCGCGGCTGCTGCGCGACGACCCGGACGCCATCCGCGACGTGCACCGCACCTACTACGAGTCCGGCGCGACCGTAGGCATCTCGGCGTCGTACCAGGCCTCCCGCTCGGGCTTCGCGCGCCAGGGGCTCGACGCCGCGGACGCCGACCGCCTCCTGGCCCTGTCGGTGAAGCTGCTGCGCGATGCGCGCGACGCCGCGATCGGCGAGCACCCGATGCTCATCGCCGCCTCCGTCGGGCCGTACGGCGCAACCTTGCACGACGGCAGCGAGTACCGCGGCCGGTACGGCGTGCCGCACGACCGCCTCGTCGACTTCCACGTCGAGCGGCTGCGGGTGCTGATCGACGCCGGGCCCGACCTGCTCGCGATCGAGACCGTGCCGGACGTCGACGAGGCGTGGGCACTCGTCGCCGCGCTCGACGAGGTGAGATGCGACGTCCCCGCCTGGCTGTCGTTCTCGTGCGCCGACGACGCGACCACCTGCGCCGGCCAGCCGATCGAGGACGCCGTCGCCGTCGTGGCCTCGACGTCGCGCATCAGGGCGATCGGCGTGAACTGCACGAAGCCCGAGCACCTCGGTGGACTGATCGCGCGGATCCGAGCCGCAGCCCGGCTCTGCCCGTCGTCGTCTACCCGAACGCCGGCCGCGTGTGGGACGGCGAGGCCTCGGTCTGGCTCGGCGACGGCACCGACCTCCTGCCCGACACCGCCGTCCGCTCGTGGTTCGACACGGGCGCGACGCTCGTGGGCGGCTGCTGCGGCCTCGGCCCTGCGGCGATCGAACGCATCGCGGCCGTCGCCAGCGCCTGACGCCGCCGCCGGAGGGGGGCTGGCCGGCCGGCGCCGGGCAGCGGATGCGATCCCTGACGCTCTCCGACGGAATCCGCATCCGTTCGTCAGACGGTGGTGGCGGTGAGGCCCATCGCGTCGGCGAGGAGGTCCAGGGAGCGCAGGCGCGTCGCCACGCTGCTGGCCTGGTGCACGACCATGAGCTCGTCTGCGTCGGCGTGCTCGCGAAACTGCTCGAGGTAGTCGCGCACGACCTCGCGAGTGCCGACGGCGGCGTACGTGAGCATCTCGTCGATGCCCGCCATCTGCGGCGAGGCGAGGACGAGATCGATCTCCTCCTCGGTGAGCGGCGCGCGCCCGCGGCCGAAGAAGGTCTGCACGCGCATGCGCCGCACGGCCTGCAGCTCGGTGTCGGCCTGCTCCTGGGTGTCGGCCGCGATCACCGTGACGCCGGCGACGACGTACGGCGCATCGAGCTGCTCGGACGGCCGGAAGGTGGAGCGGTAGATCTCGACCGCCTGCTGCAGCGAGTGCGGTGCGAAGTGCGAGGCGAACCCGAACGGCAGGCCGAGGTGGGCGGCGAGCTGAGCGCCGAACAGCGACGAGCCGAGGATGTAGAGGGGGACGTCGGTGCCGCGGCCAGGGGTCGCGTTGACGCCCGGGACTCGCGTGCGGTCGGTGAGGTAGCCCTGCAGCTCGACGACGTCCTGCGGGAACGTCTCGGCCGCCGCGGGGGAGCGGCGCAGCGCGCGCAGGGTCTCCTGGTCGGTGCCGGGGGCGCGGCCGAGCCCGAGGTCGATGCGCCCGGGGTGCAGCGTGGCCAGCGTGCCGAACTGCTCGGCGATCACGAGCGGCGAGTGGTTGGGCAGCATGACGCCGCCCGCGCCGAGGCGGATCCGCTCGGTGTGCGCCGCGACGTGCGCGATGAGCACGCTCGTCGCGGAGGACGCGATCGAGGCCATGTTGTGGTGCTCGGCGTACCAGATGCGGTGGTAGCCGAGCCGCTCCGCCCGCTGCGCCAGGGCCACGCAGCCGTCCAGCCCGTCGCGGACGGACTCTCCCGGCGCGACCACCGCGAGGTCGAGCACGGACAGCGGGACGAACGACACCTGGCAGCCTCTCGTCGGTCGGTCGGTGGGGGCGGGCCTCGATCATCGCACCTGGTCGTCAGGGTCCCGGACGACGAGCCCGCTCAGCGGCGACGCCTGGCCAGTGCCTCCGCGGCTACCTCGAGGTAGCGCGGCGTCGCCTCGACGATGCCGCGCAGGGCGTCGAGCGGCAGCGCGGTGCCGGCCGGGAAGCGCAGGCAGCTCTTGCCGGCGACGTACCGGTCGAGATCGTCGGCGTACCGGCCCCGCAGCTCAGATGAGCCGTACCAGGGCATCACGTGGAACGTGACCGAGCTCCTCGCCGTCGGCCCGATGCCGAAGACCATGCCCGCGGCGTCCGTGCCGTGGAAGAGGTAGCCGGCGAGCCAGCGGTCGGTGTTGAGCCAGGCGCGGAGCGACGGCGCCGCCTCGAGCACCAGCGCGTGCAGCGGCTCGGCGAGCGCACGCTGCGCAGGGTCGAGCGCGTCGAGGAAGGCGCGTACGTCGGCGTCCACCCCGTCAGTGTGGCCCCGGGACCCGCTCTGGATGCTGGAGAGGCACGAATACGCGCCTCTCCAGCATCCAGAGCGAGGTGGCTAGAGGCCGAGGTCGCGGCCGATGAGCTCCTTCATGATCTCGTTCGAGCCGGCCCAGATCTTCGTCACGCGTGCATCGCGCCAGGCACGGGCGACGCGGTACTCGTTCATGAAGCCGTAGCCGCCGTAGAGCTGCACGCACGCGTCGAGCACGTCGTTCTGCACCTGCGCCGACCACCACTTCGCCTTCGCGGCGTCGACGGCGCTGAGCTCGCCGTCGCAGAACGCCATCACGCACTGGTCGACGAACGCCTGCGACACCTCGATCTGCGTGGTCAGCTCGGCGAGCAGGAACTTGTTGTGCTGGAACGAGCCGATCGACTGGCCGAACGCCTTGCGCTGCTTCACGTACTCGAGCGTCTCCTCGAGGATCGCAGCGGCGTGCGCGATGTTCGACACCGCGGCGCCGAGGCGCTCCTGCGGCAGCCGCTCCATCATCGAGATGAATCCGCGGTCGACCTCGCCGATGCGGTTGGCGTCGGACACGCGGACGTCGGTGAAGAACAGCTCGGCCGTGTCGGACTCGGTCTGCCCGACCTTGTCGAGCTTGCGGCCGCGGGTGAAGCCTTCCATTCCGGTCTCGATGCCGAACAGCGTGATGCCCTTGGCGCCCTGGCCCGGCGTGGTGCGTGCGGCGACCACGACGAGGTCGGCGCTGTAGCCGTTGGTGATGAACGTCTTCGAGCCGTTGACGATCCAGTCGTCGCCGTCGCGGACGGCGGTGGTCTTCAGCGCTGCGAGGTCGGAGCCGCCGCTCGGCTCGGTCATGCCGATCGCGGTCACGATCTCGCCGGTGCAGAAGCCGGGCAGCCACCGCTGCTTCTGCTCCTCGGTGCACAGGTCGCGGAGGTACGGCGCGACGACGTCGCCGTGGATGCCGAGGCACGACGAGACCGCGGCCGACACCCGCGACATCTCCTCGCCGAGGACGGCGTTGAAGCGGTAGTCGCCGGCCTCGCTGCCGCCGTACTCCTCGGGGATCTCGAGGCCGAGGAAGCCCTGCTTGCCGGCCTCGATCCAGACGTCGCGCGGGATCGCCTTGGCCTCGATGAACTCCTCCAGGCGCGGCGTCACCTCGCGCTCGAGGAAGGCACGGGCCGAGGCACGGAACGCCTCGTGGTCCTCGTCGAAGATCCTGCGCTTCACGTCGTCCTCCGGGCTGTCGGCTGCGATCGAGCAGATGCTACTGGCCGGTAGCATCCCCCGCCCGATCGAGCCCCAACCCTCCGGCAGCCGACGGTCGCTCAGGCGTCGGCGACGTACGCCCAGGGGTCGTCGCCGATGCGGGCGAGCAGCACCACGGCGGTGCCCGCGGCCCTCGGCAGGCGGACCCGGCGGCGTACGTCGTCGACGTCGAGCGAGGTCGCGCGCTTCTTCACCACGACGGTGCCGATGCCGTCGGCGACGAGCAGGGCGCGCAGCGCGTCGAGGTCGTAGGGCAGCGCGTGGCGTACGGCGTACCGCGCGGTGAGGGGGCCGAGGTCGCGGTCGACGTCGGTCGTCACGTAGGCCACGTGCGGGTCGAGCAGGCGGCCGTCGAGCCGTGCGGCGACCTCGCCGACCAGGCCCGCGCGGATCACCGCGTCGTCGGGCTCGTGCAGCCAGCCGCCGACAGGGCCTACCGGCGGAGGTGTCTCGTCCTCGAGCCCGACTGCGGACTCGAGCGTGACGACGTGTGCGCCTCGCAGCACTCGCGCGCGCCGACGCGTGCTGCCGTCCGCCAGCGCGGGCCAGGCGATCTCGGCCTCGACGAGCTGGCCGTCGACCGACGTCCAGGTGGTGCAGCCGCCGTCGGGCGTCATCTCGTGCGGGACGCCGGGTGCGACCTTGGCCGCCGTGCGCGGGACCCGTCCCGCGACCTCCCGCACCCACGACCACGGCGGCGACCACTGCTGCGGCTCGGTGACCCGGGCGCTGCGTCCGCCGGCGCGCTGCGCGGTGTCGCGGCGCGCGGGGTCGACGTACGCCGCGTCCGCGCCGGCGAGGGCGGCGGACACGACGTCGGGGTCGGTGACGTCGCCGACCACCACGCTCACGAGGTCGTCGAGCCCGAGCGCCGCGACGTTGGCGCGGGCGAGGGCCGCCACGACGGGGTCGCGCTCGACCGCCGTCACCGCGATGCCGGCCCGGGCGAAGGCGAGGGAGTCGAGGCCGAGGCCGCAGCCGAGGTCGGCCACATGGGTGGCGCCCGCGGCGGCGTACGACGATGCCCGCAGGTCGGCGACGGCCGTGCGGGTGGCCTGCTCGGCGCCGTCCTCGGTGAGCAGCAGGTGGTCGACGACGTCGCCGAGCCGGGGCCGGGCGCGGCGGCGCAGTCGCACCTGGGTGAGCGCGGCCGCGCGCTGGGCGGCACCCGTGTCCGGTGCGGCCCGTTGCAGCGCGGCCGAGGCCTTGAGGGGGTCGACCGCGGCGGCCTGGCCCGCTGCGGCGCGTGCGTGGGCGGCGTCGTCGTACGCCGTGGCCTCGGCGAGCACGGCGCGGCCGGCGTCCGAGGCGAGCCAGGTGGCGGTGTCGAGGTCCACGGGGAGAGCCTCTCAGGGCCGCTGGCTGGCACTCGGGTTGACCGAGTGCCAGCACCTGCCTAGATTGGACCCGTTGGCACTCTCCCCGTGAGAGTGCCACGCGACCGGCACCGGAGCGGCACCCGCGACGACGCCCTGACGCCCGGTCACCCGCACTGGCATCAGCACCACGACTCACATTCACTGCACGTGGAGGACAGACCGTGTCGGTCAGCATCAAGCCGCTCGAGGACCGCATCCTCGTCAAGAGCATCGAAGCCGAGCAGACGACGGCCTCCGGGCTCGTCATCCCGGACACCGCCAAGGAGAAGCCCCAGGAGGGCGAGGTCCTGGCCGTGGGCCCGGGCCGCTTCGAGGACGGGCAGCGCCTGCCCCTCGACGTCAAGGTCGGCGACAAGGTCATCTACTCGAAGTACGGCGGCACCGAGGTGAAGTACGACGGCCAGGAGTACCTCCTGCTGTCGGCTCGCGACGTGCTCGCCGTCATCGAGAAGTGACCGTCGCTCCTACAGCGCACGAGCACCACTGACGTGATCCGCCCCGGCGGCCTCCGGGCCCCGGGGCGGACCCGTCCCGAAACGCCACAGCACGACTAGACGAAGGAACGGCACATACCCATGGCCAAGACCCTGGAGTTCGACGAGAACGCCCGCCGCGGGCTCGAGAACGGCGTCAACGCTCTCGCCGACCTGGTCAAGGTGACGCTCGGCCCGAGGGGCCGCAACGTCGTCATCGACAAGAAGTGGGGCGCCCCGACCATCACCAACGACGGCGTGACCATCGCCCGTGAGGTGGAGCTCGAGGACCCGTACGAGAACCTCGGCGCCCAGCTCGCCAAGGAGGTCGCCACCAAGACCAACGACGTCGCCGGCGACGGCACCACCACCGCCACCGTCCTCGCGCAGGCCCTGGTCCGCGAGGGCCTCAAGATCGTCACCGCCGGTGGCGCGCCGAACGACATCAAGCGCGGCATCGACAAGGCCGTCGAGGCCGTCAACGCCCGCCTGCTCGAGGTCGCCCGCCCGGTCGCCGGCAAGGACGAGATCGCGGACGTCGCGACCATCTCCTCGCAGGACCGCGCCATCGGCGAGCTCATCGCCGACGCGTTCGACAAGGTCGGCAAGGACGGCGTCATCTCGGTCGAGGAGTCGACGAGCACCGCGCTCGAGCTCGACTTCACCGAGGGCATGCAGTTCGACAAGGGCTACATCTCGCCGTACTTCGTGACCGACGCCGAGCGCATGGAGGCCGTGGTCGAGGACGGCTACGTCCTGCTCGTCCAGGGCAAGATCTCCAGCGTCTCCGAGCTGCTCCCGCTGCTCGAGAAGGTCGTCCAGGCCGGCAAGACGCTGTTCATCGTCGCCGAGGACGTCGACGGCGAGGCGCTGTCCACCCTCGTGGTCAACCGCATCCGCGGCACGTTCTCCTCGGTGGCCGTCAAGGCTCCGGCGTTCGGCGACCGCCGCAAGGCGATCCTGCAGGACATCGCGACCCTCACCGGCGCCCAGGTCGTCTCGCCCGAGGTGGGCCTCAAGCTCGACCAGGTCGGCCTCGAGGTGCTCGGCACCGCCCGTCGCATCGTGGTCACCAAGGACGACTCGACCGTCGTCGACGGCGGCGGCGACCCGCAGCTCGTGGCCGACCGCGTCGCGCAGATCCGCGCCGAGATCGAGAACACCGACAGCGACTGGGACCGCGAGAAGCTCAACGAGCGCCTCGCCAAGCTCGCCGGCGGCGTCTGCGTCATCAAGGTCGGCGCGCACACCGAGGTCGAGCTCAAGGAGAAGAAGCACCGCATCGAGGACGCCGTGTCGGCGACCCGCGCTGCGATCGAGGAGGGCATCGTCGCCGGTGGCGGTTCGGCCCTCGTCCACGCGTCGTCGGTGCTCGAGGGCAACCTCGGCCTCGAGGGCGACGAGGGCACCGGCGTCGGCATCGTCCGTCGCGCGGTCATCGAGCCCCTCCGCTGGATCGCCGAGAACGCCGGCGAGCAGGGCTACGTCGTGACGACGAAGGTCAAGGAGCTCCCCGTGGGCCACGGCTACAACGCCGCCACGAACGAGTACGTCGACCTCATCGCCGCGGGTGTCATCGACCCGGTCAAGGTCACGCGCTCTGCCCTGTCGAACGCCGCCTCCATCGCCGCGCTGCTCCTCACCACCGAGGTGCTCGTGGTGGAGAAGAAGGAGGACGACGAGGACGCCGGTCACAGCGGCCACGGTCACTCGCACGGTCCGGGTGGGCACCACCACTGACCGAGCACCACTGATCACGCAGAAAGGCCCCGCCCATGTGGGCGGGGCCTTTCTGCGTGAGAGCGGGCGGCTGTTTCCCGGAGCCGCCGGTCTGCTCGGTGCGCCGGGCGCACGTCGCAGGTGGAGGTCGGGGCGCGGCACCCCGCGAGGGGGGTCGGAGGGGCGCCGCGCCCCGAGGTCGTCAGGCCGGGCGGGCGTACGAGCCGGACAGGCGCTGCTTGAGGTAGATGGCCTCGCGCTCGTCCTCGGACAGACCGCCCCAGACGCCGTACGGCTCGCGGACGCTCAGGGCGTGGGCCGCGCACATCGCTGCCACGGGGCAGCGGGCGCAGACGCTCTTGGCGGCCAGCTCGCGGGACAGGCGCGACGGGCCGCGCTCGCCTTCGGGGTGGAAGAACAGGTCGCTGTCCTCGCCGCGGCAGGCGGCGTCGAGCTGCCAGTCCCAGAGGTCCGCGTTCGGACCGGGGAGTCGGGAAACATCCGCCATCGTCGTGCTCCTTCTGTGCGACTGATCAGCAACCTACAACCGCTTCACAGGTTGGTCAACATCATGTGATGCACAACCTACGAACCGATTCGATCCAGGCGGTGGTCGACCCTCAGGCACCTGCTCGCGTGCCTCGGGTCGTCCGTGCCGCCCACCCCTGCTTCGTCGCCGAGGGCCTGTCTGGATGCCGTGATCACGCACGGAATCCGCGAGGACCGCGGTACACGGCTAACGCCATCGTGTGCCCGGATCGTTCCCGCCCGAGGGCTGCGACCGGTAACCGGAGGCAGTCCGCCGGGGGTCGACCGCGGCGCCCCGGTCGGCATCGCGGGTGGGAGGTGAACAGGGCCTGGCGCGTTTCGGCTGGCCTCGCGCCGGGTTGGCCCCCACAATCGGGAGGTCATGGTGCCCTCCGAGATCGTCCCGCTCGCGCCCAGCGCCCCGGCGCCCCCCGGCCTCACGGTCGCGGCGGTGGCCCGCCGGCTCGGGGTCGCCCCGGCGACGCTGCGCACCTGGGACCGGCGGTACGGCCTCGGCCCGACCGAGCGCTCGGCGGGGAGCCACCGCCGCTACTCCAGCATCGACATCGCCCGCCTCGACCTCATGCGCCGCCTGGTCAACACCGGCGTCCCGCCGGCGGATGCCGCGCGCGCGGCCCTGCAGGCCGACGTCGAGCCCGCGCTGCACGGCACCTCGTCGCTCACGCCCGGCGCTCCGGTCGAGCTGCTCACCCCGGACCTCGCAGACCTCGACCCGCTCTTCGACGAGCGGGCGCCCGCGGGCGGCGGCAACGTCATCCCGCTGCCGGACGGCTCCCCGCAGGTCCGCGGCCTCGCCCGCGCGGCGATGAGCCTCGACTCGATCGCGTGCGTCGACATCGTCCGCGAGACGATCGAGCGTCGCGGCGTGGTGTGGACGTGGGACCAGCTCGTGGTGCCCGTGCTGATCGGCGTCGGGCGACGGTGGGAGAACACCGGCACCGGCATCGAGGTCGAGCACCTCCTGTCGGAGTCCATCACCGCTGCGCTCACCGGCGTCGTGTCCAAGCTGCGCGCCCCCGTGAACCCGAGGCCGGTGCTGCTGGCGTGCGGCCCGGGCGAGATGCACTCGCTCCCGTTGTTCGCCATCTCCGCGGCGCTGTCCGAGCGGCGCATCGGCGCCCGGGTGCTCGGCGCCCGTGTGCCGCACGAGGCCCTGGTGGCCGCGGTGCGGCGTACCGGCCCGAGCGCCGTGCTGCTCTGGGCGCACGCGCCGAGCACCGGGGGCGCCGCCGTCCTCGCCGAGCTCCCGGCCATGCGCCCGTCGCCGGCCCTGCTCGTCGCCGGCCCTGGGTGGGAGGACCCGCTCCCCGCGGGAGTGCAGCACGTGTCCGACCTGGTCGGCGCCGTCGCCCGCATCGCCCACGCCATCGGCGTCTAGCGCGCGCGTGCGGCCGGTCGTGGCGGTCGGCCGCCGTCCCAGCAGCCGCGACCGCTAGCCTCGTGCGACGGCCGAGCACGGCCGCGACACCGCCAGGGAGTGCACGCGTGGACGACGAGCTCGCCGAGCTGCTCGCCACCGGTGAGCGCGCGGCCTTCCACGGCCGTCCCTCCGCAGGTGTCGCCCCGCTGCAGCGGGCGGTCGAGCTCGCCCACGGCGGCGGCCAGGACGCCGAGGCCACGGCAGCGGTCTGGCTGCTCGGCGTCTGCCTCGCCTCGGCCGGTCGCTACGGCGCGGCGTCCGCGGTCCTCGAACCCCTCGCCATCTCGCTGCCCGAGGAGCCCGAGCGGCTGATCTTCTCCTCGCTCGCGGCGTCCAGCATGGCCAGCATCAGCCGCCAGCTCGGCCGGCACGCGGAGGGGCGGGTGCGCGACGAGGTCGCGCTCGATCTCGCGGGCGAGGCACCGGAGGCGCGGTTCGACGCCCTGCTCGGTCTCGCCGCCGACGCGGTCGGGCTCGGCGAGGACGACGAGGCCGCGTTCCGCCTCGGCGAGGCGGCCGATCTCGTCTCCGGCCGGCCCGACTGGTGGCGCCAGCGCGTCCGCGTCGACTGGGTCGCCGCGGAGATCTCGCTGCTGCGCGACCAGCCGGCTGACGCCGTCGTCCGGGCCGCGGGGGCGGTGACCCTCGCCGAGACCTCCGGTGCGCCGCGGCACGTCGCCAAGGGCCTGCTCTTCCAGGGCGTGGCCGAGGTGCAGGTCGGCGAGCTCGAGCTCGCCGCGGTGACCCTGCGGCGTGCCGCCGGCCTCGCCGAGAGCCTCGGCACCCTGCCGCTCGTGTGGCCCGCCCGTGCGGTCCTCGGCGCGCTGCTCACCGAGGCGGCCCCCGCCGAGGCCGCCGCATCGCTGACGGCCGCGCGTGCCGCCGTGCGGCAGATCTCGGAGGACCTGCCGTCCACCCTCGCCTCGGACTGGCTCCTGCGACCCGACATCGCCGCCCTGCTCGAGGGCTGAGGCCCGGATCGCGAGGGTGGGCACCATCCCCGTCAGGATCGCCCCCGCGCCGCGCATGACCACGCTCCGTCAGCGTTCTGCCGCCCCGTCGCTCGCTCACTACGGCGAAAGCCGTACACGGAGGGCTCAGGTTCACCCGTTCGTGTGCCGATCACCTCTGTGAAGCGCCCCCGAACGGGGGTGCCAGATGAGGGAGTGCGCGACAACATGACCACCGTTCTCGTGTGCGACGACGCACCGCTGGCCCGCGAGGCCATCCGGCGTGCGGTCGGAGCCGTGCCCGGTGTCGAGCGTGTGACTGCCGCTGGCAGTGGTGAGGAAGTGCTGGCCCGCTTCCCCATCGAGCGCCCCGACCTCGTCCTCATGGATGTCAGGATGCCCGGCATCGGCGGCGTCGAGGCCTCTCGACGCCTCGTGGCCGCCCATCCGGAGGCCACCGTCGTGATGCTGACCATGGGCGAGGACCCCGACGGCGTGGCCCGTGCCATCTCCTCGGGCGCCCGCGGCTACGTCGCCAAGGACGCCTCCCGCGAGGAGGTCGCCGCGACCGTGGCGATGGCCCTCGCCTCCAGCAAGAACGGCGCCGACGGCCGCGCCCAGCGCGTCCGTCCGTCCGGCTCCCCGCCCGCGCTCACCGAGCGCGAGCAGCAGGTGCTCGACGGCATGTCCCGCGGCAAGTCCAACGCGGAGATCGGTCGCGAGCTGTACCTGTCCGAGGACACCGTGAAGACCCACGCCCGTCGGCTGTTCCGCAAGCTCGCGGCTGCCGACCGCGCCCAGGCCGTCGCGCTCGGCTTCCGCTGGGGCTTCCTCCGCTAGACCCCGTCGTCACGACCGGCGCGACCCCTCGGGGCCGCGCCGGTCGTGTTTCCGGGCACCGGACGCTCGCGGGTACCCTGGGGGTCACCGCCTGCGACCGGAAGGCCCTCGTGTCCGACACCTACGGCATCCCCGAGAAGTTCGCCGCGCTCGGGCTGACCTACGACGACGTGCTGCTGCTGCCGGGGGAGACCGACGTCGTCCCCGCCGAGGTCGACACGACCTCGCGCCTGACCCGTGAGATCTCGCTGCGCGTGCCGCTGGTGTCGGCAGCGATGGACACCGTCACCGAGGCCCGCATGGCGATCGCCATGTCGCGTCAGGGCGGGCTCGGCGTCCTGCACCGCAACCTCTCGATCGAGGACCAGGCCTACCAGGTCGACCTCGTGAAGCGGACGCAGACCGGGATGATCTCCAACCCGATCACGATCCACCCGAAGGCCACCCTCGAGGAGCTCGACGAGCGCTGCGGCCAGTACCGCGTCTCGGGCCTGCCGGTCGTCGACGAGGACCACGTCCTGCTCGGCATCGTGACCAACCGCGACCTGCGCTTCACCCCTGTCGCGGAGTGGGCCCACACGCTCGTGTCCGACGTCATGACGCCGATGCCGCTCGTCACCGGCCACGAGGGGATCAGCCGCGAGGAGGCGACGCTGCTGCTGCGCCAGCACAAGCGCGAGCGCCTGCCGATCGTCGACGACCACGGCCGTCTCGTCAGCCTCATCACCGTCAAGGACTTCGTCAAGTCCGAGCAGTACCCCAACGCCAGCAAGGACGGCGACGGCCGACTCATGGTCGGCGCGGCCATTGGCTACTTCGGCGACGCGTGGGAGCGCGCGACCACGCTGGTCGAGGCCGGCGTCGACGTCCTCGTCGCCGACACCGCGCACGGCCACGTGGCCCTGCTGCTGGACATGGTCCGCCGCCTCAAGACCGACCCCGCCACCCGCCACGTGCAGGTCATCGGCGGCAACGTCGCCACCCGTGCCGGTGCACAGGCCTTCGTCGACGCCGGCGCGGACGCCGTGAAGGTCGGCGTCGGCCCGGGCTCGATCTGCACGACGCGCGTCGTCACCGGCGTGGGCGCCCCGCAGATCACCGCCGTCTACGAGGCCTCGCTGGCGGCCAAGCCGGCGGGCGTCCCCGTGATCGCCGACGGCGGCCTGCAGTACTCGGGCGACATCGCCAAGGCCATCGTCGCCGGCGCCGAGTCGGTCATGGTCGGCTCGATGCTCGCGGGCTGCGACGAGAGTCCCGGGGAGGTCATCTTCGTCAACGGCAAGCAGTACAAGAGCTACCGCGGCATGGGCTCGCTCGGTGCGATGTCCTCGCGCGGCAAGAAGTCGTACTCCAAGGACCGGTACTTCCAGGCCGAGGTCGAGAGCGACGACAAGATCGTGCCCGAGGGTGTCGAGGGCCGCGTGGCCTACCGTGGCCCGCTGTCGGCCGTCGCGCACCAGCTCGTCGGCGGCCTGCGCCAGTCGATGTTCTACGTCGGTGCGCGCACCGTGCCCGAGCTCCAGGACAAGGGCCAGTTCATCCGGATCACCGCGGCGAGCCTCAAGGAGAGCCACCCGCACGACATCCAGATGACCGCCGAGGCCCCCAACTACAGCGGCTGAGCGCGGCACCCGCCGCGCCCGCCCACCCGCACGAGAACCGAGGCACCCGTGACCGAGATCGAGATCGGCCGTTCCAAGCGCGCGCGTCCGGCGTACCACCTCGACGACATCGCCGTCGTCCCGAGCCGCCGCACCCGCGACCCCGAGGCGGTGTCGGTGACGTGGCGGATCGACGCCTACACATTCGACACCCCGGTGCTCGCGGCGCCGATGGACTCCGTCGTCTCGCCCACGACCGCGATCGAGATCGGCCGGCTCGGCGGCCTCGGCGTCCTCGACCTCGACGGCCTCTGGACGAGGTACGACGACCCGCAGCCGCTGCTCGACGAGATCGCCGACCTGCCCGTCGTCGGCGTGACCAAGCGGCTGCAGGAGATCTACGCGGCGCCCATCCGCGAGGAGCTCATCGCCTCGCGCATCGCCGAGATCCGCGCGGGCGGCGTCACGGTCGCAGCCGCGCTCTCCCCGGTGCGGACCGCGCAGTTCGCCAAGGCCGTCGTCGACGCCGGCGTCGACATCTTCGTCATCCGTGGCACCACCGTGAGCGCCGAGCACGTCCCGGCGCCCGGTTCGACCCGTGAGCCCCTCAACCTCAAGCAGTTCATCTACGAGCTCGACGTGCCCGTCATCGTCGGCGGCTGCGCCACCTACCAGGCCGCGCTGCACCTCATGCGTACCGGCGCCGCCGGCGTGCTGGTCGGCTTCGGCGGGGGAGCGGCGCACACCACGCGCGACGTCCTCGGAGTCCGCGTCCCGATGGCATCGGCCATCGCCGACGTCGCTGCTGCCCGCCGCGACTACATGGACGAGTCGGGCGGCCGCTACGTGCACGTCATCGCCGACGGCGGAGTCGGCCGCTCGGGCGACCTGCCGAAGGCGTTCGCCTGCGGCGCCGACGCCGTGATGATCGGCTCGCCGCTCGCGCGCGCCACCGAGGCGCCGGGCAAGGGCTACCACTGGGGCATCGAGGCCACCCATGCCGAGCTGCCGCGCGGCGAGCGCGTCGAGCTGGGCACGGCGGGCTCGCTCGCGCAGATCCTGCACGGGCCGTCCTCGGCGCCCGACGGCACCATGAACCTCGTCGGTGCCCTGCGCCGCGCGATGGCCACGACGGGCTACTCCGACCTCAAGGAGTTCCAGCGCGTCGAGGTCGTCGTCAGCGCCCGCTGACGCCCTTGGCCTCCGACGTCAGGTCGGCGGCCGGACTCGTCCGCTCTCTGGCTACCGGCCGGTAACCAGAGCGGTTACCCTCGCGGCATGAGCGCCGAGCCAGTCCTCCGAGCCGTGCCCGACCTCCCGCCCGGTGGGGTGGCGACGTCGGTGCAGAACCCGTCGGCGCTCGACGACGCGCTCGTCGCCCGGCTGGTGCGGCACGCCGTCGTCGGGTCGAGCCCGGCCCTGCACGACACGGTGGCGCCGTTCACCGGTGAGCGGGCCACGACGCTGCCGATCTCGACCGAGGCCGACGTCGAGCACGCGTTCGCGATGTCGCGCCGGGCCCAGCGCGCCTGGGCCGAGCGCACGCCCCGCGAGCGCGCCCGCGTGCTGCTGCGCTTCCACGACCTGGTGCTCGCGCAGCAGGCCGAGGTCATGGACATCGCCCAGATCGAGACGGGCAAGGCGCGACGCGACGCGTTCGAGGAGCTCGCCGACTGCGCGCTCAACGCGCGCTACTACGGGATCGCCGGCCCGAAGATGCTGGCGAGCCGACGGGTGCAGGGCGTCTTCCCGGTGCTGACGCAGACGACCATCCACCACCACCCCAAGGGTGTCGTCGGGATCATCTCGCCCTGGAACTACCCCATCTCGATGGCCATCACCGACGCGCTGCCTGCCCTGCTCGCGGGCAACGGCGTCGTGCTGCGCCCCGACCTGCAGACCACGGTCACCGCCCTGCGCCTCGTCGACCTCGTCGTCGAGGCGGGGCTGCCGGAGGGACTGCTCAACGTCGTCATCGGCGATGGCGCGGTCGTCGGCCCGTGGGTCACCGAGCGCGCGGACTACGTGATGTTCACCGGCTCCACCCGCGTCGGCCGCGAGATCGCGTCGCGCGCGGGCGAGAGGCTCGTCGGCTGCTCGCTCGAGCTGGGCGGCAAGAACGCGGTGATCATCCGCGCTGACGCCGATCTCGAGAAGTCCGCCGAGATCACCGAGCGCGCGTCGTTCGGCAACGCGGGCCAGCTCTGCATCGGCACCGAGCGGATCCTCGTGCACGAGTCGGTCGCCGAGGAGTTCACCGCGCTGCTCGTCGCGCGGGTGGAGGCCTTGAGGCTCAAGGCATCCGTGGGCTGGGGCGCAGGCATGGGGTCGCTGGCCTCCGCCCGCCAGCTCGCCAACGTCTCGGCGCAGGTCGACCAGGCGGTCGCTGCCGGCGCCGAGGTGCTGACCGGCGGCAGGGCGCTCCCCGAGGTCGGGCCGTTCTACTACGCGCCCACGCTGCTGCGCGGAGTCACACCCGCGATGACGCTGTGCCGCGAGGAGACCTTCGGCCCGGTCGCCAGCATCTACACGTTCTCGACCGACGACGAGGCGGTGGCGTTCGCCAACGACAGCGAGTACGGGCTCAACGCCGCCGTGCTCACCCGCGACGTCGCCGTCGGCCGTGCGATGGCCGCGCGGATCCAGGCCGGCACCGTGAACGTCAACGAGGCGTACGGCGCGGCCTGGGGATCGATCAGCGCGCCGATGGGCGGCATGAAGGCGTCCGGACTCGGCCGCCGGCACGGTGTCGAGGGCCTGATGAAGTACACCGAGTCTCAGAACGTCGCAGTGCAGAAGGGGATCGGCTTCGGTGCCCCCTTCGGTCGAAGCGACGAGCAGTGGGCGGGGCTGATGACGATGGCGTTCTCGACGCTGAAGGCATTGAGGATCAAGTGACCGAGCAGTGCACGCACTACGACGTCCTGGTCGTCGGCTCCGGTTTCGGGGGCTCGGTCACCGCGCTGCGCCTGACCGAGAAGGGTTACAAGGTCGGAGTGCTCGAGGCCGGACGCCGCTTCGCCGACGAGGACTTCGCCAAGACCTCGTGGCGGGTGCGCAAGTTCCTCTGGGCTCCCCGTCTGGGGCTCTACGGCATCCAGCGCATCCACCTGCTGCCGGACGTCCTCGTGCTGTGCGGCGCCGGCGTCGGCGGAGGCTCGCTCGTCTACGCGAACACGCTCTATGTGCCGCCGAAGGAGTTCTTCCAGGACCCGCAGTGGGCCGGCATCACCGACTGGCAGTCCGAGCTCCTGCCGTACTACGACCAGGCCTCGCGGATGCTCGGCGTCACCGACGTCCCCTACCCCACACCGCTCGACCACGTCTTCAAGTCGGTCGCGGAGGACATGGGCGTGGGGCACACGTTCAAGCTCACGCCGGTCGGCGTGTACTTCGGCGACGGCCCGGGCGTCACCAAGCCCGACCCGTTCTTCGGCGGCGTCGGGCCCGCTCGCAGCGGGTGCCAGCAGTGCGGCTCGTGCATGACCGGCTGCCGCCACAACGCCAAGAACACGATGCCCAAGAACTACCTCGGCCTCGCCGAGGACGCCGGTGCGACGGTGCACCCGCTCACCACCGTGCTGTCGGTCCGGCCGCGGCCGCAGGGCGGCTACTGGGTCGAGACGACGCGCACCGGCCCGGTGGGCAGGCGACGTACGTTCACGGCCGACCAGGTCGTCGTCGCGGCCGGCACGTACAACACGCAGAAGCTGCTGCACCGCATGAAGGACGAGGGCTTCCTGCCCCGCCTGTCGAACCGGCTCGGCGTCCTGTCGCGCACCAACAGCGAGTCGATCGTCGGAGCGATCTCACGCCGCAAGGACGCCGACTTCACGCCCGGTGTCGCGATCACGTCGTCCTTCTTCCCGGACGAGCGCACCCACGTCGAGCCCGTGCGCTACGGCAAGGGCAGCAACCTCATGGGGATGCTCGGCACGATCCTCACCGACGGCGAGGACGGCACGCCGCGCTGGAAGGTGTGGGTGCGCGACATGGCCGCGAACCCGCGCGACGCCGTGCGCTCGCTGTCGGTGCGGCACTGGTCGGAGAAGGGCGCGATCGCGCTCGTCATGCAGTCGGTCGACAACTCGATCACCGTCTCCACCATCAAGACGCGGCTCGGCCGCCGCAAGCTGACCTCGCGCCAGGGCGACGGCGAGCCGAACCCCACGTGGATCCCCGCGGCTAACGACGCCTCGCGGCGCATCGCCGAGAAGATCGACGGCTTCCCGATGGGCCAGCTCGGCGACCTGCTCGACGCGCCGATGACGGCGCACTTCGTGGGCGGCGCGTGCATCGGCTCCGACGCCGAGCACGGCGTCATCGACGGCTACCACCGGGTCTTCGGGCACGAGGGCCTGCACGTGGTCGACGGCGCGGCCATCTCGGCCAACCTCGGCGTCAACCCGTCGCTCACGATCACCGCGCAGGCCGAGCGCGCGATGGCGCTGTGGCCCAACAAGGGCGACGCCGACCAGCGCCCGCCGCTCGGCTCGGAGTACGTGCCCGTGCCGGCGGTCGCACCGCGGTCGCCGGTCGTGCCGGCGCACGCCCCGGCCGCGCTGCGCCTGCCGATCGTCGACATCCGCCACAGCGACCGGGCCATCCCCACCGACTGACCGTCAGTGCTGGACGGCGTACTGCAGGAGCACGGTGCCGTTCTCGAACGTGCGCTGGCCGTGCATGGTGAGCTGCTCGCGCACGCCGTCGGGCAGTGCCGGCAGGCCACCGCCGACGACGGACGGCACGAGGAAGAGCCGCACCTCGTCGACGAGGCCCGCGCGCCAGGCCTCGGCCGCCAACGTCGGGCCGCCGATCTCGACGTCGTGCGGCGCCGCCTGCACGAGCGCCCGCACCTCATCGGCGTCGAACGCTGAGACCAGGCGGGTGCGCGGGGTCGTCACCTCGGTGAGGGTGGACGAGTACACGACCTTGTCGATGCCCTGCCACACGCGGGCGAAGTCGGCCTCGGCGTCATCGCCATCGGTCGGCGCGGTCTCCCAGTAGGTCATGATCTCGTAGGTCCGACGGCCGAGGAGCTGCGTGCCGACACCGCGCTCGAGGTCGTTCACCGCCTGGTGCACCTCGGCGGAGGGGAAGGCGAACTCGAACGAGCCCTCGGTGTCCGCGACGTAGCCGTCGACCGAGCAGAGAGCGGTGACCAGGAGGCGTCCCATCGCCCGAGCCTCTCAGCCCGACGAGCGCCCCGCACCGCATTCCGCCACGTCACCGGCGTACGTGCCAGAAAACGACCAACGTCTCTGGCACGTACGCCAGTGACGTGGTCAGGGGGTGACGGCGGCGTCGGGCTCGGGGGTGTCGTCGGTGTCGTGCCAGCTGCGCCACAGGGCGGCGTAGGCGCCGTCGGCTGCGACGAGCTCGTGGTGGCTGCCCAGCTCGGTGATGCGGCCGCCGTCGACCACGGCGATGCGATCGGCGTCGTAGGCCGTGTGCAGCCGGTGCGCGATCGCGATGACCGTGCGGCCCTCGAGCACGGCGTCGAGCGACCGCTCGAGGTGGCGTGCGGCGCGGGGGTCGAGCAGCGACGTCGCCTCGTCGAGGACGAGCGTGTGCGGGTCGGCGAGGATCAGCCGCGCGAGCGCGAGCTGCTGCGACTGCCCGGGCGCGAGGCCGTGGCCTCCCGTGCCGACCGTCGTGTCGAGCCCGTCGGACAGCTCGGCCACCCACGGCATCGCGTCGACAGCGGCCAGCGCTACGAGGAGCGCGCCGTCGTCGGCGCCGGGACGGGCGAGCAGGAGGTTGTCGCGCATCGTGCCCACGAAGACGTGGTGCTCCTGGTTGACGAGTGCCACCTGCGTGCGGACGGTCTCGGCCGGCATGCGCGACAGCGCCGCACCGCCCATCTCGACCGTTCCGGTGCGTGGCGCGTAGATGCCGGCGAGCAGACGGCCGAGCGTGGACTTGCCCGCACCCGAAGGGCCCACGAGCGCAAGGCGTTCGCCGGGTGCGACGTCGAGGTCGATCCCGTGCAGCACGTCACGACCGGCGCGGTAGCCGAAGCGGACGTCGTCGACCACGAGCCGGTCGTCGAGAGGCACGAGGTCGTCGTCTGTCTCGGCGTCCGGCACCTCCTGCACGCCGACCAGGCGTGCGAGCGACGCCTGGCCCACCTGCAGCTCGTCATACCACATGAGCACGAGGTCGAGCGGCTCCACGAGCATCTGCGTGAGCAGCAGCGCGGTGGTGAGCTGGCCGATCGAGATCGTGCCCTGCGCCACCAGCCAGCCGCCGAACGACAGCACGCCGACGAGCGGGATCACGTAGCCGAGCCTCGATCACCGGGAACCAGCAGCAGCGCAGCCAGAGCGTGTAGCGCTCCCACGAGATCCAGCGCGCGATTCGCGCGTCGGTGACCGCGACGCGCTGCTGGCCGAGGCGGTAGAGCTCGGTGGTCTGGCCGGCGTCGACCGTCTCGGCGATCGACGAGCTCACAGCGGCGTACGTCGCCGACTCGGCGCGGTACGACTGCGGCGCGCGCTTGAAGTACCACCGCGACGACACGACGATCAGCGGCACCGACAGCAGCCACACGACCGCGAGCTGCGGCGCGGTGATGACGAGCGCGCCGCCCACGAACAGGCCGGTGATGCACGCGATGACGATCTCGGGCACGGCGTCGCGCACCGCGTGGTTGAGCCGGTCGACGTCGGTGGTGGTGCGCGAGACGAGGTCGCCGGTGCCGGCCCGCTCGACGACTCCCGTGGGCAGGTTGACCGCGCGGCCGAGGAAGTCCTCGCGCAGGTCGGCGAGCACCTCCTCGCCGAGGATGCCCGAGCGCAGGCGCGTGATGCGCGTGAAGACCGTCTGGATCACCAGTGCCACCAGGAAGATCCCGGCGGCGAGGTCGACGCGTGCGCTCGACAGGTCGGTGGCGAGCCCCTGGACGAGACCGCCGAGCACGATCGGGCCGACCAGCCCGGCGGCGGCGGCGACGGCGTGCGCGCCGATGACGATGGCGAACGCCGCGCGGTGGCGGCGGAGCAGGGAGCGCGCGTAGCGGCGCAGCGTCGCCTCGCCGGCGATGGGCAGCGACGTGCCGGTGAGCGTGCTCGCGGCTACGGCGTCCTCGGGCGGGTTCACGGCGCGCTCACCTCCTCGCGGGTCACGACCGCGCGGTAGCGCGGCTCGCGGTGCAGCAGGTCGCGGTGGCGGCCCTCGGCGACGACGACGCCGTCGAGGACGAGCACGACCGTGTGGGCCAGATCGAGGACGAGCGGGGACGACGTGAGCACCACGGTCGTGAGGCCGCCGCGCGACTCGACGAGGCCGGCGGCGATGCGCGCCTCGGTGTGCGCGTCGACGGCGCTGGTCGGCTCGTCCAGCACCAGGATCGGCGGGTCGGCGATCAGCGACCGGGCGAGCGCGAGGCGCTGGCGCTGGCCGCCCGAGAGCGACCGTCCGCGCTCGGTGACCCGCGCGCGCAGGGGGTCGGACACGTCCGGGCTCGAGTCGATGAGCGCATCGAGGACGTCGTACGCCGACGCCGCCTCGATCGCGTCCTGCACGCCGATGCGCCCCGAGCGCGGCACGTCCAGCAGCTCGGAGAGCGTGCCGGACAGCAGCACCGGGTCCTTGTCCTGCGTGACGATCGCGGCGCGCACGTCGGCGCGGGCGAGCTCGCCGAGCGGCACCCCGTCGAGAGTCACGGCGTCCGCACCGTCGCCAAGACCCGCGAGGCGCAGCGCGATCGAGTCGGCGACCGACTGCTCGGCGCAGACCACCGCGGTCAGCACGCCCGGGCGGACGGTGAGCCCGGACTCCGGGTCGTGCAGCGCCGACCGCCCCGCGCGTTCGGGCGACATCGGAAGGCCGGTCTCGTCCGGCACGGGGATGCGCAGCAGGTGCACGACGCGCCGGGCGCCGACGTACGACGACGTCCAGCGGTGGGCGGCCTCGACGAACGTGCGCAGCGGGATGAGCAGGAACGCCGACCAGCCGTAGAAGGCGACGAGCTCGCCGATGTCGAGCGTGCCCGACACGACGAGGCGGGCCGAGAGCCACGTGACGGCGACGACGAAGAAGCCGGGGAGCGCCACCTGCAGCGCGTCCATGGTCGAGCGCACCCGGGCCACCTGGACGGCGGACTCGCGCACCTCCTGCGAGGCGTCGTGGAAGCGGCGGACGAACAGCTCCTCGCCGCCGATCCCGCGCAGCACGCGGAGGCCCGCGACCGTGTCCGAGGCGATCTCGGTCGCCTGGCCGAACTTCTTGCGCCGCTCGGTCTCGCGGCGCTCGAGCGGCTTGATCAGCGGCGCGACGCTGAGGCCCAGGATGGGCACGCCGATCACCACGACGAGCCCGAGCGTCGGGGAGGAGCGGAACAGCACGATCGCCACGGCGATGAACGCGACGACCGCGCCGACGAACCGTGCGAACACGTCGAAGCCGCTGCCGATCTTCTCGACGTCGGACGACGTGACCGCCACGACCTCGCCCGTCGCGACGTCGCGAGTGATGCGGGACCCGAGCTTGGCGGTGTGGCGTACGACGAGCTGCTGCACCCGTGTCGCCGCGGCGATCCAGTTGGTGACTGCCATGCGATGCCGAAGGATGCCCGCTGCGGCCTGCACGAGGCCGAGCACGAGGAGCACACCCGCGGCGCGCAGGACGTCGGACTCGCGCCCGTCGCTCGCCGCCTGGACGCCCGCGCCGAGTGCGGCGGGGACCACGGCCTGTCCACCCATCCACACGATGCCCCAGATGACGCCGAGGGTGAGGGTGCGCCACTGCCCGCGCGCCGTCCACAGGAGGTACGCCGTCGCCGATCTGAGGTCGGGTGTCCCCGGGTCCGCGTGGGGCAGGCGCTGCATCGACATGGCCGGTCGAGACTAGGCCCGTCCCGGTGCCCAGGTCGCCGAGGTTTGCCCCGAGCGGACGCGAAAATCGCTAGCGTCCTACCTGCCGCTCGACGGAGCGGCACCGGCGAGGCCGGACGAGAGAACGAGGGACACCATGAGCGACCCGAACCAGCCGCCGCAGGGCGACCCCTTCGCGCCGCCGCCCGAGGGCGCCGCCGCCCAGGTGCCCGGCATCCCGAACGACCCGCCGGCCTACGGCACCCCGGCGACCCCGCCGCCCCCGCCGCCGCCCGCGGCCATGCCTGCAGCGCCTCCGGCGTACGGCGCCCCGGTGCCGGCCTACGCCGCCGCCCCGCCGCAGAACGGCCCGGGCACGACGGCGCTCGTCTGCGGGATCATCGGCCTGTTCTTCTGCGGCATCATCCTGGGCATCGTCGCGATCATCCAGGGCCGCAAGGGCAAGGAGCTCGCGGCCCAGGGCCTCGCCACGAACGGCAGCGCGGCCAACGCCGGCTTCATCCTCGGCATCGTCGCGATCGTGCTCAACATCATCGGCGGCATCTTCTACGCCGTCGTGATCGCAGCAGGCTCCAACACCAGCGCCCTCGGGTTCTGACGGCGCAGCACGGCAGATTCGGGCGGGCGGTCGCCCCCGACTACGATCGGGGGCACCGCCCGCTCCGTCGTCCGAAGGGCCACATCCCGGTGACCGCCCCCTCGCACCGCCCGGTACTCGTCGTCGACTTCGGGGCGCAGTACGCCCAGCTCATCGCACGGCGCGTGCGCGAGGCCAACGTCTACAGCGAGATCGTCCCGTCCTCGATGCCCGTGGCGGAGATGCTCGCCAAGGACCCCGTGGCGGTGATCCTGTCCGGCGGCCCGTCCTCGGTGTACGCCGACGGCGCCCCCCAGGTCGACCCCGGCCTCTTCGACACGGGCGTCCCCACGTTCGGCATCTGCTACGGGTTCCAGGCGATGGCGCAGGCCCTCGGCGGCGAGGTCGCCCGCACCGGCCTGTCGGAGTTCGGCGGCACGCAGATCACCGTGACCGACTCCGGCTCCACGCTCTTCGCGGGCACGCCGTCCACCCAGACGGTCTGGATGTCGCACGGCGACGCCGTCCACCGCGCCCCGGACGGCTTCACGGTCGTGGCCGTCTCCGACGGCGCGCCGGTGGCAGGGTTCGAGGACACCTCGCGCGGCCTCGCCGGCGTGCAGTTCCACCCCGAGGTGATGCACAGCGAGCACGGCCAGAAGGTGCTCGAGCACTTCCTGTACGACATCGCGAAGCTCGAGCCCACGTGGACGGCGTCCAACGTCATCGACGAGCAGGTCGAGTCGATCCGCGCGCAGGTCGGCGACAAGCTCGTGATCTGCGGCCTCTCCGGCGGCGTCGACTCCGCCGTCGCGGCGGCCCTGGTGCACAAGGCCGTGGGCGACAACCTCACCTGCGTCTTCGTCGACCACGGGCTCCTGCGCAAGGGGGAGCGCGAGCAGGTCGAGACCGACTACGTCGCCGCCACAGGCATCCGGCTCAAGGTCGTCGACGCGGCCGACCGCTTCCTGGACGAGCTCGACGGCGTGACCGACCCCGAGGAGAAGCGCAAGATCATCGGCCGCCTGTTCATCCGGGTGTTCGAGGATGCTGCGCGCGAGGTCGTGGAGGAGGCCGGCGCCCACGGGCAGCAGGTCGAGTTCCTCGTGCAGGGCACGCTCTACCCCGACGTCGTCGAGTCCGGCGGCGGCACGGGCACGGCCAACATCAAGAGCCACCACAACGTGGGCGGCCTGCCCGACGACCTTCAGTTCGCGCTCGTCGAGCCGCTGCGCACGCTGTTCAAGGACGAGGTCCGCGCCGTCGGCGCCGAGCTGGGCCTGCCGCACGCGATGGTGTGGCGCCACCCGTTCCCCGGCCCGGGCCTCGCGATCCGCATCGTCGGTGCCGTCTCGCGCGACCGCCTCGCCGTGCTGCGGGAGGCCGACGCGATCGTCCGCGAGGAGACCGCGGCCGCCGGCGTCGACCGCGACATCTGGCAGCTGCCGGTGGTGCTGCTCGCCGACGTCCGCTCGGTCGGCGTCCAGGGCGACGGCCGCACCTACGGCCACCCGATCGTGCTGCGCCCGGTGTCGAGCGAGGACGCCATGACGGCCGACTGGTCGCGCCTGCCGTACGACCTGCTCGCGCGCATCTCCACGCGCATCACGAACGAGGTGCGCGAGGTGAACCGCGTCGTGCTCGACATCACGAGCAAGCCGCCGGGCACCATCGAGTGGGAGTGAGCGGAGCCGCCGCTCCGCTCGACGAGCCCGCGGCCGCCGCGCCGATCCGTGCCGCTTCCCGCGGCCCGGTCGGCACCGCGCTGGTCGGGCTCGTCGTCTTCCTGTGCGCCGCATGGGTTCCCGCGCTCTGGCTCGACGAGGCGACGACAGTCGTGCTCATCCGCCGCTCGTGGTCGAGCTCTTCGCCGTGGGTATCGAGTCCGACCCCGCACTCCTGCCGTACTACGTGCTCGTGAAGCCCGTGCTCGACCTGGGCGGCGAGATGTGGACCGTGCGGCTGGTGTCGGTCGTCGCGGCCGCGTTGTGCGTCGGCGCCGTCCTGTGGTTCGCCCGGCGCGCCCTCGGCGGCCTGGTCGGCATCGTCGCCGCGGCCGTCGTCGTGGTGCTCCCCGTGACGACGCTCTACGCGCAGCAGGCGCGGCCGCAGGCCCTCGCGCTGGCGGCGGTCGTCGTGGCGATCGGAGCCTGGTGGCGCGCCGGCCCCGAGGACGCGGGCTGCCGCTGGTGGGCGGCGTACGCCGCGGCCCTCGCCGCCGTCGCGCTGGCCAACATGCTCGCGCTGCTCGTCGTGCTGGCACCCATGGCCGCCTCGGTCGTCCTGCCGTCCGACAGGCGTCGCGCGGTTCTCGCGCGCACGTCGTCGATCGCGGTCGGCGTCGCGGTGCTGCTGTCGCCGTACCTGTACCTGGTGCTCACGCGGGCCAAGGGCGTCGCGTCGCCCCGTCCGGTCGCCGTCGACACGGTCTGGGAGCTGCTGAGCCACCCGGTCGGTGGCGGGGTGCTCGGTGCGGTGCTGCTCGTCGTCTCGCTGGGGGCTGCGGTGCTGCTGGTGCGCGCCGCCGAGACGCGGACGGCAGGGGTCCTGCTGGCGGTCTGGGCGTTCGCCCCGGGCGTCGCGCTGGTGGTGCTGGCCGTGCTCGGACGCCCGGTGCTCGTCCCGCGGTACGCCGTCGTCTCGCTCCCGGCGGTGGCGATCCTGCTCGCCGTGGCAGTCGTCCGTGCGGCCGCGTGGCTGGCCGACCGCGTGCAGCGAGGCACGGTCGCGCAGATCGCGGCGGCGGTGGCGGTCGGCGTCCTCGCTCTCCTCCTGCTGCCGCAGTCGCTGGCCGTCCGTACGCCCGACGGCCACGGCGAGGACATCCGGCCGGCCCTGGCGGCGCTCGAGGCGGAGCCGGCCGACCTGCTCGTGGTCGCGACCAACCGCATCTCGGTGCCGACCATCCAGGCCTACGCGCCCGTGGTCGTGGCCGCGCGGATGCCGCAGGTGGCCGACCCGTCGCCGCACGGCCAGATCGCGCCCGAGCGCCGTCCGCCCGAGGAGGTGGCGCCCGTCCTCGCGGCGGCCGACTCCGTGCTGCTGCTCGTGCGCCTCGCCCCCGGCGCATCGGTGCCGATCCCGGAGTCGCGGCTGCCCGAGGGCCTGAAGGGCCGGCACTGCGTGCCGACCGTGCTCGCCAGCGGCTCCGGCTGGGCGACCGAGCGGCTCGACTGCCCGCCCCACGGCTGATCCGGGACCCGCCTCGGGGGCCGTGACTGCCCGTGCCGACACGCCAGGGCCTCTTTCACACAGCGTCACGAAACCTCAGCGTTTGGTCACGAGTGACGCCGAACGGGGGACTGCCCAGGTCGACGCGGTCGGCTGCTCCTGGTTGCCTCGACCTCGGGAACACGGAGGGGGACGGCTGTGGCCGCGCACGACCAGCACGAGAACGTGACGACGGCGCTGCTGCGCGCGATGGTCCGGGACGTGCCCGCCGCTCTCGTGATCACCGACCTCGAGGGCCGCGTGCTGCTCGCCAACCGGTCCGCCCGTCGCCTCATCGGCCTGCCCGGCAAGGTGCGTCTCGTCGACGGCGTGCACCCCGAGGACGCCCGACGGCTCTCCGAGTACGTCGCGTCCGTCGCCGCGAGCGCCGCGCACCGGTCCCAGCACCTCGCCGAGCTGCAGGTCCGCTGGGGCGACGTCGAGCGCGTGATCGCCGTGGACGGCCGCCGCCTCAAGGGGATCCCGGGCTTCCGCGGCCTCGTGTTCTCGCTGCAGGACGTCACGCAGTACGTCGGCGAGCTGCGAAGCCTGCGGCTCTCGGCGTACGAGGACGCGCTCACAGGGCTGCCGAACCGCGCCGCGTTCCACAATTCGACCGAGCAGGCGCTACGCGCCAAGTCACCCGGCGCGCTGCTCATGATCGACCTCGACAGCTTCAAGCGCATCAACGACGAGTACGGGCACGAGGCCGGCGACCGCGTGCTGGTCACGTTCGCCGAGCGGCTCGTCGACCTTCTCCCCGAGCACGCGTCGGCCGCCCGGATCGGCGGCGACGAGTTCGTGGTCCTCCTGACCCAGGGCGGCGACGACGAGGCCCGTCGCGTCGCCGAGCTCGTGGTGCGTACGTCCGAGCGTCCAGTCTCCGTGGGGCACGCCGACGTCATCGTCACCGCCAGCGTCGGCGGGACGACCCTCGCAGGCCCCCGCGCCGACCACGCGATGCGCCAGGCGGACGAGATGCTCTACGTCGCGAAGCGCAGCGGCCGCGCCGCCTGGCACATGTGGTCGGACGACGACGAGGAGTGGCGCATCCGCAAGGCCGACGTGACGGCCGAGCTCGAGGCGCTGCGCGTGCAGCTCACCGAGGTGTACGTCGAGTCGCGCACCGACTTCATGACCGGGCTTCCCAACACGCGCAGGCTCTTCGAGGACCTCGACCAGCTCGGGCGGGAGGGAGCGCCGGAATCCGCCGGCCTCGTCTTCATCGACCTCGACTTCTTCGGTGCGGTCAACCGCGAGCACGGCGATCGTGCCGGTGACGACGTCCTGCGCCAGGTGGGAGAGGTGTTCCGCGACGCGTGCCGCGACGGCGACACGGTCTACCGCAAGGGCGGCGAGGAGTTCGTCGTGCTGCTCCCGGGCGCCGACCTCGACCAGGCCGTCCGGGTGGCGGAGCGGTTCCGGCTGCGCCTCGTGCAGCACGGCATCCCGCACCGCGGCCGCGACGACCAGCCCGTCGTCACGCTGTCGGCCGGCGTGGCCTCGGGCCAGCTCGGCGAGACCGGGTCGGTCGACGCGCTCATGCACGAGGCGGCGATGCGGATGCTCGCGGCCAAGAAGTCGGGTCGCAACCGCGTCGTCAGCGACGGGCGCGCCCTCAGCTGACCGACGGCGCCACCGCCCTCACGCTCTCCGCCCGGCATCGCGTCCAGATCGACACCCCCGGACCGTTGACACGGGCGGCCGGCGTACGAGAGTGTGGGAGCGCTCCCACGCGGAGCAGGGACGGCACCCTCAGGCTGAGGGGGCACCGTCCCGGCGTCGCGCGGGATGCGTGCGGGTGGCCGGTCGTGGACGAGGGAGCCCCGACCGGCCACCACACACGCGGGGTACGGTCGGGCCGGGAACGGCGGGATGGTCGCCGGCCCGCGCGCACGCCACACGACCCGCACCCCAGTCACGCGGCACGGCTGCCGCGAGGAGGTACCTCACCGTGAGCACCCGTCCGTTCCCCGAAGGCTTCGTCTGGGGCGTCGCCGCTGCGTCGTTCCAGATCGAGGGCGCGACGCACGAGGACGGCCGCGGCCCCTCGATCTGGGACACGCTGTGCGCCCGACCCGGCGCGATCCTCGACGGCAGCGACGGCTCGGTCGCCTGCGACCACTACCACCGCTGGGAGTCCGACCTCGACCTCATGCGCGACCTCGGCGTCGGGTCCTACCGCTTCTCGATCGCGTGGCCGCGGATCATGCCGCAGGGCATGACCGTGGAGGACCGCGGTCTCGCGTGGTACGACCGGCTCGTCGACGGCATGCTCGAGCGCGGCATCGAGCCCAACGCGACGCTGTACCACTGGGACCTGCCGCAGTGGCTCGAGGACAAGGGCGGCTGGCGCAACCGCGACACCGCGTTCCGCTTCGCGGAGTACGCCGCCGTCGTCCAGCACCGCCTCGGCGACCGCGTCAAGAAGTGGGCCACCCTCAACGAGCCGTGGTGCTCGGCCTTCCTCGGCCACGCCTCCGGCGAGCACGCCCCAGGGCGCACCGACCCGGCCGAGGCCGTCCTCGCGAGCCACCACCTGCTGCTCGGCCACGGCCTCGCCGCACAGGCGCTGCACGGCGGCCGCCGTCCGGCCGAGGTCGGCATCGTCATCAACCTGTACGACGTCACGCCCGTCACGGACGCGCCGGCCGACGTCGAGGCCGCGCGGCGCATCGACGGCCAGCAGAACCGCTGGTTCCTCGACCCGGTCCTCAAGGGCTCGTACCCCGAGGACGTCGTGGCCGACCACGCGCGCTTCACGGACATGTCCTTCGTGCAGGACGGCGACCTCGAGACGATCTCGGCGCGGCTGGACTGGCTGGGCATCAACTACTACAGCTCGTTCGCCGTCCGCGGCCTCGATGCACCGGCGGCACCGGTGCCGGGTGCCCGCCCCACGCCGTGGATCGGCGCCGAGGACGTCGAGGTGGTGCCGAACGGCCTGCCCACCACCCACATGGGCTGGGACGTCGTGCCGGTCGGGCTCACGAACACGATCAACCGCGTGCACCGCGAGTACGGCCCGCTCCCGCTGTACATCACCGAGAACGGCTCGGCGTACGAGGACGAGATCGTCGACGGCGTCGTCCACGACCCCGAGCGCATCGCCTATCTCGACGCGCACCTCGGCGCGTGCCTCGACGCGATCGACGACGGCGCCGACCTGCGCGGCTACTTCGCCTGGTCGCTGATGGACAACTTCGAGTGGGCGTGGGGCTACGCGCGCCGATTCGGCATCACGTACGTCGACTACGACACCCAGCTGCGGACACCCAAGGACAGCGCCAAGCGCTACGCCGAGATCGTCGCAGCCAACGCCCTCTAACTGATCGGAGTTGCTGCCCAAAGTGGGGGTGTTCGAGCGCCCGATCACCCCACTTTGGGCAGTAACTCGAGGGGTCAGGCGGAGTCGCGGACGACGAGGGTCGTCGGCAGGACCTCGTGGGCGCGCTCGGCCTCGGGGTCGGCGAGCTGCAGGAGCAGGAGCTCGGCCATGCGGCGCCCGATGTCGGCCATCGGCTGAGCCACGGTCGTGAGCGGCGGGGACGACGTGCGCGCAGCCTCGACGTCGTCGAAGCCGACCACCGCGACGTCGCCGGGCACCGACCTGCCGTGCTCTGCGAGGACGGCCATCGCGCCGATCGCCATGAGGTCGTTGGCGACGAACACGCCGTCGAGGTCGGGCACGCGCGCCAGCAGGTCGGTCATGGCGGCGCGGCCGCTGTCGGTGCTGAAGTCGCCCACCGCCACGAGCGAGTCGTCCGCCGTGCGGCCGGCCGTGGTGACGGCGTCGACCCACCCGAGGTGACGGTCGTACCCGGCCGCCATGTCGCGCGGACCGGTGATGGTCGCGATGAGGCTGCAGCCCCGGGCGAGGAGCTGCTCGGTCGCCATGCGTGCACCCCCGCGGTTGTCCGCGTCGACGTACCACGTGTGCGACGTCCCGGTGAGCGGCACGCGGCCGGAGAAGACGGCGGGGACGTGGACGCGCTCGATCCCGCGGACGAGCTCGACGTCGCTGTGGCCGTGGATCACGAGCAGGCCGTCGAGACGCAGGGCGGCGAGGTCGATGAGGCGGTCGCGCTCCCGGGCGTCGCCGGCGAGGGTGAGCACCATCGCGACGTCGGCCTCCGAGAGGGCGTCGTGCGCCCCGCGCGCGACCTCGGCGAAGTACGGGTCGCTGAAGAGGTGGTCGTTGCTCTCGTTGACGACGAGCCCGACGAGCCCGGTGCGGCCGGTGACGAGCGAGCGGGCCGACAGGTTGGGCCGGTAGCGCAGGTCGGACGCCGCCTTGTGCACGGCCTCGACGGCCGCGGGGCTGACGTTGGGCGCTCCCGAGAGCACGCGGCTCGCCGTACCGCGCGATACGCCGGCGGCAGCCGCCACCATCTCGAGGGTGGGGCGGGCGTTCGGAATGCGGCCGGTCACGACCAGATCATCCCAGGGGAGCGCTCCCACGTGCACCTCAGGTGGCCTCTCGGCTCCCGGCGAGTCCTGGCCGCCCGTCGGGCCCCCGGTGCAGGGTGGGCCCATGGCGGTGCAGCACCTGGATGTCTGGCTCGAGCGCGGGAAGACCCGCACCTTCGCGATCGCCCCCGCCTGGCCGGGCTGGGCGCGCAGCGCGAAGACCAGGGACGGCGACGAGGCGGCCCTCGAGGCGCTGCTGTCCTACGCCCCGCGGTACGCCGTGGTGGCCGCACGCGCGGGCGTCGTGCTGCCGGCCGCCGCGGTCCTGCGGGTGGTGGGCCAGGTGCCGGGCACGAGCACCACCGACTTCGGCGCGACCGATGCGCGGCTCGAGGTCGACGCCCCGGCCTCGGGCACCCGGGCCCGGGCCGACCTCGAGCGGCAGGTGGCCCTGATCGAGGCGGCCTGGGCGCTCTTCGACGAGGTGCAGGACTCCGCGCCGGAGGAGCTCGCGAAGGGGCCGAAGGGCGGAGGGCGCGACACCAGGGAGGTCGCACGCCACGTCGTCGAGGCCGAGCGCGCCTACGTCCGCAAGGTCGGCGTCAGCCAGAAGCCGTTCGACGTGCACGACCGCGTCATCCGTGACGCGATGCGAGCGCAGGTGGTGGCGGCGTACCTCGCCGACGACCCCGACGCCGCCTGGCCCGCGCGCTACGCGCTGCGCCGCGCCGCCTGGCACGTCCTCGACCACCTCTGGGAGATCGAGGACAAGTCCTGACACGGCGCAGGGCCGCACCTCGTGGGTGCGGCCCTGCGATCGAGCGGACGAGCGTGCGGGGAGGGGTCAGCCCTGCTCGTCGGACGTGGCGAGGGGGAACTGCTGCTCCTCCCGCTGGTTGGCCTTGACCGCGGTCGCGACGCCGGCAGCGCCGAGGGCCACGAGCACGACCGGCCAGACGAAGCGCCCGTCGAGGGTCACGTCGGCGACGCCGGTGACGATGTAGATGAGGGCGAGCCCGGTGAAGACGGCTCCCGCGATCAGCGAGACCCAGTCGAGGTCATGACGTCGCACGACGAACCTCCATGCTTCCGAGGCCGATCTCAGTGCTGAGGTCGACGGTGGTGACGGTGCTGCCGCTCTCGGCAGGGGAGTTGTGGGTGAACGACAGGCCGACGCCGGACTGGGGGTCCTGCCCCGGGAAGTCGAACTGGCCGGCGCCGATCGAACCGTCCGCCTGCAGCTCGGTGTCGGCCGGGAGCAGAACGATCAGCTCGCCCGCACCGATCTGCACGCTGATGTCGGCCGGGCCGGCGGGCAGCTGGCGCAGGTCGAGCGTCGCGCTGCCTGCGCCGAGCTCGTAGGACTCCGACGCCGTCGTCGGCACCCAGGTGCGGTCGCCGGCGCTGTTGCCCGGCTTGTACGTGTCGACCGCGGCTGCGCCCTGCGTGATGAGCAGCATGAGCAGCGCCGGGAAGATCAGCCAGCGGGCGCGTCCGCGCCATGCGCCGATCAGCAGGCCGACGCCGAGGACTCCGAGCATCGCGGCCGCGACCACGACGCCGGGAACCGAGCCGCCGGCGGCGGTGACGATCCCGAACAGGCCGCCCATGACGATCGCTGCGCAGAGCGCGGCGAGGCCGAGGTAGCTGCGCGGCTCGGTACGCGGCTGCGGCGCCACGGGGGTGGGGGCGCCGTACACCGCGCCTGTGCCGGGGTCGACGTACGTGCCGGTGCCGCCGGCCGCGAAGGACACGGGGGCGCCGGGCTGCGCGTAGACCGCGACCGGGTAGAGCGGGGTGTCGGGCATCAGTGCCCACGCGATGACGTAGGCGATGATCAGCGCGCCGCCGGTGAAGACGGTGCCGACCACGACGAGGATGCGGATGAGGACCGCGTCGATGCCGAGGTTCTCCGCGAGGCCGCCGCAGACGCCGGTGAGGACGCGGTCCGAGCGGCTGCGACGCAGCGCCGGCTTCTGGGGCGGGAAGGGCGGCGGTGCGTACGGCGGGGGAGGGCCGTACGACGTGCCGCTGCTGGACTGCTGCCCGGCGCCCGGGGTCTCCGTGGCTCCGGTGGCCGAGGCGGTCGGGTCGACCGGCTCTGCGATGGTGGGCTGGTTCTCTGTCATGGCTCCACCGTCCTCCCGTCTGCGGCTCCCCCGCATCGGGGAGCACCCCTGACACCACCCTGAACCCTCCCGGGCCGTGCTGGCGGGAGCGACCCCGATGTGCGGGAGGGTCCGGACGGGGATCATGGATGTCGTGAGCACACCCCTGCCCCCGCCCGCGCCCGCGGCTCCGGGCCCGCGACCGCGACTGCGCGCCACCCGGCTGCGCCGCGGCCGGCTGCTGGGCGGCGTCTGCTCCGGCCTCGCCGAGCACGTCGGCTGGCAGGTCACCTGGGTGCGCATCGCGTTCGTCGCGCTGACCCTGTTCGGGGGCTTCGGCGTCGCGCTGTACGCCGCCTACTGGGCCTGGCTGCCGCTGAAGGCGGACGACGGCACGCTCGCGGACAGGGACGAGAACGGCCGCGACCTCGCCGGCGTGCTCGGGCTCGCCGCGCTGGCGATCGGCGTCGTGCTGTTCCTCGCGGCGCGAGGCTTCGACGTCACGACGTCGTGGGTCGTGCCTCTCGTCCTCGCCGGTGCCGGCGTCGCCGTGCTCTGGCGGCAGTCCGACGACAGCCGCCGCTCGGAGCTGCTGGCCGGCGTGAACGCCAGCGCCCGCGCGACCACGCGCACCGCGCTCCGCAACAACTACCCGCGCATCGGACTCGGCATCGCTCTCGTCGTCCTGGGGGCGCTCGGCGTCGTCGCGTCGCAGGGCGACCTGTGGGCCTCGCTGCGCGGCCTCGCCGCGGCGATCCTCGCGCTCTTCGGGATCGGGCTGGTGCTGCTGCCGTTCGCGCTCGCCTGGTGGCGCGGTCTCGCGGCCGAGCGGCGGGCGCGGATCCGCAGCGAGGAGCGGGCCGAGGTCGCCGCCCAGGTGCACGACTCGGTGCTGCAGACGCTCACGCTGATCCAACGGGCGGCTCACGACCCGGACGAGGTCGTGCGGCTCGCGCGCACGGAGGAGCGCGCGCTGCGGCGCTGGCTGTACGCGCCGACGGCCGATGCGTCCCAGACGCTGGTGGGCGCGCTCGAGTCCGAGGTCGCGGAGGTGGAGGGCTTGTTCGCCTGTGCCGTCGAGGTCGTGCACGTGGGCGACGTCGCACGCGACGACCGGGTCGACGCCCTCGTGGCTGCGACCCGTGAGGCTGTCGTCAACGCCGCCAAGCACGCGGGCGGTCAGGTGTCGGTGTACGTCGAGTGCGGGCGCGACGTCGTCGAGGTGTTCGTGCGCGACCGGGGCCCCGGCTTCGACCCCGACGAGGTGCCCGACGACCGCCTCGGCCTGCGCGAGTCCGTGGTCGGTCGCATGGCCCGTGTCGGCGGCTCCGCGCGGATCCGCTCGGCGCCGGGCGAGGGCGCCGAGGTGACCCTGACGCTTCCGATGTCGCTCGGCGCACGGACTCTCCCGGGGGCGGACGCGGCGCCACCCGAGACCGCTGCAACGGCCGCGCCGCCACCGGTCACGGGGCTCGACCTGTCGGCCCTGCCCCCGCCGACCGTGCCGCCCCTCGGCCCGGCTGCGGCCGGTGCCCCTGCATCCACGGCGTACGCCGCCGGCCCGCACGACCCTCGAAGGAGCACCCCGTGAGCGAGACCCCTGGCACCGCGGCCCTGCGCGTGGTGCTCGTCGACGACCACCAGATGTTCCGATCCGGCGTCCGCGCGGAGCTGGGCGACCGGGTCGACGTCGTGGGCGAGGCGGGCACGGCCGACGAGGCGATCGCTGTCGTGATGCGCACCCGGCCGGACGTCGTGCTCCTCGACGTCCACCTTCCCGGTGGCGGTGGCCGCGCGGTGCTCGACTCGTGCGTCACCGAGCTGCCCGCGGTGAAGTTCCTCGCGCTGTCGGTGTCGGACGCCGCTGACGACGTGATCGGTGTGGTGCGAGGCGGCGCCCGCGGCTACGTCACGAAGAACATCTCCGGCGACGACCTCGTCGACGCGATCCGCCGTGTGGCCGACGGGGATGCGGTCTTCTCGCCGCGGCTCGCGGGATTCGTGCTCGACGCGTTCGCCTCCGGCGATCCCGACCCGGCCGGCTCCGAGGGGCTCGACCAGCTCAGCCCTCGTGAGCGCGAGGTCATGCGGCTGATCGCCCGCGGCTACACCTACCGCGAGGTCGCGCGCGACCTCGTGCTGTCGGTGAAGACGGTCGAGACCCACGTGTCGGCCGTCCTGCGCAAGCTGCAGCTCTCCAACCGTCGCGAGCTCGCCACCTGGGCCGCCGCCCGACACCTCGTCTGAGGGGGCGCGCAGCCCGCAGGGGTTGCGGTGCGGTCGGCCGGGGCGGCGGGTAGGTTCGCTCGGGCCGGGGGGCGTACGGCGCTCCACGCGCGTACGACGTACGGATCACTCGAGCAGCGGGAGCGGACGATGGCGGTACAGGTCCAGGGCGTGGTGGCGCGGAGCAAGGGTGCGCCGGTCACCCTCGAGACGATCGTCGTGCCGGATCCCGGCCCGGGCGAGGCGCGCGTGAAGGTCCAGGCGTGCGGCGTCTGCCACACCGACCTGCACTACCGCGAGGGCGCGATCAACGACGAGTTCCCGTACCTGCTCGGGCACGAGGCCGCGGGCATCGTCGAGTCGGTCGGGCCCGACGTCACCGACCTCGCCGTCGGCGACTACGTGATCCTCAACTGGCGTGCCGTCTGCGGCTCCTGCCGCGCGTGCCTGCGCGGCCGCCCGCAGTACTGCTTCTCGACGTTCAACGCGACGCAGAAGATGACCCTGCTCGACGGCACCGAGCTGTCGCCGGCGCTCGGTATCGGCGCGTTCGTCGAGATGACGCTCGTCGCCGCCGGCCAGTGCACCAAGGTCGACCCGGCCGCGCCGCCGGAGGTCGCGGGCCTGCTCGGCTGCGGCGTCATGGCGGGCATCGGCGCCGCGCTCAACACCGGCAACGTCAGCCGCGGCGACACCGTCGCCGTCATCGGCTGCGGCGGCGTGGGCGACGCCGCCATCGCGGGCTCGCTGCTCGCGGGTGCGCGCACGATCGTCGCCGTCGACATCGACGACCGGAAGCTCGAGACCGCCAAGAAGTTCGGCGCCACGCACACGGTCAACTCCCGCAACGTCGACGCGGTCGAGGCGATCCGCGAGGCCACCGGCGGCTTCGGCGCCGACGTCGTCATCGAGGCGATCGGCCGTCCGGAGACGTACGAGCAGGCGTTCTTCGCGCGCGACCTCGCCGGCACCGTCGTGCTGGTCGGCGTCCCCGACCCGTCGATGAAGATCGAGCTTCCCGCTCATCGAGTTCTTCGGTCGCGGCGGCGCGCTCAAGTCGAGCTGGTACGGCGACTGCCTGCCGAGCCGCGACTTCCCGATGCTCATCGACCTCTACCTGCAGGGCCGCCTCCCGCTGGGCGACTTCGTGTCGGAGAAGATCGGCATCGGCGACGTCGAGGCCGCGTTCGAGAAGATGCACCACGGCGAGGTGCTGCGCTCCGTCGTGGTGATGGGCCAGTGACCGCGCAGGTCGAGCGTCTCGTCACGAGCGGCGTCTTCAGCCTCGACGGCCAGGACTTCGACGTCGACAACAACGTCTGGATCCTCGGCGACGAGTCCGAGGTGATCGTGGTCGACGCCGCGCACGATGCGGGCGCGATCATCTCCGAGATCGGCGGCCGTCGTGTCGTCGCGATCGTGTGCACGCACGGGCACAACGACCACATCACGGCTGCGGCCGACGTCGCTGCGGCCACGGGTGCGGAGATCCGCCTGCACCCGGACGACACGATGCTGTGGGGCGTCGTCCACCCGGGCGTGGAGTTCGTGCCGCTCGCCGACGGCGACGTCCTCGAGGTGGCCGGTACGCCGATCCAGGTGCTGCACACCCCGGGGCACTCGCCGGGTGGCGTGTGCCTCTATGCGCCCGACCTCGACGTGCTCGTGTCGGGCGACACGCTCTTCCACGGCGGGCCGGGTGCAACCGGCCGATCGTTCAGCAGCTTCCCGACGATCCTCGACTCCATCCGCGAGCGACTGCTCACGCTTCCGGCCGGCACGCGCGTCCTGACCGGCCACGGCGACGAGACGACGATCGGCGCCGAGGCGACGGACTACGACGCCTGGGTCGCGCGGGGCCACTGACCCCTGCCCGGTACTCGACGAAGGCGCGTCACCCACGACGGGGGACGCGCCTTCGTCCGTCCCGGGCGAGGTGGGAGGTGAGCGGTGCGGGACGGGGTAGCCTCCGGGACGTGGAGATCCTGTTCAAGATCCTGGTCGTCCTGCACTTCATCGGCCTCGCGAGCCTCCTCGGAGGCTTCCTCGTGCAGATGAGCGCCAAGCCCCGCGGCGTCAACAACGCGATGCTGCACGGCGTCCTGACCCAGGTGGTCACGGGCATCGCGCTGGTCGGGATCCTGTCCTCGGGAGTGCTCGACGACGAGGACCCGGTCAACAACGGGAAGTTCGGGATCAAGCTGCTGATCGCGCTGTTCGTCCTCGGCGCCGTCCTGCTCGGCCGCCGCAAGCCCGCCGAGGAGCAGCAGCCCTACTGGGCCGCCGCCGGCGCCCTGACCCTCGTCAACATCGTCGTCGCCGTCTTCGTCTAGCCGCTGCGCGGCGGCTCGGCCGGGCGCTTCGCGCGCTCGGTGGCTGCGCGGACCCTGCGGGCCCGCTCGCCGCCTCGGGCCTCGCGTGTTCTCTGGGCGCTGCGCGCCGGCTCGGCCGGGCGCTTCGCGCGCTCGGTGGCTGCGCGGACCCTGCGGGCCCGCTTGCCGCCTCGGGCCTCGCGTGTCTTCAGCGGGGTGGTCCGTCAGCCGGTTTGGGTGATCCCGCACCCCCGGACTAGACTCATGAGGCTCCCCGGCGAGGGTGCGCCGGCCGCAAGGCCAGCGTGTCGTGATCGACGCGGACCGCGCGGTTGCTGCGCGCCCGCATCTGTCACTGCCGAGGCGCCGACCGCCCCCGCCGCGAGGCGCGGCACCCCACGTTGCACGTGGCCTCCCCGGCCACGAACCCCTGCGTGCTGCGCATCTCACGCGTGCAGCACGCGAACGACAGATGGAGACACCAGTGACCCAGGTCAGCATCACGGCTGAGCCTCGTTCGGACTTCGGCAAGGGCGCGGCCCGCCGCTCCCGCCGCGCGGGCCTCGTGCCCGCCGTCATCTACGGCCACGGCCAGGACGTCCAGCACGTCGCGCTGCCGGACCACGCCCTCTCGCTCGCCCTGCGCAAGCCGGGCGTCGTGCTCGAGGTCGTCCTCGACGGCACGACCCACCTCGTCGCCCCGCGCGACGTCCAGCGCGACCCGGTGAAGCGCGTCATCGAGCACGTCGACCTCGTCGTCGTCTCCAAGAAGGAGGCTGCGGCGATCGCCGTGGCCGCCGAGGAGCACGCGGCCGAGCTGGCCGCCGAGGACGCCCACATGCTCGAGGTCGGCACCGCCGAGACCACCGAGGACGTCGAGGGCGACGCGGCCGAGGCTGCTGCTGCCGCCGCCGAGACCACCGAGGCCTGAGCACCACCAGCGTTCACCGAGCGCCCCGCACCCCCGTGGTGCGGGGCGCTCGGCATGTGCGGGCGTGACCTACGCCCGGATGAGGGAGGATGCACGGCGTGAGCACCGAGACCGCGCCCTGGCTCGTCGTCGGGCTGGGCAACCCGGGCCCGGACTACGCCGACACCCGGCACAACGTCGGGCAGCTGGTCGTCGACGAGCTCGCCGCCCGCTGCCGCGGGAAGTTCGCGGGCCACAAGCGCGCCCGGGCCCAGGTGGCCGAGGAGCGGCTGCAGGGCCAGCGCGTGATCCTGGCGAAGCCGTCGTCGTACATGAACGAGTCCGGCGGCCCGGTGAAGGGGCTGCTCGACTTCTACAAGGTGCCGCTCGAGCACCTCGTCGTGGTGCACGACGAGCTCGACATCCCGTTCGCGGCGCTGCGGCTCAAGCTCGGCGGCGGCGACAACGGCCACAACGGACTGAGGTCGGTGCGCCGCTCCACGGGCAGCGGCGACTGGTACCGCGTCCGTGTGGGCATCGGCCGCCCCCCGGGCCGGCAGGACCCGGCCGACTTCGTGCTGAAGCCGTGGGGGTCGGTCGAGCGCAAGGAGCTGCCCCTGCTCGTGGTGGAGGCTGCCGACGCGGTCGAGCTCCTCGTGCACGAGGGCCTCGAGCGCGCCCAGAACCGGTACCACGCATGAGCTCCGACGACGCCGCCCTGTCGAGCGCGGTCGCGCGCGAGGCGGGGGCGCTCGTCGTCGGGATCCGTGAGTCGTACGGCGAGATCGAGCGGGGTGACCGCGTGCGCACGCGTGCGCTGTGCGACCTCGCCGACCGCGAGGCGCACCTGCTGATCGAGCAGCGGCTGCGCGAGGCTCGCCCCGACGACACGCTGCTGTCGGAGGAGGGCGACGGCGACCTCGCCCGCCTCACGGCCGACCGGGTCTGGATCGTCGACCCGCTCGACGGCACGTGGGAGTACGGCCAGGGCCGAGCGGACTTCGCCGTGCACATCGCGCTGTGGACTCGGACCTCCCGCGGCGACGGGGTCCTCACGGCGGCGACCGTCGACCTGCCCGCGCAGGGCGCCGTGTGGTCGGTGCTCGACGAGGTCGGCGCGGATCCGGCGTACGAGCTGCCCCGCGACCGTCCGGTGCGTGTCGTCGTGTCGCGCACGCGGGAGCCGCAGGACCTCGACCGGGTGGTGCGCGGGCTGCGGGCCGCGCTCGGCGTCGACGTCGAGGTGATGCACGTGGGGTCGGTCGGCGCCAAGGCGGCCGTGGTGCTGCGCGGCGACGCCGAGCTCTACCTGCACGACGCCGGCTTTCACGACTGGGACCTCGCTGCGCCGCTCGGCGTCGCGCGGCACCACGGGCTGTGGTGCGCGTCGCCCGAGGGCGACGGCTTCACCTTCAACCGCCGCTCCACCGTGCAGCCCGGCATCGTGATGGCTGCGCCGTCCGTCGCCGAGACGGTGCGCGCGCTCCTCGACCTGCCCACCCCCTGAAACTGATCAATCCGTCGCTTCCCGGCCCGGGAAGCAACGGATTGATCAGGGTGAGCGTGAGGGGTTACGCGCTGAGGATGTCGGCGGGGTGCGGCAGCGGGCTGCGGAGCTCCTCCACCGAGGCGGCGACGTAGCCGAAGGCGCGCATGCGCGCGATCTCGTTGGCGTCGTCGTCGGCGAGGACGGCGACCAGGTCGGCGTCGACGCCGAGCTCGCGGGCCTCGAGCACGAGGCCGAGGACGCGCGGGGTGTGGGCGGCGATGCCGTCGCCCGCGATGCCGTGCGCCAGTGCGTCGAGGTCGACGCGGTCGGCCGTGGCCAGGCGCGTGACGGTGGCGACCGCGCTCGTCGTCGTCGTGGTGATGGCGTCCATGTCGTCCTCCGTCTCGTGCGGGCGAGTGGGCCTCGCTGGCTACGCCTCGACGGTACGCCGAACACTGCATAAGTAAAAACGACTGCTTTCGATTATTGTCATCACCAGAACTTATGAGACGGTGTGACCGTGAGCACACGGCTGCGCGACCTCGAGATCCGTCACCTGGCAGCCCTACGGGCGGTGGTCGAGGAGGGCACGTTCGTCGACGCGGCCGCCGTCCTCGGGTTCAGCCAGGCCGCGGTGAGCCAGCAGATCGCGGGGCTCGAGCGCGCGGTGGGCATGCCCGTGCTCGACCGCCCGGGCGGCCCGCGGCCCGCCACCCTCACGCCCGCCGGCCGCCTGGTGCTCGCGCACGCGCAGGGGATCCTCGACCGCATCGACCGGGCGGCGCGCGAGCTCGACGACCTCGCGTCCGGCACGGGCGGCCGCCTCGTCGTCGGCACGTTCCAGTCGGTGTCGGTGCGCCTGCTCCCGCGTCTCATCGCGGCGATGCGTGCCGAGCGGCCCGACGTCGCCATCGAGATCGTCCCGGGCGAGCTCTCACCCGAGCTCGCCGGCCTTCTCATCGAGGGCGCGGTCGACGTGACGTTCCTCGACCAGCGGGTGAAGCATCCGGACGTCGCGGTGGACGTCGTGCTGCACGACCCGTACGTCGTCGTCACGCGCAAGGACGACCCGGTGCTCGAGCACCTGCGGGGCGGGGCCTACCCGGTCGCGGCCCTGGGGGAGCGGCCGATCCTCGGGCCCGAGCCGCACCACGCGCACGCGCAGACCGAGGCCTGGCTCGCACAGCACGGCGTCGTGCCCCGCTACTCCTTCCGCACCAACGACAACGGCGCCCTGCAGGCACTCGTGGCGGCGGGCCTGGGCGCCGCGGTGATGCCTCTGCTCGCCGTCGACGAGACCGACCCGGACGTCGTCGTCCTGCACTCCCGGCCGAAGATGCCGCCCCGCGACGTGTACGTCGCCCGACGCACGGGGGTGTCGGCGACGGCCGCGGCCGACCGCTTCTACGAGATGGCCGTCGAGCTCGGCAGCGGCAGGCTGCTGCAGCTCACGTCCGAGTCATGACGCGCGAGAGCCGGAGCAGCCGACGGCTGTCCCGGCTCTCGCGCGGAGGTGGACTGCGTCGCTACTGCAGCCAGGACGGCGCCTTTGCCTCCCACATGCGGCCGAGACCGAGGTACCGGCCGGCATGCACGAGCATCAGCACCATCAACGTCGCGCTGTAGATGATGTGCTCGTCGAGCAGCGGGTTGTTCGACGCGACGGTCGAACCGCCCTGGTCGACGTACTTGGCCCACGGGGCCACGGCGAGCCACATGCTGATCAGCAGGATCGCCGCGCCGATGCACGAGATCCGCATGCCGATGCCGAGCACGAGGCCGACACCTGCGCCAAGCAGCGCGCCCATGAACAGCCAGTTGATGAGAGCGCTCGGCGACGACGGCGCGAGGCCGGTGAAGAAGTCGTGGAACGGCCCGTTGGGGTTGGCGCCGAACTTCAGGAACCCGGCGGTCGGGTTGCCCTCGCCGGTGCCGAACATCCAGCCCTTCTCGGTGGCGAAGCCGAAGCCGAAGCACTTGTCGAGGAAGGCCCAGAGGAAGGTGAATCCGAGGAGGATCCGGACGACTCCGGCCCACGTGCGGGCGGAGCTGGGGACGATCAGGTCGTCCGTGGTCTGGTGGTGCGATGGTGCGTCGGTCGTGGTGGACATGGCGACCCCCTGCCGCGAGTGACGGCCCGTCCACCGTGGGCGAGTCGCCACACCTGCGAGCCGCCCCCTCCCGAGGCCCGACTGGGCGTGGCCTGCGAGAAACAGGACCGAGTGCGACTCGTCCACATGGTGGACCCGTTCGTACCCGTACGGGGGCACAAACGGCCCGATGTGATCTTCCGCGTGTCGCGCACAGCGACGGCGCCGCGACGAAGAGTCGCGGGGGCGCTGGGATGTGTCAGCGGTTACAGATGTGCCGGGAGATGCCCGGCTCAGAACCGTGGCCCAGATCCGGTCAGTCGGGGATCGCGCCGAACCGACGGACCTCCTGCGGCCAGCCGCAGCCCTCGGCGATCCTGCCGGCCCACCTGCGGGCCTCCGCCTCGTCGGCCGCCTCCACGATGGTCAGCCCGCCCAGCCACTCCTTGGTCTCGGCGTACGGGCCGTCGGTGTACGTGGTCGTGCCGCTCGTGGCATCGGCGTGGAAGACGGGCGCATCCACCTCGAGGCCCCCGGCGAACACGAGCGCGCCGGCCGCCTCGATCTCTGCGATGGCGGCCATCGAGGGGGCCACGCGGCTGCGGAACCACTCCTCCGAGTGGTCACCGACCCACTGCTGGTTGAAGTAGATGAGGTACTGGGCCACGTCGGCTCCTCCGCTCGGGCGGACCCACCGTCCACCGTCACCTACCGTACGAACAGACCGCGCCGATTTCGACAGGTCTGCCCCGGGACGTGCGACGGCCCCGCCACGATCGCGTGGCGGGGCCGTCGTCGTACGGGTGGCTACAGCGGCGGGAGGGCGATGCCCGTCTCGGCGTGGCAGTCGTAGCCGTGCGGCACCTTGTAGAGGTACTGCTGGTGGTAGTCCTCGGCGTAGTAGAAGGGCAGGCCCTCGGCCGAGCCGACCTCGGTCGTGATCGGGTCGAAGCCCTTGGCCACGAGCACCTTCTCGTACGCCGCCTTCGTGGCCTCTGCGATCTCGGCCTGCTCGGGCGTCGTCCAGTAGAGCGCCGAGCGGTACTGCGTGCCGACGTCGTTGCCCTGGCGGTAGCCCTGGGTCGGGTCGTGGTTCTCCCAGAACACCTTGAGCAGGTCGTAGGTCGAGACCTTCTCGGGGTCGTACACGACGAGGACGTTCTCGGCGTGGCCGGTGCGCGCGGTGCAGACCTCCTCGTACGTCGGGTTGGGCGTGATGCCGCCCTGGTAGCCGACGGCCGTGGTGTAGACGCCGGGCACGCGCCAGAAGCGCTTCTCGGCGCCCCAGAAGCAGCCGAGGCCGACGTACAGGGACTGCAGGCCCTCGGGGAACGGGCCCTGCAGCGGGGTGCCGAGCACCGCGTGGGTCGCGGGCACGGGGAACGGGCGGGTGGCCCGGCCGGGGAGGGCGTCCGCGGGCGTGACCATGCGGGTCTTGGCCGACGAGCCGAACAGGGAGGAGAACATGTGCACCAGCCTCTCGGGGGACCGCGATCGGGGCAACCGCAGGTCCGCACCCTCTGCAACCGGCTGGGGTGTCCACCCGTTCCCGGCCGGGTCTTACGAGGGTCTGACGTGCTCGCCGCCTGTGCCCTCCGTGCGCACGGGGTCCCCCGGACGGCTCAACCCGGAGCCGTTCGTGCCGATCCTTCACTAGGGACCTGGGAGGGACTGCATGAGCACGTCGTACGTCGACGCGGGCGAGCAGGCCGCGCCCGGCACCGACAGTGCTGCCGGAGCGGAAGCCGGCAGCCCTGGCGGAGCCGGGCCGGTCCGCCCGAGCGCGTCCGCACGCGACCGTGCCTTGGCGATCATCGACCGCGCAGGGGTGATCCCGTTCCGCTGGGTCGTGCCCGTCGTGGTCTCCGTCGCCATGCTGCTCCTGAGCGTGGCAAGTGTGCTGGTCGTGCGGTCGGTGTCGAGCGCGGACGAGCAGCGCTCGCGCCAGTCGGTCACGCTCGCCTCCGAGGCCCGCGAGGCTGCGGCCCGGGTGTCGCGCGAGATCGACGCCGTCCGGCTCTCCAGCCTCCTCGCCTCGCGTGACCCGGTGCTCGCGCAGGTCGCGTCCTCCGGCTCAGCCACCGACTCGCAGGTCGCAGCCGCCCGTCGTCCGCTCCAGACCCTGGCCGAGCTGCGCTCCGGCCTCGTCGCGATCGCACGCCTCCGTGCCGGTGACGGCCGCGAGGTGCTGCGTGTCGCCGACGGCACCGCCACCACGACCGGGCTCTCCTCCGGCGCCCGCGGCGCGACGTGGGTGCTCGACGCTCTCGCAGCCGGCTCCGGCGTGCCCGTGACGTCCGACGCCCACGCCTCGGTGACCGTCGGCGGCGACTCCGTCAGCACCGCGGTCGCGGTCGGTCCCGCTGACAAGCCCGTCGGCGTCCTGGAGATCGAGACGCCGTTCGCCTGGCTGCAGGACGTCGCGACGAACGCCTCGGGCTCCGGGGCCGTCGTGGACCTCGTGGCGCCCGCGGACGCTGAGATGTCGCTCGGCCTGCCGTCCGCCGACGGCAGCGGCGTCGTCGACGGCGGCGACTCCGCCACCGCATGGGCGCACACGGCCTACGACTCGTCGCTGGGCGGCACGGTCGCGTTCGACCGCGTGGTCACCGTGACGCAGGCCGCAGTGCCCGTCGGTGTCGACGCCCTGAGCCCGCTGTCGCTGACGCTCGCCGTCCTGGGCCTCGTGCTGCTGGTCGTCGGCCTCGCGCTCGCGCTGGTCTGGTGGATGGTGGTACGCCGCCGGCGCCTGCTCGCCGAGCACTCGGCACGACGGCTGCAGGCCCGCCTCGCCGAGATGTCCGACGCGCTGGCCCGGGTCGCCGCCGGCAACCTCGCCACCGGGCTGCCCGACTTCGAGCAGGACGACCTGCGCGTGATGGCGACGTCCTTCGAGGCGACCATCGGCACGCTGCGAACCCTCGTGGGACAGGCCCAGCAGTACGGCGCCGCCCTCGCGCAGGCCAGCGTCGAGCTGCACTGCCGGTGCGGCGCAGCAGGCGTCGGCTGCCGCCGAGCAGAGCACGGTCGTCGCCGAGACGACGGCCACGATCGAAGAGCTCGCGGCCACGGCCGCGCAGATCGCGGTGACGGCCGAGGGCGTCGCCCGTGCCGCCAACCAGACGCTCGCGCTCACCGAGGAGGGCCGCACCGCGGTCATGACCTCGGTCGACGTGATGGACGGCGTGGCCGGACGGGTCGACGTCATCGAGCAGCGGGCCCTGGCGCTCGGCGACACCGGGCGCGAGATCGGTCGCATCCTCGAGGTGATCGACGATCTCTCCGAGCGCACGAACATGCTCGCGCTCAACGCGGCGATCGAGGCTGCGCGTGCCGGCGAGCACGGCGCGGGATTCGCCGTGGTTGCCGCCGAGGTGCGTCGTCTCGCCGAGCGGGCACGCGCCTCGACCACCCAGATCCAGGGCCTCGTCAGCCGAATCGCCGCCGACGCCTCGGCCACGGTCGATGCCGCGGGCGAGGGCCAGCGCGAGGTCGCGCACGCACGCGGGGTCGCGCACGATGCCGCCGAGGCGCTCGACCGCATCGCGTCGATGGTCGACGAGACCACGACCGCGAGCCGTGAGATCTCGATCGCGACCCAGCAGCAGCGGTCGGCGTCCGACCAGGTCGTGCTCGCGATGGGCCAGGTCGCCGACGCCTCGCGTCAGTACGCCGTCGGCTCACGGCAGTCGGCCGAGTCGGCCGAGGAGCTCGCCGTGCTGGCCGAGAGCCTGTCCGGCACGATCGGCGCCTTCCGCACCGCCGAGCCCGCCGGCGTCTGACCCCCCGCCCGCGCCCGCGCCCGACCTCCCCCAGGACGGTGCGCAGAAGCACCGCCGTTCGTGCGCTGGTTCCTGGGTGACGTGCGTCCGACGTCAGATGTCGACGTGGAGATGGACCGTGACGACGTCGTCGACGTCGAGGCCCTCGGCGTCGCGCACCTTGTCCTTCACCGGGATGAGGTAGCCGCCGTCCTTGGGGAACAGCGACGTCGTCCACGAGGTCTCGCCGATGCGCGCGGCTACCGGGATCATCCCCCAGCCGTACGTGACCGCGGAGGCCGTGGCCTTGAGCGCCGCGGCCTCCTCCTCGCCCACCCGCACGAAGTGGTACGGCGACGGGCCGCGCCAGAAGAAGATCTCGCCGTCCACCTCGAGGTCCATGGGGAGAGCGTAGGGACGGCCACCCACCTCGTGGGCGAGCGTCAGTGCGGTGGTGACGCCTTAGGCTCCTCGCATGAGCGAGCACCCCGTCTGGACCCACCTCGAGACCGTCGCCCTGCACGCGGGGCAGGAGCCCGACGCCCTCACCGGCGCCGTCGTGCCCCCGATCTACCAGGTGTCGACGTACGCGCAGGACGGCGTCGGCGGTCTCCGTGGCGGGTACGAGTACTCGCGCTCGGGCAACCCCACCCGCGACGCGCTGCAGGCCTGCCTCGCCGGCCTCGAGGACCCGGTCGGCGCTGCTGCCGGCACCACGCGCGGCATGGCGTTCGCGTCGGGGCTCGCCGCCGAGGACACGCTGCTGCGTGCGGTGTGCTCGCCCGGCGACCACGTCGTGATCCCCGACGACGCGTACGGCGGCACGTTCCGGCTCTTCGCCAAGGTGCTCGAGCGCTGGGGCCTCGGCTACACGCCCGCGCGCCTGACCGACGTCGAGGCCGTGGCCGCCGCGGTGATCCCCGGCCGCACCAAGGTGATCTGGGTCGAGACGCCGACCAACCCGCTGCTGCGCGTGGCCGACATCGCCGCGCTCGCCGACGTCGCGCACTCCGCGGGGGCGGTCCTCGTCGTCGACAACACGTTCGCCTCGCCCTACCTCCAGCAGCCGCTGCTGCTCGGTGCCGACGTCGTCGTGCACTCGACGACGAAGTACCTCGGCGGCCACAGCGACGTCGTCGGCGGCGCTCTCGTCGCTCGCGACCCCGAGCTCGCCGAGCAGCTCGCCTACCACCAGAACGCGATGGGCGCGGTGGCCGGGCCGTTCGACTCGTGGCTCGTGCTGCGCGGCGCGAAGACCCTCGCCGTCCGCATGGACCGCCACTGCGCCAACGCCAAGGCGGTCGTCGACGTCCTCATCGAGCACCCCAAGGTGGTCGAGGTGCTCTACCCAGGTCTCGAGGGGCACGACGGCCACCACGTCGCGGTCAAGCAGATGCGCGACTTCGGGGGCATGGTCAGCTTCCGCGTCGCCGGCGGCGAGGCCGCGGCCGTCGAGGTCTGCAACCGTGCCCGTCTCTTCACCCTCGGCGAGTCGCTCGGCGGCGTCGAGTCGCTGATCGAGCACCCGGGCCGCATGACGCACGCGTCCGCCGCCGGCTCGCCGCTCGAGGTGCCCGCCGACCTCGTGCGCATCTCGGTCGGCCTCGAGCACGTCGACGACCTGGTGGGCGACCTGGTGCAGGCGCTGGCGTGAGCCCGGCGTGACCCCGGCGTACGTCGCCTGCGTCGACACCGGGTCGACGTTCACGAAGGCCGCGGCCGTGGCGGTCGGCGGTGCCGACGCCGGTCGGCTGCTCGCGACGGCCTCCGTGCCGACCACGGTGGGCGCCGGGCAGGACGTGCTGACCGGTCTCGACTCCGCGGTGTCTGCTCTCGTGCGCGAGATCGGCGGCGATCCTGCTGAGGTCCGTGCGTGCTCGTCGGCGGGCGGTGGTCTGCGGCTCGCCGTCGTAGGGCACGAGCGGGTCGTGACGGCGGAAGCCGGTGCGCGCGTGGGGCTCTCGGCCGGTGCCAAGGTCGTGCACGTCTCGAGCGGGCTGCTCGACCGCACTGGTCTCGACGCCCTGAAGGCCGACCGCCCCGACGTCGTCCTGCTCGTCGGCGGCACCGACGGCGGCGACTCCGAGGTGCTGCTCCACAACGCCGCGCGGCTCGCGTCGTCCGGCCCGCGGGTTCCGTACGTCGTCGCGGGCAACGTCGACGCGCGCGACGACGTGGTGGCGCTGCTGACGGCCAAGCGCCGCACGGTCGTCGCCTGCGCGAACGTGCTGCCGCGCATCGGCGTCCTCGACCCGCTGCCTGCACGTGCGGCCATCCGCGACGTGTTCGTGCGCCACGTGATCGGCGGCAAGGGGCTCACAACAGGTCCGCGGTTCGCGCGGCTCGTTCGCGGCGCGACACCCGACCTCGTGCTCGCCGGCGTCGAGCTGCTCGCGGACGCCGGAGTGGGCGATGTGCTGCTCGTCGACGTCGGCGGCGCGACGACCGACGTCTACTCGGCGCTCACGCCGGACGCCGAGGAGGCGTCGCTGCATCGCGAGGTCGTCGAGGTGATGTGGCGCGGCCGCACGGTCGAGGGCGACCTCGGGATGCGCTGGAGCGCCACCGGCGTCGTCGACGCTGCCGTCGCGGAGAAGCTGCTCGATCCCGGACCGCAAGCGGACGCGTTGCGGGCGGCGGCGCGGCTGCGGCACGACGACCCGGCGTGGCTGCCGTCGTCCGACGCCGACCGCGCCGACGAGGGCACGATCGCGCGGCTCGCGCTGACGGTTGCACTGCGCCGGCACGCGCGACCGTCCGAGACCGTCGACGGGCGCACGCCCGGACGCGACCTCTCGCACGTGGCGCTCGTCGTCGCCAGCGGCGGGGTATTCCGCCATGCCGACCCCGCACTGCTGGCCGAGGTGCTCGCACCGGTGACGACCGACCACGCCGGTGGTTGGCGGGTGCCGTCGTCGCCGCGCGTGACGGTCGATCGGCGCTACGTGGTCGCCGCCGCCGGCCTGCTCGCCCCCGACCACCCGGACGCGGCCGAGACGCTGCTGCGCGACGCCCTCGTCACCGTCTGACGCCCTGCGGCCCTTGGCCGAACGGACCGTTTCCGCGTCACGGCGACGGTGTCCGCGCGGCGGGAGCCGCGGGTGGTGGAGGATGAAGTCGGGCCCGGTCCGCGGGCGCTCGAGGAGGGGAACGCGATGTCGCAGGAGTGGTCGCTCACGCCCGGTGCGCAGGCACCGGTGAAGCGCAAGGGCAAGGGCGCGATCATCACGGGCGCCGTGCTCATCGTCGGCGCGCTCATCATGGGGATCGTCGGCATCGTGGGAATCGCCGCGGCTGGTGCGTCGGCGCTGTCGGCGTTCTCGTCGCCCGTCCTCAGCCCGGCGACGTCGTCCAACCAGCTCGATGGCGGCAAGAACTACGTCGTCTACCAGCTGCTGGACTCGACCTCGACCCGCTTCAGCGCGGCTCAGGTGACGGTCACCGCTCCGGACGGATCGTCCGTGAGCGTCACCGACGTCACCGACATCACGGACACCTACACCAACAACGGCGACACCTTCGTCTCGGTCGCCAGCTTCACGACGCCGTCCAGCGGCATCTTCACGACCGCGGTCGACGCCACCGGCGAGCGCTTCGTCGTCGGCCCGGGCCTCTCGGCCCTCACCGGTCTCGCCGTCTGGGGCGTCATCATCGGCCTCGCGACGATCCTCGGGATCATCGGCCTCATCGTGCTGATCGTGGGCCTCGTGCGTCGGTCCTCGTCCAAGCCGAAGCCTGTGGCCTACGGCTACCCCGCCGCCGGCGTCGCGCAGCCGTACGTCGCCCCCGCGCAGACCCCGCAGCCGCAGATCTTCGAGCAGCCGACGACGGTCGAGCCCGTGCAGCCGTACGTCGCACCGACGCCCGCGCCTGCGCCCGCCCAGGCGATGCCGCCGGCCGGCTGGTACCCGGACCCGAGCCGCCCCGGAGGTCAGCGGTACTGGGACGGCGGCCAGTGGACCGAGCACCAGGCCTGAGCACCGCGACCGGGGCCGGATCGACGCGGACGGCGTCCGCGTAGTTGGATCGACCGGTGACCACCGACGCCGCTCCCGCCCCGTCCCTGCGCACCTGGACCGCGGCCACCGTCGCCGACGACGTCCGCTCGGGCCGCCTCACCGCGCTCGACGCGACGCGCGAGGCCCTGCGCCGGATCGAGACGCGCGACGGGGGCCTCGGCGCGTTCCAGGTCGTCCGCCGCGACCCCGCCGTCCGCGAGGCCGCGGCCCTCGACTCCGCCGGCGTGGCCGGGCTGCCGCTCGCCGGGGTGCCCGTGGCGATCAAGGACAACATCCCCGTCGAGGGTGAGCCGATGCGCGTCGGGTCGGCCGCCACCGATGCGTACCCGCAGACGAGCTCGCACGAGGTCGTGCGCCGCATCCGGGCCGCCGGCGGAGTGGTCGTGGGCCTCACGCGCGTGCCTGAGCTCTGCGTCTTCGGCGCGACCGACTCGGTGTACGGCGTCACCCGCAACCCGTGGAACACCGACCGCACGCCGGGCGGCTCGTCCGGCGGATCGGCCGCGGCCGTGGCCTCGGGCCAGGTGCCGGTCGCGCACGGCAACGACGGCATGGGGTCGGTGCGCATCCCCGCGGCGTGCACCGGCCTCGTCGGCATCAAGCCCGGCGGCGGCGTCGTGCCGTGCGACCTCGGCGAGACCGACTGGTACGGCCTGTCGGAGAACGGTGCGCTCGGCACCACGGTGGCCGACACCGCGCTCCTGCTGTCGGTCATGGCGGACGACCCGTCGCTCGCGGTTCTCGGCGACGTGCCGACGCTGCGCATCGCCGTCTCGACGCGGCCTCCGGTGCAGGGCGTGAAGGTCGACCGCGAGCACGTGCGCGCGCTGTTCACCACCGCCGCGGCGCTCATGCGCGACGGGCACGCGGTGGAGCGGCACGACCCGACGTACCCCAACGCCGCGGCGGTCGCCGGGCTCGCACGCTGGTTCGCCGGCACCTGGGCCGACGCCGAGAAGCTCGACCCGGCGCTGCTCGAGGCGCGCGTGCGGTCGCACGCGGCGCTCGGCAAGCAGGTCGTCGAGCGCGGCATGCTCAAGGAGGAGCCACGCGAGGCCTGGAAGCAGAAGGCCGGCGAGCTGCTCACGACGTACGACGTGCTGATGTCGCCGGTGCTCGCGCAGGCACCGATCGAGGCCAAGCGATGGGGCGAGGAGAACTGGGCCACGAGCATGGCGGTCAACGTGCGCTACGCGCCGTTCGCAGCGCCCTGGAACGTCGCGTCGTTCCCGGCGATGTCGGTGCCCGCCGGCGTCCACCCGACGGCCGGCACGCCGATGTCGGTGCAGCTGGTCGCCGCCCCCGGCAAGGAGCACCTGCTGCTCGCCCTCGCCGCCCGCATCGAGGCCCTGCGCCCCTGGCAGCGCACCGCCCCCAGCTACCTCTGATCCGCTCGAGTAACTGCCCACATCGACGTGGAACGGCCCTGCTCAGCGTCGACTTGGGCAGTAACTCGCGTCAGGGGAGGGACCAGTCGATCGGTTCGGCGCCCTGGTCGACGAGCAGGGCGTTCACGCGGCTGAACGGGCGCGAGCCGAAGAACCCGCCGGACGCCGACAGCGGCGACGGGTGCACGCTCGCGACCACCGGCGTCGCTCCGAGCATCGGGGCGAGGCTCTGCGCGTCGCGGCCCCACAGGATGGCCACGAGCGGTTGCGGCCGCTCGACCAACGCCCGTATCGCCTGCGCCGTCACGGCTTCCCAGCCCTTGCCCCGGTGCGAGCCGGGCCGTCCGGGCGAAACGGTGAGCACCCTGTTGAGCAGCAGCACTCCGCGGTCCGCCCAGGGGGACAGGTCGCCGGACGTCGGCCGCGCGACGCCGAGGTCGGACGCGAGCTCGGCGTAGATGTTCTGCAGGCTGCGCGGCACCGGTCGCACGTCCGGGTCGACCGAGAACGACAGGCCGACCGCGTGGCCCGGCGTCGGGTACGGGTCCTGGCCGACGATGAGCACGCGTACGGCGTCCAGCGGTCGGGCGAAGGCGCGCAGCACGTTCTCGCCGGCCGGGAGGTAGCCGCGGCCCTCGGCGACCTCGGTGCGCAGGAACTCGCCCATGCGCGCGATGTCGTCGGCGACGGGGGCGAGGGCGGCTGCCCAGCCGGGGTCGATGAGCTCGCTCAGCGGTCGCGCGGTCACGCCGTCATCCTGCCCGACCCCCCATCGCTCGCACTGATCAATCCGTCGCTTCCCGGTGCGGGTAACGACGGATTCATCAGTGTCAGCGATGGGGGGTGTCGGGGAGGGCGAGGTTCTTGTTGCTGTAGCGGTCGTCGCCGGTGACCTCCGCGGTGATCTGCAGCCACGCCGGGAAGTCGAGGGCCGCGGACATGTCGTCGGTGCGGGGCAGCTCGACCTCCAGCAGCCACAGCGTCCGCGGCGACCTGAGGTGGTCGACCTCGATCGTTCGGCCGGCGTACGGGACGACCCAGCGCGTCTTGTGGACGGGGTGCCGTGCGGGGTCGCTGCGGCGCAGGAGGTCGTCGTACTCCGCCTGGTCGAGCTCGCGCTCGTACTCCTCGACGACGCCGGCGGAGACGGCGACCTTGCGCGTGGTCGTGAGCTGCAGCCTCTCGCCGTCGGCGTCGCGCACGAGACGACGGCGTACGCGCTCGGCGCTCCCGTCGTCCGTCGTGAGGTAGGTCTGCACGATGTGCGACACAGATGAGGCAGCGGCGTCCAGCGCGGCGACGTCCGGGTCGGCGATGAGGAACTTGCGCTCGATCTCGTACGGGACGTCGGCCATCCCGCCATCCTGCCGCAGCCGGCGTCAGAACGGCTTGCGGGCGAGGTAGGTGAAGGCGACCGGCAGGGGCTGCGGCGCCTCGCCCGGGTGGGTGCCACGGCCGAGGAGGAAGCGGTGCAGGCCGTCCTCGCCCTGCGTCAGCACCTCGTCGCCGCGCGGGTTGAAGGCGATCGCGTCGTGCTCCTCGAGGTGCTCGAGCGTGAGGCCGGCGCGCAGGCCCCCCATCACGACGTCGGCGATCGAGTGCGCGAACGACGTGGTGGTGCTCTCGTCCGACGCGTTCGGATCGGCGTACGAGCCGGTGCCGGTGTAGGTGAAGCCGACGCCGCCGCCGTACGGGAAGTCGCAGACGACCTCGGGCGAGAGCTCGTCGAACATCTGGTACGCCGGGTGCAGCTCGACCATGACGAGCACACCGCCCGGCCGCAGGGCGAGGGCGACCTGGCGCATCCAGAGGTCGAGGTCGTCGATCCAGCAGATCGCGCCGATGGTCGCGTAGACGACGTCGAACCGGCCGTGCAGCGACGGCGGCAGGTCGCGCGCATCGGTCTCGACCGTCTCGATCGTGACGCCGACCCGTGCGGCGAGCTCCTGCGCGCGACCGAGGGCGGGGGCGGAGTAGTCGGCGCATGTCACGCGAGCACCTGCGCGGGCCATGACGACGCCGTCGACGCCGATGTGGCTCTGCAGGTGCAGGACGTCGAGGCCGGCGACCCCGGCGAGCGGCGTCGCCGGGTCGGCGCCGGTGGCGCGCGCGACCGCGGCCTCCTCGAGCGAAGTCATCAACGTGCCGCCCGCGACCACGTCGTCGAGGTGGTAGTAGCGGTCGGTCGAGGTCGTGCCGTGGGTGGCGGCCGCGCCGTCCCAGTACTGCTTGGTGCTCGGGTCGACGACGAGGTCAGGGCTCATGCCGCGCAGTCTGCCGCGCGGATGCGGCCCGCGTCGCTCCGGTTGACTCGTGGGCGGGCTGGGCCCGGGACCCCGCACCGAGCGGATCAGGGCGACGCCGGTGGGGCCTCGGGCTCGGTGGCGGGGTCGAGCGTCGGTGCGGTGGCAGTCTGGGACATCGCCCGGCCGAGGGTCTCCGGCATCGTCGCGGACATGACGAACGTGATCGCCAGGACTACCGCGCCCACCGTGAATCCGAGCGTGTAGGAGTCGGTGGCCGTCACGATCGCGCCGGCGAGGAGCGGGCCGACGACGCCGCCGAGGTCGCTCATCATCTGGAACGTCGCGACGATCGGGCCCTCGCGGCGCCCGCCCGTGATGTCCCCGACGACGGCCGCGGGGCCGGACCCGAGGAAGGCAGCGCCGGCGCCGAAGACGGCCATGGCGAGCAGGAAGCCGGGCAGCGTCTCGAGTCCTGCGAGCACGACGAACGCCACGGCCGTGAGGCCGGTGCCCAGCATCAGGGCGAACCGCCGGCCGCGGGTGTCGGTCGCGGGGCCGGCGATGAACAGCAACGGCGCCTGCACCAGCGCCGACACGAAGGCGCCGTACCCCACCCACGCGGCCGGGAGGGCGAGCGCGTTCACGACGAACAGCGGCACGATCGCACTGCGGAGGCCGAACGACGCGAAGCCGTTGCCGAGGTTGACCGACAGCGCCGTGACGTAGGCGCGGTCGCGCAGCGCGATGCGTAGCTGCCTCCACCTCGCCCCTTCCTCACCGCCGGACGCGTCCGTGGCTGCCGCAGTCGGGGCGTCGAGCAGGTGGGTGCGGGACAAGGTCACGATCACCACGACCACCGCCGCGCCGAGGGTCGCGGCGTACACGAAGAAGGGCAGCCGGATGGAGATGCCGAGCACGAGTCCGCCGAAGAACGGGCCCACGATCCCGCCGAGCAGGAAGCCGCCCTGGAACACCGCGGCGGCACGTCCGCGCTGATCGGGTGCTGCGACGCGCAGCAGCAGCGCGAGCGCCGACACGGTGAACATGGCCGAGCCGAGCCCGCCGATCCCTCGCAGAACGATCAGCTGGACGAATGTGGTGGACAGCCCGGCGACGGCCGAGGAAGCGGCCACGATGGTGAGGCCGATGATCAGGGTCATGCGCTCGCCGGCGCGGTCGACGAGCCAGCCTGCGGGCAGCGCACCGATGAGCCGCATCAGCGCGAACGCGCTGATCACCGAGCTGGCCCAGAACGCGGTGACGTCGAACTCCTGGGCGAAGAGCGGGATCGCCGGTGCCACGATGCCGAACCCGAGCGCCACGCAGAACGCGACGGCGGAGAGCACGACGACCTCGCGCGGCAGACCCTTGAAGTCCCACTGGGCGCGAGCGGCGGCAAAGGGGGAGCGGCGCCCGTCGCTCATCGCTCGGTCACGCAGTCGCCAGGCACGTCGCGCATCCTCTCACCCGTGGCTGTCGCCGCACGCTGCCCCACCCACCCGCTCACACTGACCAATCCGTTGTCTCCGGAGCCGGGAAGCGACGGATTGATCAGTGTGAGCGGGAGGGGTCAGGCGGAGCGACGGCGGGTGCCGCTGCGGCGCTTGAGGTAGTCGCTCACCACGTAGTCGCCGAGGCGATCGCCCTCGGGGGCGAGCACGCGGCCGCCGTTGCGGCGCGCGATGTCGTCGAGGAACTGCGCGAGGCGCGGCTCGTCGCCGAGGCGGAAGAACGACAGCGGCACGCCGCGGCGGGTCATCTTGTCGACCTCGGCGAGCGTGAGCTCGATCGTCTCCGGCCCCGGCGGCCACTGGAACCACCACTCCCCGTCGCGATCGAGGTGCGCGGTCGGCTCGCCGTCGGTCACCACGAGCACGACGGGCTCGGCGTCCGGATGCTTGTCGAGGAATCGGCCGGCGAGCATGAGCGCGTGCTGCAGGTTGGTGCCCTGCACCTCGTTCGCGTCGAGGTCGGGCAGCTCGTGCGGCGAGATGCGTCGCGCGAGGTTGGCGAACGCGATGATCTCGACGGCGTCGAGCGGGAACTGCGTCGTCGCCAGCGCGTGCAGCGCCATCGCCGTGGTCTTCGCCGTACGCCACGTGTCGTTCATGACCATCGAGAACGACTGGTCGACCAGGAGAACGACGGCCGCACGGGTGCGCCGCTCGGTCTCGCGGATCTCGAAGTCCTCGGGCCGCAGCAGGGGGCCGTCGCTGTCGACCATGCGACGGCGGACGGCGTTCGACACGGTCTTCACGACGTCCAGCGGCTGCTCGTCGCCGAAGCGCCACTCGCGCGTCGTCCCCGTGAGCTCGCCCGCGGCACCGGCGTCGTGCACGTCGTGGTCGCCGCGACCGCCTGACTCGAGCGAGGCGAAGACCCGGCGGAGCGCCGTCTGGCCTATACGTCGGATCGCCTTGGCGGTCAGCTCGATCTCGCCGCCCTTGCGCGTGAGGTAGCCCTGGCGCTCGAGCTCGCGCTCGATCTCCTGCAGCCGCTTGAGGTCGTCGACCGCCTGACGTCCGAGGGCGCGCGCGACCGCCTCCTCGTCGACGTCCTCGAGCGAGGCCCCTGCGTAGTCCTGGCCGAGGGCCTCCGACAGCGCGTCGAGGTCGGCGAGGTCGGCGAGCGCCTCGGTGGCGTCACCGAGCCCGAGCTGCTCGTCGCCGCGCAGCCGCTGACGCCCGCTCCACGGGAGGTCCGGGCGCATCGCTCGAAGGTTGTCGGTGAGCCGACCCATCTCCGAGGCGAGGTCCATGTCGCCGAGCGCGTCGGCCATGAGCTCGGCGAGCTCCTCGCGCTGCTCGGGCGTCATCGACTCGAGCATCCGCTGCATCGCCGCTGCCTGGCGCGCGAGCTGGTCGAGCAGCTGCTCGATGTTCTCGGGGTTCTCGGGGAAGAACTCGCCGTGCTTGTCCATGAAGTCGGCGAAGTCCTGCTCGGTGTCCTCGCCGCGCGCGTGCTTCTCGAGCATCTGGTTGAGGTCGGCCATCATGTTCTTCAGCCGCTCGCGCGACTCCGAGCCGGCCGGGTCCTGCAGGGCCTGCTTCATCCCGCGGAACTGCTGGTCGAGCACGTCCCGGCGCAGCATGTCCTTGAGGTCCTCGAACGTCTGCCGCGCCTCGGGCGAGCGCCAGTCGTACTCCGACAGCTCGCGCACCGCGCGCGAGGTCGACGACGGCAGGTTGTCGAGCTGAGCCTCGCGGAAGCGCGCGTCGTCCGACGGGTCGGGGAACAGCGCCGAGCGCTCCTGCTCCACGGCCTGGTCGAGCATCTCGGCGGCCTTCTCGAGCATCCCGTCCATGCGGCCCGAGCGCTCGAGCGAGCGACGCCGCTGCTGCACCGTGCGCATGAGGTCGTCGAGGCCGCGGACGCCGTCGGCGCCGCGCTGCAGCAGGTCGCGCACGGCGTCACGCACGCCGAGGCCGTCGAGCACGCGGTCGCCGAGCTCGTCGACCGCGCGACCGGCGTCGTACGGCGCGGCCAGGGGGTCGGGCCCGTCGTCGTACGCGCCGTAGCGGTAGCGGTTCATGTCAAGGTCACCTCTCGACCCGAGCCAACGCCGGGCCGGCGTCGTACGGTGGCGGCATGAACGACGCGAGCGGACTGCCCCCGGAGGGCTGGTACCCGAACCCCGAAAACTCCACCCAGCTGCGCTGGTGGGACGGCGCGAGCTGGACCGACCGCGTGCAGCCGTCGATCTCCCAGCAGGCGGACGGCGAGGTGGGCGCCCTGCCCGCGCGCTACATCGGGCCGCCGATCCTGGTCGTGACCACGCCGGACCTGCCCGGCTACCGCGTGACCGCGGTGCACGGCGAGGTCTTCGGCATCACGGTCCGCGCGCGCAACATGTTCTCCAACATGGGCGCGGGCTTCCGCACGGTGTTCGGCGGCGAGGCCAAGGGCTACACCAAGCTGCTGTCCGACAGCCGCCTCGAGGCAGTCGAGCGGATGCGCTACGCCGCGCACCAGGTCGGCGGCAACGCAGTGCTGGCCATGCGCTTCGACACCGGCGAGATCGCCGACCTCATGAACGAGGTCGCGGCGTACGGCACCGCGGTGACGGTCGAGCGCATCGAGGGCTGACACCGGCTCACGCACCGCCGTAGACGGCGCGGCCGCCGCCGGGCACCTCGTCCTTGGAGATGCGGCGGGTGAGGTAGAGCCCCTCGAGCACGGTCTCGAGGCACGACGCGACGATGCCCGGCGACTCGCCGCCGGCCTCCTCGCCCTCGAGCGCGGACACGATGCGCCCGAGCCCGTCGACCGGCCCGACGCGGCGCAGGATCTCCTCGCTCGTGATGAGGTCGCCCACCTCGATCGAGGTGCCCTCGTCGAAGCGGGTGATGAGCGCGGTCAGGTCGACGCCACCGAGGCGGGCCCGGAAGGTCTCGGCCACGGCGCGCTTGAGCAGGTGCTGCAGCACCTCCTCCTCGCGACCCTCCTCGCTCACCTCGAACTCGACCTTGCCGCGCAGCGTCGGCACGACGGCCGGGAGGTCGCCGACCCGGGCGACGCCGAGCGCCTCACCGGTGATGGCGGCCCGTCGAAGGGCGCTCGCCGCGAGCGACTCGGCCGCCGCGACCGAGAAGCGCGCCGACACGCCGGAGCGCTGGTCGACGGCCGTCGACTCGCGGACGAGCCGCGTGAAGCGCGAGACCACCTCGAGCAGGTGGTGCGGCACCTGGGCCTGGAGGTCGGCCTCCTGGCGCACGAGCGAGATCTCGTCGGCGAGGCGCAGCGGGTAGTGCGTGCGGATCTCGGCGCCGAAGCGGTCCTTGAGCGGCGTGATGATGCGGCCGCGGTTGGTGTAGTCCTCGGGGTTCGCGCTCGCGACGAGCATGAGGTCGAGGGGGAGGCGCAGCGCGTAGCCGCGCACCTGGATGTCGCGCTCCTCGAGCACGTTGAGCAGCGACACCTGGATGCGCTCGGCAAGGTCGGGGAGCTCGTTGATGGCGAAGATGCCGCGGTTCGTCCGCGGCACGAGGCCGTAGTGAACCGTCTCCGGGTCGCCCAGGGTGCGGCCCTCGGCCACCTTCACCGGGTCGACGTCGCCGATGAGGTCGCCGACGCTGGTGTCGGGGGTCGCCAGCTTCTCGCCGTAGCGGGCCGAGCGGTGCAGCCAGCCGACGGCGGTCGCGTCGCCGTGCGTGGCCACCTGGCGCTTGGCCCAGACCGAGACCGGGTCGTACGGGTGCTCGTTGAGCTCGCTGCCCTCGAGCACCGGCGTCCACTCGTCGAGCAGGCCGACGAGGGTGCGCAGCAGGCGCGTCTTGCCCTGGCCGCGCTCGCCGAGGAGCACGAGGTCGTGGCCGGCGAGGATCGCGCGCTCGAGCTGCGGGCGCACGGTGTCCTCGATGCCGACGACACCCGGGAACGGGTCCTCGCCGGCGACCAGGCAGGCCACCAGGTTGGTGCGCAGCTCCGCCTTCACAGTGAGGTGCTCGTGCCCGGACGCCCGCAGGGCGCCGAGGGTGCGGGGGAGGTCGGCGGGAGCGTCGGGGACGCGCAGCTCGGTCACCTCCTGACCGTACGTCGCCCCACCCGCGAGCGCACCAGGTCGGTCGTACGCCGTCCGCGCAGCGATCATGGGAATAGGCCACGGCGGGCGTCCGCTGAGCGACCCCGGCGGGCGTTGCAGCGGAGTCACCGGAACGGGTGGTGCACGGACGGGTGACGTTTGCTGAACGGCGAGGCTGCAGTGGGCCAGGATGTGCGGGTGACCTCCCTGGCCGTGACCACGCGCACCGGTGACGGCCTGGCGATGGGCAGCGACCTCGTCGAGACCGCGCGCCGGGCGGCCGATGCTGCGCTCCTGCAGCTCGGGCCGGGGCCCGCTCCCGACCTCGCCCTCGTGTGGGTGGCCGGCGGGTCCCCGGAGCAGACCGAGGCAGCACTGCTCGCGGCGTCCGACCGCATCGACGCCGCGACGGTGCTCGGCTGCTCCGCCCACGGCGTCATCGGCGCCGGCCGCGCGGTCGAGGGCGACCCCGCCGTCAGCGTCTGGGCGGCTCGCCTGCCGGGGGTGGCCCTCCGCTCGTTCCACCTCGAGGTGCTGCGCACGTCCGAGGCCATCGCCGTCGTCGGCATGCCCGAGCGCCGTGTCGACGACGCCGTCGGTGTCCTGCTCGCCGACCCGTGGTCGTTCCCCGTGGACGGATTCGTCGGCCAGTCGTACGACGTGCTCCGAGGTCTGCCGCTCGTCGGCGGCCTGGCGTCGGGCGCTGCGGAGGCGCAGGGAACGCGCCTGCTCGTGGACGGCCGCGTGGTCGACCGCGGCGCCGTCGGCGTCGTGCTCGGGGGAGACGTCGCCGTACGGACGGTCGTCTCCCAGGGCTGCCGCCCGATCGGCCGACCGATGACCGTGACCGCGTCGGAGGGCAGCCGCATCACGGCGCTCGCGGGTCAGTCGCCGCTGATGCAGGCGAAGGTCGCGATCTCCGAGCTGCCCGAGGACTCGCGCGACCTGGCTGTGCACGGCCTGCACCTCGGGGTCGCGATGGACGAGTACGTGTACGAGCACGGCCACGGCGACTTCGTCGCACGCGGCATCGTGGCGGCCGACGACCTCGACGGCTCCATCTCCGTGGGCGACGTCGTTCCCGTCGGGGCGACCGTGCAGTTCCTCCTGCGCGACGCGTCGTCGGCGCACGAGGACCTCGTCGAGGGGCTCGTGTCCCTGCGGCGCGACGTCGGATTCGACCGGCTCGCGGGTGCGCTTCTCTTCACCGGCGACGGCCGCGGCCGCGATCTCTTCGCCTCGCCGGAGCACGACGTCGCGGCCGTGCGCGGCGCCCTCGGCGTCGAGCACGTCGGCGGCTTCTTCGCCGCCGGCGAGATCGGCCCCGTCGGCGGCCGCAACCACGTGCACGGCGTCTCGGCCACGGTGCTGGCCTTCGAGGACGCGTTGCGGTGACTCTCGTGCTCGGGCTCGACGTCGGCGGCACGAAGACGGCCGCCGGGCTCGTCCGGCGCGACGGCGAGGTCGTGGGCTACGTCCGCGAGGACACACCGCAATCTGTCGACGCAGAGGCGGTCTGGGAGACGGTCTGCGCCGTTCTCGACCGCGTGATCGCGGAGGAGGGCGACGGCTACGAGGCCGTCGGCGTCGGCTGCGGCGGCCCGATGGAGTGGCCGTCCGGTGTCGTCTCTCCCGGCAACATGGCGGCCTGGCGCGGCTTCCCGCTGCTCGAGCGCGTCCGTGAGCGGTACGCGGGAGACCGCCCGATCGCCATCCACAACGACGCCGTCGCCCTCGCCGTCGCCGAGCACCGTTGGGGCGCCGGACGCGGGCACGGGCACGTGCTCGGGATGGTGGTCTCGACCGGCGTCGGCGCGGGCCTCGTCCTCGGCGGGCGCCGCATCGACGGCAAGACCGGCAACGCCGGGCACCTCGGCCACACGATCGTCGCGCCCGACGGAGAGATGTGCCGCTGCGGCGCGCGCGGCTGCCTCGAGCCGATCGCCCGCGGGCCGGCGCTCGCGGCGTACGCCGTGAGCCTCGGGTGGCAGGGCGAGCAGACGGGCGTGGCCGTGGCCCAGGGCGCGCGGCAGGGCGATGCCGCCTGCATCGCTGCGTTCGACCGGGCGGGACGTGCGGTGGGCCAGGCGATCGCGTCGTCGGCCGCGCTGCTCGACCTCGACGTCGCCGTCGTCGGCGGTGGCATCTCCCAGGCGGGGCACGTGTTCTGGGACCCGCTGCGCGCGTCGTTCCACGAGCACGCCGGCTACGACTTCGTGGAGCGGTGCCGGGTCACCCTGCCCATGCTCGGCACGACCGCCGGGGTGGCCGGCGCCGCCGCGCTGGTGCTCGACGACGTCGCCTGACCGGGGCTTGCCCCCGGCTACGAGCTCTCGGTGACGTCGAAGTCGCTGCTGGACTCGACGCCGAAGTCGTTGCCCCCACCGGCACCGAGCCCGCCGAGACCGCCCATGCCGCCCAGCAGTCCGCTGCCGAGGCTGTCGAAGATCGAGTCCGGCAGGTCCGAGATCGGCGCGGGCGGCATCTGCACCCCGACGTCGCTCATCTCGATCACGAGCGTGATGTCCGGCGCGGCACCGCCACCGACGGAGTCCTGCATCAGCGGGCCGAGGTCGATCTCGACCTTGGCGATCACGCCGTCCTTGACCCAGGTGTCGACAACCAGTGTGGGGTCGCCCTTCACACCGGAGAGCAGGTCGGCTGGAACGGGCTGGCCGACGATCTCCGCGACGGTCGGCGCGACGTCGGCGATCACCGGCTTGAGGGGGACCGTCGCGCGCAGCTGGTCGCCCGACTCGTCGGAGCCCTCGTCGGTGACCGTGACGTGGTCGCGCACGCTCTGCTGGATCTTGTCGACGACGGACTGGATCTTCGCCTCGTCGAGCTGGTTCTTCGAGCCGGACGTGCTCTCTGCCTGCTTGAGCAGCTTGCCGAAGGCCGAGTCTGGGCCGGTCTTGATGCGGAGGGGGACACCGCGGGTGAAGTCGACGAGCGCCTCGCCGTCCGGCCCGAGCGCCCTGCCGGCCTCCCGCATCGCGGCGAGCGTGTCCTCGATGCCCGGAAGCGGGAGAGAGGCCAGACCCTGCGTGATGACCACGCTGTCGGGGGTCGAAACGACGTCGACGACCTTGTCGCCGTGCATGAGCACGGTGATCTGCTGCTGGTCGCCCGGGTGGTCCCACGCGAGGCGCACCGATCCGTTGTCGACGAGGCTCTGCGCGAGCTCGTCACCGACGTCGGAGGCGCGCACCGACATGGTCATGCTGCCGGTCGGACGGTCGGTGGTCGCGGACAGGGCGCGCTGCAGCTTCACGTCGGGACGGTTGAGCAGCAGTGCGGCGGCAGCGCCTCCGAGCACGAGGACCAGCACGGCCGCGACGGCGGTGCCGATGAGCCACGGCCGCTTGCTGCGCGGTGCCCGTGGCTCGACCGCGGGGAGGATGTCGGTGCTCGTGCCGTCGCCGAGGGTCTCGAGAGGCGACATGGCCGGCGACCCGATGGGCGGCTCCCAGCTGACGGGCTGGTGGCCCTGACCGCCGGCGTCGCCGCCCGTGATGTCGTTGCTGTCGCTCATGGCCCGTCCCCTGGCTCGTGCGTGCCGACGTCCGCCCGCACACGTTCTGATCAGGGTATCGGCGGTGCACGAGGCGACCGGCTCGACCGGATGGGGGATGCCCGGTGACGCTTCGGTGTCGGGCGGGTGGCCGACCGGCCCTCAGTCGGACGGCGCCGGACGCAGCCGGAGCGTCATGGGCAGGCCGTGGGCAGGGCGCAGCGTGACGGCCGCCTGCGTGTCGACGGGCGAGCCCGGGACGAGGCGGGCGTCCCAGCGTGCGGCGAGCGTTGCGAGCAGCAGGATCGCCTCGGTCCAGGCGAACTGCTCGCCGATGCACCGGCGGTTGCCGAAGCCGAACGGGATGTAGGCGCCGCGGCGCTGGCCCGGCGCGCTCTCGTCGTACGCGCCGTCGGCGTCGAGCCAGCGGTCGGGGTTGAACGACGTCGCCCGCGGCCAGAGGTCCGGATCGCGGTGCATGATCCACGGCGACCCGAGCACGATCGACCCCGAGGGGACGTCCCAGTCGCCGAGGCGCATGTCGGTGAGGGTGCGGCGTCCCATGATCCACGCGGGCGGGTAGAGGCGGATCGTCTCGGCGACCACCGCGTGCGTGAACGGCAGCGCCGCGATGTCCTCGATGGTCGGTGCGCGCAGGCCGTCGTCGGCCGAGGGTTCGCGCAGCACGCCGGTGGCCTCGGCCGCGACGCGGTCGGCGATCGAGGGATGCGCCGACAGCAGCCACCAGGCCCACGACAGTGCCATCGCGGTCGTCTCGTGACCGGCGAGCACCATCGTCATGACCTCGTCGCGCAGCTGGTCGTCGGTCATCGACTCGCCGAAGCGGTCGGCGCCCTCGGCGTCGCGCGCCTGGATCATCCACGTCAGCAGGTCGTCGCCCGCCTCGCCCGCCTCGATCTTCGCGCGGTGCTCATCGATGATCCGCTGCACGACGGCGTCGAGATCCTCCACGCGCGACAGGAGATGGCGGCCCTTGGGCAGCGCGCGCACCAGCCGCTCGTTGCCGATCGCCGAGAGCTGCCCGAAGCCGCTCATCAGCTCCTCGAGCGTGTCGCCGAACGCCTGCGCGTCGCCGGTGAGGTCGGTGCCGAACAGCGTGCGGCCGACGATCGCGAAGGTCAGCGACGTCATCTCGTCGACCATCTCGACCTGCTCGCCGTCACGCCAGGATCCCTGGTGCCGCAGCGCCTCACGGACCATGTCGTCGGCATACGCCGCGATGCGCTGCTTGTGGAACGCCGGCTGCGCGAGACGGCGCTGGCGCAAGTGGAACTCGCCCTCGCTCGTGAGCAGGCCGTTGCCGAGGATCGGCCTCGCGGCTTGCAGCCCGCGACCCTTCATGACCTCTCGGGCGCGGGTCAGGAACACCTCGGTGATGAGGTCGGGGTCGCTGAGCAGGTACACGTGCTCGCCGGCCATCGTGTAGTGCGTGACCGGCCCATGGCCGCGCGCGATGGTCTCGAAGAGGCGGTTCGGCGGCTCGCGTCGGCTGAGCAGGCTGAGGACGACGCCGGCGCCCCAGGGGCCGTCTGGCCGCTCGACACGGTCGAGGCGGCTCTCCGCCGGGGTGGGCGCGTCCTCGCGCGGACGGCGGCGGGCGGCGGCACGCGCGGCGGCCTCGCGGGTGCGGCGTCGCTCGGACATCGTGGTCACAGGCACAGGTGTACCCCTCCTCGGTGAACGGCGACACCCCGGTGAGGTGGTCCTTGCACGACGCTGACATGACCCGGACACGGCGCCAGCCTGTGGATCGCGGCGTCCGTGAAGGGTGACTTTGTTGCGCTCTTAGCAACGAAAGCCCCCTTCATCGCAAACGAACGGCAGACTGCACGGCGTGATCGAGACGGTGACGGTGCAGGACGTCGAAGCAGCGCGGATCGCCCTCAAGGGGGTGGCCCGCGAGACCCCGCTGCGGCCCGCCCGGTGGCTCGCCGACAAGGTCGGGGGACCGGTCGAAGCTCAAGTGCGAGAACCTCCAGCGGGCCGGCAGCTTCAAGATCCGCGGCGCCTACACGCGCATGGTGCGGCTGTCGGAGGAGGAGCGGGCCCGCGGCGTCGTGGCCGCGAGCGCCGGCAACCACGCGCAGGGGGTGGCCCTCGCGGCGTCGATGCTCGGCATCAGCGCGACGGTGTTCATGCCCGTCGGCGCGCCCCTGCCGAAGGTGGCGGCCACGCGCGGGTACGGCGCCGAGGTCCGGTTCATCGGCTCGGCCATCGACGAGTGCCTCGTCGCGGCGCAGGAGTTCGCCGACGCGACGGGTGCAATCCTCATCCATCCGTTCGACCACAAGGACATCGTCGCCGGGCAGGGCACGGTGGGCCTCGAGATCCTCGAGCAGCGACCGGACGTGAAGACGATCGTCGTGTGCACCGGCGGCGGCGGGCTGCTCGCAGGTATCGCCGTGGCCGTGAAGGCTGTGCGCCCCGACGTACGCATCGTCGGCGTCCAGGCCGCGGGAGCAGCGGCGTACCCCGACTCGCTCAAGGCGCACCACCCGGTCGCGCTCGCCTCGATGTCGACCATGGCCGACGGCATCGCCGTCGGGCGGCCGGGCGACGTGCCGTTCGCGCTGGTCGACCACCTCGTCGACGACATCGTGGTCGTCGACGACGAGACCATCGCTCGGGCCCTCGTCCTCACGCTCGAGCGGGGCAAGCTCGTCGTGGAGCCCGCAGGTGCGGCCGGGCTGGCGGCCGTGCTCGACGACCCGCAGGCGTTCGAGCCCCCGGTGGTGGTGGTCGTGTCCGGCGGCAACGTCGACCCGCTGCTGCTGCTGCGCGTGATCCGCCACGGCCTCGCCGCTGCCGGCCGTTACAGCACCCTCACCGTGCGCATGCCCGACCGGCCCGGCTCGCTGGCCTCCCTGCTCGCAGCCCTCGCCGCCGCCGACGCGAACGTGGTCGAGGTGGAGCACGGACGGGCCGACCCCCAGCTGCACCTGCACGAGGTGGAGATCGAGGTGCAGGTGGAGACCCGCGGCCCCGCCCACCGGGAGGACGTCCTCGCCCACCTCGCCCGGGAGGGCTTCCACGTCCGGGCCGGATGAGAGAACTTTGGCAACCGGGGTTGCCAAAGTAGAAAGAACCGTTTTACAGTCATCCCATGACCGATGACACCACTGCACTGCGCGACCTGCTCACGCGGGTGGCCTCCGGCGAGATCGACCCTGCCGAGGCAGCCCGCCGGCTCGACGAGGACCCCGCCGCCCCCACCCTCGACCGCCGGGACGGCATCAGCTCCGAGGCCCCGCCCACGGCCGTGGCCATCCACGCCGGCGGCGTGAAGCTCACGATCGTCGCCGACCCCACCGTTGCGACCGCGGTCGCCGACGGCCCGCACGCCGTCCGTCGCGAGGGCTCGGTCCTCGTGCTCGACGCCCCGAGCGAGGATGGCTACCGCACCACCCCGCCCCCGCGCTTCCTCGGCTGGGTGCCCACCGTCTGGACCGGCGGCCGCGGCCAGAAGGTGATGGTCCGGATCAATCCCGCGCTGGCCCTGACCGTCGAGGCCACGGCGTGCGCGGTCGAGATCTCCGGCATGCGGGCCGCACTGACGCTCGGCGGCAGCGCGTCGTCCGTCCAGGTCCGCGACCACGTCGGAGCCCTGCACGGCAGCCTCGCGATGGGCTCGCTCGACGTCGTGGCCACCGTGCGCGAGTCGAGCGACCTGTCCTGCGAGCTCGGCAGCCTCGACGTCCGGCTGCTGCCCGGGTCCGACGTCACCGTGACCGCGACGACCGACCTCGGCGAGGTGAAGATCGCGGGCATGCCCAAGCGCGAGGCGTCCTCCGCCCGGCAGTCGTACGTCGTCGGCGCGGGTACGCACCCGTTCACGATCGCCGTCCGGCTCGGCTCGGCCTCGGTGGCGGTGGCGTCATGACCCCGGCTTCCGATCCCGTCCGTCGTGCCCCGCGCTCGTGCCCGGTGTGCGCGCACGAGCTCGTCATCACGGGCTGCGGGTGCCCCGAGTGCGGCACCGGCATCAGCGGCGCGTTCCGGATGAGCCCGTACGACGCGCTGTCGGACGACGAGCTCGAGATGCTGCGCGTCTTCCTCGTGAGCCGCGGCAACATGCGCGAGCTCGAGAAGCACCTGGGCGTCTCGTACCCCACCACCCGCCAGAGGTACGCCGACCTGCTCGCCAGGCTCGGGCTCGAGGACCCCGCCGCGGCGGCGAAGTCCGTCGACCGCGACGCCGTCCTCGCGGACGTGGCTGCCGGCCGGATCACCGTCGACGAGGCGGAGAAGCTGCTCACCGACTGAGCGTCCGGGGTGCCGCGCACCCTGGACCCTCACCCGGCGTCAACCGGTATCCAGTTCACCGCACGGGTTCCGCGAGGGGCGAAACCCGTATGCGCGCATCACCATCGAGGGGAAGGCTCCATCCATGGCACATCCACCCGGCGAGGCGGCGATCCACGCCGAAGGCCTCGTGAAGCACTTCGGCGACGTCAAGGCCGTCGACGGCATCGACCTCACGGTCCCGTACGGCACGGTCTACGGGCTGCTCGGCCCGAACGGCGCCGGCAAGACCACGACCGTGCGCATCCTCGCGACGCTCCTCAAGCCGACGGGCGGCCACGCCACCGTCGCCGGCATCGACGTCGCCAAGAAGCCCGACGAGGTACGCCGCCAGATCGGCCTCACGGGGCAGTACGCCGCGGTCGACGAGTACCTCACCGGCCGCGAGAACCTCGACATGATCGGGCGGCTCTACCACCTGCCCAAGGCGTACGTGAAGAACCGGGCGGACGAGCTGCTCGAGCGCTTCTCGCTCACCGATGCCGCCGACCGACCGGCCAAGACCTACAGCGGCGGCATGCGTCGCCGCCTCGACCTGTCGGCCAGCCTCATGGGCAACCCGAAGATCCTGTTCCTCGACGAGCCGACCACGGGCCTCGACCCGCGCTCGCGCCTGCAGATGTGGGAGGTCATCACCGACCTCGTCGCCGACGGCACCACCGTCCTGCTCACCACGCAGTACCTCGAGGAGGCCGACCAGCTCGCCGAGCGCATCGTCGTCATCGACAAGGGCCGCATCATCGCGCAGGGCACGAGCGACGAGCTCAAGACCGAGGTCGGCGGCGACCGCCTCGAGATCGTGGTGTCGCCCGGCACCGACCTCGACGCGGCAGTGGCCGCGGTGCGGTCGGTCAGCGACGGCGACGCCGTCGTCGACGCCGACACCCGCACCCTGCGCGCCCCGGTCTCCGGCGGCTCGACGGTCCTGGTCGAGGCGGTCCGCGCGCTCGACTCGGCCGGGGTGAAGGTCGACGACCTCGCGCTGCGACGTCCCACGCTCGACGACGTGTTCCTCACCCTCACCGGCCACGCGGCCGAGGAGGAGACCACCCCTGCCACCACCGGACGCAAGCGCGGCCGCGCGAAGAAGGAGGCCTGACATGGCTGCCACCACCGCACCCTCGCCGGTCGGGCGCGAGCTGAAGCGCCCCGGCATCGGCTGGTTCCTGCACGACGGCGTCGTCGTCGCCAAGCGCAACCTCATCCAGTCGCTGCGCGTCCCCGAGAGCATCTTCTTCTCGCTCGTGCAGCCCGTGATCTTCGTGCTGATGTTCGCGTACGTCTTCGGCGGCGCGATCCCCGTCCCCGGGGCAGACCCGGGCGCAGGCGCCGAGGCGTACCGGCAGTACCTCATCCCCGGCATCTTCGGCCAGACCGTCGCGTTCGCCGCGGCCGCCTCGACCGTGGGTCTCGCCGACGACCTGCACAAGGGCATCGTCGACCGGTTCCGCTCGCTGCCGATGGCGGCCTCGGCCGTCCTGTTCGGCCGCACGGCGGCGGACGCGCTGCAGCAGATCGGTGTGCTCGTGGTGCTCTCGATCACCGGCTACATCGTCGGGTGGCGCATCGACAACGGCTTCCTCAACGCGGTGCTCGCGTACCTCCTGCTGCTGCTCTTCGCCTACACCGTGGCGTGGATCGGGTCGTGGGTCGGGCTGCACATGCCGAATCCGCAGACGGCCAGCACCGCCGGCCTGATCTGGCTCTTCCCGCTGACGTTCCTGTCGAACGCGTTCGTGCCGCTCGCGGGCATGCCCGCACTCCTGCGCACCTTCGCCGAGTGGAACCCGGTGTCGTCGCTGGTGCTCGCCTGCCGCGAGCTGTTCGGCAACCCGACCGGCCTCGCCGACAACCTGGCGTCCTCGCCCTGGCCGATGCAGCACCCGGTGGCCTACACGCTCATCTCGTGCACCGCGCTCATCGCACTGTTCAGCACCCTCGCCGTCCGCAAGTACCGCGCCAACTCCTGACGCACGACGATGGCCCGGCATCCGTCGCAGCGGGGCCGGGCCTTCGGGCGTTCTCAGGCGCGCGACTCGGCGCGCAGGACCTCGACGTTCAGCGTCTTGCCGGCGGGTGTGCGGTAGCTCACGGTGTCGCCGACCTTCGCGCCGAGAACCGCGCCGCCGAGCGGCGAGGTGGGGGAGTAGACCGAGAGCGTGGTGGTCGCGGCCTCCTCGCGCGAGCCGAGCAGGAACGTCTCCTCCTCGTCGAACTCGACGAGGCGCACGGTGACGACCTGGCCCTGCGCGACGACGCCGTCCGTGGCCGGCGGTGCGCCGATCTGGGCGTTCTCCAGGAGGTGGGTGAGCACCTTCACGCGGGCCTCGTTCTTGCCCTGCTCCTCCTTGGCGGCGTGGTACCCGCCGTTCTCCTTGAGGTCGCCCTCCTCGCGCGCGGCCTCGATGCGCTTCACGATCTGAGCGCGGCGCGGACCCGACCGGTCGGCGAGCTCCTCCTGGAGACGCTCGAACGCCTCCTGGGTCAGCCAGGTCTCGGTGGTCTCGCTCACGGGATCTGTCTCACTTCGCTCGAGGGTGGCCGCAGGCGGCCGGACGTCAGGGAGAACAGCGTACGGCGCCCGTCCGCTGATGCGGCTACGAGCCGTCGACGACCGCGACCTGCTCGGGGTTCGTCGTCCCGGGGAGGAACCCGGGCGGGTCGACGCGCGGGGGCTCCCCGGCGGCGCAGCCCAGCACCTCCGCGCTCGTGGCCTCGGCGTACGTCGCGAGCGGGTAGGTCACCTGGACGTACTCGCGGCCGGGGGTGATGCGGAACTGCGCGAACCCGACGTCGGTGTGGTCGACGGCGCGGGCGCGGAGGACGCAGTACGTCTCGGCGAGCGAGTCGCGGCGGACCTCGAACGTGACGTTGATCCGCGTCGGGGACTCGACCGAGAAGGCGAGCAGCTTGGCCTGGGTGTCGGGCGTCGCGAGGCGGTAGCCGAGGCCGAGGACGCCGGCCACGAAGCCGATGACGAGCACGGCGAGAACTCCGACGGCCACCCGGTTCGTGCGGCGGACGCCGTACCGCGCGGCCATCGCCGGGGTGAGCATCAGGCCGGTGCGGGCCTCGCGGCGCAGGTCGGTGGCGGGCTCGGTCACCGGGCCTCCTCGCGTGGTCGTACGGGTCTGGGAGACTGTGTCGGTGCCGGGGCGCCGACCGTCCAGGTACGAGTGTCCCTCACCTCTGCCCGACCGCCACGACCAGGAGCGACCGTGACCGCTGCACCCCACCTTCCGGCGCCCGGCGAGCCGCTGCGCCTCATGGCGGTGCACGCCCACCCCGACGACGAGTCGAGCAAGGGCGCGGCCTCGGCTGCGCGGTACGTCGCCGAGGGCGTCGAGGTGCTGGTCGTCACGTGCACCGGCGGTGAGCGCGGCGACGTCCTCAACCCCGGTCTCGCGCACGACCCGGCCGTGCTCGAGGACCTCGCGGCCTACCGGCGCACCGAGATGGCGCGCGCGGCCGAGATCCTGGGCATCCAGCACACGTGGCTCGGCTTCCACGACTCCGGCCTGCCCGAGGCCGACGAGCAGGGCGTCGTCCCGCCGCTGCCCCAGGGCTGCTTCGCGCTGGTGCCGCTCGACGAGGCCACCGAGCCCCTCGTCCGGCTCGTCCGCGAGTTCCGCCCGCACGTGATGACGACGTACGACGAGAACGGCGGCTATCCGCACCCCGACCACATCAAGACCCACGAGGTCTCGATGCGCGCGTTCGAGGCCGCGGGCGACCCGGCCGAGTTCCCCGGCACCGGCGAGCCGTGGCAGCCGGCCAAGCTCTACTACCACCTGACCTTCCACAAGGCCCGCCTCATCGCGCTGCACGAGATGTGCCTCGCCGCGGGCGTCGAGTCGCCGTTCGGCGACTGGCTGGCCACCTGGGAGGACAAGCCCGAGGATGCCGCGCGCCTCACGACGCAGGTCGAGTGCTCCGAGTGGTTCGAGGCGCGGGACGAGGCGCTCAAGGCTCACGCGACGCAGATCGATCCGGACGGCCGCTGGTTCGCCGTGCCGATGGACGCGCAGCGCGCGGCCTGGCCCACCGAGGACTTCCAGCTCGCCCGGTCGCTCGTGCCCGTCGGCGACGGCATCGAGACCGACCTTTTCGCCGGGATCCGTCCCGGTTCTGCGCTCGACGCCGAGCTCTCCGATGCATCGAGGTCCCTGTGAGCACCCTGTGGCTGGTGGCCGCGTCCGTCTCCCCGTCGCCGTCGCCGTCGCCGTCGTCCACGGCCCCGGCGATCGACCCCGACCGCGTCTCGCCGGGCTTCCTCGGGCTGCTCGCGGTGCTGTTCATGGCCGTGGCGGTGTTCGTGATCTGGAAGAGCCTCAACAAGCAGATCAAGCGGGTCGACTTCGACGAGTCGACCACCGAGAACCCGCGCTACACCCGCAAGAAGGCGGAGCGTGAGGCCGCTGCCGCTGCAGCCGTGGATCTGGGCGCCAGCCCGGAGGAGCCGACGCCGTCGGCCCCCTCCTCGCCGGCCCCCTAGCCCGAAGACCCTCGTCTGCTCCGCTGACCGCGCACCGCGGTGAAGCTCGGACAGGCCGCGCCTTCGGTGCGATCCTCGAGGTATCGCGTACGACGAAGGGGGACGGACATGGTCGAGGTCGTCGAGCCCGCGGCCGCTGAGCGGGAGCCGGAGTCGCTCCTTCTGCGGCTCGAGCAGAAGCTGCAGCAGGTCGTGCTCGACGTGGTCGACCACGGCGCCGGGCCGCTCGTGGGGTCCGCGGCGTACGGCGACGCCCGCCTCGCGGACACCGGCGACCGCGACGCAGCCATCGCGCTGATGATCCGCGAGTCCGTGATCGCCACCGGCGGGACCGGATTCCTGACCGGGCTCGGCGGCTTCCTGGCCCTGCCGCTCACGTTCCCGGCCAACGTCGCCGGCAACCTGGTCATCAACTCGCGGATGGTCGGCGCGATCGCCCACCTGCACGGGCACTACCTCGACTCGCAGCACACGCAGGCATCGATCCTGCTGACGGTCGCGGGAGCCGATGCCGCCAAGGTGCTCACCGAGCTCGGTGTCGAGATCGTGGACGGTCGCACGCACGACGCGATCGCGCGTCTGCCGGTGCCGGTGGTGCGCGAGATCAACCGTCGCGCGGGGATCTTCCTCGTCGCCAAGTACGGCGGGAAGCGGCTCGCGTTCACCGCCGTCCGGTCGATCCCGCTGGTCGGCGGGCTCGTCGGTGGCGGCATCGACGCCGCACTGACCCAGTACGTCGGCGGCCTCGCAGGCCGCACCTTCGCGACCTCCTGACCTCGCCTCACGTCGCTCACCCGAGTGCCAGAAGACCCTTGTGCTTTCTGGCACGTGCGCCAGGGACGCGGCTAGTCGGCGTCGGGGCGGCGGAGGCGCTTGGTCTCGCCGCGGCGCTTCTTGGCTGCGATGCGGCGGTCGACCGAGCCTCGGGTGGGCTTGGTGGCGCGGCGCGGCCTCGGCGGCGGCGCGATCGCGGCGGCCACGGTGTCCACGAGCCGCCGCTCGGCGGCGAGCCGGTTCTGGTACTGGCTGCGCTGCTCGGACGCCGTGACGCTGAGCACCCCGTCCACGAGCCGATCGGCCAGGCGATCGAGCGCGCGATCCTTCAGCACCTGGCCGAGCGCGGTGGTGGCTGCGACGTCCCAGAGCAGCTCGACCCGTGAGTCGGTGGTGTTCACGCCCTGGCCGCCCGGGCCGGACGACCTGGAGAAACGCCAGGAGAGCTCGGCCTCGGGGATGACGACCGAGCCGCGGACCTGCAGGTCTCCGGGCACGCGCCCATCCTGGCCCGGGGAGAGCCCGGCGGCCGCGCGGGTTACCGTGGTCGGGTGCTGCGGACCCTCGCGACCCCGAAGTGGATCGGGCTGTCGGTGACCGCGGTGCTGCTCATCGCCGCGTTCGGCGGGATGTCGTACTGGCAGTGGCAGCGAGCCCAGAGGGACGAGGCTCCCGCGCGCGACACCGTGGCGTCGTCCCAGGTGCTCACGGCCGGTGCGCCGCTTGCCGAGTCCGACTACGGCGCCCCCGTCGAGGTGACCGGCACGTATGACGTCGCCGCGCAGATCCTGGTCGACCACGGCCAGGGCGAGTACTGGGTCGTGACGCCGCTGCGCCCGGCCGTCGGGGACGCCGTCGCCGTGGCGCGCGGCACGGTGTCGAGCCCCACCGACCCGAGGGTGGCGGCTGCTCCTACCGGCACCGTCACGGTCCGCGGGCTCGCGCAGCCGTTCGAGGGCGACCCCGGCACAGCCGACACCACCGACGACGGCGTCGCGCCTCGTCTCACCGCCTCGGCTCTCGCGCTGCCGTACCCCGGCGTGCAGGGCTGGGTCGCGCTCACCTCGCAGACGCCCGAGACGCAGCCCGCGCTCGGGCCCGTGCTGCCGCCGTTCGGTGCGGCCACGACGTCCGGCATCCGACTGCAGAACGCCGGCTACGCGGTGCAGTGGGTGATCTTCGCGGGGTTCGTGGTCTTCGTGTGGGGACGGTTCCTGCGCGAGGACTCGCGGATCGGGCAGGAGCAGGCCCCGGTCGCGCAACCGTCACGTCCCGAGATCTACTGAGCCCACGACACCGGAGAGGAACACCGTGATCACCGCCCCCGTCCCGACCGTCCGCAAGGCCCTGACGCGCTACCGCGTGATGGCGTGGATCGTCGGCGTGATGCTGCTGCTGCTCGTGACGGCCATGGTGCTGAAGTACGGCTTCGGGGCCATCAGCACGACGGCGCCGGTCGCGATCGCGCACGGGTGGCTCTACATGATCTACGTGATCGTGGCGCTCGACCTGTGCCTGCGGATGCGCTGGCCGTTCCTGCGCATGGTGTTCGTCGTGATCGCCGGCACGATCCCGTTCGTGTCGTTCATCGCCGAGCACAAGGTGCGCGGCTGGGTCGAGGCCGAGATCGCCGCAGTCGAGGCGAAGCAGTCGGCGTCGCAGGAGCCCGCAGCGTCCTGACGCCTCAGGCGCCCGCGGCCTCGACGAACGCGAGCACCAACGGGTGCACCGGCCCGCTGTCGAGCGAGGACATCTGCGGCTGGAAGAGCGTGCCCAGGTAGAACGGATGCCCCTCGAGCTCGACCGCCTCGACACCGGCGTCTGGCGCGAACGCCGAGAAGAACAGCCCGGCCTCCACGAGCGTGTCGCGGTAGCGCGGGTTGATGCCGTAGCTGCAGAAGTGGAAGCCGCCGAAAGGCTCGAGGCCGCAGATCTCGGCCATCCGCGTGCCGGGCACGGCGGTCACCGGGCGGACCTCGCCGACCAGGCTGCACGCGAGCGCGGCCACCACGACCTGCTCGGCATCGGGCTCGGTCTCCTCGTGCGCCGCCTCGTGGATTCCGATGTGGTTGCGGGCGAACTCGAGCACCAGGTGCTGGAAGCCCCCGCAGGTGCCGAGCGTCGGCAGCCCCTCCTCGCGCCGGTGGCGCAGCACGGCGTGCACGGCATCCTCGTCGGCGTACGGCGTTCCCGGCACCGCCCAGACGCCGTCGGCGGACGCCAGCAACGGGTCGTCGGTGCGTGTCGTCGGCACCCAGGTGAGCGACGCGTCGGGCGCGAGCCGGTCGACGAGCACGTCGAGGGCGCGGTGGGTCACGTACGACGGGTCATGGTCGCCGAGAAGCACGATCGAGGGCACGCCGTCACCGTACGGCGGGCTACGTGCCGGGGTCGACCTGCTTGCACGCGTCGGCCAGCGCCTTGGACGAGGTGACGACCTTGGTCTGGTCGGCGAACTCGACGGCGTCGAGCACTGCGTCGGCCTTCTGCGCCAGGCCGGAGCCGTCGTCGACGTAGTCGGCGCGCGCCTGCTCGGCGATCTTCTTCCCCTCGTCGAGCTGGTCCGGCGCGATCTGCCCGATGAAGCCGGCCGCGAGGCCGAGGACCGTGCCGCACAGCTGGTACGCCGCGAGCTTCGGGGGCAGCGTGCTCGACGGCCCGGCCGTGGGCTCCTCGGACGGGCTCGCGCTGGGCGAGGCGCTCGTGGGCGTGCTCGACGGGGTGCTCGAGCTGGGCGCCGCGGACGTGGCCGGCGCCGAGGACGTGGGCGTGGGCGTGCCGCCGCTGGAGCACCCGGTCGCTGCCACGAGCACCAGGGCTCCTGCCGTGATCGCGCGTGCGGCCTTCACGACGTCCTCCTGGGGTCTCGGGCGTTCACCTCGAGGCTAGGCGACGACCGGCGGCTACGGTGCACCGCATGGCCACGCAGAACCCCGTCGCGCCTGCGACGGGCGCGGTGCTGCGGACCGGGCTGCTCTGGGCCTTCGTCGGGGTGCTGCTGTTCTCCCTGTCGGTCCCGATGACGAAGGTCGCGATCGGTGGGTTCGACCCGTTCTTCACGGCGGCCGGCCGCGCGGTGATCGCCGGCTCGCTCGCGTTGGTGCTGCTGGGGATCCGGCGGGTGCCGTTCCCCGACCGACGGTTCGTGAAGCCCCTGCTGTTCACGGTGCTCGGAGCGGTGTTCGGCTGGCCGATCCTCATCGCGCTAGCGCTGCAGCGCACGACCTCCGCGCACGTCGCCGTCATCGCGGCGTTCATGCCGCTCACGACGGCCCTCTTCGCAGTCCTGCGCCACCGCGAGCGCGTGTCGGCGCAGTTCTGGCTGGCCGCGTGCGCGGGCACCGCGGCGCTCGTGGTCTTCGCCCTCACCCGGGGCGGGGCGGACAACGCCGACCTCACCGCCGACCTGCTCGTCGTCGGTGCGGTCCTGTCGTCCTCGTGGTGCTATGTCGAGGGCGCGGCCGTCAGCCGCGAGATGCCGGGCTGGCAGGTCATCTCGTGGGTCGTCGTGATCGCGCTGCCGGTCACGGTGCCCTGGGCGGTCGTCACGTGGTTCACCGCGCAGGCGGCGTACACGCCGACCACGGTCGAGTGGGCGTGCCTCGTCGGCCTCGGCGTCTCGTCGATGTACGTCGCCTTCTTCGCGTGGTACCGCGGGCTCGCGATGGCCGGAACCGCACGCGGTGGCCAGGTGCAGCAGCTGCAGGCGCCGCTCACGCTCGTGTGGTCGGCGTGGTGGCTCGGGGAGACGGTTACAGCAGGCACCGTCGTGGCTGCGCTCGTGGTCATCGCGTGCGTCGTCTGGGCGCAGCGGAGCCGTTCGAACCCGGTCGTCGCCCCGGAGGAATGAGTCGGGCATGTGACGTCCGGGTAAGAACATCCTGCGAAATCGCAGGATCCGTTCTCCGGACGGGGACGACCGCCCTAGAGTCCACCCGGCTCCGTCACTCCCGTACTCGGGGCCGAGGAGGATCCGCGTGTCCACGACGCACCACGACGTCCCCTACGACGTCACCGAGGCCGAGCTCGTCGAGAAGGCCAAGCTCCAGCGCCACTTCGGCCGCTTCGACATCCTCTTCTTCCTGATCTGCACGCTCGTCGGCGTCGACACGATCGGCACGGTGGCCGCCAGCGGGGGCGAGGCCTTCACGTGGCTCATGATCATGGCCGCCGTCTTCTTCATCCCGTCGGCTCTGCTGTTCGCCGAGCTCGGCACCGCCTTCCCCGAGGAGGGTGGCCCCTACGTCTGGACGCGCATCGCCTTCGGTCGACTCGCCGGCGCGGTCAACAACTTCCTCTACTGGGTGACCAACCCGGTGTGGCTCGGCGGCACCCTCGCTGTGGCCGCGGCCACGGCGTTCGCCACCTTCTTCACGAGCTCGTCGGAGCTCGAGCCTGTGCCGTTCTACATCTTCACCCTGATCTTCGTGTGGGTCGGCGTCCTCGCCGCGATCCTGTCGTTCAATCTCGGCAAGTGGATCCCGACGATCGGTGCTTGGTCGCGCTTCCTGCTGCTCGGCTTCTTCTCGATCTCGGTCGTCGTCTACGCCGTCCAGAACGGCGTCAAGGGGCTGTCCTTCCCGACCGACTTCAACCCGACGTTCGCGGGTGCCGTCGCCCTCGTGCCCGTCCTGATGTTCCAGTACGTCGGCTTCGAGCTGCCCAGCAGCGCGGGCGACGAGATGAAGAACCCGCAGAAAGACGTGCCCTGGGCGATCTCGGGCAGCGCGATCGCCGCGATCCTGCTCTACGGCGTCCCGATCCTCGGCATCCTGCTGGTGCTCCCGATCGACCAGGTCACCGGTCTCGGCGGCTTCATCGACGCGATCAAGTCGGTCTTCACCGTGTACGGCGGCAGCATCGCCGACGACGGCACGGCAACCCTCGAGGGTCTCGGCCTCGTGCTCGGCGACCTCGCCGCGATCATGTTCATCCTGTCGCTGCTGAGCTCCGGCGTCGCCTGGATCATGGGCTCGGACCGCGCCCTCGCGGTGTCCGCGTTCGACGGCGCCGGCCCGCGCTACCTCGGCGTCATCTCGGCGCGGTTCGGCACGCCGGTGCGCGTCAACGTCTTCAGCGGCATCCTGTCGACGCTCGTCCTCGTGCTCGCCCACGAGATCACCCAGGGCGATGCCGCGAAGCTGTTCACGACCGTGCTCGGCCTCGCAGTCTCGACGACGCTGCTGAGCTACATCGGCATCTTCCCGGCGCTCGCGGTGCTTCGCCGCAAGGCTCCCAGAGTCCCTCGCCCCTACAAGGCGCCGATCCCCACGTTCCTGTCGGTGTGGCTCACGATCCTGATCCTGTTCGCCACCGTGCAGGTGTTCTTCCCTGGCCTCGGCGTCGACTGGTTCGGCGACGACTTCCGCCTCGACGGCTGGGAGGCCGACGAGAAGTGGAAGTTCGCGCTCGTCGAGATGATCCCGCTCACCCTCTTCGTGATCACCGGTGTCGTCTTCTGGGCGCTCGGCAAGAACACGCGCGGCGACCTCGCCACCCAGGCGGAGATCGACGCGGCGGACATCGTCTAGACCGGGACGGTCTACGATTCCGGGGCCCGCACTGCGCAGCCAACGGAGGCTCGGATGACCCAGGACACGACCGTCGAGACCCAGGTGACCTGGCCGGCCCACGACCCTGCCACCTGGCGCGTCGTGCCGACCTCGTCCGCGCCGCTCGACTCGGCCCGGGTGCAGGCGCTGCTCGCCGCGGAGTGGGAGCGGTTCTCGGCCATCACGCCGAAGTCGGGCGCGCACCACGAGCGCGCGCTGGGCTCGCTGCCGCTCGGCGTGCCGTCGTCGTTCCAGCACTGGGACCCGTACCCCGTCGCCGTCACGTCGGCGCAGGGCGCGTGGCTCACGGACGTCGACGGCCGCAAGCTGCTCGACCTGTCGATGGGCTTCGGCGCGATGCTCGTCGGCCACCTCAACCCGGCCATCGTCGCGGCGGTGACCGAGGCGCTCGAGACCGGCACGCTGTTCGTGACGCCGTCGCCGTCGGCCACCGACGCCGCCGAGCGCTTCCAGCGCCGGTTCGGCCTCGACCAGCTGCGCTTCACCAACTCGGGCACCGAGTCCACGATGTACGCGCTGCGCACCGCGCGCGCTTTCACCAACCGCAAGGCGATCATCAAGATCGAGGGCGGCTACCACGGCGGCTACGACGCGCTGCAGGTCTCCGTGAAGCCCGACGTCGCCGACGCCGGCCCCGAGGACGCGCCGACCCCGGTCACGCCGTTCGAGGTCGAGGCCGGCACCGTCCACGTCGTCCCGTACAACGACCTCGTCCGCCTCGGGCAGCTCTTCGAGCAGCACGGCTCCGAGATCGCCTGCGTCTTCATGGAGCCCGTGCTCGAGAACATCGGCATCGTCGTTCCCGACGAGGGCTACCTCGCGGCCGTCCGCGCGATGTGCGACGCCCACGGCTCGCTGCTGGTCTTCGACGAGGTCAAGACCGGGCTCACGGCCGGGTACGCCGGTGCCTCGCACCGGCTCGGCGTCACGCCGGATCTGGTCTGCCTCGCCAAGAGCATCGGTGGCGGCCTCCCGCTCGCGGCCTTCGGCGGCAGCGCCGAGGTCATGGCCTGCGTCACCGACGGCCGCATGCCGCACTTCGGCACCTACAACGGCAACCCGCTCGTCATGGCGGCCGCGGTGGCCATCGACGAGATCGCGACCCCGGACGCCCTGGCGACCGCCAAGGCGCTCAACGTCGGCGCGCTGCGCCAGATGGACGAGATCATCACGACCCACGCGCTGCCGGCCCACACTGTCGGCTTCGGTGTGAAGGGCGCGGTCACCTGGTCGGCCAAGCCCGTCCGCAACTACCGCGACTACAAGCGCACCGACTTCGGCGCGGCCGAGCTGTCGTGGCTGTGGGGCGTCAACCGCGGAATCCTCACCCCGCCCGGGCTCGACGAGCAGTGGCTCGTGTCGCTGGCCCACACGCCCGACGACATGGGCCTGCTCGTCGAGGAGTTCCGCGAGCTCGCCGAGGCCCTGCGCGGCTGACGCATCACCTGCACTGCTCGGGTCCGGCTCCTCACGAGGAGCCGGGCCCGCTGCGCGTCCTGCGCGCAGGCCTCACGCGGCGATGCCGGCTTCGGCGAGCGCCTTGGCCACGCCCGCCCGCGAGCGCACGCCCAGCTTCCGGTAGAGCCGCGTCAGATGGGTCTCGATGGTCTTCACGCTGAGGAACACCGCGGCCGCGATCTCGTTGTTGCTGAGGCCCTCGGCGACGGCAAGGGCGATGCGGAGCTCCTGAGGCGTCAGGTCGGCCGCCGCAGTGGACCCCCCGAGGGGTGCGCGCGTCTCTCCGGTGGCGGCCAGCTCGCTGTGCGCCCGTGCCGCCCACGTGGCCGCCCCCAGGCGCTCGAAGATCACAGCCGACTCCCGCAACGGAATGCGCGAGTCGGCGGGCCGCCGGTTGCGACGCAGCCACTCCCCATGCAGGAGAAGGGTTCGTGCGAGCTCGAACGGGTCGTCCGTGGCGCGGTGGTGCAGGGCCGAGGTCGTGAAGCGCACATCCGGATCATCGGTGCCGGCCAGTGCGTGGGCCCTGTGGACGAAGGCCGCGGCCAGAGGGTCTGCCGAGCCGTCCAACCACCGCTCGAGGTCGCCGGCGACGCGAAGCGCGTCGGAATCCCGACCGGAGGCGGCGAAGGCCTCGACGAGAATGACGAGAGACGTGGCGACCGCGTCCCGGACCCCGCGACCCAGATAACCGATCCCGTCGAAGCGCGCGAGCGCCACAACTGCGGCGTCCGCACGGCCAGTCGCCAAGTGCAGCACCCCTCGCGCGTAGTGCGACCACAGGCCCTCCCACGGCATGTCGAGCAGCTCGGCGTAGCTGTCGAGCTCGTCGGCCACAGCGAGCGCACCGGCCTCGTCGCCGACGGAGCCGAGGACCTGCGCGAGACGCGACAGCAGCGCTGTGCGGAGCCCTCCCGTGTCCGGGCCGTAGCCGAGGGCCGACCGGGCGGTCACCGCGGCGAGGGTCGGGTTGCCCGCACGGCGTGCCGCCTCGCTGGCGAGCATCTCGTCGAGCCCCATCCAGATCGGGTCGCGGGTCGCCCGGAAACGGCGTGACGCGGCGGCCCGGCGCACCGCGGTCGGCGGGTCGTTCATGCATTCCTCGCCTACGTGGTTGGCGACGACCACCCAGTCGAACAAGGAGTAGAGCGGGAGCGAGTCGGCGTCATCGGTGGCGGAGTCACGCACCGCCCGCCGCATCCACTCCCGAGCCTCGCGGTGCCGACCGCGGAAGGTGGCGATCTCACCGACGGTCCCCGCGCACCTCCAGGACAGGGGCTGGTCCGCCTCCCAGGACAGGAGCTGCTCGGCGATCCGATCCAACGCAGGCAGGTCCAGCTGGTGCATCGCCAGGCGCGCCCGCAGAACCATCAGCCCGTCCGCGATCTCCCCCCGGGGCAGGTCCCGCAACGCATCCTCGAGGAGGAGCCCTGCCGCCGCGGCCGGGAGGTGCTCGTCCGCGAGGACGAGGGCTGCACGAGCGCGCAGTTCGGGGTCCGCGCACTGCTCGAGCACCTCGTGGGCATGCCGCGCGCTCGCGGGCGCAGCGCCAGCGAGCTCGAGCGAACCCACCAACCTGCGCCATCGGTCAGCGACGACAGGTGAGAGCTCGGCTGCGCGCTCGAGCGCGGCTGCGGCTGCGGCTCCGCCGCATCGTCGCGCGACCTCCGGAGCGCGCCCCTCGAGGCCGGCCGCGAGAGCCTCGTCAGGCACGAGCGCGGCTTCCGACGCATGCCGCAGCCGGGCGTCCTCGTCGCCCTGGCGGCTGGCCACCGCCGCCAGGACGAGATGGGCGTCCCGGCGCTCGCTGTCGCGGGCCGCCGCGTGGACTGCGGACCTCACGAGCGGATGCCGGAACCGGAATCCGCCGTCGAGGAGGACGAGTCCCTCCTTGTGCGCCGGCACGAGGTCCCCCGGGGACAGCCCGGCGAGGTCGAGCGCCTCGGCGATGGTCGCCGCGCTGCCGGAGTCACTGGCCGACGCGATCACCAGAGCGCGGCGAGTGGCCTCGGGAAGGGAGTCGATGCCCCGCGCGTACCTGGCGGTGATCGAACGCCCTACCGGGAGGGGCGAGGTGACCGCCGTCCTGCCCTCGAGCATGTCGAGCGGGAGCAGGGCGGGGGCCTCGACCAGCGCCAGCGGGACGCAACCGAGGGACGCGGCGATCGAGCGGGCGACGTCGACGGGCATCCCCGGCGACGTGTGCACGAGGAGGGCGCTGGCTTCGTCGTCCGTCAGCGGACCGACCTCGATCCGTCCGACGCCGGAGAGTTCGTGGCGCAGGTCGATCTCCGGCCGAGCAGTCATGACGACAGCGACCGCGTCGTACTGGAGCCGTCGGCAGGCGAAGCCCAGCGCTGTGAGCGACACCTCGTCGAGCCAGTGTGCGTCGTCGACCGCGAGCAGCAGCGGATTGTCCGCGGCAGCCGTGGCGAGGACATCGAGCAGGCCCCACGGGCTCATGAGCCTGTCGTCCGATGCCACCGGCCCCAGCAGGCTGAGGCCCGAGCCGCTGATGCCCGATTCGGCCTCGACGGCGGTCAGGCGCCACACGGACATTCCTCTGGCGGCGGCTGCCTCTTCGGCGTGGTCGAGGAGCGAGGTCTTGCCGATGCCAGGCAATCCGACGAGCAGCAGCACAGAAGCCTGACCGTCGCATGCCGAGGTGACCAGGCCCTCGACCGCCTGCTTCTCCAGATCGCGTCCGACTATCACGTCGTCACTGTGACACCTGGACGTCGGCCTCAACGGTGCTTCGGGGCCTCCGGGCCAAGGTCGAGGGATTCCCCTGACGCGGGCCGCAGGGCCCGAAATCTAGCGTCCTTCATGACGGATCCGCCCTCCCCGGATCCCCGAGCCACCGGAGCCCGACATGAACGCGATGCCCCTCACCGCCCCTGCGCCGTCCTTCACACCGCGTCGGTCAGACCTCGACATCTCGGCGTTCGCCGTCGTCGCCGTCATCGCCCTCCTGATCGGGCTCGCCGCCGGCGCGCTCATCGGCTCACGTGCCGACAGCGGGTCCGCGCCGGCGGGAGCCGCCGGGACCTCCGCGGCCATCCACCGCACCACGGGCCCCGACCCGGAGACGCACGCGTACGGCGCCCGCTCGGTCGTCCCCCGGCCGCAGACGGTGCCGGTCACCGGCGTCCCGGCCACCTTGCCGAGGGAGGCCCACTTCCGCAGCGGCGAGCTGCGGGCACGGGCTGCTGCAGCGCGGGCCGCGGGGGCGGCGACCTCGGCCGAGGCGATGGGCGTGGCTGCCCCGAGCACGGTGCGCACGTCCCTGCTCGACCCTGAGGCCCACCACCTGGGCCGTGCCGGCGTGGACTCTCCTCCCGTCGCCGGTCCCGGCTCGCTCGTCACGCTGTCCGCGTCCCGGTCGGAGGCTCCTACCTTCGGGCGACCTGCGCTCGGCTGACGAGGCACGAAGGAGCCGGGGCCGCCTCCCAGCGGCCCCGGCTCCTGCATGTCCGACGAGAACGCGCAGGACCTCACGGGACCATCGCTGCCAGAATCGCGCCGTGGACATCCTCTCCGTGCTCCCGGCGTTCCTCGTCGCGGTGCTCGTGATCGCCGCGAGCCCCGGCCCGGCGATGGCGCTGATCTTCCAGCGGGCCGGGCTGCACGGGTTCCGCGCCGCGGTGCCGACCGTCCTCGGCCTCGAGCTGGGCCTGTGGCTCTGGGCGCTGGCCGCCGGTGCTGGTCTGGCCGCGCTCGTCGCGGCGTCGGAGACGGCGTTCCTCGTGCTCAAGGTCGTGGGCGCGGCGTTCCTCGTGTACCTCGGCGTGAAGTCGCTCCGTGCCGGCTGGAGGCTGCGCGACCAGGGCGGCGTCGAGGCGCTGCCCGAGCCGCCGAAGCCTCACTCCAGCCGCGGCGCTTTCTTCGAAGGGCTGCTCGTCCAGCTCGCCAACCCCAAGGCGGCGGCCTTCATGTTCGCCTTCTACCCTCAGTTCGTGCCGCACGACGGCCCGGTGCTCGCCACGACGATGGTGCTCGCGACGATCCAGGTCACCGTCGAGACGGTGCTCTACCTCGGCCTCGCCCTCGCCGTCGGTCGCGCCAGCACCTGGTTCAGCCGCACCAAGATCCGCCGGCGCATCGACTACGTCAGCGGCTCGGTGCTGATCCTGCTCGGCCTGCGCGTCGCCACCGCGTCGCGCTGACACGTACGACGGAAGGCAGGCCATGGCAGAGCTCGGCACCGACGACGTGCTGCGCGCTGACGAGCGCACGACGCTGCAGGCGTTCGTCGACGACCAGCGCCTCGAGATCGCCGAGCTGCTCGAGGGCCTCACCGAGGAGCAGGCGCGGCGCAGCCTCGTGCCGTCGCTGACGACGCTCGCGTCGCTGGTGAAGCACTGCACGTTCGTCGAGCAGGTGTGGTTCCAGGTCGGGCTCGCGGGGCGCACCCGGGCCGAGCTCGGCATCCCCGAGGAGGCGGACGACAGCTGGCGGCTCGACGACGGCGACACGGTCGGGTCGCTGCTCGCGGCGTACCGCGAGGCGTGCGCGGAGTCGAACGGCATCGCGGGGTCGTACGGCCTCGACGACCTCGTGCTGCACAACCGGCGCAGCCCGCTCACCCTGCGCTGGGTGTACGCGCACATGATCCGCGAGCTTCGCCCGGCATGCGGGCCACGGCGACATCCTGCGCGAGCAGATCCTCGCCCCCCGCACCTGATGCCGGCCGGACCGGACGTGACGAGCGCGGGAAGCACCTCGCCGAACGCAGTCCTCGCAGCGGCGAGCATCGACGACGCCGTGCTCGCCCTGCGTCCCGACTACCGCGCACTGCTGATCGTGGCGCGCGGGGTGCGTGGCGGACCCAGCGACGAGCGGAGCGAGGCCGCGCTGCGGCAGGCCGAGGAGTCGGTTCGCAGCCGGCTCGACGGCGCTGCCCCGGAGTCGCTGCCCGAGATCGCATCGTGGCGCGAGGCCTTCCTCGGCTTCGGCGTGAAGCCGCGCCAGGCCCGCAGCAGCGTCGAGGCCCTGGTGCGACGGCTCGACGCCGGGCTTCCGCGCATCGACCGCCTCACCGACCTCTACAACGCGGTCTCGGTCGAGCACCTCATCCCGATCGGCGGCGAGAACCTCGCGCGCTACGTCGGACTTCCGCGCCTCGTGCGGGCGGTCGGGGACGAGGCGTTCGACACGGTCGCCGACGGCGAGCAGGTCGTCGTCACCGCCGACCAGGGCGAGGTCGTCTGGCGCGACGACCTCGGTGTGACCTGCCGTCGCTGGAACTGGCGTCAGTGCGTGCGCACGCGTCTTGACGGGACCACTGAGGACATCCTGTTCATCCTCGACGGGCTCGAGCCGGTCGAGGAAGGACACCTGCACGCAGCAGGTGAGGCTCTCGTGACCCACCTGCGCGCCGACGCACCGGGCGTCGAGGTGGCCTGGCGCCTCCTCGGTGCCGGACCTGACCTGTCGACCGGGCCTCGGGAGAGCGCATGATCTGCGTCCAGTTCATCTTCATGCCCGGTGAGTACGACGACGAGTTCCACCGCCTCGACGGAGCCATCGAGGCCTTCGCGCGGAGCCTTCCCGGCTTCGACCGGGTCGAGTCCTGGCAGTCCGCGGACGGGCGGACGGTCAACGCGACGTACTACTTCGCCGACCGCGAGGCGCTGGCCGAGCTTCTCCCGCTTCCCGCAGCACCTCGAGGCCAAGGGCCAGGTCGCGCGCTGGTACGACGGCTACCGGATCGTCGTGAGCGAGATCGTCACGACGTACGGCGACGGCCGCCTGCCGACCTGACCTCCGGGCGCAGCCGGGATGATCCGGGGTCGGCGCCGGGGGAGCGGCCGCGTACCAGCTGGGTGAGGATGGGCGCGTGCCGAACAGACTCGCGTCCGCGACCTCGCCGTACCTCCTGCAGCACCAGGACAACCCGGTCGACTGGTGGGAGTGGTCGGACGAGGCCTTCGAGGAGGCGCGTCGTCTCGACCTGCCGATCCTGCTGAGCGTCGGGTACGCCGCGTGCCACTGGTGCCACGTGATGGCGCACGAGTCGTTCGAGGACGAGCGGATCGCGAACTTCCTGAGCGGCCGGTTCGTCGCGATCAAGGTCGACCGCGAGGAACGGCCCGACGTCGACGCCGTCTACATGAGCGCGACGCAGGCCCTCACCGGCAGCGGGGGCTGGCCGATGACGGTGTTCATGACGCCGCGCGGCGAGCCCTTCTACGCCGGCACCTACTTCCCGCCCCAGCCTCGGCACGGGATGCCGTCGTTCGGGCAGCTGATCACCTCGATCCACCGCTCGTGGACCGAGCAGCGCGGCGAGGTGGACGGCGCCGCCGGACGCATCACGGCCGCGCTGCGCGAGACGCGCCTCGACCTCGGCACGCCGGACGCGCTCGACCCGGACGCCGTGCGGTCGGCGCTCGACAGAGCGGTGGACTCGCTCGCCGGCCACTTCGACCTGCAGCGTGGCGGCTTCGGCGGTGCGCCGAAGTTCCCGCCGTCGATGGTGCTCGAGGCGCTGCTGCGGTCGTACGCCCGCACCGGCGACCCGCGCGCCCTCACGATGGCCGAGGGCACGTGCGACGCGATGGCGCGCGGCGGCCTCTACGACCAGCTCGACGGCGGCTTCGCGCGCTACTCGGTCGACGCCGACTGGGTCGTGCCGCACTTCGAGAAGATGCTCTACGACAACGCGCAGCTGCTGCGGGTCTATGCGCACTGGTGGCGTGCGACCGGGTCTCCGCTCGCCGAGCGGGTGACGCACGAGACGGCAGGCTTCCTGCTCTCGCGACTGCGCACCGCCGAGGGCGCCTTCGCCTCGGCGCTCGACGCCGACACCGCAGGCGTCGAGGGTCTCACCTACGTGTGGACACCCCAGCAGCTTGCCGAACTGATCGGCGAGGCCGATGGTGCCTGGGCCGCAACGCTTCTCGACGTCACGGCCTCCGGCACGTTCGAGCATGGATCGTCGGTGCTGCAGCTGCTCGAGGATCCGGACGACGCCGTCCGCTGGGCCGACGTACGCGCCCAGCTGCTGCTCGCGCGCGACACGAGGCCGCAACCCGCACGCGACGACAAGGTCGTCACCGCGTGGAACGGGCTCACGATCGCGGCCCTCGCGGAGGCGGGCGCCCTGCTCGACGAGCAGTCGTACGTCGACGCCGCGCTGCTCGCGGCCGACCACGTCCTCGCCGTGCACCGCGACGCCGACGGCCGGCTGCTGCGCGTCTCGCGCGACGGCCGTGCGGGCGCGCACGCCGGTGTGCTCGAGGACCACGGCTGCCTCGCCGACGGCCTGCTCGCGCTGCACCAGGTGACGGGCGAGCGGCGCTGGCTCGACGAGGCGGGTGCGCTGCTCGACGACGCCCTCGACCGCTTCCGCGACCCCGCGGGCGGCTTCTACGACACCGCGGCCGACGCAGAGGCTCTCGTCGTGCGCCCGCAGGACCCGACCGACAACGCGAGCCCGAGCGGCTGGACGGCCACGACGCAGGCGCTGCTGACGTACGCCGCACTGACGGGGAGCGAGCGGCACCGCACGGCGGCGGAGGAGTCCCTCGGCCTGCTCGTGCGCCTCGTGGCGAGCCACGCGCGGTTCGGCGGCTGGGCGCACGCGGCCCTCGAGGCGTGGCTCGACGGGCCGCGCGAGGTGGCCGTGGTCGGCGATCCCGCCGACCCGGCGACGCAGGCGCTGCGGCGGTCGGCGCTGCGGTCGACGGCCCCCGGGTCCGTCCTCGCCGTCGGCCCGGTCGGTGCCGACCACCCCCTGCTCGCCGGTCGACCGCTCGTGGGCGGGGATCCGGCGGCGTACGTCTGCCGGCACTTCACCTGCGACGCACCCGTCACGGACCCGGGCGCCCTCGCCGCGGCCCTCGGGGCGCGTACGCCCTGAGCGATCAGCCTGGACGTAAGCGCGTAATCAAGTAATCATCGTTGCATGACAACAGAGGAGATCAGGGGCTGGCTCGTGGGCCGGCTCCCGCAGGACTGGTTCGACGGCACCCCCGAGGTGACGATCGACCGCGAGGAGATCACCGTCGTCGGCACCCTCCCGGTGCCCGACCTCCCCGACACCGCGTCCGACGCCGAGCGGGCCGCCGCTCTGCGCGGCCGGGTGAAGGGCTTCCGCGAGGACACCCGTGACAAGCGCATCGAGATCGCGCGCGAGATCGAGCACCGCACCGACCGCAAGGTCGCGTGGGGCGTGAAGGTCGGCGACGAGCAGGTGCTGTTCACCCACCTCGCCGTCCCGGTGATGACGCGTCTGCGTCAGCCCGAGCGCGCGGTGCTGGACACGCTCGTCGACGCCGGTGTCGCGCGTTCGCGCGCCGAGGCGCTGGCCTGGTGCGTGAAGCTCGTGGGCAAGAACGCCGACGACTGGCTCGGCCAGCTGCGCTCGGCGATGGAGGAGGTCGAGCGCGTCCGCGCGACCGGCCCCACCAGCTAGAACCGCAGATGACGACGGCGCCTGCACCGTCCGGTGCGGGCGCCGTCGTCGTCCGTGGTCAGCGCGCGGAGTAGAGCACGAGCGACACCGCGATGTACTGCGTGATGAAGCCCGCGAGCGTGAGCGCGTGGAAGATCTCGTGGAACCCGAACCATGTCGGTGACGGGTTGGGCCGCTTGAGCGCGTAGACGATGCCGCCCGCGGAGTAGCAGAGACCGCCGACCGCCAGAAGGATCACGACGGCAGGGCCGCCGGCCGACCAGAACGCGGGCAGGTAGAACACCGCGACCCAGCCGAGCGCGATGTAGATCGGCGTGTAGAGCCAGCGCGGAGCGCCCACCCAGAACACGCGGAACAGCACGCCGAGGACGGCGCCGGTCCACACGAGGATCAGCAGCGTGCGCTCCTGCTCCCACGGCAGCAGCACCACGGCGAACGGCGTATAGCTGCCGGCGATGATCAGGAAGATGTTGGAGTGGTCGAGGCGCTTGAGCAGCACCTTGTTGCGCGGGCTCCAGTTGAAGCGGTGGTACACCGCACTCGTGCCGAACAGCATGACCGCGGTGATGGAGTAGAGCGCAGCGGCCCAGCGGTACTCGGCGGGCGACAGCGCGATCAGGATGATGCCGAGCACCACCGAGACCGGTGCCATCCCCGCGTGCAGCCAGCCGCGCAGATGCGGCGGCGCGACGTCGGTGGGCGTCTGGACAGCGGAAGCGACCTCGTTCACTACGCCACAGTAACCTACGCAACCGTAGGTTGTCTCCTGGCCCGAGCGGTGGAGCCGGCGCGGGCTCCGGGTGATCGCGCCTCGGCAGTCCACCGCGCAGGACCTGCGCGCGGGTACCCTCGCGTCTGGGCGCCGGCCGGAAGGCGGAGGCGATTCACGGAAGGGCACGAGCCGCGGTGGCGCTGAGCGATGTCCTGTACGGCGTGTACGAGCGCCGCCTCGTCGCCTCGCTCGACCGCACCCGCATCCCGCGCCACGTCGGCGTCATGCTCGACGGCAACCGCCGCTGGGCCGCCGCCCAGGGCATGAGCACCGCCCGCGGCCACCAGGCCGGCGCGGACAAGATCGAGGACTTCCTCACCTGGTGCGACGAGGCCGGCGTCGAGGTCGTCACCCTGTGGCTGCTCTCGACCGACAACCTCGAGCGGCCCGGCGGCGAGCTCGAGCCGCTGCTGCGCATCATCGAGGAGACCGTCGCCGGCCTCGCCACGCGAGGCACCTGGCGGCTGCACCCCGTGGGCGCCCTCGACCTCCTGCCCGCGCAGACCGCCGAGGTGCTGAAGAAGGCCGAGGACTCCACCGCCACCCGCTCCGGCCTCCTCGTCAACATCGCCGTCGGCTACGGCGGACGCCGCGAGGTGGTCGACGCCGTCCGCGCCCTGCTCGCGGACGCGGCGGCCCGCGGCGCGTCGATCGACGACGTCGCCGCCGAGATCGACGTCGAGCACATCGCCGAGCACCTCTACACCGCCGGTCAGCCCGACCCCGATCTCGTGATCCGCACCTCGGGCGAGCAGCGGCTCTCGGGCTTCCTGCTCTGGCAGAGCGCGCACTCGGAGTTCTACTTCTGCGAGGCCTACTGGCCCGACTTCCGCAAGGTCGACTTCCTCCGCGCCCTGCGCGCGTACGCCGCGCGCAGCCGCCGCTTCGGCAGCTGAGGCGCGCTCCGTCGAGCGCCTGTAACCCTCTGTTCACACGGGATCGGCCGGTGGGCGGACGTCGACCCCCGCGCACGGCGTGTCGGGGCCGCGACTGCTCGGAGCAGGCATAGCGTCGCAGCCATTCGGGCCGCCGCCCGGGCGGCCCGCCTTCGGGGAGGCCCTTGTGCCCAACGCGAGCCAGAGCCCGTCGTCCACCCCCACGACCGGTGTCCGCACCCACGTCCTCGACACGTCCGTGCTGCTGTCGGATCCGCACGCGATCCTGCGGTTCGCCGAGCACGAGGTCGTGATCCCGGTCGTCGTCGTGGTCGAGCTCGAGGCCAAACGCTCGCACCCCGAGCTCGGGTACTTCGCCCGCCAGGCCCTGCGGCTCCTCGACGACCTGCGCGTGAAGCACGGCCGGCTCGACGACCCGATGTCGGTCGGCGACCACGGCGGCACCCTCCGCGTCGAGCTCAACCACAGCGACGTCAGCGTGCTTCCGAAGGGCATGCAGCTCGCCGACAACGACACGCGCATCCTGGCGGTCGCCTGCAACCTCGCCGCCGAGGGTCGCGACGTCGTCCTGGTCAGCAAGGACCTCCCGATGCGGGTCAAGGCCTCGGCCGTCGGCCTCGCGGCGGAGGAGTACCGCGCGGAGACGGTCGTCGAGACCGGCTGGACCGGCATGACCGAGCTCGACGTCCCCGGCACCGTGGTCGACGCGCTGTACGAGGAGGACCGCATCGACCTCGAGGAGGCGCGCGAGCTGCCGTGCCACACCGGGCTCGTGCTGGTCTCCGAGCGGGGCAGCGCCCTCGGGCGCGTCACCGCCGACAAGCAGGTGCGCCTGGTGCGGGGCGACCGCGAGGCCTTCGGCCTGCACGGCCGCAGCGCCGAGCAGCGCGTGGCGCTCGACATCCTGCTCGACCCCGAGGTCGGGATCATCTCCCTCGGCGGCCGTGCCGGCACGGGCAAGTCCGCGCTCGCCCTGTGCGCCGGCCTCGAGGCCGTGCTCGAGCGCCGTCAGCACCGCAAGGTCATCGTCTTCCGCCCGCTGTACGCCGTCGGCGGCCAGGAGCTCGGCTACCTGCCCGGCAGCGAGAGCGAGAAGATGTCGCCCTGGGGCCAGGCGGTGTTCGACACCCTCGGCGCCGTCACGACGCAGGAGGTCGTGGAGGAGGTCGTCGAGCGCGGCATGCTCGAGGTCCTGCCGCTCACGCACATCCGCGGTCGCTCCCTGCACGACGCGTTCGTCATCGTCGACGAGGCGCAGTCGCTCGAGCGCAACGTCCTGCTCACGGTGCTGTCGCGCATCGGGCGCGACTCCCGTGTGGTGCTGACCCACGACGTCGCGCAACGCGACAACCTCCACGTCGGTCGCCACGACGGCGTCGTCGCGGTCGTCGAGAAGCTCAAGGGGCACCCGCTCTTCGCCCACATCACGCTGACCCGCAGCGAGCGCAGCCCGATCGCGGCCCTCGTCACCGAGATGCTGGAGGACCTGCCCGTCTGAGCCCTGGCCGGCCCGAGCCGGCGCCGCACCCCGGACCGTCACCCGTTCAGCGGGGTGGCGGTCCGTGGTCGCGTCCGGACCCTCCGTACGCCGTTATCCCTCGATCGGAGGTCGAGACTTCCGCCACGTCGGGACGCGGGAGATGTGGCGCCGGTCACAGGTCGTGTCCGATTCGCCCTAGAACTGCCCGAAGGTGCCCTGTGGACAAAGCCTCGAGGTGACAGTGAGCACGCCCCGACGGGTTGGCGCTGTCGGAGATACCGGGCAAGGTTGATAACGAAATGATCCCGCGCCCGGGATCGACAGGGGCCCGGAGGCCCGCGACGGCACGCTTCACGCCGGCGCAGCACCGGGCAGGTCGCACGCTGGAACGCGACTCCCATACCTGCCGCACTGGGCGCCGCCCCGGCCGTCAAGGCCGCACCACCCAGGGGCCAGCTCGCCCGGCTCGCACCGAGTGTTCTCCGGTTCGCGTGCGTCGTCGGGCCCGTGCCAGGGATCTCGTCGCGGTGATGTCCGGAGCCTCGCCGCCTGAGCAAGGACAGCATGTGAGCACGACCAACCTGTACGGCGCCCTGCCGCGACGCATCGGCGTCGTGGCCAGCGCGGCCGTCGCGGTGGGCCTGCTGGCGTACGTCGCCCCTGCACCCGTGGTGAGCCCGGCCCTGGCCGAGGTCAGCACCACGACCACCTCCTCCTCGGGCCTCGCGGCCGGCGCGGTGACGGCGAGCAGCCTCACCCCGGTGATCGGGACGTCCACCACCTCCACCACCAGCCGCCTCGCGACCACGTCGCGCTCGGTGACCCGCGTCCCCGCCGTCGCGCCGTACGCCTTCGGAACCACCGCGTACAACAAGTGGTGGGCGCGCTACTTCATGGTCACCAAGTACCGCTGGAAGACGACGACCCAGTTCCAGTGCCTCGCCAACCTCTGGCAGCGCGAGAGCAACTGGAAGCACACGTCGCACAACCGCTACTCGGGCGCGCATGGCATCCCGCAGGCCCTGCCGGGCTCGAAGATGGCCACGGCCGGCGCCGACTGGCGCACCAACCCGAAGACCCAGATCCGTTGGGGCCTCTCGTACATCAAGGGCCGCTACGGTTCGCCGTGCGGCGCCTGGAAGTCGTTCCAGTACAAGGGCTGGTACTGACGCCCGGCATCACCTGACCTAGCGAAGGGCCGGTATCCGTTGCACCGCAACGGTTACCGGCCCTTCGTCGCGTGATCTTCAGCGTCGCGTGATCCTCAGCCCTGCGGCGGGCCCACCGGGATGCGCGTGATCACCGGTGTGGAGGTCTCGGCGAAGAAGTCGTTGCCCTTGTCGTCGACGACGATGAACGCCGGGAAGTTCTGCACCTCGATGAGCCAGACGGCCTCCATGCCGAAGTCGGCGAGGTCGAGCACCTCCACCTTCGTGATGCAGTCCTGCGCGAGGCGTGCGGCCGGCCCACCGATGGAGCCGAGGTAGAAGCCACCGTTCGCCTCGCACGCATCGGTGACACCCTTGCTGCGATTCCCCTTGGCCAGCATGACCATCGAGCCGCCGGCCTTCTGGAACTGGTCGACGTACGCGTCCATGCGCCCCGCCGTGGTCGGGCCGAACGATCCCGACGCCATGCCCTCGGGAGTCTTCGCGGGGCCGGCGTAGTAGACCGCGTGGTCCTTGAGGTACTGCGGCATCGGCTCGCCGGCGTCGAGCATCTCCTTGATGCGCGCGTGCGCCAGGTCGCGCGCCACGACGAGCGGGCCGTTGAGCGAGAGCCGCGTCTTGACCGGGTACTTCGTGAGCTCGGCGCGGATCTCGTCCATCGGACGCGAGAGGTCGATCGTGACGACCGAGTCGTCCTCGAGGTGCTCGTCGGTGACGTCCGGGAGGAAGTGCGCGGGCTCGGTCTCGAGCTGCTCGAGGAACACGCCGTCGGGCGTGATCTTCGCGAGCGCCTGACGGTCGGCCGAGCACGACACCGCGATGGCGACGGGGCACGAGGCGCCGTGGCGCGGGAGGCGGATCACGCGGACGTCGTGGCAGAAGTACTTGCCGCCGAACTGCGCGCCGATGCCGAACTCCTGCGTGAGCTTCAGGACCTCGGCCTCCATCTCGAGGTCGCGGAACCCGTGCGCCGACATCGATCCCGAGGTCGGCAGCGAGTCGAGGTAGCGGGCGCTGGCGTACTTCGCCGTCTTGAGCGCGTACTCCGCCGACGTGCCCCCGATGACGATGGCGAGGTGGTACGGCGGGCACGCGGACGTGCCCAGCGTGCGCAGCTTCTCGTCGAGGAACTTGCGCATGCCCACGGGGTTGAGGACGGCCTTGGTCTCCTGGAACAGGTAGCTCTTGTTGGCCGAGCCGCCACCCTTGGCCATGAAGAGGAACTTGTACGAGAGCTCGTGGCCGGGCGCGGTGTCGGAGTAGAGCTCGATCTGCGCGGGCAGGTTGGAGCCGGTGTTCTTCTCCTCCCACATCGTCAGGGGGGCCATCTGCGAGTAGCGCAGATTGAGCTTCGTGTACGCGTCGTACACCCCCTGCGAGATCGCGCGCTCGTCGTCGCCCGGTGTGAGCACGTGCTGCCCGCGCTTGCCCATGACGATCGCGGTGCCGGTGTCCTGGCACATCGGCAGCACGCCGCCCGCCGCGATGTTGGCGTTCTTCAGCAGGTCGAGCGCGACGAAGCGGTCGTTGGGCGAGGCCTCAGGGTCGTCGAGGATGTTCGCGAGCTGCTGTAGGTGGCCGGGACGCAGCAGGTGCTGGATGTCGCGGATCGCCGTCTCGGTGAGCAGGCGCAGCGCCTCGGGCTCGACCTGCAGGAACGTACGCCCGGCGGCTTCGACGACGGACACGCCCTCGGTCGTGAGCAGGCGGTACGGCGTCTCGTCGGGGCCGATGGGGAGGAGCTCGGAGTAGTCCATCGAAGGCATGGGACGAGCCTACGTCCGGCATGTCCTCGTCGTCGGTGTCAGACCCGTCACGCGGGAATGGGGACTGCGCCGTAGGGGTTGCCTTCCTGCAGACCCGCGCTGCACCCGCCCACCACGAGAGGCCCACCATGAGCAGGCTGTTCGAGCCGCTGACCCTGCGCGGCACGACGTTCGCGAACCGCGTGTGGGTCAGCCCCATGTGCCAGTACAGCTCCGTCGACGGCTTCCCGACCACGTGGCACCTGCCGCACCTCGGCGCCCTCGCCACGGGCCGCCCTGGGCTCCTGCTGACCGAGGCCACCGCCGTCACGCCCGAGGGTCGGATCAGCCCCGACGACCTCGGGCTCTGGAGCGACGGCCACGCCCAGGCGATCGCGCCGCTGGTCGACTTCGCCCACACCCAGGGGGTGCCGTTCGGCATCCAGCTCGCGCACGCCGGGCGCAAGGCCTCGACCTGGTCACCGTGGAAGGGGCACGGCACCGTGCCGGAGGCCGACGGGGGCTGGCAGACGATCGCGCCGTCCGCTGTCGCGTTCGGCGACTACGCCGTCCCGCGCGCGATGGAGGGCCGCCACCTCGACGCGATCCGTGCGGGCTTCGTCGCGGCTGCGCGGCGCGCCCACCGCATCGGCGTCGACACGGTCGAGATCCACGCCGCGCACGGCTACCTGCTGCACCAGTTCCTCTCGCCGCTGTCCAACCTGCGCGAGGACGAGTACGGCGGCAGCCTCGAGAACCGCATGCGCTTCCCGCTCGAGGTCGTCGAGGCCGTCCGTGCCGTCTGGCCGGACGACAAGCCGCTGCTCGTCCGGGTGTCGGCGACCGACTGGGTCGACGGCGGTTGGGACGTGGAGTCGACCGTCGTCCTCGCACGCGAGCTGAAGGCCCGCGGGGTCGACCTCGTGGACGTGTCCTCGGCGGGCCTGCACCACGAGCAGAAGATCGACGTCGGCCCCGGCTACCAGGTGCCGTTCGCGGCCGAGGTGCGCGCCGAGGCGGGGATCCCCACCGGAGCGGTCGGGCTCATCACCGAGCCGGCCCAGGCCGAGACGATCGTGGCGGAGGGCTCGGCCGACGTCGTCCTTCTCGCCCGAGCCCTGCTGCGCGAGCCGCGGTGGCCGCTGCTGGCCGCGCACGAGCTCGGCGTCGAGGTCGCCTGGCCCGAGCAGTACCAGCGGGCGCAGCCGCGCTGACCTCGCGCAACCGCCCACCGCTGGTGGTACGTCGCGCCTAGCCTCGGCGCATGGCCACGTGGGAGGACGTCGAGCGGATCGCGCTGTCGCTGCCGCTCGTGCACGAGAAGGACGCCGGCACCAGCTTCGACGGCTGGAGGGTCTGGAAGATCGAGGGCTCCACGGGCAAGCAGGTCGTCTGGGAGCGGCCGATGCGGGCGTCCGACCTGAAGGTGCTCGGCGACGCTGCCCCGACGAAGGAGAGCATCGCGGTCCGCGTGCCCGACTTCGAGACCAAGGCACAGCGCATCGCCGAGATCGGGGCGTGCTTCGACATCCCGCACTTCGAGCGGTACACGGGCGTGCTCGTGATCCTCGAGGACGTCGACGTCGACGACCTCCAGGAGCTGATCGAGGACTCGTGGCTGGTCGTCGCCCCCAAGCGCGCGGCGAAGGAGTGGCCCGCTAGTCGATGAGGCGGCGGCGCAGCAAGCGCACCGACAGCACGGCCATGAGGCCCGCGAACAGCAGCAGCGCGGCAACGTGGCCGAGGTCGGCCAGCGGCTCCCACCCGAAGACGGCGTCGCGGATCAGCTCGACCGAGTGGTAGAGCGGGTTCACGAGTGCGAGCGTCTGCACCCACTGCGGGAACCCGGACAGCGGGAAGAAGATGCCCGCCAGCAGGAACAGAGGCGTGACCAGCGCGCTCTGGACGTAGCTGAACGAGTCGATGCTCGGCACCATGCCGGAGAACCACTGGCCCATGAGTGCGAACCCGAACCCGGTGAGGAATCCGATGAGGGGGATGGCCAGCATCCCGACCGACGGCGGCAGGCCGAACAGCATCGCGACCAGCAGCGGACCCATGCCGAACATGCCGGCCTTGATGCCGATCCACATCGCCTCGGCGAGCATCAGCTCCGGCACGTCGACCGGCGTCGAGAGGATGCCGTCATAGGTCTTGATGAACGTGCGCTTGATGTAGGTGTCGTACATGCCGGCGAACACCGAGGAGAAGAGCACGGCGGTCGCGACGGCGCCGGTGCCGACGAACTGGATGTAGGGGATGCCCTGCACCGACGTGACGAGCGCTCCGAACCCGAAGCCGAACGCGAGCAGGTTGATGGTCGGCTCGACGATCGATCCGAACGTGGTGGACCGCCAGATCCGCTTGAAGGCGGTGGCCTCGCGGTTCCAGACGCCGACGAAGGCAGCCGGCTCGAGCGCGTGCGGCTGATCCTCGGTACGGGGTGCAGTGACCTCGGTCATCAGTCCTCCAGCCTCTCGCCGGTGAGCAGCACGAACACGTCCTCGAGGTTGGCCGGCCGACGGCTGTGCTCGCCGATCTCGTCCAGAGCCGTCTGCGGCAGCGACTCGGCGCGCAGGACCGACACCGACGGCCCGGTGCGCCTCGTGGCCAGGCCGTGCGCGGCCGCGACCGCTTCGACACGGGCCAGGCGCTCGGGGGTGCCGAAGCAGTCGACCGCCTCGACTCCGGCGTGCGCGGTCACGAGCACGGCCGGAGCGCCCCGCGCGATGACGCGGCCGTGCGACACGACGGCGACGTCGTCGCAGAGCCGCTCGGCCTCCTCGATGTAGTGCGTCGACATCAGCGTGGTGACTCCGCGAGTGCGGAGGTCGTCGACGATCGTCCAGATGTCGCCGCGGATCTGCGGGTCGAGGCCGACGGTCGGCTCGTCGAGCAGGACGACGTCGGGCTCGTGCACCAGCGAGCGCGCGATGAGGAGCCGGCGTCGCATGCCGCCGGAGAGGGTCTCGACGCGCGTGCCGGCGCGGTCAAGCAGCTGGGCGACGGCGAGGCCGCGCTGGATCGCCGCCTCGCGATCGCGGCGCGGCACGCGCAGCAGCGTGGCCCAGACGTCGAGGTTCTGCCGGACGGTGAGCTCCTCGTCGAGGAGGTCGCGCTGCGGCACCACACCCATACGCCCGCGGGCCCGCTTGGAGTCGCGCGGGATGCGGTGGCCGAGCACCTCGATCTCGCCGCTGTCGGCGATGGCCTGGCCGGTGAGCATGCGCATCGTCGTCGACTTGCCGGCGCCGTTGGGCCCCAGCAGTCCGAGGCAGGTGCCGGCCTGGACCTCGAGCGTGAGGCCGTCCACTGCGCGCACGTCGCCGAACGTCTTGACCACGTCGCGCAGCGCGACAGCGGGGGATGAGGTCACCCGCTCAACGCTAGCGACGACCGCCCACGCGCACCTCACGGCTTTCCCGACGCACTAGCCTTCGAGCATGACCGAGACGCCGCCGGACCCGATCGCGGCCGCCCTGCGGCTGCGCGCGTCCGACGCCGACCGCGAGAAGGTCGCCGGTCTCCTGCGCGATGCGTACGCGGAGGGACGGCTGTCGCCGGTCGAGCACGAGGAGCGGCTGTCCGAGGTCTACAGGGCCACGACGTACGCCGATCTCGTGCCCGTGCTGCACGACCTGCCGGTGCCGCCCGGCGTCCTCACGCTTCCTGGGCTGTCGAACGCCGTCGCACTGACCCAGCCGCACCCGGTCGCCGTGCCCACGAACGCGACGGGCCTCACCGTCGACCCGTCGCGCGCAGACCAGGCGCAGGGCGTGGCCATCGCGGTCTTCAGCGGGGTCGAGCGCAGAGGCACCTGGGTCGTGCCGGAGACGCAGGTGTGCGTGGCGGTCATGGGCGGCATCGAGCTCGACCTGTCGACGGCGGTCCTCACCGCGCGCGAGACGACGGTGAACGTGTTCGCGCTCATGGGCGGGGTCGAGATCGTGGTGCCCGAAGGTGTCGCGGTGCGGATGGACGCCATCGGCTTCATGGGCGGCACGGCGGGCCCGAGCGACGTCGCTCCCCCGGGGGCACCCAGCATCCGCATTACGGGGCTCGCGGTCATGGGCGGCATCGAGGTCAAGCGCCCGAAGGGCAGGCGCGCGCAGATTACCGACTCGTGAATCCGAGCAGGCCTGGCTCGGATCAGATCCGGACGACGACCTTGCCCACGTGCTGCTGGGCCATGATGCGGACGAAGGCGGCCGGCACGTCCTCGAGGGCGACGACGGAGTCGACCACCGGGACGACCGCCCCGGACTCCAGCAGCGGGCGGAGATAGCCGAGGTCGCGCGGGTCGTTCGCGCGCCACACGGGCATGTGGACGCGCTTGCTGCCGGCCGCGCTGACGATGGACCCCGCCGTCACCACCGACAGCATCCGGCGCTTCTGGCCTCCCAGCACCGAGCAGACCCCTCCCGGCGCGAGCGCTCGGAGGTAGTCGCGCACACTGCGGTGGGTCGATATCTCCACGATCGTGTCGTAGGCGCCAGGGCGTGCAGTGAAGTCCTCGGCCGCGTAGTCGACGACGTCGTCGGCGCCGAGCTCGCGAAGGGCGGCGAGCTTCCAGACGGCGTCGACGGCGGTCACGTGGGCACCGGCCTGCTTGGCCAGCTGGACCGCGAACGTCCCGACCCCGCCGCCCGCGCCGTTGACGGCGACGCGTCGTCCTGGCGTGAGCCTCTGGGACGCACGGAGGCCCGTGACCGCGAGCCCCGCTGCCTGGGGGATCGCCGCCGCCTGCTCGTGCGAGAGCCCGGCGGGCAGCGGGCTCCAGGCAGAGGCTGGTGCGACGGCGTACTCCGCGAAGCCGCCGAACCCGTGCGGCGACAGGTCTGCCATGACCGCGTCGCCCGGGGCGATGCCGTCGACGTCCGGCGCGACGGCGTCCACGACGCCGGACACGTCCGAGCCCAGGACGCGGTGCTTCGGACGGAAGGGTGCGATGGCCCGGTTGAGCGGTTCGCCGCGGAGCAGGTCGCGGTCCCAGTCGTTGAGCGAGCTCGCCACCACGCGCACCCGGACCTCGCCCGGTCCCACCGCAGGCAGCTCGAGCTCCTCGATGCGCAGGCCGTCGGGAGGGCCGTAGCTGTCGTAGACGAGGGCGCGCATCACGGTCGGCTCTGGCGCGCTGGAGTCATGGCCCCGAGTGTGCCGGAACGGTGTCCGCAGCGTGGCCGGTCCCGCGAGCACGCCGCGGGCCGGTACGCCGACTAGTGCGAGTCGAAGTCGACGCTCGCGTAGGTGCGCAGCTTGGCGAAGGAGTGCTCGCTCTTCAGCTCGCGGATCGTGCCGCTCTTGCTGCGCATGACGATCGAGTGGGTCGTGGGGTTGCCGCCCTTGAAGCGGACGCCGTCCATGCAGCTCGCCATCGGTGATGCCGGTGGCCACGAAGAAGACGTTGTCGCCCGTCACGAGGTCGTCGGCGTGCAGCACCCGGTCGAGGTCGTGGCCCGCGTCGAGGGCGCGCCTGCGCTCGGCGTCGTCCTTGGGCCAGAGCTTGCCCTGGATCACGCCGCCCATGCACTTGATCGCACAGGCGGTGATGATGCCCTCCGGCGTGCCGCCGATGCCGAGCAGCAGGTCGATGCCGGTGCCCTCGCGCGCGGCCATGATCGCGCCCGCGACGTCGCCGTCGGAGATGAACTTGATGCGGGCGCCGGCCTCGCGGACCTCGCGGACGATGCCCTCGTGACGCTCGCGGTCGAGGATCACGACGGTCAGGTCCTCGACGCTCTCGGACTTCGCCTTGGCGACCTTCTTGAGGTTGTCGAGGATCGGCGCCTCGATGTCGACGACGTCGGCAGCGGCCGGCCCGGTGACGAGCTTCTCCATGTAGAACACGGCGGAGGGGTCGTACATCGTGTGCCGCTCGGACACCGCGAGGACCGCGATCGCGTTGGGCATGCCCTTCGCGCACAGCGTCGTGCCGTCGATCGGGTCGACGGCGACGTCGACCTCCGGGCCCGTGCCGTCGCCGACGGCCTCGCCGTTGAACAGCATCGGGGCTTCGTCCTTCTCGCCCTCACCGATGACCACGACGCCCTGCATCGACACCGACTGCACGAGCGCGCGCATCGCGTTGACCGCGGCGCCGTCGGACCCGTTCTTGTCGCCGCGTCCGACCCAGCGGGCGGCGGCCATGGCCGCGGCCTCGGTCACGCGGACGAGCTCCAGGGCAAGGTTGCGGTCGGGAGCCTCCGGGCTCCGGCTGACGTCGCTCATGGCATTCGCTCCCGAGATCGTCGTGTGCCCCGACCCTAGCCGCGGCATGTTCCGGGGCGGTGAGGTACGCCGAGTGCATCCCGTCACGCGGCACCGACGTCCTACTGTCTGCACGTGACGCAGTTCCGGGTGAGCGAGGCAGCTGCGCTGCTGGGCGTCAGCGACGACACCGTGCGGCGCTGGATCGACGGTGGTCGCCTCCCGGCCGTCCGTGACCACGCCGGGCGCTGGCAGGTGGTCGGCCGCGACCTCGCCACGCTCGCGGCCGAGGAGGCGGTGCCCCCGGAGGTGCCGGGCATGCCGGCGTCGTCGGCGAGCAACCGGATGGCGGGGCTCGTGACGCGGGTCGACCGCGACGGCCTCCTGGCGCGCGTGCAGATCCAGGCTGGCCCGTTCCAGGTCGTGAGCGTGATGGCCGTCGAGGTGGTCGACGAGCTCGGCCTCGAGCCCGGGTCCCTGGCGGTCGCGTCCGTCCCCGCAACCCACGTCATGGTCGAGGTGCCCCGCCGCGGTTCGCGCGGATGACGGCGTACCGGACAATGGGTGCGTGAGCGAGCAGTCCGAGGCGGCCGAGACCGCGGTGGCACCGGCCGCCGTACGGCCCGAGCAGGCCGACGACCCGGCCGCCGTCGCCGCCGACCGTGAGGCGCGGCAGAAGAAGCGGCTGCGCCAGACGGTGCGCGACATGCTCCTGTCGATGCTCGTCGTGACCGGGGTCGTGCTGCTCCTGGTCGCGCCGTGGAACTGGCATACGCCGGACCCGGTCAAGGTCGTCGACGCGACGCCGGTGATCGCCGGCGCGCGGGACGCCTTCGACTGGCCTGTGCTCGCGCCGAAGGACCTGCCGGCCACCTGGAGGGCTACCAGCGCGCGCATCGACACCGCCGCCGACGGTCAGCCGGTGGTCGTGCTCGGCTGGGTGAGCCCGGCAACGGAGTACGTCGGCCTCCAGCAGTCGCCGACGAAGATCACCGACTTCGTTCCCGACGTGACCCTCAACGGCGCCAAGCAGGACGACGTCGCCCTCGGCACCCTGACCTGGACGCGCTACGAGAACGCCGACCAGACCCGGCGCTCGCTCGTGCGCACCGACGCCGGCATCACCTACGTCGTCACCGGCACCGGCCCCTGGACCGAGATCGACGGCTTCACCAAGGCCCTCACCGTCGGCTGACGCGCCTCACGTATTCGAGTTACTGCCCACATCGTCGTTGAAGGGCGGTCGTCAGCGTCGCTTTGGGCAGTAGCCTCGGAGCTCTCAGGAGTCGGTGGGGGACTGGCCGCGGGCGGCATCGAGCCGGGCGCGCGCGGAGTCGAGCCAGGTCTGGCAGATCGTGGCGAGCTCCTCGCCGCGCTCCCAGAGCGCGAGCGACTCCTCGAGGGTCGTGCCGCCTGCCTCGAGCCGGCGCACGACATCGGCCAGCTCGTCCCGTGCCTGCTCGAACGACGGGGTGCCCTCGGCTGCGGTCATGCGGCGAGCCTAGGCCGTGGGCTCACGGCGGGCGGCGAGCTCGCCGTCGGCGACGCGGACGCGCAGGAGCGCGCCGGCCGCGACGTCGTCGGCCACGCGCACGACGGCGCCGCTCTCGTCCTGCACGACGGCGTACCCGCGCTCGAGCGTCGCGGCCGGTGACAGCGCGCGGACACGGGCCCGGACGTGGGCGACGTCGTCGGTGGCACGGTCGAGGCGGTGGCCGAGGACGAGCCGGCTGCGGTCGACCAGTGCCGCCACCTCGTCGGCCCGACGGGTGACGAGCACCGACGGGTCGGCCAGCACCGGGCGGGCGCGCGCCGAGGCGAGCCAGGTGGACGCCGCCAGCAGCTGGCCGTGCACCGCGCGGTCGGCGCGGTCGCGCAGGTCGTGCACCCGCCGGGCCTCCTCGGCCATGTCGGGCACGATCCGCTTGGCGGCGTCGGTGGGGGTGGAGGCACGCCAGTCGGCCACGAGGTCGAGCAGCGGCGAGTCCTTCTCGTGCCCGATCGCGGACACGACGGGCGTGAGGCAGGCGGCGACCGCGCGGACGAGGCCCTCGTCCGAGAACGGCAGCAGGTCCTCGACCGATCCGCCGCCGCGCGTGACGACGATGACGTCGACCTCGGGCATCGCGTCGAGCTCGCGCACCGCGGCCGTCACCTCGCTCACGGCCTTCACGCCCTGCACCGCGACCTCACGGATCTCGAACACGACGCCGGGCCAGCGCCGGCGCGCGTTCTCGACGACGTCGCGCTCGGCGTCGCTGGCGCGGCCGCACACGAGCCCGACCCGCCGGGGGAGGAACGGCAGCGGCCGCTTGCGGTCGGCGGCGAACAGGCCCTCGGCCGCGAGGAGGTTCTTGCGCGCCTCGAGCTGGGCGAGCAGCTCGCCGAGACCGACCGCCCGGATCTCGGTGGCACGGAAGGCGAGCGTGCCGCGGGCGAGGTAGTACTCCGGCTTCGCGTGCAGGACCACCCGCTGGCCCTCGGCGAGCGGCGGCACGCAGGCGTCGAGGACGCGGGGCAGGGCGGTCACGGTGATCGAGACGTTGGCCTCGGTGTCGCGCAGCGTGAGGAACGCGAGCCCTGCGCCAGGGCGGCGGGTGAGCTGGGCGACCTGGCCCTCGAGCCACACCGCGCCGAGGCGGGCGACGTACCCCTCGAGGGCCATCGCGATCGTGCGCACGGCGGCCGGACGCTCCGGCGAGGTGTCGAGGGCCACAGGCGGAGCCTAGGCGGCAGCGCCGACGGCGGCCGCGCGAGCCTTCGCGGGAGGCCGCACCCGCGCGACCGACCTACGATGGGCGGGTGACCGACACGACGAGCGCCCCCACGTCCGACGCCGCCCCCGCGCGCAAGGTGCTGCTCGCAGCCCCGCGTGGCTACTGCGCGGGCGTCGACCGGGCCGTTATCACGGTCGAGAAGGCGCTCGAGCTCTACGGCGCCCCGGTGTACGTGCGCAAGGAGATCGTCCACAACAAGCACGTGGTCGAGACCCTTCAGGCGCGCGGCGCGGTCTTCGTCGAGGAGACCGAGGAGGTGCCCGAGGGCTCGATCGTGGTCTTCAGCGCCCACGGCGTCGCGCCGTCCGTGCACGAGGAGGCCGCGGCGCGGAACCTCCGCACCATCGACGCCACCTGCCCGCTCGTGACGAAGGTGCACCAGGAGGCGCGCCGCTTCGCCGACGAGGGCTACCGCATCCTGCTCATCGGCCACGAGGGCCACGAGGAGGTCGTGGGCACGTCCGGCGAGGCTCCCGAGGCCATCACGATCGTCGACGGCCCGTCGCACGCGGACGACATCGAGATCGCCGAGGGCGAGAAGGTGGTCTGGCTGTCGCAGACCACGCTCTCGGTCGACGAGACCATCGAGACGGTCGACCGGCTGCGCACGCGCCTCCCGCTGCTCATGGACCCGCCCAGCGACGACATCTGCTACGCCACCCAGAACCGCCAGGTGGCGGTGAAGGACATCGCGGCGCGCTGCGACGTCCTCGTCGTGGTGGGCAGCGGCAACTCGTCGAACTCCGTGCGCCTCGTCGAGGTCGGCCTCGACGCCGGTGCCGGCTCGGCGTACCGCGTGGACGCCGCGAGCGAGCTGCAGGAGTCGTGGTTCGAGGGCGCCGGCACGATCGGCGTGACGAGCGGCGCCTCGGTGCCGGAGATCCTCGTCGACGGCGTGCTCGAGTGGCTGGCCGCCCGCGGCTACGGCGACGTCGAGGAGGTGCACTCGGCGGAGGAGCACCTGGTCTTCGCGCTGCCGCCCGAGCTGCGCCGCGACCTCAAGGCCGCCGGCAAGCGCTGATCCGAGGGGCCGGCAGGCCGGGGCGGTAGTCGTATCGGAGGCCAGAGGCCCCGTTTCGACTGCCAGTGACGGCGCGGCGCGTCAGGCGTGGGTCGCGCGTCGACGGCGCACGATGACGATCACGAAGCAGATCAGCGTGGTGCCGACGATCCACGGCGCGTTCTGCGCCAGCGTCTTGAGCAGCATGTAGCCCTCGCGGACCACGAGCGAGCCGGCGCTGTCGAGGGTGAGCTGCCCGGCGGTGAGCGCTGCGGCGAGGAAGGCGAGCGGCGGGATGATCGCCGCGGCCCAGATGTCGGCCGGTCGCACGAGCAGCGCGCAGTAGACCGACGAGACCAGCAGCGCGATCCCGGTGAGGATGCCGAGGCTGTTGTTGATGAGCGCGTCGGCGAACGCGACGAGCACGGTGCCGAGGATCACGACGACGACGACGCCGCTCCACGTGAGGCCGCTGCCGCCCTGCACCGCAGCGCCCTTGGGGGCCTTGGCCGCCTTCGCGGGCTTGGACTTCGCGGCCGCTGCCTCGGCCGCCGCGCGCTCGGCGTCGCGAGCGGCGAGGTACTCGGGGTCGATGGCCGGGATCGCGCCGTCGGTCTGCGGGCCTTCGGCGCCCGACGAGCGGTAAAGACGACCGGTGACGGCGGGCGCAGCGGTGGCGATGACCGGCGGCACGACGTCCATGTACTCGGGCTCGCGCACCGCGGGCGGCACCGTGACCGACTCCCGGGCCGCGGGCGCGGAAGGCACGTCCGGCTCGGCGGGCTCGTCCTCGGGCTCGTCGGAGTGCTCGAAGCCGGCGACGCCTGCGGGCATCACGGGGACGTCCGGCTCCTCCTCGGGCTCCTGGACGACCGCGCGGACCTCGCCGGTGCTGGCCGAGACGCCGTCGTACGACGAAGGCTCCTCGACGGCCGTGGCCGGAGCGGCGGGTGCCTCAGCAGAGGGGTCCGGGTCGTCGAAGAGGTCGCCGAACGACGGCACCTCCGCCTCGGGTCGACCGTTCTCCGTGCTCACGAGGTCCAACCGTACGGGACGTCACCGCCCGCGTCGGCAACGGCAGGCCCGGCGTCGGCGAGCGCGTCGCGGTCGGCGGCCACGAGATCGGCGACCGACGGCGTCCGCGAGGGCTCCGCGGCGTCGCCGATGTCGGCCAGCCGGCCCTCGGCGGAGGCCTGCAGCTCGGGGGCGGTGAGCGGCCGCGCGGCCGTCGTGACCGGGGCCGGCGTGGGCAGCCCACCGTCCTCGGAGTCGACGACGACGCCCATCGTCGCGAGCCGTCGGGCCGTGACGAGCACGCGGCCCTCGAGCGACCCGACCGTCTCGTTGTAGGCGCCGACGGCGGAGTCGAGCTGGCGGCCGAGCCTGGCCATGTGCTTGCCGACCGTCGCGATGCGGGAGTGCAGCTCGATCGCGAGGTCGTGCACCTCGCGGGCGTTGCGCGCGGCCGACTCCTGCCGCCACGTGTGCGCGATCGTGCGCAGAAGCGCGAGGAGCGTGGTGGGGGTGGCGAGGACGACGTCCTTGTCGAAGGCGCGCTGCAGGAGGTCGGGCCGCTCCTCGAGGGCGGCCGACAGCAGCGGCTCCGAGGGCAGGAACAGGATCACGAACGCCGGGGAGTCGTAGCGGCGCCAGTACTCCTTGGAGCCGAGCGCGTCGACGTGCTTGGCGAGGTCGGCCGCGTGCCGGGCGATCAGCGCTCGACGGCTGCTCTCGTCGTCGGACTCGACCGCCTCGAGGTACGACGCCAGCGGCACCTTGGAGTCGACGACGACGTCGCGGCCGTCCGACAGGTGCACGACGAGGTCGGCCCGCAGAAGGGTGCCGGCGTCGTCGCGGCTGCTGGCCTGCTCCTCGAAGTGGACGTGGGGGAGCAGCCCGGACGACTCGACGATGCGCCGCAGCTGCATCTCGCCCCACTGGCCGCGGACGTCCGAGCGGCGCAGGGCGGCCGCGAGACGGCCGGTCTGCTCGCTCACCGCCGTCGCGCCGAGGGCCGTGGCCTCGACCTGACGCCGGAGGTCGGCGTGCGCGGCGATGCGTTCGCGCTCCGACCTGGCGAGGTCGATGCGCACGTCGCGCAGCGTCTCGGCGATGGGGGTGACGAGGGCGTCGACCGCGGCCCGCTCGGCGGCGAGCGAGGCGGAGGAGGAGTCGTCGCGCGAGGCGCGACCGACAGCGACGGTGACGGCGGCGCCGAGGGCGAGGCCGACCACGAGGGCAACGAGCAGGGGAAGAAGCTCGGTCATGCCCCGACCATCCCAGCGACCCCCGACAACGGGGCCGTGGACTCCGGGCTTGACCTTGACGCGGCGTCAACGTCTAGCGTCGTCGTCATGAGCTGGTCGATCGTCGAGGTGGCGCGTCACGCGGGGGTTTCCTCGCGCACGCTGCGGCACTACGACGACATCGGGCTCGTGCCGCCGGCGTACGTCGGCAGCAACGGCTACCGCTACTACGAGCGCGAGCAGCTGCACCGGCTGCAGGAGGTGCTCGTGCTGCGCGAGCTCGGCCTGCCGCTCGATGCCGTGGCCCGCGTGCTCGACGGCACGCGCGACCGCGCCGCCGTCCTGCGCGAGCACCGGGCAGCGCTCCTCGCCGAGCGCGACCGCCTCGCGCGCCTCGCCGACACCGTCGGCCGCACCATCGCCGAGATCGAAGGAGGCACCACCATGACGCCGCTCACGCCCGAGGAGCTGTTCGACGGGTTCGACGCCGACAAGCAGCAGCAGTACGAGGCCGAGCTCGTCGAGCGCTACGGCCCGCAGGCGCAGGAGCAGATCGACGAGTCGTGGAGGCGGGTGGGTGCGATGAGCAAGGACGACGCCGCACGCGTCCAGGCCGAGATCGCCACGCGCGACCAGGAGTACGCCGTACTCCTCGACGCCGGTGTCGACCCCGCAGACCCGCGCGTCCAGGCAGTCACCGCCGGGCACTACCGCTGGGTGTGCGAGTTCTGGACGCCCAGCGCGGAGGCCTTCGCCGGCCTGGGCGACATGTACGTCGACAGCCCCGACTTCAAGGCGCGATACGACGCCGTACGCCCCGGCCTCGCGGAGTACGTCCGCGACGCGATGGCCGTCTACGCCGTCGAGTCCCTGATCTGAGCCATGCGTCCTGCCCGATCACCATCGGGCAGGACGCGCTGCGACACGGCTGGCGGACGTGCCACCATCGCAGCGCGCGCCGAGGATCGGGGGATGCGATGACGGCGACCAGCCTCGGGGCGGGGCGACGACCGCGGACGATGGGCCGTCGGTACGTGGGGATCTGGGCTGTCGTGTCCGGGCTCGTCGGAGCGCTCGTGGCGGCCCTCGTGCTGCTGATGCTCGGCCTCCGGGACACCGGCGTCGTCATCGGTGCCGTCGTGGGAGGCGTGATCGGCGCGGTCGCCGCGTTTCCGCTCGCTGCCCGACCGCGCCTGCGGATCGGGATGCTCGCCGGCTTCGTGATGGTGGCGGCTGCGTGGGCCGCCGCGTTCTACCTCGACGGCGTCTACGTCTACCGGGACCCGGACCGCGCCGACCACCTGCTGCCCTGGACCGTCAACGACCTCACCCCGTGGCAGGCCCTCGCAGTGCCGGTCGGGCTCGGGTTCTGCGTGGCGCTGGCCATCTCCGCGGTCGCGCTCGTGCAGCGGCGTTCCCTCGCGCACGCAGGGCGCTGGACGGCGGGCCTCGGGGCAGCACTCGTGATCTGCCTGCTCGTGCGCGCCCTGATGGAGGGCACCAGGATGTACCTCCGCTGATCGGCAGCCCGATTCAGACGGCGAGCAGGGCGAGCGACTCGTCGGCCCAGGCGATGCTGGCGCGGGCAGAGTGCTGGCCGGCGAGCACGGTGACGAGGCGGTAGCGGGCGTCGGGGTCCGTGGCGGTCTCCGCCTCGAGCCCGTGCCGGATCGCGTCGAGCGCCGCGAGCTGCTGCTCGGCGCGGGCCCGCGCATCGCGCAAGATCGCCCGGCACTCGTCGGCGCCGAGGAGCCCGCCGAAGAACAGCCGCAGCAGCGTGCCGTTGCGCGGGGGAGCGGCGGCGATCGGCTCGTGCAGCAGGTCGACCAGCCGAGCCCGCCCGGACGGCGTGAGCCGGAACGTGCTTCCCGAGGTCTTCCCGTCGGCGTCCCGGACGACGAGCGCCTCCGCCTCGAGCCGCGCGAGCGTCGGGTAGATCTGGCCGAAGCTCTCGCTCCAGAAGTGGCCGAGCGTCCCCGTGATGGCGGCGCGGACGGCGTACCCGGACATCGGCTGCACCGACAGCGCCCCCAGGACGGCGAGCTCGGTGGTCTGCTGCCTCGACATGAGACCAACATATCTGCTAGATATGTCCTATGGCCACCGACACGCTCAGCGCCGCGCCCACCACCCGTACCGGTCCGTGGGGCGTGGCGTTCGCCGTCTTCGCGTGCGGTGTGGGGCTCTTCCAGGTGGCGCTCGCGCTCGGGGTCCCGTGGGGAGCGGCCGCGTGGGGCGGGGCGAACGCCGGCGTGCTGCCGGCCGGGTTCCGTGCGGCCAGCGGCGTCTCGGCCCTCGTGTGGGCAGGTGTCGCGGCCGTTGCTGCCGGTCGCCTGCTCGGTCCGGTCGGGCGGCGTCGGCTGCTCCTCGGCGTCGCGGCGTACTCGACTCTCGGGATCGCGATGAACGCGGCGTCGCCGTCGGGCATCGAGCGGGCCGTGTGGGTGCCGGCCACCGCCGTGGGTGCTGGCCTGGCGTGGATGGCCTGGCGGGAGTCGCGCCGCTAGCACCGCGGTCGGGGAGACCCCGAGCGGCGCCTAGACTCTGCGCCCGTGGCTCTCACTATCGGAATCGTCGGACTCCCCAACGTCGGGAAGTCGACGCTCTTCAACGCGCTGACCAAGAACGACGTGCTCGCTGCGAACTACCCGTTCGCGACGATCGAGCCGAACGTCGGCGTCGTGGGCGTCCCCGACCCGCGGCTCGCGATCCTCGCGGGCATCTTCGGGTCGGAGCGGATCCTGCCCGCCAGCGTCTCGTTCGTCGACATCGCCGGCATCGTCAAGGGCGCGAGCGAGGGTGCCGGCCTCGGCAACAAGTTCCTCGCCAACATCCGCGAGTGCGACGCGAACTGCCAGGTGATCCGCGTGTTCACCGACTCCGACGTCGTCCACGTGGAAGGTCGCGTCGACCCCAAGGACGACATCGAGATCATCAACACCGAGCTGATCCTCGCCGACCTTCAGACGGTCGAGAAGGCGCTGCCGCGTCTGGAGAAGGAGGCGCGGCTCAACAAGGACCGCACCGAGCTCCTCGAGACGGCGAAGAAGGCGTACGACGTGCTGTCGGCGGGTACGACGATCTTCGCCTCGGGGCTCGACCGCGACGTGCTGCGTGAGCTCTTCCTGCTCACCGCCAAGCCGTTCCTCTACGTCTTCAACGTCGACTCCGACGAGCTCACGAACGAGCCGCTCAAGGCTGAGCTCCGCGCGCTCGTCGCGCCGGCCGAGGCCGTGTTCCTCGACGCGAAGACCGAGAGCGACCTCACCGAGCTCGACGACGAGGAGGCCCTCGAGCTCCTGCAGTCGATCGGCCTCGAGGAGTCGGGCCTCACCACGCTCGCCCGCGTCGCGTTCGACACCCTGGGATTGCAGACCTACCTCACCGCCGGCCCCAAGGAGTCGCGCGCGTGGACGATCCGCAAGGGCGACACCGCGCCCCAGGCCGCAGGCGTCATCCACACGGACTTCCAGAAGGGCTTCATCAAGGCCGAGGTCATCTCCTTCGACGACCTCGTCGCCTGTGGCTCGGTCGCCGAGGCCCGCTCCAAGGGCAAGGCGCGCATGGAGGGCAAGGACTACGTGATGCACGACGGCGACGTCGTGGAGTTCCGCTTCAACGTCTGACGCACCGTGTGGCGTGTTTCCACAGGATGGTCAGCTGGTCGCCGTCCACAGTTGAACGTGGTGGCTGACGCGCTGACCGAGGCGTCGCCTCGACGGTTGCCGCATGGGAATCAGGTACTACGGCTACGCCTTCGACGCTGGCCGCACCGACGAGGTGCTGGCCGATCCGCGAGCGTTCATCGCGAGCGACCCCTTGGCCGATGCGTGGGGATTCGAGCCGCACGCGCAGCTCGCGGTGGCGACCTTCAGGCAGACGACCCCCGACCGGGACCTGCTCTATCTCGACAAGGCGTGGCGGGAGCTGCAGGCGCTCACCGAACCGGTACGCCCTGCGTACCGCATGTTCGAGGGCCACGTCACCATGTCGAGCGACTGCTACTCCTGGACTCCGTGGGTTCGTGCCCTCACCCCCGCCGAGATCAGGCCCATCGATGAGGACCTCAGCAGGATCAGGTCGTCCGCCGTGCGTGCGCGGCTGCGTCGCGATGGTGGGACGGACGGAGATGCCGACTACGTCGTCCAGTACCTCGACACTGCCCGCACCTTCGTCCGTGGACTTGCGAGCGACGGCCGCGGCATGGCCTACCTGATCGGCTGACGATGGCACGTCGTCGACCGCACGAGTCTGGCAACGGACCTGGATGCCCTTCCGGGCATTCGCGCTAGAATTCTGTACATGATGACCCTTCCTCTGGCCGGGGCTCGGGCCCAGCTGTCCAAGCTCGTCGACGAGGCTGTGCGCACGCACGAGCGCATCGAGGTGACGAAGAACGGTCGTCGCGCCGCGGTCATCCTCAGCGCCGACGACTACGACTCCCTCATGGAGACGCTCGACATCCTGGGCGACGCCGAGGCGATGGCCGCCATCCGCGAGGCGGAGTCGTTGACGGACGATCAATGGATTCCCGGCGAGGTCGTCCAGGCAGAGCTCCGGGCCTCCGGTCGACTGCGTTCGTGACGTACTCGATCCTCCTGTCGCCGCGTGCGCGTCGGGCGCTCGACGTCGATCTGCCGGAAGCGGTGGCATCGGCCTGCGCCGAGTTCATCTTCGGAGCGCTGGCCGAGAATCCGCATCGCGTGGGCAAGCCGCTGCGACATGAGCTCGAGGGCGCCTACTCCGCTCGCCGGGGAGAGTTCCGGGTGGTCTACACGATCCACGAGGGCCGGGTCGTCGTGCGGGTCATCGACGTGCGCCACCGGCGTGATGCGTACGCGTAGCCCCGCCGGTCGCCGCCGACCAAGCGGCTGACTCGGCGGTGCAGAACCAGCTCGACGAGCTCGACCCGGTCAGCCGGGCCGCCGCGATAGCGAAGCTCACCTCGGACGAGGCGAGGAGCCTCCGCAAGACCAAGGCGTAGGACTGCCGGCCGCAGCACCGCGGGCCCGGACGGTTCACGACGCGGGAGGCTCGTCCTGCTCCTCGCGCAGGGACGGCACCGCGCTGGGCATCAGCCGAGCGCCGTGCTTGTCGGCGTAGAACGCGCGTACCCGGTCCATGTCGGCGCGGACGTCGCCGCTGGGACGGAACGACGGGCCCAGGCCGCAGGTGCGGGTCGGGAGGTCGATGTACCCGAGGACGAGGGGGACGTCGGCGTCCTGCGCGATCCGGTAGAAGCCGGACTTCCAGTGGCCCTGCCCGCCCTGGGTGCCCTCGGGCGCGATCACGAGTGAGAGCGGACGGCCGCTGCGAGCCCTCTCGGTGAGGTCGGCGACGAGGGTCCCGGGGTTGGCGCGGTCGACGGCGATCCCTCCCAGCGAGCGCAGCAGCCCGCCGAACGGCGCCCGGAAGAGCTGCTTCTTGGCCAGGAAGCCGGGCTTCAGGTCGCTCGCCCAGGCGATGCCGAGCATGAGCGGGAGATCGAGCCACGAGGTGTGGGGGTACGCGACGAACACCGACACGGGCTCCTGCGGCGGCTCCTCGCCCACGAGGCCGTACCGGAGCACACGCAGGACCCCGCGACCGACTGTTCTGCGCATGCGGCCGTGCCCCCTCGTCGTGGTGTCCGGTGGCGCGGACGCTACGCCACGGCCGAGATGGGTGCAGCGCGAGCGGCAACCGACGCGCCGCGGGCTGGTCGACCCGTGTCACCCGAATGGGCGGGTCCCGCGGTCGGTGGGTCCTAGCATCCGACCTGTCCGGGGTGTGCGTCCGTCGAGAGGGCAGAGCCATGAGCGATCACGACGCGACATCTGAGACGCGCGGCGTCACGATCGAGCTCCTCGCCGCCATCGACCTCGGCCCTGAGGTGGACGGGCTCGACGGGCTGGTGCTCCGGACGCGCAAGGTGACGATGGAGCCGGGAGCCGTGTTCGGCCCGATCCACGACCATGTCGGTCGGCCCGGCACCGTGTACGTGCTGCAGGGGACGATCACCGACCACAGGGACGGCGTCGCCACCGAGTACGGCCCAGGGCTCGGCTGGCCCGAGGACCGGAACACGCTGCACTGGTTGGAGAACCGTGGCGACATCACGGCCGTCGAGATCTCCGTGGACGTGGTCGCGCACGTAGGCGTCACGCGTCCTGGTCTGTCCGTAGGAGCGGAGCGTCCGTAGCATCGACGTACCCCGGGGCGGAGGTGCGCGATGGATGCGGAGAGCCTGGCCGAGAAGGCCATCCGCGAGGCGATCGAGCGCGGTGAGTTCGACAACCTCCCGGGGGCCGGCAAGCCCCTCGACCTCTCGCGCAGCGGCGACCCCGAGTGGTGGCTGAAGAACCTCGTCGAGCGCGAGGGCGACGTGTCGCTCGGCGGTGCGGTGTCGCTGCGTCGCGAGGCAGACGGGTTCCCCGAGTCGCTCGCCGACATGCCGCACGAGCAGGCGGTGCGCGCGGTGCTCGAGGACTTCAACGCCCGGGTGACGGCCGACTGGCGGCGTCCTCAGGTGGGCAAGGGCAGCCCCGTCGTCGCCCGCAAGGTCGACGTCGACGCGATGGTCGAGCGATGGAGGGCCATGAAGCGCGGCTGATCCCGCGTCGTGCTTCCGACACGCTCATGACTCGCGGATACGGTGGGCGCGTGTCCGATGCCGAGGTCGCCGGTGGCGTGAAGTCGGTGGCGTCCGCGCTCGACGTGCTCGACTGCTTCGTGTCCGACGAGGAGCTCGGCGTCTCGGAGGTCGCGCGCCGGCTCGGCGTCGCGAAGAGCACGGCTCACCGACTGCTGACCACGCTGGTCTCGCGCGGCGTCGTCGAGCAGGACTCGGCCAGCGGCAAGTACCGCCTCGGCATCCACCTCTTCGAGCTCGGTCAGCTCGTGCTCCAGCGCAACGAGCTGCGCCGCCGGTCGACGACGCTGCTCGAGGAGCTGCGCGAGCTCAGCGGATGGACGGTGCACCTGTCGATCGCGCAGGGCGCGGACACCCTCTTCCTCGAGCGGCTCCCGACCCTGCGCGGCATGCAGGTGATGCGCGAGTTCCGCCGTCGGTGGCCGCTGCACGCGACGTCGTCCGGCAAGGCGATCTGCGCGTACGACCCCGAGGCCGCCGCGGCTCGCGTGGAGGCGGGCTTCCCGGCGTTCACCCCGCACACGATCACGAGCGAGAAGGCGTTCGCCGCCGAGCTCGCGAAGGTACGGTCCCATGGGTACGCGACGTCGCGCGAGGAGCTGATGGCCGACCTCGCGTCGGTCGCGGCGCCGGTGCTCGACCTGCACGGCGTGGCCATCGCGGCGATCTCGATCACCGGCTCGGTCTCCGAGCTCGCAGACGCGCGCGACCGCCAGGTGCGGCTCGTCACGGCGGCGGCCAAGCGGCTCTCGCAGGTGATGCTCACCCCGGACGGCCCACCACCGCACTGATCGGCGTTCCTCATCGCGGAACGCTGCTGCGTGTGAGCGGGCATGCCGCCCTAGCGTGCGGAGCGTCCAGGTACGGCGTCGGCCCAGCCCGCCTCCGTGCCGCGGTCACCGGCTGCCGCAGGACGACGTCGAGAGGGTTCACCGCCATGGAGTTCTACGGCCACATCATCGACGGCGTCGAGGTCGAGTCGCTCGACGGCGCCCGCATGGACAGCATCGACCCGTACACCCGCGAGCCGTGGGCGGCCGTCGCGCTCGGCGGCCGCGCCGACGCCGCGCGTGCCGTCGCGGCAGCGAGGAAGGCCTTCGACGAGGGCCCGTGGCCGCGCATGGGCTACGAGAAGCGCCAGACGCTCATGCACCGCCTCGCCGACCTCATGCTCGAGCACGTGGACGAGCTCGCCATGGCCGACACCCGCGACATGGGAAAGCCCATCGCGCAGGCCCGCCACGACGTCGCCCGGTCGGCGTGGAACTTCCGGTTCTTCGCGGACCACGCGCGCCTGACCGCGGGGGAGAACTACCCGATGGACAGCGGTCACCACGCCTACAGCCGCTTCGGCCCGGCCGGCGTCGTCTCGGCCATCGCGCCGTGGAACTTCCCGCTGATGCTCGAGACGTGGAAGGTCGCTCCCGCGCTCGCGTGGGGCAACACCGTCGTCCTCAAGCCGGCCGAGGACACCCCGGTGTCGGCCGTGATCCTCGGTCGGCTCGCGATCGAGGCGGGCTTCCCGGCCGGCGTGCTCAACGTCGTGCAGGGCTACGGCCCCGACTCTGCAGGCGCCGAGCTGACGGAGAACGTCGACGTCGACCGCATCACGTTCACCGGCGAGTCGGGCACCGGCCGCATCATCGGCGGGGTCGCGGCCAAGCGGCTGTGCCCCGTGAGCCTCGAGCTCGGCGGCAAGGGCGCCAACATCGTCTTCGCGGACGCCGACCTCGACAACGCGGTCGACTGGTCGATCCAGGCGATCTTCCGCAACGCCGGCCAGGTGTGCCTCGCGGGCAGCCGCCTCTACGTCCAGCGCGAGGTCTACGACGTCTTCGTGGAGCGGTTCGTGGCCGCGGCCGAGGCCATGCAGATCGGCGACCCGAAGGACGGGGACACGCAGTTCGGACCGCTCGCGAGCGAGGAGCACTGGACCAAGGTCAGCGGCTACCTCGACGGCATCGAGGCGGACGGCGGCAAGGTGCTCACCGGCGGCCATGGCGAGGGATGGTTCGTGCGTCCGACGATCGTGGTCGACGCCCCCGCCGACGCACGCGTCTGCACCGAGGAGATCTTCGGTCCGGTAGTCGTGGTGCACCCGTTCGACACCGAGGCCGAGGCCGTGCGGCTCGCGAACGACACGCGATACGGCCTCAACGCCATGCTCTTCACCGAGAACCTCAGCCGCGCGCACCGCGTGTCCGAGGCGCTCAAGGCTGGCACGGTGTGGGTCAACTGCTTCTTCATCCGCGACCTTCGCGCCCCGTTCGGCGGCGTTGGCGACTCCGGCGTCGGCCGCGAGGGCGGCGCCTTCAGCCGGGAGTTCTTCACCGAGCCCAAGGCCGTGGTCATGCAGATCTCGCCCGACCGCGGATAGGCGTCGAGCACAGCTCCGGGCACGGCAGAGGGCGCGCAGCCGCAACCGGCTGCGCGCCCTCTGGCGCCGTGGTCCCGTTCGGTCTTACGAGGCGCTCTGCAGTGCCGGGCTGTTCTCGGCGAGCAGGCGCTCGATCCACTCGAGCAGGTTCATGTGGTCGAACGGCTTGTTGAGGTACAGGCTCGCGCCCGTCGTCCAGCCGGCCCACGTGGTGTCGTCGTCGCCCGCTGCGGTGAGCAGGACGACGGGGACGTCGTGCAGGCGCACGTCGGCGCGCACCTGCGCGAGCACGTCGATGCCGCTCATGCCCGGCATCATGATGTCGAGCAGCACCAGGTCGGGTCGCTGCTCCGCCATGGCCGCCAGGGCTGCCGGGCCGTCCTCGGCCTCGACGACCTCGTAGTCCTCGAGCTCGAGGACGTCACGCAGCAGGGCGCGGACGGAGAACTCGTCGTCGACGATCAGGATCCTGCTCATGATGACTCCTAGGCGGTGCGGGCGAACGGGACGGACTGCGCGGGCGCTGGTGCAGGTGCCGGTGTTGCTGCCGCTGCGGCCGCTTCGGTGCGGGGCAGGCGGACGGTGAAGGTCGAGCCCTGGCCGGGCTGCGAGGCGACGGTGAGGCTGCCGCCCATGGCGATGGCGAGCTCGCGGGCGATGTAGAGGCCGAGGCCGCTGCCGCTCGTGCGCATCGTCATCGAGTCCTCGACGCGGTAGAACCGCTCGAACACGCGCTCGGTGTCGCCGGCGGCGAGGCCGCAGCCGCTGTCGGTGACGGTGATGACGGCGTGGGTGTCGCCGAACTCCGACTCGGGGACGCGCACCGCTATCGGTGTGCCCTCGGGGGAGTACTTGATCGCGTTCGACAGGAGGTTGGACAGGATCTGCACCGAGCGGACCGAGTCGCACCACACGGGAACGGCGGTCTCGGGCTGCTCGAGCTCGAGGCGTCCCGCGAGCGCCGGGAAGGACTCGACCGCGGCCGAGACGATCGTGCGCAGGTCGTGCCCCTGCGGGGTGGTCGCGAGCTTGGAGCCGAGGGTGCCGGACGCGCGCGAGGCCATGAGCAGGTCCTCGACCAGGCGGCCGAGGTGGTCGGCGCGGTCGGCGATGAGCTCGTACGCCGACCGGCGCTTCTCCGGCGTCATGGCGTCGCCCCGCGCGAGCAGCAGCTGCGCGTAGCCCTTGATGGGCGTGATCGGCGTCCGCAGCTCGTGCGAGATCGTCGCGACGAAGTCGCTCTTGAGCCGGTCGGCTCGGGCCTGCGACGTGACGTCGTGCAGGGTCAGGATCGCGACGGGCTCGCCGTCGGCGTTGGTGCGGGCGCGGACGACGGCGACGGTCACGTCGCGCGTCTCGCCGTCGGGCCGGGTGATCGTGAGCGAGCGCGGCTCGACCTCGACCGGGCCCTGGCCCGCGACGACGCCGCCGACGATCGCGCTGGCGACGATGGCGGAGAGCGCCGAGGGCACGTCCGCGCCGGGGACGGTGAAGGTGGCGGTCGCCTCGGGGATGCCGGTGATGCGCGACATCGCCGGGCTCCACAGGCGCACGCGGCCGGTGCCGGTGAGCACGGCGATGCCGTCGGTGGCGTTCTCGACGACGGCCTTGAGCTTGCTCGACTCCTCGACCAGAGCCGCGTGGCGCTCTGCGCTACGGATCGCGCTGCCGAGGGACGCGGCGACGGTCGTGAGCACGGCCTCGTCGGTCTGCTTGATGGCCCAGGGGCGACGGACGTCGGCGGCGTCGCCGAGCAGCAGCGTGCCGCGGCGACCCTCGCCGAGCTCGAGGCCGATCGAGACGGCCGAGCCCCAGCCCTCGGGCAGGCGCGTTGTCGGGACGGGGACGACGCCCTCGGAGGCCGGGAACATGGTGGTGAGGTCGTCGTCGGCCGGGAGGACGACGAGGACGGAGCCGGCGCCGAACGCGGACCGGATGGCGGTCGAGGCGTCGGCGAGCAGCTCGGGCATGGGGTGCTCGGCGGTGAGCGTGCCGGAGAGCGTGACGAGCCAGCGGTTGCGCTCGCGCTCCTCCGCCCGCTGCGAGGTCGAGCGGTAGGCGTACCAGAGGGCCATGGCCGGCAGCAGCGTGAAGGGGAGCAGCCACACCGACACGGGGGCGATGGCGACGGCGACGGCGCCCACGCCGATCGAGCCGATCGTCATGAGCAGCGACAGGCCCCACACGTCCGCGACGAACGCGCGGACGCTGATGCCCTCGGCCGCGTGAAGGACGGCGGCGAGGAGGAGCGTGTTGACGACGGTGAAGAGCGACATCGCCACGACGAGGGCGATGACGCCCTGCAGCGAGAACCGCTCGGCGCCGGCGTTGATGGCGAGGTAGCTGATGACGGCCGCGACGGTCGCCGCAGCGTACGAGCCGAGGTTGAAGGCGATCTTCTTCGCCGGAATGCGCAGCACGATCTGCACGATCGCGAGGCCCACCAGCGGCGCGACGACGGCCCAGCTCGGGTCGAGCACGAGGATGCCGGCGACCGTGACGATCTCGAAGAACGTCAGGTCCTCCTTGTCGGCGCCGTGCATGAGCGGCACCGAGACGATCTCGGAGACCGCGGCTGCGACGACGAAGGCGAGGATCGCGAGGGGGAGGTGCACGTCCGCCGAGCCACCGGGCTCGGCGAGGGACGGGATGACGGCGGCCGCGAGCGCGAGGCTCAGGGCGCCGAGGAGGCACACGCCGCCCACGACCGCAGGCACGGTGAGCCTGCGGCCGAGGGCGGTCGTGTCGGACATGTCAGACGCTCCACGCGTCCACTGACCAGCGGTGCGCGGACCAGTCGTCCACGGACCAGCGGTGGGCGGACCAGCGGTGCGCCTCCCATGCGTAGTCGCTCCAGCGGTGCGCCGACCAGCGGTGCGCCGACCATGCCTGCTCGTCCCACGCGTCGGCAGCCCACGTGTCGGAGCTCCAGCGGTGGGCGACCCAGGCGAAGGCCAGCCAGTCCTCGGACGACCAGCGGTGCGCGTCCCAGGCGTCGGTCGACCAGCGGTGCGCATCCCAGGCCTCGAGGGACCAGCGGTGCGCGCTCCAGTCGGCGTCGGACCAGCGGTGCGCCGCCCAGTCGGCCAGCGACCAGCGGTGCGCTGCCCAGTCGGCGTCGGACCAGCGGTGCGCCACGAACGCGTCGGTCGCCCAGTCGCGGGACTTCCACGACTCGGTGGACCAGCGGTGCGCGAGCGCCTCGATGGCGGCGAACTCCTCGTCTCCGGCGCCGGCGTTGCTCGACACCAGGGACAGGGCGAACGCGGTGGCTGCCCAGCGGCGGGTCTGCTCGGAGAGCGTCACCCAGATCGCTGCGACGGCGTCGAGGTCCCCGGCCGCCCAGGCGGCGGAGAACTGCTGCCAGGCGGCGGCGTCGGCCGGGTCGGGGCCGTACGCGTCGTCGGCCAGCTTCGCGATCGAGCCCTTGACCTTGACGATCTTGGCCGTGGGCGCGGCAGCGACTGCAGCAGCGAGGTCGAGGCCGCCGTCACCGGCGCCGTCGGCCTTCCTCAGGTTCTTCTGGTCGTACGCGGTCTTCGTGAGCAGCTTCTTCACCGTGTCGGGGGTGAGGGCGGAGCGCGTCCCGATGAGCACTGCCGCCGCGCCGGCCGTGACGGCCTCGCTCATCGACGTGCCGCTGCCGGTGAAGTAGCCGTCGCCGACGCGCGACGCGGGGTTCTCGACGTCGGCCGTGCTGCCCGCGGAGCGGGTGGACACGAGCGAGACGCCGGGAGCGACGAGGTCGGGCTTGCTGGCCCCGAACTCGGTGCCGCGGGCGGAGAAGGCGGCCACGGTGTCGTCACCGCGTGCCGAGGTGCCGTGCTCGTCGAGAGCGCCCACCGTGATGAGGGTGGGGTCGGCGCCGGGGGAGGTGACGGTTCCGTCGGCGGGGCCGTCGTTACCGGCCGAGACGACGACGGTGAGGCCCTTGGCCCAGAGGCGGTCGAGGCCGCGCGAGAGCGGGTCGGCCGACGGGGGCAGCGGGTTGCCGGTCGAGAGCGCGAGGCTCACGACGCGGACGGAGGGGTCGGACGTGCTGGCGTCGAGAACGGCCTGCAGACCCGCGAGGACGCGGGAGAGCGAGGTCGAGCCGTCGGGCGTCGCGACCTGGACGTCGAGGATGCGGGCGTCGGGGGCGACACCGGTGTAGGTGCCGTCCGAGGACGATCCGTCACCAGCGACGAGACCGGCCATGAAGGTGCCGTGGCCCAGTCCGTCGCCGGCGGGACCACCGCTGACGTTGACGTGGGTGACACGGCCGGCGAGGTCTGCGACGTCGGTGACGCCGGTGTCGACGACGGCGACGGTCACGCCGGCACCGGTCGCCGTGCTCGATGCGCCGATCGAGGCGCGGTACGTCGCACCCTTCACGTCGGTCGCAGCAGCGGCGCTGGGGGCGGCGGTGAGGTGCATCGCGACGTCGGGCACGGAGACGGTCCCGGCAGGCGGGGTGAGACCCGCGGGCAGGGACACGAGCAGCGCGTCGGCGACGTCGTAGACCGCGAGGACCTCGCCACCGTGTGAGGTGACCCAGGCCGCTGCGGCATCGGGGGACAGCGCCGAACCCTGCACGCTGAGCAGGGTCGGGGCGCTGGTGGCGGCAACCGCACTGGTGGCGGGAGCGCCGAGAGCGAACGCCATCGCACCTGCTGCGACGACGGCGCCGAGAGCGAGGCCGGAACGGTGTCCGGCCCGGCCACGCATGAGCCGAGCTGCGGTGGTGCCACCGACGGTGCCGGTGGTCTTCACCCGCGACGTGCTGGCCATGTCGGCCTCCTGACAGAGAAACCCAACCGTGTATCGGCCCGCGGATCGCCGACTTTCATACGCCATTGGGGTGAAAGCTCAGCCGGTCCCGATCCGTGCTCAGGAGGCGCGTTCTCCCAGGTCTTCGTGCTGCGGCGTACGCCGTGTGCACCGCCGTACGGGTGACGCCGGCCCCCGCGTGGACGCAGGGTGAGGGTCCCCTGACCTGCTCGCGTGGCACTCGGCCGCCGTGCGCGGGCATCGAGGCGGTTGGATGGGCGCATGCCCGACCAGCTGCCCCCGTGCCCCGAGTGCTCCAGCGTCCACACCTACGAGATGGGCGCCCTCCTCGTGTGCCCCGAGTGCGCCCACGAGTGGTCCCCCTCGGCGGACGGCGAGGCGACCGGAGACGCACGTGTCATCCGCGACGCGGTCGGCAACGTGCTCTCGGACGGCGATGACGTGGTCGTCGTGAAGGACCTCAAGGTCAAGGGCGCCGGCGGAGGCACGATCAAGGTCGGCACCAAGGTGCGCGGCATCCGGCTCGTCGACGGCGTCGGCGACCACGACATCGACGCCCGGGTCGACGGGTTCGGCCAGATGCAGCTCAAGTCCAGCGTGGTGAAGAAGGCCTGACCGGCACGGAGCACGCCTGGTCGCTCCCCGGAGCGACCAGGGCACGCGCTGCCACGTGACCGGGGGAATGCCGGCTTCGCGGGCCACCCGGCCGGTACCGGCCTAGGGTGGAGGGAGACGGGCGCTGCTGCGTCGCTCGCGCGTCCTCGGATCGAGGTGGTGGCCATGAGCCACACGACGCGGACCGCCGGGCCCCGGCGTGAACAGCTCCAGCTGGCCGTCTGCGCGCTGCTCCTCGCAGCGGGCGTGGTCCTCCTGCTCGTCGGCCGCGAGACCCCGGCCGACATCCTCTTCCTGCTCGCCACCGCGCAGGGCTTCGTGCTCTCGCTGGTGGCGACCGTCCGCGCCGTCCGGCACCGCCAGCTGAGCGTCGACGTCATCGCGCTGCTCGCGCTCGCCGGCGCGGTCGTCGTGGGCGAGTACCTCGCGGCCGCCGTCGTCGCCCTGATGCTGGCGACCGGGCAGCTCCTCGAGGCGAGCGCTCAGGCGCGTGCCTCGCGCGAGCTGACGCTCCTCGTCGACCGCGCCCCGCGCACGGCGCGGGTGAAGCGCGGTGCCGAGGTGCTCACGATCGACGTCGCCGACGTCGTGATCGGCGACCGCGTGATCGTGGGCCCGGGCGAGCTCGCCCCGGTCGACGGCAGGCTGGTTACGGCGGGCGTCTTCGACGAGTCCGCGCTGTCGGGTGAGTCCCTCCCTGTCGAACGTGCGGTCGACGAGGGCGTGCGCAGCGGCGTCGTCAACGCTGGGTCGCCCGTCGAGCTCGTCGCGACGGCGACCTCTGCGACCTCGACGTACGCCGGTCTCGTGCGGATGGTCGAGCAGGCCGCAGCGGACACAGCCCCCTTCGTCCGCCTCGCCGACCGGCTCGCGGCGTACTTCGTGCCGATCGCGCTGGTCGTCGCGGGTGCCGCGTGGTGGGTCTCGGGCGACGCCGTCCGCGGCGTCGCTGTTCTGGTCGTCGCGACCCCCTGCCCGCTGATCCTCGCGACGCCGATCGCGCTCATGGCAGGGCTGTCGCGCGCTGCGCGGGCCGGGGTCGTGGTCAAGGGCGGCTCCGCTCTCGAGCAGCTGGCCAACGGCACCGTGCTCCTGTTCGACAAGACGGGCACGCTCACACGCGGCCGGCCGACCGTGGTCGACGTCGTCTGCGGCGACGCGCTGCCGGTCGAGCGGGTCGTCTCGCTGGCGGCGTCGCTCGACCAGTACTCGCCGCACGTCCTCGCCGGCGCCGTCGTGTCCTCCGCGCGCTCGCGCGGCGGGGTGCTGAGCGAGCCCAGCGACGTGCACGAGGTCGCGGGCTACGGCATCGAGGGCGTCGTCGACGACGTCGCCGTGCGCGTGGGCAAGGAGACGTGGGTCGTCGACGGGCCCGCCCCGACGTGGGTGCGGCAGGTACGCCGTCGTGCGTCGCTCGACGGCTCGCTCACGGTCTTCGTCTCCGCGGACGGCGTGCCGGCAGGTGCCCTGGTGCTCGAGGACCCGATCCGGCCCGACGCCCCGCGCATGGTCCGCGCGCTGCGCTCGGTCGGCATCGCCCGGGTCGTGCTCGTGAGCGGCGACCGGTCGGACATCGCCGACACGGTCGGCCGGCTCGTCGGTGTCGACACCGTCTACGCCGAGCAGGACCCGGGCTCGAAGGTGCGTGTGGTGGCCGACGAGGGCCGCCACGGCTCCACGATCATGGTCGGAGACGGCGTCAACGACGCCCCCGCGCTCGCAGCGGCAGGCGTGGGCGTGGCGCTCGCCTCACGCGGGTCGTCGGCGTCGTCCGAGGCAGCCGATGTCGTCCTCACCGTCGACCGCATCGACGCGCTCGCCGACGCGATCCTGATCGCGCAGCGGTCCCGCCGCATCGCCTACCGCGCGGCCGTGGTCGGCATGTCGCTGTCGGCGGTGGCGATGGTGGCTGCAGCGTTCGGCGTGCTCGCGCCGACAGGCGGTGCTCTGCTGCAGGAGGGTATCGACGTCCTCGCGATCGGCATCGCCCTGACCGGCCTGCTGCCCACGGCCGTGCACACCGTCTCGATGAGCGCTGAGGACGTGGCCGTGGCGGCCAGGCTTCGCGTCGACCACCAGGCGCTGCACGCGCTGGTCGAGGACGTCTCGGCCGTCGCCGACGCGCTCTCGGACGACGACGAGGACATCCGCGCGGTGCGCGACCTCGTGCGCCGCCTCCAGCAAGAGCTCGTGCCGCACGAGCAGGAGGAGGAGCTGCTCCTGCTCCCCGTCGTCGCGCGGGCGCTCGGCGGGCTCGATCCCACCGGCGGCCTCAGCCGCACCCACGCCGAGATCGAGCACCAGGTGAGCCGCCTCGACCGCATCGTGTCGGAGATCGGCGAGGGCACGGTCACGGCCGACGACGTCGTCGAGCTGAGGCGTGCGCTCTACGGCCTGTACGGCGTCCTTCGGCTGCACAACGCGCAGGAGGACGAGGGTGCGTTCAGCCTGATCCCCGAGGCCGCGCGCTGATCCCGGGCATGCGGGAGGGCGCCGATCAATGGTGCTCGGCGCCCTCCCGCATGCGTGGTCGTCAGGAGCCCGTTGAGCCCTTCTCGACCGCGGCCTTCGCCGGGGCTGCAGCCTTCGCCGCCGGAGCCGGCGTCGGCTCCGGCGCGGTCGTGGCCTGGGGGAGGAGCGCGGCGAGGTCGACGCCGGTCGTCGCCTTCAGCATCTCCTGCACCTGGGCGAAGGTGTTCGTCACCTGCCGGCTGAGGTGGCCCGCACCCTCGGTCGAGAGCACCGTGAGGTTGTCGATCGCGGCCATCGGCGCCGCGATCTCCTTGGCGATCTGCGGCAGCGCGGCCACGACCATCTCGAGGACGGCGGCCTGGTTGTACTTGGCGTAGGCGTCGGCCTTCTTGGTCATCGCCTCGGCCTCGGACGTGCCGACCGCGAGCGTCGCGGACGCCTGGGCGTCACCCTCGGCCTGGACGGCCTTGGCGACCGCCTCGCGCTGGGCCCGCTCGGCCGCACCGCGGCGCTCACCCTCGATGGCCTCGGCCTCCGCGAGCGCGGTACGACGCAGCTTCTCACCCTCACCGGTGAGTCGGTCCTGCTCGGCCTTCGCCTCGGCCTGCGCGATGGTGCTGAACTTCGCCGCCTCCGCGCGCTTCATCGCGGTGATCCGCTCGGCCTCGGCCTCCTGCTCGGCGCGGTAGCGCGCGGCGTCGGCGGGCTTGCGGACCTCGGTGTCGAGCGTGCGGTCGGTGAGCGCGGCCTGCTGCACCGCGACCTTCTCCTGCGCGTTGAGGATCTGCTGGCGCTTGTCGGCCTCGGCGAGGGGCCCGGCCGCAGCGGCGTTCGCCTGGGCGGCGTCGGTCTCGGCCTTGACCGCGGCCTGCTGCAGCGAGAACTCGCGCGTGGAGTTCAGGATCTGCTGCTCGGTGGCGAGGCGCGCCTGCTCGGCCGCCTGGCGCGCCTGCGCCTCGGCGATCGCCGCGTTCTGCTGCACGCGCGCGGCCTCGGGGCGACCAAGGTCGGTGAGGTAGGTGCCGTTGTCGGTGACGTCCTGGATCTGGAACGTGTCGAGCACCAGGCCCTGGCCGGTGAGGGCCTGCTCGGTGAGCTCGGCTACCTGCGAGGCGAAGAGCATGCGGTCCTTGATGATGTCCTCGACCGTGAGGTTGCCGACGATCGACCGCAGCGCACCCGAGAGCACCTCGGTCGTCTGCGCGGCGATCTCGCCCTGCTGGGCGGTGAAGCGCTGAGCAGCCGCTCGGATGGCCTCGTCGGTCGAGCCGACCTTGACGATGGCGACGCCCTGGATCGAGAGCTTGATGCCGTTCTTGGCAGGCGCGTCGGTGACGGTGACCTCGATGCGTCGGCTCGACAGGTCGAGGATCGAGGCCTGCTGCACGACCGGGATGACGAACAGTCCGCCGCCGATCACGACCCGCTGCGAGGTGAGGTCCGAGCTGGTCTTGCCCTTGCGGCCCGTCACGATGAGGGCCTGGCTCGGGCCGGCGACCTTGTAGCGCGACAGCACGAAGGCCACGAGCGCGATGACCGTGACGATCAGCCCGAGGACCGACCAGAACACGGTCGAGTTGAACAGATCCAGCATCGTGCTTCCCCTTCGTGGAGCGTGGCCGCCGTCCGGCGGACCCCCGTCGTGCCCACCGAGGCGTGCGCCGCGGTGGCCGTGCCGTGCGTGTGCTCAGACCACCCGGATGAGGACCGCGCTGTCCGACAGCGCCTCGAGGACGAGCACGTCCGTGCCGCGCGGGATCGGCGTCCCCTCCGACCGGGCGCTGAACTTCGAGCTGGTGCCCGCCAGCACCACGGAGACCTCGCCGTACCCGTCGGCCGGGACGTCGGACACGACCGTGGCGGTGAGGCCGACGAGCTGCTCGCGCGACGTCGCGCCCTCGGTGTCGTCCCGGCGGAGCAGGCGGGTGAGGCGCAGCACGGCGTAGAACGCGAGCGCCCCCGCGACGAGCCCGATGCCCAGCGCCGCGGCGGTGGGCACGCCGAGCGAGGTGGCGAGGATCCCCGTGAAGCCGAGGACGGCGCAGAAGCCGCCGATTGCCGGGACGGAGAACCAGTCGGCGTCGGGGAGGAGGTTGCCGAGGTCGAGGACGCCGTCGAACAGCGTGCCCAGCAGCAGGGCTGCCAGGCCTCCGATGGCCAGGACCCAGAACGCGGCGTCCACGGTGTGCTCCCCCTCGCTCGCGGCAGTCGCCGCACCCCGTCCAACCGCCGTCGGTGTCCCCCCGATGTCGGTCCGCACACACTAGCTCCGGTGTTCCCCTGGCCGCCGGGTGAATCCGTGCCTCGTCACCCGGCCGCGACGGGTGCGTGGCAGTGCGACGCGAGAGGCCGCCCGGCGGGTGCGCCGGACGGCCTCTCGTCGGGGTGGTGTCAGCCGACGGGCACCGGGGGGATGGTCGCCAGGCCCGCGGCGAAGCGCGCCTCGCTGACCTCCTCGTCGACCATGCGGCCGTTGAGGTAGTCGTCGTACGCCGCGAGGTCGAAGTGGCCGTGGCCGCACAGCGCGGTGAGGATGACGGTCTCCTCGCCGGTCTCCTTCGCCTTCATCGCCTCGCGGATGGCGAGCGCGAGCGCGTGGGTCGGCTCGGGCGCGGGGACGATGCCTTCGGTGCGCGCGAACTGCACCGCGGCGGAGAAGCACTCCGTCTGCGGGACAGCCTCTGCCTCCATGAGGCCGAGCTCGTACACGTGCGAGATGAGCGGCGACATGCCGTGGTAGCGCAGTCCGCCGGCGTGGATCGGGTCGGGGATGAAGTCGTGCCCGAGGGTGTGCATCTTCATGAGTGGCGTCATGCCGGCGGTGTCGCCGAAGTCGTACGCGTACACGCCGTGCGTGAGCGACGGGCAGGACGCCGGCTCGGCGGCGATGATGCGCGGCGAGATCTTGCCCGCGAGCTTCTCGCGCAGGAACGGGAACGAGAGCCCGCCGAAGTTCGAGCCGCCGCCGGTGCAGCCGACGATGTGCGTGGGGGTGTCGCCCGCCTTCGCCATCTGCAGGAGCGCCTCCTCGCCGATGATCGTCTGGTGCAGCAGCACGTGGTTGAGCACGCTGCCCAGCGCGTAGCGGGTGTCGGGGTCGCCGGCGGCCACCTCGACGGCCTCGGAGATCGCGATGCCGAGCGAGCCAGAGAAGTTCGCCGGGTCCTCGAGGAACTTCCGGCCAGCACCGGTGAGGTCGGACGGCGAGCGGTGCACCGTGCCGCCGAACGCCTCGATCATCAGGCGGCGATAAGGCTTGCTGTCGTACGACGACCCGACCTGCCACACCTCGCACTCGATGTCGTAGAGGGCGCACGCGAACGCCAGGGCCGTGCCCCACTGGCCGGCGCCCGTCTCCGTCGTGAGCTTCTTCACGCCGGCCTTCTTGTTGTAGTAGGCCTGCGGCACCGAGGTGTTGGTCTTGTGCGAACCGGCGGGCGACACGCCCTCGTACTTGTAGTAGATGCGCGCCGGCGTGCCGAGCGCCTCCTCGAGGCGGTGGGCGCGGAACAGCGGGGACGGCCTCCACTGGCGGTAGACGTCGAGGACGCCGCCGGGGATCTCGACGTACCGGTCCTGCGTGACCTCCTGCAGGATCAGGTCCATCGGGAAGAGCGGCGCGAAGTCCTCGGGCCCGGCCGGCTGCAGGGTGCCGGGGTGCAGCGCGGGCGGGGGCGGGCTGGGCAGATCGGCCACGAGGTTGTACCAGGTGGTCGGCATCTCGTCCTCGTCGAGCGTGTACTTGTGCCGGCGCACCTCGTCGCTCATCGCACCTCACCCATCCGTACGTGCAGGACGCCGCTCGTCCCGCGGTGAGGCGAACCTAGTGGGAGTCCTGCGAGTGCGCCCGGCGGTTCTCGAGGTGTCGCACGCCGTTCACGGACGCGGGGGCAGGACGATCCGCGCGACGCCGGAGTCGAGGTCGACGGTGCTGCGCGGAGGGGCGGCGTCGCCGTCCTCCTCGCGCTTGACCTCCAGGAACTCGTCGTGCTCCTTCTTGTGACGGCTGGATGGCGCCAGCGCGAGGCCGAGGACGTCGAAGCCGGCGGCCGCGACCTTGGGGCGGGCGGTCGTCTCGCCCCTGCGCCGCCGGCGCCGCGTCACGGCGACGTCGATCACCGCGGCCACGACGAGCAGCACGACGAGGGCCGGGAACGTCATCGCCCAGAGGCTGCCCATCACGCCGCACCGAGCCCGGTGAGAACGCCATGGATCTGGTGCGCGAGCTCGATGTCGAGCTGCGTCGTGCCGCCCGCGCTGTGCGTCGAGAGGGTGAGGTGCAGGGTGCGCCAGCGGATGTCGATGTCGGGGTGGTGGTCCATGTCCTCGGCGAGCAGCGCGATCTCGTCGACCGCGCGGATCGCGGTCGGGAAGTCGGCGAGCTCGTAGGTGCGGCCCAGGGCGGTGCCGTCGCCGTACCAGCCGGGCAGGGTCTCGAGCTGGCGGCTGATCTCCTCGGCGTCGAGCAGTCGGGCCATGCCTCCACGGTCGCACCGGTCCGGGCAGGCGTCCACCCCGCAGCCTCGAATGCCGCGGGGTGGACGACGTGCGTCAGATCCAGGCGACGTCCGCGCGGCGGTTGATGCCGTCGAACTGACGTTTCGCGTCCAACGGCAGCCAGGTGTTGAAGCCGTGCGCGAGCACGACCCGGACGCCCAGCGACCGGAGGTACGTCGCGACCGCCTGGGCACGGTCCTCGGTCAGTCGCCACGTGTAGGCGTTGCGACCGCTGCGCAGGTCACCGGCAGCGAAGCCGTGGACGACCACCGCGTGCGCCGCCTTCAGCCCCGGGGCCATCGAGCGCAGCGTGGCCTTGGCGGCGTCCGACAGCGTCGTCGACTCGGGGGCGAACGGGATCGAGCGGACGTGGTCGGCGGTCGCCATGCCGGTCGCTCCTGCCGTCGTGCTGACCTCGGCCGTGAACGTCTTCCAGGTAGTGCCGCCCTGGACGACAGAGATGTGACAGGTGCCGGCGACGTGGAACAGGACCAGGGAGCCCTTGACCGAGCAGGCAGTCGGGGTGGACGTCGTCAGCGTCGCCTTCGGCGATCCGGAGTAGCGCAGCAGACGCAGCGTGCTCTGGTGGCCGGCCGTCACCTTCCACGTCGCGATGACCGGTCGGACCGTCGAGGAGACCGGCGGCTCCGGGGGCGCGGGCGGGGCCTGCGGAGTCCCGGTGGCAGCCTCGCTCGCGACGCCGTTCCCGTTGGCGTTGACCGCGCGGACCTTCACGGAGTACTCGGTGGCGTTGGTGAGCCCTGTGATCGTGAGCGGGCTCGTCGTGCGACCTGAGCTGTGCCAGGTGGCGCCGTCGTCCGTCGTCCACTCGTAGTCGGTGATGGCGGAGCCGCCGTCCTCGCTCGGGGCGGTGAAGCCGACGGTCAGCCTCGCGTTCCCCGGGGTCGCGGTGAGCGATGTCGGGGCGTTGGGCGTGGTCGTGAGCCCAGGAGGCTGGATGCCACCGACGAACGACCCGCCGAACAGGACGACGTAGTGGTGGCCGGCGATCAGCGCGGCGCCGGACACGGGGAGCGTGATGGGCGCGAAGCTGGCAGGCGTCCACGTGTCGTTGGTCGACGTGGTGTCGGTCGGGCAGTCGGCGAGGTCGACGGGGCCGCCGGCCAGCGGAGGAACGTTGATGGTCAGGCCGGCCTCGTCGGTCTCGAAGATGGCCGCCTCGAGGCCGTAGATGCCGGACGCCGTCTGGTCGAGGCAGGACAGGTTCATGGTGAACCCGGTGAGGCTGCCGCTGATGGTCGGGGTGAAGACCTCGCCGAAGGCGCCGTTGCCGAACCCTTGAGCGAGAGGGAGGGCGGTGAAGGCCGGCCCGGGCTCGGTCGTGTCGGCCACGCCGCCGATCTCCGAGGTGAACAGGAAGTTGCACGCGCCGCCGAGGATCCCGTCGCCGCAGACGACGAGCCCGGTGTCGGTCTCGAGGAAGGTCGCGGTCATGCCCACGGGGCCTCCGTAGTTCGCGATCGCGAGCATCACGTTCTGATCCGTCCCCGTCGGCGCGGGCGCAGCGGTCGCGGGCGCCGCTCCGATTCCCAGGCCCGTCACCGCGAGCGCGGCTCCCGCGGCGGTGCTGACGAGCGCGCGGATCGGGTGACGTCGAGTGCTCGACGTACGCATGGTTACCTCCGGTTACTGCCACTCGACGATGAGTGACCTACGCCCCGAGCGTCCGCTGAACGGCACGCGGAGTCTCGGCGGACGACGTGGTGGGAGAGACACCTCCCCGGGTTGCGTCCGGCACCTCTGGCAGAGTCGCGGCATGGACGACGCCTCGACTCACGTGACCGCAGACGGACGCCGCGTGGTGGTCGCCGCAGCGATCGAGAGCCGCGGCCGGATCCTCGCCGCGCGGCGGTCGAGGCCCGAGGCGCTGGCAGGCGGCTGGGAGCTGCCCGGAGGCAAGGTCGAGCCGGGGGAGGACCCGGCTCATGCGCTCGTGCGCGAGATCCGGGAGGAGCTCGCCGTCGACGTCGAGGTCGTCGGCTCGGTCGCGGGGCCCGACGGCGGCGACTGGCCGCTCGACGACCGATCGGTGCTGCGGGTGCTGCGCGCCCGGATCGAGCGGGGCGACCCCGCCGCCGGCATCGCCCACGACGACCTCCGCTGGCTGGGGCCGCGCGAGCTCGGCGAGGTCGCGTGGCTCGCACCCGACGTCGCCCCCGCTGCTGCTGCGGCCGCGCGGATCGACTCGTGGGTCGACTTCCCGGCCGGCGCGGTCGAGGGGTCGGGCGTCGTGGTGCGCGCCGACGTCCAGGACGACGGACGGGTGGCGGTCGTCGTCGACCGGACGCCGTTCCACCCGCTCGACCACAGCTGGCCCGACCAGCCGGGCGACACCGGCGTTCTCGCCGGCACGGTCGTCGTCGACTCCGTCATGGGTGCGATCGACGACGAGGGGGCGCTGCTGCTCGGCGAGGCGGTCGACGTGCGCCGAGGCGACCCCAGCCGCACGTGGGTCGTCGTCCACCTGCTCGAGGCGGGCTCGGACGTCCCGGGCCCGGGGGAGACGGTGGCGCTCGCGGTCGACCTGACGCGGCGGACGTCGTACTCGCGGGGGCACTCGGCCTGCCACCTGGCGGCGCTGGCCCTCAACGAGGCGAGCGCGCGGTTCTGGACCAAGGAGCCGCCGCGGCGAGACTCGCGCGGGTTCCCGTTCCTCGACCAGATCGCGATCCAGGTGTCGCGCATCGAGCCCGATGCGGCCTACGACGCCTACCGCTGCGGCAAGTCGCTGCGCAAGGCCGGGTTCGACTCCGCGTCGTTCCTGGGGGCCCTCGACGACGTGGCGGGCGACGCGCACGCCCTGCTCGACGCATGGGTGGCGGACGGCGCGGTGAGCCGGCTCGAGACCGACGGCGACCCGACCCTCTCGGCCCGGCGGCGCTGGGTCTGCGACGTCCCCGGCGGCCCCGCGGTGATCCCCTGCGGCGGCACCCACGTGGCCGATCTCTCAGCGCTCGGCGCCGTACGCGTGGCCTACGCGCCCACCGCCGAAGGCTTCGACCAGCACACCACCCTGCAGTTTTTCTGCCCCTTAGGGTCGAAAAGTGCCCTTGAAGGGCGCTTTTCGACCCTAAGGGGCAGATCTGGGCGGTCGGGGGAGGGTCTTCGCGCCGGTAGACTGGGCCCGATTCCCCGTCTTCGACCCCGAGGTCACCCATGTCCACGCCCGGCCCTGCCGTCCGTCACGATCTGCGCAACGTCGCGATCATCGCGCACGTCGACCACGGCAAGACCACGCTCGTCGACGCCATGCTCTGGCAGTCGGGTGCGTTCACCGCCCACCAGGCCGACGAGGGCTCCGTGAAGGAGCGGGTCATGGACTCCATGGACCTCGAGCGCGAGAAGGGCATCACGATCCTCGCGAAGAACACGACGGTCCGGTACGTCGGACCCGGTTCTCCCGAGGGCGGCGTGCTCATCAACATCATCGACACCCCCGGTCACGCCGACTTCGGCGGTGAGGTCGAGCGCGGCCTCGAGATGGTCGACGCCGTGCTCCTGCTCGTCGACGCCAGCGAGGGCCCGCTCCCGCAGACCCGCTTCGTGCTGCGCAAGGCGCTGCAGAAGAACCTCCCCGTCATCCTGGTCGTCAACAAGGTCGACCGTCCCGACGCCCGCATCGCCGAGGTCGTCGACGAGACGTACGAGCTGTTCTTCGACCTCGACGCCACGGCCGAGCAGATCGAGTTCCCGGTCGTGTACGCCAGCGCCAAGGCTGGTCGCGCCTCGCTCAACCGTCCCGAGGACGGCGGCATGCCGGACAGCGAGAACCTGATCCCGCTCTTCAGGACGATCCTCGACACCGTGCCCGCGCCGCACTACGACCCCGAGATGCCGCTGCAGGCCCACGTCACGAACCTCGACTCCTCGCCGTACCTCGGCCGTCTCGCGCTCTGCCGCATCCACAACGGCACGCTCAAGAAGGGTCAGCAGGTCGCCTGGGCGCGCCACGACGGCACCATCACCCGCGCGAAGATCGCCGAGCTCCTCATCACCCAGGCTCTCGAGCGGGTGCCGGCCGACTCCGCCGGCCCCGGCGAGATCGTCGCCATCGCCGGCATCGAGGAGATCACGATCGGCGAGACCCTCACCGACATCGACGACCCCCGTCCGCTGCCGCTCATCACGGTCGACGAGCCGTCGATCTCCATGACGATCGGCATCAACACCTCGCCGCTCGCCGGCCAGAGCGGCAACAAGCTCACCGCCCGCCTGGTGAAGAACCGCCTCGAGGCCGAGCTCGTCGGCAACGTGTCGATCCGGATGGTCCCGACCGAGCGCCCCGACACCTGGGAGGTGCAGGGCCGCGGCGAGCTCCAGCTCGCGATCCTCGTCGAGATCATGCGCCGCGAGGGCTTCGAGCTCACCGTCGGCAAGCCCCAGGTCGTCACCAGGCTCGTCGACGGCAAGGTCCACGAGCCGATGGAGGCCCTGACCGTCGACATCCCCGAGGACTACCTCGGCGTCGTCACCCAGCTCATGGCCCTGCGCAAGGGCCGCATGGAGCAGATGGTCAACCACGGCACCGGCTGGGTCCGCATGGAGTACGTCGTGCCCGCGCGCGGCCTCATCGGCTTCCGCACCGAGTTCCTGACCGAGACCCGCGGCACTGGCCTCCTGCACCACGTGTTCCACAAGTACGAGCCGTGGCACGGCGAGCTCCGCACCCGCCCGACGGGCTCGCTGGTTGCCGACCGCCGCGGCCCGACCACCGGCTTCGCCCTGGCCAACCTCCAGGAGCGCGGCACGCTGTTCATCGGCCCGGGCACCGAGGTCTACGAGGGCATGATCGTCGGCGAGAACTCGCGCCAGGACGACATGGACGTCAACCCGACCAAGGAGAAGAAGCTGACGAACATGCGTCAGTCCTCCTCGGACGTCCTCGTGCCGCTCATCCCGCACAAGCAGATGTCGATGGAGCAGGCGCTCGAGTTCTGCCGCGAGGACGAGTGCATGGAGGTCACCCCCTCCACGGTGCGCATCCGCAAGGTCGTCCTCGACCAGACCGAGCGCGGCCGCTCCGCAGCCCGCGCCAAGAAGGGCTGAGCAGCCCCCGGAACACCCGAGAAGAGCCCGCGACCCCGGTCGCGGGCTCTTCTTCGTTCCGACGCACGTGCCGACCTGCGGCGATACGGTGACGCACGTCACGATCCGGGCCGTTCGCGGGCCGGTTCGTCACAGACAGATGCCACGGTTATGTCGGAATGGTCCCGATCCGCACCGGTCCGGTCACGATCCGATCACGGGGGTGAGCGTGGCTTCATCCGTTCGTTGGGATGACATAGGTTTCCCGAGGTCCCAGGGGTTGGGGATGAACCGGTCACCCCGGCAATCGTCCGCACTCTGCCCTCGGGAACGACAGGTCTTCCCGGAACCAGACAGGAAGGCAACAGGTTCTCCATGACCGTGCCTCTCGACACCGACCCCCGCGCCAGCGCGGAGGCCCCGGCTGTTGCCGACGCGACCCCCGAGATCGCGGGCCGCTCGCTCGGCGCGATCGCCTGGGGCCGGCTGCGTCAGGACAAGGTCGCGCTCGTCGGCGCCGCGATGATCATCATCTTCATCCTGATCGCGATCTTCGCGCCGCTCCTGTGCCGGATCTTCAACGTCGACCCGTTCTCGACGAACACCGACCAGCTGGACGACCTGGGCTTCCCCAAGGGTCCGTGGGCCGGCGCCTCGTGGGAGCACCCGCTCGGCGTGGAGCCCCGCCTCGGCCGCGACATCTTCGCCCGCATCGTCTACGGCGCCCGCTACTCGCTGATCATCGCGCTGCTCGCCACGATCCTCACGGTCGTCCTCGGCGTCGTCGCCGGCATCGTCGCGGGCTTCCGCGGCGGCTGGCTCGACACGCTCATCAGCCGCAGCATGGACATCCTGCTGGCGTTCCCGGTCCTGCTGTTCTCGATCGCCGCGCTGGTCATCGTCGGCCTCACCGACTGGTACCGCGAGAACGTGATCTACCAGGTCCTGTTCATCACGTTCGTCATCGGCTTCTTCGGGTGGCCCTATATCGGCCGCATCATCCGAGGACAGGTCCTCTCGCTGCGCGAGAAGGAGTTCGTCGACGCCGCCCGGAGCATCGGCGCGCCGACCAACCGCATCCTGTTCAAGGAGCTCCTGCCGAACCTGCTCCCGATCATCCTCGTCTACTCGACGCTGATCATCCCGAGCAACATCCTCGCCGAGGCAGCGCTGTCGTTCCTCGGCGTCGGCCTCCAGCCTCCGACCCCCACCTGGGGCCAGATGCTGTCCAGCTCGATCAGCTCCTTCCAGCTCGTGCCCTTCTACATGGCCGTGCCGGGCATGGCGATCTTCCTGTGCGTCCTCGCGTTCAACCTCTTCGGAGACGGACTGCGCGACGCGTTCGACCCCAAGGGCACCCAGTGACCTTGGTCCGGGCGGTCTAGACCGCCCCCCACAACTTCCCCGGCGGGAGGCCGGGGAGCCCGAGACCGTCATCCGACGGCCCCGGTGACCACCCTGAGGAGAAGGTGGATTCGTTCATGGCGAACACTCGACGCGCGACTGCGATCGCGGCTGTCGGCGCTGCCGCCGCGCTTGTTCTCGCTGCCTGTGGCGGCGGTTCGGGAAGCAGCGACACTGCTGCCCCGTCCAGCGGCTTCAACGCTGCGGTCAGCGCGAAGGTCAACCCGTCAGACGTCAAGGGCGGCACGCTGAAGCTCGGCGCCAGCTCTGACTGCGACTCGTACGACCCTGCCCGTACCTACTACGCGTACTGCTGGGACATCCAGCGCATGTTCACGCGCTCGCTCATGGGCTTCGCCCCCGAGCCGGGCGCGAAGGGCACCGCTGTCGTTCCCGACCTCGCGACCGCCGCCGGCGCCTCGAACGCCGACAAGACGGAGTGGACCTACACGCTGAAGGACGGCGTGAAGTGGGAGGACGGCAGCGCGATCACGTCCAAGGACGTGAAGTACGCGATCCAGCGTCTGTTCGCGACCGACGTCATCAACGGCGGCCCGTCGTCGTACTTCACCAGCCTTCTTGACGACGGCACCTACAAGGGCCCCTACGCGGACCCGAACGGCGACCTTCCCTCGGTCACCACGCCGGACGACAAGACCATCACGTTCAAGCTGAACAAGCCGTTCGCGGACTTCGACTTCCTCATGGCGCTCCCGACCGGTGCTCCGGTCCCGGCGTCGAAGGACACGAAGGCCGACTACGGCAAGAAGCCGTTCTCGTCCGGCCCCTTCAAGATCGACTCGTTCGAGCCCAGCAAGGGCACGACCTGGTCGCGCAACACCAACTGGGACCAGGCCACGGACACCATCCGTACGCCGCTCGTCGACAAGGTCACCCTCACGATCGTGGGCGAGCCGGCCGACCTCGACAAGCGCGTCCTCGCTGGTGACATCGACCTCGTCGCCGACGGCGGTCTGCTCCCCGAGAGCCGTGCAACTGTCCTCGCGGACGCCACCAAGAAGGCCAACGCCGACAACCCGGTGACGGGCTTCACCCGCTACATCGCGGTGATGCAGACCGTCGAGCCGCTGACGAACAAGGCCTGCCGCGAGGCGATCTTCCTGGCCTTCAACAAGGCGGACTACCGCAAGATCCGCGGTGGCGACACCGGTGGCGACATCGCCAACACGATGACCCCGCCGATCGTTCCGGGCTACGACCCCAACTTCAACCCGTACCCCAGCGGTGCTGACAACACGGGCGACATCGAGGGTGCCAAGGCCAAGCTCGCCGAGTGCGGCCAGCCGAACGGCTTCAACATCAACATGGCGTACGTGAACTCCGGCGTCGGTCCGGACCTGTTCGCCTCGGTGCAGCAGAACCTCGGCCGCATCGGCATCAAGATCGGCTCCGCGCCGAACGACGGTTCGAGCTACTACTCGACCTGGATCGGTTCGCCGAAGAACATCATCGACCAGAAGATCGGTGTTGCTGTCGCCGGTTGGGGTGCTGACTTCCCGACCGCCTACGGCTTCTGGCAGTCGATCGCCAACGGGAACGCAATCCTCCCCGAGGGCAACTCGAACTACCCGTCGCTCAACGACCCGAAGGTCAACGACCTGCTCGACCAGCTGACCAAGGAGGGCGACGCCGCCAAGGCGAAGGACCTCGCGACTCAGCTCGACCAGCAGGTCATGTCGAACGCGGTGTACCTGCCGGTCCAGTTCGACAAGACCTTCTACTACCGCAACCCCCGCCTCACGAACATCTACCTCAACGGTGGCGTGGGCAACTACTACGACTACGTCAACGTCGGTACCGGCGGCAAGTGACCTCGTCCTAGTTAGCAGTTAGCTCCACATCAACACGCGGGTGTGGCCGGCAGGAGATACTCCTGTCGGCCACACCCTGCGGAGGGCACATGTTCCGGTACATCATCCGACGGCTCCTCGGAGCTGTGGTCGTGCTGTTCATCGTCAGTCTCGTGACGTTCTTCCTGTTCTCGATCGGCCCGAAGATCACCGGCTCGAGTCCTGCCTACCTCTACGTGGGCAAGAACCCGACGCCCGAGCTCGTGGCTGCCATCGAGAAGAGCTTCGGCCTCGACCAGCCGCTGGTCACGCAGTACGCCCAGTACATGAAGGGCATCGTCGTCGGCCGCGACTTCAGCGACGGCACCGCTGACGGCACCCGCCCGTGCCCCGCCCCCTGCTTCGGCTACTCGTTCCGCTACCAGGCCCCGGTCTGGGACCTCATCAAGGACCGCTTCCCGGTCACGCTGTCGCTGGCTCTAGGCGCCGCGATCCTCTGGCTGATCTTCGGCCTGTCCGTCGGCATCCTGTCGGCGCTCAAACGAGGGACGCTGGTCGACCGAATAGCGATGATCACGGCGCTCGCCGGCGTCTCGCTACCGGTCTACTTCACGGGTCTGGTGCTGCTCTACGTCTTCGTCTACGGGCCTGTCCGGTTCCTCCCACCACCGTCGTGGACACCGTTCACCGAGAACCCGTACCTCTGGTTCCAGGCGCTGATCCTCCCGTGGGTCGCCCTGGCGTTCCTCTACGCCGCTCTCTACGCGCGTCTCACGCGCGCCAACATGCTCGACACGATGTCCGAGGACTACATCCGCACCGCGGTGGCCAAGGGCCTCTCGCGCCGGAAGGTGATCAGCAAGCACGCGCTGCGCGCGGCGCTCACGCCGATCATCACCATCTTCGGCCTCGACGTCGGCGCCCTGCTCGGCGGCGCGATCCTGACCGAGAAGGTCTTCAGCCTCCCCGGCCTCGGCTATCTCGCGATCGACGCCATCGCCAAGCAGGACCTGCCGGTGATCATGGGTGTCACGATCGTGGCAGCCCTGTTCATCGTCGTGGCCAACATCGTCGTCGACGTCCTCTACGGCGTGGTCGATCCGCGCGTCCGCCTGAGCTGATCAAGGACTCACCGTGACCCTCATCGCAGACACCGCGGCCACGGCCCCCTCCGGGCCGCCGAAGCACTTCCTCGAGGTGCGCGACCTCCGCGTCGCGTTCCCCACCGACGACGGACTCGTCCGCTCGGTCGACGGCCTCTCGTTCTCCGTCGAGCGCGGCAAGACGATGGGCATCGTCGGCGAGTCCGGCTCGGGCAAGTCCGTCACGAGCCAAGCCATCCTCGGCCTCCACAAGGGCACGCGTGCCCAGGTGTCCGGGGAGATCTGGCTCGACGGCGAGGAGCTCGTCCAGAAGTCCGCGGACGAGATGCGCTCGCTGCGCGGCAACAAGGTCGCGATGATCTTCCAGGACCCGCTCTCCTCGATGCACCCGTTCTACAAGGTGGGCGAGCAGATCGTGGAGGCGTACCGCATCCACAACGACGTCTCGAAGCAGGACGCGCGCAAGCGCGCCATCGAGATGCTCGACCGCGTCGGCATCCCCAACCCGGACCGCCGCGTCGACGACTACCCGCACCAGTTCTCCGGCGGCATGCGCCAGCGCGCGATGATCGCGATGGCGCTGGTGAACGACCCGCAGCTGCTCATCGCGGACGAGCCCACCACGGCGCTCGACGTCACGGTCCAGGCTCAGATCCTCGACCTGATGCGCGACCTGCAGAAGGAGTACAACTCCGCGATCATCCTGATCACGCACGACCTCGGCGTGATCGCCGAGATCGCCGACGACGTGACCGTGATGTACGGCGGACGCTGCGTCGAGCAGGCCGCGGTGCGCGACGTGTTCTACCAGCCCGAGATGCCCTACACCTGGGGCCTCCTCGGCTCGATGCCGCGCCTCGACCGTGACCGCAAGGGCCGCCTCGACCCGATCCCCGGCAACCCGCCGTCGCTGATCAACCTCCCCAAGGGCTGCGTGTTCAACCCGCGCTGCCGATTCCAGGGTCACGTCGAGGGCACGGCCTGCCGTGACATCCGCCCCGACCTCCTTGAGGCGACCCCCGGCCACTCCGTGCGCTGCCACATCCCGGTCGAGGAGCGTCACAGGATCTGGCGCGACGAGATCAAGCCGGCCCTCTAAGCCCTCGTACCTGCACCGCCTCCGAAGGAGACACCGTGACCGTCGCCCCGAGCACCGAGTCGTACGCGCCCATCGCGCTGCGCGACGACGCCCTGCTCCAGGTCAGGGACCTCAAGAAGCACTTCCCCATCACACAGGGCATCGTGTTCCAGCGCCAGGTGGGCGCGGTGCAGGCCGTCGACGGCATCTCGTTCGACGTCGGCGAGCGCGAGACGCTCGGCGTCGTGGGCGAGTCCGGCTGCGGCAAGTCGACCGCCGGGCGCACGATCACCAAGCTGCTCGAGCCGACGTCCGGCCAGATCATCTTCAACGGCAAGGACATCACGAACTACTCGGTGTCCCAGATGCGCCCGATGCGCAGCGAAGTCCAGATGATCTTCCAGGACCCGTACTCCTCGCTGAACCCGCGGCACACGATCGGCACGATCGTCGGCGCCCCGTTCCGGGTGCAGGGCACGCTGGCCGACAGGGACATCAAGCCCAAGGTGCAGGAGCTCCTCGAGCGCGTCGGTCTCAACCCCGAGCACTACAACCGCTACCCGCACGAGTTCTCCGGCGGTCAGCGCCAGCGCATCGGCGTGGCCCGCGCGATCGCGCTGCGCCCCAAGCTCATCGTGGCCGACGAGCCCGTGTCCGCGCTCGACGTCTCGATCCAGGCCCAGGTCGTCAACCTGCTCGAGGACCTGCAGAGCGAGTTCGGCATCGCCTACATCTTCGTGGCCCACGACCTCTCCGTCGTGCGGCACATCGCCGACCGCGTGGCGGTCATGTACCTCGGCAAGATCATGGAGCTCGCGGACCGCGACGTCCTCTACTCCAAGCCGCTGCACCCGTACACCCACGCGCTGCTGTCGGCCGTGCCCATCCCCGACCCGGACAACCAGACGCGTCGCGAGCGGATCCTGCTGACCGGCGACCTGCCCAGCCCGATCAACCCGCCGTCCGGCTGTGTGTTCCACACCCGCTGCTACAAGGCGCAGGAGCAGTGCAAGGTCGAGGTGCCGGCGTTCCGCGAGGTGGCGCCGGGGCACGCCATTGCCTGCCACTTCCCGGAGGCCAAGCCCGTCTTCGTGCACACCGACGAGGTCATCCGCGGCCCGCAGGCCCCCGAGCAGGACCTCGGCCCGGCCGGCGAGGGCAACGAGGACCTCGTCCACCGCGCCCACGAGACGCCGCGCACCAACATCCGCTAGCCACCACGTACGAGGGCCCCGACCGCATCGCTGCCGGGGCCCTCGTACGTTGCGACGGTCAGTCGACGCCGAGCGAGCGCTTGAGGAAGTCGAGCTCGAGCAGCAGCTTGTTCTCGGCGACCTCCTCCTGTGGCGTCATGTGCGTGACGCCCGAGAGCGGCAGCACCTGGTGCGGGCGCCCCGCCACGGTGAGCGCGCCCGACAGTGCGAGCGTGTGCGCCACGACGACGTTGTCGTCGGTGAGGCCGTGGATGATCATGAGCGGCCGTGTCAGCTGCGGTGCGAGCGGCAGAAGGCTGCCCGCGTCGTACGGGCCCGGATCCTCGGCGGGGTTGCCGAGGTAGCGCTCGCTGTACGCCGTGTCGTAGAAGCGCATGTCGGTCACCGGCGCGCCGGCCACGGCGGCGTGGAAGACGTCGGGGCGCTTGAGCACGGCGAGGGCCGACAGGTAGCCGCCGAACGACCACCCCCGGATGCCGACGCGCGAGGTGTCGACGTCGTCGGGCCAGCACGCGGCCACCGCCTCGAGCGCGGTGACCTGGTCGGCGAGGACGACGTCCGTGAGGTCGTGGTGCACGGCCCGGTCCCAGGCCGGGCCGCGGCCCGGGGTTCCGCGACCGTCGGCGACCACGACGCAGAAGCCCTGGTCGGCGAGCCACTGGTCCTCGCCGAACCCGAGCCCGGCCGCGAGCACCTCGGCATGGTGCGGGCCGCCGTACGGGCTGAGGACGACAGGCAGCTTCCGCGAACCCGGCTCGTGGTCGCTCGGCCACAGGACCGCGGTCACGATCGCGAGGTCGCCCGCGGCGATGACCTCGACCTTCGGCGTCACCCCCGGCACCTCGGCGTGCGTCGTGACGGCGAGGACCCTGCCGCCGGAGCGGATCTCGAACGTCGTGGCCGTGCTCTCGAGGGTGCGACCGACCAGCAGGTCGGTGCCGCCCGACGACCGGCCGGCCCACCAGGCGAGGCCGTCGGCCACGACCGTCGACGTCCCGTCCCACGCCACCTTCACGAGCGAGGACGACAGCGGGTCGGGAGCGGTGGACACCAGCATGCCCTCGGCGTCGACGTCCGCGACGCCGCGCACCTGCATGCCCGCCGGCGTCAGCCAGTCGTCGCCGAGGTGCAGCCGGTAGGTGTCGCTCGCGCGGTCCGGGCGCAACGTCAGCAGCCGGCCGTCCGGCGCCCATCGGAACGCGCCGGGGGAGGCATCCACCCACTGCTCGTCGGTGATCTCGGTGACCATGCGGGTCCCGCCGGTCGCCACGTCGACCGCGAGCACCGCGAACCGCCGCTGGTCGCGCGTGGAGACGACGATGAGCGGGTCGCCGTACGACGTCCACGAGACGTCGACGAGGTACTCGTACGCCGCGGTGTCCCACCCGACGTCGACCGACGACCCGTCGAGCCGCACGACGGCCAGCGAGACGAGGGCGTTGGGTGTGCCCGCCGCCGGGTAGCGGTGCGGACGCGGGCGCTGGTCGGGGTGCAGCGGGTCGGCGATCCACCACTCGTTCACCGGTGTCTCGTCGACGCGCTCGACCAGCACGGCGTCGGACGCAGGTGACCACCAGAAGCCGCGCGAGCGGTCGAGCTCCTCGGCCGCGGCGAAGTCGGCGAGGCCGCAGGTCTCGAGCGGGTGCGAGGGCTCGGCGAGCGCACGGTCGTCGGTGCCGTCGGAGCGCACGAGACGCAGCGACCGGCCGGACACGTAGGCGACGTGAGCGCCGTCGGGCGAGAGCCGCGGGTCGATCACCGGGCCGGGCACGTCGAGGGCGTGGATGCGGCCGTCGTCGAGGGAGCCGCCGTACAGGCCGCCCGACAGCGCGAAGACCGCGCGCGTCACGGCGTCGTCGGTGGAGTAGCCCACGATGCCGGCGTTGCCCTCGCGCATCCGCTCGCGGCGGGCCCGCTCCTCCACCGACAGCTCCTCGGCCCCCGCGTGCAGCGCGGTCGGGTCGGCGGCCAGGCGCTCGGCACCGCTCTCGACGTCGAGGACCCAGAGCCGGCCGACGACGTCGGTGCCGGACGCGGAGCGCACGAACACCACACGGCGCCCGTCGGGGGAGATGGTGAACAGGCGCGGTGCCCCGGCGCTGAAGCGGTGGGTGAGGGCGCTGTGCCGGGGGAACGACGGCGTTGTCATGCCGGGCAGTCTTTCACCGCCTCCGCGGCGGCACGCCCCGGGTTAGGCTCGCCCGCGTGACCTCTCCCGCAGCAGCCCACCGCCTCCTGCTCGTCCACGCGCACCCCGACGACGAGACGATCGGCACGGGCGCCACCATGGCGAAGTACGTCGATGCCGGCGCCCACGTCGCGCTCGTCACCTGCACCCTGGGCGAGGAGGGCGAGATCCTCCTCGAGGAGCACGCGCACCGCGCGGCCGACCGCGAGGACAGCCTCGGGGAGCACCGCAAGATCGAGCTCGCCGACGCCATGAAGGCCCTCGGCGTGACCGACCACCGGCAGCTCGGCGGCGACGGCAAGTACCGCGACTCCGGGATGATGGGCCTGCCGGACAACGACGACCCCACGTGCTTCTGGCAGGCCGATCTCCTCGCTGCTGCCTCGGACCTCGTCGCGGTGATCCGCGAGGTGCGCCCGCAGGTGCTCGTCACGTACGACGACTTCGGCGGATACGGCCACCCCGACCACATCCAGGCGCACCGCGTCGCGATGTACGGCGCGATGCTCGCCGCTGCGCCGTCGTTCCGCCCCGACCTGGGCGAGGCGTGGGACATCGCGAAGGTCTACTGGACGGCGTTCCCGAAGTCGATCGTGCGCTCCGGCATCGAGGCGCTGCGCGCCGCGGGCGAGACCACAGGGTTCGCGGCCATGGACCCCGACGACATGCCGTTCGCGTGCGACGACGCCCTGGTGACGACGACGATCGACGCCGAGGACTGGCTCGAGCGCAAGACCGCGGCGATGGCCGCTCACGCCACCCAGATCAGCCTCGAGGACGGCTTCTTCGCGCTGTCGAACAACCTCGGGTCTCGAGCGTTCGGACGTGAGTACTACCGGCTCGTGAAGGGCACGCCCGGCCCGCTCGACGAGTCCGGCCACGAGACCGACCTCTTCGCCGGCCTGTAGGGCGCCGGGTCACCCCGTTGCGCGATCCGAGAACTCGCGCGCACTCTGCGTAGCGCTTCGGCCGTCCGGGGTACTCCACCCGGGTGAGACGGGGCCTGCGGGTGCGGCAGATCAGCCCCGCGTCGCTCACGATGGGTGCACGGCCCCGGCATCGGGGCTCGTCCCGTTCCTCGGGTGACCAGACAGGGGTCGTGCACATGGCGAAGCGGCGCACCAGCTCGACGGCCATGCTCAGCGAGGCAGGCACCGGCAGCCTCGCGGCACGCGACGGCGACGTCGGTCAGTCGCGCGAGCGCTCGCGCCGTCGTCGGCTCTGGGGGCTCTTCGCGGTGCTCGCCATCCCGGCGATGTACCTCATGGCGCGCATCGCCTCCGGCGAGCCGTTCGACATCCTGTCGATCACGCTGCCGACCATCGACCCGATGCTGCTGCTGCCCGGCCTGTTCTTCTTCGCTCTCATCCTGGTGCTGATCGGCTCGACCGTCGGCGCCGGCCGCTCGCCGCACGTGACCTACCGCCCCGAGCAGATCGAGACCCGCCTCGACGACGTCATCGGCATCGACGGCGTCAAGGAGGACGTGGTCCGCTCGCTCAACCTCTTCCTCGCGCACAAGGCGTTCGCGAGCGAGATGGGCGGCACCCCGCGCCGCGGCCTCCTCTTCGAGGGCCAGCCCGGCACCGGCAAGACCTACCTCGCCAAGGCCATGGCTCGCGAGGCCGGCGTCCCGTTCCTGTTCGTGTCGGCGACGTCCTTCCAGTCGATGTACTACGGCGCCACCGCGCGCAAGATCCGCTCGTACTTCAAGGCGCTGCGCAAGGCCGCGCGCCAGGAGGGCGGCGCCATCGGCTTCATCGAGGAGATCGACGCGATCGCGATGGCGCGCGGCGGCCTCTCCATGACCCCCATGCCCATGACCCGCTCCAACGCCGCGCTGTGCTGCGGCGGCCTCGACGGGCTCCCCGGGCAGTACGCCGGCGCCGCCCAGTCGCTGTCGATCGTGTCCGCGGCCGGGGGCGGCAACGTCGTGCGCAACGCCTCGATGCAGAGCGAGGGCGTCGGCGGCGTCGTCAACGAGCTCCTCGTGCAGATGCAGTCGTTCGACGACCCGACGGGCTTCCAGAAGCTGCAGTCGTGGTTCGTCGACAAGATCAACCTGTTCCTGCCGCCCACCCGTCAGTTCAAGCGCCCGGTGCCGCCGACCACGAACGTGCTCGTCATCGCCGCAACCAACCGCGCCGACAACCTCGACCCGGCCCTGCTGCGCCCCGGCCGCTTCGACCGCCGCCTCAGCTTCGAGGCACCGGGCAAGGCCGGCCGCCGCGAGCTCATCGACTTCTTCCTCTCCCGCAAGTCGCACACGGCCGAGCTCGACGAGGAGGAGATCCGCGACGGTCTCGCCTCGGTGACCCAGGGCTACACGCCGGTGATGATCGAGCACCTCTTCGACGAGGGCCTGGTCAACGCGCTGCGCCGCGGGGTGCAGGAGATGAACCGCGCCGACGTCGAGCGCGCACGGCTCGTCGAGGAGGTGGGCATGGGGCAGCCCGTCGCCTACACCCCGCACGAGCAGCGCCTCATCGCGACGCACGAGGCCGGCCACGCGGTCGCCGCCTGGCTCACCGCGCCGCAGCGCCGCCTCGAGGTGCTCACGATCATCAAGCGCAAGGACGCCCTGGGCATGCTCGCTCATGGCGACGCCGAGGACGTCTTCACGCGCTCTCGCTCGGAGATGATCGCGCTCATGCAGATCGCCATGGGCGGTCAGGCGGCCGAGGAGCTCTTCTTCGACGACATCAGCACCGGACCGGCGGGCGACCTGCTCTACGCGACCAACGTGGCCGCGCAGATGATCGGCTCCGCCGGCATGACCGACACGCTGATCTCCTACGCCGCCGTGCAGGGCTCGGCCCTCAGCGACACCAACCTGGTCGGCAAGGTGCTCGGCGACGCCGAGGGACGCGCGCGGGTCGAGAAGCTGCTGCAGGCGCAGAAGGCGTACACGCTCGCCCTCCTGAACGAGAACCGTCACCTCGTCGAGGCGCTGCGCGACGCGCTCGTCGAGCGCCACGAGCTCATCGGCCGGGAGATCACCGACATCCTCGAGGCAGCGTCGGCGGCCAAGGCCGAGGCCGACACCGTCGTCGACGTCCGTGCCGCTGCTGTCCGCACGGAGGCCGCGGTTACCCTCGACATGTGACGACGTCCCGGGCGAACCCCACCACGGTCGTGCTCATGGGGTTCCTCGGCGTCCTGCTGGGCCTCGTCGGCTCGGTCGTGTCGGCCGCCCGCACGCCCGTGGGCTCGGTGATGCTGCCCTGGGGTCTCGTCCTCATGGCCGTCTCGCTCGGCGTCGCGGTGCGGGCCACCCTCTGGAGCACGGGCTCGCGTCCGACCGCCGGTGTCCTGCTGGCTGGCTGGTTCGTGGCCTCGGCGGTCGTCCTGCTCGTCGCCCCTGGCGGCGACGTCCTGCTGCCCGACGTCCCTCGCAGCTACTGGTACCTCGGCCTGGCTTTCGTCCTCGGCCTCCTCGCACTGGTCTGGCGGCTGCCCGAGGGCCACGCCGAGCTCATGGCCGAGGAGCGCGGCGGCCGCCTCGCGGGCCCCTTCGAGGGCTTCGGCGACCCCGTTCCCCCTACAGGGGACGCCGCCGACGTCCGATGACGGACGTGTGAGCCTTCACCCCGCCGACCCGGCGCCGACCTGGTTCGACGACGACGTCGTCGACGTGGACGCCGTCGTCGGGCACGAGCACGTCGTCGTGCGCCTGGGTGCGGGCCGGTACGCCGTGGGTGCCGCGCACGTGGTCGAGGTCGTACCCGTGCCGGGCCTCACGCGCGTCCCTGCCGGACCGTCCTGGCTGCTCGGCGTGGGCAACTGGCGGGGCCACGTGCTCCCCGTGGCCGACCTGAGGCCGCTGCTCGGCATCGCGGCGACCCCGCTGGCCTCCAGCGCCCGCGTCGTCGTGGTGCGCTCGGACGACGTCGAGGTCGGCATCGTGGCCGACCAGGTCCTGGGCCTGATCGAGGTGCCCGACGACCACGAGCGGGCGCCGCTCACGCTCGCGTCGGAGGCCTCGGACCTCGTCGTGGGCCTCGCGGACGACGGGTCGGCCACCGGGCCGGTGGCCGTGCTCGACGCGCAGGCCGTGCTGGGCCTCGCCCGCGGTCACGCATCCCGACCCCGTTGACCCCTTCAGGTGACGCCAGGGCTGCCGACAACCACGTAGGGACCCGTGGGGGGTCTCGCGCGGCGTAGTGCGGGAGCAGTCGTGGAGTTCAGCAAGCGCATCGCGGTCATCGCGGGCGTCGCCACCTGGGGGTGCGTCGTCCTCGGCCTCGTCTCGGCGTACCTGACGCTGCAGTTCGTGCCCGCCGCATCGGTCGACCTGGTGCAGACCTGGGCGTGGACGGGCTTCGGCGCGGCCCTCGCCGGGCTCACGTCGTACCTCGCCTGGCGCGCCCACCGCTCGGGAGCCGTGCTCGACCAGGCCCTCAAGGTGGGTCGCGTCCTGCTCGTCACCAACGTCGTCTACATCACCGGCCTGGCTGTGGCCTCCGGCGGCCTGCTCGGCTCCGCCTCGGTGCTGCTCGCCGTCAACGTCCTCTTCGCCTCGCTGCTGTTCTCGCGCTGGACCCTGCCTCTGTTCGCGCTGCTGCTCTCGGCGAGCGTCGCGTTCACCGGCACCGTGACCGGCACCTGGACCGGCTCGGCCCTCCCGCTCGGCCTCCTTGCGCTCGTCGCCCTGCCGGCGATGACGCTCATCGGCGGCCAGCTCGTCGAGGCGGTCCTCGCTTTCGGCAGCCGGTCGTCGCGTGAGCGCAGCGAGCTGTCGGCCCGCGTCGACGCGCTCACCGAGCAGCTCGAGCGCGCCGCCGCCGGCGACCTGTCCGCCCGTATCGACGTCGCAGCGCTCGCAGAGGGTGAAGGCGGCGACATCGACACCGTCGCGGTGCTGTCGACCTCGGTCAACGAGGCGCTCGAGAACCTCGCCACGCTCGTGGAGCAGGTGCGCAGCGGTGGCGAGCAGATCGCCGCCAGCGCCACCGAGCTGCTCGCCAACGCCGAGGAGCACGCGGCCAGCGCCACGCAGCAGTCGTCCGCCGTCGCCGAGACCACCTCGACCATCGAGGAGCTCGCGGCCACCGCCGCGCAGATCGCCGACACCGCCGAGGCCGTCGCCCGGTACGCCGCCGAGACCCTGCGCCACGCGGAGGAGGGCCGTCAGGCCGTCGCCGCGTCGGTGTACTCCATGGACCAGATCGCCGACCGCGTGGACTCCATCGCCACCCGCGCGCTGTCGCTGGGGGAGAAGAGCCAGGAGATCGGCCGGATCCTCGAGGTGATCGACGACCTCGCCGACCAGACCAACCTGCTCGCGCTCAACGCCGCCATCGAGGCCGCGCGTGCCGGCGAGCACGGCCGCGGCTTCGCCGTCGTCGCCACCGAGGTGCGCAAGCTCGCCGAGCGCTCGCAGGAGTCGGCCGGGCAGATCCAGGCGATCGTGGCCCAGATCCAGACCGAGACCCACGCGACCATCCTCGCCACCGAGGACGGCAGCAAGGAGGTCCACGCCGGCGCCGAGCTCGCCCGCGAGGTCGTCGAGGCGCTCGAGCGCATCTCCGGCATGGTCGACGAGACCACCACCGCGGCCAAGGAGATCTCGATCGCGACCCAGCAGCAGCGCTCGGCGTCCGACCAGGTGGTCGCGGCGATGACGCAGGTGTCGGACGTGTCGCGCCAGTACGCCGTCGGCTCCAAGCAGTCCGCCGCGGCGGCCGCCCAGCTCACCATGCTGTCGTCCGAGCTGCGCGAGTCGATCCAGCGCTTCCGGGTGGCGTGAGGCGTCCCCATGGCCTGGTCGGACAACCCGGAGCTCGCGGCGAGCTTCCGTCACGAGGCGGCGGAGCGCTCCGCGTCGCTGCGTGACGGGCTCCTCGTGCTCGAGGGGTCCGCCCAGCCGCGTCAGGCCGCCACCGTGCTCATGCGCGACGCGCACACGCTCAAGGGCTCCGCGACGATGTTCGGGGCGTCCGACGTCGTCGAGCTGGCCCACCGTGCCGAGGACCTGCTCACGCGCGTGCGCGACGGCCGGGTCGCCGCGCGCCGCGACATCATCGACCTCCTGCTCGTCACGACCGAGCTGCTCTCGCGCTGGGTGCCTGGCGAGGACTGGGCCGTTCCGCCCGCCATCCGCGCGGAAGCCCTCGCCTCGCTCGACGCCGCGATCGCCGGCCGCGAGCACGTCGACGTGCCGCGCCTGCCCGCCGTCGAGGCGGTCGACGCCGCCGAGCACCACGACGCCGACGCGGAGGCGCACCAGCCCGTCGCGGGCGGGCGCCTCGGCGACCAGGTTCGTGTGCCGACCCGCCGCGTCCACGGCCTGCTCGACGTCGTGGGCGAGGCCGAGCTCGACGTGCGCCGGGTCGAGCGCCACACCCGTGAGCTCACCGATCTCCTCGCCGAGCACCAGGGCCTCGTCAAGGCACTGCGGGCCGCCCTGCTGCGCGGTGCCGCCGCCGGTGAGCTCGGCGACTGCGTCACCGCGATGGTCGGCGTCAGCGACCGCCTGCACGCGTCGACGCGGGATCTGCGCTCGCGCACCGAGGACGCGGGCAACCGCCTCGCCCGGGTGCGCGACGGAGCCATGGGCCTCGCGATGGTGCCCGTGCGCCGGGTGGCCGCAGCCTTCCCCGCCCTCGTCCGCGAGGTCGCCGGCGCCTCCGGCAAGGACGTCGAGCTGGTGCTCGTCGGCGCGGACGTCGAGCTCGACGTGCGCGTGCTCGACGGCGTCGCCGACGCCCTGCGCCACCTCGTCACGAACGCGGTCGACCACGGGTGCGAGACGCCCGACGTCCGCGTAGCCACGGGCAAGCCCCGCCGGGCCACCGTCACGCTCACCGCACGCAACGCCGGCTCGTCCGTGGTCGTCGAGGTCGAGGACGACGGCGTGGGCGTCGATGACGGCCTGCTCCGTGACGTCGCCGTACGCCGCGGCTACCTGCCCGAGGGCACGACCGCAGCGGGCTCGGTGCTGCACCAGGTGCTGTTCGAGGCAGGGTTCAGCACCCGCGAGGACGTGACGACGACCTCGGGCCGCGGCGTCGGCCTCGATGTCGTGCGTACCGCCGTGCAGGAGCTGGGCGGCACGATCGAGGTCGTCAGCGCGCTCGGCACCGGCACCCGCTTCGTCCTCACGCTCCCCGTCACGCTCGGCGTCGCCCGCTGCCTGCTCGTGCGCTGCGGCACCGAGCGGTACGCCGTGCCGCTCGCCGGCGTCGTCGAGACGCTGTCGCTCGGCGACGTCGCCGTCCACGACGTGGCCGGGTCCCTGGTCATCTCCCGCGAGGGCTCCAGCACCACGATGCCGCTCGCCGACCTCGGCGAGGTCCTCGGCGTCGTCGGCGCCCGCGCTCCGCGCGCGGCCGTCGTCGCCCGGCTCACCGGTGAGTCGGTGGCCTGGGCCGTCGACGAGGTCGAGTCCGAGCGGGAGGTCGTCGTGAAGAGCCTCGGCGACTTCCTCGGCCGCGTGCCCGGAACCGCCGGCGCCACGATCGACGACGACGGCTCGGTGCTCCTGCTCGTCGACCTGCGCGAGCTGGCCGCCCGCTGGACGGGCACCTCCGCCCTCGGCTCCGCCGCCGCTGCGGACCACGCAGCCGTGGCGACCATGACGGGCGACGAGCAGCCCACCCCACGCCCCTCCCGTGAGGGGGAGGGACGCGCCAGGGTGCTCGTCGTCGAGGACTCGCTCGGCGTCCGCGAGCTGCAGCGGTCGATCCTCGAGGGCGCCGGGTACGACGTCGTCACCGCCGTCGACGGCCTCGACGGCGCATCGCGGCTGCAGGGCGGCCCTGTCGACCTCGTGCTCTCGGACGTCGAGATGCCGGGCATGGACGGGTTCACGCTGACCCGCACGATCCGCAAGACGCGCGGCTGGGAGAACGTCCCGGTCGTGATCATGACCTCGCGCGGCGACGACGCCGACAAGCGCGCAGGGCTCGATGCGGGTGCGGACGCGTACCTGCTCAAGAAGGAGTTCGACCAGCGCGCCCTGGTCGACACCGTGCGCCGGCTCGTGGGTCGGTGAGCGCGATGGCGACAGGGACCAGCACCACCAGCACGGGGAGCACAGGTCGTACGGCGGGACCCGCGACGACAAGGACGAGGAAGGCGACGACATGACGTACGGGAAGCCCACGGCGGTAGTGGCGGACGACAGCCCCACCCTGCGACGCATCGTGGCGGGCGTGCTCGGCGACGCCGGCTTCGAGGTGGTCCTCGCCGAGGACGGCGTCGAGGCGGTGCAGGCCGTCTTCCGCACGATGCCCGACGTCGTGATCCTCGACGTCCAGATGCCGCGCGTGTCCGGCTACGTCGCCGCGCGCGTGCTCAAGGACGACTGGCAGACGGCGGACATGCCGGTGCTGTTCCTCACCTCGCTCAACGCCGCGAGCGACCGCTACTGGGGTGCCCGCGCAGGTGCCGAGCGGTTCCTCACGAAGGACTTCGAGGCCCCGGAGCTCGTCGACGCCGTCCGCGGCGCGATCCTCACCGCCGAGCGGGCGCGTGGCGGCCGACCCTCGATGAAGGCCGACCCGATCGAGCTGAGCGACGACGACGTGCTCGCGCGCGTCTGCGACCTGCTCGACCGCAAGCTGTTCGAGGCGTCGGTGACGCAGGACGTCACGACCATCGCGGCCGACGTGCACGGGTTCGAGGAGACGGTCGCGGCCGTGCTGCAGGCGATGGAGGCGATCGTCGACTGCGACCTCGCCGCCGTCCTGCTGCTCGACCCGCACCGGGAGGCGCCGGACGCGACGTACGTCTCGGTCGCCCGCGACGTCACCGACCAGCAGTACCTCGAGATGCTCGACGCGATCGCCCAGGCCGCCGAGCAGGCGAGCGGAGTGCCCACGGCCGCGCACGAGCTGCTGCCGATGATCGCCGACCCGCACGGGCGCCTCGGCGCTGCGGACGCGGACACGGTCGAGAACCCGGGCCTCGCGACGTTCCTCTCGATGCCGCTGCGAGCGGGCGGACGGCTCCTCGGCGTCCTCGCGCTGTCGAGCTCGGCGCCGAACGCGTTCGGGGAGTCGGCGCTCACGACGCTGCGGCTCGTCGCACCGCCGGCCGCCGTCGTCATCGACCACGCCCGCCTGTCCGGCGTCCGGGTCTGAGGACCGCCGGCCAGGCCACCGGCCGCAGCACAAGTTAGGGTTGCCTTATGAGCGCGGCGGAGATCGGCACGGGCCCGGTACGGGCCGACCACTTCCGCACGGTCATGGGCAGGTTCGCCACCGGGGTGACGGTGGTGACGTGCGTCCAGGACGGCGTCGACCATGCGATGACGGCGAACTCCTTCGCGTCGGTCTCCCTCGACCCCGCGCTCGTGCTCGTGTGCGTCGAGACCGAGTCGCGCTTCCACGAGGCCGTGCTGCACGCCGGCGCCTGGAACGTCAGCGTGCTCGAGGAGGGCCAGCGGGGACGGGCGACGTGGTTCGCCACGAGCGGCCGCCCGCTCGTCGGCCAGTTCGACACGACGCCCACCCGCCGCTCTGTCGAGAACGGCGCGCTCCTGCTCGACGGCTGCCTCGCGACGCTCGAGTGCGTCACCGAGGCGGTCCACCGCGCCGGTGACCACGACATCGTGGTCGGCCGCGTCGTCGGCCTCGATCTCGCCCGCCCGGAAGGCCGCCCGCTGCTGTACTTCGCCAGCGGATACGGCACGCTCGGTGACCCTTCCGGCCGTTGACCGTCCGGAATCCGCGCGGCCGTGCGCGCAGCGTGAGGACCGGGTGACTCTGCCCGCATGTAGGACGGAACCGTGCCGCGGGGCGGCGCGTCGCATCTCTCGGAATACAGAGCATCCCCGGGGAGCCTCTACCCTGGGGGTACCCGTCGCGTGCCACGCGACCCTCCCGGACGCCGCGGTCCGCGGCTCGGTCGAAGGTCGGGACGACGACGCCGACGATCCTTGGACTCACCTGTGACTGCCACGACCGACCCGATCGCCCCCGACCCCACCGTGCCGGAGCACCGCTCCGGCGGATGGCGGCGGCTCCTGCTGTGGGGCGGCATCGCCGTGCTGCTCGTCGGTGCGTTCTACGCCGCGCTCGTGGCGGCCAGCGGCGACGGTCTGCCGCGCGGCGCCAAGGTGCTGGGCGTCGAGGTAGGAGGCCTCTCCGAGGAGCAGGCGGCGGCGAAGCTGGAGACCGAGCTCGGTCCGCGCGCGACCGACCCCATCAACGCCACGATCGGCGAGGACAGCGTCAGCATCGTCCCGGCCGACGCCGGCCTCACCTTCGACGCCGCGGCGACGGTCGACGGCTACGCCGGCCGCATCTGGAACCCCGTCACGCTCATCACCCAGTTCACCGGCGGCCCCACCATCACGCCGGTCACCGGTGTCGACCAGGGTGCGCTCGACGCCGCGGTGAAGCAGCTCGCCGCCGACTCCGACTCCGCTCCCGTCGAGCCCTCGATCGAGGTGCGCGGCTCCGAGGCCGTCCTCGTCAACGGCTCCAACGGCCGCGCGATGGACCAGCCCGCCGCCGCGCAGGCCCTCGCCGACGCGTACCTCGTGACCACCGACACCGTCGCGCTGCCGGAGATCGAGACCACGCCGTCGGTCCCGCAGGACAAGGCCGACGCCGCCCTCCTCGTCGCCAAGGCCGCCATCGCGGCACCCGTGACGGTCAAGGCCGGCAAGGTCACGGCGGACATCCCCGCGGAGGCGATCGGTCGCGCGCTGGCCTTCGCGCCGGTGGGCGGCGACCTCGTCGGCTCGCTCGACGGAGCGATCCTGCGGACGTCGATCGAGGACGAGCTCGCGCCCGTCGAGAAGCCCGGCCGCGACGCCACCTGGAACGTCTCGAGCGGCAAGCCCGTCGTCGTCCCGTCCAAGGTGGGCACCGGCATCAACCCGGACGATCTCGCGACCGCCGTCGCGGCCGTCATGGGCAGCACCGACGCCGCCGCACGGGTGGTCACACCCGCTCTCGGCACGATCGAGCCCAAGCTCACCACCGAGCAGGCCAAGGCCCTCAACGTGGTCGAGAAGCTCGGCTCGTTCACCCAGAACTTCCCGTACGCCGCCTACCGCTTCCAGAACATCGGCCAGGCCGGCAAGTACATCAACGGCACGCTCCTGAAGCCGGGCGAGGTGTTCTCGCTCAACAAGGTGATCAAGGAGCGCACCGTCGCCAACGGCTACACCAAGGGCTTCGTCATCGGGCCTGGCGGCGTGTTCAAGGAGGACCAGGGCGGCGGCGTGTCGGCCTCGGCGACCACAGCCTGGTCGGCGGCGTTCTACTCCGGCCTCGAGCGCGTCTACACCCAGGCCCACTCGATCTGGATCCCGCGCTACCGCGCCGGCCTCGAGGCCACGGTGGCCTGGGGCGCGTTCGACATGAAGTTCAAGAACGACACCCCGGACGGCGTCTACATCACCACGATCATGACCAGGACGTCCCTCACGGTCACGATGTGGGGCACCAAGGTCTACGACGACATCCAGGCCGTGTCGAGCGCCAAGCGCAACATCGTGCCGTTCGACACCCTCTACGACCCGTCGCCCACGTGCCGCGCGCAGGGCGGCCAGCAGGGCTTCACGATCGACGTGTTCCGCGTCTTCATCAAGGACGGCAAGGAGGTCAAGCGGGAGAAGATCACCACCCGCTACCGCCCCTCGCCGACCGTGATCTGCGGCACCGATCCGAAGGACAAGCCGACCCCGTCGCCGTCTCCGTCGCCGTCCGGCTCGGGCTCCAAGTCGCCGACGCCCAAGCCGTCGACGTCCAAGTCCCCGTCTCCGTCCGCCACCTGATCGTCGTCCGGCCCGGTCGCACCACTAGGTGAGGACGGCCGTGAAGCGCAGCCGCGTGTAGTCGGCCCACCAGCCCTCGGGGCCGTCGAGGTCGAGGGTGCGGGCGTGCGCGTCGACGGCGGCGTCGAAGTCCGCACGGCGGTCCGCGGGCACGTCCTGCACGAGCCGTGCGCCGAACATCGCCGCCCAGCCGGAGGTCGTGACGCCGTCCGCCAGCGGTGTCGGCCGGTCGATCAGCGCGACGCTGCGCACGGTGAAGCCGTGTCGCTCGAGCCGTGACGCCTGCTCGCCGGGCGAGGGGAAGGTCCAGCTGCTCGGCACCTCAGGGGGCAGGCCCACCGCCACGCGCCCCGCACGGATCGCGGCCGTCGTCCGCGCGACGTTGCCGGCACCGCCCATCTCGACCACGAGCCGCCCGCCTGGGCGGAGCACGCCGGCGATCCCGGCGACGACGTCGTCCTGTCGCGGCATCCAGTGCAGCGCAGCGTTGGAGAGCACGGCGTCGTAGCCGTCGCCGACTGTCGCCGCGAGGGTGGCACCGTCCTGCGCGTCGACCTGCTCGAACCGCACCTCGGGGTGGTCGCGGCGCGCGATCTCGAGCATCGCCGCATCGGCGTCGATGCCGGCCACCTCGGCTCCCGCGGCAGCCAGGGCGGCTGCCTGATGCCCTGTGCCGCAGCCGATGTCGAGGATGCGCTCACCGGGCTGCGCGGCGAGCAGGTCGAGCAGCACGTCGCCGTACGACGTGACGAAGGAGAACTCGGCGTCGTACCCGGCTGCATCCCACTGCTGTGCGCTCATGGGAGCAGCATGCAGCGAGTACCACTATTCGGGACAGAACTTTCCGAATGATGAGACGACTTATCCGTGCCGAACGGGGGTCGGCCCGCGGTCATCGGGGAAACGAAGGGCGGCGTCGATGCGCTGGTCGAGGTGGGCGACAAGCGCGTCTGTTCCGCGGAAGTGGCGGGGGTCGACGTCGATGGAGCAACCGCTGCGCGAGACCACCTGTCGTGCCGATCCCGCCACACCCAGCCCGACGACGTCCCCGATCGCGACGACGTGCCACGTCGTGCCGGACCCGATCGCCAGGGTTGTGGGGTTCCACACGATGCGCACGCCGCGTCGCACTCCCCGGAAGAGCCTCCGTCCTAGGGGCGTTCCCTCGATCGCCCCCTGGACGCAATCAGGCACTGAGGGCAGATCCACGAGACGTGCCGGGGCGGCGATAGGCGCGCCGGCCCCGTGGACGACTACCAGGGTCTCGACCGCACGCCGGTAGCTTCTCCCGTGCGACGCGCTGCGTCAGCGCGCGGATCGATGTCGGCAGCAAGGCGGCATCACGTGGCGTGTGGCCGGTCAGGGGGTCCGCGAACGGCTCGATGAGCCGAGCTGCCTCCGTGGCGAGGATGGCGCCGCCGAACTCGGGATCGAGGAGAAGCGTCTCGAGGGTCGCTGCGTCGTGCTCGAGGTCCTCAGGATCGGGACCTTCGTCAGCCAGTTGCAGAAGCTTCCGCGATCGACTGCTGCGCCACCTCGCCCTCGGCCCCCGGGGCGCAGTCGAGCCCGATCGTCACCGCGACATCCCGACGATCGACGGGGAGAGTCTCGAGGGTCACGGAGTACGACTGGCCCAGCTCGGTGCGCAGGCGGGTGTGGAGACGGTCGGCAACGATGCGGTCGAACGCGCTGTGACCCTCTGCCCTCGGGCGGAGCCACTGAAGTGCGACGCCCGGGTATCCAGGGAGCGACAACTGGGCGGGCAACGTCCTGCCCGGGAGGGGTACCGCCTCCGCGCGGGGCGCTGCTACGCCGGTGGGCAGTTCCAGGTGGAGGCTGTCAGGCCAAGGACCCAGAACCGTGACGACCACGTTCGAGGCCACGTAGTACGAGGACACCCACCGTGCGACGTCGTCAGCCGTCAGCGTCTGCGGTGCGACAGGCGGAATCGCGAGGAGCCCCGGGCCACTCAGGCCGTACCGCTCGTAGAGCGGGTGGAAGAGGGTGGATGCCGGCGCGCCCTCGGCCACGAGGATGCGTGTCTCGTCCGCGACCGTGGACGGGTCGAGCCCGCGTGCCGCGTCTCGGATGCCCTCGCAGATCCGCGCCATGGCCTCGGCTACCTGGGCAGCCGGCCCGCGGACCCAGATCTCCGTCATCCCAGGCCACGTGGTGGCGTTGTGCATCACGGTGCTTCGACCCAGGGCGCGCATCACCACGTGCTCCGCGAGGTGAGCCAGTCCCGTGGAACGGAACGTCTCGTCGACCAGACCTGCACCGATCCACAGCGTCACGGTCGTCACGCCCGTGCCGTCGAGGTGGAGGGCGCGCACGCCGTCCACCTCGCGGAGAGCCGGCATGGTGGGCGGCGTCCCGATCACTGGTCCCCCTCGTGTGTCCAGCTTGGCGTGCGCGTCACGCTAGTTGAGGCGCGAGCGGGCCTGGCGGGCGACGCGGCGGGCGTGCTCGGCCTCGAGCGGCATCGGGCCCTCCACGGTCTCGGCGTACTCCTCGAGCACGCGTGAGGCCTCGGAGTACCGACCCACGCTGATCAGCGCCTCGCCGTGCTCGCGGCGCAGCCCGAGGTCGTGGCGCGGCAGCAGGAGCGCGAGCTCGACCGCCCAGAGCCGGTGCCATGCGCGCTCGGGCGTGCTCGCCCACGCGCGGATGTTGGTCAGCACGCGGTCGAGGGTGTCGATCGGGTCGTGCGGCCGCAGGTGCTCGGGCCGCAGCGAGCGCCCGGTTCGCTCGGCGATCGAGCGGGCGGTGTCGTAGGGCAGCAGCCGGCCACCCTCGAACGGATCGACGAGCACGCGGTTGCCGTCGGGGTCGCCGACGCCCACGACGAAGTGGCCGGGGAGCCCGACGCCGTACGCCGGCACGTCGACGCGGCGGGCCACCTCGGTCCACACGCTCGACAGCAGGATCGGCAGGCCGCGACGCCGCTTCAGGACGTCGGTGAGCAGGCTCGACTCGAGCCGGGCGTAGTCCGAGGACTCGCCGCTGAAGCCGCCGAGCACGCTGCGCAGGCGCTGGTCGTCGCGGCCGTCCGTCGGCACCTCCTCGGCGAGGGCGTCGAGGTCTGAGACGCCGCGCATGAGCAGGGTCTCCAGGGTGTCGCCGGAGACGTCGTCCGGCAGGGCCTCGGCGGAGATCAGCAGCAGGGCGAGGTCGAGGCGCACGTCGTCCGGGTCGCCCGCGGCGCCGCCCAGGCGGACGACGTCGGCGAAGCGCTCGCGCGAGGCAGCACTCATGTGCCGATCGTGACCCACCTTGCGGAGATCGGCACGTCACAGCCCCCGGCGTGTCCCACTCGCTCACACTGATCAATCCGTCGCTTCCGGGGCCGGGAAACGACGGCGTTCTCAACTGGTAGTTGCACGTGGTCTTGTGCAGCTTGGAGGTTGGGATGCCTGGAGCGAGGTTGACCGAGCACGACCGTGGGGTGATCGAGCGGGCCATGCGGCAGGGGTTGTCTGTGCCGCAGATCGCCGAACTGGTGGGCAAGCACCGCACCACCGTGGCGCGTGAGTTGTCGCAAGGCTCTGGGTCGCGCCCCAATCGCAGGCCCAAGCATCCGGCGGGGTCGGCGCGCCGCGGGACCCGAGGACGCTCTGCGGTCTATCACGCCTGGGTCGCTCAGGCCCGGGCCACGGAGTCGGCTCGGCGGCCGAAGGGTTTCAAGCTCGCCGGGGACCTGGGGCTGGTGGTGTCGGGGCTGCTTCAGGCGAACTGGTCCCCGCAGCAGATTGCCCAGCGGTTGCCCGAGCTCTATCCCGACCAGGACGGTATGAGGGTGAGCCACGAGACGATCTATCGGTCACTGTTCGTGCAGGCTCGCGGCGAGCTTCGCCGCGAGCTGGCCAAGCATCTGCGCACCGGGCGGACCAGCCGCAAGCCGCAGGGACGTAAGGAGACCCGCGGCAAGCTGGTCGGCACCATCCCGATCAGCGCTCGGCCGGCTGAGGCCGCTGACCGTGCCGTTCCGGGCCATTGGGAGGGCGACCTGCTGATGGGCGGGATCGGCAAGGGCGCTGTGATCACTCTGGTCGAGCGGTCGACCAGGTTCGTGCTGCTCGCTCCGCTGCCCGACACCCACAAGGCGATCGACCTCCAAGAGGTCCTCACCCCGCTGATCGCCTCACTGCCCGACCAGATCCGCAAGACCCTGACCTGGGACCGGGGCAAGGAGATGGCCCAGCACGCGGCGATCGCCATCGAAGCGGACATCGACATCTACTTCGCCGACCCGCACTCACCCTGGCAACGAGGCAGCAACGAGAACACCAACGGGCTGCTGCGTCAGTACTGGCCCAAGGGCGCCGACATGCGCGGACTGACCCAGGCCGACTGCGACGCCGTCGCCCCCAGCCTCAACACCCGACCGCGCATGACCCTGGACTGGAAGACTCCCCGCGAGGCCCTCACCGAGGTCCTCGGTGCAACAGCCGCTTGAGACCGCCGACGGATTGATCAGGTTGAGCGTGGGGGTGTCAGCGGGGGGAGATCGGGCCGGGGGAGCGGTAGCAGTAGGCGTGGTGCAGCGTGAATCCGAGCCGCTCGTAGAGGGCGATGGCCGGCGCGTTGGCGGCCATCACCTGGAGGTACGTCGTGCCCGCGCCCGCAGCCGCGGCCCACCTGCCCAGCTCGCCCATCACCGCCGTGCCGAGGCCGCGCCGGCGCGCAGGCTCCGCCACGGCCACGCTCGTGATCCCCGCCCACCGGCCCACCGGGGACGCCGCGGTGCTCGCGCGACCGGCCGCGACGAGACCGCCGTCCGCCTCGCGCAGGGCGACGAACGCCCGCTCGGCCGGCGCGGTGAGGATGCGGGCGAGGCCGTCCGGATCCAGCGACGGCTCGACGAGCGCCAGCACCTCGGCGCTCGGATCGGTCGTGCAGCTCGGCTCGCACGTCGGCCGGGAGGTCGCCCGCCGCGGACACGAGGTCGGAGGTGACGACCGTGCGGACGGTGGTGCGCCGCGCCGCCGCCCACCCGAGGCGCTCCAGGTCGTCGTCCCAGCGGCTCGGCTCGGGCAGCTGCAGGATCGGCGGCAGCGCGCGCTCGCCGTACCAGGCGACCACGCGTGCGAGCGCCTCGTCGAGCGGCACTCCGGGGTCGCCGACCACCCGCACCGAGTTGGCGCGGCCGGTGAGGCCGCCCGAGGCGCGCAGCTCCCACTCGCCGAGCGCGGCGGTCTCGAACGGCGGCCAGCCGGCCTGCGCCACCCGCTGCACGGCCTCGGCCGAGACCTCGGGCGCGACCACCTTGGCGGCCACGACGTCCCCCTCGGGCACCTCTGCCAGCGCACCTGTCCGGCGCTCCACGAGCAGCGTGCCGCCGGCCCAGGACCGCAGCACGCCGACGACGTCGGTGAGCATCCCGTCGTCGGTGCGGTGCCGGACGGTGACGCGGCGGCCGACGTCCGCCGGGGTGATCCGCACCGCGAGCAGCGCGGCCGGGCGGCCGCCGGAGGGGCGCGCGTGCTCGTCGCGGGACGCCATAGTGCAACCCCTTCGCGGACATGGTTCGGTGGGTCGGGATACTAAGCGGGCCCGTCCGCCGCTACCGTGGCGCCCGAAGCTTCCGAACAGTTGCACGTGGATCGGAAGGATCCGGAACACATGACCTACGTCATCGCGCAGCCCTGCGTCGACCTCAAGGACAAGGCGTGCGTCGAGGAGTGCCCCGTCGACTGCATCTACGAGGGCGACCGGATGCTCTACATCCACCCCGACGAGTGCGTCGACTGCGGTGCCTGCGAGCCCGTCTGCCCCGTGGAGGCGATCTTCTACGAGGACGACGTCCCGGATCAGTGGAAGGACTACACCGCGGCGAACGCGGAGTTCTTCGACGAGCTCGGCTCGCCGGGCGGCGCCGCCAAGCACGGCCTGATCGCCAAGGACGCCGCGATCGTCTCGGCGCTCGAGCCGCAGGAGCACGAGGGCCACTGACGCCCCCGCTCCACCCGCACGTCCGTCGCGCCGTCGCCCCCCGGGCGGCGGCGCGTCGCACGTCCACCCGTCTGTGAGGAACCGCATGACCCGCCTGGCCGACCGGCTGCCCGACTTCCCGTGGGACAAGCTCGCGCCGTACGCCGAGGTCGCGCGGGCGCACCAGGGCGGGCTCGTGAACCTGTCGGTCGGTACGCCGGTCGACCCGGTGCCGGCCGTCGTCCAGGAGGCCCTGGCCGCCGCGAGCGACTGGCCCGGATATCCCACCAACTGGGGCACGCCGGCACTGCGCGACGCGATCTGCGGTTGGGCCGGACGCACGCTGCACGCCGACCTCGACCACACCAACGTGCTGCCGACCGTGGGCTCCAAGGAGCTCGTGTCCCTGCTGCCGCTGCTGCTCGGGCTCGACGCGGACGACACGGTCGTGATCCCCGAGATCGCGTACCCGACGTACGACATCGGTGCCCGCATCTCCGGCAGCCGCATCGTGGTGTCGGACTCCACGGTCGCGCTCGGGCCCGAGCGAGTCTCGTTGGTGTGGCTGAACTCGCCGAGCAACCCGACGGGCCGTGTGCTCGGGGTCGAGCACCTCGCGAAGGTCGTGGAGTGGGCCCGCTCGCGCGGGGCGGTCGTCGCCAGCGACGAGTGCTACTTCGAGCTCGGGTGGGACGCCGAGCCCGTCTCGATCCTCGACCCGCGCGTGAACGGCGGCTCGCTCGAGGGCGTCCTCGCCGTCCACTCGCTGTCGAAGCGGTCGAACCTCGCCGGCTACCGCGAGGGCTTCGTGCTCGGCGACGAGGCGATCGTCGGCTCGCTGCTCGAGGCGCGCAAGCACATGGGGCTCATGGTGCCGGGGCCGGTCCAGGACGCCTCGATCGCGGCGCTGGACGACGACGCGCACGTGGCCGAGCAGCGGGCGCGGTACGGCGCCCGACGCGCACGGCTGCGGCGGGCGCTCGAGGGTGCGGGCTTCACGATCGAGCACTCCGAGGCGGGGCTCTACCTCTGGTCGACGCGCGGTGAGGACTGCTGGGACACCGTCCGATGGCTGTCGGAGCGCGGCATCCTCGTGGCGCCGGGGGAGTTCTACGGCGTGGCCGGGAAGCAGCACGTGCGCATCGCCCTCACCGAGACCGACGAGCGCATCGACGCAGCGGTCGAGCGCCTCTCAGCCTGAGGGGGCCTCGCGGCGACGACGTTCGGCGTCGAGATCCTCGGCGTAGGCGGCCTCGCGCAGGCCGCCGAGGACGAGCTGGGCAGTGAGGGCCGCGGTCGCCACGAGAGCGGCTCCACCCAGCCAGAGCAGGACGACCAGCGAGACGGCTCCGCCTGAAGAGGCGTCGAGCTCCAGGTAGACGGCGAGGCTGAGGAACGCCACGACCGTGGCAGCGCCGACGAAGAGCCCCAGGGTGCGGGAGCAGGCCTTCTCGAGCGCTGAGGTTCGAGCGCTCGTGGTGTCGGACCGGCCGGTGACGGTCACCGCGTCAGCCCTCGGCCAGGGCGGCGTCGCGCAGCGCCGACAGCACGAACGCCGCGCCGCCCGCAGCGGCGGCGAAGCAGACGCAGAACAGCGCGATCACCCCGAACAGGCCGGGCGCGAGCGACGTGCCGCCGCCCTCCGAGCTGCCACTGCCTGTCGTCACGGCCAGGGACAGCGCGATCGCCGCTACGACCGACAGCACCAGAACGAGCAGCGTGAGGTTGGAGCGGGAGGTCTCGAGCGCTGCGGCTCGGCGCTGGGCCGGAGTCGGGATCTGGGCGCGTTCGGAGACAGCCATGGCGAACCCCCTTCGGCGCGACCCCCGTCGCGCGTCGGGGCCAGCGTGCCAGAGCGCAGGCCGCTGCGGGTTGCGATCGGAGGGCGACGCTTGCGGGCTGAGCCGGGCACCGCCTCCGTGGCGCCCGCTGTCGCGGGCCTGTGCGCAGGGTCACGGAGACTCGGGGAGGGCGGCTCCGTAGAGTTCGGGCAACGGGAGCGCTCACGAGGCGCGCCTGCTGACTCTCCCGACGTGCAGGAGGACCGATGTCCGACGTGACCCTCGCCTACCCCGGGGGCGAGCTGCCCGCTCGCTCGCGTGCCGGCGACCGACGGCAACGACGGCCTCGACATCTCGAAGCTGATGAGCACCACGGGTGCGGTCGCGCTCGACGGCGGGTTCCTCAACACCGCGTCGTGCTCGTCCGCCATCACGTTCATCGACGGCGACGAGGGGATCCTGCGCTACCGCGGCTACCCGATCGAGCAGCTGGCGGCGCAGTCGACGTTCCTCGAGACGTCCTACCTGCTCATCTACGGCCACCTGCCGTCGGCGACCGAGCTCTCGGACTTCGAGAACAACGTCAAGCGCCACACGATGCTGCACGAGGACCTCCGTCGGTTCTTCGACGGGTTCCCGCGCGACGCGCACCCGATGCCGGTGCTGTCGTCCGCGGTGTCGGCGCTGTCGACGTTCTACCAGGACTCGCTCGACCCCTTCGACAAGGAGCAGGTCGAGATCTCGACCATCCGCCTCCTCGCCAAGGTGCCGACGATCGCGGCGTACGCGTACAAGAAGTCGGTCGGGCAGCCGTACCTCTACCCCGACAACAACCTGTCGCTCAACGACAACTTCCTGCGCATGACGTTCGGCGTGCCGGCGGAGGACTACGAGGTCGACCCGGTCCTGTCCAAGGCCCTCGACCTGCTGCTGATCCTGCACGCGGACCACGAGCAGAACTGCTCGACGTCGACCGTGCGCCTCGTCGGCTCGTCGCACGCGAACCTCTTCGCGTCGGTGTCGGCCGGCATCAACGCGCTGTTCGGCCCGCTGCACGGCGGCGCCAACCAGGCCGTGCTCGAGATGCTGTCGAACATCCACCGCAGCGGCGGCGGCGTGAACACCTTCATCCGCCAGGTGAAGAACCGCGAGGACGGCGTGAAGCTCATGGGCTTCGGGCACCGCGTGTACAAGAACTACGACCCGCGCGCGACGATCATCAAGAACGCCGCGCACGAGGTGTTCGAGACGCTCGGCATCAACGACCCGCTGCTCGACATCGCGCTGCGCCTCGAGGAGGTCGCCCTCGCCGACGACTTCTTCATCTCGCGCAAGCTCTACCCGAACGTCGACTTCTACACGGGCCTCATCTACAAGGCCATGGGCTTCCCGACGCGGATGTTCACGGTCATGTTCGCCCTCGGCCGCCTGCCCGGCTGGATCGCCCAGTGGCGCGAGATGATCGAGGACCCGACCACCAAGATCGGCCGCCCCCGCCAGGTCTACGTCGGCGAGCCCCAGCGGTCGTACGTCCCCCTCGAGTCCCGCTAACCCGGTCGGCTTTCGCCCCTGAGGGTCACGAAGCGCCCGTCAAGGGACTCCCAGCGCCCACAACTCGCCGTACGGCGGGACATCTGGGCAGCGCGCGTGCAGTCCAACTGCCGGTTGCTTCCCTTAGGGAAGGAAAGTGCAGTTGAACTGCACGGATCGTGCCCGGAATCGTGATCTTGGTCGGGCTCGCCGGGGTGCCCTCGTGCTCAGTCGTTGGCGTGGAGGTGCTCGTTGAGCGAGCCCCAGGCGCCCTCGCGCTGACGAGCCTCGAGCGCACCGGTCACGCTGTTGCGCCAGAACTGCAGGCCGTGCGCGCCCGACAGGTCGCGGCCCTTGGCCACCGCACCGTCGGGCAACGTGATCTTCGAGCCGCCGGTGACGTAGCAGCCGGCCTCGACCACGCAGTCGTCGCCGAGCGAGATGCCGACGCCCGCGTTCGCGCCGATGAGGCAGCGCTCGCCGATCGTGATCACCTCGGTGCCGCCGCCCGACAGCGTGCCCATGATCGAGGCGCCGCCGCCGACGTCGGACCCGTCGCCGACGACGACCCCTGCGGAGATGCGGCCCTCGACCATGGAGGCGCCGAGCGTGCCGGCGTTGAAGTTCACGAAGCCCTCGTGCATGACGGTCGTGCCGGGTGCGAGGTGCGCGCCGAGGCGCACGCGGTCGGCGTCGGCGATGCGTACGCCGGACGGCACGACGTAGTCGACCATCCGCGGGAACTTGTCGACGCCGAAGACCGTGAGGTAGCCGCCACCGCGGCGTACGGAGACCTGCACCTGGGTGAGGCGGTCGATCGCGACCGGGCCGAGCGAGGTCCACGCGACGTTGGTGAGGAGCCCGAAGACGCCGTCGAGCGCGATCGTGCGCGGCTGCACGAGGCGGTGCGAGAGCAGGTGCAGGCGCAGCCACGCGTCAGCGGCGTCGACCGGCGCCACCGACAGGTCGGCGATGGACGTCGTCAGCGTGACGGTGCGGGTGCCGCGGACGTCGTCCACGCGCGTGACGTCGCCGAGCCCGGCCACGTCCGTCGGCGTCGCCGACAGCGCGGGCGCCGGGTACCAGACGTCGAGCAGCGTGTCGTCGGCGTACGTCGCCAGGCCGACGGCCGAGGCGGGGGAGGTCAGCAGCGTCATGCGGGTCAACCTACCGAGCCCGTGCGCGGCGGTGGACGCCGAGGATCCGCGGTCCGTGACGCGCGGCAGATGATGCGTCGTACGACGGGGGCGGGTGTCCAGGGAGGTCAACGGCGCGTCCCGCCCCGAGTTGGGGTCACGGGAGTGCCCGTGAAGGGCACTTCGTGACCCTCAGGGGAACACCAAGGACGGGCGGACGGGCGGGCTGGTCGTGCTCGTAGTCGTTAGGCTCGCGGCGTGACCGACGCCCTCGACCTGCACGCCGATCTCGCCGACCTCCTGCAGGCGCTGATCGACGTGCCGAGCGAGTCGCGCGAGGAGCAGGTGCTCGCGGACGCCGTCGAGCGGGCGCTGTCGGCGTACCCCCACCTCGCGCTGACGCGCATCGGCCACACGATCGTCGCCCGCACCGACCTCGGTCGCGCCGAGCGCGTCGTGATCGGCGGCCACCTGGACACCGTGCCCGCCAACCGCAACATCCCCTCGTCGCGTCGCACCGAGGACGGCGAGGACCGCATCTACGGCCTCGGGGCCTGCGACATGAAGGGCGGCGTCGCCATCTCGTTGCAGCTCGCGGCCACGCTCACCGACCCCACGCGCGACGTCACCTGGGTCTTCTACGAGGCCGAGGAGATCGACTCCCAGTTCAACGGCCTGCGCATCGTGGCCGAGTCGCACCCCGAGCTGCTCGCGGCCGACTTCGCGGTGCTCATGGAGCCGAGCAACGCGGTCGTCGAGGCCGGCTGCCAGGGCACGATGCGCGTCGAGGTCCGTACGACGGGCACGCGCGCGCACAGCGCCCGCAGCTGGATGGGGCACAACGCGATCCACGACGCCGGTGACGTGCTGCGCCGCCTCACGTCGTACGTGCCGCGACAGGTCGAGATCGACGGGCTCGTCTACCGCGAGGGCCTCAACGCGGTCGGCATCAGCGGGGGAGTGGCCGGCAACGTCGTCCCCGACGAGTGCGTCGTGTCGGTCAACTACCGCTTCGCGCCCAACCGCACGAGCGCCGAGGCCGAGGCGCACGTGCGCGAGGTCTTCGAGGGGTACGACGTCAGCGTGATCGACACGGTCGACGGTGCCCTGCCGGGGCTCAGCCACCCGGCCGCGGCAGCCTTCGTCGCCGCGGTCGGCGGTGCGCCGAGCCCGAAGTTCGGCTGGACCGACGTCGCCCGCTTCACCGCGCTCGGCGTCCCGGCGGTGAACTTCGGGCCGGGCAACCCCTCGCTCGCGCACAGCCAGGGCGAGTACTGCCCGGTCGCCGACCTCGCAACGGTCGAACGAGGTCTGCGCGCCTGGCTCACCGCCTAGCCGTACGCCGATCGCGTCGCAGGCAGCCCGTTCTCCACGCAGCTACCGCATGCCTCAGCGGGCGGCTGCCGTCAGCGGGCGCTGACGAAGAGGGCTGCGTTGGCCTGCACGTGAGCCAAGTCGGTCCAGTAGCCCGAGTCGGTCGAGACGAGCCGCCAGCCCGCCTTCGGCGAGGACGAGGACAGCGGTGGCAGGTAGGCCGCGACGGTCACGGTCGGGTCCTGGCCCTCGATCGCCTTGACGTCGGCCGTCGTGTCCTGGAACTGCAGACCGGTGGCGAGGGTCTCGCCGAGGGCGGTCGGCGTGATCTCGTAGTCGCTGACCCAGTAGTCGCGGCCGTCGTACCGGACGATGACGCCGGACGTCGTGTCGTCGGCACCGGGGTCGCCGTCGCCGATCCAGCCGTTGGAGACGCCGAGCGCCACGACGATGCCCACGATCACGGCGACGAGCGCCCCGACGGTCCAGCCGCGCTGCTTGGTCATGGTCGAGCTCCCCTCAACGCCCCGTGGTGCTGTGACGCGCGTCTCAGCATCCCGGTTCCCCCGGCCAGCCGCGAGGTGCCGCGGCCGGTGCAGGCGTGCGAGGCTCGGCCCGTGAGCTTCTCCCGACGCAACCCGGACGACCCCGAGCCGAGGCCCTGGAACCCGTGGCTGCTCGGCGGGTGCATCGTCAGCGGCGTCGCCGCCTTCGTGCTCACGTTCCTGCTGCCCAACGAGCTCTTCGCGCCCGGCAACGAGGGCGTCGTCACGGTGACCGCGATCGTCTACATGGTCGGCTTCATCGTTCTCGTCGGTGCGTGCCTCACCCTCGGGTACTGGGCCTCCCGGCAGCGCAACCGCCGCTAGGGCGCGAGCCCCGCGAGCCACGCCGTGCTCGCCTCGACGATCTGGCTGCGCGCGTCCTCGTGGCTGATGGTCGGGGTGCCGTCGCCCGGCTGGGGCCCGTAGTCGCCGAAGAACGCGTGCACCGCGCCGTCGATCACGACGAACTGTGCGTTCGGCGGGAGGTTCGCCTTCGAGGCGTCGATGTCGGCCGGCGTCGCGAGGCCGTCGAGGCTCGCCGACACCGAGAGGACCGACGAGCCGAGCGTGTCGCTCATGTCGGTGGCCGGGTACGACGCGTAGAGCAGGAGCCCGGCCGCGACACCGCGCGGGTCCGTCGTGCTCGACTCCGCCTCGATCGCGGCGACGGTGCCGCCGAGGGAGTGGCCGCCCACGACCCACCGCGTCACCTCGGGGTGAGCGTCGCGGGCGGAGTCGAACGCGCCGAGCGCGAGGAACGCGATCGACAGAGGCTGCTTGGCGATGACCACCGGGTGGCCCGCCTCGGCCAGGGGCCGCAGCACCGCGGCGTACGCCCGGGCCTCGACCTTCGCACCCGGCTGGAAGAAGACGCCGACCCCGGTGGAGCCTGATGTGGGCGTCAGCACGATGTCGGTCATCGACTCGGTCACGGTGACCTTCGCGTCGCTCTGCATCGCGGCCAGCGCAGGCTCGACGGCGTTGAACGGGCGCAGCCACCACATTGCCGCGACCCAGAGGACGCCCAGGACGGGCACTGCCACGCGCAGGGAGCGTCGGAATCCCCCGCGCTCGCGCGGCTCGCCCAGCGAGCGCACGAGGCTCACGAGCGCCACGACCACCGTCAGTGCCAGCAGGACGGCGTACGCCGGATGCCCGTGCACGATCGCCGGCCAGGCAGTCAGGCACGCCCAGGCGACGACCGCGAGCCCCAGCGCGGCCACGACGCGCGAGAACCAGACCATGTGCCCCTCACCCCCCCCGCAGCCCGGTGCTGCGCGCCCGACGCTAGCGCCGCGCACCGGCGCAGGCTCCCGGACACGGCGACGGGCGGCCCGCCGGAGCGGACCGCCCGTCGGGGCAGTGAGGTGGTGCAGGTGCGGCGCCTGGATCAGGCGGCGCCGCGCTTCAGCTGACCGGCCACGGCCACCGTGCGCTGGGCGAGGTGGTCGAGCGCCGCGAACTCCTCGTCGGCAGGGGCAGCGGCGCCGTTGAACGACACGTGCGAGACGCCGTAGGGGTTGCCGTCGTTGAACTTCACGGCCGGGTCGGTGTAGCCCGGGGGCACGATGATGCCGCCGAAGTGGTAGACCGAGTTGTAGAGCGCGAGCAGCGTGGTCTCCTGGCCACCGCGCTTGGTGCCGGTCGAGACGAAGCCCGCGTAGACCTTGTTGGCGAGCTTGCCCTGGGCCCAGAGGCCGCCGAGCGTGTCGAGGTACTGCTTGAGCTGGGCGGCGATGTTGCCGTAGCGGGTCGGCGTGCCGAAGAGCACGACGTCGGCCCAGTCGATGTCGTCAGCGGTCGCGACGGGGACGTCGGCGGTCGCGGCGGCGTGGGCGGCCCAGGCCTCGTTGGAGGCGATGGCCTCGGCGGGGGCGAGCTCGGGGACCTTCACCAGGCGCACCTCGGCGCCGGCCTTCTCGGCGGCCTGCGCGGCGCGCGCGGCCATGGTGTGCACCGAACCGGTGGACGAGTAGTAGATGACCGCGACCTTGACGGCGTCGGACATGGGAGCCTCCTGAGCGAATAGTTGATCGTTCAACGTCTACGGATAGTTGAACACACAACAACCCGACCCGCAAGCCGACGTCCGGTGACCGTGGCGGAGTTCACGCGGAGTTCACGCCCGCAGGCGCCCCAGCCCGGCGCGGGGCGCCCGGGAACGGCCGCGACGGGTTAGCGTCGCCCGGTGAGCTTCCCCCGCCGACCGACGGCACCCCGCACGGCCCGACCCGCACCAAGGGCCCCGTGACGCTGCGCCGCTCGCAGGTGCCGCAGACCACCACCGACCAGCGCCTGCTCGACAGCCAGGGCGAGAGCGACTGGGTCCACACCGACCCGTGGCGGGTCCTGCGCATCCAGGCCGAGTTCGTTGAGGGCTTCGGGGCGCTCGCCGGGCTCGGCCCGGCGGTGAGCATCTTCGGCTCGGCGCGCACCAAGCCCGACGAGCCCGAGTACCAGCAGGCGCACGACATCGCGGCCAAGCTCGTCGGCGCCGGCTTCGCGATCATCACCGGCGGCGGCCCGGGGATCATGGAAGCGGCGAACAAGGGCGCGTGCGAGGCAGACGGCACGTCGGTCGGGCTCGGCATCGAGCTGCCGTTCGAGCAGGGCATGAACCAGTACGTCGACCTCGGGGTGAACTTCCGCTACTTCTTCGCGCGCAAGACGATGTTCGTGAAGTACGCGCAGGCGTTCGTCGTCTTCCCCGGCGGCTTCGGCACCCTCGACGAGCTCTTCGAGTCGCTCACGCTCGTGCAGACGCGCAAGGTCACGTCCTTCCCCGTGGTGCTCGTGGGTACGGCGTACTGGGGCGGGCTCATCGACTGGCTGCGCGACACGATGCTCGCCACCGGTCGTGTGTCGTCGCAGGACCTCGCGCTGGTGCACCTCACCGACGATCTCGACGAGGTCGTGCGGATCATCCTCGACGCTCAGGAGATCCACGGGCACACCGGAAACGGCGCCCACCACGTCGAGCCCCCCGTGGAGGCCTGAGATGCCGGCAGTCGCCGTGTTCTGCGCGTCGAGCGAGAACATCGACGAGCGCTACAAGGTCCTCGCCGCCGAGGTCGGCTTCGCGCTCGCGCGCCGAGGCTGGACCCTGGTGAGCGGCGGTGGATCTGTGAGCTCCATGGGTGCCGTGGCCCGCGCTGCCCGCGCAGGCGGCGCGCACACCATCGGCGTCATCCCGCGCGCGCTCGTGGAGATGGAGGTCGCCGACCACGGCGCCGACGAGCTCGTCGTCACCGACGACATGCGCGAGCGGAAGGGCGAGATGGACCGTCGCGCCGACGCGTTCCTGACCCTCCCCGGCGGCATCGGCACGCTCGAGGAGCTGCTCGAGATCTGGGTCGCTCGGTCGCTGCGCCTGCACGACAAGCCGATCGTGGTGCTCGACCCGTGGCGCGACCTGCACCCGCTCGCCGAGCTCGTGAGCGGTCTGGTCGAGGCCGGGTTCGTACGGGACGTCGCCGCCGCCCAGCTCGTGTGGACGTCGTCGGTCGACGAGGCGATGGCCGCGATCGAGGAGGGCTGGGCCGAGGCGGGAAGCGTCGTACCCAGCGAGCCCACCGCCAACGAGTGGCTCGAAGCCGAGCCGTGACAGGCCCCGAGTTACTGCCCACAGTGGGGCTATTGGCGCACCCGACGCCCCACTATGGGCAGTAACTCGCGTACGTCAGCGGAGGTAGGGGACGAGCGCCCAGCGCACCTGCATCCGGTACGCCGGGTACTCGGGGTACGCCTCGGCGAGCCACTGCTCCTCGACCTGGCGCTTGAAGTCCAGGACGACGGCGAGCGCGGCGAGCGCCAGCAGCACGCGTGGCGACGACAGCAGCGACCAGCCGAGCACTCCTGTCAGCAGCGACAGGTACATCGGGTGGCGCACGACGCCGTACACGCCGTCGGTGCGGAGCCGTCCGCCCTCCCGCGGCTCCGGCATCGCGGTCAGCGAGGACCCGAGACCGACGGCGGCGAGCACCGCGATCACCACGGCTGCCGAGACGAGCAGCATGCCGACGTAGCGCAGGCCGTTGCCCCAGGTGTCGCCCCAGCCGGACAGGTCGGTGAGGCCGAGCGCGAGCGCGACGGCGAGCAGGCCGAACTGCAGCGCGACCCAGCCGCCTCCGTGCCCGCCGAGACGGGGGAGGTGGCTGCTCACGTGGTGCTCCGTGCGGTCACGGCACCATCGTGCCGCGCGACGGGCCCTCGACGCCTCAGGGCGTGCGAGGTATCCGTCACCCCGCGGCGTCGCCGCCCCGGCGTACGCCGCCGACCGGACCGGTCAGACGCCGTCGGCGTCCGCCGAGCCCAGGCCCATGCCCGGGCCCATGCCGGAGCCCATGCCGGCACCCAGTCCACGTCCCATGCCGCCGTTCCCCATGCGCCCGTTGGCGATGCGGTCCTTGAGCTTGGTGAGGGCATCGGGGGACAGCGCGCGGACGACGTCCGCGGTGCCAGAGGTCGCACGCACCATCGCGGTGTCGCCGACGACGAGGTCGGCGCCGCTCACGGTGCTGCGGTCGCGCCGTACGGTCGTGGCGTCGGAGATCGCGTACGTCGCGGTGAAGCCGTCGGTGCTCTTCACGGTCACCGAGGTCGAGGACGCAGCGGTGATCTCGCCGCGCTGGACGTCGACGACCTTCGTGCCGGTGTCGGTCTTCACGGTGAGCGAGCCGTGCAGGACGTCGCGCATCATGCCGCGGCGTGCGGTCGCGGCGGCGGTGCTGTCGGCGGTCGAGGACGACGAAGCGGCCGTCGATCCGGCCTGCATCGGGCCGAACGACCCCGCCGAGGCGACGCCGGTGAGGATCGTGGCGCCGAGGGCGCCCGCCGTCACCCAGGCGGCGGCGGTGGCGGCCTTGCGGGCGGTCGTGGTCATGACGTGCTCCTCGTGGGATGGAGGACGGTTCGCCCTCGACTGCCTCCACTGTGCGCCGCCCGCGTTCGGCAGTCGTCCCAGACGTGTACGGGTCGTGTAAGGCCGTCGGTGGGCAACGTCGCGTTTCCTCGTAGGCCGCCTGGAGCGGCCTCATCCGGAAGTGCCGGATGGGTGGGGTCAGGCGAGGCCTCGCCGGGCCACGGCCGGCGGCCGGGTGCCCGCGATCGCGGCGACCATGTCGAGGGTCTGGCGCGTCGCGGCGACGTCGTGCGCGCGGTAGACCCTCGCCCCGAGCCAGGCCGAGACCGACGTCGCGGCCAGCGTGCCGAGGAGTCGCTCGCGGGGCTCCGCGATGTCGAGGGCCTCGCCCACGAAGTCCTTGCGCGACAAGGAGACCAGGACGGGCCAGCCGGTCGCGACCATCTCCGGGATGCGGCGGGTGGCCTCGAGGGAGTGGCGGGTGCTCTTGCCGAAGTCGTGGCCCGGGTCGATGAGCACCGACTCGCGCGGCACCCCGAGAGCCACGGCCCGCTCGGCCTCGGCCACCGTGCGGGTGATCACGTCGGCGACGACGTCGTCGTACTCCACGCGGTGGGGTCGTGTCCGGGGCGTCGCACCGCCGGTGTGGGTGCAGACCAGGCCGAGGCCGAACTCCGCGGCAACCGCGGCGAGCTCGGGGTCGTGCCCGCCCCACGCGTCGTTGAGCAGGTCGGCGCCCTCGGCCGCGACCACGCGGCCGACCTCGGCGCGCCAGGTGTCGACGCTGATGACGACGTCGTGCCGCGCGCGCACCGCCGCCACGAAGGACGCAGTACGCCGGATCTCCTCGGCGGCGTCGACCTCCACGCCCGGCCCGGCCTTCACCCCGCCGATGTCGATGATCCCCGCGCCCTCGTCCACCGCGCGGTCGACGGCCTCGAGCGCCGCGGAGTCGGTGAACGTCGCGCCCTTGTCGTAGAACGAGTCCGGCGTGCGGTTGACGATGGCCATGACCACGGTCTCGTCGTCGGCGAAGACGTGGCGGCCGAGGCGCAGCGGCACCGTCGTTCCCCTTCCGATCCCGCCGTTCCGCGGGGTGCGGGAGGCGAACCGGACCAGCGTGGCATGCTCGTCCTCGGCGCGCTCCTCCGGGCGCGGCAGCACCGCCAGCGCAGGTCCAGGAGGGCAGCAGCCGTGACGATCGTGTTCCTCGTGCTCGGTGTCGTCGTCGTGGCCGCCATCGCGCTGCTCGCCGTCGGCCGCCTCGGCGAGCTGCCCCCGGCCGAGCCGGACCGCCCGCCGACGCTGCTCCCCGACACCCGCCTCGTCGAGAGCGAGGACGTCGACAACGTCCGCTTCGCGGTCGGCCTGCGCGGCTACCGCATGGACGAGGTCGACGACGTCCTCGACCGCCTGGCGGCCGACATCGCCGAGCGCGACGCCCGGATCGCCGAGCTGGAGGGCCGCGGCACGCCCGCCCCGGGGGCCACGGTCGCGGCGCCGACAGGCTCCGGAACCGCCTGGGCCGAGGCCAGCGCCGCAGACTTCGCCCCCGCGACCGACACGCTGGCTCCGGGCGCGGAGACCGCGCCCGGCCCGGGGAACCCCACGGCATGAGCCCGGACGTCGTCGTCGGCGACGACGGCCTCGCCCGCTGCCCGTGGGGGCTGTCCACACCCGACTACGTCGCCTACCACGACACGGAGTGGGGCCGGCCGGTCCACGGCGACGTCCCGATCTTCGAGCGACTCACGCTGGAGGCGTTCCAGTCCGGCCTCGCGTGGATCACCATCCTGCGCAAGCGCGAGGGGTTCCGGGCGGCGTTCGCGGGCTTCGACCTCGCTGCTGTGGCCGCGTTCGGCCCGGACGACCGGGCCCGGCTGCTGGAGGACGCCGGCATCGTCCGCAACAGGGCCAAGGTCGACGCCACCCTCACCAACGCCGCCGCGGCCCTGCGCCTGGTCGACGAGGAGGGCGAGGGGGCCCTGGACCGCCTCGTCTGGTCGTTCGCTCCCGAGGCGCGCCGCCGGCCCCGGAGCCTGGCCGAGGTGCAGCCGAGCACCCCGGAGTCGGTGGCCCTCGCCAAGGCCCTGAAGAAGCGCGGCTTCGTGTTCGTCGGCCCGACCACGATGCACGCCGCGATGCAGGCCATGGGCCTCGTGGACGACCACCTCGAGGCCTGCCACGTCCCGCCTGCGTCCCCTGCCTGACCCCCGCCCACCCCGCGGTTTGGGAGCACGGCGGGTGATCAGGGATAATGGTCAGGTTCGCCTGGTCCGCTGACCGGGCGGTGCGGGCGCCGGTCACGGCGTCCCCAGAAGGTACGACGCGAAAAGGGGTGCAGCATGGCCGCCATGAAGCCGCGAACGGGCGATGGCCCGCTCGAGGTCACCAAGGAGGGTCGGGGCATCGTGATGCGCGTCCCGCTCGAGGGCGGCGGACGTCTCGTCGTCGAGCTCACGCCCGACGAGGCACGCGACCTCGGCGCCCAGCTCGGCACAGTCGCCGGCTGACTCTCGCCCACAACGACAAGGCCCGGCCCCCGCGAGGGGGCCGGGCCTTCGTGCTGAGCGGGCTAGCGGCGTACGGCGGTGAGCAGGCCGTCGCCGACCGGGAGCAGGGCCACGACCCAGCGCTCGTCCTCGCGCAGGGCTGTGAGCACGCCGCGGATGGCGATCGTGTCGGGGTCGCGCTGGGCGGGGTCGGCGACCTTGTCGTGCCAGAGGCTGTTGTCGATGGCCATCACGCCGCCGGGCCGCAGCAGGCGCGCGGCCTCCTCGACGTACTCGGCGTACTCGCCCTTGTCGCCGTCGACGAGCACGAGGTCGTAGGCGGAGTCGGACAGGCGCGGCAGCACCTCGAGCGCGCGGCCGGTGATCAGGCGGGCGCGCGAGGCGGGGATGCCCTCGGCGGTGAACGCCTCGCGGGCGTGGCGCTGGTTCTCGGCCTCGACGTCGACCGAGGTGAGGACGCCGTCGGCGCGCATCCCGCGCAGGAGCCACAGGCCCGACACGCCCGTGCCGGTGCCGATCTCCACGACGTGCTTGGCGTCGAGGAGGGTCGCGACGAGACGCAGGGCGGCGCCGCTGCCGGGCATGATCGGGACGCAGCCGACCTCCTCGGCCCGGGCTCGGGCGTCGGCGATCAGGGCGTCCTCGGCGACGTACGCCTCGGCGTACTCCCAGCTGGCGCGCGAGGCGGCCAGCGCACGGGCATCGGTGTCCACGTTGCGAGGCTAGCGGGACACGTGCTCGCAGGTGGGTGGGAACCCCCGACCGGCCCCGTTCGTCCACGTGGGAGCAGACCCGACCGGGCTGCGTTTCGCGCTGCGACCGCAAGGAAGGCACCATGGTGTCCACGACCGGAGGGGACAGGGCCCGACTCGCCCTGCTGGACCGGTCCGGTGCGGAGGTGGTCGCAGTGAGCGAGCCGACGGAGCCGATGGGCACGGAGCCCGTCGTGGCGCCGGACTGGGACGCGCCCTCCTGGGACGACGTCGTCCGCGACCACGGCGCCCGGGTCTACCGCCTGGCCTACCGCCTCACGGGCAACCAGCACGACGCCGAGGACCTCGCGCAGGAGGTCTTCGTCCGCGTGTTCCGGTCGCTGTCGCAGTACACGCCCGGGAAGCTTCGAGGGCTGGCTGCACCGCATCACCACCAACCTCTTCCTCGACCAGGTCCGCCGCAAGGCCAGGATCCGGTTCGACGGGCTGCCCGACGACGCTGCCGACCGCATCCCGTCCCGCGAGGTCGGGCCGCAGCAGCTGCTCGACGACCGCGCGTACGACGCCGACGTGCAGAGCGCGCTCGACGCCCTGCACCCGGACTTCCGGGTGGCCGTGGTGCTGTGCGACGTCGAGGGCATGACGTACGAGGAGATCTCGGACCTCCTCGGCATCAAGCTCGGCACGGTGCGCTCGCGCATCCACCGCGGCCGGGCCGCGCTGCGTCAGGCGCTGGCTCACCGCACCCCCAAGACCGCCGTCCGCTTCCCGCTCGGCCACGACGCCGCAGGGGGCACGACGTGACCGTTCTCCCGGGCCTCCCTGGCCGCCCGAACGGCGGCTGCCTCGGCGACCGCGTCGCCGACCTCGCCGACGGCCGGCTCTCGCCCGCGGACACCGAGACGGCGTTCGCGCACGTGGCCGTCTGCGACCGCTGCCGCGTCGCGCTCGACGCCGAGCGGGCTGCGTCCGCCGCGCTCGAGACGCCCGCGCCCGGTCCGTCTGACGACTTCATGGCCCGCCTGCTCGGCATCCCGGCCGCCGAGACCGAGGCCGCGCGCCCGTTCGTCCCGCCCGTCGTGCCGGTCCAGGGCGCTTCCCGTCCCGCTGGCTCGGCCGGCGTACGACCCGGCGCCCCGGTGCCGTCCAGCCGCCCCGCGAGCCGCCGCAGGCGCGTCCGCACCGCTGTCGGCTCGGCTGCGGGTGTGGCCGTTCTGGCGATGGCTGCCGTGGTCGGCGGCGCTCCCGCGGCCGTGAGCGGTCCGGCCCCTGCGGCCTCGTCCTCGATCGCCCCCGTCGTCGACGCCCTCGCCGACGAGCACTCGGCCTCCACGCAGCGCATGCCGTTCTCCGGGCCGCTCGTCATCACCGCGGCGTACGACAGCGGGTCCGGCTCGTCCGACCGGCCGTGAGATCCCTGACGTGAGCGTTCGCCTTCTCGTCGTGACCGGTGCTGCCGGTACGGCGGTCCTCGTGCTCTGCGCGCTGTCCGCCGTGGGCGGCTCGCAGGTGCAGGCGACCGGCGACGGCTGGGCCGGCTGGACCGGCTCCGTCGACGCCGTGTCGGTGTCCGACAAGGACGCGATGACCCCCGACGACGAGGTGGCCGTCCAGCTGCTGCAGCGCTCCGCGAAGGCGTCCAGCACCGTCGCCTACTCAGGACGGGTGACGGCCGAGGACGGCGCCGGCCGCATGAGCACCACGCTCGTGCACGCGCCCGGCCGCGGGACGCTGACCACCGTCATCTCGGACACCCTGAGCCAGCCCGTGTTCGCGGCCGACGGCCGCAGCGGCTCGTTCGCCGACGAGGGACGCCAGCTCGACCTCCTTCGCATCAACTACCGCGTGCTCCGTCAGGCCGACCTGGACGCCACCGTGGCCGGCCGCCCTGCGGAGGCGGTCGTGGCCGTGGGGGCCGACGGCGAGACCGCTGCCCGCTACTGGATCGACAGCGCGACGAGCCTGCTGCTGCGCAAGGAGCTCGTCGATGCGACGGGCGCCGTCCGGGTGCGCTCGGGCTTCGACTCCATCGTGCTGTCGGCCGACACCGCCGCGGTCGCCCGTGCCGAGGCGACGCAGGCTGACGACCCCTGGGGCGGCGAGCTCGACGCCGCGGGCCTGCGGGCCGCCCGACAGGCCGGCTGCGACTGCCCCGACTCCCTCCCCGGCGGCCTCACGCTCGTCGAGACCCGTCGCGCGCCGGCCGGCTCGGTCGGCGCCGTCCCCGTCATCCACCAGCTCTTCTCGGACGGGCTCGTGAGCGCCTCGCTGTTCACGCTGCCGGGGTCGCTGTCCGACAGCGACACGGAGGGCCTCAAGGCTCGCGGGTTCGCGTTCACCGACCTCGCGGGCCTCGCAGCCTGGGTGCGCGGCGGCCGGGCACCGGCCTCCACGGCCACCGTCGTGTGGGAGTGCGACGACTCCGTGCTCACCCTCGTCACCGACGACGCGCTCGCCCCCATGACCGTTGCGCGGTCTGTGCTCTCGGCCCTGCCGCCGCCGGTCGCGTCTGTCGACGACTCGTTCTTCGGGCGCGTGGCCCGGGGCTGGCACCGCGTCACCGGGGGAGGCTCGTGAAGCGCGGCGGCGTGATCGCGCTCGTCGTCCTCCTCGTGCTCGGCGGCCTGGCCGTGGTAGCCGACCGCGTGGCCGTAGGCGTCGCTGAGCGCACGGTCTCCGAGCGCGTCCAGGCCGAGCTTCCCGGGCGCCACCGACGTCACCACGTCGATCGAGGGCTTCCCCGCGCTCACCCAGGTCGTCGGTGGCTCGCTCGACCACGTGACCGTCACGGCCCGGGAGGTGCCCACCGAGAAGGGCACGCTCGACTCGGTCGTCGTCGACCTGTACGGAGTCTCGACCTCGGCGCCCCGTGCGGCGCGCACGGTCCGCGCCACGGCCGACGTCCCCCTCTCGACCCTGCAGGCCCAGCTCGGCGACAGCTGGCAGCTGTCGGTACAGGGCGAGGCGCTCAAGGCGGAGTTCACCGGAGCGCTCCCGATCTCGGCGACGGTGACCCCCGTCGTGACGGACGGCGCGATCACGCTGGACCTCCGCACGCTGGCACTGGCCGGCGTCGAGGTGTCGGGCGACAGCGTCCCGGACTTCGTGAAGGAGGCCCTGAACCGCATGGTCGGTTCGGTGGGCGAGCTGCCCTTCGGCCTCACGCCGTCGACCGCGACGGTGACCGCCGGTGGGGTCACGGTGACGGCGACGGGCACCGACGTGCCGCTCGAGTGACAGGCATCACGACGGGTCCGGCGCCCGCAGCGCAACCGGCCGGCCCGCCGTGCCGTCCCTGCACCGGACGGCACACTGGGAAGACCCAGCCTTCTCAGGACGTTCACAGGTTGCTCGCAGTCCGCACACGGGAGAGAGACACACGATGGATGCACGCCACGACGAGCGCGCAGGAGACCCCATGAGCGACGAGCGACCCCAGGACCTGGTCGAGCCCACCCCGGGCACCGGATCCCTGGCTGTGCACGACCAGCCCGGCACGACCGACCTCACCGACACCGTCGTCGTCCCGTCGGGCGGCATCGCCGCCGACGCGCAGGACACCACGATGTTCGCCGCCCCTGACGCGTCCGCGCGCGTGAGCGGCCCGCCGGCCCCGGGAGCGACCGGGTACGACCCCTACGTCACCGGGCCCGTGCCCGGCTTCGAGCCGCCCCTCCTCGGCGCGTCCGAGGCCTGGGACGCACCGCCCTCAGGCCGCACCAAGCAGCGCACCGGCGGCACCGGCAAGGTCGTCGCCATCGCGGTGGCCTCGGGCCTGCTCGCCGGCGTCGTCGGCGGCGTCGGCGGCTACACGATCGCCGAGAACCGGTCGAGCAGCTCGCTCACCTCGGCCGGCGCGACGATCCCGCAGACCGACGCCGACCTGTCGGCCCGTCCGAGCGGATCGATCGCCTCGGTGGCGGCCGCCGTCCTGCCGACCGTCGTCCAGATCGAGGAGACGAGCAGCAGCGGAAGCGGCACCGGCTCGGGCTTCATCATCCGTCAGGACGGCTACATCCTCACGAACAACCACGTGGTCGAGGGCGCTGCGGCCGGCGGCACCCTGACGGTCCGCTTCCAGGACGGCACGACCGTGCCCGCGAAGATCGTCGGGCGCGACACGTCGTACGACCTCGCCGTCGTGAAGGTCGAGAAGACGGGCCTGCCGGTCGCGACCCTCGGCAACTCCGACGGCATCGTCGTCGGCGACTCCACCATCGCGGTCGGCTCCCCGCTCGGCCTCGAGGGCACCGTGACCGCGGGCATCGTGAGCGCGCTGAACCGCCCGGTGACCGCCGGCGGCTCGGGCGAGAACTCGTTCATCAACGCGATCCAGACCGACGCCGCGATCAACCCCGGAAACTCGGGCGGCCCGCTGCTCGACGCCGAGGGCAAGGTCATCGGCGTCAACTCGGCCATCGCCTCCCTGTCGCAGGGTGCGGGTCAGGCCGGCTCCATCGGCCTCGGCTTCGCCATCCCGATCAACCAGGCCAAGCGCGTCGCCGAGGAGATCATCTCCAGCGGCACCTCGACCCACCCGGTCATCGGCGTCCAGGTCGACAGCCGGTACACCGGCGAGGGCGCGCAGGTCTCGGGCGTCACCGAGGGCGGCCCCGCGGCTGCGGCGGGCATCAAGACGGGCGACATCATCGTCGACGTCAACGGCCGCGCGGTCTCGGACTCCACCGAGCTGATCGTCGCCATCCGCACCTACGCGCCTGGCGACACCATCACGATCGGCATCAAGGACGGCACCGGCGTACGCAACGTCGACGTCGTGCTGGGCTCGGACACCTCGTCCGGCTGATCAGGTCGTACCCTGAGGGCGCCGATCATCACGATCGGCGCCCTCAGGCGTTCCGGATGGAGGTGGGCACGTGATCGGCGACGTCGGCATGATGGAGCTGCTGGTCATCGGTGTGATCGCCGTGCTCATCCTGGGGCCGGACAAGCTGCCCAAGGCCATCGCCTCGGTCGTCCAGTGGTCGCGCGTGCTGCGCACCCAGGCGGCCAACGCCCGTCGCGAGATCGTGGCCGCGGCCGAGCTCGACCCCTCGATCACCGACGAGATCAAGCAGTCGGTCAAGGACATCGCCGAGCTGCACCCCCGGCGCCTGGCCGCCTCGATCCTCAGCGACGTCGACGCCTCGACAGCACCGGCTGAGCCGACCGCGCCGTCGGCACCGGTCCGCGGCGCCACCGGCCCCGCCGCCCCGGCCACGCAGACCGCGTTCGATCCCGACGCCACCTGAGCGTCTCACCCCCTTGCGAGACTCCGGGCATGGCCGACGCTGACGACGTGCGCCGCATCGCGCTGTCGCTCGCCCACGTCGAGGAGATGGACAGCGACGGCTTCGACTTCCGGGTCGGCGGCAAGGGATTCGTGTGGTCGTACCCCGACCGCGAGGGCGGCCGCCGCGTCATCCGCACCGACGTCGCTGTGCTGTACGTCGGCGACGAGGCCGAGAAGCAGGCGCTCCTGCTCGGCGAGCCCGACCTCTTCTTCACCACGTCGGGCTACGACGGCTGGCCGCTGGTGATGTGTCGGCTCGAGCAGGTCGGAGTACGTCGCCTCCGCGAGCTCGTCACCGATGCGTGGCGCATGCGCGCGCCGGACGACCTCGGGATCGACTGAGGCTCAGGCGAACAGCGGCGGCCGCGTCGGCAGCTCGGGCTCGAAGACCTCGAGCAACCAGCCCGGCAGAGCCTCGGCGTACTCCTCCCACGCGGCCTCGTCGACGTTCGTGAGCGCCTGGCGGTACGACAGCGACCGGGTCAGAGGACCTACCCGCTGCGCGAGCTGGACGAGATGGCGCAGCGTGGGGCGGTCGTGCACGTCGGTCCAGGCTTCGGTGTAGGCGTCCACGACCCGGGGGAAGACGGGGTCGTCGGGCGCCAGCCCGTGGTGGAAGGCGATCGAGTTGAGCGTGGCGAGCATCGTGCCGAAGGGGTGGCCCACGCAGGCGTCGCCCCAGTCGATGAACACCGGTCCGTGCTCGAGGATGTTGGCGTCGTGCAGGTCGTCGTGCTGCAGCGTCGGCGCGATTCCGGACGCCGCGAGCTCGGCGCAGGCCTCGGCGTACGCCGGGATCACGGCCCGCAGCCGGGCGGCATCACCAGCGCTGAGGCCGGCCGGCGGGAGCTCGGCCTCCAGGACGTCGATGGTGCGCTCGAACAGGTCGGGCATGCGCTCGGGCCGCAGGTCGGGGAGCCCGAGCGCCAAGATCTCCGGCACGTGCGGCTCGGTGAGCCGCTGCAGCTCGCCGTACCGCGCGAGGTGCTCGGCCATCCGCTCCGGCGGCGTGGAGCCCCCGTTCGAGACGCGCGCGATGTCGCCGCCGTCGGGCAGCAGCACGTAGGCGCGGTCGACGTCGTACGCGATCGGTCGGGGCACAGAGGGGAGGTCGAGCCGCGCCAGGAGGGCGAGCAGCGGCACCTCGAAGCGGGCGCCGTCGCCCGGAGCCTTGAGCCAGAGCGGGCCCTCGTCGGTCTCGAGGCGCAGCACCGTCGACCACGGCCGTGCGTGCGGCTGGGTCCAGGCGCGCAGCGCGAGCCCGTGGGGCGACAGGGCGCGCATGCCCCACTCGAGGACGTCCTCACGCCAGGCGCTCGACGTCCAGCGGCTCGGCGTCGGTTGGCTCATCGAGCCAGCCTGCCCGACTCAGAAGCGCGCTGCAGGGGTGATTCCGAGCGAGAGGCCGGCGAGGCCGCGCGCCCGCGTGCCGAGCCGGGTCGCGATCTCGGTGAGCACGGTGGACGCGGGGGCGTCGGGGTCCGACGCCACGAGCGGCGTGCCGTTGTCGCCGCCCTCGCGCAGGCGCACGTCGAACGGCACGCGGCCGAGGAGCGGCACGTCGGTGCCGAGCTCGCGGGTGAGCGTCTCCGACACCATCTGGCCGCCGCCGGTGCCGAACAGGTCCATCGGCTCACCGCAGTGGGGGCAGGGGAACGACGACATGTTCTCGACGACGCCTGCCAGGCGCTGGTTGGTCTGCTGCGCGAGCATCCCCGCGCGGATCGCGACCTCTGCGGCCGCGGTCTGCGGCGTCGTCACGACGATCAGCTCGGCCTTCGGCAGCAGCTGCGCGGTGGAGATGGCGACGTCGCCGGTGCCGGGCGGGAGGTCCAGGAGGAGGACGTCGAGGTCGCCCCACCAGACGTCGGCGAGGAACTGCTGCAGCGCGCGGTGCAGCATCGGTCCGCGGAAGGCGACCGGCTGCGAGACGCCGCCCGGCTTGAACGGCAGCATCGAGATGACGCGGACGCCGTACGCCTGAGGCGGCATGATCATGCCCTCGACCATGGTCGGCGCGTCCGTGGCGCCGAGCAGGCGCGGGATCGAGTGTCCGTAGATGTCGGCGTCGACGAGGCCGACGGTGAGCCCCTGCATCGCCATCGACACCGCGAGGTTGGCCGTGACCGAGGACTTGCCGACGCCGCCCTTGCCCGAGGCGACGGCGTACACCCGGGTGAGGTTGCCGGGCTTGGCGAAGATGATCTCGCGCTCGTCGTGGCCGACCAGCGAGGCGCGCAGCTCCTTGCGCTGCTCCTCGTCCATGACGTCGAGCTCGACCTGCACGCTGGTGACGCCGGGCACGGCTCCGACGGCCTCGACCACGCGGTTCGTGATCGTGTCGCGCATCGGGCAGCCGGACACCGTGAGCCAGATCGCGACCGTGGCCACGCCGTCGACGACCTCGCGCGACTTCACCATCTTGAGGTCGGTGATCGGACGGTGGATCTCGGGGTCCTCGACGGTCGCGAGGGCAGCGTCGATCAGGTCGAGCAGCGTCTGGGACATGCCCCGATGCTACGTGCGCACTGCCCACCCGGCAGACCCGCCTCCGCCCCGCTAGGACGTGAGTTACTGCCCAAAGCGGGGCTATCGGACGCCCGAGAGCCCCACTGTGGGCAGTAACTCGGAGGACTAGGAGGAGTGGTCGGGGTCGTCGGGGACGGCGCGGACGATCTCCTCGAGGGTCGTGCCGCCGCGACGGGCGAGCTCGACGGCCTGCTCGCGCATCGAGCGGGTGCCCGCGGCCCGTGCGGCCGTGCGCACCGCGGCCTCGTCGTCGGTCTCGACCAGGGCCTGTCGCACCTCGGGGCCGACCTCGAGCAGCTCGACCACGGCGGTGCGGCCGCGGTAGCCGGTGCCGGAGCAGGCGAGGCAGCCGTGCGCCTCGACCCAGGTGCCGCGCGGGTCGGTGACCCACAGCGTGGCGAGGAGGTACGGGTCGGGGTCGTGGCCGGCCGCGCACTCGCGGCACGGCGTGCGGACGAGCCGCTGGGAGAGCACGACGCCGACGGTCTCCGCGACCTGGGCCGCGGGGACGCCGAGCCGCACGAGGCGCACCAGGGCATCGGCGGCGTCGACGGCCAGCATGGTCGAGAGCACCAGCTGGTCGCCCGCGGCGGCGTGCACCGCGGCGGGTGCGGTGTCGCGGTCGCCGATGTCGCCGACGAGCACGACGTCGGGCCGGCGCTCCACAGCGTCGTGGAGCGCTTCGGCGTACGTCGCACCTGCGGTGGTGTCGACGGGAAGCAGGGTGGCGCCGGGCACGGCGGCCTCGACCGGGTCCTCGACCGCGACGAGGCTGCGCCCGGGCTCGAGGCCACCGGCGGCGAGGGCGTGGAGCGTGTGGGTACGGCCGGCGCCGACCGGGCCGACGACGAGCACCATGCCGTTGCGCCGGCCGAGCGCGTCCAGCACCACCTGCTGCTGCGCGCCTGAGAGGCCGAGGGAGTCCAGCGACGGCAGGCTGGTCGAGGCCGGGCGCAGGCGCACGACGACCTGCTCGCCGGCGGAGCCGGGGATCGTGGCGACCCGCAGGCCGACGCTGTCGCCCTGCACGAGCACGACCGCTCGGCCCTCCTGCGGGAGCCGGGCCTCGTCCACGTCGAGGTGGGCCATGGCCTTGAGCCAGTCGACGATCGCGCTCGACCCGGTGAGAGGGAGGGTCATGTGGTGCCGCAGGACCCCGTCGACGCGGAGGCGCACGTGCAGGCCGTCGCGCTGCGGGTCCACGAGCAGCTCGGTCGCGCGCGCGTGCACGGCGTCGATGAGGAGCCGGTCGACGAGCTGGACCGTCTCGGCGTCGTCCGGGCTCCGGAGGTCCGTGGAGGCTGCTGGCAGGTCCGGTGCTGCGCCGTCCCAGACGCTCGCCAGGGCTGCGCGCACGCCGCTCTCGGTGGCGACGTGCACCTCGAGCGCCGTGGCCCCGGCGCGGGCCCTGATCTCCGACAGCAGCACCCCGTCGGACGGGTCGACGGCGGCCACGGCGAGCCGGCCGCCGCGCCGGGCGAAGGCCACGACCAGCTCGCGCTCGGCGAGGTCCCGGGGGACGGACCGGGCCACGTCGGGGTCGAGGGGCGTCGTGGCGAGGTCGACGAGGGGCAGCACCAGCTGGACGGCGAGGGCGCGGGCAAGCTCGTCCTCGGTCACGAGGCCGAGGTCGAGCACGACCCGGCCCAGCCGGGTGCCGCCGCCGGTGGCCAGTCGCGCCTCGAGCGCGGTCGCCAGGGCGGGGTGGTCGAGCATCCCGAGCCGCAGGAGGACGTCGCCCAGGCGGGGACGCCGGGGCGGCTCGACCGACAGGTGGTGGACGCTCACTCAGAGGGCATCGGCAGTTCTGGCCGGACGTTGAGCGTCCGGGCGGGGTACGTCGTGCGTGTCACACCACGTCGAGGTCGGCCTCGGCCTCGGTGGCCTCGCCGAGCTCGGGCTTGCCGGCCTTCTTCTTCTTGGCCCGCTGCTTGTGCTCGCGCTCGTCGAGGTCGTCGAGGAGGTCGCGCAGCTCGCTGCGGATGTAGTCGCGGGTGGCGACCTCGCCGAGGGCCACGCGCAGGGACGCGACCTCGCGCATGAGGTACTCGGTGTCCGCGATGAGCCGGTCGGTCCGGGCGCGATCGTCCTGGTACTGGATGCGGTCGCGGTCGGCCTGCCTGTTCTGCGCGAGCAGGATCAGGGGCGCGGCGTACGACGCCTGCAGCGACAGCAGCAGCGTGAGGAAGATGAACGGGAACGGGTCGGGCTTGGTCCACGGCCCGAGGTTGTAGACGACCCAGATGATGATGAACGCCGACATGTAGCCGATGAAGCGCCAGGAGCCGAGGAAGCGGGCGATGCGCTCGCTGACGCGGCCCACGCGCTCGGGGTCGACCGACGGGCGCAGCGAGACCCCGCGCTCGGACGGCTGGTCGAGGCGCGGCCCGCGGCGCTCGTCGCGGTCACGCGCCATGGGTCACCTCCTCCTCGTCGTGCGTGGCGTCCGGGTCGTTGTCGGCGTCGCGCCAGTTCTCGGGGAGCATGTGGTCGATGACGTCGTCGACCGTGATCGCTCCGAGCAGGTGGTCGTTCTCGTCGACCACCGGGATCGCGACGAGGTTGTACGTCGCGAAGTAGCGGGTCACCTGGCTCAGCGGCGCCTCGGGGCCGATGGGCTCCAGGGCGTCGTCGAGGACGGCGGACACGAGGCTCGACGGAGGCTCGCGGAGCAGGCGCTGGAAGTGCGCGACCCCGAGGTACTTGCCGGTCGGCGTCTCGAACGGCGCCCGAACGACGTACACCTGTGCGGCCAGCGCGGGGGAGAGGTCCTGGTCGCGCACGCGCGCGAGCGCCTCGGCGACGGTGGAGTCGGGCGGCAGGATCACCGGCTCCGGCGTCATCATGCCGCCGGCGGTGTAGTCGTCGTAGCTGAGCAGGCGGCGCAGGTCCTCGGCGTCCTCGGGCTCGACGAGCGACAGGATCGCCTCGGCCGTCTCGGGCGGCAGCTCGGACAGCAGGTCGGCGGCGTCGGCCGGGTCCATCTCCTCGAGGACGTCGGCGGCGCGCTCGCCCTCGAGCGCGGCGACGATCTCGACGCGGTCGTCCTCGGGCAGCTCCTCGAGGACGTCGGCCAGCTTCTCGTCGTCGAGGGCGGCGGCGAGCTCGATGCGGCGCTTGGGCGTCAGCTCCTGCATGACGTTGGCGAGGTCGGCCGCGCGGAGCTTCTCGACCGTCGCGAGCAGGCTGACGACACCCTGCTCGGGATCGGGCAGCGTCAGGCCGGAGACGGCGTCCCACTCGACGACGACGGTCTCGCCGCGACGACGGAAGCCGCTGCCGCCCTTGCGGACGAAGATCTTCTCGACCGACCAGTCGCGGGTGCGCTCCTGGCGGATCCCGACGTCCTGCACCGTGACCTGCTCGCCGGTCTCGAGGAGCGTCACCCGCTTGTCGAACAGCTCGGACAGCACGAGGGTCTCGGACGGCCGCTGCTCGAACCGGCGCATGTTGAGCAGGCCGGTCGTGACGACGGCGCCCTCGCTGATGTTCGTGACGCGGGTCATCGGGCAGAAGATTCGGCGGCGGGGCTGCACCTCGACGACGAGGCCGAGCACGCGGGGGGCGTTGCTGCCGTGCCGGAGCGTGACGACGACGTCGCGCACCTTGCCGACCTGGTCCCCGCGGGGGTCGAAGACCGCGATGCCGGCGAGGCGGGCGATGAAGACCCTCGTCGGCGCTCCGCTCATGTCCGCAGGGTATCTGCCGCGGCGCGCTCCACCCTCCTCGTAACCGCGCGACGCGCGAGCGGTTGGATGTGCGCATGACCGAGGCCGCCGACGTGCGCGCGAACGCGATCTCCCGGCCCCCGGCCGGCGACCTCGCGCTCATGGCCGTCGCCGTCGTCGCGATCTCGACGTCGGGCCCGATCATCGCGGCGATCGCAGCCCCCGCACTCGCCATCGCGCTGTGGCGCTGCGTGCTCGGAGGCGGCGTCACGCTGCTCTGGGTCGGGGCCCGTCACCGCGCCGAGCTGCGCGGGCTGAGCCGCCAGGAGTGGCGCTGGACCATCACGGCCGGTCTCTTCCTCGCCGCGCACTTCGCCACCTGGGTGCCGAGCCTGCGCTTCACCTCGGTCGCGGCGTCCACGGCCCTCGTGGCCACCCAGCCGGTGTGGGCCGCCCTCATGGCCAGGGCCCAGGGGGCGTACGTCGACCGCCGGGTGTGGGTCGGCATCGCGATCTCGCTGGTCGGCGTCCTCGTGCTGACGGGCATCGACTTCTCGCTCGACCCGCGCAACCTGATCGGCGACGTCCTCGCGCTCGCGGGTGCTGTGCTGGCGGCGGCGTACGTGACGACTGGGGAGAAGGCGCGGCAGACGGTGTCGACGCCGGTCTACACCTCGCTCGCCTACGGCACCTCGGCAGCGGGCCTGCTGCCGCTCTGCCTGCTCTTCGGCTCGGCGCTCTGGGGCTACTCGGCCAACGACTGGTGGTTGATCCTCGCGCTCACCGCCGGCGCCCAGCTGCTCGGGCACACGCTCATCAACCGGGTGCTGCGCACCACGTCGGCGACCGTGACGAGCCTCGCGATCCTGTTCGAGATGCCGGGCGCGACCCTCATCGCGGCCGTCTGGCTCGGCCAGGTGCCTCCGCTGGCGATCCTCCCGGCGCTCGTCCTGCTCTTCGCGGGGCTCGTGCTCGTCATCCGCGCAGGCGACCGCCGCGTCCCGGTCGAGTCGCCCCCGATCTGAGTTACCGATCACTCACCCCCGTCGCGCGCGGAGGTACATCCCGCTCGTAGCGTGGCCTCCATGAGCTACCCCGCCCGCGTTCTGCGATCCCGCCGCTCGAACCTGGCCGTGCCCGGTTCCTCGCCGAAGATGCTGGAGAAGGCCAAGGGCCTGCCTGCGGACCAGGTCTTCATGGACATCGAGGACGCCGTCGCGCCCCTCGCCAAGCCCGACGCGCGCAAGAACATCGTGGCCGCGCTGAACGAGGGCGGGTACGACGGCAAGGTGCGCACGGTCCGCGTGAACGACTGGACGACGCACTGGACCTACCGCGACGTCGTCGAGGTCGTGGAGAACGCCGGCCAGAACCTCGACTGCATCATGCTGCCGAAGGTGCAGACGGCCGAGCAGGTCGTCGCGCTGGACCTGCTGCTGACGCAGATCGAGAAGACGATGGGCTTCGAGGTCGGCCGCATCGGCATCGAGGCGCAGATCGAGAACGCCCTCGGCCTCACCAACGTCAACGCGATCGCCGCGGCCTCGCACGCGGGTCGAGACGATCATCTTCGGCCCGGCCGACTTCATGGCGAGCATCAACATGAAGTCGCTGGTGGTCGGCGAGCAGCCGCAGGGCTACGACGTCGGCGACGCGTACCACTACATCCTGATGCAGATCCTCATGGCGGCCCGCGCGTACGACAAGCTGGCGATCGACGGGCCGTACCTGCAGATCAAGGACGTCGAGGGCTACAAGCGCGTGGCGGGCCGGTCCGCGGCACTGGGCTTCGACGGCAAGTGGGTGCTGCACCCCGGCCAGGTCGACGCCGCCAACGAGGTCTACTCGCCGCGGCAGGAGGACTACGACCACGCCGAGCTGATCCTCGACGCGTACGACTACTACACCTCCGCCGAGGGCGGCGCCCGAGGTGCGGTCATGCTCGGCGACGAGATGATCGACGAGGCCAGCCGCAAGATGGCGCTCGTGATCTCGGCCAAGGGTCGCGCGGCCGGCATGGCCCGCACGAAGTCGTTCGAAGCACCGGAGGCGTGAGATGGCCCGCCTGGCCCAGACCGAGGACCTGACCGAGATCCAGTCGGAGATCCTGACCGCCGTCCGCGAGTTCGTGGACAAGGAGATCATCCCGGTCGCGCAGGAGCTCGAGCACGCGGACGAGTACCCCACCGCCATCGTCGAGCAGATGAAGGAGATGGGGATCTTCGGGCTGATGATCCCGGAGGAGTACGGCGGCCTGGGCGAGTCGCTGCTGACGTATGCGCTGTGCGTGGAGGAGATCGCGCGCGGCTGGATGTCGGTCAGCGGGATCATCAACACGCACTTCATCGTCGCGTACATGGTGATGCAGCACGGCACCGAGGAGCAGAAGGCGCACTACCTGCCGCGGATGGCGACCGGTGAGGTGCGGGGCTCGTTCTCGATGTCGGAGCCGCACTGCGGGTCCGACGTCGCGGCGATCCGCTCGAAGGCGGTCCGCGACGGCGACGAGTTCGTGCTCACCGGCCAGAAGATGTGGCTGACGAACGGCGGCTCCTCCACGCTGACGGCGGTGCTGGTGCGCACCGACGGCGAAGCCGAGGAGGGCTCGAGCGTCTACAAGAAGATGACGACGTTCCTGGTCGAGAAGCCCGCGGGCTTCGGCGAGGTGCGCCCCGGGCTCACCATCCCCGGGAAGATCGACAAGATGGGCTACAAGGGCGTCGACACGACCGAGCTGATCATGGACGGCCTGCGCCTGCCCGAGACCGCGATCCTGGGCGGGGCACCGGGTCGCGGCTTCTACCAGATGATGGACGGCGTCGAGGTGGGCCGCGTCAACGTCGCCGCCCGCGGCTGCGGAATCGCGATCCGCGCGTTCGAGCTCGGCATCGACTACGCCCAGCAGCGCCAGACCTTCGGCAAGCAGATCGCCGACCACCAGGCCGTGCTCTTCCGCCTCGCCGACATGGCCGTCAAGGTCGAGGCCGCGCACAAGATGATGGTCGCCGCCGCCCGCAAGAAGGACTCCGGCGAGCGCAACGACCTCGAGGCCGGCATGGCCAAGTACCTCGCGTCCGAGACCGCCAAGGAGGTCGTCGAGGACTCGTTCCGCATCCACGGCGGCTACGGCTACGCCAAGGAGTACGAGATCGAGCGCCTCTACCGCGAGGCCCCGATGCTGCTCATCGGCGAGGGCACCGCCGACATCCAGCGCATGATCATCGGCCGCCGCCTCCTCGAGGACTACAAGCGCGCCTAGACGCATCTCATCGCCTGCGGGCCCGGACCGTTGTCGGTCCGGGCCCGCTGGTTTCCCGGTGGGGACGTAGGGTCGAGGCATGAGCGGAACCTCTCGAGCACCCATCGGCGTCGACGTCACCAAGCGTCCCGTGCTGGCGACGTACGAGGACTACCTCGACGCGCAGAAGGCTGTCGACACGCTGTCCGACAACGGTTTCCCCGTGCAGAACGTCGCGATCGTGGGCGTCGACGTCCGCATCGTCGAGTCGGTCCTCGGCCGCATGTCGTGGGGACGCGCTGCGACCTCGGGCCTGTTCTCCGGCGCCTGGTTCGGCGGCCTCATCGGCCTGTTCATCGCGCTGTTCGGCACATCGAACGGCGACGTGCTCCGGCTGTTCGGCCTCGGCGTGCTCTACGGCGCGGCCGCGGGGATCGTGTTCGGCATGGTGTCGTACGCCTTCACCGGCGGGAAGCGCGACTTCGTCTCCCGCCAGCAGCTGCAGGCCGCGCGTTACGACGTGCTGTGCGCGCAGGACGTGCTGGTCGACGCCCGCAGGATCCTGGGCCTTGCGCCCACGTGGCCGCCGGCGCTGCCCGAGGAGGCGCCGGCCGCCGCCGACGCTTCTCCCGCATCCGACCAGCAGGGCTGAGCCCCACCGCGATGAGCGACGACGCGGCGGGCTACGAGGACCGCAGCGGCCTCGCGGCGCAGTTCGCGCGCCAGTCGCGCGCGTGCCGCGAGAACGGCTCGCCGCTGTACGGCGAGATCTGCCGGGCGGCCTCGCTGCACCTCGCCGCTGGCGGTGCACTCACCCAGGTTCTCGAGCGGTGGGCCGATGCGCGCGACGGCGACCTCATCCCCCTGCGCGTCCTCGGCGCCGCCCATCGCGCGGTGCTCGAGCGGCGGGCGCCCGCACTCGCTCTGTGGTTCCCGTCGGTCGGCGGCACCGCGCCAGTCGACGCTGCTGGCCGCACTGCCTGCTTCGAGGCGTGGGTCGACGCCGTGACGGGGGAGGCCGACCGCCTCCCGGCGCTGCTAGCGTCGCCGCCGCAGACCAACGACCCCGGACGGGCGGCCTCCCTGGCCGGCGTCCTCGCGCACGTGGCCGCGGCGTACGGGCTGCCGGTGCGGGTGCACGAGCTCGGGGCGTCGGCCGGGCTCAACCTGCTGGCCGACCGTGCCCGGATCACGTGGCTCGGCGGCGAGACCGGGCCCGGGGGATCACCGCTCGTCCTCGAGGACGCGTGGGAGGGCGAGCCGCTGCCGCCCGCCGCTGCGGTCGAGGTCGTCGAGCGGGTCGCCGTCGACCTCGCCCCCGTCGACGTCACGACCACCGAGGGCCGCCTGCACCTGACGTCGTACGTGTGGCCCGACCAGACAGAGCGGTTCGAGCGGCTGCGGGCGTCGTACGAGCTGGCCGGCGAGGTGCCGGTCGAGCTGGTCCGCAGCGATCTTGTCGACCATCTGGAATCCCTTGTGCCGCAACCGGGTACGACACTCGTGGTGTTCCACTCGGTGACCTGGATCTACCTCGACGCAGCTGAGCGGGCCCGCGCCGAGGTGGCGTTCCAGGCCCTCGCCTCGACGGCCACTCCCGCGGCTCCGGTGGTGCACGTCGCGCGCGAGCACCTCGGCGACCTCCTCGGCATGTCCTTCGCCGTCATCACGCGCTGGTGGCCGGCGCCACCGTCCGGTCCGCTCGCCGGGCTGGCGGCGGGCGCGCCCACCGTCCTCGCCGACACGCCGCCCCACGGACTCCCCGTCGTCTGGCAGCCCCCGGCCGCGACCACGCTCGCCGCCCTCTGACTGCTCAGGTCAGGGCGTCGACCACGTGCCACTCGCGCAGCACGTGCAGCACGCCGGGTGCGACGAGCCCAGCGGCGTCGTGCACCTCGAGCTCGCAACGGCTGAACCAGCGGGCGTCGGCGGCGTCGTCCCCTGCGGTGACAGCAGGCAGCGGGTCGTCGCCGTCCGCGGGCGCGCACAGGTAGTCGTCGATCACGTAGACGCCGCCGGCCGGCGCATCCCTCTCGACGCGCCCGACGAACGCGACGACTGCGACCTCGAGCCCCGTCTCCTCGAGCACCTCGCGCGCGCACCCGTCCTCGGGCGTCTCACCGCTCTCGAGCCGACCGCCCGGGATGGACCACAGCCCGATGCTCGGCTGCTGGCCGCGCTGCACGAGCAGGATGCGGCCGCCGTGGACGACGACCCCGCCCACGCAGGGGATCCGTGCTGTCTCGTCGGTCACGAGCACCAGTGTGGCGGTTGACTCCGGGCGACGACGGGGCCACCGTGCTGCGCAGGAGGCCGTCGGTGCCCGGTCGGCGGCCGTGCGGAAGGGGCGTCGATGCCCGAACCCGTCTGCGTGAGGTGCGGCGGCCCGGTGGGGCTGACCGTCGACATCCCCACCTGGCACTGCCCCACCCACGGCTCGGTCGAGCCGCTGCATGCACCGCTCCCAGCCGAGCACTACCACCTGTCCGACGTCGCCTCGTCGTCCGCCGTGCCCGTGTGGCTTCCGCTCCCGCTGCCTAGCGGGTGGTCGGTCTCCGGCGTACGCCGCACCGGCGGCACCGGGCAGGCGCGCGCGGTCGCGGTGTCGTACGCCGGCCCTGGGCTCGCTGCCCGCACGGCCGAGATGGTGATCGTGGCCGAGGAGCCCGGTGTCGGCCTCGGAGCGCAGTACGCCGGCATCGACGGCACCGACCCGGGCCCGGAGATCACCGGCATCCCGCGCGACACCTCGGTGACCGCGGGCGGCCACCCGACGTCGCTGTGGGCGCTGCCCGTGTCCGACCGGTCGGCGTACGTCGGCGAGGCCTACGGCTGCTGGCTCTGGATCATCACGTGGCCCGTGACCGAGTGGATGGTCGTGCACGACAACCTGGCGCTGCACGACCTGCGTGTCGTCGACGTGCGCACCCGCCTCGGCGAGGTGCCCGTGAGCGCCCTGACCCCGCGCCTCACCTTGTAGCCGCCACGCTGACACTGATGAATCCGTCGGCGGTCTCAAGCGGCTGTTGCACCGAGGACCTCGGTGAGGGCCTCGCGGGGAGTCTTCCAGTCCAGGGTCATGCGCGGTCGGGTGTTGAGGCTGGGGGCGACGGCGTCGCAGTCGGCCTGGGTCAGTCCGCGCATGTCGGCGCCCTTGGGCCAGTACTGACGCAGCAGCCCGTTGGTGTTCTCGTTGCTGCCTCGTTGCCAGGGTGAGTGCGGGTCGGCGAAGTAGATGTCGATGTCCGCTTCGATGGCGATCGCCGCGTGCTGGGCCATCTCCTTGCCCCGGTCCCAGGTCAGGGTCTTGCGGATCTGGTCGGGCAGTGAGGCGATCAGCGGGGTGAGGACCTCTTGGAGGTCGATCGCCTTGTGGGTGTCGGGCAGCGGAGCGAGCAGCACGAACCTGGTCGACCGCTCGACCAGAGTGATCACAGCGCCCTTGCCGATCCCGCCCATCAGCAGGTCGCCCTCCCAATGGCCCGGAACGGCACGGTCAGCGGCCTCAGCCGGCCGAGCGCTGATCGGGATGGTGCCGACCAGCTTGCCGCGGGTCTCCTTACGTCCCTGCGGCTTGCGGCTGGTCCGCCCGGTGCGCAGATGCTTGGCCAGCTCGCGGCGAAGCTCGCCGCGAGCCTGCACGAACAGTGACCGATAGATCGTCTCGTGGCTCACCCTCATACCGTCCTGGTCGGGATAGAGCTCGGGCAACCGCTGGGCAATCTGCTGCGGGGACCAGTTCGCCTGAAGCAGCCCCGACACCACCAGCCCCAGGTCCCCGGCGAGCTTGAAACCCTTCGGCCGCCGAGCCGACTCCGTGGCCCGGGCCTGAGCGACCCAGGCGTGATAGACCGCAGAGCGTCCTCGGGTCCCGCGGCGCGCCGACCCCGCCGGATGCTTGGGCCTGCGATTGGGGCGCGACCCAGAGCCTTGCGACAACTCACGCGCCACGGTGGTGCGGTGCTTGCCCACCAGTTCGGCGATCTGCGGCACAGACAACCCCTGCCGCATGGCCCGCTCGATCACCCCACGGTCGTGCTCGGTCAACCTCGCTCCAGGCATCCCAACCTCCAAGCTGCACAAGACCACGTGCAACTACCAGTTGAGAACGCCGACGTTTCCCGCGCCGGGTAGCGACGGATTGATCAGTTCGAGCGAAGGGGTGGTCCTAGAGTTGCCGGGTGTCGTCGTGGTTGGACCTGAGGTTGCTGGGCTCGGTCTATCTCACGCTGTTCGTGATCATGGACCCGCCCGGAATCATCCCGATCTTCCTGGCGCTCACCGCACGACGCGGCAAGGCCGCGATGGCCAAGCTCGCCGCGCAGGCAGCGCTCACCGCGTTCGGCGTCATCACCCTCTTCGCGCTCTTCGGCGAGCGGATCCTGTCGTTCCTCGGGATCTCGCTGCCGGCGCTGCAGGCCTCCGGCGGCCTCCTGCTCCTGATCATCGCCCTGGAGCTGCTGACGGGTAAGACGGACGAGCCCACCGAGGTCGACGACGTCAACGTCGCGATGGTGCCGCTGGGCACGCCGCTGCTCGCAGGCCCGGGCGCGATCGTCGCGACGATCCTGTTCGTGCGGCAGTCCGACACCACCGCCGAGGTGGTCGCGCTCATCCTCGGCATCGTCGCGATCCACGTGACCATCTACCTGTTCATGCGCTACTCCGTCGTGCTGGCCCGCATCCTGAAGCCGACGGGAATCCTCGTGCTCACCCGCATCGCGGGCCTGCTCGTCGCGGCCATCGCCGTGCAGCTGATCGCCGACGGCGTGTTCGGCTTCATCGCGGCCCACGGGTCATGAGCGAGCGCTGCGCATGAGCGACGACGGTGCGCTGACCTTCGACGGCATGCCCACGCGGTTGTGGTCGTGCACCCCGACCAAGCTCGACACCTGGCTCGGCTGCCCGCGCCGCTTCCGCTTCACCTATCTCGACCGCAAGCCCAAGGGCCTGCCGTGGGCGCACAACAGCGTCGGGTCGTCGGTGCACAACGCGCTGCGCGACTGGTGGCTGCTGCCCGTGGAGCGCCGTACGACGGGAGCGGCGACCGATCTCGTCACCCGCAACTTCCTCACCGACGGCTTCCGCGACGACGCCCAGATCGGCGAGTGGAGGGCTCGCGCCGCGGCGATGACCGAGGCGTACGTCGCCCACCTCGATCCGGAGGACGAGCCCGCGGGGGTCGAGCGGACCGTCTCGACGACGACGCACGGCATGGCGCTGTCGGGCCGCGTCGACCGCATCGACCGGCGTGCGAGCGACGACGGCGGCGACGAGCTCGTGATCGTCGACTACAAGACCGGACGCCGCCCGCTCACCGACGACGACGCCCGCTCCTCGCTCGCGCTCGCGGTGTACGTCGTGGGCGCGAGCCGGACCCTGCGACGGCGGTCGCGCCGGGTCGAGCTGCACCACCTGCCGACGGGAACCGTTGCGGCGCACGACCACACGCCGGAGTCGATCGAGCGCCACCTGACCCGCGCGAGCGAGATCGCGGTCGAGGCGAGCGCCGCAGAGTCCGTGTGGAAGGACCGCCTCGCATCGCGGGCCGAGGACGCCGCGGCCGGCGACGCCGATGCGGTCGAGGCGATCGACGCGCACTTCCCGCCGAACCCGGGCCCGTCGTGCTCCTGGTGCGACTACCGCCGCTGGTGCCCGAGCGGCCGCGACGCGTCGGCCGAGGTCGCGCCCTGGTCTGGCCTCGCCGACTCCGACTAGGCGAGACCCGGTCTAGGCCAGGTCGCTGAGCAGGGCGTCGAGGGCGGCGGCCGTCTCGTGCGGAGCCTCGGCGGCGGGCGAGTGGCCGGTGTCGGGCACCACGACGACCCGGGCGCCGACAGCTGCGGCGACGCGCTCCTGCTCATCGGTGCTCCAGGCGTCGTCGTCCGGTCCGTAGACGACCGCGACCTTCAGGTGGCCGTCGCGCGCGAGCGCCGCGAGCTCGTCGGTGCGGTCCGGGGTGTCGAGCAGGATGCCGGCGGCCGCCCGCAGCTGGTACGGGTTGTTCGCGACGAAGCGCTGGCGCAGGAACTCGGCGACGTCCGGCGGTGGAGCGGGGATGCCTGCCTCGCGGTCCTGCGACTCGCGGACGTCGAAGATCACCGACAGCGGCACGTGCGGCAGCGCCGCGTGCAGGGCGCCGAGGCCGTCGTGGTGCTGCGGGGGGAGACCGGACGGCCCCGAGCAGAGCAGGGTGAGCGAGCTGAACGGCCCGCCGCCCGAGGCCAGCACGGCCTCGCGAGAGACGAGCCCGCCGAAGGAGTGCCCCACGAGGTGCACCGGCTCCTCGAGCCCCTGCACGACCTCGAGCAGGTCCTGGGCGAGCGAGGTGAGGGTGTACGCCGCCTCGTCGTCCGGGCCGGCCGACTCGTACTGGCCACGCTGGTCGTAGCTGACGACGGCCCAGCCGTGGTGCGCGAGAGGCTCGAGGACGGCGACGAAGTCCTCCTTCGAGCCCGTGAAGCCCGGGACGAGGAGCACGGTGCCGCGGTGGGCGGCGCCCGGCTCGGGGTCGATGCGCCACCCCGTCAGCGGGCCGCGGCTGGTCGGCAGCTCGAGCCTGCGGGCCGACTGCGGCAGGTCGAGGAACGGCGGTGTGCTCACAGGCGGCAGACTACGGTCCGACAGCGGACCCAGCACCGACCGGGCACGCGAGCGCCGCGAGGCGCAGGGGATCGACGGAGGGAGGGGACATGACACGCACCGTCGCGGTGGCGAGCCAGAAGGGTGGCGTCGGCAAGACGACGACCGTCGCGTCCCTGGGCGTCGCCCTCTCCGACCTCGGTGACGAGGTGCTGCTCGTCGACCTCGACCCGCAGGCCTGCCTGACCTTCTCCCTCGGCATCGACCCGGAGGATCTCACGCTGTCGATCCACGACGTGCTCGCCGGCACGGTGCGGGCGCGAGAGGTCGTCACGGCCACCGAGGACGGCGTCGACCTGCTGCCCGCGACGATCGAGCTCGCGCGCACGGAGGCCACGCTGCTCACGACCGGGCGTCGCGAGCACACGCTCGACGACGCGCTCGCCGAGCTGCGCGGCCACTACGACTGGATCCTGCTCGACTGCCCGCCGACCCTCGGCATCCTCACGGTCAACGCACTCACCGCGGCCGACGAGGTGATCGTGCCCCTGCAGTGCGAGACCCTCGCGCACCGAGGCGTGGGCCAGCTCGTCGAGACCGTCCGCGACGTCATGCGCACGACCAACCCGCGGCTGCGGATCAGCGGCATCCTCCCGACGATGTACGACGGCCGCACCGGCCACGCCCGCGCGGTCCTCGCGGACGTCGTCGCGCGGTACGACGTACCCGTTCTCGAGCCGCCGGTGCCGCGGTCGGTCCGCTTCGCCGAGGCGCCGGCGCTGGGCCGGTCGGTGCTCGCGACGTCCCCGCACCTGCGCGGCTCCGAGGCCTACCGCCTCCACGCCGCCCGCATGCACGCCGATCTGACTCGCTGACTCGCCGGCCCGCCCACCCGGACGAACGAAGGCCCCCTCCCGGTGGGAGGGGGCCTTCGACGTACGGATGACTACTCGGCGGACGCGGTCTCGCTCGGCACGCCCTCGGTCGAGGCGCCTTCGGCCTTGCCGCGGCCGCGGCCACCGCGGCGACGGCGACGGCGCGGGGCGCCGCCCTCGGCACCGCTGTCGGCGTCGCTCGCCTCGGACGACGGCGCGCCCTCGGACGCGGCGGGCTTGTCGGCCTTCGGCGGGCGGTCGGCCTTCGGGGCGTCGCTCGAGCCCTCGCCGGTCGAGCCGCCGCGGGTGCGGGTGCGCTCGCGGCGCTGACGCGGGGCACGCGGCTCGCGGGCCTCGCCGGCGTCGCCGTCCGACGTGCCCGCGCCCTCGGGGCTCGGGTCGCGGTCGGCCTTGGGCTTGTCGCGGTCCGAGCGGTCCTTGCCGTCCTTGTGGCCGTCGCGACCACCCTTGCCGTGCTTGTCGTCCCGGCCCTTGGGGCCGGACTTGTTGCGACGTCCGGCCGAGGCGCCGGTCTCGCCGAGGTCCTCGATCACCTCGGCGTCGAGGCCCTCGCGGGTGCGCGCCGACTTGGGCAGGCGGCCCTTGGTGCCCTCGGGGATGCCGAGGCCGGTGTAGAGGTGCGGGCTGGAGGAGTAGGTCTCGATGGGCTCCTCGAACGGGAGGCCGAGCGCCTGGGCGATCATCTTCCAGCGGTGCAGGTCGTCCCAGTCGACCATCGTGATGGCCACGCCGGAGTTGCCCGCGCGGCCGGTGCGCCCGATGCGGTGGAGGTACATCTTCTCGTCCTCCGGGCACTCCCAGTTGATCACGTGGGTGACGTCGGCGACGTCGATGCCGCGGGCGGCGACGTCGGTGGCCACGAGGACGTCGACCTTGCCGTTGCGGAACGCGCGCAGCGCCTGCTCGCGCGCACCCTGGCCGAGGTCGCCGTGCACCGCGGCGGCGGCGAAGCCGCGCTCGACGAGGTCGTCGGCCACACGCTGGGCGTTGCGCTTGGTGCGGCAGAAGATCATGGTCAGGCCGCGGCCGTCGGCCTGCAGGATGCGGCCGAGCAGTTCGGGCTTGTCGAGGTTGTGCGCGCGCCACACGTGCTGCTCGATCGCGTCGACGGTGGAGTTCTCGTCGTCCGGGTTGATCGCGCGGATGTGCGTGGGCTGGCTCATGTAGCGGCGGGCGAGGGCGATGATCGAGCCCGGCATGGTGGCCGAGAAGAGCATCGTCTGGCGCACCGGCGAGACCTGCGCGACCAGTCGCTCGACGTCGGGCAGGAAGCCCATGTCGAGCATCTCGTCGGCCTCGTCGAGCACGAGGGTCTTGACCTGGCCGAGCTTCAGGTGGCCCTGCTTCATGAGGTCGATGAGGCGACCGGGGGTGCCGACGACGACCTCGATGCCGTTCTGCAGAGCCTCGACCTGCGGCTCGTACGAACGGCCGCCGTACACGCAGAGGACGCGCACGCCGCGCATGCGTCCGGCCTTCTGCAGGTCGCTCGCGACCTGGATGCCGAGCTCGCGGGTGGGGACGATGACGAGGGCCTGGGGCTTGCCCTTGACCTTGTCGTCCTGGGCGTCGAAGGCCTCGTCGGCCGGCGCGACGAGGCGCTGCAGGGCCGGGATGCCGAAGCCGAGGGTCTTGCCGGTGCCGGTCTTGGCCTGGCCGATGATGTCGGTGCCGGCGAGGGCCATGGGGAGCGTGAGCTCCTGGATGGGGAACGCCGTGATGATGCCGTCGGCAGCCAGGGCCTCGACGGTCGCGGGGTGGACGCCGAGCTCGGCGAAGGTCTTGGGCTCTGCGGGGGCGTGGGCCTCGACGTCCGCGGGGGCGTCGGGCTCGATGCTGCTCAGGGTCATGTGCGGTCGCGGACTCTCGTGATCGGGCCGCGGCGGGGCACAGGTCGCGGGCTGCGACGCGCGCCCGGCGAGTGGAGGGCCCAGCGGGTCGGCAGCGTGCGCGCGACTCTTCGCGAGGCCCTGCCGCACGCTCCTCGGTGACGAGGAGGCCGTCGGCGGGCTGGTCACGGATGGAGTGAAGGCAACGGCCGTGACCGGTAAGGACGCCTCAGTCTACCGCTGACGACGCCCGGAACCGACCGCAGGCGGCCGAACCGCCGGGCGGAGGAGCCCGGCGGGGGCGTCCGCGGCGGCGTACGCTCCGCCCGTGAGCGACGAGAACCTGCACCTGGTCGGCAGCGACGAGCACCCGGGCGGTGCCGGCACGGCCGATATCGCCTCGATCCCGGCGTCCGCGCTGGAGGACGACGCGTCGTACCGCGCCGGGGTCGTCGACCTCCTCGGCGTGCTCGCCTACACCGAGCTCGTGGCGTTCGAGCGGCTCGCGGCCGACGCCGCGCTCGCGCCGTCCATCTCGGACGAGGCTGCGCTCGCGTTCATGGCGACGGCCGAGATCCGGCACTTCACGCGGCTCGTCGAGCGCCTCAGCGACCTCGGCGTCGACCCGTGGGAGGCGATGGAGCCTTTCCAGGAGCCGCTGGCCGAGTTCCACGCCCAGACCGCCCCGAGCGACTGGCTCGAGAGCCTGGTCAAGGCGTACGTCGGCGACGGCATCGCGACCGACTTCTACCGCGAGGTCGCGGCGCTGCTCGATGCCGGCAGCCGCGACCTGGTGCTCGAGGTGTGCAGCGACACGGGCCACGCGAACTTCGCCGTCGCGACCGTGCGGGCCGCGATCGTGGCCGACCCGAGGCTGTCCGGACGGCTCGCGCTGTGGGGACGCCGCCTGGTCGGCGAGGCGATGCAGCAGGCGCAGCGGGTGGCAGCAGAGCGCGACGGGCTGTCGTCCCTGCTGCTCGGCGACGTCGACCGCGAGGGGCTCGGCCTGGCCGGCCTCGGCGAGATGTTCGAGCGGCTGACCGAGGCGCACACCGTCAGGATGAGCACCCTCGGCCTCCAGGCCTGACGCCCGGGGGCAGGGTCAGACGTTGCCGAAGCCGATGCGACCGCGCTCGGTGGCGCCGATCTCGGCGTAGGCGATCTTGTCGCCGGGCACGACGACCGTGCGGCCCTTCTCGTCCGACAGGGTCAGTGGGGTGCCCTTGTCGATCGCGGCGGACACGAGGGCGACGACCTCGTCCTGGGTCTGCGCGCTCTCGAGCGTGACCTCGCGGGCGGCCTGCTGGACGCCGATCTTGACCTCCACCGAGGTGCCTCCTGGCTCGTTCGTACCGTGACTGCTTGTCGCGACCCTAACCGGGCGGGGCCGCCTGCTGCTTCCCCAGGGTGCCCGCGTACGCCGTAGGCGTAGCGGCAGGCGCCGCCACGCCGCCGATCAGGCCGGGGGGTGCGAGAGCGGGAAGTTCGAGATGCCGCGCCAGCCGAGGCTGGCCACGAGCCGCGCCGCCTCGGACTTGGGGATGCGGCCGGTCTCGCGCAGCCAGTGGCGGGCGGCCGTCTGGGCCATGCCGAGCAGGCCCGCGGCGAGCAGCGTGGCCTCGGCGTCGGTGAGGCCGGTGTCCTCGGCGATGACCTTGGACAGGGACGCGGCGCACGCGTCGTTGGCGCGGTCGACACGGGTGCGGACACCCGGCTCGTTGGTGAGGTCGGACTCGAAGATCAGCCGGAACGCGCCGCCCGGGTCGTCGACGAAGTCGAAGTAGGCCTCGACCGTCGCCGACACGCGGAGCTTGTTGTCGCTGATGGAGGCGAGGGCGGAGTCGAGGGATGCCAGGAGCGCGTCGCTCGACTGGTCGAGGAGCGCGAGGTAGAGGTCGAGCTTGCCGGGGAAGTGCTGGTACAGCACCGGCTTGCTGACCCCCGCAGCCTCGGCGATGTCGTCCATCGCGGCCGAGTGGTACCCCTGGGCGACGAAGACCTCGCGGGCGGCGTCGAGCAGCTGCGCGCGGCGCTCGCGGCGCGGCAGGCGCTGACCCCGGGACGAGGCCCGGCCGTCGGACACGACTGACATGCGGGGGATCCTACCGAGCGGTAATCCCGGAGGGGCGGGCGCCGCGCACGTTGGCGCTCACCGATCGGCGACCGGTCGTGAGCGCTCGGTGACCGGAACGCGGTGAACCGCCGGTGAGGGACCGGTCGTTCGTGTGTCTTCTCGCTCAACTGCCGGGTGTCGCCGCGCAACGATCCGCGCGTCTCCCTACCGTGAAGGACGTGCACAAGGACGCCCGTCGCGGCTCGCCGGCCCTCGAGGTCGAGCAGGCCCTGCGCGTCGTGCCCGGCGTCCTCGAGGCCACGGTGTCGGTCGGCGAGGCGGAGGACACCGGCACCGAGGTGCGCCTCGTGCTCGCCGACGACGGCGACGAGGCGGCGGTCGCGTACGCCGTCCACCGCATGCTGCAGCTGCAGTACGGCGTCGGGCTCGACGACGACGGCGTCGAGCTCGTCATGGACATCACCGATGCCGCCGTCAGCCCGCTGCGATCGGTCCGCGGCGAGGCCGTCGGCCCGTCCGAGGCGTTCGACCTCGGCGTCCAGATCGACGACCTGCTCTCCGAGCTCGACCGGCGCTCGGGCCGCTCGTTCGACGCCGACGTGCTCGCCGCCGCCGTACGCCACCCGGCGGGCGCCACCGTCATCCCCGAGCCGCGCGGCACTGTTCCTGACGAGGCGGACGTCGCTGAGGTCCGGCTCTCGATCGCTCGGCTGTCGATCGTGCTCGACCACCGCCGTGCCCAGGCCACCGTCACGCTGAACGGCCCCGACGGCCTGGTGCGCGGTTCCGCCGAGTCCGGCAGCGCGGACTCCGCCGTGCTCGAGGCGGTGGCGCTGGCAACGCTGCGCGCGGTCGCCACTCTGCACATCTGCGAGGAGTCGTTCTCCGTCACGGCGGTGTCGGTGCCGCACGTCGGCGAGGCTGAGGTCGCCGTCGTGCAGGTCGAGTGCTGCCGGCACATCGGGTCCGAACGGCTCACGGGCGCCTCCGAGGTGCGGGACGACGTCCACCGCGCCGTGGTGCGCGCGACCCTGGACGCGGTGAACCGGCGGCTCCCGTTGCTTACGCTCGGTCCATGACCGGGACGCCCGCCGACCTGCCCCGCACCACCGACGACCTGCTCGCCGCCCTGCTGCCGCCGTGGCCGCGCAGCGACGTGGTCCTGTCCAACGGCACGTTCTCGGTACGCGAGGCGCCTCCGGTCGACCCGTCCACCGCCGAGCCGGCGCTGTTCGTGCACGGTCTCGGCGGCAGCGCCACCAACTGGACCGATCTCATGGCGCTCCTGCGCGACCGCGTCGACGGAGTCGCGGTCGAGCTGCCCGGGTTCGGGTGGTCGCCGCCGCCGCGCGACGGCGACTGGTCGCCGCGGCGCAGCGCGGAGTCGCTCGCCGAGCTGATCCAGATGCGCTTCGACGGGCGCCCCGTGCACCTGTTCGGCAACTCGATGGGCGGCGCGGTCACCGTCCAGCTCGCGGCCCGGCACCCGGAGCTCGTGCGGACGCTCACCCTCGTGAGCCCGGCGCTCCCGAAGACCGGTGTACGCCGGTCCAACGCGCACCTGCCCGTGATCGCGGTGCCCGGCATCGGCACGCGGCTCATGAACCGCTACCTCGAGCTCGACCCGCACCGTCGGGCGCGGGCCACCGTCGACGTCTGCTTCGCCGACCCTGCGTCCGTGCCGGAGCAGCGGATGCTCGAGGCCGTCGAGGAGGTCAAGCGGCGCGACCAGCTGCCGTACGTCGCGGACGCGTTCCTGCAGTCGTTGCGCGGGCTGCTGGCGACCTACCTCGACCGGTCGCCGGAGCGGCCGTGGAAGCTGGCCGAGGGGATCACCTGCCCGACGCTGCTGGTCTACGGCCGCCGCGACAAGCTCGTCGACCCGATCCACGCCCACACCAAGGCATTCCCGGACGTCCGGGTGCTCGTGCTGCCCCATGCCGGGCACGTCTCGCAGATCGAGCAGCCGGTGCTCGTGGCCGAGGCCTGGTCGCACCTGCTGCGTTGAGGCGCGCCGTCAATACGGTCTAGACCATTTGCTCCCCTCGTGGGCGTGCCCCCGGTACGGTTTCGCTCGTGACCGAGCCGGTGTCCCGCGCCCTTCCGTCCCGCGCCCGCATCGTCGTCATCGGGGGAGGTGTCGGGGGCAGCTCGGTGGCCTACCACCTCGCCCTCGCCGGGGAGCGCGACGTCGTCGTCCTCGACCGCGACGAGCTGACGAGCGGGTCGACGTTCCACTCGGCCGGCCTCGTCGGCCAGCTGCGCAGCGACCCCACGCTGACCGCGATGAACCGCTACAGCGTCGAGCTGTACCGCTCGCTGCAGGCGGGCGACAACCCGCCCGGCTGGGTCGAGTGCGGGTCGATCCGTCTCGCCTCGTCGACGGAGCGCTGGGAGGAGATCTCGCGGCAGGCGGGGTGGGCGGCGACGTCCGGCCTCGAGCTCCAGCAGATCTCGGCGGCCGAGGCCCAGGAGCTCTTCCCGCTGATGGTCACCGACGGCGTCGTGGGCGCGGCCTACCTCCCGACGGACGGCCAGGTCGACCCGTCGCAGCTCACCTACTCGCTGGCCGCGGGCGCCCGGGCGATGGGCGTCCAGTTCCACACCCACACGCGCGTGCTCGGCATCGACACCGAGGGCGAGGGTCTTCGCCGCCGCGTGACGCGCGTGCGCACGGACAAGGGCGACGTCGAGTGCGAGCTCGTGGTCGACTGCGGCGGCATGTTCGCCGCGGAGATCGCCCGCATGGTCGGCGTGCGCGTGCCGATCGTGCCGATGAGCCACCAGTACGTCGTCACCGAGGCGATGTTCGAGCACCGCGAGACGCCGCTGCCCTCGCTGCGCGACCCCGACCTGCTCGTGTACTACCGCCAGGAGGTCGACGGCCTCGTCATGGGCGGCTACGAGCGGCAGTCGCTGCCGTGGACGGCGTCCTCGTCGTCGCACGACCGGATCCCCGCCGACTTCAACGGCCGTCTGCTCTCGCCCGACCACGACCGGTTCGTCGAGATCAGCGAGAACGCCGCGATCCGCGTGCCGGCGATCGCCGACGTCGGCATCCGCACCTTCATCAACGGGCCCGAGGGCTTCACGCCCGACAACGAGTTCTGCCTCGGGCCCACGGACGTCGGCGGGTTCTTCGTCGCGGCCGGCTTCTGCGCGCACGGCATCGCCGGTGCGGGCGGGATCGGCAAGGTCATGGCCGAGTGGGTGCTCGAGGGCGCCCCGCCGATGGACCTCTGGCACATGGACGTACGCCGCTTCGGCCAGTCGTACCGCTCGCCGTCGTACACCCTCGCCCGCACGGTCGAGAACTACGAGAGCTACTACGACATCCGCTACCCGGCGCACGAGCGCGCGGCCGGGCGGCCGTTGCGCACGTCGCCGGCGTACACGTGGCACGCGGAGAACGGCGCCTCGTTCGGCGAGAAGTCCGGCTGGGAGCGGGTGAACCACTACGACACCAACGCGGTCGAGGCCGACGAGCAGTGGCGCCCCGACGGCTGGGCCGGCCGTCACTGGTCGCCCGCGGTCGTGGCCGAGCACCGCGCGACGCGCGACGGCGTCGTGATGTTCGACGAGTCGTCGTTCGCCAAGATCGAGGTGAGCGGGCCGGACGCGTCGCGTCTCCTGCAGTGGGTCTGCGACAACGACGTAGCGCGCGGGCCGGGATCGGTCACGTACACGCAGGCGCTCAACGCCTCCGGCGGCATCGAGTGCGACTTCACCGTGACCCAGCTCGACGCCCAGGTGTTCCTGATCGTGACCGGCACGGCGTTCGCGAACCACGACGCCGCCTGGATCCGCACGCAGGCACGGGCTCTGGACGCCGACGTCCGCATCACCGACGTCACAGGTGCCTGGGCCTGCGTCGGCATCTGGGGGCCGAGGACCCGCGACGTGCTCGCGTCGCTGACGCCGCAGAGCCTGTCGAACGACGACTTCCCGTTCCTCGCCATGCGCGAGACCACGGTCGGCGACGTGCCGGTGCGGATGGTCCGGGTGACCTTCGTGGGCGAGCTCGGATGGGAGCTCTACTGCCCCGCGGAGTACGGCGCCAACCTGTGGCGCACGGTGTGGCAGGCAGGGCAGGAGCACGGCATCGTCGCCGGCGGCTACCGGGCCATCGACTCGCTGCGGCTCGAGAAGGGCTACCGCGTCTGGGGCGCCGACATCGACCCCGCGCACTCGCCGTACGAGGCGGGTCTCGGCTTCTGCGTGCGGCTCGGCAAGGAGGGTGGTTTCCTCGGGCGCGAGGCGCTCGTCGCGCAGAAGGAGGCGGGTGTCGCCCGCCGGCTCGTGTGCCTCGTGCTCGACGGCACGAGGGCCGTCGCGCTCGGCAACGAGCCGGTGCGGCTGCCCGACGGCGAGGTGCTGAGCCGGGTGACCAGCGGCGGCCTCGGTTACTCGCTCGAGGCATCCATCGCGTTCGCCTACCTGCCCGTGGGCCGTGACGGCGGTGCGGACCTCACTGCCGACGGGACGAGGCTCGAGGTCGGCATCTTCGGCGAGTGGGTCGGCGCCACCGTCCGCACCGACCCCCTCTACGACGCGAGGTCCGAGCGCGTCCGAGCCTGACCAGCACGCGTCCGGCGCCGGTCAGGTGACGGCGCGCAGGGTGGTGGGAGCGTCGGGTGTACGCCGGACGAGGAAGCTCACACGGTCGGGTCGGAAGAGGTCGCGCGCGTGCTCGACGGCGACGCCGTCGGCATCGCGCGCCGTGCGCTGCACCAGCATGAGCGGGGTGCCCGCCTCCACGCCCAGCTCCGCGGCGCACACGTCGTCGGCGAGGGCGGGGGAGAGGTGCTCGTCGGCCGAGACCGGCGGGCGGCCGTAGCGGGTGCGCAGCACGCCGTACATCGAGCCCGCGAGCGAGTGGTCGGTGAGGCCGGGGAACAGCCGGGCGGGGAACCACGAGCTCTCCAGCGCCAGGGGTACGCCGTTCGCGGAGCGCACGCGCACGACCTCGTAGGCCTGGGCGCGGGGCGCGAGGCCGAGAGCCGCCGCGACGGCCGCATCCGGCACGAGGCGGCGGGCGCTGAGGACACGGGCCCCGGCGCGGCGCCCTGCGCGGCGCACCTGGTCGGTGAGCCCCGTGAGATGGGTGAGGTCGACCTCCACGCGCGGCTCGGCGACGAACGCGCCACCGGCCCGGCCGGAGACGCGCACGAGGTCGCCGGACGACTCGAGCTCGGCGAGGGACTGGCGCAGGGTCATCCGGCTGACGCCGAGGATGCCGGCGAGGTCGCGCTCGCCGGGCAGCCGCTGGCCCGGGAGCAGCTCGCCGCGGGTGATAGCGCCACTGAGCCATGTGGCGATCTGCACGTGGACGGGCGCGCTGGCGGCCCGATCGACCACGAGCGGCGCGAGTGGGAGGTCTGTGCTCATCGTGCGGGCCCCCGGTCGGTCGGTGCTGGTCACGACGAGAGGGGAGGGCGGCAGCCACGTGCTCCTGGCCGCCGACCTCCCCTCCTGGCCGTGATGCACACGAACGTGTGCGGTGGTCGTACCGGCGGGTGCGAGGGGTCGCGCCCGCCGGCACGGTCGAGCGCTACTCCGCCGCGGCTGCGGCGTCGGGCTGGTCGATCGTCGTCTTCGGGCCGGTGAACCACTTCTTGGCCGAGACGTGCCAGAAGATCCACAGCGCGATGAGCGAGATGCCCAGCACGACCGGGGTGTAGTTCAGGTACTTCAGCTCGAACTCGTCGTTCCACGGGACGGCGAACGGCGAGCCAGGCATGAGTGCGAACACCGAGGTGACCGCGATCTCGATGAGGGCGATCGGTGCCATCCACTTGTACTTGCTCCCGAGCGTCCAGCTGCCGGCGGGGAAGCTGTCGCCCGCCCGCCAGCGGAGGTAGATCGGGATGGCGAACGCCAGGTAGAGGCCGATGACGCCGATCGTGACGACCGCGAAGAACGCGATCGGCACGGGGGCGCCGTTGATGTCGACCTCGATGAGGGCCGGCCACGTGATCGCGAGCGCGATGAGCACGGTGAGGTACACGCCGTTGACGGGCACCTTGGTCGGGCTCAGCTTCGCCCACAGACGGGCACCGGGGACGGCGCCGTCACGGCTGAACGCGTAGAGCATGCGGGTGGCGCTGGTCATGCACGCGACGGTGCAGAAGAGCTGGCCGAGCGCCGAGATGAGCAGGACCGTGCCGGCCATGTTGCCGGAGAGCGCCTGCCCGAAGATGACGGCCACGCCGCCACCGCCGGCAGTCACCGCGTCGACGTCCTGCACCGCGAAGAGGAACGCGAGCAGGAGGATCCAGCCGCCGATGACCGAGTAGAAGATCGACCGCCAGATGCCCTTCGCCGCAGCGTTCGCGGCGCCGTGCGTCTCCTCGGAGAGGTGGGCGGAGGCGTCGTACCCGGTGATCGTGTACTGGGTCAGGATGAAGCTGAGCGGGATGATGATGAAGACGAACCCTGCCCCGCTCGTCGCCCCGTCGAAGAACCCGGTGTTGTTGACCGTGGTGGTGAAGACCTCGGCCACGCTCTGGTGGCTCGGCGGCGCGAAGATCAGGATCAGGACGACCGCGGTCGCGCCGATCACGTGCCACCACACCGAGATGCTGTTCACGAGCGCGAGCAGGTGGCTCGAGAAGATGTTGATGGCGCCTGCGATGAGCAGGATCACCACGAACATGATGAACACGCGCGTGAGCGAGTAGTTCTCGGCCCAGGACGGCGAGAACGACATGAACGCGAGGTCGAGGAACGTCGCGCAGCCGTAGGCGACGGAGGCGACGATCGCCAGGAGGCCGATGAGGTTGAGCCATCCCGTGTAGAAGCCGGCCTTGGCGCCGCCGAGCTTGGACGCCCACCAGTAGATGCCGCCCGAGGTCGGGAAGGCCGACACCAGCTCGGACATGCAGAAGCCGATGACGAGGATGAGCAGGCCGATGATCGGCCAGCCCCACGCGATCGCGGCAGGACCACCGTTGTTCCAGCCGACGCCGAAGGTCGTGAAGCATCCGGCGAGGATGGAGATGATCGAGAACGAGATAGCGAAGTTGTGGAACCCGGACCAGCTGCGGTCCAGCTCCTGCTTGTAGCCCAGCTCCGCGAGCTGGCGCTCGTCGTCGCTGAGGTGCGAGTTGTCGGCCACGCGTCCCCTCCTTCGGGAACCCCGTTGTCAGTCTCCGGCGGCGCCGGGACCTTGCTCGGAGTGTGTCGGTCGTGCGTTTCGGGTGTGCGGCGACACGCGGTGACGCGTGACGCGGGTGTTACGGCTCGTTCTGGGTCGTTCCGGCGTTCAGGCGGGGGTACGCACCTCCTCGAGGAGGCGGCCGAAGTCCGGTCCGTCGAACTCCGCCACCGCTCGGTCGTACTTCTCCATCCCCCACTCCCAGAAGTCGAAGTCGAGCTCGCTCGTGCCGTCCTGGATCGAGGCCCAGAGCATCCAGCCGTACTTGCTCATGAGGCCCCACAGCCGGGCACGTGCGGTCAGGGAACGGGAGGGCTCGCCGACGTACGCCGCCACGAGGCGCTCGAGGTCGTCCGGGGTCCCCGTGGCCTCGCTCCAGAGGTTGCCCACCTCGAAGAACGGATCGTTGTTGCCGGAGTACTCGTAGTCGATGAGCCAGACGCGGTCGCCGGTGTCGATGACGTTGGCCGCGAGGAGGTCGTTGTTGCACGGCACGCTCGGGACCGGGCGTACGGCTAGGGCGTCGCCGATCGCCGCGGCGTGCTCGGCGAAGTCGAGGTAGCGGTCGGGCAGGCGGAAGCCGCGCTCGAGGCAGAGGCTCGAGGTACTGCGGCTGCAGGCGCAGCATGTCGAAGTCGTTCACGAACCGGGGGCCGTCGTGCAGCGTGCGCAGCGCCCCGGCCACGCGCGGCGCGTTCGACGGCTCGAGGACATCGGCCGGTGACCAGGTCGTACCGTCGACGAAACGAACGACGAGCACGCTGACCTCGGGCGCGAACGCGATGACGTCGGGTGCGGCGCCCGAAGCCGCCGCAGCGACGCTGTTCGCGTGCTCGGCGTCCCGGTCGATCGCGAGCAGGGCGCTCTCGGGGGAGGAGAGCCGTGCGACGAACACGCCGTCGGGGGTGGTCACCTTGAGGTTGCGGTTGGTGAGGCCGCCCGACAGGTCGCTCACGTCCGTGCGTGCGGCGAGTGCGGGCACGGCATCGAGGCGGGCCAGCAGCGCAGCCCCCTCGGCCGAGCCGAGCTCGTCGGACTGCACGGACCCTCCTCGGCCTGCGGCCACCCCGGCGGTGGACGCGCACGGCCACCCGTGCGGCCTCGACGCCGAGCCGCCTGGGTGGACGCGCCGGAGCGTAGCCCCGCACCGGCCCGCTGGGGAGGGTTTTCGGTCTAGACCGATCTGGGACGGCGTTTCGGGTTCCCGCCAGCCTCCGGACGCGGCAAGGTGTGCACATCCCTTCAGGAGGATCACGCATGAGCAGCACCAGCTCGGACGCCGCCGGCGCCCCGCTCTCGCTCGACCAGCTCAAGGCCGAGGTGGCCGACGGCCGGATCGACACCGTCATCGTCGGCATCACCGACATGCAGGGCCGCCTTCAGGGCAAGCGCGTGCATGCGCCGTACTTCGTCGAGTACGTGCTGCCGCACGGCACCGAGGGCTGCAACTACCTCCTCGCCGTCGACGTCGACATGAACACCGTCGAGGGCTATGCCATGTCGAGCTGGACCTCGGGCTACGGCGACTTCGTGATGGCGCACGACCTCGCCACGCTGCGCCGCGTGCCGTGGCACCCTGCGACCGCGATGGTGCAGGCCGACGTCCACTGGCTCGATGGCCGCGAGGTGACGGCGTCCCCGCGCCAGGTGCTCAAGCGCCAGCTCGCCCGTCTCGCCGATGCGGGCATGGCCGCGTTCGTCGGCACCGAGCTCGAGTTCATCCTCTTCAACGACACGTACGAGGACGCCTGGGCGCGCGGCTACCGCGACATGCACCCGTCGAACCAGTACAACGTCGACTACTCCATCATCGGCACATCGCGCGTCGAGCCGCTGCTGCGTCGCATCCGCCTCGCGATGGCCGAGGCCGGGCTGCAGGTCGAGAGCGCCAAGGGCGAGTGCAACTTCGGGCAGCACGAGATCGCGTTCCTGTACGAGGACGCGCTCACCACGTGCGACAACCACGTCGTCTACAAGACGGCGGCCAAGGAGATCGCGGCCCAGGAGGGCTACGCGCTCACCTTCATGGCGAAGTACAACGAGCGCGAGGGCAACTCCTGCCACATCCACCTGTCGTTCCGCGGGCTCGACGGCTCGCTCGTCATGTCGGACGAGTCCGACACCGAGCACGGGATGTCCGACATCGGGCGGCAGTTCATCGCGGGCCAGGCGGCCCACCTCCGAGAGCTCTCGCTGCTCTACGCGCCCAACATCAACTCGTACAAGCGCTTCTCGGCCGGCTCGTTCGCGCCGACCTCGATCGAGTGGGGCCGCGACAACCGCACCTGCGCGCTGCGCCTCGTCGGCCGCAAGGCCGGCCTGCGCCTCGAGAACCGCATCCCCGGCGGCGACGTCAACCCGTACCTCGCCGTGGCGGCGATGATCGCGGCGGGCCTCGACGGCATCGAGAAGGGTCTCGAGCTGAAGCCGGAGTTCACCGGCAACGCGTACGAGTCCGGCGGCGCCAAGGCGCCGACCTCGCTCGGCGAGGCGGTCGGCCTGTGGTCGGGCTCGGAGTGGGTGGCCGAGACCTTCGGCGAGGACGTCCAGGAGCACTACGCCAACATGGGCCGCATCGAGCTCGACGCCTTCAACCGTGCCATCACCGACTGGGAGCGCTTCCGAGGCTTCGAGCGCCTCTAGCCGCGGGGTGGGTCGGCGTACCCGCCGCGCAACCCGCCCGAGCCGCAGCGCACGATGGACCCACCCGAAGTCTGGGCACCCGACGTGAAGCCCAGCTCGACTTTTCTTCCCTTAGGGAAGGAAACCGCAGTTCAACTGCACGATCTTTACCCGGAATCGTGATCTTGAGAGGCGAGGCCAGCCCGTGACCGCCCTGCACGACGTCATCAGCCCTGTCACCGAGGAGGTCGTCGCCTCGGTCCCCTCGCTGTCGCTGGAGGAGACCGACGCCGCGATCGCGCGCAGCCGTCGCGCGTTCGAGACCTGGCGCCACGTCAGCCCCGGTGACCGCGCGCGGCTCCTGCGGCGCTTCTCCGCCGTCGTCGACGCGCACCTCGAGGAGCTCGCCCAGCTCGAGGTGCGCAACTCCGGCCACACGATCGGCAACGCGCGGTGGGAGGCAGGCAACGTCCGCGACGTCCTCGCCTACTACTCGGGCGCGCCCGAGCGCCTGCTCGGCCACCAGATCCCGGTCGCGGGCGGCATCGACGTCACGTTCCGCGAGCCGCTCGGCGTCGTCGGCGTCATCGTGCCGTGGAACTTCCCGATGCCGATCGCGGGCTGGGGCTTCGCACCGGCGCTGGCCGCGGGCAACACCGTCGTCCTCAAGCCGGCCGAGCTCACGCCGCTCACGGCCATGCGCCTCGGCGAGCTGGCGCTCGAGGCCGGCCTCCCCGAGGACGTCTTCCAGATCCTCACCGGCAAGGGCTCGGTCGTGGGCGAGCGCTTCGTCACCAGCCCGGACGTCGCCAAGGTCGTCTTCACCGGCTCGACCGAGGTCGGCACCCGCGTGGCCGAGGGCTGCGCCCGCCAGGTCAAGCCGGTCACCCTCGAGCTCGGCGGCAAGAGCGCCAACGTCATCTTCGCCGACGCCGACCTCGCCAAGGCTGCGGCGTCCGCGCCGTACGGCGTCTTCGACAACGCCGGCCAGGACTGCTGCGCCCGGTCGCGCATCCTCGTCGAGCGCTCGGTGCTCGACGAGTTCCTCGCGCTGCTCGAGCCGGCGGTCCTCGGCGTCCGCGTCGAGGACCCGAGCCTCGACACGTCCGAGATGGGCCCGCTGATCAGCCGCGGCCACCACGCGAGCGTCTCGGCGTACGTCGACGACACGACCAACGTCGTCATCCGCGGCACGGTGCCGGACGGCCCGGGCTTCTGGTACCCGCCGACCGTCGTCCTGGCGGCCTCGCATGCCGACCCGCTCATGCAGGAGGAGACGTTCGGCCCGATCGTCGCGGTGATGCCGTTCGACGACGAGGCCGATGCGATCCGCCTCGCGAACGACACGCCGTACGGCCTGTCGGGCTCGATCTTCACCAACGACCTCGGCCGTGCGCTGCGCGTCAGCCGCGGCATCGAGAGCGGCAACCTCTCAGTCAACTCGCACTCGTCGGTCCGCTACTGGACGCCGTTCGGCGGGTTCAAGAAGTCCGGCCTCGGCCGGGAGCTCGGCCCGGACGCCCTCGAGGCGTTCACCGAGGTCAAGAACGTGTTCATCTCAACGGAAGGCTGACCCCATCGTGGACAGGTACACCGATCGCGTCGTCGTCATCACTGGCGGCGGCAGCGGCATCGGCAAGGCGACGGCGCTGCGCGTGGCGTCCGAGGGCGCGAAGGTCGTCGTGGTCGACATGAACCTCGACTCCGCAGGCGCCGTGGCCGAGGAGGTCGACGGCCTCGCCGTGCAGGCCGACGTCACCGACGCGGCCGACGTCGCGCGCATGTTCAAGACCGCGCACGAGACGTACGGCTCGATCGACGTCTCGTTCCACAACGCCGGCATCTCGCCGCCCGACGACGACTCGATCCTCGTGACGGGCATCGAGGCATGGGACCGCGTGCAGAAGGTGAACCTGACCTCGGTCTACCTGTGCTGCAAGGAGGTCATCCCCTACATGCAGGCGCAGGGCAAGGGCTCGATCATCAACACGGCGTCGTTCGTGGCCACGATGGGCGCGGCGACCTCGCAGATCTCGTACACCGCGTCCAAGGGAGGCGTGCTCGCGATGAGTCGCGAGCTCGGCGTGCAGTTCGCGCGCGAGGGCATCCGCGTCAACGCGCTCAGCCCGGGGCCGGTCAACACCCCGCTCCTCATCGAGCTCTTCGCCAAGGACCCCGAGCGCGCAGCGCGTCGCCTCGTGCACATCCCGTTCGGCCGCTTCGCCGAGCCGTCGGAGATCGCGGCGGCCGTCGCGTTCCTCGGCAGCGACGACTCGTCGTTCATCACCGCCAGCAACTTCCTCGTCGACGGCGGCATCAGCGGCGCGTACGTGACGCCCCTGTAGCCGCAGCCACCAGGCCTCTGCGCCCCGGACTTCCTCATACGGAGCCCGGGGCGCAGTGCTGCGCGTGGGCTCTGCTTAGGGTGGGAGCCATGGCGACGATCGAGCTCGACCCGCGCTGGATGATCACCGGGCACCTGAACGGCGGCTACCTCGCCGCGGTGTGCGGGCACGCGGCCTCCGACGTCCTGGACGGCGCCACGCCGCTCACCATCAGCACCCACTACCTGGCCGCCGCGCGCGCCGGCGGACCCGCTGACGTCGAGGTCGACGTGCTGCGCCGCGGCCGCCTCTCGACCGCGCGGGTGCGCCTCAGCCGTGACGGCACCCTCCTGCTGGAGTCGCTCGTCACCACGGGCACGCCGGCACCGGACCCGCGCTCGCTGGAGCACGTCGAGGTGCCGGCCGTCCCGGCGTGGGACGAGTGCGTCGACTCCGGGGCATCGGAGTTCGCCGCGCAGCCGGGGATGGACGTGCTGCGGCACGTCGAGCTGCGGCTCGATCCGGCACAGGCCCAGGCCATCGCGGGAGGCGCGGCGCTCGACCGCGCCGTCGTCCACGGCCACCTCGCCTACCGCGACGGCAGCCCCGCCGACACGTTCCTGGTCGCGGCGGCGTGGGACCTGCTGCCGCCCACGCCGTGGTTCGTCCACTTCTGGAACGCGCTGCCCACCGTCGCCGCGCAGGTGGTGCTCTACCCGGGCGAGCTCGTCGGACCGCTCGTGCTCGAGGCGCGCTGCGAGACCATCCGCGACGGCATCGCCGACGAGACCGCGCGGGTCTGGGACGCCAGCGGCCGCCTGGTGGCCAGCTCCCGTCAGACCGCCGTCCTCATCCCCGGCTGACCCCCGAGCTCGCACTGATCAATCCGTCGTCTCCCAGACCGGGAAACGACGGATTGATCAGGCTCAGCGGGTGGGTGCGGCTGCTCGGACGAGGGCGTCGAAGAGGCGGGGGTCGTCGCTCATCTCGGGGTGCCACTGGACGCCGAGCACGAACGGCGCCGACGGGTCCTCGACCACCTCGACGGTGCCGTCCTCGGCGTACCCGGTCACCGTGAGCGAGCCGGCGTCGGCGACAGCCTGGTGGTGGCTGGAGTTCACGACCGTCTCGGTGCCCTCGAGGATCGTGGCGACGAGCGAGCCGGGCGTGAACGACGCCTTGTGCTCGCTGAACTCGCCGAGCCGCTCACGGTGCAGCGTGCCGTAGCCGGCCGAGGGCAGGTCCTGGATCAGCGAGCCGCCGCTCACGACCGACATCATCTGCATGCCTCGGCAGATACCGAGGACCGGCAGCCCGCGCTCGCGCGCCGCGAGGTAGATCGCGCGCTCGGTCGAGTCGCGGTCGGTGCGCGGCCTGTCGGTGGTCTCGTGCGGCGTCGCGGAGTAGTACGCCGGGTCGATGTCGGCACCGCCGGCGATCACCACCGCGTCGAGGCGCGACACGGCTGCGGCGACGCTCTCGGCGTCGGCGACCGGCGGCAGCACCACGACGGCGGCACCCGCACGCTCGAGGCTCTCGACGTAGGCACGGTGCAGGACGACGGCGGGCACGTCCCACGCCCCCCAGCGCGCCTGCTCGCCGTAGCAGCTGATCCCGATCACCGGTCGCATGGCGGCCATGATCCCTGATCGGTGCGCGGGGGGACCACAGCGGATCCGCCATGTCGCGCACGGATCCGCCCGATCGCGACCACCGAGCGGGTCAGACGACGAGGCGGCCGTCGTGCAGGGCGGTCTCGCGGTCGCAGCCCGCGACGACCTCCGGGTCGTGCGTGGCCACGACGACGACGGCGCCGCGCTCGGCAGCGGCGCGGAACAGGGCGAGGATCCGCACCTTGGTCTCGGCGTCCTGCTGCGCGGTCGGCTCGTCGGCGAGGACGACGTCGGGCTCGGTCACCAGCGCCCGCGCGACGGCCACGCGCTGACGCTGACCGCCCGACAGCTCCTCGACGGAGCGGTCGGCGAGATCCCCCAGACCGACGGAGTCCAGCGCCGCCGCTGCGCGTGCGCGCACCTCGTCCGGCGCGAGTCGCATCGTCTGCAGCGCCACCTCGACGTTCTCCGCGGCCGTGAGCACCGACACGAGGCCGTATCCCTGCAGCACCAGGCCGAACCGCGCGTCGACGCCGTCCAGCACGGGCGAGCCGTCGACCAGGGCGCGCCCGGCGGACGGCACGGCCAGGCCTGCGAGCAGCGCGAGCAGGCTCGACTTGCCGCTGCCCGACGGCCCGGTCACGGCGAGCATCTCGCCGGCCTCCGCGTGCACCGACACCTCGTCGAGCACGACGCGGCCGGCGGGCTCGTAGCGCAGGGCCTCGCCCGACACCGTGCGCGTCATCGGTCCTTCTCCTCGTCGTCGCGCACGAGCTGGATGCCCGACGGCTGCCGTACGACGCGCGCGCGGGATCCCGGCGGCAGCGTCCGCAGGACGTCGTCCGGGAGCTGGATGCGGCCGTCGGCGTCGACCTCGACGTGCTGCTGCCAGTTCTGCGCGAGGTCGTCGGCACGGCCCTGGGTGATCGTGATCGTGCGACCGAGCCGCTCGGCGACCTCGGGGTCGTGCGTCACGACGACGACGGTCGTGCCGAACTGCTTGCCCACAACTCCGACGAGGTCGATCACAGCGTCGCGGTTGGTCTGGTCGAGCTGCGACGTCGGCTCGTCGACGAGCAGGAGGCCGGGCGAGGTGGCCATGCCCATCGCGACCGCGAGCCGCTGCTGCTCGCCCCCGGAGAAGCCGCCCACGGCCCTGCCTGCGAGGTGGCTGAGGCCGAGCGCATGGAGCAGTGCGGCAGGGGAGGGGAGCGATGCGCGACGGAAGCCGCGCACGCCGCGCTGGGCGAAGCGCACGTTGTCCTCGGCCGTGCCGTAGGGCAGCAGGTTGCGCGCCGGGTCCTGCACCACGACCCCGAGCCGGTGCGCGCGCAGGGTCAGCAGCTCGCGCTCGGACATCGCGGTCATCTCGTCGCCGCCGACCCACACCTGGCCGGACGTCGGTGCGAGGAGCCCTGCGATCACGGCGAGCAGCGTGGACTTGCCGGAGCCCGACGGGCCGAGCACCGCGAGCGTCTCGCCGGCGCGGACGGTGAGCGTCACGTCCTCCAGCGCCACGGTGTCGCCCGTGGGCGTGCTGTAGACGTGGCCCAGCCGCTCGCAGTGCAGCGAGAGCCCGGTCTCGAGCGCGGTCGTCGTCATGCCGCCACCTCCCGCAGCCGGTCCGGGACGGCCTGGCGCAGCAGCGCGACGCCGCCGATGACGGCGGTGAGCAGGAGCAGCGCGGCAGTCACCACGGTGAAGAGCAGCACCGCCGCGCCCTGGACGTCGACGGTGAGGGGAAGGGCCGTCACCGTCGGGGTCTGCGGCAGAAGGGGGAGCGCAAGCCGTGCCACGACGAGACCGACCGGCACGCCGACCACGAGCCCCGTGCCGAGGAGCAGGGCCTGCTCGAGGACGCAGCCGCGCAGCAGCGCGCGGCGCGGCACGCCGACCGCGCTGAGGGCGGCCAGCTCGTACGACCGGCGCCGACCGGTGACGGCCACGCTGATCGCGAGCGCACCTGCGGCGAGCAGTGCGCCGACGATCGCGCACACGAGCAGGAGCCGCAGTGCGAGCGCCGGGCCCTCGCGCGAGATCTGGTCGAGCCTCTCGGCCTGAGTCGTCACGGTGTCGACGGTGATGCCCGCAGCGCGCAGCCGGTCGATCGCGTCCGGCGGCGCCTCGGGCCCGAGCCACACGTACCAGTCCGCGTCGTCGTCCAGCTGCTGCGCCGAGCGGCGCAGCGCCACGAGGTTCACCAGGGATCCGCCGTTGCCGACCAGCGGCAGGATCTTGTTGGCGCCCACCGACACTGCAGGGACGTCGCGGCCGTTGCCGTCGACGAACCGCAGCGCGGTGCCGGGCTGCGCGATCCCGGTCGCCGTCACCAGCGGCAGGGGCGAGGCGTAGTCGGCGTACTGCACGAAGGGCTGCGCGTACGGCGGCAGCTCGGCGGTGTAGCGCAGACCGGCGGCGGACGCCGCGAGCTCACCGGTCGGCTGGCCGGTGTACGCCGCGACCCGCCACGCCGTCGCGTCGTCGAGGTTGGCCTGAAGGTCCACCCAGCCCGACGCCGTCTTCTGCTGCACCGCCTCGATCGTGAGATCGATGCTCGAGGGTGCGTTCACCCGGGCGCGGTCGAGCGAGATCGCGTTCAGCGTGCACTTCTGGACGTCGCACGGCACGGTCGCGTCGTAGTCGTGCGTGCCCTCCTGCAGCGGTGTGCTCAGAGCGAAGGTCGGCACGTCGCTGTCGCCGCGGTAGGCGACCGTCACGGCCGGGCCCGGGCCGGCCACCGGGCCGGACGTGATGCGCACGCGCACGGTCGTCGTCGTCAGCGTGATGGGATCGGCGAGCTGCGGGGTCAGCAGGCGAGCGGCGTCGTCCGCCGACACGGGTCCGTACTCGCCCGACCACGACGCCACCGCGGCGAGCCGCTCGGGCTGCACCGCCAGCAGGTGACCGGCCAGTGCCCCGCTCGGGATCCAGTCGGCCACGACCATCGCCCAGCGGCCCTCGGGGTCGGCCTCGGCGACCGCGGCCTGGAGGTCGCGCGCCGGGTCTTGCTGCACCGCTACCGAGACCTGCGCGCCGACGTCCGCGCCGGCACGCACGTCGCGGCCCTTGCCCGCGGCGGCCGACGCGTCGACGGCGAAGGTCGCGAGCCCGATCGTCACGGCGAGGAGCGCGGCGAGACGCAGGCCGGCGGGACGGCGTACTGCCTGGCGCGAGCCGAGGAACATGCCCAGCCGTGTCGAGGCCCGGCTGCTGCGGACGAGGGCACCGAGCACGGGGCGGGCGAGGCGCACGAGCAGCAGCCCGGCCGCGATGACGAGGAGCCCGGGCGCGAGCCAGCCGAGGGCGGCCCCAGCACCGGTGGACGCCGACGTCGAGCGCGTCGCGAGCACGACGAAGCCTCCGAGCGCGACGATCGCGAGCACGACGTCGGCGACGAGGCCACGACGACCGCCACCGGTCGACTCGGCCGACTGCGACCACTGCTCGAGCACCGGCCGCGTGAACATGCGCCGTGACGCCAGCAGCGCGGCGACCAGCCCGCCGAGGAAGGCGCCCGCCACGGCGATGTACGTCGCCGGCGTGATCACGATCGGCACACCGGTGGCGAGCACCGATCGCGCGAGCACCGTCACGAAGACGTAGGCGAGCAGGAGGCCGACCGGCGCGGCCAGGAGCAGCAGGACGATCGGCTCGCGGAGCGCCACCGCTGCGACCGCACGCGGCGGCAGGCCGCGCAGCTTGGCGAGCGCCACCTCGCTGCCGCGGGCCTCGCTCGTGTCGGTGACGACCAGGTAGAGCAGCAGCCAGGCGAGCAGGGCCAGCTGCGCGGACACGACCCCGGCGGCGAGCGTGGTGCTGCTGCGCTCGGCCTCGAAGGCGTCAAGCAGCTCGAGCACGCCGGTGGTCGGCTTCAGCTCGCCGGTGTCGGGGCCGAGGTAGCCCTCGACCGAGGCGCGCAGCGTGGGCACGTCGGCTACGCGGAGGTCCTCGGGCTGGGAGAGCACGAGGTCGGCGCCGATGGTGCCCATGGTCGGGTGCACCAGCGAGGAGAACAGGTCGGCCGGGACGAAGATCGAGTCGACGGTGCCGGGCCCGTCGGGGTTCGGGTGGAAGGGGAAGTAGGGGCGGCCGGCCCAGAACGGGTCGGACACCGACACCGGGCGATAGGTGCCGACGACGGTGACCTGGGCGGGCTTGGTGGCGATCTCGGAGCCCGAGCTGACGGTGTTGTCGTACTGCTGCAGGTTGTCCAACGTGAGCTTCGTGCCCACCACCCAGCCCACCGAGTCCGCGGCCCGGGCGCTGACGACGACCTCGTTCGTGCCCACGGTGCAGGTGCCGTCGACGATGACGACGTGGTCGCACGAGCCGTCGCGCCACACGGCCTGGCTGATCGCGGCGAGCCCCTTCTCGGGCGTCGCGGACGTGGGGACGACCGTCTCGTGCACGGGCGGGCCGTAGCCGGGGACGCTTCCGCGGCCCGACTGCTCGCCGGCGACGACGTCGACCGATCCCGGATAGCTGACGTCAGCGGGCGTGTAGAACGCGATGGTCGTGACGTCCGCACGTGCCTGCACGAGACGGTCCTGGAGGACGGACTCGGCGGCGGCTGCGGAGAACAGCGGGCCTAGCGCGGCCGCGGCCACGGTGAGGGCCGCAGCGACGAGCACGACGATCGAGCCGCCGCGGCGCCACCGGAAGGCGCGCAGGGCGAGCCGCAGGTCGTTCACCGTGCCCCCTCCTGCAGCCCCATGCCGACTCCAGACCCTAACCTCTGGCGACGGTGGTCAGGCCTCTCGTTACCGGACGGCGACCGCGCCGATCGGCAAGACTGTCCGGATGGCTGATCTGCAGCGCCTCGTCGAAGTGGCTCCGGGCGTGTGGGTGGCGCAGTCGCGCCGGTACGCCACCAACTCCACCGTCCTGCTCGACGGTCACGGCGGCGCCCTCGTGATCGATCCTGCCTGGGACCTCGACGAGCTCGCCGCCATCCCCGCCGACCTCGCGGCCCTCGGGGTGCGCTGCGTCGCGGGCCTGTCGACGCACATGCACTACGACCACGTGCTCTGGCACCCCGACCTCGGCGACGTGCCCCGCTGGGCGACGCCCGGGACGGTCGCGAAGGTCGAGAGCGACCGCGAGGAGGTGGTCGCGCCGCTTCGGGGCGACGTGCCCGACGACATCGTCGACCTCGCCGCGCGCGATCTGCGCCCGATCAGTGGCGAGCTGCTCGAGTGGAGCGGGCCGACCGCTGTCGTGCACGTGCACCACGCGCACGCGCCGCACCACCTCGCGCTCGAGCTGCCGGACCTCGGCCTGCTCCTGTCCGCCGACATGCTCAGCGATGTCGAGCTCCCTATGCCCGACGACGCCGACGTCGACCTCACGACGTACCGCACCGGTCTCGAGTCGCTCGCCGACGTCGTACGCCGGGCGCGCATCACCATCCCCGGGCACGGATCGGTCGGCGATGACGCGGCCGCGAGGCACGCGGCCGACGTGCGCTATCTGGACGAGCTCGAGTCGCGCGGCGCGAGCGACGACCCGCGCATCGCGCTGGACGGGATGGCCGAGCTGCACGCCGACAACCTGCGGAGGGCGGCGCACCGATGAGCAGCCGCCCCTCGATGGTCGCCCTACGGCTGGGCGGCGCCGCCTGCGCCGCAGGCCTCCTGGCCGGGTGCGCGCTCTTCTCCGGCAACGGCCAGAACGAGGCCGTGCAGAGCGCCGTCGCTGCCGTTCCCGCACCCGAGGGGTGGACCGAGCCGGCACCCCTGGAGGTGGCCTGCGGCACGGTCAACCTCGACTGCCAGGAGGTCTCGGCCCGTCGGGTGTTCCACACGGACGGCGGCCCGCTGACCGCATGCGAGGACGTCGTGTCGTACGTCGGCTCGCTCGACACGTTCGTCGAGGCGGTCGGCATCATCGGCACCGCCGAAGGTGTGCCGAGCGTGGCCGACTGCCAGGCCGAGCTGTCGGACAACCAGCGCTACCTGGTGAAGGCAGACGGGCTGTCCGACACCCAAGGGGCCTCCTGGCGGCTTCGCCTCACGCCAGCGGCCAGCGGCTTCGACCTGTCGGTCGTGCTCGGCGAACCGCCGCGCGACCCCTGGTCGTAACGGGCTTAGCTGCCCGATGGCGCCGGGATTTGGCAGGTCGTGCCGCCGGCCGGGCAGACGCGCGTGCCGCCGACGACGAGGCGCACGACGAGGTCCTCGAGGCCGAAGCCGGCGTCGTTGAGCGCGACCCGGAGGCTGTCGACCTCCACCTCGGGGGGCGGGCCGAGCGCGGTCACGATGATCTGCCGGTTCACCACCTGCACCGTCGTGACCTGCCAACCCGTCTTGTCGGCCCACTTCTGGGCGATGGGAGTCGCGTCGCGCTGTGCCAGCTGGTCGTAGGCGACGTTCAGCGAGCCGATGGCGAGCGGCACCATCACCACCACGATGAGGGTGCAGATCACGGCGATGGTGCCCTTGCCGAGCCCGCCATGGACCTGGCCGGACTCCTTCGCGATCTCACGCACCTTGTAGAGCACCAGCACGATCGTTCCCGTTGCGATGATCGCCGCGACGTTCGTGCCGAACAGCAGCAGCGCCTGCGAGGCGTCGGCGTACCGGCCCACCTGCAGCAGCAGGCCGACGACGGCGAGCGGCGGCACGAGCGAGATCGCGATGGCCACACCCGGGAGCGCGTCGCTGATGTCGCGGCGCACCAGTGCGAAGGCGCCGACGGTGCCCGTGGCCAGCGCGGCGAGGAGGTCGATGAGACGCGGGCTGATGCGACCGGTCACCTGCGAGTTGGTGCGGTAGTCGTCGACGTTGAAACCGATCGAGCCGATCAGCCAGGCGAGCGCCACGACGACGAGGGCGCCGCCGACGACGTACGCCACGCTGCGCAGCAGGGCCGGGCGGTCGCCGAGGACCGTCGCCAGCGCGATGCCGAGGATCGGCGTCATGAGCGGCGCCACGATCATGGCGCCGATGACCGAGGCCGTGCTGTCGGCGATCACACCGGCCGTGGCGATGATCGTCGCGAGGACGAGCAGCACCCAGAACTTGCTGGCGGACGGGCTCTTCCACGACTTCTCGATGAACAGCGCATCGGTCATGCGCGTGACGTCGTCGGCCCTCACCGGTGTCGGCATGGTCGTCCCTCCCAGGTCGTCGGCGCCCATGCTCCCGCGCCGAGCCCCGATCTGGACGTCGAAACTCGCTGAGGGGAGCGACTTTCCCCATCGAGATCGGGTGGGTCGCCGGGCCGTGTCAACCTCGGAGCGGCTCGGACGTCCTATCCCTGACGTTCGAGCCGGAAGGGGGCTGCCATGAGAGGCGCCGACGAGTCGTGGGGGTCCGCCGACCTCCCGCGATCGCCGCGCGCGGCGGTCACCTCGCTGTTCCACGTGCACTACCGCCGCCTCGTCGGTCTCGCCGGCCTCATGGTCGACGACCGGGAGACGGCGGAGGAAGTCGTCCAGGACGCCTTCGAGCAGCTCTACCGACGGTGGGGGACCCTGCGGGACCCGCAGGCAGCCGTCGCCTACCTCAACAGGAGCGTCGTGAACGGTGCCCGCTCGCGGGTCCGTCGGCGGTTCACCGAACGCTCCTTCACGCTGCCCGACGCGGGCACCGTCGACTCGGCCGAGAGCGCCGGAGTCGACAACCGCAGGCGCGACGACCTGGTGGCGGCGGTGCGGGACCTCTCGCAGCGCCAGCGCGAGGTCATCGTCCTGCGCTACTACCTCGACCTCTCCGAGGAGCAGATCGCTGTGTGGCTCGGCGTCTCGACCGGCTCGGTGAAGAAGCACGCGCACCGGGCAACCGCCGCCCTGCAGAAGCGGATGGAGGCATGGGAATGAAGCTCTTCGAGTCCACGCTGACGGACGCTCTGCGCGATGAAGCCCAGGAGATCGCCATGAGCGCAGACCTCAACGAGGGTCGCGAGATCCTCGACAACCGCCTCGACGACGTCGACCGCCGCCGCCGCCGCTGGCAGATCGTGGCCGGTGTCGTCGCCGCGCTGTCGCCGTCGCAGTCGTCGCCTTCGTCGCGGCCGGTCGCCCGACCCCCGCGCCGCAGCCCACCGAACCGACGTCCAGCCCGACGTCCAGCCCGACGCGCACGGCGTCCGCGACGTTCGACAGCAGCGCGTTCGCCTTCCCGTTCACCGTGCGCACGCCGCAGTGGGTGAACGAGTCGATGGACGCGCCGACGGCGGAGAACCTGCGCCACGTCACGTGGAACCGCTGCGAGGACAACATCTGCATCGGGCTGACGTTCCTGTCGCTGTCCAAGCTCGATCCGTTCAGCCTGGTGCAGCGCGACGACACCGCGATGCCGGGCTACCGCGGCTACCTCGACTACCTGGACTCCTTGGTCGCGGACGGGAAGGCGACCATCACCGAGCGCAGCAGCCGCGACGTCGGCGGCCGGCCCGCGACGGTGCTGACCGTGACGCCGCTGACCGAGGTGCCCGACGGCGTCGGGTGCGAGGCCGGGGACGGCGCGTCGGACGACTGCTGGGACTTCTTCGAAGGCGTCGCCACGCGGATGGCCGTCGTGGACGTCGGCTCGTCGAACCCGCTGGTGATCCTCACCCGCACACCGCCGGACAACGCGAACGGTCCTGCGTGGGTGGGGCAGTTCGACCCCATGCTCGAGACAGTCCAGCTCGACCTCACGACCGTGAACCCCATGCTCGGCGTGTGGACGCGGAGCTTCACCCGCGAGCAGACCACGTCGTTGCTGGCCGATCTCGGCCTCGCGTCGTCCACGCAGCGGGTGCTGCAGGAGCTGGAGCCTGCGGGCGACCCCATGACGTGGGAGCTCTGGGTGGACCCGACCTGGTACCGCCTGTACGCCGTCACGTCGGACGGCACGCGGATCAAGTTCGACGAGCACACCTACGAGCGAACCGGCGACCGTGTCACGGGGACGACCGTCGACGGCTCGTCGCTGGCCACCGTCAGCACGGTGACGCTCGACGGCAAGGCCCTGCGCTGGATCGTCGAGTCGGTCGACGAGAACCCGGACGCGGGCGCCGTCTCCGAGGAGGCAATGACGCGTGTCCTCTACCAGTCCACGGTGTGGGTGCGATCGACGACCTGACCACCCCGAGGACGACCGGGGCCCGCTGCGACACCGCAGCGGGCCCCGGCGTCGTCCTGACGGGAATCCGGTGGGGTTCCGTGTCAACCTCGGGGCGGCTCGTGCGACTAGGCCTGTGAGAGCCGAGCCAGGGGGGTTGGACATGAGCGGACGAGACGCACCCGCACCGGACGACGGGTTCCCGACGTCGCCGCGAGCCGCGGTGACCGCGCTGTTCCACGTCCACCACCGGAGGCTCGTGGGGCTCGCGTCGCTGCTCGTCGACGACCGGGGGTCGGCCGAGGAGATCGTGCAGGACGCGTTCGAATCTCTCTACAAGCGCTGGCGCGGCCTGCGCGACCCGGACGCCGCCGTCGCGTACCTCGACCGCAGCGTCGTGTACGGCGCCCGCTCGTGGGTGCGCCGTCGCATCACCGCGCGGTCCTACGTCGCTCCGGAGGCGGGCACCTCGCCGTCCGCGGAGGTGGAGGGGATCGCCGGCAGCCAGCGGGCCGAGCTCGCCGACGCGATCCGCGCGCTGCCACGCAGGCAGCGCGAGGTCGTGGTGCTCCGCTACTACCTCGATCTCAGCGAGGACCAGATAGCCACCTGGCTCGGCATCAGCGCCGGATCGGTGAAGCAGCACCAGTCACGGGCCACGGCGGCCCTGCACAAGCGGATGGAGGCGTGGGCATGACCAGCATCGAGAACGCGATCGTGGCCACCCTCCGGGCCGACGCCGACGACGCTGCGCGCAGCACCGACACCGCGGCCGAGTGGCAGACGCTGCAGGTCCGGCTCGAGGCCGCGGACCGTGCCCGCACGCGCCGGCGCTGGGGAGGCATGGCCGCGATCGCCGCGGTGGCCGCCGCGGCCGTCGTGCTGGCGATGCTGGTCGTCGGCCGTCCCACCGCCGAGGTCCCGCCCGCGCAGGGGGGCCGGTGGACCGGCACGCAGCTGTACGCGAAGCCACAGCTGAAGCTGCCTGACTGGGCTGTCGGCCTCGATCCGCTCGTCGCGGCGCCGAGGCTGGTGCGTTGGGCGCAGGGCGACTGCGGGCAGAACCCCTGCGAGGCGGGCAAGGACCGGCTCCTCGAGGTCTACCTGCCGCTCACTGCCTGGGGCCCCGCCACCAACAAGGGTGGAGACGTCCTGACGTGGGACAAGGCGGCCGAGTACTTCAGCGAGCTGACCCAGCGCCCGGGCGTGGTGCCGGTGGTGCAGCCGGCCTTCACGCAACAGGCGACGGCGAACGCGGGAGCCGCGAACGTCGTTGTCCTCACGACCACGGACGACGTGCCCGGGGCGCTCGGCTGCACCCAGCCGGGATCGCCGCCGGGGGACTGCCAGAGCCTCGTGCGCGGTACACGGAACGTCATCGCGATCGTCAATGCGGGCGACGCGCCGCTCGTCGTGTGGTCGTCCGCGCTCGCGTCGACCGATCCGGCCGCTCAGGACGCGGAGATGACGCAGCTGCTGGCGACCCTACGGCTCACGGGCTATCCGGTGTCGTGCAGCAACTCGGTCTCTCTCGAGGCGGCGAAGGCGAACTGCGCAACCGATCTGTTCGCACGGATACAGCGTGACGCCACCCTCCTCGCGGATGGCGGGAAGGCAAACCAGTCGCACTTCGACGAAGCGGTGCGTCCCTACTTCAACGACATGGGCTCTCCACTCGTCGGCTACCTGAGTGGGTACTCGCGGGGTCCGTTTGACGGCGACGACACCCAGTCGACCAAGCCCACCGCCGCAACGCTGACCGTCGGAGGTGAGAAGTCGACGGTGAACGTCTGCTTCATCGACACGCAGGTCGTCCTCGGGGCGGCGCCCTGCCCCTGAGGTGCTGGGCCGGACGACGGGTCCCGCTGGGGGGATCCGTCGTCGGGCTCAGTCGTGCAGGAGGCGGTCGGCGTCGAGGGCTGCGGCCACCGATGTGACGACTGCGGCGATGCGCAGCGCGTCGTTGACTGCCTCACGGGTCGCACCGGCCGAGCGGGCGCCCGCATCGTGCTCGCCCACGCAGGCCTCGCAGCCGTGGACCGCTGCGACCACCACGCACCAGAGCCTCGACGTCGAGCGGAGGGCTGGTCGGCGCGATCGTCGCCGACGACCGCAGGCCCGCCCGCAGGTCGTCGTACGCGCCGTGCAGGAAGTGCCGGGCGCGGAAGTAGACGGCGTGCCCGGCCATCACCGCGGCGACCGCGAGCGCGGCCTCAGCGGATTCGCGCGGGAGGCGCGCGGTGGCCTCGCCGGCGAGGGCGGGGGTGGCCGAGGGGGAGCGGACTGCGGCCGCGGCGGCCAGGACGCAGCCCCAGTGCTGCTGCGGGGTGAGGTGCTCGCCCGGGGTCGCGACCACGACCTCGAGGTTGCGCGAGACGTCCGGGGCGTACGGCGGCAGCCAGGTGCCGATCTCGGCGAGGCTGCGGGGCGCGGCGTCCACGGGGACACTGTGGCCCCTCCCGGGGTCGTCCCACCAGGTGGACAGCCATCCCGCGCGCTGGACCCGGGTGAGGGGAACAGATCACGTCATGGCACGGTTGACGTGCGCAGACGCCGGGGAACCGGCGTGCCCGAGCACTGAGGAGAACGTCCGTGTCCCTGCCGCCGCTGGTCGAGCCTGCCGACGCACTCACCGTCGACGAGGTCCGCCGCTACAGCCGCCACATCATCATCCCCGAGGTCGGGATGGCCGGGCAGAAGCGCCTGAAGAACGCCAAGGTGCTCTGCGTGGGCGCCGGCGGTCTCGGCAGCCCCGCGCTGCTCTACCTGGCCGCGGCCGGCGTGGGCACCCTCGGCATCGTGGAGTTCGACACCGTCGACGAGTCGAACCTGCAGCGCCAGATCATCCACGGCCAGAGCGACATCGGCCGGTCCAAGGCGGAGTCCGCGCGCGACTCGGTGCTCGAGGTCAACCCGTACGTGAACGTCATCGTCCACGACACGCGGCTCGACAACGACAACGTCCTCGACATCTTCCGCGGCTACGACCTCATCGTCGACGGCACCGACAACTTCGCCACGCGCTACATGGTGAACGACGCCGCGGTGCTCCTCGGCAAGCCGTACGTCTGGGGCTCGATCTACCGCTTCGAGGGCCAGGTCTCGGTGTTCTGGGACGAGCACGGCCCCAACTACCGCGACCTCTACCCCGAGCCCCCGCCCCCCGGCATGGTGCCGTCGTGCGCCGAGGGCGGCGTGCTCGGCGTTCTGTGCGCGTCGATCGGCTCGGTCATGGTCACCGAGGCGATCAAGCTCATCACCGGCATCGGCGACTCGCTGCTCGGCCGCCTGATGATCTACGACGCCCTCGAGATGTCGTACCGCACGGTGAAGATCCGCAAGGACCCGAACGCCACCCCGATCACCGAGCTGATCGACTACGACGCCTTCTGCGGCACGATCTCGGACGCCGCGGCCGATGCTGCGGTCGGCTCGACGATCTCGGTCAAGCAGCTCGACGAGATGCTCGCCGAGCGCGAGGCAGGGGAGCGCGACTTTGTGCTCATCGACGTCCGCGAGCAGAACGAGTGGGACATCGTCCACATCCCTGGTGCGGTGCTCATCCCCAAGGGCGAGTTCCTCAACGGCAAGGCGCTCGAGCAGCTGCCGAGCGACAAGCCGATCGTGCTGCACTGCAAGGTCGGCGGCCGCTCGGCCGAGGCGCTCGCGGTCGTGAAGGGCGCCGGCTTCTCCGACGCAGTCCACGTCGGCGGGGGCATCGTCGCCTGGGTCAACCAGCTCCACCCCGAGCTTCCCGAACTACTGAGCCATCGCACGACGCCGTCTGCACGAAGGCCCGCCCGGATCATCCGGGCGGGCCTTCGTCGTCACGAGCGCAACGGGCTCCGGTGTCATGCACCAGGCGTCTGGCCGTCGGTGAAGCCGACGCGCTGGTGGCTGCCGTCGCAGAACGGCTTCGTCGCCGAGTGGCCGCACCGGCAGAGGAACGCCACGCGCGTGACCTCGCGCAGCACCGTGCCGTCGGCGGCGTACACCGTCGCCGGGCCGCGTACGGCGTAGGGCCCGTTGGCGGTCGCGGTGACCGTCACGGCCGGCTCGTCCGTGGCCTCGCCCTCGGCCTCCGCCTCGTCCTCGGGCCTCTCGGGCGCTGGAGGCGGCAGCAGCAGCGCGCCCGGGGGTGCGGTCTCGACAAGGGTTCGGGTGTAGCGCAGGGCGCCGCTCGGGCAGCGGTCGACGGCGCCGGCGATGGCGTCCGCGTCGGCTGCGTCGGCGTCGACCCACGGCTTCTCGCGCGGCCGGAACACCTGGGGCAGCGTGCGGGCGCAGACACCCGAGTGGATGCAGATGTCGCTGTCCCAGTGGATGGTGATGCCCCTGGTCGGGTAGTCGCGTGTGCTCACGTCTCGATGGTGCACCCCCGACGCCCCCTGCGCGCCCCCGGCGCACCGGAATCCCATCGGCCGGAGCAGTCCCGGCCGGCCGGGACTAGAGGCTTCCGACCCGCTGGAGCCAGTTGAAGGACCAGTAGCCGGGGAGGGTCGGCAGCCAGAAGGTGAGCAGGCGGAACAGCAGCGTGGCCGACACCGCGACGGCCGAGTCAACTCCGGCGGCGGTCAGGCCGAAGACGTACGCCGCCTCGACGGCGCCGAGGCCGCCGGGGGTAGGTGCGGCCTGGCCGAGCGTGGAGCCGGCGAGGTAGACGAGGGCGACGGCCGCGTAGTTCATGGGGCCGTCGTGGAAGGCCTCGACGCAGGCGATCATGCACGCCGCGAACGCCGCGTTGAGCAGCAGGATGCCGCCCATGCCCTCGGCGATCTTCCACGGCTGCTGCGTGAGCGTGACGAGCCGCGGCCCCACCTCGTTGAGGATCGGGCGCACGCGGTCGACCAGGATCTTGCGCACCGGCCCGAACATCAGCAGGAGCCCCAGGGCGAGCACCACGCCGGCCACGGCCCAGATCGCCCAGGCCGGTGGCGACAGCTCGATGCTGCTGTTGGTGCCGGCGAGGATGCCGACGATGAACAGCATCGTGATGTGCAGGAAGAACGCGAAGACCTGCGAGACGCCGACGCTCGCGGCGGCCAGGGCCGGATGCAGTCCTGAGCGCTGCAGGTAGCGGACGTTGACCGCGACTGCGCCGACGGTCGGCGGCGACACGAGGGTGGCGAACGCGGCCGCCAGCTGTGCGGCGAACGTCCGCACGTGCGAGAGCTTCTCGGGCACGAAGCCCGACAGCGACAGCGAGGCCCCGACGAAGGTCAGGAACGCGAGCACAAGCGCGACGAGGACCCACCAGAGGTTGGCCTGGCGCACGAGCCCGACGAGGTCGACGTTGGCGAGCTGGCTCAGCAGGACGTAGCCGGCGATGGTGCCGGCGACGATCGTGAGCAGCGTGCGCGGCGTGATGCGCCGCAGCTCGATCGGTGGGGTCTCCGCGGCGGAGGGGCGCAGCGCCACGAGCTCCTCGCGCAGCAGCCCGAGCAGCTTCTTGTCCTTGCGCACGCGGCGGCGCGTGTCGGAGGACAGCGCGACGACCTGCAGAGCCGGCAGGGCGCGGAGGATCTTCTCCTCGCCGAAGACGCGCGCGCCGGCCGCCACTGCGCGTGCCGGGTCCGTCATCACGGCTGCGGTGGTGAGGATCTCGGCGAGGTCGATGCGCTCGGCGAGATCGCTCGAGGCGATGGTGCCGTGCTGGATCCCGGCCAGCCAGACGACACCCTCGCGGGGGCGGATGATCTGCTCCGCCGACAGCGCACGGTGCGCGATCCGGTCGCGGTGCAGCTGCTGCACCGCGCTGAACGCGGCGTCGAGATCGGCGTCGGTCAGCACCCCCGGCCCGACCTCGGCCCAGGTGGTCCCAGGGATCTGGTCGTAGACCAGCAGCGTGGAGTCGGGCCCGACCTCGCTCGCGAGCCGCAGGGCCGGCACCGGCGCACCGGCCGTGGTGCCGGCGTACGTCATGAGGGCTGCGTGCTCGAGCTGGGCGCGCATCGAGAAGCCGCCGGGCGAGCCGGGATCGGTGCGCAGCCGGAGGTTGCGCCACGCGGCCGCACCCACGCCCGCACCCTCGAGGTCACGGTCGAAGACGACCACCCGCAACGGACTGCCGCTGCGCGTGTAAGCCGAGTACTGCCGGCCCCGGGCCGTGTGCTTGTCGGCCCGCAGCAGGGTCAGCGGAAGCCCGGCGCGCTCGAGGACGTCGGCCACCTGCATGCCGCTCGGGCGCGTGGTGGGCGTGCCGAGGGCGTACCGGGTGCCGAGGCCGACAGCCCAGCCGAGCAGAAGCGACATCGAGATGACGGCGACGGTCGCCGAGCCGTTCGTGATCGGGCCGACCGAGACGGCGACCACCGTGATGACGGCGAACACTCCCCAGCGGCCGCGGCCCAGGAGTCGCGCGACGGTGATGAAGGCCACCAGGCCGACGATCAGCGGGTTGAGGACGAAGACCTTCGCGGGCTCGTCGGTGCCGGTCAGGGCGAGCAGCAGCTTGGCCGACCCGTACAGCGCCACCAGGGCCGCGATCAGGACGGCGAGCGCGATGCCGACCACCATCGCGCCGATCGCGTCGACCAGCTGGCGGCCACGACGTCGGACGAGGAGGTCGATGGCTGCGGCAATCGGGAGGGCGAGGAGGCCGAGCCCGCCGATGAGGTTGAGCGTGACGAGGATCAGCGACGGCAGCCTGCCGCTCACCTGGGTGACGTCCTGCTCGATGCCAGTGCTCGTGCCGCTCAGGAAGTAGGCGATGGCGACCACGACCGCGACGCCTACGAGGGCCAGGCTGAGCCGGATCACGTCGGCCGGTCGGCGGACGCGTCGGGGGATGACGCCGTCCTCGATCACGAGGGTGCCCTGGGTGTCGTCGTCGAAGCTGCGCTCGAGCGGGAAGTCGGGCAGCGACGGGGTCCGGGCAGGGGTCACGGGCGCCTCAGGACGGCCGTCGACCGGGTCGACGGACGGGCGGGGCTCGACAGACACGCGACTGATCGTCGCATCCCTGCCAGGCCTCCGCGCACAGGCGGGCAGGATGGCGCGCGTGACGTCGCCCGCTCGGAGCCGCCAGGCGGCCGATCGCGACCCCGTGGCGGGGCTGCCGACGCCGTACGCCGAGGCCGTCCTCGACCTCGTGGCGCGCATCCCCGCCGGCCGTGCGATGACGTACGGCGACGTCGCGTCCGCGCTGCAGCGGGGCGGTGGGCCGCGGCAGGTCGGGACGGTGATGGCCCGGTTCGGGTCGGGCGTGCCGTGGCACCGCGTCGTGCGGGCCGACGGCTCGCCCGCCGCCGGTCACGAGGCGGAGGCCCTGAGGCGGCACCGGGCCGAGGGCACGCCGCTGCGCGGGTCTCGGGTCGACATGGCACGGGCGCGGTGGATGCCCGCGCTGTCCGACCCGGGTGATGGGATCGACCTGTGACCAGCACCTCGACCGAGGCCGGGCACCCGGCCGACGTCCCGCGCCTGGTCCTCGACCGCACGCCTCCGCTCTCGGCGGCCGCGCCGGCGCTCGACGCCGAGCAGCGCCGCGTCGTCGCCCACAGGCACGGCCCGCTCCTGGTGCTCGCCGGCCCCGGGACGGGCAAGACCACCACGCTCGTCGAGGCGATGGTCGCCCGGCTGCAGGGCCCGGGCGCGGTGCGCGCCGACCAGGTGCTCGGTCTCACCTTCGGGCGCCGGGCGGCGCTCGAGTGGCGTGAGCGCGTCACGGCCCGCCTCGGCGGCGGCGTCGTGCCCACCGTCACCACGTTCCACTCCTTCGCCTACTCGCTCGTGCGCCAGTCGGCAGACCCCGAGGCGTTCGCGGAGCCGCTGCGGCTGCTGTCGGGCCCGGAGCAGGAGGCCCGCCTCCGCGAGCTGCTCACCGGCGCGGTGTCCGACGGCCGGCTGGCCTGGCCGGCCGAGCTCGCGGCAGCGCTCGGCACGCGCGGCCTGGCGTCGGAGGTGCGCGCCGTCGTCGCGAAGGCCCGCGCCCTCGGCCTCGACCCATGGGACCTCGAGGCGCTCGCCCACCAGGCGGGCGCCGTCGGCCCTGCCTGGAAGGCGGTCGGGGAGTTCCTCGGCGACTACCTCGACGTGCTCGACGCCGAGGGGGTCACCGACTACACCGAGGTCGTCCACCGAGCCGGGTTGCTCGCGCACGACGACGACATCCAGCAGCAGCTGCGCGCGCAGTACCCCGTCGTCCTCGTCGACGAGTTCCAGGACACCGACCCCGCGCAGGTGCGCCTGCTGCAGGGGCTCGTCGGGCCGACCACGTCGTTCGTCGTCGTGGGCGACCCCGACCAGAGCATCTACGCGTTCCGCGGCGCCGACATCGGCGGCATCCTCGGCTTCCGCGAGACCTTCCCGTCGCTCGGCGGCGGCGAGGCGCCGGTCGTGGTCCTCGGTCGAACGCGGCGCTTCGGGCCGGTGCTGCGCGAGGCGGCCGGCCGCGTCCTGCGCAGCACCTCGCTCGCGCCCCTGCCCGCCTCTGTCGTGCACGCCCACCGCAACCCCGTGTGCGAGGCGCCGGCGTACGGCGACGGCGTGCTCGACGTCGTCACGTTCGACTCCGAGCACGCGGAGGCCGCCCACGTCGCCGACCTGCTGCGCCGCGCCCATCTCGAGCGCGACGTGCCCTGGTCGGACATGGCGGTGCTCGTGCGCAGCGGTCGCCGGTCGATCCCCACGCTGCGGCGCGCGCTGCTGACGGCCGGCGTCCCGGTCGAGGTCGCGGCCGACGAGGTGCCTCTGCACGACGAGCCCGCCCTCGCGCCGCTGCTCACGCTGCTGCGCGTAGCGGTCGAGCTGGGCCAGCCCCAGGGCCCGCCCGATGTCACGGCCGTCGACGACGAGGTCGTGCACGAGCTGCTGCTCTCGCCGCTGGGCGACGCCGACCCCGCCGACGTGCGCCGCCTCGGCGGCATCCTGCGCCGCCTCGCGCGCGAGGCCGCACCCGACGTACGGCCCGAGCCGTCCGGCACGTTGCTGCGCCGGCTGCTCGTCGACCTCGTCGCGGATCCGGCCACCGTGCTGCCCGTGCAGCAGTCGGCGTCCGGTCGCGACGCGCGCGCCCGGCACGCCCAGGAGGCGGTCGTCCGCATCGCCCGCCTGCTGCATGTCGCGCGCTCGGTCATGGCCCGCCGGGGAAGTGCCGAGGAGGTGCTGTGGGAGGTCTGGTCGGGAGCCGCAGGGCGGGGCGGCTCGGGCTGGCCGCGGCGGCTCGAGCAGGCCGCACTGCGCGGCGGCGACGCCGGTCGCCGTGCCGATGCCGACCTCGATGCCGTGCTCGCGCTGTTCGCCGCGGCCGAGCGCGCCGAGGACCGCTTCGGCGGGCGCCGGGGCGTGGCCAACTTCCTCGCCGAGCTCGACGCGCAGGTGATCCCGGCCGACACCCTCGCCGAGCGCGGCATCCGCGGCCCAGCAGTGCGCCTGCTCACCGCCCACCGCGCCAAGGGCCTGCAGTGGCGTCTCGTCGTCGTGCCCGCCGTGCAGGACGGCGTGTGGCCCGACCTCCGGCGCCGCGGCTCGCTGCTGCAGTCCGACCGCCTCGGGCGCACCGGCCTCGTCGACGCCGCGCCGCCGTCCGCGCTGCTGGCGGAGGAGCGCCGGCTGTTCTACGTCGCCTGCACCCGCGCCCAGGAGCAGCTCGTCGTCTCGGCCGTGCGGTCGGCGCACGACGACGGCCCGCAGCCCTCGCGGTTCCTGTCCGAGCTCGCCGGCGGCGTCGGAGGCGTCCGGCACGTCGTCGGTCGTCCGGCCCGACCGCTCTCGGTGAGCGGGCTCGTCGCCCAGCTGCGCTCGGTGGCCGTCGACCGCCGCGCTCCCGAGCCGATGCGCGCCGCTGCCACCCGTAGGCTCGCCGTCCTGGCCTCGGCCGTGGGTGACGACGGCCGCCCGCTCGTGCCCGCCGCCCACCCCGACCGGTGGTGGGGGCTTCTCGACGCGACCGTCTCGACCGAGGCCGTCCGCCCGGTCGACGAGCCGGTGGGGCTCTCGGGCAGCCAGCTCTCGACGCTCGGCACGTGCCCTCTGCAGTGGTTCCTCGGCCACGAGACGCACGCCGAGGTGGCCCGCACCACGGCGCTCGGCTTCGGCTCGGTGGTCCACACCCTCGCCGACGCCGTGGCCCGCGGCGACCTGCCGCCCGACCTCACGGTGCTCGAGACCGAGGTCGACCGGATCTGGGAGGCGCTGGGGTTCGAGGCCACCTGGCAGAGCGCCGGCGAGCGGGCCGAGGCGAGCGAGGCCCTGCGCCGCTTCCTCGACTGGCACGGCGGCCGCGACGACCGCACCCTCGTCGCCAGCGAGCACGAGTTCGACCTGCAGCTGCCCGTCGGCGAGAACGGCGTGCGCGTGCGCGGATCCTTCGACCGGGTCGAGGTCGACGACGACGGCGCCGTTCACGTGGCCGACCTCAAGACCCAGCGCAGCAAGGAGACCACCGAGGCGCTCGCCGAGCACATCCAGCTCGGCGTCTACCAGCTCGCGGTCGCGCAGGGCGCGCTCGACTCCGTGCCGGACGACGTGCGCGAGCGGGTCGGCCTGCCCGCGCCGGGCGAGCCCGTCGCCGTCGCCGGTGCCGAGCTCGTCCTGCTCCGCATCGAGACCAAGAAGACCGGCCTTCCCGCCGTGCAGGAGCAGGCGCCGCTCGGCGAGGGGCCCACCTGGGTCGACGAGGCGGTCGAGTCGGCCGAGTCGCGCGTCCGTGCCGAGCTCTTCGTGGCGCGGCCCGGCTCGCAGTGCTCGTTCTGCCAGTTCCGGCGCGCGTGCCCTGCGGTCGACGAGGGCCGGGAGGTGCTGCCGTGAGCGACCTCCCGGTCCGTCCGCGCAGCGCCGTCGACGGCTTCGGCATCCGTCAGCTGAAGGAGCTGCTCGGCGTCCCGTTCAGCGACGAGCAGCTCGCAGCCATCACCGCGCCGCTGTCGCCGTACGTCGTGGTCGCAGGAGCCGGCTCGGGCAAGACCACCGTGATGACCGCGCGCTTGGTGTGGCTCGTGGCCACCGGCCAGGTGCGCGCCGACCAGGTGCTCGGGCTCACCTTCACGAACAAGGCCGCCGGCGAGCTCGCGGGGCGCGTCCGCGAGGCCGTGCAGTCGCTGGCCGTGCGCGAGTCGGCCGAGCTCCCGGCCGGGGCCGAGGTCGATCTCGGCGAGCCGGTGATCTCGACCTATCACGCGTTCGCGGGCCGGCTGCTCGCCGAGCACGGGCTGCGCATCGGCGTCGAGCCGCAGGCGCGGCTGCTCGGCGAGGCGGCGTCGTACCAGCTCGCGCACCGCGTGGTCGTGCGCACGCGTCGCGACCTCGTGCCGCTCGGCAAGGGGGTGGGTGGTGTCGTCACCGACCTGCGCGCCCTCGACGGCGAGCTCGCCGAGCACTGCATCGACCCCGCACGGCTCCGTGCCTTCGACGAGCGGTTCATCGCCGACATCGAGGCGCAGACCAAGGTGATGGCCAACGCCCGCGACGCCGCGGAGGTGTCGCGCAAGCGGATCGAGCTGGCGCACCTGGTGGAGGAGTACCGCGCCGAGCGTCGACGCCTCGACGTCGTCGACTTCTCCGACCAGATGCGCTTCGGGGCGCAGCTCGCGGAGGAGTGCCCCGAGGTCGGCGAAGCGCTGCGCGAGCAGTTCGCCGTCGTGCTGCTCGACGAGTACCAGGACACCTCGGTCGCCCAGCGACGGCTGCTCACCGGCCTGTTCGGCGGCGGCCACCCCGTCACCGCCGTCGGCGACCCGCTGCAGGCCATCTACGGCTGGCGCGGGGCGAGCGTGGCCAACATCGACGACTTCCCTGTGCACTTCGCGCCGTCCGACGGCGTCCGCGCGCTCGAGCTCACGCTGGCCGAGAACCGCCGCTCGGGCAGCAGCATCCTCGACTCCGCCAACCTGGTGGCAGGCACGCTGCGCGCACTGCACCCGCAGGTGGCGCCGCTCGTCGCGGCCGACCCTGACAAGCCCGCCGGCGCCGTGCGCGTGGCACTGCACACCACGTACGCCGAGGAGATCGACTGGATCGCCGACCAGGTCGTGGGCGAGATCGCGCTCGGCACGCCTCCGGGCGACATCGCGCTGCTCGTCCGCGGCGGGGTCGACCTGCCGCCGGTGATGGCCGCCCTGACCGACCGCGGCGTGCCGTTCGAGGTGCGCGGCGTCGACGGCCTGCTCGCGGTGCCTGAGGTGGCCGAGGTGCTCGCGGTCCTCGACGTGCTGCACGACTCCACCGCCAACCCAGCGCTCGTGCGGCTGCTCGCCGGCCCCCGCTGGCGGATCGGCCCGCGCGATCTCGCCCTGCTCGGCCGGCGGGCGCGGCAGCTCACCGGCGGCCGGTCGTTCGGTGAGGGGCGCGACCTGCAGCAGCAGCTCGACGACGCCGTGGGCGGCACCGACCCAGCCGACGTCGTGTCGCTGCTCGACGCGCTCGACGATCCGGGCGAGCTCCCGTACGGCGACGACGCGCTGCGCCGGTTCGCGGCCCTCGCCGCCGAGATCCGGTCGCTGCGGCGCAGCGTCGGCGACCCCCTGCCCGATCTCGTGCATCGCGTCGTCACCACCATCGGCCTCGACGTCGAGCTCGCGGCCTCGCCCGAGCTGCTGGTGCAGCGCCGTGCCGACGCGCTCGCGGCGTTCGTCGACCTCGTGGCTGCCTTCCAGGACGCCGAGGGGGAGTCGTCGGTCGTGGCGTTCCTCGCCTGGCTCCGGCTGGCCGAGCGCTTCGACAAGGTGCCCGAGCTCGAGCGCCCGGCGTCGCGCGACGCGGTGCAGCTCATGACCGTGCACAAGGCCAAGGGGCTCGAGTGGCCGGTCGTCGTCCTGCCGTCCGTCACGGCCGGCGTCTTCCCGAGCGCGCGTGGTCGGTCGCGCTGGCCCGAGCACGCCAAGACGTTGCCGTACCCGCTGCGAGGCGACGTCGGTGCGCTGCCCCGCCTCGACGGCTTCACCAAGAAGGACTTCGACGCCTTCAAGGACGCCTGCCGTGCGGGCGACGAGCTCGAGGAGCGCCGCCTCGCCTATGTCGCGCTCACGCGCGCCAAGCGTCTGCTCGTCGCCTCGTCGTCGTGGTGGGGGCCGCGGCAGAAGAAGGTGCGCGGCCCGTCTGCGTACCTCGACCTCCTGCGCGAGTCGGCGCTCGACGGCGCGGGCGCGGTGGCGGCCTGGGCCGACGAGCCCGACGACGACGCCAGCAACCCGGTGCTCGACGACGTGGTCGAGGTGGCGTGGCCGGTGGTGCCCGACGCTGCCGCGCTCGAGGCTCGCCGGGGCGCGGCCGACGCGGTGCTGGCCGGGATCGGCACCGACATCCAGGCGCTCATGCGCGAGCACGTCGACCTCGCCGTGGTCGAGGGCGTGTCGCCGCTGCTCGGCCTCGACGCGTCGTACCTCGAGACCGTCGTCGGCTGGGACGACGACATCGCACTGCTGCTCGAGGAGAAGCGGTCCGAGCGATCGGCCACGCGCGTCGTGCCGGTGCCGTCGTCGCTGTCGACGTCCGACCTCGTGCGCCTGGCGGCCGATCCGGACGCGTTCGCCCGTCGCCTCGCGCGGCCGGTGCCCGGCGCTCCGGCCCAGGCGGCGCGTCGTGGCACGCGCTTCCACGCCTGGGTCGAGGCGCACTACGGCGTACGCCCGCTGCTCGAGCCCGACGACCTGCCGGGTGCTGCCGACGGTCTCGACGACGACACCGACGAGGCCCTCGAGTCGATGCGCGCGGCGTTCCTCGCGAGCCCGTGGGCGGCGCGGGTGCCGGTGGCCATCGAGGTGCCGTTCTCGCTCGTCCTCGGGGGACGTGTCGTGCCGGGCCGCATCGACGCCGTCTTCGCCGACACCGATGCCGATGGTGTCACCACCTACGACGTCGTCGACTGGAAGACCTCGAAGCGCCAGAGCGCCGACCCGCTGCAGCTCGCGGTCTACCGCGTGGCGTACGCCGAGGTCGTCGGCGTACCTGTCGAGCAGGTCGACGCCGCCTTCGTCTACGTGCGCGACGGCTCGGTCGTGCGGCCTCCGGGCCTGCTCACCCGGGACGAGCTCGAGGCGCTGCTCGTCGGGTGATCCACGGGTCGACGTCGTCCGCGGTCACGGCCAGCGCGGCTAGGGTCGTCGGCGTGCGGAGGGTGCTGGTGGGCGGGGTCAGCGGCTCGGGGAAGACCACCTTCGCCCGCGAGCTCGCGCGTCGGTCCGGGCTGCCTCACCACCAGATGGACTCGCTCTACCACGGGCCCGGCTGGACGAGGCTGGAGTCGTTCGAGGACGACGTCGCCGCGATCTGCGCAGGCGAGCAGTGGGTCTTCGACTCGTTCGGATACAAGGAGGTCCGCGACCTCGTCTGGTCGCGCGTGGACACGGTGGTGTGGCTCGACTACTCGCGCCCGGTCGTCCTCGGCCGTGTGCTCCGCCGGTCCTACGACCGCGCGGCTCACGGCACCGAGGCGTTCAACGGCAACACCGAGACGTTCCGGTCCTGGCTCGACCCCGAGCACCCCGTGCAGTGGTCGATGCGGTCGTACGCCCTGCGCAGGCGTGACACGCGGCGTCGGTTCGAGGATCCGGCGTACGCCGATGTCCGCAAGGTGCGGCTGCGCGATCCGGCGGCGGCAGAACGATGGCTCGACCTGGTGCTGCCGGTCTGACAGGGATCCCGTCGTCGACCCGGATACGGTGGTCGGGTCGGGATGCGGACGCGCCGCGACGGCGTGGGGGAGGACGAGGTGACCAGCGAGCCGCTCGGAGCGCTCGGGCCGTCGGACCCGACCCCTGAGGACGTCGACGCACTCGTCGGCAGCCCGCCCCGCAGCCTCGGTCGACGGCTGCTGTCCGGCGTGCTGACCTACGGCGTCGTCGTCCTGGCCCTCTGGTTCCTCGTCAAGCAGCTGCGCAGCAGCGGTGGCATCGGCGATGCGCTGGCACTGATCCAGCCGGGCCAGGTCGCGGCCATGGTGGTGCTCGGTGTCGTCAACCTCGCCACCAACTGGCCCCCGATCACGATCGCGCTGCCCGGCCTCCGGCTGCGCGAGGCAGCCGTGACGAACACGGCGTCGGCGGCCCTCTCGAACACCGTGCCGGAGGGCGGTGCCGTCGCGACTGCGCTCAACGTCGCGATGCTGCGCTCGTGGGGCTTCACGATCCGCGACATCACCTCCGAGATCCTCGTGACGGGCACCTGGTCGCAGCTCACGAAGTACGTGCTGCTCGTGCTGACGCTCGCCCTCGTCGTCCTGCAGGGCACGGCACCGAGCGGTGCCGGCGGCTGGGCGCTGCTGCTCGCCGCCCTGGTCGCCGTCGCCGTCGTGCTGCTCATGCTGGTGCTGCGGAGCGAGGGCTTCGCGCTGCGGCTCGGGCGCTTCGTCGACTCGTTCCTCACCCGCGTCACGTCCTGGGTGCGGCACCCGACGCACACGCACTTCGTCGACGACGTCCCGCGCTTCCGCGCCGGCATGGTGGGGCTCCTGCGGGTCCGGTGGGGCCGGCTCACGGTGGCGATGATCGTGTCGCTGCTGACGGCCGGCTCGATCCTGTACATCGCCTGCGTCATGCAGGGCCTCGGCGGCACGGTCACCTGGGGGCTCGCGATGACGGCGTACGGGCTCGCGACGTTCGCGTCGCTGCTCGTACCGACCCCCGGCGGTCTCGGCGTCGCCGAGGTGGTGCTGGTGAGCGTCCTGTCGTGGGCCGCGCCCGAGTCGGCGCAGGCCGCCGTCCTCGCCGCGGTGCTGCTGTACCGCCTCGCGACGTTCCTCGTGCCCATCCCGATCGGCCTGGTGACCTACCTCTACTGGCGCCGCTCCACCGCCTGGCGGGCACCGCTGGACTCCAAGCCCGTCGACCTCGCCACCCTCTGACCACGTCGCGCGTGGCCGCGCCCGAAAACCAGGTGGGGCCGGTGTGCCGGCGCTGCTAGCGTCCGTGCCGTCGTGCTGGCCAGCGAGGAGGTGAGACCCGTGAACACGTTCATCGAGGTGCTCCCCGCTGGGGTCATGGTCGGGCGATAGGTCGCCCGGGAGCGCCGATCACGAGCCTCCCGGAAGGAACGACCATGGACTTCACCGATCTGCACCACCTCGACGACGGCGTCGTGGAGCAACGCTTCACCCTCGACGGCATCCCCGGACTGCTGTGGACGCCGTCGGCGTCCGACGACGGACCGGTCCCGCTCGTCCTGCTCGGCCACCCCGGCGGCCTGGAGGGGATGTATCCCCGCCTCGTGCAGCGCGCTCTGAGCGTGGCACGCAGCGGCTTCGCGTCCGCGACCCTCGAGCTTCCCCGGAAGCGGTGACCGGCCTCGGATCCCCGACTTCGAGGCGGCGCGCGCCGACCTGCGTCGGGCGATGACGCAGGGCGATCCGCTCGACGGGATCGCCGACCGGCTCGTGCTGCCGCTGGTCGATCGCGCGGTGCCGGAGTGGCAGGGCCTCCTCGACGCGCTGCTCGCACTGCCGGGGATCCGCGGCCCGGTCGCGATCTCGGGCGGGTTCATCTCGGTCGGGATCCGGCTGGCACTGGTCGAGCCGCGGATCGCAGCGGCCGGCCTGTACGCCGGCTCGTTCGTGCCGGACCCGATCGTGCAGGAGGCCCGGCGCCTCACGGTCCCGGTGCACATGCTGCTGCAGTGGGACGACGAGTCGCACAACCGTCAGGAGATGCTCGACCTGTTCGACGCCATCGGCTCCGCCGAGAAGACGTTGCAGGCCAACCTCGGCGGGCACACCGGCGTACCGGCCCACGCGGGCGAGGACGCGGGGCGGTTCTTCGAGCGGCACCTGCGCTAGCGGCGGGCCGACAGGACGACGCGGTCGGTCGGGTCGCGGCGAGAATGCTGCGGCCCGACCGCGAGCGGCTACAGGTCGACGTCGACGGTGACCGCGGCGTGGTCGCTCACGGGCAGCGGGTGAACCGTCGCTGCGGCGCTCGCCTGCTGAGCCGGGGTGAGGCCGTCGGCGAGGACATGGTTGAGCTGGGCGCGCGGCTTCATGACCGGGTACGTGCGCTCGCGGACGAGCGGCGTCCACCCCGTGATGCGCGCAGGCATGCGGCCGGGCAGGTTGAAGTCGCCCAGCAGCACGAGCGGGCGGGGGAGGCCGGCGAGCCACCGGCGCAGCGCGCGGAGCTGGCGGATGTTGTAGCCGGGGACGAACGACAGGTGCGCCGTGGCGATGGTGAACGGGCCGTGCTCGCCCTCGACGACTGCGGCGACCGCGGCGCGCGGCTCGTCGGCGACCTTGATGAACTGGGGCCGCGGCTCGGCCGGGATGAGCAGCGGCAGGCTCCACGGCGCGGGATCGAAGCGCGTGCTGCGCCACTCGAGCACGGGCAGGCGGGAGACGAGGCCGACGCCGTACAGCGACCCGATCGTGGTGACGCCACCGTGCTGGCCGGGCTCCTGGTCGCCCGCGCGGCGTTGTGCGGGCTCGTCGGCCGGCTTCCGGCGGCGCCAGGTGCCCGAGCCGGTCGAGTGGGAGGGGACGTTGCTGGCCCGCTCCTGGTCGTCGTCCGCCTCGACCCAGCCGGGCACGCCCGGCGTACCGCTGACCGACGGCGCGAAGTGCCACCACCCGGCGCCGAGCGCCTCGGCGACCGACCGCACCTGGTGGACGCCGCCGCTGCGGGGCTGGTCGACGTCGACCTCCTGCAGCCCGATGACGTCGGCGTCGAGCTGCCTCACGGCGTCGCGCAGAGGCCCGTCGTCCACGACGGAGAGGCCGGTGGCGCGGCCGGCGTCGTCCCGCTCGGGCGTCACCATGCCGCCGAGCACCGGCACGCCATGCAGGAGGTTGTACGTCGCCAGCCGGATCACACTCGAACGCTAAGCGCCGAAAGCCCGAACCGCGAACCGCCCGGATGTTCCCCTTAGGGTCACAAAGCGCCCTTCAAGGGCACTTCGTGACCCTAAGGGGAACAAGAAACGTCGGGGTCAGTGCTCGAGGGCTACTTCTTCGGCGGGCTTGGGGCGCTCTCCGCTGCGGCGGCGCATCCACTCGCGGGCGGGCTCCTCGACCAGCTTCCACATCAGCCAGGCGACGACGACGGCGCCGACGAAGAGCACGATCGTCGCGAGCGCGTAGAGCACGCCGCCGTCGATGCCGACCCTCGTGAGCACCGCGCGCCACAGGCCGTACCAGACGGTGTGCGTCATGTAGAGCGAGAACGAGATGAAGCCGCCGAGCACGAGGCGGTCGGTCGCGAGGAAGCGCGACAGACCGCGGCGGCTGAGCGCCAGCGCGCCGATCCAGAGGATGAGGAGCGGCACGATCGTGAGGTGCATCTTCGGCGGGAGGTCCCCGGCGTTCGCGGTGTCCTCGAAGCCGGCCCCGCCCCACTGCAGAGCCGGAAGGCGGCCGAGGACGACGGACAGCGCCACTACGAGGACCGGCAGCGCGACCGACAGCGTCGTCGCGAGCCTCTCCACCCGCGGGCGCGGCCCCTCCGCCGTCGCCGACCAGAACCGCAGCACGATCACGTACGTCAGCGCGCCGGCCGTGAACTCGGTGAGGATGCGGATCGTCGATCCCCAGTCGGAGATGTAGTACGGGTCGCCCTGGTAGGCGACGCCGTACCAGAGCAGCGGCACGAGGGCGGCGACCCACGCGAGCGCGATCCAGCGGGTCGCGAGCCTCTGGTGGAAGCGGAAGAACACGAGCACGAGCAGCGGGAACAGCAGGTACGCCAGCCACTCCATCGACAGCGACCATGCGGGGTAGTTCCAGCCGCGCTGCGGGTTGCCGCCCCACTCGTGGATCAGGAGCGCCTGCTTCAGGTAGTCGACCGGGTTGAACCAGTCGCGGTCGACGCTCTCGCCCGCGACCTTCGCCTGGAGGAACACAGCGAGGCCCGCGACGTTCAGCATCACGAAGTGCACGGGGTAGATGCGCGCGAGCCGCAGCCACAGGAAGTGCCGCGACGCCGGCCACGTGATCCGAGGGCCGAGCTTGGTCAGGTACGTGTGCGTGAGGATGAAGCCCGACAGGGCGAAGAAGAGGTCGACGCCGAGGCGGCCCACACGCAGGAACTCGTGCAGCACGGGCACGAGCAGCCCGAGCGTCGCGAGCGGCACCTGGAAGTGGTAGAGCATCACCCACGCGGCGGCCACGAACCGCACGCCCGTGAGCTGGCCGATGAAGCCCTTCATGCCCGTCCCTCTGTACGTCGACGTCCTCGCCGTCGATCCTCGCACGCGACCACCGGCCGCCCACCAATCCGCGCCGGACGCCCCGCCTCGGCGGCGCAGCCGCACGGGCGGTCGTAGGGTCGTCCGCGTGACCCGCCCGCAGCCCGATCCCGCCGTCCGCCAGCACGTCGCCGAGCGCCGCCAGGAGCTCGTCGACACCCTCAGCGAGTGGCTGCGGATCCCCAGCATCAGCGCCGACCCGGACCACGCTGACGAGGTGTCGCGCAGCGCCGACTGGTTCGTGCAGCGCCTGCTCGCCGCCGGGTTCCCGAACGTCGAGGTCTGGTCCACGCCGGGCCTGCCCACCGTCTTCGCCGAGTGGCCGAGCGACGACCGCGATGCGCCGACCGTCGTCGTCTACGGGCACCACGACGTCCAGCCCGTCGACCCCATCGAGCTCTGGGACTCCGCGCCGTTCGAGCCCTTCGTGCGCGCCACGCCGTACGGCGAGGAGCTCGTCGGACGCGGCGCGATCGACGACAAGGGGCAGATGGTCTACCACCTGTTCGGTCTCGCGGCGCACCTCGCGGCCACCGGTCGCACGAGCCCGGCCGTGCACCTCAAGGTGATCGTGGAGGGCGAGGAGGAGTCGGGCTCGACCCACTTCCGCCAGCTGCTGATCGACAACCGCGACCGGCTTCGCTGCGACGTCGTCGTCGTGAGCGACAGCGGCGTCTACGACCGCGACACCATCTCGGTGGTCACCGGCATGCGCGGCATGATGGAGTGCCAGCTCGACCTGCGCGGCCCCGAGGGAGATGTGCACTCCGGCTCGTTCGGCGGCGCCATCCCGAACCCCGCCACCGTCGCGGCGCGGCTCGTCGCCGCCCTCCACGACGCCGATCGCCGCGTCACCCTGCCCGGCTACTACGACGGCGTCGTCGCGCTCACCGACCGCGAGCGCGAGCTCATCGCCGCGCTGCCGTTCGACGAGTCGCGCTGGCTCCTGGGTGCGCGCTCGAGCGGCACCGACGGCGAGGCCGGCTACACCACGCTCGAGCGGGTGTGGGCGCGGCCGACCGCCGAGGTCAACGGCATCTGGGGGGGCTACACCGGGCCGGGCGGCAAGACGATCGTGCCGAGCGAGGCGCACGTGAAGCTGTCGTTCCGCCTCGTGGCGGGCCAGCGCAACGAGGACGTCATGATGTCGATGGAGCAGTGGCTCGTCGACCGTCGCGCGGACGGCACGATCCCCACGGGCGTCGAGGTGACGGCGACGTTCCCGCGCATCGGCGTGCGCCCGTGCCTCACCCCGCTCGACCACCCGGCGCTGCAGAGCGTCACGCGTGCGATGGCCCGCGCGTTCGAGACCGAGGTGCTCTACACGCGCGAGGGCGGGAGCGGTCCCGAGGCCGACCTCGCCGACGTGCTCGAGGCTCCGGTCGTGTTCCTCGGGGTCGGTCTGCCCGACGATCGCATCCACGCGCCGAACGAGAAGGCCGACGTCGAGTTCCTCCTCAGGGGCGCCGAGGCCGTGGCCTATCTCTGGGACGACCTCGCCTCGACGTGGGAGCGCTGAAGACGTTGCCGGACAAGGGATTGCTCGACTCGCTCGCGCTCGCCCGCGGAACCCTCGACCGCGCGGCCGAGCGCCGCGAGGACCACGCATGGCTCGAGTCTGCCTGGTCCGACGAGGCGTCGAAGGTGCTCGTGATCCATCACGGCCGAGCCGCGGCCGTCGTGGACGGGTCGACCGCCGGCACTCGTGGATCGGCATCGCTGCACTACGTGGCGCCGTCGCAGGCACCCGACGGCGGCGTGCGCGTGCTGCTCGCCGTCGTGGACGGTGTGGCACACCTCGGGCTGCTGGTCGACGTCGCGGAGGAAGCCCCGCCCGAGCCGGAGGGCACGACCTGGCTCGGCCTGCGCGAGCTCGGCGCAGCCCTCGGCGACGTCGACGCAGGGGTGATGGTCGCAGCCGTGGCCCTCGCGAACTGGCACGCCTCGCACCCGCGCTGCCCCCGCTGCGGCGCTGCCACCGCTCCCACCCAGGCCGGGTGGTCGCGCACGTGCCCGGACGACGGGTCGCAGCACTTCCCACGCAGCGACCCGGCCGTGATCGTCCTCGTCCGAGACGCCGACGACCGCGCGCTGCTCGGGCGCCGCATCGACTGGCCCGCCGGTGCGATGTCGACGCTCGCAGGCTTCGTGGAGGCGGGGGAGTCGGCCGAGGCAGCCATCCTGCGCGAGCTGTCCGAGGAGGCGGGCGTCGACATCGACCCCGGCGCCCTTGACTACCTCGGCTCGCAGCCGTGGCCGTTCCCGTCAAGCCTGATGCTGGGCTACCACGCCCGGCTGGCCGAGGGCTCGCGCGTCGCGATCCCGGACGGCGTCGAGATCGAGGAGGTGCGCTGGTTCACCCGCGGGGAGATGCGCGCCGCCTGCGAGAGCGGCGAGCTGCGCATCCCCCCGGCGGTCTCCATCGCCCGCCGCCTCATCGAGTCCTGGTACGGCGGCGAGCTCCCGGGCACCTGGTCCCGTTCCTGACCGAGGTACGACGACGGCCCCCGACCGCAGCAGCTGCGATCGGGGGCCGTCGACGTACGCCGTAGGTCAGCCCATCGGGAAGCGCTCGGCGACGCGGTACTGGTTCCCGGTCGGGTCGCGGAAGCCGAAGTCGATGCCGTAGACCTGCTCGGTCGGCTTGTCGGTCACCTCGACGCCGTTCGCGACGAGCCGGTCGTACTCCGCCATGGCGTCCTCGACGGTGAAGAACAGAGCCGTGGCGAAGCCCTTGGCGGAGATCTCCTCGACCTGAGTCTTGGTGGCGTCGTCCATCACCGGCGGACCAGGCACCGCCATCAGGACTATCGCGGTCCCGCCCTCGCCCTGCGGGCCCACGGTGACCCATCGGAAGTTGCCGAGCTCGGGGACGGTGACGTCCTCCTTGATCTCGAAGCCGACCTTGTCGGTCCAGAACGCGACCGCCTCGTCCTGGTCGCGGACCCAGATCTGGGTCGTGGAGAGAGCAAGCATGGGATGACCTTCCTTCGTCGTCGGTGTGAGGCGAACCTAGGCCGTGTCAGGCCGGCAGGTCTTCTCCGTTCGTGCTGCCCTTCACGGGTCGCCCATAGGCGCGCAGGACGCATCCTGGGATCGTGATCAGCTCTGCCGCCGGTGGGAAGGACGCCCGATATGCCGTGGGGGACATGCCGTACGCAGCGGTGAAGCTCGTGGTGAACGAGCCCACGCTCGTGAGGCCGACGCGCATGCAGATGTCGGCCACGGTCCAGTCGGTGCTGCGCAGCAGCGAGGCGGCCCGCTCGAGCCGGCGGGTCAGCAGGTAGGAGTACGGCGACTCCCCGAACGCGCGCTTGAACTCCCGGCTGAAGTGCGCGGGGGACAGGTGCGCTGCCGCCGCGAGATCGGCCACCGTGAGCGGCTCGGCGTACCGCCGGTCGGCGAGGTCGCGGGCCCGCGTCAGGTGGCGGACCGGCGGAGTCGCGGTGCGGGTGGGCGGCACCGGCCCAGCCTAGGGACCGGGACCGACGGCGTGGGTGGGCTATCTTCGCGGCGTCATGGATGCCGTCCTCACCGCCGCCGCGGTCGTCACCCCCGAGCGTGTGCTGCGCCCCGGGTGGGTGCGCGTGGTCGGCGACCGCATCGCAGCCGTGGGTGAAGGTGCTGCGTCCGACGGACAGGTGCACGACCTCGGCGACGTCGTGCTCGTCGCAGGCTTCGTCGACGTCCACTGCCACGGCGGTGGCGGCGCGGCCTTCGGGGAGGACGTCGAGGCGAGCGCGCGTGCCGCTTCCTCGCATCTGGCTCACGGCTCGACCACGGTCGTGGCCTCGCTCGTGACGGGCCCGCGCGACCGGATGCTGCGTGAGATCGACTCTCTCACAAGCCTTGCCGAGGACGGCATCATCGCCGGGGTCCATCTCGAGGGGCCGTGGCTCTCGCACGCCCAGTGCGGCGCGCACGACCCGGCACAGCTGCGCAGCCCTGACCCGGACGAGGTCCGCGCACTGCTCGCGAACCCCGTCGTGCGCATGGTGACGCTGGCTCCCGAGCTCGACGGCGGTCTCGACGCCGTCCGCGCAGTCGTCGACGCCGGTGCGGTCGCCGCGATCGGCCACACGGACGCGGACCTCGACACCACGCGCGCCGCGATCGCCGCCGGCGCGCGCCATGCCACCCATCTCTTCAACGCGATGCGCCCGCTCGGCCACCGCGATCCGGGCCCGGTGCTGGCGCTGCTCGAGGACGACGGTGTGTCGCTCGAGCTCATCCGCGACGGCGTTCACCTCGACCCCGCGCTGTGCGCCTACCTCGACGCGACCGTCGATGCATCGCGCCTCGTCGCCGTCACGGACGCGATGGCCGCGGCGGGAGCATCCGACGGCCGCTACCCGCTGGGCGGCCTCGAGGTCGACGTCCGCGACGGGGTCGCACGCATCGCCGGCACCGGCACGATCGCGGGCAGCACGGCGACCACCGACCTGCTCTTCCGCGCCGCCGCCGGGCCCTCGCCCGACGACGACGCCCTCGTGCGGGCCGGTCGGCAGACCTCGAGCAATCCCGCGCGGGTCCTCGGGCTCGCCGACGTCGGCGCGCTCGAGGCCGGCCGCCGGGCCGATGCCGTCGTGCTCGACCCGGCCACGTTCGAGGTCCTCGACGTCCTGCGCGCGGGGGCCTGGGCACACGCCCGCTGACCCTCGAGGGCCCTCTCGTCACGACTCGGTAAATCTGGGCGACGGCCCTTGACGGGAGTTGGTTAGTAAACTTTACTAACCGCCATGTCCACCCGGTCCCCGCGTCGTCTCCAGCACGACAGCGCCGTCCTGCCCGCCGACGGGCGCCGGCAGAACCTGTCGCTGGTGCTCCAGGCGCTCTACACCGGGGGGCCGATGAGCCGGGCCGACCTGGCCCGCCAGCTGCAGCTCACCAAGGTGACCGTGTCGGACCTCGTCTCGGTCCTGCTCGAGCGCGGCCAGGCCGTCGAGCGGGGGCAGTCGGACGCCGTGCGCCCGGGCAAGCCGGCCACGCTCGTCGACGTCAACCGCACGGGCCTGCAGGTGGTCGGGGTCGACCTCACCGCCCACGAGGCGCTGCGGGCTGCGGTCCTCGACCTCGACGGCACGGTGCTGCACCGCACCGAGCGGCCGCTCGGCCGCTCGGCCGCCGGCCCGGACGTCCTCGCCGACGTCCTCGCGCTCGTGGCGGACGCCGTCGCGCTCGCCACGGCACCGCTGCTCGGCATCGGCGTCGGCACGCCCGGCGTCGTCGGCCCCGACGGCGACGTGCTCACCGCGCCCAACCTCGGCTGGGCCGACGTCCCGCTGCGTGCGCTCCTCGCCGAGGCCACCGGCCTCCCGGTGCTCGTCTGCAATGACGCCGACGCCGCCGTGCATGCCGAGCACACGCTCGGCGCCGGCGGCGACGACCTGATCCTCGTCCGCCTCGGCCTCGGTGTCGGCTGCGGCCTGATCGTCGACGGCCAGCGCGTCCGCGGTGCGCACTTCGCAGCCGGCGAGATCGGCCACGTCACCGTCGGCACCGACGGCGGCGAGACCTGCAGCTGCGGCAACGTCGGCTGCCTCGAGACCTGGATCTCCGCTCCGCGGCTGCAGAAGGCGATCGCCGACAGCGCCACGGACTCCGACGGGACGCTGCGCGAGGCGGGCGAACGCCTCGCCATCGCGCTGGCTCCCGTCGTGGCCGCGCTCGACCTGTCCGAGGTCGTGCTCGCCGGCCCCCACGAACTTGTCGACGGCCCGCTGCTCCGAGCCGTGGACGAGACCCTGCGACGCCGGATGCTCGCGCGCAACGCCTCAGCACTCGAGGTACGCGTTGCGACGCAGCCGGAGGACATCGTCCTGCGCGGGGCTGCAGTGCTGGTCCTCTGGGACCAGTGGGGGGTGGCCTGAATCCACCGAGCAGCAAGGACTCGAACCAGCTCGGCCGCCCCGGCGGCCCATCCCGAATGGATGACCTCGTCATGAACAAGCTCCTCGGCCTGGCGGCCGCGTCCGCCGCCGCGGTCCTCGCGCTCACTGCCTGCAGCAGCGGCAGCAGTGGCACGGGCACCAGCAGCACTCCCTCCGCACCTGCCTCGAGCGCCGACAACTCCAGCCGCACCATCACGCTGTGGCTGGCGGGCGGCGACACCCCGGACGAGCTCCGGACCTACCTCAAGGACACGTTCAAGGCCAAGACGGGCGCCACGCTCGCCATCGAGGAGCAGTCGTGGGGCGACCTGCTCACCAAGCTCACGACCTCGCTCCCGGACGCCGAGAACACCCCTGACGTCGTCGAGCTCGGCAACACGCAGGCCCCGACCTTCACCAACGTCGGTGCCTTCGCGGACGTGAGCGACATGTACGAGGAGCTCGGCGGCAGCAAGCTGCTGCAGTCCTTCGTGGACGCCGGCAGCGTCGACGGCAAGCAGTACGCGCTGCCCTACTACTTCGGCTCGCGCTACCTCTTCATGCGCACGGACGTCTGGAAGGAGGCCGGCGTCGCGACGCCGACCACCCTCGACGAGTTCAACAGCGCGGTCGCCACGATCGCCGAGAAGAACCCGCGCGACATCAAGAACTTCTCGGGCCTGTTCATCGGCGGCCAGGACTGGCGCAACGGCATCTCGTGGATCTTCGCCAACGGCGGCGACCTCGCCAAGAAGGTCGACGGCCAGTGGGTGTCGACGCTCGCGGACGCCAACAGCCTCAAGGGTCTTGCCCAGCTGCAGGCGATCTACAAGACCGCCTCGAAGGCCCCGGCCGACGCCAAGGACCAGTCGCCCTGGCTCTACATCAACGACACGGACGCCATCACCGACGCCAACGGCGAGGTGACCGGCAAGACCTCGCTCGCCGCCGCCACGATCATGGCCCCGGGCTGGGCGCACTGGTCGATCGGCGACCTCAAGAAGGTCGACGGCAAGGACACCCGCGAGTGGAACCCGGCGAAGTTCGGCACGTTCGTCCTGCCGGGCAACGACGGCAAGCCCGCCCCGGTCTTCGCCGGCGGCTCGAACATCGGCATCTCGGCCACGAGCAAGAACCAGGACCTCGCCCGTGAGCTCCTGCGCATCATGTTCTCGGCCGAGTACCAGCAGAAGCTGGGCGGTGCGGGCCTCGGCCCGGCCAACAGCGACTACGTCAGCTCGCTCGGCGACGACGAGTTCGCCAAGGCCCTCATCGCCTCGGCGTCCAACTCCAAGCTGACCCCGGCCGCGCCGGGCTGGGCCGCGGTCGAGTCCGCGCAGCTCATGGAGGAGTTCTTCGGCAAGATCCGCGACGCCGCCGACCTGTCGGCGCTCGCCACGGAGTACGACGCCAAGATCACGCCTCTGCTGAACCAGAAGTGAGCCCGTCCACGGCGGCCGGGGCCCCGGCCCCGGCCGCCGTGGCGCGCTCGACCGCACCGCCCGCACCATCCCCTGAGATCCCGACGAGACCCGCGAGGAAGACGGCCCGCATGGCCACGATCCCGACGAACAGGCGCCGCACCTCGCGCGTCCCGCTGCTGCTCGTCCTGCCGACGCTCGTCGTCCTGCTCGCCGCGCTCGGCTACCCGATCGGCTGGCAGCTCGTCACGAGCCTGCAGAAGTACGGCCTGCGCCAGCAGTTCGGGCAGCCGCCCGAGTGGGTCTGGCTCGAGAACTACCGAACCCTGGTCACCGACCCGGCGCTGTGGGCCGTGGTGGCACGCTCGCTCGTGTTCTGCATCGTCGTCGCGGCGCTCACCGTGGCCATCGGCGGGCTGCTCGCCCTGCTCATGCAGCGGGTCGGCACCGCGGCGCGCATCGTCCTGCAGGTCTCGCTGCTGCTCGCCTGGGCGATGCCCGTGGTGGCGGCGATGACCGTGTGGATCTGGATCGTCGACTGGCGACGCGGCCTGCTCAACTGGCTGCTCGTCCGCGTCGGAGTCGACGGCGCCGACGGCCACAACTGGCTCGCCGAGCCGCTCTCGTTCTTCGTCGTCGCCGGCGTGATCGTCGTGTGGATGAGCGTGCCGTTCGTCGCGCTGAGCATCTACGCCGGCCTCACCCAGGTCTCGACCGAGGTGCTCGAAGCCGCGCAGCTCGACGGGGCGTCCTGGTGGCAGCGGCTGCGCTACGTGATCCTGCCGCTCATCGCTCCCGTGATCTCGATCGTCCTTCTGCTGCAGCTGATCTGGGACCTCCGCGTCTTCACCCAGATCAAGATGCTCCAGGACGCCGGCGGCCTCGCGAACGAGACGAACCTGCTCGGCACGTTCATCTACCAGCTCGGCACCGGCAAGGGCGACTTCGGTATGTCGAGCGCGGTGTCGGTCGTCATGCTCCTGCTCACCGTCGCCCTGAGCTGGTACTACGTCCGCTCGCTCATGAAGGAGGACGCGTCGTGACGGCGCGCAGGGTGCGCTCGGGCCTCTGGTCCGCGCTCGCGGTCGTGATCGCCCTCGCGTGGGCGTTCCCCGTGTACTGGATGGTCAACTCCTCGCTGCTGCCGAACGTGCGGCTGCAGTCGACGACGCCGTCGTTCCTCCCCATCGGCGGGTCGTTCGACAACTTCTCGGCGGTGATCTCCGACTCCGGCTTCAGCCGGGCTCTGGCCACGTCGCTCGCGGTGACGCTCATCGCCGTCGTCGCGGCCATCGCAGTCGCGTTCTTCGGCGCCCTCGCCGTGAGCCGCTTCCGCTTCCGCGGCCGGGCGTCGTTCGTGCTGGCGCTGCTGCTGATCCAGATGCTTCCCGCTGAGGGCCTGTTCATCGCCCAGTACAAGATGATGTCGTCGATCGGCCAGCTCAACAGCGTCATCGGGCTCTCGGTGCTCTACGCCGCCGCCGTCATCCCGTTCACGATCTGGATGCTGCGCGGTTTCGTCGCCGGCGTGCCGATCGAGCTCGAGGAGGCCGCGATGGTCGACGGGCTCTCGCGCACCCGCGCGTTCCTGAAGATCACGTTCCCGCTGTTGGCCCCGGGACTCGTGGCCTCCGCGGTCTACGCGTTCCTCCAGGCGTGGAACGAGTTCACCGTCGCGCTCGTGGTGATGACCGAGGAGCAGTCGCGCACCCTGCCCCTGTGGCTGCGCGGCTTCGTCCAGGCGAGCGCGACGCGCGAGACCGACTGGGGCCAGGTGATGGCTGCGTCCGCGCTCGTCGCGATCCCGGTGATCATCTTCTTCATGATCGTGCAGGGCCGCATGAGCAGCGGGCTCGTCGGCGGGGCGGTGAAGGGCTAGATGACGACCCTCGACCTGCGCGGGCTCGTGCTGCGCACCCTCATGCCGGGATTTGCCGGCACCGCCGTGCCCGACTGGCTCGACGCCCACCTGCGCGACGGCCTCGGCTCCGTCTGCCTCTACGGCTCGAACGTCGAGAGCCGCGAGCAGCTGCCGCACCCTCTGCGCCGACCTGCGCTCGCGCTCGGCCCGCGTCGTCCTCGCGGTGGACGAGGAAGGCGGCGACGTCACGCGCCTGCACTACCGGACGGGCTCGCCGTACGTCGGCAACGCTGTCCTCGGCCGGCTCGACGACCTGGCCGTGACGGCGCAGGAGGCGGCCCGCATCGCGGCAGACCTGCGCGAGGTCGGCATCGACCTCGACCTCGCGCCCGTGGTCGACGTGAACTCCTCGGACGACAACCCCGTGATCGGCACGCGCAGCTTCGGCGCCGATGCCGGGCTCGTCGCGCGGCACACCGGTGCCTGGACGCGTGGGCTGCAGGGTGGCGGAATCGCCGCCTGCGCCAAGCACTTCCCGGGTCACGGCGACACCACGACCGACTCGCATCTCGCGCTGCCCGTGGTGGATGTGCCGGCGGACGTCGTGCGCGACCGCGAGCTCCGGCCCTTCCGCGCCGCGGTCGAGGCGAGCACGGCCTGCGTGATGACCGCCGCGATCGTCGTGCCCTCGGTCGACCCGGACAACCCCGGCACCTTCTCCGCTGCACTGCTGCAGGACGTGCTGCGCGGAGAGCTGGGCTTCGACGGCGTCGTCGTCACCGACGCCCTCGACATGGCGGGGGCGTCGGCCGAGACCGGCATCCCCGAGGCCGCGGTGCGCGCGCTCGCGGCCGGCTGCGACCTCCTCTGCCTCGGCTCCGACACCGACCCCGCTCTCGTCGAGCAGATCGTCGCCGCTGTGGTCGTCGCCGTCGAGGGAGGTCGCCTCGCGGAGGAGCGGCTGCGCGACGCGGCCGCCCGTGTCGATGCGCTCGCCGACGCGTGGGTCGTCGCCGAGCACGTGCCGCCCGCGCCGAACGTCGGCGTGGTGGATGCCACGGCTGCGTTCCGGATCTCCGAGCATGCGCGAGAGTGGCTGGGGCGCACCGGATCGGCAGTCATCGTGCAGGTCGACACGAGCAGCAATCTCGCCGTCGGCCAGGTCCCGTGGGGGCCCGCGTCGGTCGGTGCGGCGGTGGCCGAGTCCGACGCGGCAGCAGCCGTGCGGGTCGCCGTCGTCGGCCGGGCCCTCGCCCCCGGGCACCCGGCGTGGGACGTCGCCGCCCGCCTCACCGCCCAGGGCAAGGACGTGGTCCTCGTGGAGTGCGGCTGGCCGCGCACCGGAGCGCAGCCCGACATCGTCACCTGGGGCGGCTCGCCCGAGGTGGCGCGCTCCCTCGTCGCCCTCATCGGTCAGGGGGCCCCGTCGTGAGGCTCGGGGTCGATATCGGGGGCACGAAGACGGCCGCCGTCATCCTCGGCCTCGACGGCGACGTGCTCGCCCAGGCGTCGGCGGCCTCAGGCCGTGGCGCCGCCGACGTGGTCGCGCAGGCGACGCGCGTGGCCACGGAGGCGCTCGCCCAGGTCGACGGCGCACCGGCCCTCGAGTCCGCCGGGGCCTGCATGCCCGGGCTCGTCGACCCCGTGGCCGGGACTGTCCGGCACGCCGTGAATCTCGATGTCGAGCACCTCGACCTCGCCGCCGAGCGCTCGGGTCAGCGCTGGGCGTCGCCGTGGCTGTCGAGAACGACGTGAAGGCCGCGGCGCTCGGCGCGCACCACCTCAGCGGGCTCGGTGCCGCCGGGACGCTCGCCTACCTCAACCTCGGCACGGGTCTCGCCGCCGCCGTCGTCCACGCGGGCGAGGTCGTGCGCGGCGTCGACGGCGTGGCCGGCGAGATCGGCCACCTGCCGTTCGGCGGCGACGTCGTGTGCGCCTGCGGCCAGACCGGCTGCCTCGAGACGCTCGCATCGGGGTCCGCGCTGCTGCGGATGTGGCCGGAGGCTCCGGCGTACGACTTCGACGTCGTGGGCGCCGCCGCCCGCGGTGTCGCCGGCGCAGCGCTCGCGGCCGAGTCGGTCTGCGGGGGAGTGGCTCTCGCTGTGCAGGTGCTGGTGCTCGCCTCGGGGGCGCAGAGCGTCGTCATGAGCGGCGGGCTCACGGCGATGGGCCAGCCGCTGCTCTCCGCCATCCGTACCGAGCTCGCGCAGCGGGCCGACCGGTCGCCGTTCCTCGCCTCGCTCGCGCTGGTCGACCGCGTGTCGTTCCTGCCGGCGGGTGTGCCCGTGGCCGCGATAGGGGCTGCGCGGCTCGAGCCTGCCGTCGACCACGCGGGGGGTGGCGCATGGAGGTCTTGATCGTCGCGACACCGGACGCCGTGGCCGACGTCGCCGCGGGCATCGTCGTCGACTCCCTGCCGGCCACGCGCCCGCCCGTCCTCGGACTGGCCACGGGCTCGTCGCCGCTGGGGCTGTTCCGCCGCCTCGGCGACGCCGCCCGCGCGGGAAGGCTCCGCGTCGACGACCTCAGCGGCGTCGCCCTCGACGAGTACGTCGGCCTCCCGGCCGGGCACCGCGAGTCGTACCGCGCGGTGCTCGAGCGCGAGGTGTGCGACGTCGTCCGGCTCGACCGCGCGCGGCTGCACGTGCCCGACGGGTCCGGCGCCGACCTCGAGGCGCTCACGGCTGCGGCGGCCGCGTACGAGGCGCTCATCGAGTCGCTCGGCGGCGTCGACGTGCAGATCCTCGGCATCGGCGCCAACGGCCACCTCGGGTTCAACGAGCCGGGCTCGGCGCTCGCCTCGCGCACGCGGGTCAAGCGACTCTCGGACCGCACGCGCGCGGACAACGCGCGCTTCTTCGCCTCGCCGGACGACGTCCCGACCCACTGCCTCACCCAGGGCCTCGGCACGATCCTGCGGGCGCGCAGCCTCGTCCTCGTCGCCACCGGCGCGGCCAAGGCGGGCGCCGTCGCGGCCGCGCTCGAGGGGCCGCTCACGGCCTCCTGCCCGGCGTCCGTCCTGCAGTGGCACACGGACGCCGTCGCCGTCCTCGACGAGGAGGCGGCGTCCCAGCTGCGCAACCGCGCCTACTACGACGCGTCCGCAGCGGGGCTTCGACTCCCGGGCTGACGAGCCCGGGTACGGGAGGGAGGTCCGGGGAGCAGCCCGGACCTCCCTCCTTCGTCCTGGAGCCCGACGCCGAACGGCCCGGCGACAGGGTCGCCGGGCCGTTCGGGTCGATCGATCAGGACAGGTCGAACCGGTCGAGCTCCATGACCTTCACCCAGGCGGCCACGAAGTCGCCGACGAACTTCTCGGCGGCGTCGTCCTGGGCGTAGACCTCCGCGAGCGCGCGGAGGACCGAGTGCGAGCCGAAGACGAGGTCGGCACGGCTGCCGGTCCACTTCAGCGTGCCGGTCGCGCGGTCGCGGCCCTCGAACGTGTCCTCGGCGGCCGACGTGGCCGACCACACCGTGTCGATGTCGAGCAGGTTGACGAAGAAGTCGTTCGTCAGCGCGCCCTCGCGGCCGGTGAGGACGCCGACCTTCGAGCCCTTCGCGTTGGCGCCGAGCACGCGGAGGCCGCCGACGAGCACGGTCGTCTCGGGAGCGGTGAGCGTGAGCAGCCGCGCCTTCTCGACGAGCGCGAACTCAGCCGGGCGGGTGCCCTTGCCGGCGTAGTTGCGGAAGCCGTCCGAGGTCGGCTCCAGGACGGCGAACGACTCGACGTCGGTCTGCTCCTGCGACGCGTCGGTGCGACCCGGGGTGAAGGGCACCTCGACGTCGATGCCGGCAGCCTTGGCTGCCTGCTCCACACCGACGCCGCCAGCGAGGACGATGAGGTCGGCGAGCGAGACCTGCACGCCACCGACGTGCGAGGCGTTGAACTCGGCCTGGACGCCCTCGAGGGTTCCGAGCACGGCGGCGAGACCGGCCGGGTCGTTGACGTCCCAGCCGTTCTGCGGCGCGAGGCGCACGCGGGCGCCGTTGGCGCCGCCGCGCTTGTCGGTGCCGCGGAACGTCGAGGCCGACGCCCACGCGGTCGACACGAGCTGCGACACGGTGAGCCCGGTCGCAGCGACGGCCGCCTTGAGAGCGGCGATGTCGGCGGAGCCGACGAGCGGGTGGTCGACGGCCGGGACCGGGTCCTGCCAGATGAGGTCCTCCGCCGGGACCTCGGGGCCGACGTACCGGGACTTCGGGCCCATGTCACGGTGGGTGAGCTTGAACCAGGCGCGGGCGAACGCGTCGGCGAACTCGGCCGGGTTCTCGTAGAAGCGGCGCGAGATCTGCTCGTACGCCGGGTCCACGCGCAGCGCGAGGTCGGTGGTGAGCATGACCGGCGGGTGCGTCTTCGTGGCGTCGTGGGCGTCGGCGACGGTCGTGAAGGCGGCCGCGTCGGTCGGCACCCACTGCTGCGCGCCGGCGGGGCTCTTGGTGAGCTTCCACTCGTAGCGGAACAGCGTCTCGAAGTAGCTGTTGTCCCACTGCGTCGGCGTCGGGGTCCAGGTGCCCTCGAGGCCGCTGGTGATCGTCGAGCCGCCGTTGCCGGAGCCGAGGGAGTTCTTCCAGCCCAGGCCCTGCTGGGCGAGCGGGGCGGCCTCGGGCTCGCGTCCGACGTACTCGTTGGGGTCGCCGGCGCCGTGCGTCTTGCCGAAGGTGTGACCGCCCGCGATGAGGGCGACGGTCTCCTCGTCGTTCATGGCCATGCGCGCGAAGGTCTCGCGGATGTCGTGAGCGGAGAGGAGCGGGTCAGGGTTGGCGTTGGGGCCCTCGGGGTTGACGTAGATGAGGCCCATCTGGACGGCGCCGAGCGGATCGTCGAGCTGGCGGTCGCCGGTGTAGCGGGCGTCGCCGAGCCACTCGGCCTCCTTGCCCCAGTTGACCTGCTCCGGCTCCCAGACGTCGGCGCGGCCGCCGCCGAAGCCGAAGGTCTCGAAGCCCATCGACTCCAGCGCCACGTTGCCGGCGAGGATCATGAGGTCGGCCCACGAGAGCGCGTTGCCGTACTTCTTCTTCACCGGCCACAGCAGGCGGCGGGCCTTGTCGAGGTTGCCGTTGTCCGGCCAGCTGTTGAGCGGGGCGAAGCGCTGCTGACCGGCGCCGCCGCCGCCGCGGCCGTCGTGGATGCGGTAGGTGCCGGCGCTGTGCCAGGCCATGCGGATGAACAGCGGGCCGTAGTGGCCGTAGTCGGCTGGCCACCAGTCCTGCGAGGTGGTGGCGACCGCGGCGATGTCGGCCTTGACGGCGGCGAGGTCGAGGGCGGCGAAGGCCGCCTTGTAGTCGAAGTCGGCGCCGAGCGGGTCGCTCGTGGCGGAGTTCGCGTGAAGGACGCTCACGTCGAGCTGGTCGGGCCACCAGTCGCGGTTCGTGGTGCCTGCGGCGGTGTGCACGACGGGGCACTTCGCAGCGCTCTCCTCGTTCATGTCGCCGACGACTGCATCATGACTGTCAGACACGGGAATTCCTTCCGGGGCAGGGCTTTTCGGATGGGTCAGGAGCGGCGGGCGGTGGTGCAGGCGGGGCAGAAGCCCCAGTAGACGACCTCGGCCTCGTCGATGACGTAGCCGTGGTCGTCGGACGCGGTGAGGCAGGGGGTGTAGCCCACGGCGCAGTCGACGTCGGCGATGGATCCGCACGACCGGCAGACGACGTGGTGGTGGTTGTCGGCGACGCGCGACTCGTAGCGGGCTGCGGAGCCCGAGGGCTCGATGCGGCGCAGGAGGCCGGCGGTGGTGAGGGCGCGCAGCACGTCGTACACGGCCTGCGTGGAGACCTCGCCGAGGTCGGCGCGCACGGCGCCGGCGATCTGGTCGGTGTCGGCGTGCGGAAGGGCGTGCACGGCGGCGAGCACCGAGACGCGGGGGCGGGTGACCCGGAGGGACGCGTCGCGCAGCAGGCGCTCGGCGTCCGTCGTGGTCAGCACCCCCGCAGTCTCCTCCCTTTTTCTGGAATGAGTCAAGATTTCTGGACGGCGACCCGGCATCGGGCCGGTGAACAGCAGAACGGCACCGCCCCTGCAGGGCGATGCCGTTCGGTGGAGAAGGGGTGAGGCGCTCAGGCGCCGATCGCCTCGAGCTTGGCCTTGACCTGGCCGATGCTCGGGTTGGTCTCGGCCGAGCCGTCGGCGTAGAGCAGGGTCGGGACGGTCTGGTTGCCGCCGTTGACCTGCTCGACGAAGGCCGCGGCCTCCGGGTCCTGCTCGATGTCGACCTCGACGAACTCGATGCCCTCGCGGCCCATCTGCGCCTTCAGGCGCTGGCAGTAGCCGCACCAGGGGGTGCTGTACATCGTGACGGCCATCTCGGTCGTGCTCCTCGTTCGTCGGTCGGCGTGGTCGCCTGCAGCAACCACCCAGCGCGGTCCAGTGTTCCCGACCCGGGGTCTGCTCGCCCGTTCGGCTCCGTCGTGGGCGGGTGACAGGATCACGGCGTGAGCGAGCTCCTGCCTGGCACGGCGGTCCCCGGCAGCGCCGAGGCCGTGCTCGCCGCGCTCGACCCCGAGCAGCGCGAGGTGGCCCTGGCCCTGTCCGGGCCGGTCGTGGTGCTCGCAGGCGCCGGCACGGGCAAGACCCGCGCGATCACCCACCGCATTGCCCACGGCGTGCTCACGGGTCGGCACGACCCGCGCCGCACGCTCGCCGTCACGTTCACCTCGCGGGCGGCTGGCGAGATGCGCCACCGCCTCGCCCAGCTCGGCGTCGAGGGGGTGCAGGCGCGCACCTTCCACTCGGCCGCCCTGCGCCAGCTGCGGTACTTCTGGCCTCGTGTGGTCGGGGGTGCGGCCCCCGAGATCCTGCCGAGCAAGGCCCGCGTGCTGGGGCCGGTGCTGCGCCGTGGCGGGTGGAACGACCCGACCCTCGCGCGCGACGTCGCCGCAGAGATCGAGTGGGCCAAGGCCAGCCAGGTCGTCGCCGCCGACTACGCCGCCACCGCGCTGCGCATGCGCCGCGAGCCGCCCGGCTCGCTGAGCCTCGACGACGTCGCCACGCTCTACGCGGCGTACGACGAGAACAAGACCACCGCGGGGCTCATCGACTTCGAGGACGTCCTGCTGCTCACGGTCGGCATGCTCGACACCCGCCTCGACATCGCCGAGGAGGTGCGCTCGCAGTACCGCTGGTTCACCGTCGACGAGTACCAGGACGTCAACCCGCTGCAGCAGCGGCTGCTCGACCTCTGGCTCGGCGACCGCGACGAGCTCTGCGTCGTCGGCGACGCGAGCCAGACGATCTACACGTTCACGGGCGCGAGCTCGTCGTACCTCCTGGACTTCCGCACCCGCTTCCCGCACGCCACCGAGGTGCGCCTCGTCCGCTCGTATCGGTCGACTCCGCAGGTGGTCGGCCTCGCCAACAAGGTGCTCGCGAGCGCCACCGGCGCCGAGGCGAAGCTGCGGCTCGAGCTCACCGCGATGCGACCGGACGGCGCCGAGCCCCGGATCACGTCGTACGACGACGAGCCCTCGGAGGCGGCCGGCGTCGCGGCAGCCGTGAAGCGCCTCGTCGCCTCGGGCACGCAGCCGCGCGAGATCGCGGTGCTCTACCGCATCAACGCGCAGTCGGAGGTGTTCGAGGAGGCGCTGGCCGAGGCGGGGCTCCCGTACGTCCTGCGCGGGGAGTCGGCGTTCTTCGAGCGCGGCGAGGTGCGCGAGGCGCTCACCCGCCTGCGCGGGGCAGCTCGCGGCGGCGAGGGATCCGGCGACCTCGGCTCCGACGTCCGGTCGGTGCTGTCGGCCATGAACTGGTCGCAAGAGCCGCCGAGCGGGCAGGGTGCCGTGCGCGAGCGGTGGGAGAACCTGCTCCGCCTCGTCACCCTCGCCGACGACCTGGCTGCTGCCGACCCCGCGGCCACCCTCACCGCCCTCGTGGCCGACCTCGACCAGCGCGCTACGGTGCAGGCCGCGCCCGCCGCCGACGGCGTCACGCTCTCGACCGTGCACGCGGCCAAGGGCCTCGAGTGGGACTCCGTGTTCGTCGTCGGGCTCGTGCAGGGCACCTTCCCGATCCAGCACGCCGACACCCCCGCGCGGGTGGAGGAGGAGCGCCGCCTCTTCTACGTCGCCTGCACCCGCGCCCGCACGCACCTCGCGCTGTCGTGGGCGCGCAGCCGCTCCGGCCGCGGCCGCCGCGACCGCTCGCCGTTCCTCGACGCCGTCGCCGGTGACGACCCCTCCTCGCGCGGCAGCGGCGGCGGGTTCGTCCGCGGCAGCGGCACCACCACGCGTGAGAAGCGGGTCAAGGCCCCCAACACCTGCCGGGTCTGCGGCAAGGCCCTCGTGTCCGGACAGGAGTCCGCGCGCGGCCGCTGCGGCACGTGCCCGGCGTCGTACGACGAGAGCCTTTTCGAGCGGCTGAAGGCCTGGCGGGCGGACGAGGCGTCGCGGCAGTCCGTCCCGGCGTACGTCGTGTTCACCGACGCCACGCTCGAGCAGGTCGCCACGCTGCTCCCGTCGGATTCCCGCGCCCTCCTCGGCGTCCCCGGGGTCGGAGCCCGCAAGCTCACCGCCTACGGCGACGCGATCCTCGCCCTCGTTCGCGGCGAGACCCCAACGGGCGCAACCGATCCCGACGATCCGGCCTAGTCGGGCCTGGGTCGACTGTCGCGGCCTGAAACGGGACGAATCGTCGTGAACGACGGGTGCCGCGGCAACGAATTCATCACGACACGGAATCTCTGGCAGAAAACCTCGTTGCGCTGGCAGAGAACAACTGCGTACCCTCACACACCTACGCGCGGAGACGCTGCGCACGCGACGACGAAGGAGGTGGCACCGATGATCGAGTACATGAACTCGCCGGTGGCCGCTCTCGTCGTGCTGCCTGCTGCCGTCGTCGCGTTCGCCGCTGCCTGGCGCCGTGATGTCGCGGCCACCAGCGGTATCGCCGTCACCCCGCGCACGCACGTCCCGGCCACGGGTCTCGTCCGCGTCGATGGTTACGCCGCCAAGTTCGGCCCGCAGTCTCGAGGATCCAGCTGGTGAGACCCCTCACCACCAGGCACCTCGAGGCCGCGGATCCCCACACCGGGAACCGCGGCCTTCGTGTTTGTCCGGGCACTCCCTCACCCGGACCAGCACACCACCCCGCCGGCACAACCCCCGCCGGAGGGACGCACCACCAGCACCACCCCTGCCCAGCACGACACCGACAACCGCGGAGACCCCGCGGCGGATGAAGGAGGTGACCGCGCGATGAGCATGACCTTCGACCTCACCACTGCCCTCGGAATGGCAGCCGGGTTCGACGTCAGCACGCCGTGCCGGTCGTACGACCCGGACCTGTGGTTCGCCGAGCGACCCGACGACGTCGCGCTCGCCCAGGAGCTGTGCGGAGACTGCGCCCTGCGCGCGGCCTGCCTCGCAGGAGCCCTGGAGCGGCGCGAGCCGTGGGGCGTCTGGGGCGGAGAGCTGTTCGAGCACGGACGTGTCGTGGCGCGCAAGCGTCGCCCCGGCCGCCCGCGCAAGGACGACGCCCTCCGTCGCCGGGCCGCCGAGGACGCGCTCGCCGCGCGTCTGGCCGAGATCTCCACGGAGCTCACGACCGACGGCGGCCTCGACGCGGACCTCGTGGACGAGCTCTTCGAGGGCTGCGCCGTCCCGGCGCAGCGCGGAGGTGCCGCCGCATGACCGTTCGTACGCAGCCCGCCCGTCAGGGTCCGGGCTCCCTCCCCGCCACCTCGGTGGCGGTCACCGTCATCCCCGAGTCGTCCCTGACGACCCGGAACTCGAAGCTGGAGTCAGACATGCATCACATCCCTGAGCAGATGGCCAGATCCCATCTCGTCTCTCGACAGGCAGAGGCCGAGGCGTCGCGCATCGCGCGCGTCGCCAGGGCCGCCCGTCGGGCGGCGGCGGCCGAGCGCCGTGCCCGGCTCGCCCGCGAGGCAGCCGTGCTGGCTGCGCACCAGGCCGTCCTCGCCGCCGCCCACTAGGGCGACGGTCGACGGCATGCACGTGGCAGGGGAGGCCCCTCGCCGGCAGATCCGCAGCTCGCGGACCAGTCGGCGGGGGGCCTTCGCACGTCCCGGGCGGCCTGGCGCCGTCGGGGCCCGTCGAACGCCCTGGTGGGGCAGGATCGTGGTGTGACGCACCTCGATCGCACCGCGCTCGACGCGGCCGTGGCCGCCCTCCTCGATCCCGCGCTCGCCGGCTTCGTCGCGGTGGTCGCCTGGCCCGACCCGGACGCCGGTCGCGACGCGACGGGAAGGCCCCGCGCGGTCCTGGTGGCGGACTCCGCGGGCACCGCGCGTCTCGACGACCAGCACCCCGAGGGCTTGGTGGTGTCGGGCCGGCACCCGCTGCCGAGCACCGACCCGATGGCCTTCCTGCCGTACGAGCTCGAGGTGGCCGACCCGTCGCCCGACCACGAGCGCAACGCCTACCCGCTGCCGTGGCTCCGGCTGTCGTCCTTCTTCGCCGAGCGCCGCAGCCCGGACATCGCGGTCGTCCACGCGGCCGGGCACTGGTTCCCCGAGCAGGGCGGGCACCGGGGCGAGCACGGCTCGCTCGACGTCATCCAGTCGCGCGCGCCGTTCGTGGTCTCGGGCGCAGGCGTCCAGAAGCACGGGCTGATCGAGGACCACGCACGGCTCGTCGACGTCATGCCGACGCTGGCGTACGCCGCCGGCGTGCCCGGGGCGGCGCTCGCGGGTCTGGACGGCGTACCGCGCACGGACCTCGTCGAGCCGGGTGCGGCGCACGTCATCGGCCTGCTGTGGGACGGCGGGCACGTCGGGTCGCTGATCGACCTCGCGCTGCGCGGTGAGCTGCCGAACGTCGCGCGACTGCTGCGGCACGGATGCGCGCTGACCGGCGGTGCGGTGGCGGAGTTCCCGAGCCTCACGCTCGTGAACCACACGAGCATGCTCACCGGCGTCGGGCCCGGGCGGCACGGCGTGGTCGGGAACGTCTACTGGGACAGGCACGAGGGTCGCCGGGTCGTGCCGAACGACGCGGCCACGTGGCACAAGACGTCCGAGCTCTACCGCGACGGGGTGACGACCCTCTTCGAGGCCGTCCTCGCGCACCGGCCCGACGTGCGTACCGCGAGCGTGAACGAGATGACCGAGCGCGGGGCGTGGGCCTCGACGTTCGGCCTCGTGCGAGCCGCGCTCTCGAGCGGTGAGTCCGCCGATCCGGGCGAGGCGGGCAGCGCCGAGTCGCGCGACTTCCTCAGCACCGTGCGCGCGCTGCTGCCCGACCCGTACGCGTCCGACCTCGTCACGCACGTGCGGTGCGAGGAGGACGACGACTACGCGTTCTACTCCGCGATCGACCTGCTCGGGCTCTCCACGATGGTGGGCCTCTTCTCGGCGTCCGACCCGGCCGAGCTGCCCGCGGTGGTCTGGTGGTCGCAGTACACGACCGACGCCGCGCACCACGCGGGCGGTCCGCGTTCGGGCATCGCGACCGAGGGGCTGAAGGACTGCGACCAGCGGCTCGGGGCGTTCCTCGACCACCTCGAGCAACGGGGGATCCTCGACGACTGCTTGTTCCTGCTCACCGCCGACCACGGCTTCGAGACCGCACGCGACGACGTGCGCGGCGAGTGGGGCTCGGCGCTGCATGCGGCGCTCGACCCGCTCGGCATTCCGTTCCGCGACGAGGGTCCCGGCTTCGTCTACCTCGGCGTCGCCCCCGACTGAACCCGTGTGCTCATCCTGATCAATCCGTCGCTTCCAGGGTTGGGAAACGACGGATTGATCAGGTTCAGCGGGCGGGGTGGTTCGGCGTGGCGCGCGACGGCGTGAGTCGGGCAGGAGCACCATCGTCGACGTGACGGTGCAGGTGTGCGCCCAGTGCGGGCGATCGCTCGACTCCGAGAAGGACGAGCGGAGCGGCCTCGACGCGCTCGCGTGGGTGCACTCGCACGAGCGGGGGCGCGACCTCTTCTACTGCCCGTCGTGCTCGCGGGAGAACCTGCGCTCGATCGAGGGGAAGCTCGACGCCGAGTTCTGGTGAGCAGAGCCTGGTGAGCAGCGCGTGGTCAGCGCATCGACGCGCGGTACGCCGCCGGCGGCATGCCGACATCGCGCACGAACCGCTCGTAGAGCCGGCTCGTCGAGCCGAAGCCGGCGCGCACGGCGATCTCCGTCGTCGTCGCGTCGATCGCGATGAGCAGCCGCTGGGCCTCGGCCACACGGCACTGGGCGAGGTACTCGCCGATGCTGACGCCGGTGCCGCGCCGGAAGACCGCGGCCGCCGTGCTCGGGTGCAGGTGCACGTGCGCTGCGACGTCGGCGACGCGCAGCGGCTCGCGGAAGCGGGTGGCGACGTACGACGTCATCGCGGTCGCGGCGTCGTCCAGGCCCTCGTCCGGGGCGCTCGGCCGCGCGGTCGTCGCCGCGCGCAGCAGGCACGCCTGCGTCTCGAGGCGCGCCGCCCGGGTGAGCACGGATGACGTGCCGATGTCGCGCTGCCACCGAGCCATCGAGGTCTCGAGGCCGTCGGGCGCCGGCAGCTTGGACAGGCCGCCGCGCAGGAGCTCGCCGACGAACGGTGCGGGGAGGGACCAGGTGAGCGCGTCGCCGAGCGGAACGGTGAGCCAGGCGACGGCGACCCCGGCGTCGTGGTCGGCGACGCGGTGGGGAAGCCCCGCCCAGAACACCGCGACCTCGTGGTCGCCGAGCTCGTGCCGCCCGGCCGCGTGCTCGAGCACGGCGCCGCCGCCGAGCGGCAGCACGAGCTCGACGTCGTCGTGCCGGTGCGCGCGCGCCATCGCCGGCACGGCCGACAGGCCGCAGGCGAGACCGAACACCTCGTGCAGGGGTGCGGCGCTCATGGACGCGGGCGCCGTCGAGCCGCGAGGATCCGGGAAGTTCTGGCCGGCATGAGGGAAGTATGCCCGGATCCGTCTGCCCTAGCCTCGTCTCCATGACGACGTCCTCCGTGCAGACGCCCGATCCCGTCCGCGAGCGCTGGCTCCTCACGCCCGAGCAGGTCGAGCAGTTCGACCGCGACGGGTACCTGCTGCTGAAGGACCGGATCGAGCCCGGATTGCTCGGCCGCCTCCAGGGCGCGTCCGAGCGCTGGATCGCCGACGGCGCGGGCCGCGAGGACGACGGTCCGAGCGACTGGCTGTTCGCGAACCGCCCCTCGGGCAAGGTCATGTGGCGCGTGGACTACATCCACGACAAGGGCGAGGCGGCGTCCCTCGAGCTGCTCGGGTCGCCGGCCGTGCTCGGCATCGCCGAGAGCGTGGCCGGCCCGGACTTCGTCCCGACGTACGAGTCGCTCGTCGTGAAGAAGGCCGGCGACGGCGCACCGGTGCCGTGGCACCAGGACGCCGTGCACGCGCGTCGCCACCGGCTCTTCAACGTGGACGTCTACCTCGACAAGTCGCGCGCGGGAGCCGGTGCGCTGCACGTGATCCCGGGCTCGCAGAAGCAGCGCACCGATGCCTGCTCGCTCGCCGAGACGTACGGCTATGAGCTGCCCGGTGCGATCGAGGTCGAGATGGAGCCGGGCGACGTGCTCGTGCACGACGACATGGTCGTGCACGGCTCGCCGCCGTCGGCGGCCGACGCCCAGCGCCGCACGATCTACTTCGAGTTCCGCGCTGCGCAGTCGATCCTCGAGGACGGGCCGTGGACGCCGGAGTGGATGGACGCGCGCCTTCGCCTGATCCCGCTCGCGCTCGCAGAGAACACGCGCTGGTCCGACGAGACGTTCACCTGGCGCATCAGCCCCGACCTGCGTCCGGTCGTCTCCGACGACGTGGAGGCCGAGCTGCGCGTGGTGCACACCGCACACACGCCCGGCGAGTGGTGCAGCGCCGGCTGATCACCTGTGGTCGTGGGGGGCGTCGATGCCTTCTTGAGGCGCCCTGGCGTCCCCGTGGGTGGATCCGAGGAGCCAGGTCAAGTCGGAAGCTGGCGACACCATCGTCACCGACGGGGCCTGGGCTGACGGACCTGAATCGCAGGGATCAAGCCGAGTGGGGATCGTTGCGCTTCACAGGCTCCAGTCGATCGGCTCGGCCAGTGCTGCATTCACCCGGCGGAACGTGCCCGCCTCGATGAACTCGCGCTGGCGGCCCCGCGCGGACGGATGCACCGTCTCGATCACCGTGTTCCGAGTGGGGTCGATGAGCCGCGCCACCTTCTGCGCCTCGTGTCCCATGAGCAGGAACACCACCGGTCCCGGCCGGTCCGAGAGCGTCCGGATGATCCGATCGGTGTACTCCTGCCAGATCGGTAGGTGGACACCGGCCCGGTTCTCCTCGTTCGGGGAGAACGTCAGCGCCCGGTTGAGCAGCAGCACACCCTGCCGCGCCCAGGCCGACAGATCGCCGGTTGGGCCTGGACCGCCATCGGGCACGTAACCGTCGTGGCGGACGGCGGCCCGGATGTTGCGCACGCCGGGCGGGAGCACCTTCACGTCGGCGGGCACTGAGAACGCGAGCCCGGTCGCGTGCGAGGCATTCGGGTACGGGTCGATCCCGAGGATCACGACCCGCACAGCTTCGAACGGCACAAGGGTGAGCGCCGCGAACTCCAGCCCGCGGGCCGGGTAGACATCTTCCTTGGTCCTCAATCGCTCGACGGCGGCCAGTTCTGCCGACGGTTCCGGCAGGACGCCGTACCACGGCCACCTCGCGGCGGCCAGAGCCGAGATGTCCTCTGCCTCCTCGGGGGAGAGTCCCTCGAGCGCCTCGAAGTCATGTGCCACGCCGTCAACTCCTCGCGAACCGCCCGCTCCAACAGAATCCAGGTGCGGCTCGAGCGGTTGTGGCGCGCCGCGCCTTGGTCTGGCTCTCGTGAGGTACTGCCGATTCCGGCTCCCTCGTTCATCCGAAGTCTGCCGTGCTTGACGCGTGGACGCCTGCCGTTGGACCAGCCGTCAGCGGCGGGCGAGGCGCCAGACGCGCTCGCCGCCGCGGATCTCGTCCGTCGGTGCGAAGCCCGCGCGCTCGTAGAGCGCCCGCGCGACCGAGTTGTCGTCGTGGACGGTCAGCCACAGTTCGGTGATGCCGAACTGATCGGCGTACGCGACGAGCTCGCGTACCGCCGCCGTCCCGATGCCCTGGCCCTGATGCTGCTGGTCGATCGCGAGATGCATGATCGCGCCCGACCCGTCGCGGTGGGCCAGCCCGACGACGCCCACGATCGCGCCGTCCCGAGTGATCGCGAGGGGTATCCAGCTGCGTCCGTCGGCGCCGACTGCGGTCTTCGCAAGGAGGACGAGAGCGACGGGCTGATGCGCCGCGACGAACGGGAGCTGATCGTCGCCCACCATGACCTCGCGCGCCTCGCGCCAGTTCCCGGCGTCGATCGGCACCAGCGCGATGACCGGCGTCGTGCTCATGCGCCCATCATGGCGCTGCAGCGCCGGCTGACGCACAGCGTCTCAGCTGAGGCCGTGCCTTCGCCGATGACGGCGTCGGGGTTGCCGTCGTCGCGATGGCCCGAGCGTTCGGCGCCGACGCCGGCGACGACGACGAGCGCCACGCCGACCACCTGGATCGCACCCGGCACCTGCGACAGCAGCAGCGCGCCGACCACGGTGGCGATCGCCGGCTCGAGCGCCATGAGCGTGCCGAACGCCGCCGTGGTGAGGCGCCGGAGCGCGAGCAGCTCGAGGGCGAACGGCACGATCGGCAGCAGCACGGCGAGGCCGACGCCCGCCGCGAGCACCTGCCACGTGAGCCCGCCGACGGCCTGCGGCACGCCGACCACGGCGGCGGCGAGCGCCGCGACGGGCATGGTGATCGCGAGGCCCTGAAGGCCGCTGAAGCGGTCGCCGACCTTCTGGGTCAGCACGATGTACGCCGCCCACCCGAACGCTGCGAGAACGGCGTACAGCACTCCGAGCGGGTCGATCTCACCCGTCCACGGCTCGGTGAGCAGGACGACGCCTACGAACGCGAGCAACGGCCAGAGCAGGCCGCGGCGGCTGTGGCTGCGCACCACCGCCACCCCGAGCGGGCCGAGGAACTCGATCGCGACGACCGTGCCGAGCGGGATGCGGTCGAGGGCGAGGACGAAGAACACGGTCATGACGCCGGTCATGACACCGAGCGCCACCGGTGTGCGCAGATCGCGTGCGGTGAGGCCGGCAAGGCTCGGCCGGGCGCCAGCGAGGAAGAAGACGGCCGCGACCGAGAGCCGCAGCCACACCGTGCCGACGGGCCCGATGGCGGGGAAGAGGTGAGTCGAGAGCGCGGCGCCGACCTGCACCGACATCATCGCGCCGACCGCGAGCATCCAGGCGGGCGCGCGTGAGGTCACGGCGACGATCCAACCACGGCGGTCGGACGGGTCAGGCGGTGAAGGTGGGCAGCCAGCGCTCGAGCTCGGCGCGCATGGGCACCGTGGCGTCCATCTGCGACAGGACGCCGATGCCGCCGAGCCACGTGCGGTGGATCAGCATGTAGTTGGGCGGCAGGTTGATCTTGAAGCCGACCGAGAAGTCGGGGTTGCGCGGGTCGTTCAGCCGGTTGAAATGGCTGCGCATCCAGTCGCGCGAGAAGTGGAACTCCTCGTGCTGGGCCGGCTCGGCGAAGGGCATGAGCGCGTTGAAGAACTGGTCGGCGTCGACCTGGACCTCGGGCTTGATGAACCCCTCGGCGCGCAGGCCGGCGACCGTGGCCTCGGCGTCGCCGAGCATCGCGAGCCGCAGCAGCGAGCCCATCGCCTCAGGGGGTCCGTCGGGCAGGCGCGCGCAGGCCCCGAAGTCGAGCACTCCGAGGCGGCCGTCGCCGAGCACGCGGTAGTTGCCGGGGTGCGGGTCGGCATGCAGCATCTTGGCCCGCGTCGGGCCGCTCATGAGGAAGCGCAGGTAGAGCGTGCCGTAGTGGTCGCGCTCCTCCTGCGTGCCGTCGGCGATCACCTGGGCGAGCGAGTAGCCGTCGAGCCACTCCGACACCACGACGGTCGGTGCAGCGGCCAGCACGTGGGGGACGACGAAGTCCTCGTCGTCCTCGTACGCCGCAGCGAACTGGCGCTGGCTCTGCGACTCGTGCAGGTAGTCGAGCTCCTCGGCCGCGCGGTCCTTCAGCTCGGCGATCAGCGGCTTGATGTCCATGCCGGGCGACATCGACGCGAACATGCGCGCCATCCGCGCGACCTGGTTGAGGTCGCTCATCAGAGCCTTGCCTGCGCCCGGGTACTGGATCTTGACGGCGACCTCGCGGCCGTCACGCCAGACCGCCTTGTGCACCTGGCCGATGGACGCCGCTGCCGTCGGCTTGTCGTCGAAGGACTCGAACCGGTCGCGCCAGTCGTCGCCGAGCGACTCGACGAGCTGACGGTGGACGGTGTCCGCGGGCATCGGCGGAGCGGCATCCTGCAGCTTGGTGAGCGTGGCGCGGTAGGGCCCGAGCAGCTCCTCGGGGAGGGCGACCTCGGCGATGCTCATCGCCTGGCCGAACTTCATCGCGCCGCCCTTGAGCTCGCCGAGGGTCTTGAAGACCTGCTCGGCAGTGCGCTGCTGCACCTCGAGCGCGACCGCCTCCGCCGAGGCGCCGCCGACGCGCTTGCCGACGCCCAGCGCCGTCCTGCCGGCGTACCCGAGGGGCAGCGCGGCGAGGCGGGCGCCGCGCGTGATCGCGCGGCGGGGGAGGTCGGTCACGAGGCCATTGTGGTGCCGACCCCCACCCACCCGCACCCGCAGACCGGGTGGCGCACGACGGGGACCCGCGTCGCGAGCAGGTCCGGCGCCCGCAGCTCGACCTGCGCGCCGACGCTCGCAGGCCGAGCCGAGGGGCCGTCGTCGACCACCTGCAGGACGTGCGCGACGGCGACCGCAGCGGCGGCGGCAGCCGTGTTCCCCAGGGACGCACGGGATGTCGGATGGTGCAGCCGGAGCTGGTCGGTGAGCGCAGGCCACGCCGGATCGGCGTCTCGCTGACGGTGGTCGAGGCACCACAGGCACGCCGAGACCCCAGGGATCACGAACGGGCCGACGAGCGCGGACGGCCCAGCGACGGCGACGGCGAGGTGCGGCACGCCGTCCGCGAGGAGGTCGTCGGCGCGCTCGGGATCGGTCCACGGCAGGTCGGTGTCCGCTGACGAGGACACGACGACCGCTGAGGGGCGGAGGCCGCGCGCCGAAGCTCGGGCTCGGGCGCGCGCACTGGGCGCGGACGGCAGCCGCCACCTGCTCGCGCCAGGGCAGCTCGGGCTCGAACGGACCGACGGGTGTCAGGTCGGACGTCGCCACGGCCCGGTCGCGGCCCTCGAGCGCGACGGTGCCGACGCCGGCGGCGGCCAGGCCCACGGCGATGTGCGCGGCGGTGCGGTCGTCGCCGCGGACCACCACGGTCGCGCGTCCTCGGCGGGCGAGCAGCCGTTCCGCGCCCGCCGTGCCGTGCGCGAGCGCCCAGGCGGCGAGGTCGTCGGCGTACCTCGCCCGGCGGTGCTGCGAGATCGCCGTCGAGCGGCCGGGGCCGTCGTCGAGCAGGCCGCGTGCCTGGAGCGTGTCGAGGATCGGCCCGAGCCCCGGCTGCGTGGCGGCGATCTCGGCGAGGGTGCGGGTGCCGTCCAGGTGGACGAGTGCGGAGCTCGCGCGGTCGGACAGGTGGTCGACGACGACGGCGGTGCCAGGGTCCAAGCCGATCTGGACGCGGTCGCGCGCGCGGCGCAGGACGGGCAGCCCGGGACGTGGGGAGGGGAGGAAGCGGCTCATGCCCGAACCTTCCGCGACGGCCCCTGTGCACCGTCGCGACGATCCCCAGCCCGGCTGCGCTAGATGTACTCGGCCAGGACGTTGGTGACAGTCCGCGTGGCGGCTTGAACGAAGTGAAGACCCCCGATGCGGTGGGTGGTGTCTAAGCAACCGCCCGCACGGAGGTCTTCATGGCCCACGCTAATGCCCGTCTGACGTTCCACGGCCGCTGCCTGCTGGTCCAGCGGGTCCGGTTCGACCGACGCCCGGTCTCCCACGTCGCGAAAGAGCTCGGCGTCTCCCGGCAGTGCGCGCACCGCTGGGTGGCCCGGTTCGACGCCGAGGGCTGGGCCGGCCTGCACGACCGGTCGAGCCGACCAGCGTCGATGCCTCGCCGGACCGCCGAGCGGGTCGAGGCCGCCGTTGTGCTGGCCCGTCAGGAGCTGCGGGCCGGGCCGGGGTTCATCGCGGCCGCGACCGGGGTCCCGGAACGGACCGTGACCCGGATCCTGCGCCGGGCGGGGATGCCCCGGCTGGCCGAGTGCGACCCACTGACCGGGCAGGTGATCCGGGCCTCGCGGCAGACGTTCCAACGCTATGAGCGCGACCACCCGGGCGCGCTGATCCACGTGGACGTCAAGAAGCTCGGCCGCATCCCCGACGGCGGCGGCTGGCGCGCCAACGGCCGCGGCCCACGGCCGGGCAGCAAGCGCGGCCCCGGGTTCGACTACGTCCACTCCGCGGTCGACGACCACTCCCGGCTGGCCTATTCCGAGATCCACCCGGACTCCCAGGGCGCCACCTGCGCCGGGTTCCTGACCCGGGCTGTGGAGTTCTTCGCCGGCCACGGCGTCACCGTCGAGCAGGTGATCACCGACAACGCCAAGGAGTATCTGCTCTCGCACGCGTTCCGGGACGCCGCCGCCACCCACGGCATCACCCAGCTATTCATCCGGCCGCACTGCCCATGGCAGAACGGCAAGGTCGAACGGTTCAACCGCACGCTGCAGGTCGAGTGGGCCTACCGGCAGGTCTTCCTCAACAACGACCAGCGCTCAGACGCTCTGGCACCCTGGCTCGAGCACTACAACCACCGACGCCCCCACACCGCCCTCGGAGGCAAGCCGCCGATCAGCCGGGTGTCACCAACGTGACGGCCGAGTACAGCTAGACGCCCGGCGTGCAGTGGGCCATGGCTGCGAGGGCGAGGGCCCGGGCGGTGGCGAGCATGTCGTCGGTGGTGACCTGCTCGTCGGGCGCGTGCGCGTGGCGGGCGTCGCCGGGTCCGTACTGCAGCACGGGCATGTGCGGTGCGAGCAGGCGCAGGTCGCTGCCGTACGGGCCGCCGTACAACGACTGCTCGCGGGCGGCAGGTGACGCCGTGCGGTGGGCGCCCTGCACGACGTCGACGAGCGCTCGGCAGTCGGAGAGGCCGGGCGCGAACTGCCCGCCCCACCACTGCACGCGCACGGGGTTGTCGGAGAGGAACGGGTCGCCCGCGCAGAGCGCGGCCACCGCGGCCTCGAGGGCCGCGCGCGCGGCGTCCGGCGTCTCCTCGAGCGCGACGCCCAGGCGCCCCTCGGCCACGAGCAGGTCAGGCACGGTCGAGGCCCAGTCGCCGGCGTGCACGGTCCCGATCGAGAGCGGGTAGGCCAGGCTCCAGCGCTGCATCAACGGGTGGACGACGGCGTTGCGCTCGGTCTCGAGGTCGTGCAGCGCGCGGAACACCGCGATGAACTTCTCGATGGCGCTGACACCCTCGGTTCGCCGCGACGCGTGCACCGCCTTGCCCGGCACGAGCAGCCGGAACGTCAGCGCACCGCCGTTCGCGGGGACGATGTCCAGGTCGGTCGGCTCGGGGATCACGCAGGCGTCGGCACGCACACCGCGGCGTACGAGCTCGAACGTGCCGAGGCCGCCGTCCTCCTCGCCCACCACGGGTGCCACGAGCAGGTCGCCCGCGAGGCGTACGCCGGCCGCGCGCAGCGCCCGCACCGCGAGCACGGTGGCGACGACGCCGGCCTTCATGTCGCACGCGCCGCGGCCGTGCAGCACCTCGACGCCGTCGCGCTCGAGCCGCCGCAGCGTGAAGGGGTCGGCGTCCCACTGCTCGGGATCGCCCGGTGGCACGACGTCCGTGTGGCCGTCGATGAGCAGGCTGCGCCCGCCGCCGGTGCCGCGGACGACGCCCAGCACGCCGACTGCCGCGGTGCGCTCGACCTCCTGGCCGGGGAACGCCGGATCGGAGGTGACGGCGTCGAGGTCGATGTCCCAGGTCTCGACGTCCATGCCGGAGTCGCGCAGCACGTCGGCCATCACGTGCTGGATCTCGACCTCGGCCGCGCTGCCGCCGATGCTCGGGATTCCGACCAGGTGGCCGAGCAGGTCGACCGCCTGCTCGCGCTGGGCGTCGACGGCGGCGAGCACGGCGGCGACGGTCGGCGTGGCGCCGGCAGGAGTCGGGTCGGTCATGGCGACGACCCTAGAGATGCGCGCCCCACGACGGGCGGCGGAGTGCCGGGAACGACGAAGCCCCCGACCGCGTGCGGTCGGGGGCTTCGCGTGCAGCTCGGCTCTGGCTCAGGCCTTGCCGAGGATGCGGTTGACCTTGGTGTTGCAGACGGGGCAGATGCCCTGCGCCATGCGACGACCGTTCTTCTCGACGACGACGCCGGTGAACTCGCGCTTCTCCTTGCACTTCACGCAGTACGCCTCGCCGGTGTAGCTCTCGTCCGCCATGGGGGTCCTCCTCCTGGTGTGGGTACGTGCCTAGGGCCGGGCGCCGTTCTCCCGCGAGCGGGGCGGTGTTCGGTGCCGGTCCGCAGCACGGGCCACCGGGGTGGCCTGGGCGTTCACGACCCTACGCGCGTTCCGCGTCCGGTTCGCGCAGGCGCGCGTGGCTCGCCCGCCCGATTAAGGGACGATATACCCCAAAACGGTCATTCCGACACCGCAGGGAACGCCGTCAGCGCACGCGGGAGGCCCGCTGGCTACCGTCGGGCCATGAGCACCACGCCTGCCGAGCAGACCGCCGCCGCCCCCGCACCGCACCCGGCGGAGGTCCCCGACCACCCGCTCGCGACCCGCTGGAGCGCGGCGACGGACCATCTCGAGGTCCGCGTCTGGGCGGACGGCGTCGTGCTCGTCACCCTCGCCCAGCCCGAGCGCCGCAACGCGATGTCCGACCGCATGACCGCTGCCTGGCCGGCGCTGATGGCCGCGCTGCGCGCCGACGGCGACGTCCGTGCGGTGGTCGTGACGGGGGCGGGCTCGGCCTTCTGCTCGGGCGGCGACCACGGCTGGATCGGCGGCGACCCGGACGCGTCGGTGATCGAGCTGCGCGAGCGCATGCTCGGCTTCTACCGCGGGTGGCTCTCGATCCGTCAGCTCGAGGTGCCGACCATCGCCGCGATCAACGGCCCCGCCGTGGGCGCGGGCGCCGCGATCGCGCTGGCGTGCGACCTGCGGCACGCCTCGGCGTCGGCCCGTTTCTCGGTGCCGTTCGCCTCGCTCGGCCTGCACCCGGGCATGGCCACCACCTGGCTGCTGCCCGAGGTCGTCGGCGTCGCGGCCGCGCGCGACCTGCTGCTCACGGGGCGCCGCCTCGACGCCGACGAGATGTTCCGCCTCGGGATCGTGACGTCGGTGTCCGGCGACGACGGCTTCCTCGACGGCGTGCTGCACCTCGCGCACGACGTCGCAGCTGCTGCCCCCGTCGCCGTCCGTCTCACGAAGGTGGCGCTGGCAGCGGGAGGCCACGCGACGTTCGACGCGGCGCTCGAGTGGGAGGGGCTCGCCCAGTCGGTCACGCTCGCGAGCGAGGACCTCGCCGAGGGCCTTGCCGCCGCGCGCGAGAAGCGCCGGCCGCGCTTCACCGGGCGCTAGGCCGTCATCGCCCCGGCGGACGCTGCGACCAGCAGCAGCGCCACCGCGAGGAGGGCGAGCGCCATCACGAGCCGGAAGAGCGACCTCCCACCGCCTCGGGCGAGCGTCACCACCACGCCGACGCCGCACACGAGCGCCACCGCGCCGGTGACGACCGGCGCCAGGCCGACGTTGGCGAGCAGCAGCCCGACGGCGGCACCGACGCTCACGAGCGCGGCCACCGTCGCTGCCCGCGGCCCGATGCGTGCGACGAGCCCGCCCGCGCCGACGCTGAGGTCTCCTGCGACGTCGGGGACGGCGTTGGCGAGGCCCGCGCCGACGCCGAGCAGCGCCGCGGCCGCGGTGAGCCACAGGGCGGGAGCGGCCGGTGGCGTCAGGCCGTACGTGACGAACGCAGGTATGAGGCCGAAGGACACGGCGTACGGCAGCGGCGAGAGCAGCGTGGTCTTGAGCCACAGGTCGTAGCACCAGGCCGAGGCCACGGCGACGACGTGCGCGGTGCCGCCCGCCCGGCCGCCGGCGAGGAACGACAGCGCCACCGACGCCGCGAGGGCGAGGACGGCGAGCCGCCAGAGAGTCGCTGCCTCGACGTCGCCGCGCACGACCGGCTTCTCCGCACGTCCCGCGCGCACATCGCGGTCGGCGTCGCGCGCGTCGTTGCACCAGCCCACGGAGAGCTGACCGGTGAGGACGGCCGCGGCGACCAGGGCTGCGCCGGCGAGGTCGCGGCCCGCGGCAAGGGCGAGCCCCGTCACGACGACGGTGACGGTCGCGCTCGGCAGGGGGTGGCTCGCGTCGAGGAGGGCGCGCGCGGTGCGACGGCTCACGGTCGTGCCGGGCGTCGGGACATCTGCGCAGTCTGACGGGTCGAGTGGAGGTCCGGGGACGACGAGAGCCCCCGGGTCTCGCAGCCGCTGTCCGCCTTCCCCTTGCGGACACCGGCCCGTTCTCCCGGGGGCCCTGTCGAAGGAGGAACCTAGGTGGCCGCGCGAACGCAGGTCAACGTGGCGGTGAACCTCCCTGTGGACGCATCTGTGCACGGCCTGGGGACATCACGGCGCGCCCCTGTGGACCGCAGGTGGACGAGCCTGGGGACGACGCCGTGGATGATCACGACACGCCGACGCTGACCTGCAAGGACGTCGTGCACCGCCTGTGGGGGAAAAGTTTGTGGGCGGGGGAGGTGTCTGCTCGGTCACGCAGGGGCGCCTTCGTCTGGGTGCCGATGACGCCCACGTGAACGGCGGTCGCGCTCGGAACCTCATGACGATGCGCGTCGTGGGCAGCGCGGATCGTCATGAGGTGGGCCGCGAGGACGGCGTACGGAGGTGCGTGCGGCGCGGTGTCGGTCGGGCGCCGTACTGTCGTCCGCGATGAGCCAGCACGTGGTCGAGATCCCGGGTCTGCCGCCCGACGTCGAGGTGCGCCGCAGCACCCGCCGCCGGCGCAGCGTCACGGCCTACCGCGAGGACGGCCGCACCATCGTGGTCGTGCCGCACCGCATGGCGCGAGCGGACATCAAGCCGTACGTCGAGGAGCTCGTCGGCAAGCTCGCCGCGCGCGAGAAGCGCTCGGCCCGGAGCGACGAGCAGCTCATGACGCGGGCGCGGCAGCTCTCGCGCCGCTACCTCGACGGCCGCGCGGTGCCGAGCACGGTGCGGTTCGTCTCCAACCAGAAGAAGCGCTGGGGCTCGTGCACGCCGCTCGACGGCTCGATCCGGCTCTCGGACCGCCTGCACTCCATGCCCGAGCACGTCGTCGACTACGTGCTGCTGCACGAGCTCGTGCACCTGCTCGTCGCCGACCACGGCCCCGACTTCGAGGCGTGGATGGCGCGCTACCCGCGCCTCACGGAGTCGCGCGCGTTCCTCGCCGGCGTCGACCACGCGACCGGCCTCGGCCTCCGCGCCGAGCCCGACGACGCAGGAGACGGCTTCGGGGGCGACGACGTCGACGTGCGCGACGCCTCGCCACTGCCGTCACCGGCCCCGCGAAGGCGGCGTACCGAGGCCAGCGCCGACACCACCGAGCCCCTGTTCTGACCGACCCGCTCGCACTGGTCGAACCCTCGCTTCCTTGCCGGGAAGCGACGGTTCGACCGGTGTCAGCAGGGGGTCAGCCGAGGTTCTGCAGGCTCTCGGCGAGCGTGACCAGCTGGGCCGACGTCGCGCCGCCGGCGCCGATCACCTGAACGGTGAACTGCGAGGTCCTGAAGTAGAGGATCGTCTGGTCGCCGTCGCTGGTGACGTAAGCCTGGTAGCCCTGCACGACCGGCGTCTCGGTGATCGGCCCGGGGCTCGAGTACATCGTGGGCGTCCCGGTGATCGCCGGCAGCGGGTAGTCGCCGACGATCACGGTGGCCTGCGGACCGCTCGCGTCCGTGGACCCGACGCCGAACGTCGCCGTCCAGTAGGTGCCGGGCGCGTAGTTCGAGACGCCGGACGTGAGCGAGACCGAGTCAGGGAAGCGGCGGCCGCCGAAGCCCGGCGCCGGGTCGGCGAGGGTGACGGCCTTCAGGGCGGCTGGAGCGTTCTCGCTGCCCTTGTCGGGCACGGAGTCGCCGCCTGTCGAGTCGTCCGGAGCGGGCGGGGTGGCGACGCTCGTCCCGTTGGCGGGGGAGGCGAGCGGTAGGGCCGGCGAGACGCTCGTCCCGCCGCCGGAACCCGACTGCAGCGGGCCGCGGGCGCCGAGCGCGCCGCCGGAGAGCGCGAACGCCCCGCCCCCGACGACCATGGCCCCGGCGAGCGCGACGGTCGCCCCCTCCCGGGCACGGACGGTGGCGCGACGTCGGCGTCCGCGCGCGACCACGCGGTCGAGGTCGACGTGCGACGGCGGCAGCGCACTGCCACGGGCCTCGGCGAACAGCTGGTCGAGGTCGGTGCTCATGAGGGGGTCCTCCCGGATCCGGCCGTGCTGGGTGTGGGGTGCTCGTAGCCGCGCAGCGCGAGCTCGGCGCGCAGCCGCTGGGTGCCGCGCGCCGCGCGGCTCTTGACGGTGCCGACCGGCAGGTCGAGCACGCGTGCGACCTCGTCGAGCGGCAGGTCCTCGATGTGCCTCAGCACCAGCACCGCGCGCTGGTCGGCGGGAACGGCGCGGAGCGCGTCGGCGAGGACGGCGTCCGCGGAGTCCGTGGCGTCGAGGGCGCGAGCCGCCGACGCGTCGGCGCGGTCCGGCACCTCGGCCCACGCCTGCTCACGCCGCCAGGGACGGCGACGCTCGTCGACGAAGCGCGACATCAGCACGCGCTGGGCGTACGCGTCGGGAGCGCCGCGGCGCACGATGCGATGCCACCGTGAATACACCGTGACGAGCGTGTCTTGCACGAGGTCGTCGGCCGCGCTCCAGTCGCCGCAGAGCAGGTACGCCGTACGGCGCAGGTTCGGCATGCGGCGCACCGCCCATTCGCGGAAGCCGGCCTCGTCGGGCGGGGGCCCGGCGGTGGTCTCGCTCACGTGTCCCACCTTGGCTGCGGACGGCGGGTGCCGTCACCCCTCACACGGAAGTCGGGCCCCCGCAGGTTCCCGCTGCCTCAGCGGAGGGCGAGGGCGGCGGCGACCAGGTGGCGCAGGGCGTCGTCGGTGAGGTCGGGCAGCGCGTCGACGTCGAACCACGCGAGGTCCAGAGACTCGTCGCTCATCACGTGCACGGCGTCTTCCGGCGCGATCGCGACGTACTGCACGTCGAGGTGGTCGCTGCCGCCGTGGCAGGTGACGCGGTGCCGGTCGAGCCGCACGGGCGAGTCGCCGACGGCCAGCCCCGGGATGCCGCTCTCCTCGAGCGCCTCGCGGGCTGCAGCATCGCGCAGCGTGGCGTCGCCGGGCTCGAGGTGGCCGCCCATCTGCAGCCAGAGCCCGACCTTCGGGTGCAGCGTGAGCAGCACGCGTGAGCGGTCGGGCGAGATCACGAGCGCGGAGGCCGTGATGTGCCCGGGCACGCAGGCGCGGAACATCGCCTCGTCGTGCTCGTCGACGAACTCGACGTAGCTGTCGCGCAGCGCCGCCTGGGCGTCGTCGGGTGCCGCCCACCCCGTGAGCACGGAGCGGACGTCGGACCGCAGGCTCACGCGGTCGGTGCCGGGTCGTCGCCGTCGGTCTGCGGCTCGTCGACGGGCGGGAGGTTGTCGAGCTCGGAGAGGTCGAGCGGCTTGCTGCGCTCGACGAAGGCCTCGATGGCCTCGTCGCCGTCAAGGTCCTCCGCGTGCGGCAGGAGGTCGGGGTGGCCCCAGAGGTCGTCGCGGCCCTCGGCGCCGCGCGCCTCGTGCACGGCGGCCCAGAGCTGCGCGGCCTCGCGCAGACGGCGCGGTCGCAGCTCGAGGCCGACGAGGGTCTCGAAGGTGCGCTCGGCGGGGCCGCCCGTGGCGCGACGACGACGCATCGCCTCACGCAGCCGGTCGGCCGACGGCAGGCGGGCACCTGCGGCCTCGGACACGACGATGTCGACCCAGCCCTCGACGAGCGCGAGCAGCGTCTCGAGGCGGGCGAGCGCGACCTTCTGCTCCTCGGTGTCCTCGGGCACGAACACGCCGGAGGCGATGGCCTCCTGCAGGCTCTCGGGGTTCGAGGGATCGATGTCGCGCGCGGCCTCCTCGATCTTCGCCTGGTCGATGCGGATGCCGGCGGCGTACGCCTCGACCGCTGCGGTCATCTGCGAGCGCAGCCACGGCACGTGCGCGAAGAGCCGCTGCGCGGCCGACTCGCGGAGGGCGACGTACAGGCGCACCTCGTCGGCGGGCACGCCCAGGCCGTCGCCGAAAGCTGCGACGTTGCGGGGGAGCAGGAACGATCGGCCGTCGTCGGTGAGCGGGATGCCGACGTCGGCAGCGCCGAGCACCTCGCCCGACAGCGTGCCGAGCGCCTGGCCGAGCTGGGAGCCGAACATGTAGGCGCCCATCTGCTTGGCCATGCCCATGAGCGGCGCGGCCATCTGCGCGAGCTCGGGCGGCAGCCCCTCGGGCAGGCCCTGCTGCGGGAGGATCCCCTGCATCGACTCGTTGGCGCGTACGGCGACGGGCTCCACGACGCGCTGCCACGACGGCAGCGTGGCCTCGATCCACTCGCTGCGGCTCCAGGCGCCGCCGCCGGAGGACGTGGCGGGGAACGACGTGACCGGGTCGAGCCAGAGCGAGGCGAGGTCGAGGGCCTGCTCCACCTCGCGGCGCTCGGTGGCGTTGACCGACGGGTCGCCCTCGGCAGCGACGAACTGGCGGGCGCCGTCGCGCGCGAGCTCCCAGTTGACCGGCCCGGCGTCCGGCCCGCCGCCCTGCGCCATCATCCGGCCCAGCTGCTGGAGGGCCTCGCCGAGCTGGCTCATGTCGAAGCCGCCGGGGCCGCCCGCGCCGAACCCGAGCGGGCCGGGCGTGCCGGAGCCGCCGCCCTGGTCGTCGTCGTCGCCGGGCGGGGTGAAGCCGAAGGGCATGTTGCCGCTCATCGGACTGCACCTGCCGGGACGCGCTGGGGCAGGATGGGGGTCGGCGAGTCGTTCATGCCGACCACGGTAACCACGAGGGGGAGACCGGTGACTGCTGCAGAGCCGTCTCGCCCTACGCCTGCGGCGAACGGCGCCAAGAGTTCCCGCTCGCGCAAGTCAGGTCGTGCGGTCGCCGTCACAGGTGCCGCCGGCGCGATCGGCAGCGTGCTGCTGCGGGCGCTGGTCGACTCGCCCGCCGTCGGCAAGGTCCTCGCGTACGACGTCCGCCGAGGTGCGACCGAGGGCGTCACCTGGCGCGTGGGCGACGTGCGCGACCCGGTCCTCGCCCAGCGGCTCACCGGCATGGACACCGTGATCCACCTGGCCGTCGACTGGTCGCTCGACGCCGTCCCCGCCACCCGTTCGGCGCTCAACGTGCGCGGCACCCAGACCGTCGTCACCGCTGCTGCGGCCTCGGGCGTGAAGCGCGTCGTGATCGTGACGAGCGCGTCGGTGTACGGCGCCCTGCCCGACAACCAGGTGCCGCTGCCCGAGGACGCGCCGCTGCTCGCGGTGCCCGAGGGGATCGTGGCCGACCTCATCGAGATGGAGCGGGTCGCGGTCGACGCCCGACGGGTGCACCCCGGGCTCGAGGTGGTCGTCGTACGGCCGGCCGCGCTCGTCGGGCCCGGCGTCGACACGCTCGTCACGCGGCACTTCTCGGCTCCCCGCCTGCTGTCGATCAAGGACACGTCGCCTGCGTGGCAGTTCTGCCACGTCGAGGACCTCGCCTCGGCCCTCGTGGTCGCCGCCACCGCGGACGTGCCGGAGCAGCTCACGGCCGGCAGCGACGGCTATCTCGACCAGCGGCGCATCGAGGAGATCTCGGGCATGAAGCGCGTCGAGGTGCCGGCCGCGCTCGCGCTCGCGACGGCGGAGCGGCTGCACCGCGTGGGCGTCACGCCCGCGCCTGCGAGCGAGCTCGCGTACGCCATGCACCCGCTCGTGGTCTCGAGCGCCACGCTGCGCGGCCTCGGCTGGCGGCCGGCGCACACGAACGAGGCCAACCTCGAGGCCGTGCTCGCCGAGGTGCGGGGCGACACCGCCATCGCCGGACGCCGCATCGGCAAGCGTGACGCCGCCGTGGCGGGAGCGTCCGCGGCGGGCGCCACGGTGGCCGTCCTCGGCGCCGCCGCCTTCGTGCGGGCCGCCCGCCGCGCCCGCGGCCGCTGACCCGCCCGGTCCAGTGCGCGGAGCCGTCCAGGGTCCGGTCGGGTGGAGCCCCACGCGGGCAGTCCCCGGTGGCACGTAGGGTGCTCGCATGGAGGTCCTCGGCTGGCTGCTGATCCCGCTGGTGGGTCTGCTGGTCGGCGTCGTCTGGATGATCTGGCGCAGCCGCGAGCCGAAGCCCGTCGACCCCCAGCAGGGGATGGACGACCTCGCCCGCTTCCGCCAGGCGATGGAGAAGCCGATGCCTCCGCTGCGGCGCGAGACCGGTGCCGGGGCGACCCTCGCCGACGACGTGCCCCCGGCCGCGGACGGCACCGGCCGGTGAGCCTCGCCCGCCGGCTCACGGCGTGGCGGACGGCGGCCGTGGTCGTCGGGATCGCGCTCGCCCTCGTCGTCGCGTTCGTCCCGCTGCCCTTCCTCGAGCTTCGCGCCCGGCCCTACGTACAACACGATCGGCGAGGTCGACGGCAAGCCGCTCATCCAGATCACCGGCACGAGGACCTATCCCACGAGCGGGCACCTCGACCTCACGACGGTGAGCGAGCGCGGCGGCCCCGAGACCGGCGTGCTCACCGTGCGGCTGCTCACCGGATGGGCGCAGCCCAACACCAAGGTGCTGCCGCGCGAGGTCTTCTACCCGGACGATCTCGGCGACGTCGACGTGTCGGCCGAGAACGCGCGCGCGTTCTCCGACAGCACGGCCACCGCGATCGCTGCCGCCGCAGGTCATCTCGACCGGCCGGTGCGCGAGGTCACGATCGTGTCCTCCGTCATCACCGGCTCGCCCAGCGACGGCAAGCTCGAGCCCGGCGACGAGATCCTGTCGGTGCGCGGCGAGAAGGTCTCCGAGCCCTCCGACGTCACCGCCGCGATGACCGGTGTGAAGCCGGGCGACACCGTGCCCGTGTCGGTCAGGCGCGGCGACGACGACAAGCCGGTCACCGTCGACATCGTCACGACGACCAACCCCGAGGACTCCTCGCGCGCCTTCCTCGGCATCTCGATCGGCATCACCTACCAGTCGGACTTCGACGTCGACGTCACGCTCGAGAGCGTGGGCGGCCCCAGCGCGGGGCTCATGATGAGCCTGGGGATCGTCGACCTCCTCACGCCCGGGTCGCTCGTGGACGGCCGGTTCGTCGCCGGCACCGGCACGATCGAGCCGGACGGCACCGTCGGCCCGATCGGCGGCATCGCGCAGAAGCTGGCCGGCGCGCGAGGCAACGGCGCCACGCTCTTCCTGGTGCCGGCCGAGAACTGCGCGGAGGCGGTGCAGTCGGGCGTCCCGAGCGGCCTCACGATCGCGAAGGTCGGCACCCTCGACGACGCCGTGGCCGAGATCGACGCCTACCGCGAGGGCAAGCCCCTGACACCCTGCACCGGCTGATCAGCCGCTGCTCGAGGGCTTCAGCGCAGGGTGGCGTGGACGGCGTCCGCGAGGCGCGGGACGAGGTTCTCCCCGACCAGCACCTGGTCGTCGCTGTCGTGCGAGCGCAGGCGCAGGGCGCACATGCGGCGTCCGTCGCGGGTGACGACCACGGCCATGCGCACGTCCTGCCGCTCCGGGTGCGCGGCCGCGACCGAGGCGAGCTCGGACTGGTCCTCCGGCAGCGACTCCTCGGCCGACGGCGGCAGCATCACGCGCTCGAGGACGAGCGCGGCGCCCTGGACCTCGTCCGGCCAGGCCGTGGTCGCCAGCACCTCGTCGAGCGGCTTGCTGTGGTCGAGGTGGTCCTGCTCGATCGGGGTCAGGGACGCCGGGTCCTGCGCGGCAGCGCCGAGCGCGGTCGCCAGGGCGGGCTCGAGGGCGACGAGCTCGACCGTGCGGGCGAGGGCGAAGATGCGCGGGTTCTGGTCCCACCCGAGGTCCGACACGTGCTTCTCGATCTCGCGGACGAGCTCGACGAGCCGCATCGCCGCGGCCGCGACGGCCAGCGCCTCGGCGTCCTCGGGGACCCCGGGAACGGAGAGGGTCGTCTGATCGTCGTCCGGGGCAGGGGAGAGGCCGTCGCTCGTCACACCGCGATTCTGCCCCCCTCGTGCAGATCCGACCCACTCCGGTCCGTCAGCGGTGCTCCGCCGCGGACCCTCTAGGAAGGCCACGTGATGAGCCGCCACGTAGGGTGCGACTCGTGAGCTTCGAGAATCCCCCCAGCGACGGCGGCCGCGGACCCCGCCTCGTCGTCGCCGAGCCGGCCGGCCGTCGCAGCCGCACCCTGATCACCACCCTCGTGATCCTGGGCGTGCTGCTCCTGGTCTTCGTGATCGCGACAGGCTTCTGGACGGACCTGCTCTGGTACCAGTCCGTCGACGCCCAGAGCGTCTTCTCGACCACGCTCACCACCCGCGTCGGGCTGCTGATCGTCTTCGGCATGCTCATGGCCGGGATCGTCGGCCTCAACATGTGGCTGGCCTACCGCTTCCGCCCGATCTTCCCGACCATGTCGCCGGAGCAGGCGAGCCTCGAGCGCTACCGCACGGCCCTCGCCCCGGTACGCCGGTTCCTCTTCATCGCGGTGCCCGCCTTCCTCGGCCTGCTCGCGGGCGTCAGCGCCTCGGCGGAGTGGCAGACCTGGCTCGAGTGGCGCAACGCGACCGAGTTCGGCCAGGTCGACCCGCAGTTCGGGCTCGACATCTCGTTCTTCGTCTTCACGCTGCCGTTCCTGCGGTTCCTGCTCGGGTTCCTCACCGCAGCCGTGATCCTGGCCTTCCTGGCCGCGCTGGTCGTGCACTACCTCTACAGCGGTGTGCGCCTCATGCCCGCGGACGACCGCTTCAGCAAGGCCGCGCAGGTGCACCTCGCCATCCTCGCCGGCATCTTCGTGCTGCTGCGCGGCGTCGGCTACTGGCTCGACCGCTACGACCTCTCGCTCTCCACCGACGACTTCGTACCGGGCATCACGTACAAGGACGTCAACGCGCTGCTGCCGGGCCTCACGATCCTCGCGATCATCTCCGTGGTCTGCGCGCTGCTCTTCTTCGCGAGCGCCTTCCGCGACGGCTTCACCCTCGCGATCACCGGCTTCGTGCTGCTGCTCGGCTCGTCGATCATCATCGGCTCGATCTACCCGGCGTTCGTGCAGAACTTCCAGGTGAAGCCGACCGAGCTCGACCGTGAGCGGCCGTACATCCAGCGCAACATCGACGCGACGCGGGCGTCCTACGGGCTCGACAAGGTGGTCGTGACGCCGTACGCCGCGACCGACTCGCCGAGCGACGCCGCCATCGAGGCGAGCAAGGGCACGATCGACAACATCCGCCTGCTCGACCCGGCGATCGTGTCGCCGACGTTCAACAAGCTGCAGGCGATCCGGTCGAACTACCGCTTCCCCGACTCGCTCGACGTCGACCGCTACGACATCAACAACGACCGCCGCGGCGCGATCGTGGCCGTCCGCGAGCTCTACCTCGCCGGTCTGCCCGACTCGCAGCGCAACTGGGCGAACAACCACGTCTTCTACACGCACGGCTTCGGCGTGGTCGCGGCGTACGACAACACCGCGACCTCCGGCGGGCAGCCGGACTTCTTCGAGGGCGATCTGCCGCCGAGCGGCGACCTCGACATCAAGCAACCGCGCATCTACTACGGCGAGTACGCCCCGGACTACTCGATCGTCGGCGCACCCGAGGGTGCGGCTCCGCGCGAGCTCGACTACCCGGACGACACCGCGCCCGACGGCCAGGCGGTCTACACGTACACCGGCACGGGCGGCATCCCGATCGGCAACCCGCTCAACAAGGTGCTGTTCGCGGCGAAGTACCAGGACACCAACATCCTGCTGTCGGACCTGGTCAACGACGAGTCCAAGATCCTCGAGGTGCGCGACCCGCGCGACCGCGTCGAGAAGGTCGCGCCGTGGCTCACGGTGGACGGCGACCCGTACCCGATCGTCGCTGACGGCCGTGTGCTCTGGATGGTCGACGCGTACACGACCACCGACCGCTACCCGAACGCGACGAGCACCTCGCTGGCCGACGCGACGACCGACGCCGTGTCCCAGCGCGCGTCCAACCTCACCGCCCAGCCGCGCACGCAGATCAACTACATCCGCAACGCGGTCAAGGCGACGGTCGACGCGTACGACGGCACCGTCACTCTCTACGAGTGGGACACCACCGACCCGCTGCTCAAGACGTGGATGAAGGTGTTCCCGAACGTCGTCCAGCCGCGGGCCGCGATGCCGCAGGCGGTGCTCGACCACGTCCGCTACCCCGAGGACATCTTCAAGGTGCAGCGCCTGATCTTCGCGCGCTACCACGTGACCGCACCCGACGTGTTCTTCAGCGGCCAGGACTTCTGGAACGTGCCGAACGACCCGACGCGCACCACCACGTCGGTCGCGCAGCCGCCGTACTACCTGCAGGTGCAGCTGCCAGGGTCGCCGTCGCCGGTGTTCTCGCTGACGACGACGTACGCGCCGCAGCGTCGTGACACCCTCGCTGCGTTCATGGGCGTGAACTCCGAACCCGGCCCGGACTACGGCACGATCCGTGTGCTGCAGCTGCCGAGCCAGACGACGATCCCCGGCCCGAAGCAGGTGCAGAACAACTTCGAGTCCGATCCCACGGTGGCCTCGCAGCTCTCGCTGCTGCGCCGCGGCGGCTCGGACGTCGACCTCGGCAACCTGCTCTCGCTCCCGGTCGCCGGCGGCGTGCTGTACGTCGAGCCCGTGTACGTGCGGGCAACGTCCGGCGAGGGCTTCCCGCTCCTGCAGAAGGTGCTCGTCGGCTACGGCAGCAAGGTCGCGATGCGCGACACGCTGGCGCAGGCGCTGACAGACGTGTTCGACGGTGTCCCCGTGACCCCGCCGGACAACGGCAACGGCAACGGGGGGACACCCACGCCCACGCCCGACCCGACGACCACCCCCGGCGCGGGCACTGCGGAGCAGCGTCTCGCCCAGGCCATCTCGGACGCCCAGAAGGCCTACCTCGCCGGCCAGGAGGCCCTCAAGGTGCAGGACTGGGTCGCCTACGGCGAGGCCCAGAAGGCGCTCAACAACGCCCTCGACGCCGCCGCCGCAGCCTCGGTAGAGCTCGGCATCGCCACCCCGGCGACCCCGGCACCCAGCACCACGCCCACCCCGTCCGCGACCCCAAGCCCAGGGGCCTCCGCCTGACCCTGGCCCCCCGGCCTCCCGCACGGATTTGGAGGAGGCCGGGAGGGCCACGTAAGGTACTCACACAGCAGTCGGGGCAACCCGATCACCGCGGGGTGGAGCAGCTCGGTAGCTCGCTGGGCTCATAACCCAGAGGTCGCAGGTTCAAATCCTGCCCCCGCTACTTGAAGTCCCATGTGGGACAAGGCCTCCAGCGATCACTCGCTGGAGGCCTTGATCATTTGCCATCGATTTGCCATCAGAATTCTCCGGCACGAGCACAGATCACTTGGCACGCAAGGACACTCGCCAGTGCCGCTGCGACCGTGCCGGACAGGTGCGCAACGGCTCTGCCTGCGGCCCTACGGACCGGCAAGCGGCGGTCGACGCCGACGCGCAGTTCGGGTTGTCTGGGTTCGGTAATCCTCGACAGTCACGGCGGTATAGCGGAATGCCGACGGCGGCGGTCGGGAATTCCGCGCGCAGGGAACGTCCGCGACGAGCAGGGTCGGTCCGTGCGAGGAAAACTCGGCAGTTGCCGACATCGTTGACCTGATGTTTCACGCGTGAGACACTTCGAGCATGACCGAAGTGAGTGTTCGCGACCTGCGAAACCATGGCGGTGACGTCCTCGACTCCGTGCTACGCGGGGAGCGGGTGACGGTGACCCGAGCCGGCAAGCCTGTTGCGGAGCTGCGCCCGGTGGCCGCGTCCGGTACGCCGTCGACAGTGGTCATCGACCGCTGGGCCACGATCCCCGTGCTCGATCTCGAGGCTCTGAGGGCTGACATCGACGCGGTGCTGGATCCGGCACTGTGAGCGAGCACGAGGTCGGCCTGCTCGACACCAGCGTCGTGATCAGCCTGGGAGGGATCACAGACTCGGCCGATCTCCCCTCGCGATGCTTCGTCCCCGCGATCACCCTCGCCGAACTGTCCGTCGGCCCGCTGGTGGCCAGGAACGACGCAGACCGAATCGCTCGGCAGAGCGTGCTCCAGCAAGTGGAGGCCGACTTCGACCCGATCCCGTTCGACGCTGCCGCCGCGCGCGCGTTCGGTCGCGTCGCCGCGCACCTGCGCGCGTCGGGACGCAAGACCAGCGCACGTGCCTATGACGCCCTCATCGCCGCAACCGCCGTGGCCCACGGGTTTCCGCTCTACACCCGCAACCCGGACGACTTCGCCGGCATCGAGGCGTTGACGGTCGTGACAGTCGGAGACGCCTCGCGCTGACCGCCGACGCCTCATCGCGTACGGATGGCACGTCGACGGCAACCGTGTTCCAACCCAGGGGCTCCGCCAGTTCACCTCGGAGGCTCTGAACGTGCTCAGCAACATGAACGCCCTTGTTTTCACTCGCCGCCTCCATCGCACGGAGTCGCCGACCGCCGCAGGACGAGCCTGGGCGCGGGCCGGCCTTCAACACGCCTGACCGACCGACGGATTCGATCAGTGGACAGAATCCGGTTCCGACCTGCCCTCACGAGCCTAGACAACCGGCCTAGCGTTTCGGACGTCTCAGGACTGTCCGGACGGTGCACCGGGCGCATGCCACCGGGGAGGTCTTCGCCAGTTCTGGCACGTCGACATGCTCGGTGAGGGCCAGGAACGCCCGGGGTGCCGCCCCCCCGAGTTGGGGGAACATCGCGCACTTGCCCTCCGACGGAGGACGATCACCGCTCGATCGGAGCCCCTCACATCGACCAGCTGGCGAGGGCGGTAGTCGTCGGCGACTCTGACTTGCGAGCTCACGACGTGGGAGCGGGCTGAGTCGCCACCCGGAACGCCTGTTCCGGTTACGCCGATCTGAACCCGAGCAGGTTCAGCCACGATCGGAGACTGCGAGGTCTGCAGTCGGCTGGCTGATGAGAACCAACAACGGGGCCGTCGGGATCTTGATGAGCTTCCCGATGTGCAGGACGGTGGTGGGCCATTCACCGCGGCGGATGAGGTCGTAGGCGAGGGATCGGCCGATGCCGAGGACTTTGGCGGCGGTGGGGACGTCGAGGAGGGCGGGGAGGGTGGCGAGCTCGTCTCGGGTCATGGTCGGGTGCTCCGTTTCGGTGGTGTCCCAGGGCGGGATCTGGTGAGTGCTCTCATCTGGAGGTGTGCAGCACACGTCGCCAACATCGAGGTGTTGAGGCAACGGTTCGGTGTCGATGCCCGACCGGTTGTCCGCAGGTGTCCGGCTGCTCTCGTTCCGTGCCAGCGGGGAGCTCAGATGCTGCGGTAGTGGTCGGGTCCGCGGCGGTGGTGGGTGCTGTCGTGGCTGACTTTCATCGGGTCACGTCCCGTCGAGTGGTGTAACTGCGGGCCTGCCTCCTGAACGCTGAGGGGCCATCGTGTGAGGCTTCGTGAGAACCCGCCAAGGAACTCGCGAAGGGAACTACACACGATGGCCCTGTCCCAGTCTGCCCTGCTCGAGCTGCTCGCTGCTCTGGACGCCGCTGATGGCGTGGAGCGGGTCCGCCTGTCGTTGCAGCGGATGTATCAGGAGTTGATCGAGGCCGAGGCCACCGAGCGCATCGGTGCCGGCCCCCACGAGCGCAGCGATGCCCGGCTGGTGCAGCGCAACGGGCACCGGCCGCGGACGTTGTCCACGACGGCTGGGGATCTGGAGCTGGCGATCCCGAAGCTTCGGGCGGGGTCGTTCTTCCCGTGCCTGCTCGAGCGGCGTCGCCGGGTCGACCAGGCCCTGTTCGCGGTCGTGATGGAGGCCTACGTCACCGGCACCAGCGTTCGCAAGGTCGACGACCTGGTGAAGGCGCTGGGCGCGGACTCGGGGATCTCCAAGTCCGAGGTGTCGCGGATCTGCGCCGACCTCGATGCGGAGGTCGCCGCGTTCGCCGACCGAGACCTCTCGGAGCAGGCGTTCCCCTACGTCTTCCTCGACGCGACCTACTGCAAGGCCCGCATCGGTGGCGGGAAGGGCGGCAAGGGGTCGAGGGTCGCCTCCCAGGCCGTCGTGGTCGCGACCGGCGTGAGCGCCGATGGGAGAAGGGAAGTCCTCGGGTTCGCCGTCGGCGACTCCGAGGACGGGGCGTTCTGGACCGCGTTCCTGCGCTCGCTGAAGGCCCGCGGCCTGCACGGCACCGCGCTGGTCATCTCCGACGCCCACACCGGGCTGAAGGCCGCGATCTCGGCGGTGATGATCGGCTCGTCGTGGCAGCGGTGCCGGGTCCACTTCCTGCGCAACGTCCTGGCCGCTGTCCCCAAGGCCTCGGGCGAGATGGTCGCCGCGGCGATCCGCACGATCTTCGCCCAGCCCGACGCCGAGCACGTCCGCGACCAGCTCGACGTCATCGCCGCCATGCTGGGCCGGCAGTTCCCCAAGGTCGAGGAGATGCTGCGCGAGGCTGCAGACGACCTGACCGCGTTCGCGGACTTCCCCGTCGCGCACTGGAAGAAGATCTGGTCCACGAACCCGCTCGAGCGGGTGAACAAGGAGATCAAGCGCCGCACCGACGTCGTCGGGGTCTTCCCGAACCCGGCCGCACTGCTGCGCCTGGCCGGCAGCGTCCTGATCGAGACCCACGACGAGTGGCAGGTCTCCGACCGCCGCTACCTCTCCGAAGGATCCATGGCCCAGATCGGTGCCACGGCGCCCGACCCCGGCAAGGAGGTGGCGGTCCCGGAACTCATGGCCTCATGATCTGAACCAGCACCACCGCGAAGCCGATCACGACGGCCTCGAGTTACACCACGCGGTGGGACGTGACCCTTTCATCGGCGTGGTCGGGGTTCGTGGCCGGGCCGCGGCGCGGGCGGCGATGCGTGCGGCTTCGGCTTCGACAACGGGTCGCGGGTCGTGGTCCCCGGTGTGCGGGTTGGGGTCGTGCAGCTCGGTGTCGGGCCGGGCCACCCAGGCGTTGTAGCGGTCCTGGCGGTCGCGGTCTTCCTGGGTGGCGCGGGTGGTGGTGTCGGTGTCGACGACCGCGGCGAGGCGGGTCACGACCTTCTCGGCCGCCTCGAGCCGGCTGAGGGTGCCGGTGACGAAGTCTTGGCTGCGGGTGATCGCGGTGGTGAGCTCGGCGCGGCGTTTGCGTCCGAAGATCCCGGTGTGGGCGAGTTCGGCTTCGAGTTCTCGCATCTTGGCCGCGGCCTGGTTCAGGCGTTGCTGGGCGTGGTCGTAGTCGGCGCGGGCGCGGTCGAGGTCGCCCTGGTGGTTCAGGTGCTCGCGTGGGATCTCCTCCGGTGGGCGTGCTGCTTCCTGCCGCGCCCACGCGTTCTCGCGGGCGGCGTGCACGGGCGCGTCGAGCAGGGCGTGGGCGGCGCGTTCGCGGCCGCTGCTGGTCACGGCGCGGGCGAGTTGGGTGATCGCGGCGTCGATGTCGGGCAGTGCCAGCTGGGTTGGGGGTTGTCGTCGGGCTGGCGCCAGCCCTGTGACAACCCGGTCGGTGGTGGCCGGTGTCGGGGTGTGCCGGTGCGGTCCGGCGTCGCCCTCGGGTGCGTCGGGGGTGGTGTGGACGTGGTTCTCGTAGCGTCCGCGGGTCATCGCGACGTAGAGGTGCTCCCGATCCAAGCCCGAGCGGGCCAGGACGATCCCGATGTCGGCGGTGGCGCCTTGGGCGCCGTCGATGGTCGCGGCCCACCCGTACTCCGCATGCTTCGCAAGGTAAGCGGCGGGCAGCGTGGTGGTGCCGCGGCCGCGGAGGTCTTCGACCAGCAGGCCACCGCCTCCTGCGGCGGCGAGGACGCGGAAGCGGTCGCTGTTGCGCAGTGTGTCCGCGCCGATGGTGATGGTGGTGGTGTTCTTCTTCGCGATCAGGACGTCCCCGGCCCGCCACCCCCGATCCTCGGCCTGCCCCCTCGTGCTGGGGGTGCGGGAGGTGATCACGGCCAGGTCAGGCCCGGTGATCGCCCCCGTCGCGATCCCGACCGCCCGGGCCCGGGCGTTCAGCGCGGTGACGTCGGTCCAGGACCTCGCCAGCATCAGCACGTCCGCGCCCTGTTGAGTCTCGTGGCGCCACCGCTCGAACACCGCGTCCGCTGCATCCTCGCTGCTGGTCTCGGGGTGGATCCGCCCGTGCTCGGCGTAGACGTCCAGGACGCCCGGGTCGCCGTCGCGCAGACGCAACGTCGCAGCGGCCTCCCACGGGTTCGCGAATCTGTGCAGCTCGGTGAGGTCGATGCGGCGGGTGGCCAGGACTGCGGTGAGGTGTTCGAACATGCCGCCGGGGGCGTTGACAGCACCGATCTGGGCGGGGTCCCCGACCAGCACCACCCGGGCTTTCGCGGCGGCGGCGCGGGCGGTGAGCTGGTCGAGGTCGGCGGTGGACAGCATCGAGGCCTCGTCGACCACGATCACCGACCGGTAGGACAGCTGGTCCGGGTCACCGAGGAGGAACCGTTCCCCATCGTGGCCGGCTTGGACCGCGAGCCACCGGGCCACGGTCTGGCCCCTGGCCCCGGTCGCCGCCTCCAGCTCCGCCGCCGCACGGGCCGAGGGCGCGAGCGCGGTGACCACGGCGCCGCGGTCCACCCAGCGGGCGACGGCGGTAGCGAGCGTGGTGGTCTTGCCGGCACCGGCGGGGGCGGCCAGCACCGTGATCAGGTCCCGGGATGCGACCAGGTGCACCGCGGCGGCCCGCTGCTCGACACTGCAGGCGGCGCCGGGGCCGGTGTAGAACGCGGCGAGGGTGTAGGGGTCGAGGCGCTCGAGCGGGCGGAACCCACCACTGACCGCCCTCTCGATGATCCGAGCTTCCGTCTCCACGAGCTCCGCCGATGCGTACCGGTCGTCGGAGGCGCGGGCGGTGTGCCCCGACTGGTCGCGACCCAGCGCCACGGCACCGGTCACTGCCGGCTTCTCCAGGGTCGCGGTGGCCAGCGCCTCGGCGACCAGGGCCACGTCACGCGCCGTCCCCGGAACTCCTGGCCCGGAGGCAGGGATACGCGCGGCGATCGCGACGGTGAGGTCGGCCCGCGACCAGATCGCCTTCGACCGGCCCACAGCAGTCACGGCATCCCTGGCCACGGTCTCCTGCCACCCTGGCCCGACGGCCGCGGGCGAACTGCCCGCGGCGGCGTTCACAGCGTGGATGAGGCGGTCGGTGTCCCACCCCAGCGCCGCGGCCTGGGCGAACCACCGGGCACGCAGGCCACCCTCGTCGACACTGGTGTCCTTCGCGGGGCGGGTGGCCAGTACCGCGGTCTTGATGATTCGGGCCCGCTCCGCCGCGGACACCGGGCGACCCAAAGCGGCTTCGGCATCGGCGATGGTCGGGACCGCGTCGGCGAGCACCGCGGTCGTCCGGGTCGACCAGGCAGTCAGGAGCTCGTCGGGGACGCCGGCGATCTCGGCCTGCCCATTCTCCGACACCGGCCCGAACGCCAACGGCAGCGCGGCTGTCAGCTCAGCGCGCAGGGCGGCTTGGTAGATCACGCCGGCGGCCTTCTTGTGATGGAAGACCTCGTGCCCGTCCAACGTGCGCCAGGCCCCATCCGTGCAGCGGACCTTGTTCACCACCAGCGCATGGGTGTGCAGCTGCGGATCCCCGGTCCGCGAAGTCCGATGGTCGAACAACGCGGCCGCGAACCCAGCCGAAGCCACCTGCTCGACACCGTCACGGCCACGGCGCGACAGTGACGCGTGGCCCTCCAAGTAGCCCAATGCTGCCCCGACCGCGGCGTCGTGCGCGGCCGCCACCACCTCCCCGGTCCCGGCGTCACCGAGCGCCCACAGGGCGCTGAGTGACTTCGGTGCGGAGAACGTCAGGTCATACCCCGTGACCGCATCCGAACGCCACGGCGACCCGAGTGCGGCACCTGTCGCGGGGGACAACGCGCGACCGAACAGCGCTTCCAGCTCACGTTCCTGCACCTCGGCACCAGGCGTGAGGCGGAGTTGGGTGAGGCCAGACCCATGCCAGCGGCCAGGTGTTTCACCGTGCTCGGCGTAGTACTCGCACGCGCCACCCGCGACGCTGCGCTGGTAGTACCGCCACGACGATCGGCCGATCTTCGCACTGGACAACACGAAACATCACAACCCGGAAACCCGTTGTGCCACAATGGAATCAGGGCCAGACACTACCCGGCGCTGATGCACATGTCTGCTTCGATTCTTGGCAGGGGTATGTCGCGAATCGCGCATGACGAACAGGTCGCGACGGGGTGGCTCGCAATGGATACCGGCGGACCGTCGTGGACGATGAGCCTGGTCGACGGGTCTCGCACAAGTTGGTTCGACGTTCGCGCGTGTCGCTCATCGCCTCGGACGAATCGACAGGCGATCGAGGCCCCGCGCGCCAAGGGAACAAGTGCCGCGCCGGTGTCACGACGTGAACCCGCGCGCGGGCTCGAGCGAGGTCGTCAGTCGGCTGAGACCGCAGGAGGTTCAGTCGTGGGCCAGCACGAGTCAACGCTCGTCAACGCCACCGTGCGGATGGTGAACGTCAACCGTCAACGGAATGCCACGGATGGAGATGTGGCGGGCCCTTCCGCGCCTCGCGCCGAGATGGCTGGGCGGACAGCGGTGGCGGGCTCCGATCCCGGCTCCTCTGGCAGAGATGGCGCCGTGGGGCGGCAGGCCCTGGCCTGCGACATGCTGGTGGATTCGATGACCTGATCCTGTATTGAGGCGTCGGGCGCGGGTCAGGGGCTGCACGGAGCGCGGATTGATCACTTTGGCATCGATGAGGGACGTCGAGCCATTCCGCCAGCTGGGAATGGGCGATGCCGTGCGTCTCGAGGTTTGAGGCACGCTGCGGGTCGAGCGCGATGACGGCGACTATTCAATCCGCCACAGGAGTGATCAAAGCATCGCGCCACGACTCCGCCGCAGTAGTCCCACGATTGCTCTGCGGTCCGTGGAAATTGGTCAGTGCTGGTGCCGGACTATCTCGTCGGTGAGCTGCGGAAGAACCGTGAAGAGATCTCCGACGACTCCGTAGTCGGCGAGCTCGAAGATGGGGGCCTCGGCATCTAGGTTGACCGCGACGATGGTCTTGGATGTCTGCATACCGGCCCGGTGTTGGATGGCGCCGGAGATGCCGTTGGCGACATACAGCTGGGGCGAAACGGTCTTGCCGGTCTGGCCGACCTGGAACGAGTGCGGGTACCAACCAGCGTCCGTCGCGGCGCGCGACGCCCCCACGGCTGCGCCTAGAGCATCCGCGAGTGCCTCGATCGTGGCGAATCCCTCGGGCCCGCCCACGCCACGCCCACCGGATACGACGATCTCAGCTTCCGTGAGCTCCGGACGCTCGGACTTGGCACGCGGCTCGACGCGCACGATCCTCGCGGCAGTTGAGGCCTCGCTGAAGTCGACGCGCACATGTTCGATGACCGGGGTCGTCTCGTCGGCAGCAGGTACGGCTGCGTTCGGCTTCACCGCGATGATCGGCGTGCCCGTGGTCACCCTGGCTCGCACCGACCACGACCCGGCGAACGCGGCCTGCGATACCGAACCGTCGGCAGCGACGTCCACCGCGTCGGTGATGATGCCGCTTCCGGTCTTTACCGCCAGGCGCGCCGCGATCTCCTTGCCCTCCAGCGAGGAAGTAACCAACACGGCCGCAGGCGGCCGCCGGGCCACGATCGCGGCGAGCGCCTCGGCCTTGGCGGCAACCAGTGACGAGTCGATGTCGGGTGCATCCACTACGTAGACGGTCGCGGCGCCGAACCGACCCAGCGTAGTGATGGCCTGGTCGACCCCCGCGCCGAGATAGACGGCGGACGGTTCGCCGAGCCGTCGAGCAATAGTGAGGAGCTCAGTGGCCGACTTCTTGACCGCACCGTTGGTGTGATCGATCAGAACCAGAACTTCAGACATCTGATCTCGCCTCATCCTTCGTAGTGTCCAGTGTCGTGCAGCCACAGGTCTCGGTCGTCGGACCGGCTGCCGGGATCAGGTAGCCCGCCGACGCCAAGCGTCTGAGCAGCCTCACCGCGAAGTTCCAATCGCAGCGGGGGATGGATGACTTCCGGAGAGCGCTGGCGACCGAGGGCCCGTCGGCGAGTGCGTCGAGCACGCCGAGCAGTTGACCTCTGCCCGTCAACGTCGTGACGACGAGTGTTGACTCGTCCGCGCCCGACACCGTGAACGCCAACGCGCCGGAACGGTCTGCCCTTAGCGAGCCGCCCTGCGCAACTGACCACCGCGAGGCGGTCGGTGCGAGTTCGAAGACCCCCGGTGAGACGGCACAGTTGTGAGTCAATGCGTGGCCTCGGCTAGATGAACTTGCGGCCGGCGAGGAACTCGGCGAGCTTCACGCCGCCGTCGCCTTCGTCGTTGACGACGGTGCCGGCCTCCCGCGGTGGTCGTGGCGACGCGCCCTCAACGATGGTTAGGGCGCCCGACAGACCCACGCTCTCCGCCCCAACGCCGAGGTCGGCCAGCGTCCATGTGATCACAGGCTTCTTCTTGGCCGCCATGATCCCCTTGAACGACGGATAGCGAGCCTCGCCCGTCTGGTCGGTGACCGACACGAGGGCAGGTAGGGCTGCCGTGATGGTGGTGGACGCATCGTCGTCGTCTCGACGGATCGTGACGGCGCCGTCGGCGACGTGCAGACTTGCGGCGAACGTGAGACCCGGCAGACCGAGACGCTCGGAGAGCATTGCTGGGAGGACGCCCATCGCGCCGTCAGTCGACGCCATCCCGGTCAGGACGAGGTCGTAGGCACTCTCGGCACCGATGCGCTCCAGCGCCTTCGCGAGCACCAGCGACGTCCCCGACGCGTCCGAACCGTGCAACGCATCGTCGACAACATGGTAGGCCGCGTCGCCGCCCATGGAGAGCGCCTTGCGCAACGCTTCGCCGGCGGGCGCCGGGCCCATCGTCAGGTATACGATCTCACCCCCGTCGACCTTCTCGATGACCTGAAGTGCCTGCTCGACGGCGTACTCGTCCAGCTCGGACAGCCGACCGTCGACTGCGTCGCGGTTGGTGGTGCCATCGGCCGTGACCCCACGGTCACCCGAGGCGTCGGGCACATGCTTGACCAGGACGATGACTCTCATGCCTCGCTCGCCCCCTCTCGCTGGAGTCTCAACTCGCTCCGCATGGACCGAAGCCCGCGGGCCCAGAGCACGAGCTCGTCGAGCATCGACGTCGCCATCGACTCACGGACATCACTCGGCCGGAACTGCCCATCGACGAAGTCCGACCTGGTGGACAGACCTACATGGCCGCGCAGGTCTGCCATGGACAGCTCACCCATGATCATCCGGAGGGAAGCGATCGCGCGGGCTCCGAGGCTTCCCCCGTAGCCAACGAAGCTGCACGGCTTCATACCCCATTCGTTGTACAGGAAGTCGAGTGCGTTCTTCAGGGCGGCGGACGTGGAGTGGTTGTACTCGGGGGTGACGAAGATGAAGCCGTCGCACGCAGCGATCGCCTCGGACCATCGGCGGGTGTGGTCGTGCACGTACTCTCCCGCAGAGGGGTGCCCGGGCTCATCGAGGAGGGGGAGACCGAAATCTCGGAGATCGAGGAGCTCGAAGTCCGCCCCGCCACGCTCGTTGGCGAGGGTGTGGATCCATCGGCCCACTGAGTCCCCGACCCGCTCGGGCCGCGTGCTGCCGATCACGATGCCGATGCGAAGTGGCGGCTCTGCCGCCTTCACCGGCGGATCCACCAGATCACGACCCCCGCCACGATGGCGGCGGCGACGAGCGGCAGAACGCGCTTCAGGACTGGTGCACCGGCAGTTCCAAGAAGGTCGATGCTGTCGACACGTTCCGGTCGGGTCGGCGCGGCGATCGGCTGAGGATTGCTCGATTGACCACTGCTCACCGATGGATTCCCCACGAGCGCCTGGTCCGGTTGGGTCGTCCGGTCAGCCAGCGCAACCGCGAGGTTCGCGGCGAACTGGTCGACGATCCTGGCTGCCACGTCCTGCATCACGCCGCGTCCGAACTGCGCCGCCTTGCCGGTCACGGTCAGTTCGGTGAGGACGTCGACGCGGGTGGTCGTGGGCGAATCGGTCAACAGAGTCACCGTCGCCGTGCCGGCCGCCGTCCCCGTGCCTCGGGAGTCCCGACCGGCTCCCTCGATGGCCAGGACGTGTGCGTCATGGTCCCGGCTGACGAAACGAGCCCGCCCCCCGTAGGTCATGGCGACCGGACCCAGCTTCACCTTGACCGAGCCGTCGAACTCGTCGCCGTTCACGGCGATGAGTGTCGTGCCGGGCATGCACGGAGCTGAGCAGCTCGACGTCCTGCAAGGCGGTCCACGCATCATCGATGCCGGCGGGGACGCGAAAAGAGTTCTCCAACTGCACGGGGGCTCCTCAGTAGACGGACCACCGACGGTAGATCTGGCCTCGCACCTCGGGCATGGCCTAGAGGCGGCAGTTGAGGCGGGCGCCTTGTTGGAACACGAACAGCATGCCGGGTCCAAGGCGCCCCGGCCCTGGTGGGCCGTCCGCCGCGAACCACCAGGGCGACGGGCAAGGCGTCGAGGACCTATTAGGGCTCAACGCGAGGAAGTCACCTCGGCTTTCACGGATTCGTATAAGGCGCACCGGCGCGACGGCGGCGATGATGACAGCAGCTAGGCAGGTAACGACGTCTGGAGCGAGTAGTGACCGACACCGAGCGGAAGACGAACGGCCGCCAGGTGGGCCGACGCCTAGCGCGACGTGAGGACGGTCGGCTGCTGATCGGAGCAGGCACCTTCGTCGATGACGTAGACCTCGTCGGACAGGTGTTCATGCGAGTGGTCCGCTCGTCGTCGGCCCACGCGCGGATCGTGTCAGTGGACCCTTCCGCCGCCGCTGCGTCCCCTGGCGTCGTGTGCGTGCTGACCGGTGCGGACGTCGCCCATCTCGGTGCCGTGCCGCTCGAGCAGATCGGCTATCACGAGGTCTTCCCCAACCTGGAGGACTACACCCATCCAGTGCTGGCTCAGGACGCGGTGCACTACGTCGGCCAGCCGGTGGCAGCGGTCTTCGCCACCAGTGCCTATGCAGCTGAGGATGCCGCTGAGCTCGTCGCGGTCGAATACGACGCCCTGCCCGTTCTTTTGGACCCCAAGACGGCGGTGTCCGGTCCGCCGTTGCACGGCGCGCTGAGCAACGAGTCCGTGACTATCGTCAAGCGATACGGAGAGGCCGACGAGGCATTCAGGTCCGCTGCGCACGTCGTGCACGCGGAGTACTCGACCGGGCGCCACTCCGGTACCCCACTGGAGACCCGCGGCATCGTGGTTGAGCCCGACCCCGGTCGCGACGAGTTGAACATCTGGGGCACCGTCCACATCCACGACTGCCGACGCATCATCGCGGGGATGCTTGGGATGCCGGTCACCAGCATTCGCATGCGCACGTGTGATATCGGAGGCAACTTCGGCGTGCGAGGGGGAGTCTTTCCGGAATACCCGCTGGCAGCATTTGCTGCACGGCTGCTGCGCCGACCCGTCAAGTGGATCGAGGACCGCCTCGAAAGCATGACCGGAATCGCCCACGCCCGCGAACAGGTGCATCGAATCTCGGGTGCGTTTGACGAGGCCGGGCGCTTGCTGGCGCTCAAGGACGAGATCTGGCACAACCATGGTGCGTACCTTCGGCAAGCCGAGCCGCTCTGCAGCGACATCACTGCTGGAATCGTCGTCGGACCCTACCGGGTTCCCGCGTTCGAGGCTGTCCTGCACGCAGTCCTGACGAACAAGACGCCGTCGGCCGCCTACCGCGCGCCGGGCCGGTTCGAGGTCACCTTCGCGCGTGAGCGACTTCTTGACAAGGCCGCAGCGCAGATGGGGATCAGCCGCGAGGCGATCCGTTGGATCAACCTTCTCAGCGCGCACGACTTGCCTTGGGAGCCCGGGTTGGACATCTGCTTCGAGCCGTACGTATTCGACTCGGGAGACGTGCGGGAGCACTTCGAGAACGCCTTGGCAGCAGCGGGGTTCGACGAGTGGAAGGCCGAATGCGTCGAGGCTCGCGCCGAGGGCCGCCTGCTCGGTACGGGCATCGGAGTGCTTATGGACAAGGCAGGCCTGGGCCTTTACGAGACCGGCAGCGTCGAGGTGGACTCCACGGGACGCGTCCGTGTGCTCACCGGCGCGTCATCAGTCGGGCAGGGGATTGAGACGGTGCTTGCCCAGATAGTCGCGGACGAGCTGCAGGTCCAGCCTGAGCTCATCGACGTGCTGCACAGCGACACCGCTCTGGTCCCCGATGGTGTCGGCTCGTGGTCGAGTCGGAGCACCGTGATCGCGGGTGGAGCGGCGCGCGAGGCGGCCATCAAGGTCGTCGCGAAGGCCCGCCGGGTGGCTGCTCGGATCATGGATGTCAACGAGGCCGATCTCAAACTGGCGGACGGCCGGGTGCAGGTTGTCGGCGATCCAACCAGGGGCATGACTCTGGCTGAGATCGCTGGTGCATGGGACGGGTGGACGGCGCGTCTAGACGACGATGATCCCGGTCTGCGCGCCGATGCTGTGTACCTCGAGCACCACATGAACTACCCCTACGGCGTGACACTGGCCCAGATCGAGATCGACCCGGCCACTGGGGGTCACCGGATTCTGCGCTTCTTCACCTCAAGTGAATGCGGTCGCATGATCAACCCCCAGACGACGGAAGGTCAGGTGATCGGCGCGGCCGCGCAGGGAATCGGAGGCGCACTCTTCGAGGAGTTCGTGTACGACGATGACGGCCAGCCGCTCTCCACGCTGCTAATGGACTACCTCATGCCGACGTCAACGGACGTCCCATACGTCGACCTGTACCTCACCGAGGACGCACCCACCCGTGACAACCCTCTGGGCGCCAAGGGACTCGGTGAAGTCGGCCTGATCGCGGTGGGGGCGGCCGTCGCCGGCGCCATCGATGACGCGTTGGGCGCCACAGACGGCATCACGCGGCTGCCAGCGACACCTGAGTCCATCTGGAAGCTTGCCCGCCCGGTCCGCTGACCCATTCACCGAACACTGCAACTGCGCGCCGAACGTTGTCGCTGTGCGCAGTGGAGCCACTGAAGGCTCTCGCACGACACTTACCCGCGAACGTCCTGGTACGCGACCATCCGACCGAGGAGACAGCCATGATCCGTCACGTCTTCGCCTGGCGCATCGCCGCCGGCCAGAACCACCAGGAGATCCTCGACCTCCTCAACACGCTCCCCGAGCGGCTCCCGATCATCAAGTACTGGGAGATCGGCGTCCACCAGGGAGACCCGGGCGACAACGGCGCACCGTGGGACGGCGTGCTCATCTCGGACTTCGAGTCGTGGGAGGCGTTGGATGAGTACTCCAACGACCCCTACCACGTGTCGGTCGTGGAGAACCTCACGCCTCGTTTCGAGTCGCGGGCCGTCGTCGACTTCGAGCGGAGCCAGCCCTGATGGGCGATCGTGCTGACATCTCGGTCGCCACGAGCCCGTGGGGCCCTGACGACGAGCTGGGCGCCCTCAACCTGATGACACCTGAGTCGATGGCGTCGATCATCGCTCGCGCTGACGGTTCGCGGGTCTACGACCTCAGCATCGACTACTTCGTCGGCATGCCCAGCTTCCAGGCAGCCGGTGACCCGGCATACCAGATCTTCATGAGCCACACGCCCGCGGGCACCGTCGTCGACAACCTCAACGGAGTCGGCTCCGAGGTGAACCGGCACGTCTGCTACTCGGGTGACGTGATCTTCATGTACACGCACACCGGCACCCACATCGACTCGTTGAACCACTTCGGCGCGGACGGCAAGATCTACAACAACTTCCGTCCGGAGGACCACCTCGGATCGCGTCACTGGTTCAAGGGTGGAGCTGAGCAAATCGTCCCGATCGTGACGCGGGGCATCCTCATCGATGTGGCCGCCCACCAGGGCGTCGACTGCCTGCCCGACTCCTACGCGATCACGCCCCAGGATCTGCAGGATGCTCTCGTTGCCCAAGGTCTCAGCCTGCAGGAGGGCGACGTCGCATTCGTGCGGACCGGGCGTATGCGCTACTGGCCGGACGGCTCGAAGACCCTGGGGAACCCCCCTGGGCTGTCGCTGGAGGCCGCTCGGTGGATCACCAGCCAGGGCATCGTGGCCGTCGGTTCTGACCAGGAGTGCGTCGAGGTGGGTCCCAGCCAGCATGAAGACAACTGGCTCCCCGGCCACTGCCACTTCCTGGCCGAGGCGGGCGTGCCGATGATCGAGCTCGCGAACCTCGAGGAGCTCTCCGCCGACGGAGTCCACGAGTTCGCCTGCATCGCGGCGCCGATCCGGCTCAAAGGGGCGTCCGGCGCACCGTTGCGGCCGCTTGCGATGCGGCTCCGGCCCGAGGCCAAGTAGTGGCCGGGCTCCGGGTGGCGGTGCTCGGTGGTTCCATCGCAGGTCTCAACGCGGCAGTCGCGCTGAGGGACGCGGGGTGCGACGTCGACGTGTACGAGCGGTCATCACGCACCCTGGCAGGCTTCGGCACGGGGATCGTCGTCCAGCCCGAGCTCGTCCGATACTTCCTCGAGCGCACGGACATCGGCCTCGATCGGATCAGCGTGGGCTCGAAAGGAATGCAGTACTACGGACCCACGCAGGAGAACCTCCTCGGAACCGCCGACCGGTCCTGGCATTTCACGTCGTACAACGCGCTGTACCAGGGCCTGCTCGCCTCCTTCGGTACTGATCGCTACCACTTGGGCATGACCTTCGACCGTTTCGAAGGTGAGCTAGACAGCTCCGAGACGAAGGTCGTCTTCGAGTCCGGAGAGACCGTGTCCGCCGACCTCGTCGTATGCGCCGATGGCGCCATGTCGCGCGCGCGTCGACAGTTGTTCGACACCGGCCCGCAATACGCCGGCTACGTCACCTGGCGTGGGCTGGTGGAGCAAAACGACGTCGAGTCGGACACGTGGAACTTCTTCGACGACTTCTTCACCTACGGCCTGTTGCCCGACAGCCACCTCATCACCTACCCGATCCCGACGATCAGCAGCGAACTGCAGGTGACCGGGCGCCGCCTGAACTGGCAGTGGTACTGGAACACCGAGGGAGACGCTGACCTGGACCTGATGCTCACCGACATCAACGGTGTACGGCAGCCTCTAACAGTGCACAACCACGTGCTCCCCGGCACGACGCTCGAACGGCTCGTGACACGGGCAGAGGCGCAACTCGGGCCGCACTTCCGCAATCTGGTGATGGCCTCACCTGCGCCGTTCGTCACGATTGTCGCTGACTGCGACGTACCCGCGATGCATCGGGGGCGAATCGTCCTCGTAGGCGACGCCGGCGTCACTCCGAGACCCCATGCTGCCGCTGGAGCCGCCAAGGCGGCCGCCGACGGCTGGGAACTGGCAGAAGCAATCAAGGCTCATCCCGACGACGTTGACGCCGCGATCGCAGCATGGGAACCCCGGCAGCTCCGACGGGCTCGAGGCTATCTCTCGAAGGTGCGTCGCATGGCGGCAGCATTGCAGCACGGTGGAGCGTTCGAGCCCGGCGATCCAGAGAACTACTTTGGACTCCCTGACCCGAGCTGAACGTTCTCCCGTGGCGGTCTCAAACAGCGATCAGAGAGGATCGGTGCCGTGAAGCCAGCATCGTTCGCATTTGTGCGCGCCACCAGCGTGAGCGAGGCGTGCGCCATGCTCGAGTCCGACGAGGACGCCAAGATCGTCGCGGGCGGTCAGAGCTTGGTCCCCATGATGAACCTGCGCTTGGCGTATCCATCTCAGCTGATCGACATCTCGCACATTCCGGGACTCGATGCCATCGAACGTCGACCAGACGGCAACCTGCGTTTCGGCGCGATGGTCACCCATGCGGATGTCGAGCACTCCGCAGTGGTGGCAGGCGCGGCGCCGGGGCTGGTCGATGCCATCCGTCACATTGCGCACCCGCAGATCAGGTCGCGCGGCACCGTCGGGGGGAGCCTCTGCCATGCCGACTCTGCGGCTGAGTGGCCCTTGCTGCTGGTCGCCTACGGCGGCTCCGTGACTGTGTCCAGTCGAACGGGGGAGCGCGTCATCGAGGCGGACGACCTCTTCCTCAACGTCTTCACCACCTCGATGGAACAGAGCGAGTTCCTGACCAGGATCGACCTCCCGGTCGCCGGGCGACGGCTGGCATTCCAGGAGTTGACACGCCGGATGGGCGACTACGGTCTGGCGTTGGTGGCCGCGACCTGCGACGACGTGAGCGGACCGTTGCGCAACGTCCGAATCGCGGTCGGTGGAGCCGTCGGCACAACCTGCAGAGCGCGGCACGCCGAGTCCTTGCTCGAAGGGCGAGATGCGGATGTCTCGGCCGCTTCGGACGCGGCGCAGGCTGTGATCGACGAGCTCAGGATTCTTGGTGACATCAACGGAAGCACCGCCTATCGGCGGCACATCGTGAGCGGCCTTGTGCAGCAGGTCGTCCGGACACTGGGAGCCCCTCGATGACCTCACTTCCTTCCGAGATCGTGACCGTGACCATGGATGTCAACGGCTCACGAGTCACCGCGGCGGTGACGGCTCGCACGTCCCTCGCCGAGTTCGTTCGCACTCACGCCGGATTGACCGGCACAAAGCTCGGGTGCGAGCACGGCGCGTGCGGAGCCTGCACGGTCCTGGTCGACGACGAACCGACCCGCGGGTGCCTCGTGTTCGCTGCCCAGGCAGACGGCGCGAGAATCCGGACGGTCGAGAGCTTGGCGGAAGGGCGCGAGCTCAACACACTGCAGAACTCGTTCCGCGAGAACTTCGGCCTGCAGTGCGGATTCTGCACGGGTGGCATTCTGATGTCGATGACCGCGCTCCTGGAGAAGGAGCCTGATCCCTCTCGCGAACAGGTAGTCGAGTGGCTCTCGGGTCACCTGTGCCGATGCACGGGTTACGAGACGATCGTCAACGCCGTCCTCGCTGCTGCGGCGGAGCGCGGGGTGTCGCGATGACCTGGCACACAAGCGGTCACCTCGCGACTCGTATGGTGGCGGCGCGTTCCGTCGGCCAGAGCGTGCTGCGGTCAGAGGACCCCCGGCTCCTGTCGGGAGGCGGGCGGTACCTGGCCGATGTCGTCCTGCCTCGCGAGCCTCCATGCAGCATTTCTGCGGAGCAGCGAAGCGCATGCAAAGCTTGTCAGCGTCGATGTGACTGCGGCACAGGCGCTTCCCGGCGTGCATCTCGTCTGGACTGGTGCCGACACCGCGCAGCACTGCGAGGCAATCGAAGGCTCGCTGGACGTAGACGGATGCATCGCGACACTTATGCCGCTGCTCGCCCGCGACACGCTGCACTACGTCGGTGAACCGATCGCCGTAGTGGTGGCCGACAGCCGGGCCATCGCCGAGGACGCCGTTGAACTGATCTCGGTCCAGACAGAGCCGCTGCCGGCGGTTACGGATGCGAATGCTGCTCTGCTTGAGGGCAGCGACCTGGCCAACGACCAGCTGGCCGGCAATCTCGGTCTGCGTGGCGGTGCCAGTTTCGGCCCGGTCTCTGAGACCTTCGAGGCGGCGGCCCTCGTCGTCGAGGCGACTTACCACACGGGTCGGCTCTCGCCCACGCCCATGGAGACCCGCGGGGTCATCGCCAACTACGACTGGGCGAGCCAGGAGCTCAAGCTCTGGACGTCCACTCAGATGCCCCATCTGATCCGGTACTTCCTCACGGCCTACCTCGGGTTGCAGGAAAACCTGGTTGAAGTCCTCACTCCCGACACCGGCGGTGGCTTCGGCCAGAAGGCGCACCTGTTCGTGGAGGAACTGATCATGCCGCTCCTGAGTCGTGCAGCTCGGGCGCCCTGTGAAGTGGGTCGAGGATCGACGCGAGAACTTGATGGTGGCCGCGCACGCACACGAGCAGTTCGTCACCATCGCGCTGGCGCTGGACGAGAACCATCGCGTAGTGGCCATGAAGACACGCGCACTCGGCGATGGTGGTGCCTTCCACCAGCCGCCTTGGAGCATGGCTGTCGAGCCTTGGTGCGCCGTAGTCGTGACCCCGCAGGGGGTCTATGACGTGACGACGCTTGAGTACACCTACGAGGCCGCGGCCACGAACAAGGCCCCCGTGGGCGCTTACCGCGGTGTCGGATACATGGCGGGCACGTTCGCGCGCGAGGCGATCATCGACGAGGCGGCACGCGCGGTCGGAATGTCCCCCTTCGAGTTCCGCCGACACAACGTGGTGAAGTCCCTACCGTGGGTGAATGCCCAGGGGATCACCTATGACGAAGGCAGCTGGCTCGAGTCGATCGATCGGCTCGAGTCCATGGTCGACTACGAGGCCTTCCGCGCTCGTCAGGCTGAGGCCCGTGCGCAGGGCCGCTACCTCGGACTCGGCCTGTCCGTGTTCGTGGAGAGCACCGGTGAGAGCACGGCCATGGGCAAGGCGCACGGGCTTGCGGGCATCTACCACGACACCGCGACCGTTCGGATGGATCCGAACGGCACCGTCACGGTGACTCTCGGACTGACGACTCAGGGCCAGGGCAACAGGACGACGGCTGCGCAGGTGGCTGCGGACATGATGGGTGTCCGCCCTGAGGACGTGACTGTCATCTCGGGTGACAGCACCCGCTACACCTACGGCAGCGGCACCGTAGCTAGCCGTGGCGCCGTGATCGCGGCCGGCGCTATCGGTCGCGCAGCTGGACTGTTGCGAGAGAAGTTGCTCGCGGTCGCGGGGAACATGCTCGAAGTCTCGTCCGGGGACATCGAACTGGTCGACGGGCGCGCCTCGGTGGTGGGCGACAGTGAGGCCTCCGTGTCGATCGCGGACGTCGCCACGTCCATCTACTTCGACGACTCCGTGTGGCCGGAGGGATTCGACCCGGGCCTGGAAGCGACGTTCGCCTACGACGCTGGGCGCCCCATGTTCTCGAACGGGGCCCAGGCGGCGCTCGTCGAAGTGGACGTGGACACCGGCTTCGTCACGGTCGAGCGCATGTACGTCGTCGAGGACTGCGGCACGGTCATCAACCCCGGCATCGTGGACGGCCAGATCCGCGGCGGCGCCATGCAGGGCATCGGAGCGGCGCTGTTTGAGCGGCTTGTCTACGACAACGAGGGGCAGCTGGTCACCACGACGCTCGTCGACTACCAGTTGCCGACAGCTGACGTCGCGCCACCGTTCGAGATCCTGCATCTGCAGACCCCGTCCACGCACACCTGGAACGGGGCCAAGGGCATGGGTGAATCCGCGCTCATCGCAGCTCCAGTGGCCGTTCTGAACGCTGTCAACGACGCGATCGCGCCGTTCGGGGCTGTTCTGCGGGACATCCCCATCACGCCGGAGAACGTCTTGCGCGCAATTGGGCGGATCACGGAGTAGCGATGAAGGTCCACGTTCTCCAACTGTCCTACGACGACCTGGAAGACCCGGACGATCGTCTGGATCGCGTTGTGGCACTGCTCGATCAGCAGAAGGGTGCCGACCTGCTGGTTCTCCCTGAGCTGTGGTTCAACGGCGGGTTCTCCTATGCCCGCTGGCGAGAGACAGCCCAGACCCTGTCAGATGAGCTCGTTCCTCGCATGCAGGAGACGGCTCGGAGGATCGGCGCTGTGGTCCACATGGGATCCCTCGTGGAGCATGCCGGCGAGAGAGACGACGGATCACCGCTCCTCTACAACACCTCGGTACTCATCGACTCCGACGGCAAGGTCCTCACGACGTACCGCAAGATTCACCGGTTCGGGTTCTCCGATGGCGAACCGCAGTTGATGGAGGCGGGCGAGGGACTGAGCACCTCGGCGGTGAGATTCGGCGACGAGGAAGTGGTCGTCGGGCTGGCGACGTGCTATGACCTGCGCTTCCCCGAGCTCTTCCGAGGCCTCGTCGACCGAGGCGCCGAGCTCGTCCTCGTGCCGGCAGCATGGCCGCTCTCGCGGGTTGAGCACTGGTCAGTACTTGGGCAGGCGCGGGCGATTGAGGACCAGGTGTTCCTGGTCCAGTGCAACACGGCGGGCGAGCATGCGGGCATCGCGATGGGCGGCAGTAGCTCTGTGATTGGCCCCGATGGTCGACGTCTGCGGTCTGCAGGGCACGGCGAAGAGGCTCTTGTGGTGGACCTGGACTTGGCAGCGGTGAGAGCTGCGCGTCGGGCCTTCCCTGTGCTGGCGGATCGTCGACTGGGCTGATCCGAGCCATCAGCCGCCGAGGGCATCCCGAACGGCATCGACGATCTGCTGGTAGCCCGTGCAGCGGCACAGGTTTCCCGAGATGGCTTCCCGGATCTCCTCGTCCGACAGACGGCTCCCCGACTCGACGAGGGGGGTTAGCGTCATGAGCATCCCGGGGGTGCAGAAGCCGCACTGAAGTCCGTGACATGAGGTGAAGCTTCGCTGCAGCTTGCTGAGCTGACCATCGCGGGCGAGGGATTCAACGGTATGCACGGCGTGGCCATCGGCCTGCACCGCGAGCATCGTGCACGAGCGAACGGGAAGCCCGTCGAACAGCACGGTGCATGCGCCGCAAGCCCCTTGTTCACAGCCGACATGTGTCCCTGTGAGGTGCACGTCGTGCCGGATGAAGTCGGACAGCAGAGTGCGTGGGTCGATCTCGGCTTCGTGCACCATGTCGTTGATCTCGATGCTGACTCGCGTCATGTCGCTCACACTCCCGCTCGGCGGACGGCTTCGCGCAGGGCCTGGTAGACCATCTGCTCGATGACGGCGCGCCGGTACTCGATTGTTCCGTGGACGCTGTCGACGGGGTTGGACTCTGCGGCCGCTGCAATGGCCACCTCACGGATCATCTCGTCGTCCAGCGAGCGCCCAACAGCCAGGTGCTCGGCGCCGAGCGCCCGGACTGGTGCTGGTCCAGCGGCGAGGAGAGCGATGCGCGCCGACTCGCACACCCCGGTGTTGTCCAGAGTGATCACTGTGGCCGCCCCGCCAATTGCGTAGTCGCCCCGCCGGCGAGCGAACTCTCGAAAGGCGGAACCGCTGTGGGGGGCCGCGTTCGGGACGAAGACGTCGACCAGCAGCTCGTCAGCCCTCAGCGCCGTGGTGAAGTAGCTCTTGAAGAAGTCCTGCGCCGCGATCTGGCGCTCGCCCTCGACGGATCGCGCCGTGATCACGGCGTCGCTGGCCAGAAGCGCCACGGGCATTTCGGCGGCGGCGTCTGCATGGGCGAGCGTTCCCCCGAGAGTCCCGCGGTTGCGAATCTGCGAATGGGCGACGTAGCCGGCCGCCTCGTGGAGCAGGGGACACACCTGGCGCACCAGGGGGGACGTGAGCACATCCGCATGCCGCGTCATGGCACCGATCTGTAGCCCCTGAAAGTCCTGCAGGATATAGGCAAGATCAAACAGGTTGTTCGTATCGATGAGCCGTTCCGGGGTCGCCAGCCGGAGGTTCATGAGCGGAATCAGGCTCTGTCCGCCGGCAAGCACCTTGCTCTCGATGCTGTCGTCGGCGAGGAGGAGGAGGGCCTCATGGACGGTCGCTGGCGCGACATGCTCGAAACTGGCCGGTTTCACACTGACAGCATCGGGCGATGCGCAAGGCTCGGCATCTGTGCCCGACGCACAGTTGCCGCCGTGTCTTTTACCGGTTCCGCAAACTCAGACCAGAGCGCCGTCGGTTCCGTTATCGAACGCAACAGGCAGTCCAAGGGCGTCGCCGCCGCTGAGGATCCGATCGAGCCGGATGGCCGTGGAGAAGCTCGACACGCCTACTCGTCACGGGCACACCCAGGCGTTGCTCGATCGACTTGAGCCGATAGGCAACAGTGCGTTCGTGGACTGCGAGCCGCTGCGACGTCAGGGCTCCGTTGTGCCCGCAGGCGAAGTACGCCTCGAGTGTTTCGATGAGAATCTGCGACCGCGAGTCGTGCGGGTCGAGCCGGCCCAGCATGTACTGCACGAAGTCCCGGGCCGACTGCCTGTCGCGGAGCGCGAGAGCGTCCAGCGCAACGTCCTTGTAGCGGGTGAAGGGGGCAGCAATGATCCGTCCCACCCGGTACGCCTGCCACGCCTGACGATACGTGAGCCTGAACCCGTCGACACCGGCGGCCAGATCGCCGATCGCCACAAAGCTGCCCTCGGGCGGTGTGAATCGTGCATCGAGTCGCACGAGCCTCCTGGGGAGTTGATCGTGATGCACCCAGCTGAGCACTGTTCCACCGGTGCCCGTGATGCTGACCTGCTCGCCGCCGATCAGCGTCCCGATCTGTTGCACGGCCGCTTCGGACGAGTCGCCCCACGCGACGATACCGAGATGCACGCCCTGGAAGCTGTAGCCCAGCGATGAGGTATCGACCGTCAGACCGCTGAGGATGTCGCGAACGACGGCCCGACGCTTCCGGTCCCCGGCCTTGAAGTAGAAGCTCTTGTACTCCTGCTGGTAGGCCTCGATCACGCCGGCCACGACGGAGTCGTTCCAGTCGAAGTGATAAGCGGCGGCCCGGCGGAGCACGTCGTAGCGCTCCTCCGCGTCGCGCACCAGCGCAGTCACGACCTCCATCAGGCAATCCCAGGTGACGGCTTGGCCGACACGATACGTGCGGATGAGATCGTTCAGATCGATGCCTGCCTGTGCCGCCATCCGTGCTTCCCGCAACGGACCGTTCGGGACCTGCCGCGGCGCTTCCAGGCTCCCCGCAAGCCCATCAAGGATGTCGTTCAGGGAGTCGGCGATGGCGGCGATCTCGACCGCGGCCATGCTGGGGTCATCGCCGACGTAGTACTGCGGCACCTCCGCGCGCTGTCTGCGCTGTATGCGTTCTACCAGCTCGGGGACTCGCGCGCGCAACACGTCAGCAATGCGGCGGAGATCGTCGTCTGTGGGCACGGGGGCATGGTAGGCCGTCCGGTCGGGGAGTAGCACGGAGATGCAGCTCGTGAGAGAAGCTCAGGACTTCGGTCTACCCAAGGCAACAACTGACCGGTCGCCATTCTTCACCTGGGTCGTAGCCGCCGCCGGCTTGGGTACGCAGAGACTGGTCTGCGACCGTCGGTCGCCATCCTTCGACGACTCGGACTGGGACGATCTCGTGAATGTGGTGGAGGCCAGCGACGCCGCTGCGGTCTCGTCGGTCTCGCGCGATGCGCGGATGGTCACCTCTTTCGATGCCGTCGCTTGCTCCGGGGCAAGCCTGGCTCGCCGGGTCAAGGCCGTGCCTGAAGGGCCGGAGCCGCGGTGGGACCGTCGCGCCCTCCCGCCGGGATCGAGTCAAAGTCGACTCACGGCGACCATCGAAGGATTGGTGAGTGATGAGCAGCGACGATCTGCGTCTCGCCTTCGGCCTCGCGATCGTCCTGCTCGCGGCCTTCTACTCGCTCCCCCAGTGGCTGCGCGTCCGGCGTACGGGGTCCGTGGAGGGCGTGTCACTCGCAGCGACGTCGAATGCGCTCATCTCGTGCACAGCCTGGGTGTTCTACGCCGTGGCCATCGGCGACATCTGGGTGCTGCTCACGTGTCTGGCAGCGCTGCCCTCCCTCGCTGCAACGACGTGGATCCTGGTCCGCAGGAACGCCACCCGCGAAGGCATGGTCACGACCTGGTCCTGGACGGCCGCACTCGTCTTTGCCGGTGCCCTGGCTCCGTGGTTCTCGGCACCGATCGAGGTGCTCCTCGGCCTCTCGATCGCGTGGTACGTCGCGCCGGCCGCGTGGCTCGCCTGGCGCAGCGCCGACGTGTCCGGCATCGCCCCGGGCGCCTGGCTCGTGCTGCTCTGCGACGCCCTCGGGTGGTTGATGTACTCGGTGCTGACCGGCATACATGCCGCCACTCTCTACGCCGTGATCGCGGGCACGGGCGCGCTTGCCGTGCTGGCGCGCCTCGCCTGGCGCTGGGGCCCGGACTGCGGCGCCTGCGGACCGTTCGGTTCCTGCAGCTGTGCGGCGCCACTGACCAGATAGCTGGTCGGGAGGCACGGCATCACCGATCGATTCGATGCCAGACGGCGTTGGATCGTGTCCGTCGAGGCCTCGCGTGAAGGGCCCGGTGACCCGTCGTTCCTACTGGCTCGAGCAAGCGCTGAGTTCGGAGCCGGGCTGGCATTCAGCGAGCCCGACGCTTGAAGGGCGCCGCCACGCGGACGTCTGCATCGTCGGCGGGGGGTTCACAGGGCTCTGGACGGCCGTGGAGCTGCGGCAGCGGGATCCATCGCTGAGCATCGCGCTCATCGAGGCGGATGTCTGCGGCGCCGGTGCGAGCGGCACCAACGCTGGGTACTTGATGAACCTGTGGCCGAAGTTCCTGTCGCTCCAGGCACTCGCCGGGCAGATGGATGGCACTCGACTCGCGCAGCAGTCTTCGGAAGCCGTCACAGAGATCATCGACTTCGTCGAGCGCGAGGGCATCGACGCCGGTCTCATGGCGAACGGCTGGTTGTGGGGGAGCACGAACCCGTTCCAGGATGCCTCCTGGGCGCCGCTCCTCGCGCAGCTTGAGGATGTTCCAGGGTCACCGCTCCAAGCGTTGGATGCTCAGCAGGCAACCGATCTCGCTGGGGCGCCAGTACGCGGTGGTGTCCTCGACCCGGGATGCGCGATCCTGCAGCCCGCCCGCCTCGCACGCGGTCTTCGTAGATGGCTGATCGAGCACGCTGTTCTGGTGTTCGAAGGTTCGCGGATGACCAGGCTGCGCAGCGATCGGCACGTGCGCGTCATGACGGCCCGCGGCGAGGTCGTGGCGGATTCCGCGATTCTGGCTGTCAACGCCTGGGCGATGGCGTTCCCGCAGGTCCGCCGCCACATGTTGCTCACAGCATCGGACAACGTCGTGCTCCCGATCCCGACGGACACGATCGATCGCTTCGCCGCCGCCGGCGTCGGAGTGTCCGACTCCGGTCGCTTGTTGAACTACTGGAGGACCACGGTCGATGGTCACTTGCTGTTCGGCAAGGGCGGCCTGGCCGTCGGCTATGGCGCGGTAGCAGCAGACACACTGTTCGCGGCGCAGGTTAACGATGCCGTGCTGCGGGACCGCGCTCAAGGACTGTTCCCGGACATCCCCTACAAGCCTGTCTCGAGCTGGCGGGCGCCGGTGGAGTACTCGCTCAGTTCGCTGCCCTTCTTCGTACCGTTGGAGGGACACCCACGAGTCCACCTCGCAGCGGGCTACTCCGGCGACGGCGTCGGACCGTCCCGGTTGGGGGCGAAGATCCTTGCGAGCCTGGCCCTCGGCACCGACGACGAGTGGTCCGCCAGCCCCTTGACCCGAGCACCGACGAGGCGGCTTCCCCCGGAACCCGTTCGCTTCATCGGCGGTCAAGTGGTGGCAGGTGCGCTGAAGCGGCAGGACTCCCACCAGGCCCACGCACTCCCGACGGACAAGGCGACAGAACTGCTGACACGGCTCGACCCGACGTCCTGGGTCACGTGAGGTTGAGGGATGAGTTTGCGAGAGGTACTGCCAGGGCTGCTGGCGGCATTCGAGCGGGGCGAGGCCGTCGCGATGGCCACGGTCGTGCGAACTTGGCGATCCGCGCCGCAACCGCCTGGCGCTTCGATGCTGGTGACGGCCGGTGGCGAGGCTGTGGGCTCGGTGAGTGGGGGCTGCGTCGAAGGTGCGTTGTACGAGCTCGGCACTGAGGTCCTCGCGACAGGCGAGGCCCGCTACGAGACCTACGGCGTAGCCGACGGAGACGCATTCGCTGTGGGTCTGACCTGCGGTGGCACCCTCGAGGTGTTCGTCGAGCGGGTCGACGCCTCGACATGGCCGGAGCTGCCCGGCGTCGCAGCCATGATCGACGCGGGCGAGCTTGTCGCCGTGGCCACCGTCGTCAAGGGCAATCAGCATGTAGGTCGCCACCTCGTCGTGAGAGAGGACCGCACCGAGGGCTCGCTCGGAACTCGTCGGCTCGACGACGCCGTAGCTACCGACGTCCGCGGCATGCTCGACCGCGGCACCAGCGGTGTCCTGCGCTACGGACACCAAGGGGAGCGGCTAGGCGAGGGTCTGGAGGTGTTCGTGGCCTCGTTCGCGCCTCCGCCTCGCATGGCGATCTTCGGTGCAGTCGACTTCTCAGCGGCGCTGTCCAGAATCGGAAAGCTCATCGGCTACCACGTCACCGTGGTCGACGCGCGCGAAGTCTTCGCCACCGCTAAGCGCTTCCCCGCCGCCGACGAGGTGGTGTGCGACTGGCCGCACCGCTGGCTCGCATCACAGCACGTCGACTCACGAATGGTGATCTGCGTGCTGACGCACGACCCCAAGTTCGACGTACCTGCGTTGCAGCAGGCTGTGGGGACGCGCGCCGCGTACATCGGCGCGATGGGGTCACGCCGCACTCACCAGGACCGGCTCGTACGGCTCAAGGAGGCGGGCCTCACCGACGAGGCCATCGCACGCATCCACTCGCCTATCGGCTTGGACCTGGGCGCCCGAACGCCCGAGGAGACGGCGGTATCGATCGCAGCCGAGATCGTGAAGGCGAGGTGGGGAGGCTCAGGCGCCGCGCTAGCCAGCACCGCCGGTCCGATCCACGCCGGCACGTCCAGGTAGATGCGGCTCCGAGGGGACCGTGGTGACGTTGCTGCGCACAGAGGTGGGTCTGTCGAACCGGCATCGCGAGGCCTTCTCTGTGCGAGCAGGTAGGGCCCACTGACGCCTCCCGAAAGGAGGGACGTGAACTTTATCGCCTTCGCACAAGCACCCGCACCGGAGTCGCACCTACGCTTTCGACATGAGCCTGGATCCGCGTCACGCGCCGTTGTTCGAGCCGATCGTGGTGGGGCCGAAGACGTTTCGGAACCGGTTCTACGTGTCGCCGCACTGCTCCGGGCTCGGCGTCGAATACCCGGGCGCCCAGGCATATCTCCGTGGGATGCGCGCCGAAGGTGGGTGGGCCGCGGTCAACACTGAGTACTGCGCGGTCGACCCGGAGAGTGATGACGCGCCCTGGGTTCAGGCTCGTCTCATCGATGCTCGTGACGAGGCGAACCTCCGATTGATGGTGGAGCGCGTTCACAGCTTTGGGGCGCTGGCCGGTGTGCAGCTCGTGTATATGGGTCCCGACCACACCGGCTTCGTGACACGGCTGCCGGCTGGCGGACCTTCTCAGCAGACCAGCCCGCTCTCCGGGCACTCGTGCTACGAGATGAGCAAGCGCGACATCCGCCGCATCCAGGGAGCCTACGTGGCCGCTGCCGTTCGGGCTCGGAACGTCGGGTTCGACCTCGTCCAAGTCTCAGCACGTGCCAGCTTCTCCCTACCGCTGCAGTTCTTGTGGCGGCACTGGAACCATCGAACGGATGAGTACGGCGGTTCGATCGAGAACCGAACCAGATTCTGGCGAGAGACGATCGAACAGGTCCGAGAGGCCGTCGGCGATGACTGCGCCATCGTCGCCGGGTTCTGCCTCGACTCGTTCAGTGACGACTCTGACCGGGCCTTCAAGGTGAGCGAAGACGGCATCGCCGTGGTGGAGATCCTGGACGACCTGGTGGATCTCTGGGACATGCAGGTCGGGAGCATGACCGACGATGCGAGTTCCTCGCGGTTCTTCGAGTCGTTCTGGCAGCGATCCTTTCTCGAGCAGGTCCGCCCCTACGCCAAGAAGCCCATCGCGGCAGTCGGCCGCTTCACGGATCCGGAGCTGATGGCTCGCGCCGTTCGGGAAGGCGTCATCGACATCATCGGCGCTGCGCGGCCCGCGATCGCCGACCCCTTCATTCCCGCGAAGATCCAGGCCGGCCGAGGCGACGACATCCGCGAGTGCATCGGATGCAATATCTGTGTCTCACGGTTCAACAACGGAGGGGGTCGCATCGTCTGTACGCAGAACGCCACCGTGGGGGAGGAGTACCGACGCGGTTGGCACCCGGAGAAGTTCAACCCCTCCACGCGCAGCCAGGAGCCGGTCCTCATCGTCGGTGCCGGCCCCGCCGGCCTTGAGTGCGCCCGGGTCCTCGGTGAGCGAGGCTTCGAGAATGTGCACCTCGTCGAGCGTGACACGCATGTCGGCGGCCACGTCAACTGGGTAGCGGAGCTGCCGGGCCTTCGTACGTGGAGGCGCGTCGTCGAGTACCGCGAAGCACAGCTGGCGAAGCTGAGCAACGTCACCGTTGTTACGGGCAAGACTATGACCGTCGACGACGTCATCGACTACGGCGCGCAGACGGTCGTGATTGCGACGGGATCCGAGTGGGACACAACGGGTGCAAGCCCGCTCACGCCTGTCCCCATCACGGGAGTGCGCGAGCACCCCGACATGGTGTTCACGCCCGAGGCGATCATGGTCGATCACCGGGAGCTGCTCGGAGATTCGGTCGTTGTCTATGACTGCGACGGCTACTTCATGGGATCGAGTCTTGCCGAGAAGCTCGCGAAGCAGGGGCTGAAGGTCACCCTCGTGTCGCCAACTGATCAGGTGGGTTCCTACCTCTTCTACACCGACGAGGGCGAACACGTGATGCACGGGCTCCTGGATCTCGGTGTCGACGTAGTGCCGAGCCACGTGGTTACCGAAATCACACCGGGCCTTGTCACTGGCCACAACACGTATCACTCCGGGCGGACGGCTTCCTGGCCGGCAACAAGCGTGGTGCTGGTCACCCAGCGACGGTCGCGGAGTCGGTTGTTCGACGAGCTCAGCGCACAGACCGAGGCCTTGAAAGATGCGGGAATCGAAGTGTTCCGAATCGGTGACTGCGTGGAGCCACGCGTCATTGCCGAGTCCGTCTTCGAGGGCCACCGACTGGCTCGCGAGATCGACGCTCCTAACCCCGCGGTGCCCCTTCCCTTCATTCGAGAGCAGCGCATCCTTGGGTGGCGAGAGTCCGACTATGACGCTGAACTCACGCACGTCACACCCCACGCGGCACGGTCCTCCACGACTCTGACGGATGCAGGGCCCGGGCCCCAGATGCGCTGACGTTCGCCGGTCGCTGCGAATCAGGATGTCCACCTTGATGCGCTGCGCCAGCCATGACGCCGTTCGGGTCGAACATGTCGTTCACGAGGCTCCCCGCGTGGCACCGTTGCGAGGGCGGGCACGCCGCGCAGACGAGTTGTGGGCCGCCCGTCGATCTCACAAGTTCAATTCGAGGGATCAGATCCATGAACAGGCCACCGCTGTCTTCTCCATCACTACCACTGAGCTTCTGGCACGACGACGCGGACGCCGACTGGAACCCGAGCGGGCCACTCGACGGTGATCTCGACGTCGATGTCGCGATCGTGGGAGGCGGATACACCGGACTCTGGACCGCCTACTACCTCGCCAAATCCGACCCGGGTCTTCGCATAGCGATTCTCGAGAAGAACTATGTGGGGTTTGGTGCATCTGGGCGCAACGGAGGGTGGTGCTCAGCCATCTTTCCCGCGACGCTCCGCAAGATCGCACAGGGAAGTTCCCGCGTCGCTGCGATCAGGATGCAGCAAGCCATGTTCAGGACGGTGGAAGAGATCGGCACCGTTGTCGAGGCCGAGAACATCGACTGCGACTTCGCGCAGGGCGGTTACCTCTCTCTCGCCCGGAATCAGGCCCAATGGGTCAGGAGCCAGCGAGAGGTCGACGGGTGGCGGTCGTGGGGGTTTGGCGAGGAGGATCTCAGGCTGCTCAGCCCCGCGGAGACCGCCAGTAGAGTGGATGCCGCTCGGAGCCTGGGCGGAACGTTCACGCCTCATTGCGCCGCTCTCCAACCGGCGAAGCTGGTCCGCGGGCTTGGTGACGTGGTCCGAGCCCTCGGTGTACGGATCTATGAGGACACCGAGGTCCAGCAGATTCGCAGCGGCGGACTGTTGACGGCGCGGGGTTCGGTGCGGGCTGATGTCGTGGTCCGTGCCACAGAGGGCTACACCGCTCAGATGCGCGGCTCCCGTCGCGACATCGTCCCGATGTACTCGATGATGGTCGCGACTGCTCCCATTCCCGAGGACATCTGGCGTCAGATCGGACTCGGGAACCGTGAGACATTCAGCGACAAACGTCACCTGAGGATCTACGGCCAACGCACCGGCGACGGGCGGATCGCCTTCGGAGGACGTGGTGCGCCCTACCACTTCGGCTCCCGGGTGAAGCCGCAGTTCGATCACGACAGCCGAGTGCACGCGATGCTCAGAGGCATCCTAGTGGAGCTGTTCCCGCCGCTGAAGGGGGTTGAGTTCACGCACGCGTGGGGTGGCAACCTCGCCATCCCGAGAGATTGGTACCCGACTGTGGGGTACGACCGGAGGCTCGGGTATCGCGCATGCTGGTGGCTACGTAGGCGACGGCGTCGCCACAGCCAACCTTGCCGGCCGTACGCTCACGGCCGAGATCCTGGATCTCGCCAGCGACGTGCGCTCGCTGCCGTGGGTCGGGCGGACCACGCACCGCTGGGAGCCCGAGCCGCTGCGCTGGATCGGAGTCAACGCCGTCACCGCGGCGTTCAATCTCGCAGACCGTAGTGAGGCATGGTCGGGAAGGCCGTCGCGACTGGCGTCGAGAGTGTGGACAGCGCTCGGCCACTGATGGGCGACGCCTAGACCGGTGCTTCGAGGGTGCTCTCGAAGATGTCGGTCACGCCCAGGGCATCTCCGGCCGTCAAGATGTGCGCCAACTTGAGTGCGGACGAGAGCTCATCTCGGCGCGAGGAGACGCTTGTACCAAGTTTCTGCTCGATCGACTTGAGACGATACGCCACGGTGCGCTCATGGACCGCGAGCTTCAGGGAGGTCAGCGCGCCGTTCTGGCCGCACGCGAAGTAGGCCTCGAGAGTGTCCAGAAGGATCTGGGAGCGCGGGTCTTGCGGGTCGAGCGGACCGAGGGTGTACTGCACGAAATCTCGCGCGGATTGGATGTCTCGGAGGACCAGAGCCTCAAGGACCACGTCTTGATAGCGCGTGAATGGAGTACCTAATATCCGGCCGACGCGGTACGCCTGCCAGGCCTGCCGATGCGTGAGGCGGAATCCCTCGAGGCCAGGGGCGAGATCGCCGATGGCGATGAAACTGCCCTCGGGAGGAACGAATCCCTGGCGGAGGTGCGCCGATCGATCCGCTATCTGGCCATGATGGATCCAGCTGAGGACGGTGCCACCGGCACCCAGGATGCTGACCTGCTCCCCGCCGAGAAACGTTCCGAATGCCTGAGCGGCTGCCTCGGCACCGTCGCCCCAGGCGACGACTCCCACGTGCTGTCCTCGGAAGCTGTAGTTCAGCGATGAGGTATCGACCGTCAGTCCTCGCAGGATGTCGCGAATCACCGCTCTCCGCTTCCGGTCTCGCGACTTGAAGTAGAAAGACTTGTACTCCTCCTGGTAGGCCTCGACCACGCGAGCGACCACGACGTCATTCCAGTTGAAGTGGTAGGCAGCGGCTCGCCGGAGGAACTCGAGGTGCTGGTCAGGGTCGTCGATGAGTTGCGTGGACACCTCCAGGAGGTAGTCCCATGTAACGGCCTGGGCCACCCGGTAGGTGCGGATCAGGTCGTGCAGGTCGATCCCGGCCTGCGCTGCCAGCTGCGCCTCGCGCATGGCTCCGGCCGGCACTTGCTTAGGAGCTTCGAGCCCCCCGGCAAGTCCATCGAGGATGTCGTTGAGCGAGTCGGCGATAGCCGGCGCCTCAACGGCGGCCAGCCCGGGGTCGGCGCTGGCGAAGAACTGTGGGACCTCTGCGCGCAAACGGCGTTGGATACGCTCGACGAGCTCCGGGACGTGGGGGCGCATTTGCTCCGCAACGCGCTGGAGATCCTCGTCCGTGCTCACGCGCAGATCCTAGACGCTTCGCTGTGGCTCGGGCAGGGTCCTGAGCCCTACCTGATCGGACAAACGGGGGGCGGAACTTGTTGGCCCGGGCAGATGCTGCCCTCGGATCCACTTCCTACCTTCAGAGCGCACCCTAACCGCGACTCCGGAGGAATCATGACTGAGCAGCGCCCTGGCAACTTCTTGGACGCACGCGTCTCCCGCCGAAGCATGTTGAAGGCTGGAGCATTGGCGGCGGGGGCGTTCACCGTGCCCGGTCTGCTGTCTGCCTGCGGTACGTCGGGATCCGACTCGGCGGCGACCACCGGCGCAGCGAGTCCCACGTCCACCGGGCCGCTCACGGGCGAGGTGAAGTTCCTGAACCTCACCGACTGGATCGGACCGACGACGGTCAAGGACTTCGAGGCTAAGAACCCCGGCGCCAAGATCACTCAGATCGCCGAGGACTTCACGTCGTCCTCAGGGCCGACGTCGGTCGTCATCCAGAATCCCTCGGCCTACGACATGGCCTTCCTCGACGCCGCCGGGCTGGGACAGCTCGGTGCGGCGGGACTGGTCCAGCCGTACGACACCGCTGCTATGGCCAACTACTCGGCTATCCTCCCCGTCTTCCAGAAGGCCTTCGAGCACGGCGTGCCGACCGATACGGGTCAGGTCGGAATCGCGTATCGCAAGGACAAGGTCTCGGAACCGATCGCCACGTGGAAGGACTTCTGGAGCGTCGTTCCGAAGTACCCGGGTAAGACGATCCTCGTCGACTACGACCGAGACGTCATTGGCAGCGCCCTCATCATGCTCGGCTACTCCTCGAACTCGACTAGCACGGACGAGATCAACAAGGCACGCGATGCCGTTCTCGCCATCAAGCCATCGGTGCAGGCGTTCAAGGTGCTGGACATCGCGAAGTCGCTGCTCGACGGGTCGGCGTATCTCACGATGGGCTACGACTTCGAGACAGCCGCCGCGATGGAGAAGAACCCGAACATCGCATGGGTAGCCCCGCCGGAGGGACTGGTCGCCTACATCGAAGGCTGGGTGGCGGTGAAGGGCACTCAGCACATGGACGTCGTTCAGAGTTTCACGGACTTCCAGCACAGTCCTGCCCAGTACAAGGCGTTCATCGATGCGCTCGGTGTTCCCAATGTTCAGGGACTGAAGCAGCCGGAGATCACCAACACCGTGCCGCAGGCACAGTTCATCCAGTACCTCGGACCGGACGTCACGCAGGTGATGTCCGATGCTTGGAACCAGATCAAGGCCTGACCCATGTCGCAGTCCTCACCGGTGCGTGTGACTCGCCGCGGCGCGAGTCGCACGCGCCGCTGGCCGCTCGCCGGCCCGACGGTGGTCATCTGGACGACGCTCTTCATGCTGCCTGTTGCCCTGCTGTTCGTGTTCTCGTTCGGGAAGATCGATGCACTCACGTACAAGGTGTCGTTCGGGTGGACGCTGAGCAACTACAGCAAGCTGCTGGAACCGGTCTACTCGGCGATGTTGGTCAGGTCGCTGCTCATCGCGATCGCCTCCGCTCTACTGTGCCTTCTCGTCGGCTTCCCAACCGCGTACTACATCAGCCGATGCAAGGGTCGGCGTCAGCAACTGCTGCTGTTGGCGGTGATCGTGCCGTTCTGGGTCAGTTTCATCGTGCGCACGTACGCATGGGTGAGCCTCCTGCGTAACGGCGGCCCGGTGGAGGCCCTATTGCGGGAGCTCCATCTCGGTTCCGGCACGCTGGACATCCTCTACACGCCTGGATCGGTCATGATCGGGATGGTGGTCAACTACCTGCCACTGATGATCCTGCCGCTCTTCGTCGCACTGGAGCGAGTGGAGCCGAGTCTGGAATTCGCGGCAGCCGACCTGGGTGCACCACCCCGACGTGTGCTGACGCGCGTCGTGATTCCGCTGGCCACCCCAGGCATCGTCGCTGGCGTCCTTCTCGTGGCCATCCCGGCAGCTGGTGAGTACGTCGTCCCTGCAATTCTCGGCGGTGGCAAGACGGCCATGTTCGGGAATGTCATCTTCGATCAGTTCACGAAGACGGGCAACTACCCGTTCGGTGCCGCGTTGGCGATGGTCTTCATCGTCTTCCTGATGGTCGTTCTCGGGCTGGCCCGCCTCGTACTTGGAGATCGGGAGGATGTGGTCTGATGCGGCTCATCCGTCTGTCGTTCGGCATCGTGACCGCCTTTGTGCTCGCGTCGCTATTTCTTCCCATCGTCTTTGTTTTCGTCAACGCGTTCAACGCTGACGAGGAGCTCCTGGGTTGGGGTGGGTTCTCGATGGGGGCGTTCTCGAAGGTGTTGGGGGACGCGCGACTCAGGCACGCCTTCGTGACGTCGTTCTCGATCGCTCTACTCGCGACGGCAGTGAGTCTCGTGGTGGCAGTCACCGCCGGGCTGTGGGCCAGGCACGCATCTCGCGGACAGGGTGCCGCTCTCGGCTTCAGTGTCTATTCACGGCTCATCCTTCCGGAGGTCGTACTCGCCGTCGGGCTCTTCGCACTGCTTCGAAGGTTCGATCTGCCGCTCGGGCAGCCGGCGATGGTGGCGGGACACGCGGTCTTTCTCTCCGCACTGGCCACCGTCGTCGTGCAGGCCCGTCTGCGCACCATGAGTGACACCCTCGAGCAGGCGGCGTCGGATCTAGGTGCGACGCCCCTGCGAGCCTTCCTTCGGGTGACCTTGCCGCAGCTCATGCCTGCCCTGCTGGCAGGCGGCTTGCTCGTCATGACCTTCTCGCTCGACGACCTGCTTCTCTCTCAGTTCCTGGCGGGCTCGAACGCCGAGACCGTTCCGATGATGCTGCTGGGTCTGATCCGGTTCAAGATCACGCCTGAAGCCAACGCGATCGGTGCGCTCATGATGCTCATCACCGTTGCCATCCTCGCCACCGCCGTTGCGACCGTGGGTCTTCGTGGCGGAGTCCTTAGTGCGATCACAGGGTCAGACCAAGCTGAAGGCGACCAGGAATGAACGACGCCAAGTGCGCGATCTCCCTCCGGGAGGTGAACCGCACCTTCGACGACTTCGTCGCGGTACGGCAACTGAACCTCGATATCGCTGACGGCGAGTTCTTCTCCCTGATCGGGCCGAGCGGATGTGGCAAGACAACAACGCTGCGGATGGTTGCTGGGCTCGACTCTCCAACGTCCGGGCACATCGTGGTTCACGGCAGGGACATGGTGGGTGTCCCGCCCTACCGGCGGCCGATCAACACCGTCTTCCAGAACTACGCGCTCTTCCCGCACCTGACCGTGGAGGAGAACATCGCTTTCGGATTGAGAGAGCACAAGGTCGCGAAACGTGAGACCACGCAGCGGGTTGGTCAGCTCCTTGAGCTCGTTCATCTGACGGGCAAGGAGAAGCGCCGGCCGCGGGAACTCTCCGGGGGACAGCAGCAGCGAGTGGCGTTGGCCCGTGCCCTTGTTCTGAAGCCCGAGGTGCTGCTGCTCGATGAGCCGTTGGGTGCTCTTGACCTTAAGTTGCGACGGTCGATGCAGGGTCTGATGAAGGAGATTCAGCGGGAGGTCGGCATCACGTTCGTCTACGTGACGCACGATCAGGAGGAAGCGTTCTCGATGTCGTCGCGCATCGGCATCATGAATCGCGGGATCCTGGAGCAGGTCGACACACCTCAGGGGATCTACCGCAGACCGGCGTCGGCGTTCGTCGCGGACTTCGTCGGCGCGTCCAACCACGTCGAGGTCACGGTGGTCGCCAAGCTGACGGCCTCGCGCTATCGCGTCGAGGCTCACGGTCTCGGGTCATTCGAATGCGACGGGATCCCGGACATCGACGTGGGACGTCACGCATTGATGGTCGTGAGACCCGAACTGATCTCCATCGGCGCATCAAGCACCGAGGCATCGATTCCCGGAACCATCCGCGACGTGTCGTACAACGGCCCGACGATCGACTATCGAGTCGAGACGGCATTCGGCGAGTTCGCGATCAAGACGGACGGACACAAGCTCACGGATAGTGACGCGTCCGTGGAAATCTCGTGGCCGGACACCGCATGCTGGGTGGTCCCGACTCCGGCGCCTCCCTCGTCCGAAGCCTGAGCGGTGTAGGCGACGGCAAGTGAACGTCCTGCCGTCGCATAGGGCCTTCTCCGCGCCCATGCCACCTCATAGCAACTCAGGCGGCCCGCCTGGGAGTTGATGAGTGGAGAACTGGGCGTCCCCATGTTCGGCGGCACAGCGTCCGTCTGCGCTCCATCCGAATCGAGGAAACGACGAGCGCGGGCGACCCGAATACGGCTCGTTCAAGCGAAAGGGCGGGTTCATGGAACGACGAGAACTACCAGCTCGGGCGCAGGTCGTGATCGTCGGCGGCGGTGTCGTAGGAACGAGCATCGCATACCACCTCGCTTGTCGAGGTTGGACGGATGTGCTGCTGCTTGAGCGCAACACGCTCACATCCGGCACCACATGGCATGCGGCCGGCCTTATCACCCAGGCCCGGGGAACCTGGGGAACCCGCGAAATCGTGCGACGCAGCCTCGACATCTTCCAGAATCTCGAGCACGACACGGGCTTCTCGACCGGCTTCGTCGAGACCGGAACCATTCAGCTCGCGACCTCGTCCGATCGGTTCGAGGAGTTGAAGCATCTCGCCAGCGTCGTTCGAGGCAACGACATCGAGGGTCGCATCCTCGACGCCTCTCAGACCCTTGAGCTGCACCCCTTGCTCGATGGCGAGGGTCTGCATGGCAGCCTCTACTTCCCGCGGGATGGTCGCGGGAGCGCGATCGATACGACCATCTCCCTGGCGCGTGGGGCCAGCAGCAGGGGAGTGCAGATCGTGGAAGGCGTGGCCGTCGACAACGTGACTACCGCAGGCGCGCGGGTCACAGGCGTCCGCACGGCGGCTGGTGACGTCGAAGCCGAGTTTGTCGTCAATGCGACCGGAATGTGGGGTCGCGAGTTCGGTGGACTATCGGGCGTCGCGTTGCCCCTTCAAGCGTTGGCGCACTACTACGTCGTCACGGACGAGATCGAGGGGCTTCCCCGCAACCTGCCCACCGTCAAGAGCGGCGATGAGTACGCCTACGTCAAGGACGAAGCGGGCGCTCTCATGGTGGGGTTCTTCGAGCCTCACAGCTACGCGTGGGCGTCGAGCGGTATCCCAGCCAGTGACGGCTATATTCAGCTCCCCGAGGACTGGGATCATCTTGCTCCGTACTACGAGCGCGTGATCAAGCGCATGCCCGTCCTGGCCGACGCCGGTATACGTCTGCACTTCTGCGGGCCCGAGAGCTTCACGCCAGATGGTCAGTACCACCTGGGTGAAGCGCCCGGACTCCGGAACTACTTTGTCGCCGCTGGGTTCAACTCCGTGGGATTCCTGTCAGGGCCGGGTGCCGGATCCGTTGTGGCAGACTGGATCATCGACGGCCGAGGTCCCATCGACCTGCCGGAGACCGATCTGGGGCGTGTCCAGCGGCACGAGACGAACCGGCGGTTCCTCGAGCAGCGCGTCGTTGAGACATTGGATCTGGCGTACGAGATCCACTGGCCCTTCCAGCAGCGACAGAGTGCACGACCCTTGCGGGTCAGTCCCCTCTACACAGCCACGCGGGAGGCAGGGGCTGTCTTCGGAGAGCTGGTGGGATGGGAGCGACCGAACTGGTACGCGCCAGCAGGTGTCGCCAAGTCCTACGAGTACTCCTTCGGCCGACCGAACTGGTTCGTGCACTCGGCGATCGAGCACACCGCGGTGAGAGAAGCGGTCGGGATGATCGACACGTCTTCCTTCGGGAAGCTACTGGTCCAGGGCCGCGACGCAGTGCATGTGCTCAACCGCCTCTCCGTGGCGGATGTCGACACCGCGTTGGGCAAGATCACCTACACCCAGTGGCTCAACGACCAGGCAGGAATCGAAGCAGACGTCACCGTCACAAGGCTTGGGCAGGACGAGTTCCTCGTGCTCTCAGGTCCGGCGACGGTGAGCCGGGACCTCGCGCACCTCAGGCGGCACATCACGGAGCAGGACTTCTGCACGGTCGCCGACGTGACCGGCACCCTGGCGATGCTCGCGGTCATGGGTCCAAACGCGCGGAACCTGTTGGCACCACTAACCGATGTGGATCTCTCCTCGGAGGCGTTCCCGTTTGGCACATCGAGGGAGATCGACCTGGGTCTGACGTACGCACGGGCCACGAGGATCACCTACGTCGGGGAGTTGGGCTGGGAGCTGCTCATCCCGGCGGAGAGCGCCGGCCATGTGTGGGACGTGCTGCGAAGCGCCGGGGAACCGCACGGCCTCAGGCCAGTGGGATACCACGCGATGAACTCACTCAGGCTTGAGAAGGGTTATCGGAGCTGGGGCCACGACATCTCCGCTGGAGACAACCCGGTCGAGGCCGGATTGTCTTTCACGGTCAGTTGGAACAAGCCGACTGGGTTCGTCGGTCGCGACGCGCTCGAGCGGATCAAGGCTGACGGAGTCGCCCGCCGACTCGTGCAGTTCGTCCTGGAGGATCCAGCGGCCCTTCTGTTCCACGACGAGCCGATCTTCCGCAATCAGCGATGCGTCGGCCGTGTAGCTTCGGCACAGTTCGGGCACACACTCGGACGTGCAGTAGCGCTCGGTTGGGTGCAGGCACCCGAGGTTGTGCCGCGCGAGTGGTTCGAAGCCGAGCCGTTCGAGATAGAGGTTGCTGGCCGTCGAGTCCCCGCTCGAGCATCGCTCAGTCCGATGTACGACCCGAAGTCGCAAAGGCCCCGGCAATGAGTGCTGATCTGGTCTTGACCCTGTCCTGCCAAGATCGGCCAGGGATCGTTGCGGCCGTCGCGGGCTTCCTCGCCGACCGTGGGTTCACCATCCGTGATAGTCAGCAGTTCGGCGATGACGACACGAATCTCTTCTTCATGCGCGTCCACGCGGTGGCTGAAGCCTGCTCCAGCCTGGCGAGCATCCGCGCCGAGTTCGGCCCTGTGGTGGGCGCGGAGCTGGATGCCGAGTGGGCCATCCACGATTCCAACGATTCGCACCGCATGCTCGTCATGGTGTCCCGTCAGGGGCACTGTCTGAACGACCTGCTGCACCGAGTCCGAATCGGCTCGATCCACGCGCAGATCGTTGCGGTCGTGTCCAACCACGAGGACTTGAGGGACGTCGTCGAGTGGCATGGTATTCCGTTCTATTACGTGCCCGTCAGCCCAGAGACCAAGCAGGACGCGGAGGCCGAACTGCGAGCGCTCATCGCGGAGCACGGCGCGCAATCGGTGGTTCTGGCTCGTTACATGCAGGTCCTCTCTGAGGGCCTCTGCCGCGACTTGACGGGTCGTGCGATCAACATCCACCACAGCCTCTTGCCGAGTTTCAAGGGAGCTCGCCCCTACTTCCAGGCGCACGCGCGCGGCGTCAAGGTCATCGGTGCTACAGCGCACTACGTCACTACAGATCTCGACGAAGGGCCGATCATCGAACAGGACTTTGCGCGAGTCGACCACAGCCACTCCGCCGCGCACCTGAGTGCGATCGGGCGAGACCTTGAATCGCTTGCGCTAGCGCGGGCAGTTACCGCTCACGCCGAGCACCGTGTGCTCGTGAACGGATCCAAGACCGTGGTGTTCCGCTAGTACGCCGCTCGCGCTCGCGACGCAGCCCACGGCGGTCTCCCCAGGAACTAGCACAGCACGGCCAGGTGATCTGGCCGTGCTGTGCTAGCGCCGGAATGCTCGGGTCGAGAGGGACCGCCTCAGTCGGCCAGGACCCAAACTTCCCGGAACTTCGTGTGGAAGGTCCACGTGGACATGTGCCCTGCCGGCAGGAATGCCTGCATGCCGGGCCGCAGGTCGACGCGCGAGCCGTTCTCGAGCTCGATGGTCACCTCGCCCTCGAGCACATAGATGATCTCGTTGAACTCCAGCACGTACGACGTCTTCGAGGGCTCGCACTCGAAGACACCAGTGCCGCGCGCGCCGTTAGTGAAGTCCTCGAACAGGGTGAACCCGCGGCCCGCAGGGTCACCCTGCAGAATGGTGACGCCGTCCGGCTGCCACTGCTCCAGCTCGACGCTTGCGGATTCAACAGCCTTGATCTCGTCCATCGTGTGGCCTCCGGTTCGTGCAGCCGGCTTGGCTGCCAATGATGACGCGTGGTCAGTCGTTGGTACTGGCCCGTCCGCGCCGTACGGCGCGGCTATGGGGAAGTCAGCGCGTCAGCTCCGTGACCAGCCAGTCCGCCATCCTCAGTCTCGGCGCCGGTCCGAGGTTGTGGCAGCAATGGTCGCCTTCCGGCTCGACGTCAATCACGATCGGGGCGTTGACGGCGAACTCCTTGAGCAGGTCTAGCTCGGTGATCGGGGTCTCGTCCTTGGCGCCGTGAAGGACGTAGGTCGGGCACGTCAGGCCGGACAGCACGGGCCGGACGTCGATAGCGTCACGGACCCGAATCTGCGCCGTATCAAGGTCGGGCGACTTGGTGACGTACTGCCAGCTCAGCTTCGTCATCGGATACTCGAAGTCCCAATCGTCCATCTGCACGAAGCCGCCCCATGAGACGCAGGCGCGAAACCGATCGTCCATGGCGGCAGAACGAAGTGCGTAGTGGCCTCCAAGGCTCCGGCCGAGGACTCCGATCCGGTCTACGGCAATGGTGTCCTGCAGCGTGACGAGGTGGTCAACGGCGCGAGACGTATACCGCTCATAGTCCCCGGACAGTGCAACGTCCTGGAGCATCTCACCCTGGCCAGGACCGTCGAAGCTGAAGGTAGCCACACCACGATCGAGAAGCAGGTTCTCGAACATGAAGCTCTCCTCCTTCGTGCTCTCAAGGCCCCCAAGGAGCACAGCACAGGGGACCGGGCCGCCGGCGTTTCGAGGAAGGCGGAGGTACCCGATGATCGTCGTGTCATCGATGGGCAGGTCGATGCGGACCGCCGGAGGGTCGAGGAGAGGTGCAGCCCGGTGGTACAGCTCAGCCTTGCGAAGCTGACCGCGCGGCCGGCGCTCATCGAACCAGAGGAACTGAGCGTACTGAGCGGCCATAGAACCGACCCACAGCCAGTAGCCCGCGGTGAGCGAGTGACCCTCTGCGAGAGCAGCGTCGGCGAGTGACTCGTAGTCGTCGGCCCGACCCATCCAGAAGTCGAACCAGTTGAGACCGGACTCTCGGTCTCGAGCAGCGATGAGATCCGCGAATGGAAGACCGTCCATGAGCAGGCGGCCCCAGTTGAGCATCTCCTGCTCCGGTGTCGGCTTCTGCTGAGACACGGTGGTCATTCTCGTCTCCATCCATCGGGTGTGCCCGGAGTCTTCCAGCCGGATCGGCGTTCGCGATCTACATGTTCCGCGAATCTGGTCGGCCTCTTTGACGTCCGACGAGCAAGTCCCGGCCCTCGAGTGGTGGGGTCCGCGGTCGGGGATTCGGCGCAAACGTCACGCGACGGGTCACGCCTTAAGCGGTGACCTCACGCCTGTAGGGGAGGGGCGTCATGGGGTCGGGTGACTCGAACTCGCGTCCAACTCCGCACGTTCCTGTGGGCGTGTCGGTGGTTGGTTTTTCGCGGGGATCGCTTGTGGCTGTGGGTATCCCAGGCCGCGCGGTGGCGGGGTGACGCGCACGGGCCCTGGTCGCGCCTAGGTTCGGGGTTGCGAAGCCTTCGAGCCTGGAAGCGAGGACGCCGTGCGCGTCACGACTGCATTCAACCGTGCCCTCAAGCTGGCTGGCACGCTCGTGTCGGGTGTGGAGTTCACTGACGAGGGGCTCGTGCTCTCGGTGCGCCGCACGCGGCGTCGGCACCAGTGCCCCTGCGGTGCCACGACCGCAGCCCGTTACGACTTCTCCCGGCGCCGCTGGCGGCACCTGGACTTCGGTGCCACCCGGGTCTGGCTGCAGGCCGACATCGCTCGGGTCGACTGCCGCGGCTGCGGCAGGGTCCGCACCGAAACCGTTCCCTGGGCACGGCCCGGCGCGCGCCACACCCGCGACTTCGAGGACGTGGTTGCCTGGCTGGCCCAACGGATGGACAAGACCGCCGTCGCCGAACTGATGGGCTGCTCGTGGGCCAGCGTCGACCGCATCGTCGGGCTGGTCGTGGCCGAGCACCTCGACGACACACGACTGGACGGCCTGACCCGGATCGGGGTCGACGAGATCTCCTACCGGCTCGGCCACAAGTACCTCACCCTGGTCGTGGACCACGATTCGGGGAAGGTCGTCTGGGCCGACCAGGGCAAGGACAGCGCGACCCTGGGACGTTTCTACGACGCGTTGGGCCCCAACCGAACTGCAGCCCTCCAAGCCGTCACGATGGACCTCGGTGCCGCCTACCGGACCGAAACGATGCGCCGAGCCCCGCAGGCCGCGATCGTCGCTGACCCGTTCCACGTGATCGCGATGGCGACCAAGGCGTTGGACGCGGTGTTCCGCGGCGCCCGGGTCCGGTTCCCCAACGACATCACCCACCACGGCCGACCGGGCCGAAGGATCTGGGCTGCGACCCAGCTCGCGCTGCGCAAGGGAGCCGAACGGCTGTCGGAGTCGCACCACGCCCTGCTGGCCGCGCTGCGCCACGGCCACCAGGACGTCTACCGCGCCTGGCTGCTCAAGGAACGACTCCGCGACCTATACCGCATCGTTGAGCCCGCCCGCGCCCGCCGCTACCTGCGACGCTGGATCCGAGACGCGCACACCAGCGGGATCAAGGCCATGGCCAACCTCGCCGGCACGATGGCGACCCACCTCGACCACATCGTCAACGCCGTCGTCCTGGGACTGTCGAACTCCCGAAACGAGGGCATCAACGGCAAGGTCCGACTCATCCAGCGCCGCGGCTACGGCCACCACAGCGCCCGCAGCCTGATCGAGATGGTCTACCTCTGCTGCTCCGGAATCACCCTCCAGCTACCCACACAAAGGTGAGGAGTTGGACACGCGTGCGAGTCGGTGACCATCAAACATGGCGTCCGCCAAGGGACGCGGAGAGAGCGCATCCCCGATGCAGTAGACGGCCTGGATGCCTGCCTCGCGCAGGGCATCGGGATCGCTCATGAGGTCGCGGTAGATCTCATCCATCGCGACTCGAGCCGTCACGAGCACCAGCGCGCCAGTCTCAAGAGAGAAGGGGACATCGAACCCAGCCGTCCCCAAGACGAGGCCAGCATGTGCGGCGGTCAATGAGACGTTGCGATGCATCACGACCCCGCTGTTGTGAAGCGACGCCCGGATCGCGGCACCCTCGAGGGTCATGTCGGCCTCGGCTGCGACTTGGGCATGAGGCGTCACGATGTCTACTCGGTATCCCTCGTCAGCAAGAAGCTGGGCGATGGCGGCCCCCATGTAGTAGCCCTCGGCGTCGTACAGGGTGACATGACTACCTGCCGCGGGGCGTCGCGCTTCAACGAGCAGCTGTTCGGGCGTGAACACCCACTCGGCGCCTCCCGCCACTCCATGGAGCGGCGTGTGCGTACCGGGAGTGAGCCCTGTACCCAACCACTGAGCACCGGTCGCCACGACCACGTGCGACGCCCCGTAGTCGCGGACCTCGTCAGCGTGCAATCTCGTCGAGGGCACGAACTGCAGGTTGGCGAGCTTGTCGATCTGGATTTTCCGATGGTCGATGAACCGCCCCCACTCCTGCATGCCGGGCAATTCGACGACTGGCCGCAGATGGCCGCCGATCCGCTCGGCTGCGTCAACGAGGTGCACCGACTCGGCTCCTCGCTTCGCGAGGCCGATCGCGGCTTCCAGACCTGCCGGGCCGGCACCGATCACCAGGATCCTGACATCCCGATCAGTCAGCGTCTCAAACTGCTCCGGGTGCCAACCGCGCCTGAACTCCTCCCCAGCAGTGGCATTCTGCGCACACGTCAGGTTGCCCCTCTCGAGGCTGCTGATGCAGTGGTTGATGCCCATGCACTCGCGGATGTCCTCGGTGCGACCCTCCTCAACCTTCCGAGGGAAGAAGGGGTCAGCGATCGACTGCCGAGCGGATCCGACGAGATCGATGAGTCCGGAACGGACGGCGCGCGCCATGAGATCAGGACTGGTCAGTCGCGACACTCCCACGACGGGTTTACTCGTAGCCCGGCGTACCAACCTAGGCAGCTCCAGGTTCCTGCCTTCTGGCACCGTCCGCGGGGGGCTGATGTCGCTGCCCCAGTCCAGGACGGACCCGAGGTTCAGGTTCCAGACGTCTACCAGCGAGTCCGCCATCCGAACCAGCGCCACCGTGTCGTCAACCGTGTGGCCCCAAGGGCCGTCGGTCTGGATTGCCACGCGAGTCGCAATGGCGCAGTCAGCACCCACCGCGTCGCGCACTCGACTCAACGTCTCCAGCCAGAAGCGCGCGCGGCTCTCCAACGAGCCGCCATACCGGTCCGTGCGCTGGTTGTGGAAGGGCGACAAGAACTGGGCTGCCAGGTAGCCGTAGCCGGCGAGCACATCCACGACGTCGTAGCCCAAGTCTCGGGCGCGCAGTGCCGCGTCGACAAAAGCCAACTGGACCCGATCGATGTCCTCCTGCGTCATGACTCTCGGAGTCCCTGGTGGGAAGGCCGGGGGTGGAAGTTCAGACGCCAGTCCGGAAGGTGAGAACGCGGGCTCCCGTGAGAGCCTTCGCAGCGCATGGGCGCCACCGTGATGAAGTTGGATGCTTGCCAGGGCGCCATGCTGATGCACAGCGTCCACCATCGACCGGTGGCATCCTGCATCCACGTCGTCCCAGAGGTCGCTGGAATGAAGCGGCCACTCGTCACTGCTGGGGCCATCGCTCGTCGGTGCGAACGTCCTGGTTCAGCTCGTCATGGGAGGCGACCTGGACGTGGTGGCGCAGACGCTGAGCCGGCAGCCTCAAGGCAGGGGTCTGCCCCCTGAGCCCATCAGATTCCTTGGAGGCCAGCTGGTGAAGAGCGCGTTGCTGCGGGAGGAGCGACTCGCCGACGCGGGTCGGAGCGCGGACCTTCCCACCCGTTGGATCGCCGGTATCGACCCGACCGGCTTCGTGGGGTAACTCACCCGAGTGCGGACATGGCGGGCACCGAGCGATGCCATCTGGTGCGACGTGAGCCAAGGCGGCGCGCCTCGGGCAATCCATTCGAGAATCCGCATAGAAGCCTGGCGCGATGTTGTGACTTTCGGGTATCGCGGTTCCCATGGAGGGCTGACACGGTGCTCTCAGTTCAACTGGGCACCGTTGTCGAGAAGGCGAATTACAACCAGCGTCTGCTGTACCAGCGGTCCGGGGTGTATGTCGGTTGGCGATGAGCTGAATTCAAGGAGCAGTGTGAGCACCTACTTGGTCATTGGCGCGAGCGGCAAGACCGGTCGCTATGTCGCTCATGCGCTGCTGGAACGGGGAGCGTCCGTTCGAGCTGCGTCCCGAACGCCTGAACGGCTGACTACGAACCGCTCTGAGAGCATTCGCTTTGACTGGTACGACCGGTTGACCTGGCTGCCTGCCCTGCAGGGCGTCGACGGTGTCTACCTGGTGAAGCCGGAGTCCGAGGATGTCGTCGCGCTGGTGTCCGACTTCATCGAAGCCATGGGCGCGGAGGGTGTGCGTCGCCTGGTGCTGGTATCCGAGTGCGCGGCAGGGACGCGGCCACCCGATGTGGCGGAGAGGGCTGCCGAGCTCGTCGTGGAGGCAGCGGATCTCGACTGGACGATTCTTCGACCGAGCTGGTACATGCAGGACCTTGTCGAGGCGAACTTCTTTGGCAGCATGATCCGCGACGACCGGCTCGTCGTGATGACGACGGGGGGCGAACGCATCGCATGGATTGACGCACGCGACGTCGGAATCGTCGCGGCCAGCCTTCTGGTGACCGGTGGTGCTGTTGGAGAAGCACTTGACCTGACCGGGCCCGAAGCACTGACGCTCGAGGAACTGGCGGCACGCATCTCCCGCGTCGCCGGCACAGGGATCGTCGGCGTGGAGGAGCCAGCCGAGCAGGCTATCGAGCGGATGCGGCAGAGCGGAATGAGTGACGATGAGATCTCGTACATGACCCGGATCTCGGACAGCATCGCCTCGGGGCACACCTCGACGGTCACGAGCGAGGTACGACGATTCGCTGGACGCGCTGCTGAGAGCCTCGATGCCTTTCTGCTGGCGCACGAGGCTCTCCTCACACCTAAGGACAGCATCAAGCCTGCTTCGGGTCCGTCCGACGCGCTTGACGGCGCCAGGCACAACGAAGCCCTGTTTCGTCGGCTCATCGGTTGTTGGGCGACGAACGATCTCGACGGGCTGTTGGAATGCTTCGACGATGACTTGCAGTACACCGACATGCCGTTCCCCGACCAGCCGGTACGCGGAAAAGACGCGTTCCGTCGACACATGGTGGCGTACAACTCGTTGTTCCGCGAGGGCCAGGTCAACGTTGAGTTCGTTCAGGTGGTGGCCAACTCCACCAACGTGATCGGTGAGCTGCTCTGCCGCGCTCTGTACGTCGGCCCCGGTGCACCGCCTGAGGGTGTACCGGTCACCTGGTGCGCCACGATCTCGGACACTGTCGTTGGTGGACGGGTCGCGTATGAGCGCGCGTACTACGATCCTGCGGCCTTCGACAATGCCGTAGCTCGAGCACGCGAGTAGATGTCGCCACCTTGAGACCTGCGCACTATATGCGTGTGGGGCGTCATGCGCGTCTCGCACACGACCGCAAGGCCGTAAGCCGGACGAGGGACGCCGATTGGACAACGTGAACGCGACACCCCCCACGCGAGAGCGGACGCTCACTGTCTGGTCGGACATTGGCTGCCCGTGGGCCAGCCTCGCGCTCCACGTGGTTCGCGCGGAGGCGGCGTCGAGGGGCCAGCAGTTGCTGATCGAGCACAGGGCCTTTCCGTTGGAGCTCTTCAACCGGCGTCCTACTCCCCGTCCGATCATCGATGCGGAGATCGTGGCGATCGTCGGTCTCGTGCCCGAGCTTGGTTGGCGCATGTGGGATTCGCCGTCGTGGCACTACCCGGTCACGACGCTGCTGGCGATGGAGGCCGTGCAGGCTGTGAAAGCGATGGAGCCGGATGGGCATATCGTCAGCGATCATCTGGACGCTGCCTTGCGCCAGGCCTGGTACGCGCAAGGCCGTTGTCTCAGCGTCCCGTCCGTGATCGAGGAGATCGCACTCAGCGTCGAGGGGCTCGACACACCGCGGCTGATGGGTGCTCTGGAGCGCGGCGGAAGCCGCCAGACGGTCTATGACGACTGGCGTGATGCCGCAGGCGGCGTCGTCCGAGGCAGTCCACACTTCTTCGGCCCGGAAGGTCAGAATCTGCACAACCCAGGCGTGACATATCACTGGACGAGGTCGCCAGACGTCGGCGGGGTCCCTCGCTTTGAAGAGTACGACCGATCCTGGGTGGATGAGGTGCTCGCGTGGATGTCCTAGTGACCGGGCGCTCGTTCTGGCTTGAACAGGCCCTCGCCCGAGAGCCCGGCTCCTGAGTCCCCAGCCCTCTCCGCTCGGCGGCCGTGTCCGCGCGGACGGGTGCATGGTCGACAGCAGTTTCACTAGGCTTTGGACGGCTGTCGAGCTCAAGCGTCGAGGCAGCATCGTGGTGTTGGAGCTAGAAGGTGGCCACACAGTGGACACAAACGGTGGCCACTCACGCGCCGTTGTTCCGCTAAGACCGGCAACTGTCAGCTGAGGCTCGACCTCGATAAGCTAAGGAATCCCAGGGGTTCCGGAGCTGATGCCCCGTCGTTGTGGGTAGTGCAGGTCAGAGGCATGATCACCCATCTTGGTGGTCATACCTCGTCTGCTGTGAGCGCACCGTCATCGCAGGAGATGGCCAAGGGCACTGATGGACGGCGGGCGATCACGGTGCCTGTGGCGCCCGTGGGAGAGGCCTTCGTCACTGGTTCGCGACACGCGGCCGCACGCTGCGGGCGACTCGCCGGAGCGCTCTCGCACGTGTTGACGGCGTCAACAGCCGGACCCAACGTAACCCGATCGGTCCCGACGGAACCCGACGGGTTGTGCTCACAACCAACGGGATCCGACGGGTCCCGACGGTTCGGACGAGTTCGATTCCCGCCACCTCGAGCCCCTGAACTGCAGTCGGGAGCAGCGACGTTGACACGATCTGCTCGAGCCGTTGACAAGAGGCCGTAGCCGCTACTGCTTGACGCGGCGGAGGGCCGTGAGGGCGGTCTCGTCCGCGGTCGGGAGGGTGTGGACATATTTGCTGGTGGTTGAGATAGACGCGTGCCCGAGCCGGTCGCGGACGACCTGCAGGTCGGCACCGCCGGCGAGCAGCCACGAGGCGTGGGAATGCCGAAGGTCGTGCAGGCGCGGTCGAGGATCAAGCCCGGCCGCTGCGCAGGCCGGGAACCAGACGCGCAGCCGGAACCAGTCCCGGGGCACATGCCCGTCGGTGTCGCGTTCCCGAGACTGTCTGGGGGAGTCCTGGCCGGCCGCACGTCGTTCAGCGCGATAGCGGGCGAATGCGGACCGGCAGTGCACGCAACGGCACCCGCCAGCGGTGTACGCGGACAGGGTCGCGTGCGGGTAGCTCCGGCCAGCAGCGTTGGGAGCCGTCGTGCCGAGCTGCTCCGCGTCGAGCAGCAGCGGTCGACTGGGTGGTTCCTGGTCGAGGTGGCTGAGCTGGAAGAGCAAGGCATCGGGCCCAAGCGCGTGGGTACTCACGTGGGTCTCGATCGCGGAGACGAGGACCGGGTCGAGCTTGAGCCGGCGAGCGTGCTTGGTCTTCGGGTAGGGCTTCACATAGAAGCGTTCTCCTGCGGGGTGGAACTGCGGGCTGACCTCACTCACCGATCGGCTGACGGTCAGGATCCCGCTCGTCAGGTGCAGGTCCCTCGGTCGTAGCTCGATGAGTTCACCCCAGCGAAGCCCGGAGCCGATCGCGAGTTCGATGAGCAGCCGCGCCGCGTCGTTGGGCAGCTGCTGGTAGAGCCGCGCGTACTCCTCGGGGGTGAGGATCCGGTACTCCTTGACCGCGACGGTCGGAGTCTTCACGCCACGGCAGGGGTGGATGACGGTGACGAAGTCGTTGAGCGCAGTGGTGAAGATCGCCGAGAGCACAATCTTCAAGTGACGGATGTTGGCCGGGCTGACTCCGTTCGCTGTGAGCTCGGTGACCCATTGGCGCACGTGGGTGGGCAAGATGTCGCGCATCTTCATGGCCCCGAACCAGGGCAGGAGGTGTCGGTCGAGGATGTGTCGGTAGCCTCTGCCGGGTCGAGGGCTCGAGCACGTGGTGGGGGAACCACGCGTCGTTGACGTAGGCCGCGAAGGTGATCTTCCCGCTGGCCGGGTCGCCGGGGCGGCCCGCGGTCTGCAGGGACTCGGCGGCCTGCCACGCCTGGTTGGCTTCTTTCCGAGTGGGATAGGTGCCAACCTGGCGGACCCGGCCGCGCGCATCGCGGTACACCGCGGCGTAGCGAACCCCGCCACGCGTGTCGGTGCGCTTGCGGGCGAAGCCCACGACGTCGACCTCCCAACCAAGATCATTTGCCATCAATTTGCCATCAAACCTGATGGCACGAAGCAGTATTGATCACCAAATTCCAATATAAAGAATCACCAAAAGTGGTTGTGACACAACGAGTATCGGCCACTGACGGCAGTCGCGTCAAACCCCCGTTAGGCCGCTCATAACCCAGAGGTCGCAGGTTCAAATCCTGCCCCCGCTACCACCGCAAGACCGAAGGCCCTGACCATCACGGTCAGGGCCTTGGTCGTTGTGGTGGCCTTCGGTCTTGCCGGCGTAGCCCCTCTCGGTCTGCGAGCGCAGCGAGCACACGGAGACCCACGCCGAGCGAAGCGAGGCCCCTCTGGATTTGGGAGGAGCCCCACGCCGAGCGCAGCGAGGCCGCACTACGACGGCTCCTGCCCCCGCCAAAGAACCGAGTTCCACCACAAGAGCGGCCGCGGCGAAGCCGCCCCTCTCCGCCCCGAAGCGCAGCGAGGCAGCCCGACCTGCGCCCGCCAGAGAACGCACACCGCCAGCGAGATCGAGCCCCCTAGCCCCCGAGCCCCTCCACGAATCCAGCAAGCTCAGCGGCATCGATCTTCGAGACCTCCGCGTCGCTCGGGTAGCTGCCGCTCGCGACGTCCGCACGGAACTCGCTCAGGGCCCGCACCCGCTCGGCGTCCAGCTGCCGCGCCAGCGCCGCGAGGTCGGCGTACGCGCGGGCGTGACGGGGCTTGCGCTCACCCTCGCCGCAGATGTCGTCCTGGAACAGGAACTGCACGTCTGCGTACGGCCCCGACCCGAGCGAGATCGTCGCGAGCCCCGTCCGCGCGTTGATCTCGCGCATCACCTCGGCGGGGATCAGCTCGCACTCCACCGCGAAGGCACCCGCCTCCTCCAGCGCCTGGAACTTCTGCCACAGCGCCAGTGCCTCGGGTGCGGTCTTGCCCACGGCTCGGACGCCGCCATAGAGCGTCGACTTCTTCGGAATGAAGCCGAGGTGGCCCATCACCGGGATGTCCTCGTGCGCAAGGCGTCGTACGCCGTCGAGCCCGCGCGCGGTGATCACGGCGTCGGCACCGGCACCCAGCGCGGCCAGGGCGTCGCGCAGCAGGTCGTCGGTCGTGACGGCGCCGGCGAAGTCGATCGCCGCGGTGAGGAACACCTGCTGGGAGCCGGCGCGCACCGCGGGCACCGCCTCGGCCAGGCACACGACCATCTCGATCCCCGCGGCCTCGGCCGCAGCTGCCTCTGCGGCGGTGCCTGCGGTGACCTGCGCCAGCCTCCGCTCGGAAGCCTTGAGCCCGACGATGTCGGCGACCGTGACGGTGCGCACGGCGTCGCGGCCGTTGTAGTCGAGGATGCGCGGCATCGTTGCTCCCACTTGAGATCGGAGCGTCAACCTACAACCCGCGCCTCACGGGTGACGCGCGCTCAGCCGCGCGAGACTCGGCCGCGCAACGCCATGAAGGCGAGGGTGTGACTCACGGCCGCGACGGCGAGGATCGCCGCCGTGCCCTGCAGCAGCGGCGTGAGCTGCCAGCCGCCCGTGATGAGCGACCGCAGCGCGGCGAGCACATACGTCACGGGGTTGTACGTCGCCACCGTGGACAGCCATCCCGTGAGCGCCTCCTGCGGCAGGAACGCCGTGGTGAGGAACGCGAACGGGAAGAACAGCAGGAAGCTGGAGTTGACCGCCGCCGGGTTGCCGGTCTTCAAGGCGATCGCGTAGGGGAAGCCCGTGAAGGCGAGGCCCCACAGGCCGGCGAGGAGCAGGAACGCGAGGATGCCGAGCGGGCCCGTCGCAAAGCTGACGCCGACGAGCGCGCCCAGGATGAGCACGGGGATCGACAGGGCGATGACGAGCGTGAAGTCGGCGACCATGAGGCCGAGGAGCAGCGCCGGGCGGCTCATCGGCGTGAGCAGGAGCCGGTCGAAGTAGCCGTCGTTGATGTCGGTCACGAGCGCGCTTGCCCGAGAGACGCCGGTGACGGCGAAGATGATCGCGACAGGCAGCTGGAACGCCTTGAAGTCGGTGATGCCCGTGGCTTCGGCCACGCCTGACAGCGATCCGACGTTCACGACGAAGAAGAACACCGGGATGATCAAGGCGGGGATGATCGCCTCGGGCTCCCGCGGGATCTGCCGCAGCGCGCGGATGGCCACGGACGTGAGGTCGCGCGCAAAGCCCGCATGCCGGGCGATCACGTCGTCGGAGTGCGGGTCAGGTCGTACAGCTGCCGTCTGGGAGCTCATGACTCCACCTCCGCCTGCTCGTCGCCGTCGGTTCCGGACTCGCGGTCCGCCAGTCGCGCGCCCGTCACCGACAGGAACACGTCGTCCAAGGTGGGCGTGCGCAGCGACAGCTCGCGCACGCGCAGCCCTCCACCGGCACCGGCGAGCGCGATGGCCACAGGGCTGATCGCCTCGGGGCCGTTGCTGACCGCGGCCGTCACCTCGCTGCCGTTGACGTCGACGCGCTCGACGCCGGGAAGGGGCAGCAGCGCCGACCGCGCGATCTCGGGGTCGCCGTCGACGACCGCGATGACCAGGTCGGTGCCGATCGACCGCTTCAGCTCGTCCGGAGTGCCCTCGGCCACGATGCGGCCGTGGTCGATGATGCCGACGCGGTCGGCCAGCTCGTCGGCCTCCTCGAGGTACTGCGTCGTCAGGAACACCGTCATCCCGAGCTCGGTGTTGAGCCGCCGTACCTCGTCCCACACGCGCACGCGGCTCGTGGGGTCGAGGCCCGTCGTCGGCTCGTCGAGGAACAGCACCCGCGGGTTGTGCACCAGCGCGAGCGCGAGGTCGAGCCGGCGCTTCATGCCGCCGGAGTACGTCGCGACACGATCCTCGAGCGCGCTGCCGATGTCGATGAGCTCGCGCAGGTCGGCGAGCCGCCGCTCGGTGTCCGACTTCGAGAGCCCGTAGAAGCGGCCCTGCAGCCGCAGCAACTCCAGGCCTGTCTGCTTGGCGTCGAGAGCGGCCTCCTGCAGGGCGACGCCGATGCGCAGGCGCACCTGGTCGGCCTGGGTCGCGACGTCGTAGCCCGCCACGCGGGCGCTGCCGCCGGTGGGGGAGATGAGCGTGCACAGCACGCGCGTGACCGTCGACTTGCCGGCGCCGTTCGGCCCGAGGAAGCCGTAGATCTCGCCTCGGGCGAGAGACAGGTCCACACCGTCGACGGCCAGCGTGGTGCCGAAGGAGCGCTTCAGGCCCTGGGCCTCGATCTCAGGTTCGGTCATAGTGCGTGGAGCCTAGGGGTGACGTCCGACAAGCGAATCTCGACACGTGCTGTGCTGCCCGTGCACCGGACCGACTGCTTCCTCGTCGGTCCACGGGGAGCAGAGCATCGGTCAGGGCGAGGCGACCGTACGGCGGACGCCGATGATGATCAGGTAGCCAACCATCCAGAGCTCGCCGATCACCGCCGGGAAGGTCAGCACGTCGGCCAGGCCGCCCGCCGAGGGAGCGGCGTACGTGACGAACGCGCCGAGGATGTAGCCGACACCGCTGACCATGAGCAGCCAGCCGAGAGCGGCCGGCATCCACCCGGAGCGACGCGCCAACCAGCCCATGGGGATGAGCCAGAGGCCGAAGAACAGCGCGCCGACTCCCCACAGGTGCCCGCTCACGAGGTAGAGCAGCTGCGCCGTCGCGGCGTCGGTCCCCGGGTTCTCGAGCGCACCTCCGGCCACGTCGATCGCGGTGGCGAGCGCCGCAGCACTGCCGAGGAGCGCGACGGCGTTCACGGTGCCGAAGACCGCGATGCATCCGGCGGCGAAGGCGTCGACCGAGCGGAAGAGCCTGAAGAACCAGAGCGCGCACAGGGCCTGGGTGAGCACGAGGCCCAGCTCGAGCACCACGCCGAGCCGGGCGAGGCCCGGGTTCTCGACGAGGTTCGCCAGCGTGGCCGCGGGGTCGCCCTCGACGAAGAGCTGGGTGCGGACGAACAGGAAGCCGAGGCCGCCGGTGACGGCGACGCCCAGGTAGAGCAGGCCGGTCACGCGGGCCGTGCGCACCAGGCCGGCGCGGGCCTCGTCGGTGTGGGGGACGGCGGGTGCCGCGGTCGTGGTCATGGGAGAGCCTCCGGTCGAGGTGAACCTTACGTTGTAAGGCATCCTTACACGGTAAGGTGGTCGGCGTCCAGGAGGAGGCTCGATGACGGCAGACGCCGTGCGCGGCACGCTCAGCCGCGAGCGCGTGCTGGCGACCGCCATGACCGTGGCCGACGTCGACGGGCTCGCCGCCGTCACCATGAGGCGGGTGGCCTCCGAGCCTCGGGGTGGAGGCCATGTCGCTCTACCACCACGTGCCCAGCAAGGAGCAGCTCCTCGACGGCCTCGCCGACGCACTGATCGTGGAGATCGCGGCCGCCGCACCCGAGCGCGCCCCGTCCGCGGACTGGCGGACGTCGCTGCGCGACCGCTGCATGGCCGCCCGCGAGGTCGTCGTGCAGCACCGGTGGGGCCCCGAGCTCATCGCCACGCGCACCCACGTGCCGATGAGCCTCGTGGCCCATGTCGAGCAGGTGCTCGCCACCATGGTCGAGGGCGGCCTCAGCTATCACCTCGCGCACCGCGGCCTGCACTCGCTGGGCAGCATGGTCCTCGGCTACACGCAGGAGATCTTCGCGGTGCCCCAGGGCGACGCCGATCCCGGCGCCGAGGTCGAGGCCGAGATGGCCGCGATGGCCGAGGTCTTCCCCCACCTCACGGCGATGGTCGCGTCCGAGCTCCACGACAACGCCGAGGACCCGCTGGGCTGGTGCGACAGCCAGTCGGAGTTCGAGTTCACGCTCGGCCTGATCCTCGACGGCCTCGCCCACCAGCACGCAGTTCACGCGTAGCCCGTGGACCAGCGGGCGCCGACTGCCTGGGAGCAGGATCCCGCCGATCCGGGTACGTTCGAAAGGTGACCACCACCGAGCACGCGACCGAGCTGCCGGCAGGCGACGACATCCCAGAGGCCAGGTTCACGCGGCTGCGGCGCTACAACCTGTTCATGGGCGTGCTGCACGCCGTCCAGGCAATCGCGGTGATCGCACTCGCCACCTCGTTCGCCCTGCCGGTGACGGCAGCCTTCATGACCGGACCGCCCGGCTCGAAGCCGGCTGCCCCCGCGACGCTGTTCGACGTCAGCATCGCCTGGGGCTGCGCGCTGTTCCTGCTGCTCTCCGCAGCGGCGCACTTCATCATCGCCTCGCCTCAGGTCTTCCCCTGGTACCGCGCCAACCTCCGCCTGAGTCGCAACTACGCCCGCTGGATCGAGTACTCGCTGAGCTCTTCCGTGATGATCGTGCTCATCGCGATGATCACCGGCATCAGCGACATCGCGGCGCTCGTCGCGCTGTTCGGCGTCAACGTCTCGATGATCCTGTTCGGCCTGCTGCAGGAGAAGTACGAGAAGCCCGGTGGCGGGATGCTCCCGTTCTGGCTCGGCTGCATCGCCGGCGTCACGCCGTGGATCGCGATCGGCATCTATCTCGTGAGCCCGGGCAACGCCGTCAGCCCGCCCGGATTCGTCTACGCGATCTTCGTGTCGCTGTTCATCTTCTTCAACTGCTTCGCGCTCAACCAGTGGCTGCAGTACCGCCGGGTCGGCACGTGGCGCGACTACCTGTACGGCGAGACCGTCTACATCACCCTGAGCCTCGTGGCGAAGTCGCTTCTGGCCTGGCAGGTCTTCGCCGGCACGCTCGTCCCGCCGAACTGACGCCGCCGGTCAGCTCAGCGTCGCGCTCAGTCGGCTGAGCCCAGGAGTCGCTCCGCGACCTCGCTGCCCTCGTCCACGAGTCGCTGGAGCAGTTCCGTATCACCTCGGGCAGAAGCGATCTCGGCCCAGCGGTCAGCCGCGGGCCCGTGCCCCCTGTCGACGAGGTACTGCAGCTGTGCCTCGTCCTTCGTCTCGACGGCGAGCGCCAGCAGGGCGGCGGCGGCGTCCTCGCTGCCACTGTCCACCAGCGCACGCAGCGTCGTGATGTCGCCCTCGCCCGCGGCGAGCCCGGCAAGCAGGCCGGCCGCCTCCTCGTAGCCGTTGTCGACGAGGAAGGTCAGCGTGGCCGTGTCTCCGCGATCGGCCGCCAGCTCCGCGAGCTCGGTGGCGGCGTCGTCGTCGCCCTCCTCGGCGAGCCGCTTCAGCGCCTCCCAGTCGGACCCGCTCACGAGCGCAGGACCTTCTCCATCGGTCGACCCTTGGCGAGCTCGTCGACGAGCTTGTCGAGGTAGCGGATCTGCCGCATCAGGGGGTCCTCCACCTCCTGCACCTTCACGCCGCAGACGCTGCCCGTGATGAGGGAAGCGTTCGGGTTCAGGTGGGCCGTGGCGAAGAAGTCCTCGAACGTCGTGCCGGCGTCGAGGTGCTGCTGCAGCGTCGGCTCGTCGAACCCGGTGAGCCACGTGATGGCCCGGTCGAGCTCGTCCTTGGTCCGCCCCTTCTTCTCCACCTTGGTGACGTAGTGGGGATAGACCGAGGCGACGCTCGTGGTGAAGATCCGGTGCACGCGTCGAGGGTAATCACCAGCACCTGTGCGCGACAGAGCCCGGGAAGGTCGCCCGACGCGGTCAAGTCCAGTGGTGCCGCGTGCCGACGTCCTAGAGGTAGTACGGCGACCGTCGAACCCGTCGGGGCGCCGACCTCGAAGGGTCTGAGCACATGAACCACCAGGGCAGCGACCCCGCGCAACGCGTCGCGGACATCCTGCGTCCCGTCCTCGGCGACCAGGGGGTCGTCGGTTGGCTCAACCGACCGCGGCACCAGCTCGACGGCCGCACCCCCGCCGAGCTGCTCGTCGCGGGTGACGAGGACACGGTCCTCGAGATGGCGATCCACCTGTCCCGCACCGCGTAGCCGCGACGTCCGCTCTGCTGCGCGTCGGCAATGATGGCCGGGCGCCGGCGCCCGCTGCGCGCCGCAGCCGAGGAGCAGCCATGGCCGAGCACGGTCACGACCACCAGCACGGGCATGGGCACGGCGAAGGGCACGGCCACGCCGGCGATGGACCGCAGGCCGACCGTCCCCGGTGGGACGCCTCGTTCTGGGACGAGCGGTACTCGTCGGCCGAGAGCCTCTGGAGCGGTCACGTCAACGCCGTGGTCCGGGACGAGACGTCGTCACTCACCCCAGGTCGTGCGCTCGACGTCGGGTGCGGCGAGGGCGGCGACGCCTTCTGGCTCGCCGAGCAGGGCTGGTCGGTCGTCGGCGTGGACCTCTCGCAGGTCGCCATCGAGCGCGCCGCTGCGCGCGCCGTCGAGCTGGGCGTCGCCGACCGTGCGACGTTCGAGGTGCGCGACCTCATGGCCTGGGCGCCGCCCGAGCAGGCCTTCGACCTCGTCACGGTCGCCTTCGTGCATCTCCCGCCCGGCGAGCGGCGCACGGTCTACGCCGGCCTGGCCGACGCGGTCGCGGTCGGTGGCTCGTTCGTCGTCGGTGCCCACCACCCGAGCGACATCGGCGTCGTGCCGCGCCCGCCGTACCCCGACCTGTTCTTCACGGCAGACGAGCTCGCGGCGGATCTGGCCGACGGGCCGGGGGAGTGGGAGGTGATCGTGGCCGAGGCCCGACCGCGCCCGGCGACCCACCCCGAGGGTCATGGCGTCGAGATCAACGACACCGTGCTGCACGCCCGCCGCACGGCCTGACGGGCCTCAGTCGAGCAAGGACGACGCGTCGTCGGGCGCGTCCGCGGCGACGGCGAACAGCGCGTCCTCCGGCACGAGGTCGAGCGCGGCGATGTTGGTCGCGCGGAGCACGACTGGTGCTGGCGCACCGGCGGCGTACGACTGGAACCACCGCGACGCGCACACGGCCCATCGGTCACCCGGCTTCAGGCCAGGGAAGCCGTACTGCGGCATCGGCGTCGCGAGATCGTTGCCGATCTGCTTCTGGTGCTCGAGGAACTCCGCCGTCACCACCGTGCACACCGTGTGCGAGCCGACGTCCTCGGGCCCGGTGGTGGTGTAGCCGTCGCGGTAGAAGCCCGTGAGGGGTTCGAGGCTGCACACCTCGAGCGGCTCGCCGTGCACGTTGACCTGCAACTCCATGGGGACACCCTAGGAGCGATCACGGTTCCGTGCCCCGAGCACGGTCGGCGGTGAACCTGATTGGTGCTCGCGCGTTCTTCACGTACGTTGGACGGGTGAGCCAGCCCAGCCGACGTCGCGCAGCCCTCGGGGCCGCCGTCCTCGGCGTGCTCCTGGCGCTCACCTCGAGCCTGGGCATCGCGTCGCCCACCGGTGCCGCATCCGTCCTGCCCGCCACGTCCTCTCCAGCGTCCTACGCCGCCGCCTCGGGCACGCTCGACCATGCCGCTGTGCGCACGGCTCACTCGTCGGCGCTCGGCTCGACGGCATCGCATCGCACCTACGGCGGACCCGGGCCCGTGCCCGCTGCGGTCAGCGCTGCGGCGCTGCTCCTGCTCGCGGGCCTCTGCCTGCTCGTCGCCGTACGCCGGATGGCCGGCGCGGCGTCGTGGCGTTCGCCCGGCACCGTAGGCCCGCGCGCACCGCCCGCGCCGGTCTGCTGCTGAGGCTCACCGCCGCCCAGCACTGACCCGGCGTCATGACGACGCACCCGTCGGTGCTCCACGAGGAGTCCGCGCACCAGCCCGCGACCGTCCTCACCTCCGTCCTGCATGTCGACCGCGCTGCCGCGCGGCGTGCCTGCGGCGTCCCCGCCGTCGTCCCTCCCGGGAGAAGCAATGCCCGCCCCCGTCACCCACCGGCCGTTGTCGGCCTCCGACCTCGACAGCGTGCGCACGCGCCTGGCGCTTCGCGGTCTCGAGCTCGACGAGCAGATGGCGGGCGCGACCGCCGTGCTCGACGTGCTGAGCGAGACCTCCGACGTGTCCGACCCGGGCGTGCAGGAGCCGCTCATGGCGGCGCTCCGCTCGCTCGACGCTGCGGAGCACGAGGCGTCCGACGTCGCCGACGCGCTCCACCGGCTCGCCGACGGCCGCTACGGCACCTGCCTGCGCTGCTCCACCCAACTGCCGTCCGCGCTCGTCCTCTCCGACCCGCTGCGGCGCATGTGCGCGCGGTGCGACCGATGAGCGCGACGCGAACGCAGCAGGACGCCGGCGCGCGCGAGCGGAAGTCGATGCTGCTGCGTGCCCTCGCAGCCGGGGTGATCATCGCCGGGGCGCTGTTCTTCGCCGTCACCAGCCCGGTGCGGCTCGGCCTCGACCTGCGCGGCGGCACCCAGATCGTGCTCGAGACGCGCGACACCGGCGCCACCGTCGCGGATGCCGAGTCGACCGACCGCGTCCTCGAGGTGCTGCGCAAGCGCGTCGACGCGCTCGGCGTCTCCGAGCCGACGCTCGCCCGGTCGGGCGACACACGGATCATCGTCGAGCTGCCCGGCGTCCAGGACCCGCGCGAGGCCGCCGACACGATCGGCCGCACCGCTCAGCTCACCGTGCACCCCGTCGCGGGCATCGCGGCGGAGGGTGACAAGCCGGGGGCGGGCGAGACGCTCATCGCCGACGAGTCGGGCCAGGTGCTGCGGCTCGGCCCCCCTGCGTTGACCGGCGACAAGATCGCAGACGCCGTAGCTGGGACCGATCCGTCGCAGGGTGCCGGCTGGTTCGTGACGCTCGACTTCGGCGGTGAAGGTGTGGACGCCTGGCAGCAGGTGACGGCCGACGCCGCCTGCGCCGCACCGGGCGACCCGTCGCGCCGGGTGGCGATCGTGCTCGACGGCGCGATCATCTCCTCGCCGCAGGTCGACCCCTCGATCTCGTGCGGCGTCGGCATCGCGGGCGGCGGCACCCAGATCACCGGCACCTTCACCACCCAGGAGGCCCAGGAGCTCGCGGCCCTCGTGCGCGGCGGCTCGCTGCCCCTCGACGTCGAGGTCGTCGAGCAGCGCACTGTCGGCCCGACCCTCGGTGCGGAGGCGATCGAGGCCTCGGTGCAGGCCGCGATCATCGGTCTCGCCCTGACGGCGCTCTACATCTCCGTCGTCTACCGCCTCGTGGGCCTTGCGGCCAGCGTCGCTCTGGCGTCGTACAGCCTCATCTCGTACTCGGTCCTCGTCGCGCTCGGCGCCACGCTGACCCTGCCCGGCCTTGCCGGCTTCGTCCTCGCCATCGGTCTCGCGATCGACGCCAACGTTCTCGTGTTCGAACGGGCCCGCGAGGCGTACGCCGAAGGCCGCGCCTCGAGGAACGGCTCGGAGGAGACCGCGCTGAGGCGCGCTCTGCGGACCGGCTTCGACAAGGCGTGGAGCGCGATCCTCGACTCCAACGTGACGACGCTTCTCGCCGCGGGCCTGCTGTTCTACCTCGCGTCCGGGCCGGTGAAGGGCTTCGGCGTCACGCTCGGCATCGGTGTCCTCGCCTCCATGGTGTCGGCGCTCGTCGTCGCGCGGGTGCTGAGCGAGTGGCTCGTCCGGCGACAGTTCGTCGTACGCCGGCCGCGGTGGTCGGGCATCACGGGCAACGGCCGGCTGCGTGCGTGGCTCGAGCGCAGCGGCCCGGACCTGATGCGGCGCAAGGCGTTGTGGCTGTCGATCTCAGGCGTTCTCGTCGTCGTCGCTCTGGCGGGCGTCGTGATCAAGGGGCTCAACCTGGGAGTGGAGTTCACCGGCGGCCGCCTGCTGGAGTACTCCACGAGCCAGCAGGTCGACGTCGACCGGGCACGCGACATCCTCACGTCCGAGGGTCTGCCGCGCGCGGTCGTGCAGACCTCGACCGGCGCGGACGGCGCCGAGCGCATCACGGTGCGCACGGACCCGATCGACAACGACCAGGCGCAGTCGGTGCAGGACGCTCTCGCCGCGATCGGCGGCGACGTCGAGAAGGTCAGGGACGAGCTCATCGGGCCGACCATCGGAGAGGAGCTCCGGACGAAGGCGCTCATCGCCCTCGGCGTCGCGCTGCTCGCGCAGATGGCGTATCTCGCCTACCGCTTCCGGTGGACGTTCGGCGCTGCGGCGGTGCTCGCGCTCCTGCACGACGTGCTGCTCGTCGTCGGCGTCTTCGCGTGGTGGTCCAAGCCCGTGGACGGCGTGTTCATCGCTGCACTGCTCACGATCATCGGCCTGAGCGTGAACGACACCGTAGTGGTCTTCGACCGGATCCGCGAACGCATCCGCGACAGACCGGGGGAGCCACTCGCGCAGGTGGCCAACGAGGCGGTGCTCCAGACGGTGCCGCGCACGATCAACACCGGCATCGGCGCGATGGTGATCCTCGGCGCGCTGGTTCTCCTCGGTGGCGACTCGCTGGGCGACTTCGCCCTGGCGCTGCTGCTCGGCCTCGTGATCGGCACGCTGTCCTCGACGTTCGTCGCCACGCCGCTGCTCCTGGTGCTGTCGGGCAGGGCGCGCGGTGCTGCCGGCCGGAAGGGTCGGGGCTCCTCCTCCGGCTCGCGCCGTCCGCCGGCGGTCGACCCGTACGCCGGAGTGCCGTCCGGCAGGTGACGACGACGCGCCTGGGCGCCCTCGTCGAGGGCGCCCAGTCGTCCGGGTGGGAAGGACTCTGCAGCACGGCGTGCCTACGGTGGACGTAGGGCCCGCCGTGACAGGCGCGTCCACGAGCTCGGAGAAGGTGGATCGTCATGCAGGTCGCAGAGAAGGTCTTCGTCGTCACCGGCGGGGGCAACGGGATCGGCCGTGAGGTCACCCTCGAGCTGCTGCGCCGCGGCGCGCGCGTGGCTGCCGTGGACCTGAGCGAGGCAGGGCTCGCCGAGACCGTCGCGCTGGCGAAGGCGCCCGAGGGCTTCCTCACGACGCACGCCCTGAGCGTGGCGGACCGCGCAGCGGTCGAGGCCCTCCCCGCGCAGGTGATCGCGACCCACGGCCAGGTCGACGGGATCCTCAACATCGCCGGCATCATCCAGCGGTTCGTCCATGTCGAGGACCTCGCGGTCGAGGAGATCGAGAAGGTCATGGCCGTGAACTTCTGGGGCACCCTCTACATGGACATGGCGTTCATCCCGTATCTGAAGGAGCGGCCGTCGGCCGCGCTGCTCAACGTCTCCAGCATGGGCGGGCTCGTGCCCGTCCCCGGCCAGGGCGCCTACGGCGCGAGCAAGGGCGCCGTGAAGCTGCTGACCGAGACGCTGTACGCCGAGCTGCGCGGCACGAGCGTGGCCGTGACCGTGGTGTTCCCGGGCGGCGTCGGCACCAACATCACCGGAAACTCCGGCGTCGAGGTGCCGAACATGGACAAGGTGATGGCGAGCGGCAAGCCACCGAAGACCACCGCTCCGGACGACGCCGCCCGCCAGATCGTGGACGCGCTGGCAGCGGGCAAGCCACGCCTGCTCATCGGCAGCGACGCGAAGATGCTCGACCGGCTCTCGCGACTCAACCCGACCAAGGCCATCACCACGGTCGCCGACCAGATGAAGAAGATGCTCGGGATCTGAGCCCTCGCTCCGATCTGGATGCCCGAACGGCCGCGCAACCGCCCGTTAGCGCATCCAGATCGGGTGGGTTAGCACCCACGGCACACGAGTCCTGCCAGGATCTCTGCATGAGCGATCCCCGCGCCGGGCAGCTGCCCACGTCCGCTGACCTGGTCGACGTCGCCAAGCTGGTGACGGCGTACTTCACCGTGCACCCCGACCCGGAGGACCCGGGCCAGCGCGTCGCGTTCGGCACCAGCGGCCACCGCGGGTCGGCGTTCTCGGCGAGCTTCAACGAGGACCACATCCTCGCCACGACGCAGGCGATCTGCGAGTACCGCTCGAGCCAGGGCATCGACGGCCCGCTGTTCCTCGGCGCCGACACGCACGCCCTGTCCGAGCCCGCGACGGTCAGCGCCCTCGAGGTTCTGCTGGCGAACGACGTCGACGTGCTCGTCGACTCGCGTGGCGGCTACACGCCCACGCCGTCGGTGTCGCGCGCGATCCTCGTCGCCAACGCACGCGGGGCGAAGGCCGACGGCATCTGCGTCACGCCGTCGCACAACCCGCCGCCGGACGGCGGCTTCAAGTACAACCCGCCGGACGGCGGCCCCGCGGGCACCGAGATCACGGGCTGGGTGCAGGACCGCGCCAACCAGCTGCTGCGCGCCGGCCTCGCGGGTGTGAAGCGCGTGAGCCTCGCGAACCGCGCGCCGGGCACCTACGACTTCCTCGACGCGTACGTCGGCGAGCTCGGCAAGGTCGTCGACCTCGAGGCGATCAGCCGTGCGGGCGTGCGGATCGGCGCCGACCCGCTGGGCGGCGCGAGCGTGGGCTACTGGGGAGCCATCGGGGAGCGCTACGACCTCGACCTCACGGTCGTGAACCCGGACGTCGACCCGACGTTCCGCTTCATGACGCTCGACTGGGACGGCAAGATCCGGATGGACTGCTCGTCGCCGTCGGCGATGGCCAGCCTCATCGCCAAGCAGCACGAGTTCGACATCGCGACCGGCAACGACACCGACTCCGACCGGCACGGCATCGTGACGCCGGACGGGGGCCTCATGAACCCCAACCACTTCCTGGCCGTCGCGATCCACTACCTCTACGCGCACCGCGACGGGTGGAGCCCCGACTCCGCCGTGGGCAAGACGCTCGTGAGCTCGTCGATGATCGACCGAGTCGTCGCCGGTCTCGGCCGGCGGCTGCTCGAGGTGCCCGTCGGCTTCAAGTGGTTCGTGCCCGGGCTGCTCGACGGCTCGGTGGCGTTCGGAGGCGAGGAGAGCGCCGGCGCGAGCTTCCTCACGCGCGACGGCTCAGTGTGGACCACCGACAAGGACGGCATCATCCTCGCCCTGCTCGCATCGGAGATCCAGGCCGTGACGGGCTCGTCGCCGTCGCAGCACTACCGCGGCCTCACCGAGCAGTACGGAGAGCCGGCCTACGCGCGCATCGACTCGCCGGCGACGCGTGAGCAGAAGGCGATCCTCGCCAAGCTCTCGCCCGACCAGGTCACGGCGACGACGCTGGCGGGGGAGCCGATCACGGCCACGCTGACCACCGCGCCCGGCAACGGCGCCTCGCTCGGCGGCCTCAAGGTGCAGACGGACAACGCGTGGTTCGCCGCGCGCCCGTCGGGCACCGAGGACGTCTACAAGCTGTACGCCGAGTCGTTCAAGGGCCCGGAGCACCTCGCCGCCGTCCAGGACGAGGCGCGTGCGGTCGTCGCCGCGGCCCTCGCCGGCTGAGGCGGCGAACGTCACGCGGGGTTCGTGCAGCGCCGGGGGAGCGGTCGCGCCAGGATGGGGGCATGACCAACCCGATCCTGGCCTGGGGCCCCCTCGTCGCGTTCTTCGTCGCCGCCGCCGTGGGCTCGCTCATCGGCTACCTGCAGTTCCTCTCGATCTGACGGCCGCGACGGCTTCACCGTCGTGACCGGGACGGACGACGACTGGCAGGCACGGCGCCGCGAGGCAGCCGACGCCCAGGCCGCGCGCGCTGCGCGCAACCGGGCCGCCGAGGTCGAGCAGGCCCGCGCCCTCGTGGCCGGCTTCGTCACCGAGGCCCGGAGCCGCGGCCTCGCGACCACGCCGCTGCGCGTGCGCGCCGGCGATTCGCGCGACACCTACGCGAGCGGCCTCGTCGGCTGGTACCTCCGGCGTGACGGCTCGCTCGGCATCGCCGAGGACGGCGAGATGTACGTGCTCAGCGCGCCGAAGAGCATGCGGTCGCGCTTCGCCGGGGTGACCCTCCGGCCCGACGAGCCGCGGCTGCAGGCCGGCATCGGCGGCCGTGACGGCGAGTCGGTCGCGCTCGCCACGTTGCTCGAGCTGCGCCTCGCCGCCGGCGACGACTGGGCCGTCCAGCGCTGAGCGTCGTACGGCGTCAGGCGGCGAGGATCGCCTCGATCTGGCCCATGGCCTCGCGCAGGCCCTCCTCCATGCCCATCCCGAGCAGCTGCTCGAGCGCCTCGAGCGAGGCGAACGTCGAGGTGACGGTCACGGTGACGCCTCCGGCGCGGTCGGTGATGTCCACCTGCATGCGGGTGCTGGGCATGCCCTCGATCGGGGTGCCGTCGTCTGCTGCGAAGCCGTCCTGCACCACGAGCAGTCGCGGTGCCGACACCTCGACGACGTCCCAGTAGCCGTGCGGGGTGTCGCCCGTCGGCCCCGTCATGAAGTACGTGACCTTCCCGCCCGGGCGCAGGTCGTGCTCCTCCACGGTGGCCGGGTAGACCGGCGGTCCCCACCACCGCTCGAGCTGGCGCGGGTCGGCCCAGAGCTGCCAGGCCCGCTCTGCCGTCACGTCGTACTCGGCCGTGACCGTCATGGTCAGAGCCTCGAGGTCCTTGTCGATCGCGGTCACGCTCATCGTCGTCCTCCATCGTCGTCAGCCAGTACGTCTGTCATGCGGTCGAACCGTGCGCGCCAGAGCTCTTCGTACGCGTCGAGCAGGGCGCGTGCTTTCGCGAGCGCGTCAGGCTCCCCGGTCACGCGCTGCTCCCTTCCGTGCTTGCGTCGGGACACGAGCCCCGCCTCCTCGAGGACGGCGACGTGCTTCTGGACGGCGGTCACGCTCATGGGGTAGCTGCGGGCCAGTTCCGACACCGAGTGCTCGCCGACGAGGACCCGCCGCACGATGTCGCGACGCGTGGCGTCGGCGAGCGCGTGGAACAGCCGGTCGACCTCGGCATCGCCCCTCTGATCTACAACCATAAGGTTGTAGATACTGCCCGCGAAGGGGGCAAACGTCAAGGGTGTGGACGGATCCGCTCAGGGTTCGCTCTCCACCGCCGTCGGCCGGGCACCCATCGGCCGTTCGGATGATGTGCTGTCACCCGCATGGCCCAACGAGGGCGCCCGGAGGCGCCCCGCCAGGACCCCGGAGGTCGCGATGCCCGCTCGATGGACGTGCTCGGTCTGCGACACCACGCTGGTCTCGCCGAGCATGCGGCTCCTGCGCGGCCGCACCAGCCGCCACGAGGTCGCGTGCGGCGTCACGGCCTGCCTCGCCTGGCACGACGGCATGCGCGCGGCGCACCTCGCGTCGTCGCTCATCGCGCCGGACTCCCCGCAGTCGAGCGTCGCGTTCATGGTCGACCTGCGCGCGAAGGTCCACGCCCACGCCTGACGCCCGCCGAGCGCACACCCCGTCTCGTCCGGTGCGCGATCATGGGGCGGAGCTCCGCGACCGTCGCGGGCTGTGACCTCGATCGGATGCACGTGAGCATCGGCCAGCGACGCACGCGCCCCCGGCAGCTCGTCGTCGATGCGCTCGCGTCGTTCGACGACTTCCGGTCCGCCCAGGAGATCCACGACGCGATCAGCGCGTCGGGGGACCGGGTCGGGCGGGCGACGGTCTACCGGACGCTGCGCGCGCTCGCACAGAAGCCCGACGTCGACGTCATCATCCGGGCGGACGGCGAGGCGGTGTACCGCAGCTGCACGCCGGACCACCACCATCACCTGGTCTGCCGCGACTGCGGGCTGACGATCGAGATCGTCGGCAAGGTGGTCGAACGCTGGTCCAACGCGACCGCGGCGAGCCACGGCTTCACCGACGTCAGCCACACGCTCGAGGTGTTCGGCCTGTGCGCGCGGTGCGCCGGCTCCTCCCGCCCGGTGTGACGTAGGTCCGGTCGACCGCCGTCGACCCGCTCGCGGGAGTAGGGTGAAGTTATTGAGACAGGATCTCAATAACAGCGTCGAACGGCTGGAGAGGTCATGACCACCACCACGTACTGCGTCCCTGTCAGCGCCGACGGCATGGTCGAGGACCTGCCCCTCGGGAGGGTCCACACCGTCGCCACCTGCGCGGTCGTCGACGGCGAGGTCGTCGACTGGGCCGAGCACGTCGTGGACTGGGACACCTCGTACGGCGTGGACGTCGCCGGCCCCCACCACACCCGCGTCGTGCGCTTCATGCGCGACCACGGGGTCGGCACCGTCGTGGCCGGAGACGTCTGCGACAGCGTCACCAAGGTGCTCACGCACATGGGCGTCGACGTCCGCACCCGCATCACCGGTGACGCGCGGTCAGCCGTGGCGGCCGCAGCCTGACGAGTACTCCCCACGACGAAGCCCCGGTCCGTGTGGACCGGGGCTTCGTCGCGCGGAGTACGTCAGCGACCGAAGATGCGGTCGACGAGGGACTTCTTCTGCACGGGCGGGCAGGCGCAGCGCTGGGACTTCGGCACGCCGCGCATCACCTGGTCGACGTGCTGGCCGCAGCCGGCCCACGTCGCCTTGCCGCAACGTCGGCAGCTCACCTGTCGGCACATCTCGTGGTCTCCCTCGCATCGTCTGGGTGGTAGCGACCACTATACCCCCGGGGGTATAGTGGTCGCTACCACCCATCGCCAGGAGGACGCCGTGACCGCAGTACCGGGGACCCCGGCCGCCCAGCACGTCGTGGCCGACCAGAAGGCCGTGCAGTCCGTGGTCAACAGGCTCAAGCGCGCCCAGGGCCAGCTCGGCGGTGCCATCGCGATGCTCGAGGACGGCCGCTCCTGCTCGGACGTCGTCACACTGCTCGCGGCGTCCAGCAAGGCCGTGGACCGAGCGGCGTTCCAGCTGATCTCGACCAGCCTGCGCGAGTGCGTCGTCGCCGGCGACCAGGACTCCGACGCCGTCGCCGAGCAGCTGCAGAAGCTCTTCCTGTCCCTCGCCTGATCGTCAGAGCGGACGACGGGCGAGCACGACGGCGTCGTACGCCCAGGCCTCGGCGCCGTCCACCTCGACGCTCCGCGGCGCCTTCACCGCGGTCTCCACGACCAGCCCTGAACCTGCGAGGTCGGCGACGACGTCGCCCTCCGCGAAGAGGACCGCAGGGTCCTGCGGGCCGCCGACGCCTTCGGTCAGGTTGTCGGTGTGATGAGCCACGACGAGCAGGGTGTCGCCCGCCGCGACGGCGGCGGCTGCCGAGAGATGGGTCTGGCGCCTCTTCTCTGCGGGAATCTGCAGGTAGCACACCACGACGAGGTCGAACTCCTTGTCGCCCAACGGCTCTGCGACGACGTCGACCTGGCGTACGTGCAGGCGTCCAGCCGGATCGACGCGGTGGTCCCACAGGTGCGCCGCGCGCTGGAGGGCGACCGCCGAGAAGTCTGCGACGGTCGCCTCCCAGCCGCGGTCGGCGAGCCACAGCGCGTTGCGCCCTTCACCGCCGGCGACGTCGAGGGCGCGGGCAGGGGGTAGAACCGCGCAGTTCTCCTCGACGAACACGTTCGGACCGGTGGACCACACGCGGTCCACGGCGGCGTAGCGGGCGTCCCATTCTGCGGCGCGCACGTCTGCTCCCTCAGTGGTGCGACTTGCGGATCATCTTCAGCATGCGCAGGGAGACCGCCGCGAAGCGGAACCCCTGCACCGGCAGCGAGGTGCGCTGCCGCAGGGTCTTGTCGGTGGGGGCCGGCGCCAGCGTGACGGCGAGCGGCACCTCCACGGGGGATACGGGCTCGGTGCTCGGGTTCTCGGTCATCGTCAGCTCACTCCGGGATGAAGGACCAGCCGGGCAGGCCCTTCGCCTTGTAGATGAACATGTGGTGGAGCAGGTTCTTCATCCAGTGGCCGGCGAGACCGATCTCGCCGGTGGTGTCGTCGAGGCTGCGGCCGTAGCCGGGGAAGCGGGCGTAGTCGGGGACGACGGGGTACATCGTCATCGAGGCCGCGGTGCCCTTCGTGAAGCCGGCCCCCGCGCTCGCGACGCACGCGGCACCCATGTCCGCCATCGACGCTGTGTGCTCCGGCTTGGTCGCCTTGCCGCTCAGCATGTCGGCGATGCTCTGCGCGACCGCCTTGCCCATGAGCCCCGACGGCATGCCCGTGCGCGGCGGCGCGGGGGAGATCACGGTGCCCTTCGGGCTGGTGCGCGGGACCGAGATCGGGTGCGGCGGCGCGAAGGCGATGCCGATGCCGAAGACGTTGGCGTACTTCGGGCTCTGGTAGGTGCTCGGCCAGTCCTCGGCGCGGTACTCGTCGTACTTCTTCGGGGTGTAGTCGGCGTCCACCTTGAGGAAGCCGCTCGGGGCGAAGATCTCGGAGCTGATGTCGCTGCCGTCGCGCGCGAAGGCCTGCAGGTCGACGCCGCGGAACGGCGGGAGCAGCATCGCGAAGTCGAAGTCGAGCACGCCGTCTCCGCCGTCGAGCGTCTCGTAGTAGAGCCGGCCGTCCTCGATCTTGGTCGGGTGCGCACGTGTGATGGAGCGGACGTCGCGCTCCACGAACAGCGACTCGGTCCAGAGCTGGCTGGTGGTGACGAAGCCCTCCTGCTTGAAGGTCAGGCCGCCGACGCCGAAGTCGCCGAGCTCGTACTCGTTGGTGAAGTAGACGATCTCGGCGAGGTCGCGTACCCCGGCCGCGCGGAGCTCGTGCTCCACGTTGAACGTGTACTCGAACGCCGCGCCCTCGCACGTGCAGGTGCCGTGGCCGACCCCGATCACCAGGCGCTGCTTCTCGCCGCGCTTGAGCTTGGCGATCACGGCCTGCAGGGCCTTGGCGGCCTCTTCGGCGTGGCCGTAGGTGCAGACGGAGTAGGTGTGGCCATCCGGGCCGAGACCCGGCGTCGCGCCGAAGTTGAGCTTGGGCCCGGTGGCGTTGATGACGTAGTCGTACTCGATGCGCTCGACGTGCCCGGTCTTGCCGGGCGCGGTCCACTCGATCTCGACCTTGGGCTTGTCGGACGTCTCGTCGCCCTCGGGCCACAGCGCCACGGCCTTGGCCTGGTGGTACGTGATGCCCTTCTTCTTGTAGACGGGCGCGAGCTTGAACGTCACGTCCTCCGCCGACATCCGGCCGACTCCGACCCAGATGTTGGACGGGATCCAGTTCCAGTTCGAGTTGGGGGAGACCACCACGACCTCGTGCTGCTTGCCCAGCAGCCGGCGCAGGTGGAGGGCTGCGGTGTGGCCGGAGATCCCGGCTCCCAGGACGACGACGCGTGCCATGTCTGGTGCTCCTCGACGCAAGGTGCGCGGCGCTGCGCACTCTGATCACCATACCCCCAGGGGTATACGGTTAGGACAGCCTCAGTCAGGCAGCGGCGCCGGTGATGCTCTGCACAAGGTGCTCGACGTCAGCGGGTGAAGATCGCGCCGGACCGCACCCCGGCCACCGTCTGGGCGGCAAGCCGCCCCCACACGAGCAGCGTCGCCAGCCACCCGACGGCGCCGACGACGGACAGGAACGGCGACCCCCAAGCATGTCCGAGCTCGATCGTGAGCGCGGCCACCGCCGCGGTGGGGAACGCGAAGCCCCAGCTGCCCAGGTGGAAGGGCAGGCCGCCCTGCGCGCGCGCGGTCCGGCGCACGACGGCGCCGGCGAACACCGCCCACCACACGGCGAATCCCCAGAGCATGCTCGCGCCGAGGAGGCCGAAGGTGGGCGCGACACCGGCCACGGGCTGGCCGAGGACAGTGGCGGCGAGCCGTGAGAGCGCGATGAGGCCGAGGCCCCCCGCTCCCGCGGGGGCCAGCCAGATCCACCACGACGCAGCCATGTGCGGCGGGGGTATGGGTGCGGTGATGAGGCGCCACGCGATCACGGGTGCCAGCAGGAGGAACAGGACCAGGCCGGCGCCCCAGGCGGCGGTGGCGAGCGCGAGCGCAGTCGTGGACGACCAGGTCGGCTGCAGGGCGATGGACCGGGCGACGCCGCTCGGCACGAGGACGAGCACCACGATCGGGATGAACCAGGCGCCGGAGATCGCGGGAACCGGGAGCTGCTCGTGCGCTACGACGCGGGAGAAGAACCCGACGCCGACGACGAGCGCGAGCACGACGCCCGAGGCCACCAGCGCCGCGGACACCCACGCGACTCCCGCCGGCAGCCACCCCAGGATCCCGAGTAGTGCCAGGGCGATACCCACGATCAGCAGTGCCGCCGGCACCGTCCCGTACATCGCGCCCAGGCCGGGATTGCCGAGGTCCGCCGACGCGGCGTCACGGTGCCGACGCAGGCGGACGGCGTACGGGACGAGCAGGAGGAGGCCGACGGTCGCGAGCGCTGCGAGAGCCGCGCCGATCACCTCGTCGATTCGGGTGCCGGGGAGGGGATCGACGAGGGACGCCACCGCAGCGCCCCCGGTGCCGAGCACGACTCCCATCCATCCGGGGTGCCACGTGCGCACGCGGTGGGTCGACGACGTGGAACCGGTGGTGGATGCCATGCTGCCAACATACCCCTAGGGGTATACGGAGACGGGCGGGGAGGAGCCGGAGCCGCTCAGGCCAGGACGAGCTGGGCAGTCTGGTACGCCGCGACCACGAGCAGCAGGACGCCGAACGTCCGCTGCAGCGCCGCCGACGGGATCCGCGGCTGGAGCACGGCGCCGAGCACGGCTCCGACCGCTGTCCCGGCCGCGACGATCGCGGTGAGGCCGCCGTCGAGATGCGCGGTGCCGTGGGCGAGGAACGCGACGGTCGCGTTGACGAGGATGACGACGAGGGCTGTCGCACTCGCACGCCGCATCGGCATCTTCAGCGCCAGCACCAGGGCCGGCACGGCGATGAAGCCACCCCCGACGCCGAAGAAGCCGGTCACGAGCCCGACACCCGAGGCGAGGAGCACGACCACGGCCCAGTTGGGATCGGGCAGCGGCTGACCGTCGTCCTCCGGCACCGGACCGTCGGAGCGGCGACGGAGCATGCCGTACGCCGCGAGCGCGAGCAGCACCACGAAGCCGGCGAGCTGCACCCGGTCGTCCACGGCGAACGCGAGCCGCGACCCCGCGATGGCGCCCGCGGAGCCGAGGGCTCCGAACATCAGCCCGATCACCCAGTCGACGCGACCGCTCCGGGCGTGCGTGGCCAGGCCTGCTGCGGCGCCCACCCCCACGACGACCAGGGACGTCGTGGCTGCCGCGTCGAGCGAGAGTCCGAGCGCCAGCAGCATCGGGACCGCGAGAACGCCGCCGCCACCACCGAGCAGGCCCATGACCGCGCCGAGCGCGAGGCCGGCGGCGATCGGCAGCAGGAGGGGCACGGGGTGGGTGACGACGCTCAGGCCACGCGGCCCGGCGCGCCTTCCGCGTCGATGACGACGCCGCCGGACGCCTGCCAGGCGCCCATGCCGCCGGCGACGTTCCAAGCGTCGATGCCGAGCGAGATCAGATGCGCCGTCGCGGACTTCGAGCGGTTGCCGCTGCGGCAGATGACGAGCACGCGGCTGCCGGGGGCGGGGGCGAAGCCGCTGGTCGGCAGGGCACCGAGCGGAACGTGCTGGGCGTCGGGCGCGTGCCCGGCGTCCCACTCGGCCGGCTCGCGCACGTCGAGGAGGACCGCGCCGTCGCACACGAGGCGCAGGGCCTCGGCGGCGTCGACGGTCGGCAGGTCGGATGAGTCCATGTCACTCCTCAGTCGGCGTAGGCCGCACCGAGGGTCGCATGCACGACCTCCGCGGCGGGAGTCCATGCGCGGATCACTCGAGCGGTGGCGACATCCGCGTCGACGTGGACGACGGTGAGGCCGGCGCGCTCGAGGATGGAGGAGGCGGCCGAGGCGCGGAAGCCCGAGCCGCAGTACACCCACACCGTGGCGTCGCGCCCCGCGTGGGCCGCAGCGCGCGCCCAGGTAGCGATCTCGTCTGCCCGGGCCGTGAGCTCGTGCAGTGGCACGTGCCGGGCACCGGTCACGTGCCCGTCCTGCCACTCGGTCCGACGTCGCGAGTCGACGACGATGAGGTCGGGGTTGTCGGCGAGCGCCGCGTCGAGGCTCGCGGAAGTCCGCCCGCCGGTACGACGTGACGTCCGAGGGGTCCAGCGCCCAGTCGACGGGGGCGCCGTCGTTGAAGGCGGCAGGCCGGTCGATGCCGATGCGCACGAGCTCGCGCTGCATGGCCGAGACGCGCTCAGGGGTGTCGCCCAGCAGGGTGAGCGGCGTGCCCCAGGGGATGACCCAGCCGAGATAGGTGACGGCGTTGCCGTCCCCGTCGAACGACAGCGTGCCGCGCAGGTGCCCCTCGGCGAAGATGCGACGCGACCGGAGGTCGACGACCCACTCGCCGGCGTCGATGCGTCGGCGAAGCTCTGCGGCGTCGGCCCGCTCGGGCAGGGACAGGTCGATCGGCCCGGGGCCGGCCTGGTTCGCCGGGCCCATGTGCGCGTAGTAGGCCGGGTAGGCGTCCAGGCCCGCGATCAGCTCGGCGACGAACTCGTCCTCGTCGACCGTGCACGCCGGGTTGGCCGCGGCCTGCTGGCCGATGGTCGACTCGAGGCCGACCGTGGCGCTGGCGCTGCAGAACGAGCCGAAGCCGTGGGTGGGGAACACGGCGGCGTCGGGCTCGACCTCGGTGGTGAGCCGACGGACGCTGTGCCACTGGGCGTGCGCGAGCTCGTGCGTGTGGTCCGGGCCGATGAGGTCGGGGCGCCCGACGCTCCCGAACAGGAGCGAGCCGCCGGTGAAGGCTGCTGAGTCCTTGCCGTCGACCGCGACGACGTAGGAGAGGTGCTGCGGCGTGTGGCCCGGGGTGTGCACCGTGCGCCAGGCCATGCGGCCGCTGGCGAAGCTCTCGCCGTCGCCGAGCTGGGTGGCGTCGTAGGCGAGCGTGTAGCCGGCGGGCACGACGTACTCGGCACCGAGCTGGCGCGCGAGGACGAGACCGCCCGAGACGTAGTCGTTGTGGATGTGGGTCTCCACGACGTGCGTCACGGTGAGCCCGTGCTCGGCGAGCACGGCCTCGACCCGGTCGAGGTCGCGCTGCGGGTCGACGACGACGGCGAGGCCGTCGAGGTGGACGACGTACGAGCGATCCCCGAGATTCGGCGTCTCGATGATGACGACGTCGGGCAGGGCGGGTGCCGGGTGCATGAGGTCTCGTCTCGTCTCGTCGGGCAGGAACGGTCAGCGGCAGGTGCAGCGGCGGTCGACGGTGATGTTGGCCATCACGAGATCGACATGCATGCCGCAGCCGGACCAGGTGACCTTGCCGCAGCGGGAGCAGGTGGCGGGGCTGCACATAGGGGGTTCCTCCACGAGGTGTCGTGGCGCGACGAGCGCCGGTGATGACCTCACGGTATACCCCCGGGGGTATCGGATCAACTCGGTCCGAGGGTGGAAGCGGGCCTCAGTCGCCCGCGAACCGATCGGAGAGCGCGTAGCGCAGCAGCACGAGGTCGTCGATCCGCGAGACGTCGTGCAGGGTGGCCCGCGAACCCGTCGTCCACGGGAAGTCGCCGTCGCCGACGAACCGTCGGGCCCGCGAGTCGCCGACGAAGAACGGCGCGACGACGAGATGGAGCTCGTCGGCGAGACCGGCCGTCAGGAACTGGGTGTGCAGGGTGCCGCCGCCCTCGACCATGAGGCGGCGGACACCCCGGGCGGCGAGGTCCTCCGACAGCCACGCCATGTCGACGTCGGCCCCGGCCGCGGTCGGGACGACGGTGGCGCAGTCGCCGAGCGTCGCGGCGACGACGGCTGCGGAGTCGCCGGGGCAGTAGACGAGCTTGTCGCACTCGCCGAGCGTGAAGAAGTGCGCGGTGGGGTCGAGGCGGCCGCCGGCCGTCACGGTCACCTTCGTGGGTGTGGCCGGAAGTCCTTGGGCTGCACGGTCATCCCGGCGGGCGTCCGAGCGGACGAGGAGGCGCGGGTTGTCGTTCCTGACCGTCGCCGCCCCCACCATGATCGCGTCGGAGGTGGCTCGCACGGCGTCGACCCGGTCGAGGTCGGCGGTGTTCGACAGCAGCAGCCGGTGGTCGCTCGCGTCGTCCAGGTAGCCGTCGAGCGAGACGCTGCAGCTGAGCAGGGTGTACGGACGGTCAGCCACGGCCGGCACCTCCCTCGGGTGCGAGGTCGGTCGTGGCCGGTCGGCGTACGACGGAGGCCCGGGCTCGGCGGTCGAGCACCAGGACGACCGCGCCCGGGAGCGACGCCGCCAACGACACCACGCCGTAGACCACCGCGGTCATGACTCCGGCGGCGGCTCCGAGGCCCGCCGCACCGAAGGCCCAGGCGGCGACGCCCTCGCGCGGCCCCCAGCCCCCGATCGACAGCGGCACCGCCATCGCGAGCAGGACGAGGAGGGCGAGCGGCACCAGGGTGCCGAGATCGGCGTCGGGGACGACGGTGCGGGACGCGACGACGAACACGAGGGTCTGGCCGACCACGACGACGACCGAGGTGAGCACCACGCCGGGCCACGCGCCCGGCGCCAGGAGGCCATGGCGGACGTCGGACAGCGCCGCGCGCACGACGCGGCCGACCCGGGACGTTCCGCCGTCCGGGACCGACCGGGCGAGGACCACGGCCACGACGACCAACGCGACCAGCGCCAGTGCCAGCCAGGGCGCCGACGACCGCACGGGTGAGGGCAGCACCAGCAGCAGGCCGACGGTGAGGGTGATCTGCACGGCCTGGCCCGCAGCACGCTCCCACGCGACCGCACGCAGGCTGCGGTTCACGTCTCCGACGTCCTGGCCGTGCAGGAGCCCGCGATGTACGTCGCCGAGCACGCCGCCCGGCAGGGTCGAGTTCAGCAGCTGGGCTCGGTAGTACGCCGCGACGCCCGCGCCGAGCGGCACGTCGATGCCGAGGCCGCGGGCGACGAGGCGCCAGCGCCAGGCGCAGCAGGTGGTGGTGACCGCGGCGACGACCACTGCGATGACGACGGTCTGCACATCGACCTGGCGCAGGCCGTCGAGGAACGGTCCGAGGCCGACGCGCGCCACCACGACCACGAGGATCACGACGCCGCTCACGTCGCGGACCTTCGCCCACGGGACGGCTCTCATCGGGTCACCGCCTCGAGCGCGCTCGCGACCGCCGCCGCCGTGGCATCCCACCCGGTCAGGCTGCGGCGCCGCTCGAACGCGCGGGAGCGCAGCACCGGGCGCAGGTCGTCGTGGCTCAGCCACACGCGCAGCGCCGATGCCAACGCGTCGGGATCCCCAGGTGGCACAAGGACTCCCGGGCGGGAGCCCGCATCCACGCCCAGCGTCGTCGACAGCCCGCCGGCCGTCGTCGCCACCACCGGGAGGCCGCGCGCGAGCGCCTCCGCGACGACCATGCCGTAGGTCTCGCCGCGGGACGGGTGCACGAGGAGGTCCGACACGACGAGCAGGTCGTCGAGCGCACTCCCCGTGAGGACGCCGGCGAAGCTCACGCGGTCGGCGAGGCCCGCGCGCGCCACCTGCTTGGCCAGGTCGTCGACGAGGTCGGGATCGCGGCCGGTGCTTCCGACGACCGTGCAGGTCCAGTCGAGGTCGCTGATCGCGACGAGGGCGTCGACGAGGACGTCGTGCCCCTTCGCGCGACTGACTGCTCCGACGGTGACGAACCGCGAGCCCGCTGCCGATCCGGGGGAGACCCGTGCGGCGTCCGTGCCCGGCCGGGCCACCGTGACCCGGCCTGCGTCGACGCCGTGCTGCTCGACGACGAGGTCGCGCGTCCACGTGCTGGTGACCACGACCGATGCCGCGGCGTGCAGCACCGCCCGCTCGCGGCGTACGGCGTCCGGTACGACCGTGTCGGGGAGACCCGCGCCGAGCGGCATGTGGACGAGGGGGACCAGCCGCACCCGCGTGGAGGCGGGCACGAGCACCTCGGGGGCGACGGAGGCGATGATGCCGTCGACGAGCAGCGTTCCGCCGTCCTCAACGCCCTCGACGAGCGAGGCGAGCGCCGCCACGTCCTGCGCCCCGGGATGCGGCCAGGTGCCCGCGAGGTGGTGCTCGTGGACGTCGACGCCGAGCGCGCGCAGACCGTCGATGACGCGGCGGTCGTACACGTTGCCACCGCTGACGAGGGCCACGTCGTCGATCCGCGCCGGGACGACGACGTGCACGGAGCTCACGTGCCCGTCACAGTGCGCGCTCGTACCCGGCCCACGCCACGTGCGACTCGTGCAGCGTGACAGCGACCGATGCGAGACCGCGGGCCCCTTCCCCGAGGGCGCCTGCATGAACCCGGTCGGCCAGCCTGTCGGCGACCACCCGGGCAAGGAACTCCGTGCTGGTGTTGATCCCTTCGAACTCCGGCACCTCGTCGAGGTTGCGGTAGTTGAGCTCGCCGAGGATGGCGGTGCAGCTCCTCGGTGGCGCGGCCGATGTCGACCACGATGTTGTCGGCGTCGAGCGCCTCGCGCCGGAAGGTGGCGTCGACGACGAACGTCGCGCCGTGCAGCGCCTGCGCCGGGCCGAAGACGGCGCCGGTGAAGCTGTGGGCGACCATCACGTGGTCGCGCACCGTCACGCTGTACATCACGCGCTCCGCTCGTACGTGACGGTGTGGCAGATGGCGGGGAGGCTTCCGTCCGCGATCTTCGGCATCACGACGGGCAGGTCGTCGAAGTCCGACTCGCCGGTCAGCAGCGCGTCGAAAGCGTCGTCGCGCAGGAGATCCAGGGCCAGGGCGAGCCGGTCCGCATAGGTACGCCGTCCCGCGCGCGCCCGCGCGATCGTGCCCACCTGGCTGGCGCGCACCGCGAGCCGGCGCTGGTGGAACGCCTCGCCGAGCGAGAGCTGCACGGGGGTGTCGCCGTACCAGCTGAGGTCGACCACCTCGGCCTCGGCGGCGAGCAGGTCGAGCGAGAGCTGCAGGCCCGCCCCGGTCGCGCTGGCGTGCACGACGAGGTCGAGGTCGCGCGGTGCGTCGCTGGGCAGGGCGAAGGCGATGCCGAGCGCCGCCGCCAGCCTCTGCGCGCGAGGGATCGACGTCGACCAGTGTCACCTCGACGCCGGGGATGCGCGCGAGGAGGCGTGCCACCGCGCACCCGACCATCCCGGCGCCCACGACGGCGACGCGGTCGCCCACGAGCGGCGCCGCGTCCCACAGGGCGTTCACCGCGGTCTCGACCGTGCCGGCCAGCACCGCGCGCCGGGAGGGGACGTCGTCGGGCACGAGGTGCACGACGGAGGCGGGGACGACGTACGCCGTCTGATGGGGGTGCAGGCAGAACACTCGGCGGCCGAGGAGGTCTGCCGGCCCGGCCTCGACGACGCCGACGCTGAGGTAGCCGTACTTCACGGGACCGGGGAGGTCGCCCTCCTGGAACGGCGCCCGCATCGACGCGCGCAGCGACTCCGGGACGCCGCCGCGGTGCACCAGCGACTCGGTGCCGCGGCTGATGCCCGACGCGATGGTGCGCACGCGGACCTCGTCGGACGAGGGCAGAGGGACGTGCGCCAGCCGGATCTCGCCCACGCCGGGGCCAGCCGTCCAGTACGCCCGCTCCTCGCCCACAGGCACCACCCAATCCCACCGCCCTGCCGCGCTCTCGGGCGGGGCGACCTACGTTGTCCCCGTTGGTATCAGGAACGGAGGCGGCGTGCGCAGGGTTCCGCTCGGCCCGGCGGCCGGACCGGTGGTCTCCGCCGGGGTGCTCGGCGTGCTCGACGCCGTGGCGGGGATAGACGCGCGCGCCTGGGCGCTCGGCCTCGCCGTGTCTGTGGCGACCGCTGCGCTTCTCGTGCGGGCGATGCGGTCGCGCGGCCTCGAGCGCCTCGGGCCGGCCGACCTCGTGACCCTCGTCCGTGCCTCGCTCGTCGCGGGCGTCGTCGCCCTCACCGTGCAGTCGTCGTCGACGACGGTCGCGCCCTCCGCCGTGGTGCTCGTGACCCTCGCGGCCCTCGCGCTCGACGCCGTCGACGGATGGCTCGCCCGCCGCACGCGCACCGCCTCCGACGCTCGGCGCCCGGTTCGACATGGAGGTCGACGCCTTCCTGCTGCTCGTGCTGTCGGCGTACGTCGGCCGCACGGTCGGCTGGTGGGTCCTCGTGATCGGGCTCGCCCGCTACGTGTACGTCGTGGCCACGTGGCTCGCGCCGTGGATGCGGCGGCCGCTGCAGCCGAGGTACTGGCGCAAGGTGGTCGCAGCGGTCCAGGGCATCGTGCTCGTCGTCGCCGCGACGGCCGCCCTGCCGCAGCCGGTCGTGGTCGGCTGGCTGGTCGTCGCGATCGTGCTGCTGGCGGAGTCGTTCGGGCGCGACGTGGTGTGGCTGTGGCGGCACCGGCGCGAGCCGGCCGGCCCGCTCCCGGTGGTTCCCCGCACCCGTCACCGCGTCGTGGAAGTGGTGCTGACCGTCGTCTCGTTCCTGCTGCTGTGGGTGGCGCTGCTGCTGCCGGACCAGGCCCAGCTCGTCACGGCGTCCGCCTTCCTCCGACTGCCTCTCGAGCTGGTCGCGCTCGTCGCGCTCGCACTGCTGCTACCGACGAGGCTGCGCTCGCCCGTGGCCGTCGTCGTCGGGGTGATGCTCGGCCTCCTCACGGTCGTGCGCCTGCTCGACATGGGGTTCTTCGCCGCGCTCGGCAGGCCGTTCGACCCGGTCTTCGACTGGCGCTACCTCGGCGCGGGCGTCGGCGTCCTCGGCTCGGCCGTGGGCCAGCAGCGGGCGACCATCGCGCTGACCGTGGTCGGGGCGCTCATCCTCGTGCTGCTGATCGCCCTGCCGATGGCCTGCGTGCGCCTCGCGCGCATCGTGTCGCGGCACCAGGTGCGGTCGCGGCGCGGCGCTCTCGCCTTCGCCGCCGCCTGGGTAGTGCTCGCCGTGGTCGGGTCGCAGCTCGGGCCGGCCGGGCCCGTTGCCTCGGCCAGTGCCACTCAGATCGCGGGCGAGCGCGTGGTCGAGGTCGGCGACGGACTGCGCGACCCTGCCGCCTTCGCGACCCTCGTCGCCGACGACGCCTTCGCCGACGTCGCACCCGCGGACCGGCTCGCCGGTCTGCGCGGCAAGGACGTGCTCATCGCGTTCGTCGAGAGCTACGGCCGCGTCGCGGTGGAGGGGGCGCCCTACTCGCAGAAGGTGCTGAGCGTGCTGGATTCCGGCACGGCGTCGCTCGCCGCCCGCGGCTGGTCGACGCGCAGCGCGTACCTCACGTCCTCGACGTTCGGCGGCGCCAGCTGGCTCGCCCACGCGACCCTCGAGTCGGGCCTGCACGTGGGCAACCAGCAGCGCTACGACGCCCTCATCGCCGGCGACCGGCTCACGCTCGCGCGTGCCTTCCGCGAGGCGGGCTGGCGCACGGTGGCCGACGCGCCGGCGAACGAGAAGGCGTGGCCCGAGGGCTCCACGTTCTACGGCTACGACCAGATCTACGACCAGTTCAACGTCGGGTACGCCGGGCCGCGTTTCAGCTATGCCCCCATGCCCGACCAGTACGTCCTCTCGTCGCTGCACCGGCTCGAGCTCGCGGCGTCCGACCGGGCGCCCGTGATGGCCGAGATCGACCTCGTCTCGAGCCACACGCCGTGGGCGCCGCTGCCCACGCTCGTGCCCTGGGACGAGGTCGGTGACGGCTCGGTGTTCCAGGGCATGCCCGAGCGCGGGTCGACGCCGGAGGAGGTGTTCTCCGACTCCGCGCGGATCCGCGACGCCTACGCCGCCTCAGTCGCCTACTCGCTGCAGGTGCTCGTCGAGTACGTCGAGACGTACGGCGACGACGACCTCGTGCTCGTGCTGCTCGGCGACCACCAGCCCTCGACGGTGGTGTCCGGCCTCGGGGCGAGCCTGGACGTGCCGATCACGATCGTGACGCGCGACCCCGCCGTGCTGGCGCGGACCGACGGGTGGGGGTGGACGGACGGCATGCGCCCCGGCGCGTCTGCGCCGGTGTGGCCGATGGAGTCGTTCCGCGACCGCTTCCTCACCGCGTTCGCGGCGCGCTGACGCCGTAGGTCAGCGCGGCAGGTAGCGGTCGACGAACGCGTTCGCGAAGACGCCTTCAGGGTCGAGCCGTGCGCGCAGCGCCTCGAAGGCGGCGAGGCGCGGATAGAGCGAGCGGACGACGGCGGGGTCGCTGCTGAACACCTTGCCCCAGTGCGGTCGCGCGGCGTACGGCGCGAGCTCGCTCTCGACCGCGAGGACGGCCGGTGCCACCGCCTCTGCGTCGTCGACCCAGGTGAAGTGGATGCAGACCGTGTCGCGCCCCTGGCACGGGCTGAGCCACAGGTCGTCACCTGCGACCGTGCGGATCTCGCTGACCTGCACCACGGGGGCGACGACCTCCGCGATCCGGCTCACGGCCTCGAGCGCCTCGCGTGCCTGGGATCTCGGCACCATGTACTCGGTCTGGAGCTCGTCCCCGCTGCTCGGCGTGAAGTCGAGCCGGAAGTGCGGGAGCCGCTCGAACCACGGGCCACTCACACCGCCCTGCTCGGTGCACGCCTCCGTCGAGACACCGGGCACGGGATGGCGCGGGCCGTCCGCCGGACGCGCTCCGGTCCAGCCGAGGTCCACCGGGTCACCGTCGGTACGGCGCTTCACCCAGACCTGCTCGAAGCCCTCGCCGCGCCACGTGGTGAACAGGCTGACGCTGTGCGCGGCCCCCATCACGTCGTCGAACCGCTCGACGGCGACGTCGAACGGGAGCCCGTCCCAGACCGTCTGCTCGATGTCGTAGGCCGGCTCGAGGTCGAGCACGAGCGACGTGACGACGCCGAGCGATCCGAGCGCCACCACGCTGCCGTCGAAGTCGGCGTCGCCCCGCGAGACCGTCAGGAGCGAGCCGTCGGCGGTCACAAGGTCGAGCGAGCGGACGGCGGTGGCGAGGCAGCCGAGCCCGCTGCCCGAGCCGTGCGTGCCGGTCGATGCCGACCCCGCGACAGAGATGTGCGGCAGCGAGCCCATGTTGTGGAGGGCGAGGCCGTGCGCGTGCACGGCGGGTGCGAGCTCGCCCCACCGAGTGCCGGCGCTGACGGTGACCGTCGACGTGCGCGCATCGACGTCGAGCACGGGAGGCAGCGCGTCGAGCTGCACGAGCACCCCGTCGGTGTCGGCGACGCGCGAGAACGAGTGGCCGGTGCCGAGCGCGCGCACCCGGTCGGCCGAGGCGACGACGTCGCGCAGCTCGTCGATCGACGCGGGTCGCGCCAGCGATGCCGGCGCGAACGTGACGTTGCGGGCCCAGTTGGTGAGCGGCGTCGCTGCTTCGGCGGAGTAGGTCACCTGACGACCCTAGGTGCCGATGCCTCAGGGTGCGGAGGTTCCGCCGCGGCCGTAGTCGTCGGACAGCCGGACGACGTCGTGCTGCCACCCGACGCCGGCCGTGGACGCCTCGACGAGCACGGCGTCCCTGACAGCCGTGATGCGGTGGATGACGTTCGCGGGCACGTGCACGGTGTCGCCCGCGATCATCGTGGTGCGCTCGAGCAGAGCGGCGGAGAGCCCCGCCTCGAACTGGATCTCGCCGCTGATCACGCTGATGGTCTCGTCCTTGCGGTGGTGCAGCTGCAGGCTCAGCGACCGTCCGGCGGTGACGTGGATGAGCTTGCCGACGTAGCCGTTGCTGCCGTCTGCGAACAGGATCTCGTGCCCCCAGGGCTTGTCCTGTCGGGCCGCGACCAGGTGCTCGGCGTCCGGAGCGTCCGCGTCGACCGGGGGTGCGAGGAACGGGTTGTTGCTGGGCCGGAGCCCGGTGGGGTTCGTCATCGGGGGTCCTCGTGAGGCGTGGTGAGGCCGGGGTGCGCCGCGAGCTCGGCGAGCAGCGGGTCGAGGTCGACGAGGGCGAATCGGGTTGCCGAGTCGCTGCTGCCGTAGGGCAGCACGAGCGTGCGCCCGTGCAGCATCGCGCCGCAGGAGTACACGACGTTCGGCACGTAGCCGTCGCGCTCGTCGGCGTCGGGCGTGAGCAGCGGCTGCATGAGGCGGCCGAGCACCACGGTGGGGTCGTCGAGGTCGAGCAGCAGCGCGCCGATCCCGTACTGCCGCATCGGACCGACGCCGTGGGTCAGCACGAGCCAGCCGGCCTCGGTCTCGATAGGCGGCCCGCAGTTGCCGAGCTGGACGATCTCCCACGGCTGCTCGGGCGTCTGCACGAGCACCGGCTCGTCCCAGTGCTGAAGGTCGCTGGACGTCGTGATGCCGTTGCTCTCGCGGTCGGCGCGCGACATCGCGACGTACCGCCCCTCGATCTTCCGGGGGAAGAGGGCGAGCCCCTTGTTGCGCGAGCCGGGGCCGGAGAGGCGCGTGATCGTGAAGGAGCGGAAGTCGCGGGTGCCGATCATCTGCGTGGAGATGCGCGCGCCGTCGTAGGCCGTGTAGGTGCCGACGTAGTCCCAGCCGCCGTCCTCACGAGCGAACCGGACCAGCCGGACGTCCTCCATCCCCTTGGCCTCGGACGGGCCGCGCGGCATCAGCACGCGCTCCTGGGCGTCGGACGACGGGGGGAACTCCACCGTGTACGAGCAGCCGGCGATCCACTCGAAACGCTCGATGGTCCTGGTCGCCGCTCCACGGGTGAGGCGCTGGTCGCGCAGGTTCTGCAGCGCGAGGTCGAGCTCGGCACGGCTGAACGTCTCGGGCAGCGCGTCGAGGACGAAGTCCGAGTTCGTGCGGTCGCCCCACATGTCGACGAGCTGGTTCTCGAAGGCGCTGCGCAGGTAGTGCGCCGGCCGGAAGTTGGCGAGCACGGCGACGGTGGGTGGCGGATCGAGCGTGATCTCGCCCGTCGCCGTCACCGTGCCGGTGCGCAGCTCGATGCTCGAGATGTGCCCCTCGCCGACGGCGCGGACGGTCATCACGAAACGGGCCGAGCCCACCGGCATACCGGTCTGGTCCGGGTGCAGCGCCATGGACGGGTTGAACAGGGCTGCGCCCTCCACCGAGTACTCCTGGGTGAAGTACGCGCCGATCAGCCGCCGGCGTGCCAGGGAGGGCGGCTCGTGGTCGGTGATGCGGTGCTCGAGCAGGGCGAAGTGCGACTCCCACGTCGCCAGGAGGCCGCGGTGCCGACCGACGAACGAGTCGTAGACGGCGCGCAGCTCCTCGTCGACCTCGTCGTCGGTGAGGGCGAGGGCACGGTGGATCACGGCCTCGGAGCGAGACACCCCGAGCGCTGCCATCTCCTGACCGGGCAGGAACAGCCGCGCGACGACCCGGGAGTGGTCCGGATGGATGACGTGCTCGGTTCGCCGCACCCAGGTGCTGGTGCTCGTGACCGTCATCGGACGCCTGCCAGCGCATCGAGCTGGGACAGCTGCAGGGTCGCGAGCCAGGCCAGCGTGGACTCGGCCCCCTGGTTCTGGTTGACGCCGCCGTCCTCGAGCCCGTCGTACCCGCCACCGGTCTCCTGGTCGCGCATGGCCGCCGAGCTGTCGTTGTCTCCCTCGAACCAGCGCACGCACTGCTCGATCACGTCGGTCCAGCGGGCCTCGCCCGTCAGCTCGTACGCCGTGCGAGCCGCCTCGGCGAGCGCCGCGACCTCGATGGGCTGCTGGTCGAACGCCGGGCGGTGGTCGCCGGCAGCGCGGCCGGCGGCGGGGGACATCGACAGATGGCCGTCGAGGGTCTGCTCGTCGACGAGCCAGCCGAGAAGGCGCAGGCCGTCGCGCTCGAGGTCGTGCGCCTCGAGATGGCGGCCGATGATCACCATGGCCTGCGGGATCACGGCGTTCGCGTAGGTCAGCCGCCCCCAGGGCCACGGCCAGGCGGCGTCGGCCTGGGCGGGGCGCATGAGGCGGCGCGCGTCCAGCATGATCCGGCGGGACTGCAGGTCGTCGGGCGCGACGGTGAGCAGCTGCGCGGCACCGACTGCGGCGTAGGCCATCGCCCGCGGGTGCACCGAGCGGGTGCCCATCGCGGTGGCCGCGGCGATGCGTGCGTCGCCGGCGAGCACCGGGTCGTCGAGGTGCGCGGCCGCGGTGCCGAACGCCCAGAGCGCGCGACCCCAGTGGTCGTGGGTGGACGTGTCGTCGCCCCACGTGCCGTCGGCGTTGCGGCGGTTGTGCATCGTGCCGTCGTCGTGCAGCGCCGCCTGCAGGAACGACAGGTAGGTGCGGGTCATGGTGTCGACGTCGGCGGACGGCGCGGTGATCCGTGCGGTCACCACGAGGGCGCGCGCGACGTCGTCGACGCACATGCCGTGCTCGGTCCGCGGCTCGGTGCCGAGGGCGTGCTCCCAGAGGCCCGTCCTCGTCGTGAGGCGGGCGAGGTGGGCGAGCTGGAGGGTGCGCGGCATCAGACGGCCGACCTCAGCTGGGCGCCGAGCTCGATGGCGCCGTGGCTGGCGAGGCTGCGCTCGGACAGCTCCACCCGGCCTTGGCCGACCTGGGCGCGGCCGAGGTCGATGTAGCGCTGGGCGACGGCCGGCCACAGGAGCGAGGCAGCCAGGCCGCGGGCCTCACGTGCCATGTGGTCGCGCAGGCCCGGCACGGTGAGGATGCGGCGGAGGGCATCGGCCAGGGCAGCGGGATCCCGCTGCGGCACAAGGATTCCCGCTCCGCCCGACAGCAGCTCGACCGCGTGCGGGAAGGACGTGCTGATCACGGGCTTGCCGGCGGCGACCGCCTCGGTGAGGACGCCGGAGGTGACCTGCTGCAGCGAGTCGTAGGGCAGGAGGACGACGTCCGCCTCGCTGACGATGCGGCGGAGATCCGGCCCGGCGAGGTAGCGGCTGTCGAACTCGACGTGGTCCTCCAGGCCGAGGTGACCTGTCATCGACACGAGGCTGTCGCGGTAGGCCTCGCCGTCGCGCTCGAGCACCTTCGGGTGGGTGCGACCGAGCACCTGGTAGCGCGGGAAGCTCGGTCGTCTCGCGGAGCTCGGCGAGGGCGAGCAGTGCCCACTCGATGCCCTTGCCCTCGGACAGCAGACCCCAGGTGAGCACCGTCGGGCGCAGTGGGACGGAGGCGAGCGGGGACGGGTGGTCGGTGCGGTTGTCCTCGGCACCGTGGGGGATCACGGTGACCTTGGCCGGGTCGACGTCCCAGCCGGCGATGAGCCGGTCGCGGGCGGTCTGCGTCATCGTGACGAGCGCGGCCGAGCGGTCGACGAGCGAGGCGAGCACGCGGTGCTGGTTGGGCGTCGGGCTGGTGAGCACGGTGTGCAGGACCGTGATCACCGGGACGCTGAGGCGCTGGACGACGTCGAGGACGTCCTCGCCGTCAGGCCCGCCGAAGATGCCGTACTCGTGCTGCACGACCGCGACGTCGAAGTCGTCGAGCACGAGTGCCGCGTCGATCTCGGCGCCACGCTTGCCGCGGACCCACTGGTGCACGACGGGGAGCACCTGCACCTCGGGCGCGTCCACAAGGCGGACGACGCCGACGTGGGCGCCGGAGCGGTGCAGGTGACGGACGAGCGACTCGGCGAACGTCGCGATGCCGCACTGCGTCGGGGGATAGGTGGACAGGAAACCGAACCTGAGGCCCATGGCCGTCTGCTTTCGCGATGTCTATCTGTGCAGCCGATGTGCTGCCGTTCACGGAGGGAGGATCGACATCCCAGGGGCGCTCGACCAAGCGGTCGCGCCGCAGGCCACGGCATCATCGCTGCAGCCCTACCCCTGCACAGTAGCACCGATCCAGGTGCTCGATTTCCCTTGTAGATTCAGGTCAAACCGGAGGTGAAGGTGAGGATCGCCCTAATCGCGTCCATCGCTCACTCGGTGCCGCCGCGGTCGTACGGACCGTGGGAGCAGGTCGCGTCGACGCTCACCGAGGGCCTGGTCGCGCGTGGTCACGACGTGACCCTCTTCGCCACCGCCGACTCGGTCACAGGCGCTCGGCTGCACGCCGAGGCGCCGGCCGGGTACGAGGAGGATGACTCGGTCGACGCGAAGGTCTACGAGGCGCTGCACATCGCCTCTGCCTTCGAGCGGGCCGACGAGTTCGACGTGATCAGCAACCAGTTCGACTTCCTGCCGCTGGCCTTCAGCCGGCTCGTGCGCACTCCGGTGGTGACGACCATCCACGGCTTCTCGTCCGAGCGGATCGTGCCCGTCTACCGGACGTACGACGACATCGGCCACTACGTGTCGATCAGCGACTCCGACCGGCACACCGATCTTCACTACGCCGCGACGATCCACCACGGCATCGACGTCGAGTCGTTCACGTTCGGCTCGGGGGACGGCGGCTACCTGCTGTTCCTCGGACGCATCCATCCCGACAAGGGCACGCATCTCGCGATCGAGGTGGCCCGCCGGGCGGGGCTGCGGCTCGTGATCGCGGGCGTCGTCCACGACGAGCACTACTTCCGCACCCAGGTGCTGCCGAGCGTCGACGGCATCGACGTGTCCTACGTCGGCCCCGTGGGCCCGGCGGACCGCGACCGGCTGCTCGGCGGGGCCGTGGCGCTGCTGCACCTCATCTCGTTCGACGAGCCATTCGGGCTGTCGGTCGCGGAGTCGCTGGCCGCCGGCACCCCGGTCGTCGCCTACGCGCGCGGCTCGATGCCCGAGATCATCCGCAACGGAGTCACCGGTTTCCTGGTCGGCTCGGTCCTCGGCGCGGTCGCGGCGGTGCGGCAGTGCGGCACCCTCGACCGTGCCGTGTGCAGAGCCGATGCGGCGGAACGGTTCTCGGCCGATCGCATGGTGGCGGACTACGAGCGGCTGTTCGCCGACGTGGTGGCCGGACGGATCAGCCCGCTGGGGCCGCAGGACGGTCGAGCCCCAGCGCGAGCGTGAGCTCGAGCACCGTGCGCGGGTCGTCGAGCGCGTCGCCGAACAGCTCGCGCACCTGGCCCATCCGGTAGCGGACGGTCTGCGCGTGCACGAAGAGGTCGGCGGCCACCTCCTCGCGCCGGCCCTGGTGGAGGAGCCACGACCGCAGGGTCTCGGCGAGCCGTTCGCGCGAGGACGCGCGCACGCCGTCGAGCGGGGCGAGGACCCGCACGCGGAGATCGGCCAGAGCCTCCGCGTCGGCGCCCAGCACGATCTCGGCGAGCCGCTCGTCGGTGTCGACGACACCGCGCACGGTGCCCAGCTCGCGGGTCCGGCGTACCCGGTCGTACGACGACGCGACGTCCGCCCACGGTCGCGCGGGGCCGACGACGGCGTCGCGTCCGGACAGGGCACGGAGCAGCCGCGGTCGGCGCGTGCCGCCCAGGTCGGGCACCAGCAGCAGGACGAGGTCGTCGTCGTCGCTGACGCCAGGAAGGTCCTGGCGCGCGAGCACCGTTCCCGCCGGGAGCGCGGAGAGGAGTGCGTGCACCTGACCGCCGGGCAGCACGACGGCGGTCAGGGTGCGAGGTGGCTGCCACCCGGCGCGGGACGCGGCGGACGTGAGCGCCGCCTCGTCGGCGCCGGCGAGGAGCAGCTGGGCGAGGCGCTCGAGGTAGCGCTCGCGCACGCGTCCGGTCGTGGCGAGCTCGTCGGTGTGGCCCGCGACGCTCGACGCCGACAGCTCGTCGATGTAGGCGAACACCAGCTCGGCGAAGCGCGCCATCGTGTCGGCCGGCATGCCGGCCGCCGCTGCCGCCGACGACATCTCGCGCCAGGAGACGCGGGCGCCGATGCGGTACGCCGCCTGCAGCGCGTCCATCGAGCGTCCGCTGCGCGCCTCGCCCCGGCCGAGGTCGTACGCCGCCTCGAGCGCAGGTGCGAGCGGGGTGCCAGCGTCGGACCCGGCGGACCGGGTGGCCAGCTTCAAGAATCCGCCGAGCGCGATCTGGACGGCGCCGGTGATGGTGGCGCCCAGGTCGCCGGTGAAGGCGCCGGCGTACGACGGCACCTCGGCGGTCACGGCGGCCACGGTGGCGGCCGCGACCTCGGGCAGCAGGTCGCGCAGCGTCGCCGCGACCGCCGGCTCGAGTGCGAGGTGCTCGGACGTCGCGCGCGCGGTGGGGCTGTCCATGTTTGTCCTCACCGAACAAAGAAGCGGCCTGGTTTCACGCCGGATGGACAAGAGTTTAGACCATCGGGTGAATCACCCTGGTCTCATGGCACTTCCTCTCGAGAGCACGTCACCGCTCGCAGCCCCGCGGACCCGGGGTATCCGCGAGCGGATCGCCGGGCTGGCCGGGCTGGTCACCACGCCGCTGGTGCCGTCCGACTACCTCGACCGCGTCGTCCCGCTGCGTGCGGGCACGGCGCTGCGCGGCCGCATCGTCGGCCTGCACCCCGAGACCCGTGACGCCGTCAGCGTCGTCATCCGGCCCGGCCGCGACTGGGCCGGCCATGTGCCCGGCCAGTACGTGCGCATCGGCGTCGACGTCGACGGCGTGCGCCAGTGGCGCACGTACTCCATCAGCTCGGACTCGCGCCGTACCGACGGCTGCATCGCGATCACGGTGAAGGCCGTGGACGGCGGCGTCGTCAGCGGCTACCTCGTACGTCGTGCCCGCGTCGGCACCGTCGTGCAGCTCGACCAGGCGATGGGCGAGTTCACGCTGCCCGCCGTGCGACCGACCAAGGTGCTGCTCGTCGCTGCGGGCTCCGGCGTCACCCCGGTGATGGGGATGCTCCGTTCGAACCGCTTCTCCGACGTCGTGGTCGTGCACTCGGCACCAACGGCCGCCGACGCGGTCTTCGGCGGCGAGCTGCGCGCGATGGCGGCCCGCGGCGAGATCACGCTGGTCGAGAGGCACACGTCGGTCGACGGACGCATCGACGCCGCCGAGCTCGAGCGCCTCGTCCCCGACCTCGCTGCTCGTCGCACCTGGGCCTGCGGCCCGGGGGACATGCTCGACGCGCTCGAGTCCCACTTCGCGACCCGCGGCATCTCCGAGCGGCTGCGCACCGAGCGGTTCCGTCCCGTCGTCGCCGTGCCGACCGAGTCGGGATCGAGCGCGGTGACGTTCAGCCGCAGCGGCGCCGTCGTCGAGGCCTCGACGTCGACCTCGATCCTCGACGCCGGCGAGGCGTCCGGCGTGCTCATGCCGTCGGGATGCCGCATGGGCATCTGCTTCGGCTGCGTCGTCCCCCTGCGCGAGGGCGTGGTGCGCGACCTGCGCGACGGCGCCCTGACCACTGCAGCACCCGGTGACGGCGTGCTCATCCAGACCTGCGTGTCGGCTGCTGCCGGCGCCTGCGACATCGACCTCTAGAAGGGCCGACCACATGACCACGATCCAGAACAAGGCGCAGAGCCCCATCGCGCACCTCACCGACGAGGACATCGCGGAGCTCGGCGCCGAGCTCGACGCGATCCGCGAGCAGACCATCGCGAGCCGCGGCGAGCGCGACGCGGCGTACATCCGTCGGGTCATCGACGTGCAGCGGGCCCTCGAGATGGGCGGGCGCGGCGTGCTGCTGTTCTCGCTCTTCCCGCCCGCGTGGCTCGCCGGCACGACGGCGCTGTCGATCGCGAAGATCCTCGAGAACATGGAGATCGGGCACAACGTCCTGCACGGCCAGTGGGACTGGATGCGCGACCCGAAGATCCACTCGACGACGTGGGAGTGGGACAACGCCACCCCGGCGACGATGTGGAAGCACTCGCACAACGAGCTGCACCACACGTACACGAACGTGCTCGGCCGCGACAACGACCTCGGCTACGGGATCATGCGCGTCGACGAGGACCAGCGATGGAAGCCGGGCTACATCGCCCAGCCTGTGTGGAACTTCGTCAACATGTGCTTCTTCCAGTACGGCATCGCGGCGTACGACCTCGAGGTCGGCAAGTACATCGCCGGCCGCAAGGACAAGGACCAGTTCTGGGCTGAGGCCCGCGTGGTGCTCGCGAAGATCCGCACCCAGGCCACCCGCGACTACGTCGTGCACCCGCTGCTGTCCGGGCCGTCGTTCGTCCCGACCCTCGCGGCCAACGCGACCGCCAACTTCGTGCGCAACGTGTGGACGCACTCGGTCATCATGTGCGGCCACTTCCCCGAGGGCGTCGAGACGTTCTCGCGGACCTCGATCGAGGGCGAGACCCGCGGCGAGTGGTACCTGCGCCAGATGCTCGGCTCGGCGAACATCTCCGGCGGCAAGCTGCTGCACATCATGAGCGGCAACCTGTCGTTCCAGATCGAGCACCACCTGTTCCCGGACCTCCCGAGCAACCGCTACCAGGAGATCTCGCCCAAGGTGCGGGAGCTCTTCGAGCGCTACGGCCTCACCTACACCAGCGGCCCGATGGTCAAGCAGGTCGCCTCGGCGTGGAAGAAGGTCGTGCGCCTCTCGCTGCCGAACAACCTGCTGCGCAAGGCGTCCGAGGGCGTCGCCACCGTGACGTCGGTGCCGCGCAAGGTCGTCTCGGCGGTGCTCCCCGACGTCACGTCGGGTGCCGCTGCCTGATCGTCAGCTGCTGCGTCCGCGCAGCCGCTCGGTGATGCGGCGCTCCTTCTTGGTGGGCCGACCCGACCCCCGCTCGCGCACGATCGGCGCCGCCCTCTCCTCCTTCGGGGGAGGGGGCGGCGTCCTGTCGTCGTAGTTGAGGGCGGCGAGCGTCGCGCTCGTGCGCTTCTCGATCAGGCCGGTGACGACGACGATGCGCTCGCCACCCGGGGTGTAGGCACGGACGGTGTCGCCGACGCGGACTGGGGTCGCCGGCTTGGCTGGGGCGTCGTTCACCTTCACGTGCCCGGCCTTGCACGCGGTGCTCGCTGCCGACCGTGTCGGGTAGATGCGAATCGCCCACGTCCACGCGTCGGCGCGGACGCTCGACGGCGGCGGCGAGGCGGGCATGCGGCCAGCCTAGGGCGGGTGCCGCGTCGCGCCGGAGACGTTCCGCCGGCGTCGTTCGTCGGACCTGTGCCGGCCTTGGGATGCCGCGGAGGCGCGGATGCCGTTCGATGTCCGGGTGGGGACCAGGCGAGGGGGCGAGGCGTGATCGGCTGGGTGCGGTCGTCGCGCGCACGCTCTGCTGCGGTGGTGCTCGGCGTCGTCGCCCTCCTCGCTGCTGCGCTCCTCTGGGTCGTCCCGGCCCTGACCGCCGGCCCGACGGTACGCGAGGAGGCGTTCCGCGTGCCGGTGGGCGCGGAGCCCGACGGCACGCCGGTCGAGCTCGACGCGGCGGTCTACACGGCGGACGGCATCGAGGCACCGGCTCCGGCCGTGCTGCTCGCTCACGGATTCGGCGGCAAGCGTCAGGACCTCGTCGCCCAGGCGCGGCGCCTCGCGGCCGAGGGGTACGTCGTCCTCACGTGGACCGCGCGCGGCTTCGGCGAGTCCGGCGGGCGCATCCACCTGAACGCGCCGGCGTACGAGGTGGCCGATGCGAGCGCGCTGGTCGACCTGCTCGCCGCGCGCGACGACGTCCTGCTCGACGCCGACGGCGACCCGCGGGTGGGCATCGCCGGCGGTTCCTACGGCGGGGCCATCGCACTGCTCGCCGCGGGCTACGACCAGCGGGTCGATGCGATCGCGCCGCGGATCACCTGGAACGACCTCGCGGCCTCCCTGTTCCCGCAGTTCGCCACGGCCGGCGACCCCCACACGGCCGCGGCGTTCGACCCCGTCCCGGACCCCGGCGTGTTCAAGAGGCTGTGGGCAGGGGTGTTCTTCGGCAGCGGCTCGGCCTCGGCGGACGCTCCGACGATCTGCGGCCGGTTCGCCGACGACGTCTGCGAGGCGTACGGCGCGAGCGCAGCGACCGGCGTGCCGACGCCGGAGATCCTGGACCTCCTCGCTGCCTCGAGCCCGGCGTCGGTGCTCGATCGGATCGAGGCTCCGACGCTGCTGCTGCAGGGGCAGGCCGACTCGCTGTTCCCGCTGTCGGAGGGCGACGCCAACGCTCGCGGTATCGCCGCGGACGGCACCCCGGTGAAGCTCGTGTGGTTCGCCGGCGGCCACGACGGCGGCGACCAGGAGGACGAGCGGCTCGACGCGCTCACCCTCGCCTGGTTCGACCGCTACCTGCGCGACGACGGCACACCCGCCGACACCCGCTTCGAGGCGACGGGGCAGGCGGCGTCGCTGTTCGGCGCGCGGACCGGGGCCGACCCGCAGGTGCTCGCCGCCGACTCGGCACCGGGCATCGGCGGCACCGACCTGGTTCGACGCGACGTGCCTCTGACGGGCGACGTCCAGACGGTCGTTGCTCCGGCGGGCGGGAACCCTGCCCAGGTGTCGAGCCTTCCCGGTCTCGGTGCCGTCGTGTCGACGCTGCTGCGCGGCTCGCAGCGGGCGCTGCCCGACATCCCGGGGCAGTCTGCGGTCTTCGAGACCGAGGCGTTCACCGAGGCCTTCACGTTGGTGGGCTCGGCGACCGTCGACGTGCACGTGCGCACCGACGCGCCCGACGTGACTCTCTTCGCGCGGCTGCTCGACGTCGGCCCCGGGGGCAGCGAGGCCGTGCTCCCCAACCGGCTCGTGACCACGGTCCGCCTCGCGGAGGGCGGCGACCGGACCGTGCGAGTCGTGCTGCCGGCCGTGGTGCGTGACATCCAGCCGGGTCACGCGCTGCGTCTGGTGCTCACGACCACCGATCAGGCGTACGCGATGCCGGCCGAGGCCCGCACCTACGACCTCGAGCTGGCCGGCTCGCGGGCGCTCTCGCTCCCCGACGTACAGGTCACGCCGCTGCCGTCGGACACCAGCGGGCTCGTGGCCGCGGCGGTTGTGGTCGGTCTGCTCGTGCTGGGCCTCGGCGCGGTGGCGGTCGTGGTCGGACGCCGCGGACGCCACGTGTCGCAGGACGTCGAGCCTGGGCTCGAGGACGTCCCGCTCGTCGTGCGCAACCTCGGGAAGTCGTACGCCGGCGGGTTCCGCGCCGTGTCCGACGTGAGCTTCCGCGTGGAGAAGGGCCAGGTGCTCGGCCTGCTCGGCCCGAACGGTGCCGGCAAGACGACCGTGCTGCGGATGCTGCTCGGGCTCATCCGGCCGTCCGAGGGGGAGCTGCTCGTCTTCGGCCACCGCATCACGCCCGGTGCGCCGGTGCTGTCGCGGCTGGGTGCGTTCGTCGAGGGGCCCGGCCTGCTGCCGCACCTGTCGGGTCGCGCCAACCTCGAGCTGTTCTGGCGCGTGACGGGCCGTCCACCGGAGGAGGCATACCTCGACACCGTGCTCGAGGTGGCGGGTCTCGGCGCCGACGTCGATCGCAAGGTGCGCACCTACAGCCAGGGCATGCGCGCCCGCATCGCGATCGCCCAGGCGATGCTCGGCCTGCCCGAGCTGCTCGTGCTCGACGAGCCGACCAACGGGCTCGACCCGCCGCAGATCCGCGAGGTCCGCGAGGTGCTGCGCACGTACGCCGAGACCGGGCGCACGGTGGTGGTCTCGAGCCACCTGCTCGCCGAGGTCGAGCGCACCTGCACGCACGTCGTCGTCCTGCACCGCGGCGAGCTGGTCGCCGCCGGGCCGCTCGACCAGGTCGTGTCGGCGGACGGCGCCGACGACTCCGCTGCCGACCTCGAGTCGGTCTTCCTCGGCCTGATCGGAGCGACATGAGCAGCACCTCCACGACGCGCGGCGTCCACGACCTGCTCAGGTCTGCGCCGCCCCCGCCGTCCGCCGCCGCCGACGGCTCGGCCGCGGGGTGGTCCGCGGGCCGCACGCTGCCGCTGCGGGTCGAGCTCGTACGTCAGTGGAGGCGACGTCGTACGCAGCTCGTCCTCGCCGGGCTCGCACTGTTCCCGCTCGTGCTGGCGGCGCTGTTCGCCCGCAACCGCCAGGGCGTGGTGCCGGGCGGGACCCGGTTCGTCGACCTCGCCACTGGCGGCGCAGTGAACTTCGCGCTGTTCGTGGTGTTCGTGTCGTCGACCCTGCTCGTCGTGGTCGTGGTCGCGCTCTTCTGCGGCGACACGGTGGCGAGCGAGGCTGGGTGGTCGTCGCTGAAGTACCTGCTCGCATCGCCCGTGTCGCGGGCGCGCCTGCTGCGGCAGAAGCTCGTGGTCTCGTTCGGGCTCGCCCTGACCTGTCTCGTGATCCTGCCCGTGTCGGCGTTGATATCGGGCGGCATCTTCTTCGGCTTCGGCCCGGCGCGCACTCCGCTCGGGAGCGTCATCCCGACGGGCGAGGCGCTGTTCCGGCTGTCCATCGTCATCGGCTATCTCGCGGTCTCGATGCTGTTCGTGGCCTCGCTCGCGTTCTTCCTCGGGGTGCACACCGACGCCCCGCTCGGAGCGGTAAGTGGCGCGGTGATGCTCGTGATCATCTCGACCATCCTCGACCAGGTGGAGGACCTCGGGCCGGTGCGCGAGATCCTGCCGACGCACTACATCGGCGCGTGGGTGGACGCCTTCAACGACCCGGTCGTGTGGCAGGACATGGGCCGCGGCGCCGTCCTCTCGGTGGCGTACGCATCGGTGCTGCTCGCCCTCGCCTGGCGGAAGTTCCTGCGCAAGGACGTGCTCTCCTAGGTCGTGGTGCGACCGACGATGAGCCGTTCTCGACGCTCGCAGCGCTCTGCCAGACTCGCTGCCGTGAGCCCCGACCTGCGTCCCGGCCCCGCGTCGCTGTGGCGCACGACCGTGGCGGGCACGCCGCCGACGTACGCCCCGCTCGAGGGCGACCGCGACGCCGACGTCGTGATCGTCGGGGCGGGCTACACCGGCCTCTGGACGGCGTACTACCTCGCCGACGCCGACCCGTCGCTGCGCATCGTGGTGCTGGACAGGGAGTACGTCGGCTTCGGGGCGTCCGGCCGAAACGGCGGCTGGTGCTCGGCGATCTACCCGGCGTCGATGCGACGGATGTCCTCGCTCGCGGGGCGCGACGGAGCGATCCGCATGCAGCGGGCGATGAACGACACCGTGGGCGAGGTCGGCGCGGTGGCCGCGGCCGAGGGGATCGAGTGCGGCTTCGCACCCGGCGGGTATGCGTCGGTCGCGCGCAACGCCGCGCAGCTCGCACGCGCGGAGGCCGAGGTCACCGGCTGGGCGTCGTACGGGATGGCCGACCAGGTGACGCTCCTCGACCAGGAGGAGGCGTCGCGCAGGGTGCGGGCGACGCACGTGCGCGGCGGCACCTACACGCCGCACTGCGCTGCGCTGCAGCCGTTCTCGCTCGTGGTCGGTCTCGGCGCTGCGGTGGCGCGGCGCGGCGTCACGATCCACGAGAGCACCGAGGTCACGTCGATCGAGCAGGGGCGCGTCACGACCACGCGCGGTGTCGTGCGGGCCGATGTCGTCGTCCGCGCGACCGAGGGCTTCACGCCGACCCTGCCCGGCGTGCACCGCGCGTTGGTGCCGATGTACTCGCTGATGGTCGCGACCGAGCCGCTCGCGGACGACGTCTGGGAGCGCATCGGCCTCGGCGAGCGCGAGACGTTCAGCGACAAGAGGCACCTCCGGATCTACGGACAGCGCACGGCCGATGGGCGCATCGCCTTCGGCGGGCGCGGGGCGCCGTACCACTGGGGGTCGACGGTGCGGCCCGGGCACGACCTCGACGACCGCGTGCACGCGATGCTGCGCCGCATCCTGGTGGACCTGTTCCCGGTGCTGGGCGGCGTGCGCTTCACGCATGCGTGGGGCGGCAACCTCGGGATCCCGCGCGACTGGACGCCATCGGTCACGTTCGATGCCGCGACCGGGTTCGCGCAGGCAGGCGGCTACGTCGGCGACGGCGTCGCGACCGCGAACCTCGCGGGCCGTATCCTGCGCGACGCGATCCTGCGCGACTCCGCGAGCGAGCTGCTCGACCTGCCGCTCTTCGGCCATCGCTCGCGCGCCTGGGAGCCCGAGCCGCTGCGCTGGACGGGCGTCAACGCCGTGACCGCGCTGTTCGCGACAGCCGATCGCACGGAGGCCCGCTCCGGCCGGCCGTCCCGCGCGGCCGCCCGCTTCTGGCACGCGCTCGGCCACTGACGGCGACGATCCGCCGGGCGCTCGTCCTGGCCCACGGGTCGATTCGGTAGTGCAAAGGCGTCACAGGTAGCGCTCTAGCACTACCGAATCGGCGGCGAGGTTCGAGCGGCGCATCAGATGTGGGGCGTCTTCGGCTGGAACGGATGGATCGGCGGGATTGGTTGGGATTGCTGGGGATATCGCGGGTCGAACCCTTGCGCTGTCGGTAGTACAGGTGTACGATTACCCATGAGTCAGGCCACCTCCGTCGACGTGGGGCGTGAGTTCGCGCGCCTGGTCGCGGGGGTGCGGGGGATGCTGACGGAGGCGTGCGCGCTGGCCGGGTCGGGTGCGGTGTCCGAGGTGCCGCTGGTGGGTCTGCCGGAGCTGGCGGCGGAGCTGTTCGCGGTGCGCGATGCGGCGCAGTCCCTCGGGATGGTTGCGGTGGATCACCTCGATTCGTCGGGTGTGCTGCTGTCGCAGGGGTTCGGGTCGACGAAGGTGTTCCTGGCCCAGCGGACCGGGATGGCCCCGGGCAGGGCGGGGTCGGTGGTGTCCGCGGCGCGGATGCAGCGCTCGTATGCCGCGACTCGGGTCGCGCAGGTCGCCGGGCGGATCACCCCGGATCTGGCCGCTGCGGTGGTGCGGGGCAGCGAGGCCGCGATCGCGGACAAGGTCGACGCCGACCGGGTCGCCTGGCGCACGTTCTGCGAGGAGTACCTGCTGCCGATCGCGGAGCAGGGCTCGGTGGAGGAGGTCGTCGGCGCCGCCGCCGTGCTCAAGGAGATCCTGGATCCGGAGGCGGCGTCGCGTCGGGCGGAGGAGGCGATGGCCTCCCAGTTCCTGACGGTCACCCAGGTGGGGGACCAGTTCGTGATCAAGGGCGCGCTCACGCTCGAGAACGGGGCAGCGCTCAAGGTGCTGCTGGACCGGATGCGGGATGCGAAGTACCGAGAGGGGTCCCTGACCCCCGAGGAGCAGCCCACCGGTGACGCTGCGGTCGATGAGCGGCGGCGTCGCAACGCGTCCGCGCACCAGGACGCGTTGTCCTTGAACCACCTGGTGCAGCTGTGGCTGGGCAACGGCCTGGTCGGCCAGTCCCACGGGGTCAAGCCGCACATCACCCTGACCACGACTGTCGACGATGTCACCGCCGGGTTCCCCGGCGAGCTGACCGTCCCCGGCTACGCCAACCCCGTCCTGGTCAACGGGGAGACCGTCAAGCGGATGCTCTGCGACGCCGATGTCACCGAGCTGTCCACCGTCGGGTCGGTCGCGGACCGGCACACCCACCACCACGACGGCGTCCCGTGCCACGGCCCCGCCCACCACGGCGGTGCACGCCGGTCGGCGCACACCCAGGCACACCACGGCCTGGGTCTGCTGCACCCGGTCGCGGGCTGCGACCTCGATCCGGACTCCGCCCGGCTGCTGCGCCGTCGCGCGCACGTGTGGGACGAGGGCCGCCGCTACCGCACCGTCCCACCGCGGCTGCGTCGGGCGCTGGAGATCCGGGACCGGCACTGCGCGTTCCCGGGCTGCCGGATCGGGGTCGGCTGGTGCGAGGCCCACCACCTCCACGAGTGGGAGGCGGGCGGGGAAACCAACCTCGACAACCTGACCCTGCTCTGCGCCCGCCATCACCACGCCGTGCACGAGGGCGGCTGGACCATCGTGACGAACCCCGGCATCGACCCGGGCTGCCCGACCTGGCTCACCTTCGAACCACCCGACCCCGCACCCTCACGAACCCGGCCCTGAAGAAGGGCCGGCCGCACACGGGATCCACGAGCACGACCGAGAGACCGCACCACCCGAGAGGGGGCGGTCCCAGCGCCATGCCCGGAACCCGCCACGCACGCCGCGCCTAACCGGCATTCGCGCTCGCGATCGTCGATGCGGTGCTTGGCTTCGTGCACGGGTCCAGCTTCTACGCCGCTGGAGGTGGTCGAACTGAGCGAATCTCCTTCGGGGCCCCGCTGGCCGGGGGTGGCGATCATGGCCGGCGGCGCGATCATGGCGGCGCTGCTGCCCGTGTACACGATCCTCCATGGCCCGACTTCGGTGTACGAGCGCGGTGAGTGGCTCGGCGTGGAAGGTCAGGTGTGGGGTGGCTGGATGAGCAGCGCGCCCAGCCTGCTCATCGCCGCCGGGCTGATCGGAGCGCGTGCAGCGGTGACCGGTGAGGGCAGAGCCGCACGGGTCGGGTATGCCCTCGTGCTCGTGTCCTTGCTGGTTCCGGGCGTACTGGATCTCGTGCTGCGGGCCATAAGCCCTCCCATGCTGATGCCCGTAGAAGCCGCCGGGCTCCTGCTCCTCGGGCTCTCTTCAGACCACAGCGCGGGCCCAGCACGGGCGGTCCGTCGGGCCTTCGTCGGTATCGGTTGCTTGCTCGGCACCGCCTTCGCCATCGCCCTGGTCCCGCAGGACGTCTCCGACGCGCACGGCCTCTACCGGGTGTTCGGCGTTGTGGGGTACATGCTGGTTGGTATCGGCTGGATCGTCGCCGGTGCCGCCGTGACGAAGCAGGCAACGTCTGCTCATGGTGAGTCCCCCTGAGATGGTGCAGATGTGCCGATAGTGCGCGGACGCTGCGAGATGATTGCCGCATGACCGAGGACGACCGGTGGACCGTTGAGCACTTCTCACAGGCGAATCCGGCCGGAGACGGGCAGGAGAACGTTCCGGCGCTCATGCGTCGAGTGGCCGATTCGATCGACGGCTTGGGCGTCGTCCATGTCCAGGACGTCGTGTTCCATAGCGAACTAGACGACGACGGTCGCGACTGGCCGACGATGACGGTCTACTTCTACCGAAGCTAACAGTGCCGCTACGTGCTTGCGGGCGGCCGGGGTCTACTACCTGCCTTCAGCCTGCCGCGTCTCCGCCTCGGCTTTCGTGCCATCCCTTACCGGCAAGTCGGCCAGCGTCCACAGATTAGGTGGTGTGAGGCCGAGCCGATGTGCCGATGTGGATCGTCTGGTTGTGCCGGTGCCAGCTCATTCCTGGGCGAGCTGGGTCAGGGACAGGACGTTCGCGTCGGGGTCGTGGAACCAGGCGACGAGGTCGCCGCCGGGCGTCGTCCAGATGCCGTCGTCGTCCTGGCCCATGCCGTCGTAGCGGAGCTGCTCGGTCTCGCGGTCGTGCAGCTCGCGGATCACGGCGCGGAGGTCCGGCACAACCCACCCGAAGACGGTGAACGGCTGCGGTCGCAGCTCGTCGACCTTCGTGACGCGCAGCGTGGCGCCCCCGACGCGGAACACCGTGGCGAAGGGAGACCGGCTCATCACCTCGAGGCCCAGCACGCCGGCGAAGAACCGCTCCGAACGCTCGAGGTCCTGCGACGGCAGGAAGGCGACCGCCTCCGATGTCTCCAGCACGTGCACTCCCGGCCGCTACTTCTGCAGGGCCTGGGCCAGCATCACGATGATGCCGCTGGGGCCGCGCAGGTAGGTGAGCTTGTAGATGTCCTCGTACGTCGCCACGCCGCGCAGCGGATGGCACCCGTGCTTGGCGGCGATCTCCAGGGCGGCGTCGATGTCGTCGACGGAGAACGCGACGCGGTGCATGCCGATCTCGTTGGGGCGCGTCGGCTCGGTCTCGATGGCGGCGGGGTGGATGTACTCGAAGAGCTCGAGCGTGCCCTGGCCGTCCGGGGTCTGGAGCATCGCGATCCTGGAGTGGTTGCCGTCGAGGCCGACCGCGGTGTCGGTCCACTCGCCGCTGACGGTGTCGCGGCCGAGGACGGTGAGACCGAGGTCGGTGAAGAAGGCGATGGCATCGTCGAGGTCGCGGACGGCGATGCCGACGTTCTCCAGCTTGATAGGCATGCGGCTGAGGCTACCCAGCCCTACAAGGCCGCGGCCCGTGCGTTCTGGCGCGCGAGCTCGAGGGCCTCGCGGAGCGGCTCCTCCTCGACGGGCCCGGTGTAGCGCTGTCCGTTGATGAAGAACGACGGCGTGCCGGACACCTCGCTGGCGTCGGCGGAGTCGACGTCGCCCTCGATGCGCTGGGCGTGACGGCGGTCGCGGAGCTCGCGCGCGAAGCGCTTCACGTCGAGACCGAGCCCGTCGGCGTACTGCAGCAGGTCGGAGACGGTGAGCGCCCCCTGGTGGTCGAGCAGGAGGTCGTGCATCTCCCAGAACGCGCCCTGCGAGGCGGCCGCCTCCGACGCCTCGGCGGCGAGCTGGGCGTGCGGGTGGACGTCGCGCAGCGGCAGGTGCCGCCAGACGTAGCGCAGACCGACCTCGTCCTCGAGCAGCGCGCGCACGATCGGCTCGGCCTGGCCGCAGTAGGGGCACTCGAAGTCGCCGTACTCCACGAGCGTCACCTCGCCGTCGAGGTCGCCGCGCACGTGGTCGCCCTGGGGGTCGACGTCGTCGACGAGGTCCGATGGCAGGGCCGACGATCCGAAGAGCGCGCGCTCGCGGCGCTTCTCGGGCAGCGCGTCGGTGACGCGGAAGACCAGCCAGGTGAGCAGCGTCGAGACGACCGCCGCGACGATCACGCCGAGCTTGGCGTGCTCGAGGTCTTCGCCGTCAAAGGCGAGCGTGGCGATGAGCAGGCTGAGGGTGAAGCCGACGCCGGAGACCGTGGCGGTGCCGAGCACGCCGGCCCACCCGATCGGCGTCGTGATGCGTCCAAGTGAGAGCCGTACGGCGAGCCACGACGTGAGGATCACGCCGAGCGGCTTGCCGACGACCAGGCCGACGACGACCGCGATGGTGACGGTCGAGGTCAGCGCCGCGCCGAGGGAGCCCCACGGGATGGGGAAGCCGGTGTTGGCGAGGGCGAACAGCGGGACGACGACATAGCTGCTCCACGGGTGCCAGATCGTGAGCATCCGCTCGTTGGGGGACACCGCCGACCGCAGACCCACCTCGGCGGTGCGGGCCAGGGCGGCGGACGGCTGCTCGCGGAAGTCGCGGAAGAGGTGCGAGGCGCCCTCGAGCGTCTCGCGGTCGGGGCGATGCGCGATCGCGAGCAGCCCGACGACCAGGCCCACGATCACCGGGTCGACGCCGGCGTCGTGCATGGCGACCCACGCGACGATGCCGAGCACGAGGTAGACCGCACCGCCGCGCCGGCGGCGACGGGCGAGCACGACGATGAGCGCGAGCACGGCGATCGCGACGGCGAGGGCGCCGACCTGCAGCGACTCGGTGAACGCGAACGCGATCACGAACAGGATCGCGATGTCGTCGGTGACGACGACGCTCAGCAGGAACGCGCGGAGGCGCCGGCGGTTGCCGCGACCCGCGAAGGCCAGCACCCCCAGGGCGAACGCCGTGTCGGTCGAGAGAGGGATGCCCCAGCCGGCGGCGGCAGGGGTGCCGCGCGTGACGAGGAGGTAGAGCAGGCCGGCAGCCACCATGCCCGCGACGCCTGCGGCGACCGGCAGCAGCAGGTTGCGCCGCTCGCGGAACTCGCCGAGGTCGAGCTCTCGCCGCGTCTCGAGCCCGACGACGAAGAAGAAGAACGCCATGAGCCCGCTGTTGACCCACTCGCGCAGGGGCAGTGACAGCACGTGGTCGCCGAAGCCGATCGAGAGCGCCGTCTCCCAGAACTCGTCGTACGACGACGTCGCGACGTTCGCCCACACGAGCCCGAGCAGCGCCGCAGAAAGGAGCACGACAGAGCTGCCGCTCTCGGTGCGGAGGTACGACGTCATCGCCGAGCCGCCGCCCCACAGCGAACGGGTCGGTGCCTCGTCGTCAGTGCTCACGTATGCCCTCCCGCGTCCCCGCCCGCGGATCCGGGCCTCACGTCCTCACGCAACCCTCGCCCGGCGAGGGCTATTCCGTCGAGGGGGTCAGGCGAGCAGTCTCAGTCGGAGGCGCGCAGGAGCGGGAACAGCGGGTGGTCCATGGGGACGCCGGCCGGCAGCTCGGCCTCGAGGCCCTCGAACGGCGGCGACGTGCGCCACGGCCGCGGCGCGTGGACGGCGTCGTCGCCGAGGAATCGCAGGGAGAACGCGCGACGGCGGTGGGCGCCGGGGACGCCGTACGCGTGGTGGACGGTGAGCATGTGGAAGAAGACGACGTCGCCCGGCTCGAGCGCCCAGCCGAGGATCTCGTGCTGGTCGCGGAAGCCCTCGATGACGGGAAGCTCGTGCAGGGTGCCCTCGGGGAACCACTTGGCCTGGGAGTCCATGAACGAGCGGGGCATGAGCCAGCCGCCGAGGTGCGAGCCGGCGAGGAACTCCAGCGTCGACTCGGGCGCTACGGGGTCGACGGGCATCCACATCGAGCAGTTCTGGACGCCGTCGACGTTGTAGTAGGGCTGGTCCTGGTGCCAGGGCGTCTCCTGCGCGGTGCCCGGCTCCTTCACGAGCACGTGGTCGTGGAAGAGGCGCACGGTGCCGCTCTGCATGAGTGCGGCTGCGGCATCGGCGGCGCGCGACTCGAACGCGATCTCCTCGAACTCCGGGATGCGCTGCCAGCTGCAGAAGTCCTCGACGAAGCGGCCGGGATCCCCGTCGCGGCTCGCCACGAGGAAGAGAGGTGACGGCTCGGCCAGGTTGCGCTCGATGCCGCGCTCGACGGTCGCGACCTCGTCGGGTGTGAACAGCCCGCGCACCACGACCGCGCCGTTCACGCGGAACTGCGCGACGGTGTCGGTGTCGACGACAGAGCGCTCGGCCGGGCGGGCGGTGCGGGACGTGCCGGGCATGGGTGCCTCCGGGGTCGGGTCGGCCCCAGGGTAGGGCCGCGACTCACCGGGTGACGCTTCGGCCATGACGAGCCTCGGACGGCGTCGCTTACATACGATGCGCACGGCGACCGCGCCCGGTCGCCGACGTCGGGGAGACGAGAGGGGAGGGTGCGTGGAGCACCGCGTCACCCTCAGCGGCGACGACATCCTGCGTACTCGCTTCGCCACCTCAGCGATCCTCGAGCTCATGCTGGCTCTGCGTACGGCTCAGGGGGCGACCTCGCCCGGCCCGTACGACGGGTGGCTGCGCGCGGTGTCGCACCATCTCGACCACCCCGACCTGGTGATGCTCGCGCCGCTGACCCGACCCGACGGGCTCACCCCCGAGCTGCTCGGACCGCCCCTGTCCCTGGATCCGGTCACCGATCGCGGGGCCTCGGACATCCGCGCCGACCTCGATGCGCTCGCGGCCCTGCCCGACGGCTCGTCCGCGCCGCGGTGCTGGAGGTCGTCGACGAACCGGCGGCCGAGCTGCGTGCGGCCCTGTCCGGCGACGGCGGAAGCGAACGCCTCGCCTCGGCGCTGGGCACGGCGTGGGACGCGCTCGTGCGGCCCTGGTGGCCGACGATCCGACGCCACGTCGAGGCCGACATCGGCTGGTGGACGAGCATTGCCGCCGACCGGGGCATGGGCGTCATGCTCGAGAGGCTGCACCCCCGCATCGCCTGGGACGGCGAGACCCTCGTCGTGTCGCCCACGGCGGTGGCGCAGGAGGTCGACCGGCGCGGGACCGGGCTCATGATCGTGCCGAGCGCCTTCAACGCCCCACGCGCGTCGATCGCCGCCGTACCGGGCGGACCGACCCGGCTGGTCTTCCCGACCCGGTCGCTCGGCGTCATCTGGGACGAGGGCGCCCCGACCACCATCGACGGCCTCGCCTCGCTCATGGGCCGCACCAGGGCGCGGGTGCTGAGGGCGACGGCGTCGCCGATGACGACGTCCGCGCTGGCGGCGGTCTCGGGCATGAGCATGGCGACGGTGAGCGAGCACCTCGCCGTCCTGCGCGACGCGGGCCTCGTGTCGTCGGACCGGCACGGCCGCGAGGTGCACTACCGCGCGACGCGGGTCGGGCGGGCCCTGATCGAGGCAAACCCCGAGCAGCCGCGGGCGGACTGACGCGAGGGCCGCGACGCGTCGACTTCGGCTCGTCCCGAATGGTCCGGACGGGGTAGGCGGTCGGAGGAGAGTGCCTGGACGGGCCCGACGACCGGCAGCCAGCTCCGCACGGGGGAGACCTGGCAGCACGGTCGGCGGGCCCGGCCCATGTCGGGATCAGGTGCGGCGGTGGACCTTGTGGTTGGCGGCCTGCGCGACCGGGCGCACGACCATGAGGTCGATGTCGACGTGCGCCGGTCGGGTCACGACCCACGAGATGCAGTCGGCGATGTCCTCGGCCGTCAGCGGCGCGTCGACGCCGGCGTACACCGCTGCCGCGCGGTCGGCGTCGCCGTCGAAGCGGTTGAGCGCGAACTCGTCGGTGCGCACCATGCCGGGGGCGATCTCGGTGACGCGGACGGGCTGGCCGTTGAGCTCGAGGCGGAGCGTCGCGGCCATGGCGGCGACGGCGTGCTTCGCGGCGGTGTAGCTGCCGCCGCCCTCGTACACGCTGTGCCCGGCGGTCGAGCCGAGGAGGACGACGGTCGCGGTGCGGTCGTCGCTGGCACCCGCCACCAGCGCGGGCAGCAGCGCCTGCGTGACCCGCAGCGTGCCGACCACGTTGACGTCGTACGTGCGCTCCCAGGTCGCCGGGTCGCCGGTGGCCATGGGCGCGAGGTCGTACGAGCCGCCGGCGTTGTTGATGAGCACGCTGCACTCGGGCACCGCGGCGGCGAAGGCGGCTACCGACTCCGGGTCGGTCACGTCGAGCTCCAGCGCTGTGATGGCCGGGTGCTCGGCGGCGAGGGCGGCGAGGCGGTCGACGCGGCGCGCGGCCGCGACCACGGCGAAGCCGTCGGCGGCGAGACGTCGTGCGGTCGCGGCGCCGATGCCGCTGCTGGCCCCGGTGACGACGGCGACGCCGCGGCGTCCGGTGGTGCTTCGGTGTGCGGTCACGCGCAGATCCTGCCGTACGCCGCAGCGCACGGCGCCAAGGGTCAGCGCAGGTAGCCGACGACGAACGCGCGGACGTCTGCGCCCGTGCCGGTCGCGAGCAGCGACAGCGTGCCGTCGGCACCGACGGGCACGACCACGAGGTCGGTCGACCAGATCGAGGAGACGAGGTCGGCGCTGCGTCCCTCGGCCGTTGCGCCGGCCGGCGCGACGAGCAGCGAGCCCGCGCCGGACCGTCCCCGGGTCTGCACCGACAGCACGAGCCCGGTGGTGCCCGCGGGGAGGGCGGCCGGTGCGAGCGTCAGCGTCGCGGGCACATCGGCGGTCAGCGGCGCGGAGATGCCGACGCCGGTCAAGGAGTCGAGCACCTTGAGCGGTGAGCGCGGCACGTAGCGGGCACCCGTGGAGTCGTCGGCGGCGCCGTACCAGCCGGCGACGTCGACGGCGACGGTCACGGGGACCGCGCCGTCGTTGGCGACCGCCACGCGGCCGTCGGTCGAGGCGATGGTGGCCGACGACGACCGGATCAGCGTGCCGCTGTAGGCGACGGTGAAGCGACGGGGGAGGGCTGCGATGCCGTCGGTGCCAACGGATCCCACGCGGACCGTGCCCGTCGCGCCGGCCGAGGGCGCGGAGGCCGACACCCGCAGCTGCACACCGGTCAGGCCGGCCTGGGGGATGCCGGCCGTGCCCGCGAGCGGGACGAGCACCGTCGCACCGGGCTCGACCGTCACGGTCGCCGCGCGAAGCGAGGCCTGGGCGTGGACGTTGCCGCCCACGGTCGCGACGGCGGCCGCGCTCGCGGTCGGCGCCCAGGCGAGGACGTCGACAGCCACGTGCGTCGCGCCGTACGCCGACTGCACGCGGATGGTGCCGTCCGAGGCGACGGGCACGACGTACGTCGACGAGACCAGGCGGTTCGCGTAGCCGCTCGACGCAGCCGCCGCGGCGGGGGCCGAGGCGCCCGCGGTCCAGACCGAGAGCGTCGTGGTCGTGTTGGTGCCGAGCGGGTAGACGCGGACGAGCACGGCCGAGACCCCCGCCTTGGGGATGCCGCCGAGTCCGGTCACCTTGGCGGCGACCGCGCGCTTCTGACCGGCCCAGCTCGGGCCGCTCGCCCGGCAGCGCACGGGGGTGCCGGCCGCCGTCGAGGTGTCGAGCACGCGGACGGCGCGCACGGGCACGAGCTGCAGGGCCGCGGCCGCGGGCACGGTGACGGCCGTCGTCGGCGCGGCGCAGTCGGGCGTCGTGAGCGGGCTGCCGTCGAAGAACGAGGTCCAGCCGCGGGCGCCGTCCCACGTGAGCGAGATGTGGATGTGGTTGCGGTGGCAGTAGGTGTCGTACGTCGTCGTCGCGCGGGCAGGGTTCGTCTGGCAGTCGAACAGTCCCTTCCAGCCGGTCGCGCCGTAACCGCGCCAGATCCGGTCGTCCCATCCGACGTACATCACGCCGATGCGGCGGGCCATCGCGGCGGGGACGCCGTTCGCGTCAGGGGCGAGGAGCCAGGCGAGGAACGCGTCAGCCGCCGCCTTCTGCGCGGGCGTCCGGACACTGACCATCCAGTCGAGAGCGCGGCCGTCCTTGTGCTCGCTCTGGCCGCCGCTCGCGCAGCTGCGCTCGTAGCCGATCGTCGGGTACGCCGGGTAGGTCGCCTGGATCAGGGCGCCGAGGGCCCGGGTGCCGGGCTTCGGCGCAGGCTCGCACAGGGCCTGCCCCTGGTACTCGGCCTGGGAGTCGATGGCCTCGGTGAACTGCGGCGTGACCGGGGCTGCCGCCTTGGGGGCGGTCGCTGCGGGCGCGGAGACCGCGGCCCCGGTGGCGGGGGCGACCCCCGCGGCGAGCCCGACCACGGCGAGCACGGTGCCGAGCGCGAGCGCCGCGGCACGTGACCGGCGGTGCGCGGGCGTCGACGACCTCATACCTGGAGTCATCGGCGCTCCCCGGTCGACCTTGACCCCGGGGGCCGAAGGCCTGAGGCTGCCGTGAGGATCGTCACTCTGCGTACATCATCTGCGTCCGTTCACGCGATCGGCGGCTTGACACTGCCGGAGCGCGGTCACCTACCGTCACGTGTCATGACGACCCGCCCGAACGCCGCACGCCGGCTCGCCGCCCTGCTCGTGGCGGTCCTCGGCGCCGTGCTGCTCGTGGCCGTCCCCGCAGCCCCCGCCTCCGCCGCGAGCGCGTCGCCCGGGTACGACGCCCGCCTGCTGGTGCTGATCAACCAGGCCCGCGCCAAGGCCGGCCTTCCGATCCTCGCCCTCTACGCGCCGCTGTCGGCCCAGGCCTCGGCCTGGTCGAGCCGCAACGCCTCGGTCGACCGCCTCCAGCACGACCCGGCGTACGCCACCAAGGCCGGGACCGTCTGCGACTGGTCGTCGGCGCGCGAGAACGTCGCCTACACGACCGGCTCCGCGGAGTCGATGTTCAAGGCCTACATGAACTCGCCCGGCCACCGCGCCAACATCCTGTCGCGCGACACGCAGTTCATCGGCCTCGGCACCGTCGTCGAGCCGTGGGCCGCGCACCCGTCGGTCCCGATCCGCTGGAACACGATGCGCTTCATCGGCGGCAGCTGCCCCGAGCCGGGCGCGACCTCGTCGGCGACGCCGACGACCGCCACGATCGTGCCGATGGCGACGCCGTCGAGCAAGGGCACGCCGTTCATCGTCCGCGTCGCGCTCGCGGCACCCGCCGGACCGACCCGCACCGCCACGCTGACCTTCACGCCGTCGCGCACCGGCGTCGAGCGCGCGGTCACCACCGTCACGCTCGTCCCCGGGTCGACGCACCGTACGTACTACCGGGGATCGGCAAGGGTGACCCAGACCGAGAGCGGCACCTGGCGGATCCGCTACGGCGGCACGCGCCTGTCGGCGGCGAAGGCCGACCTCGCTTCGAGCCGCGCGGTCTTCGTCACCTCGCGCTGACCCTGCGCGGGGTGAGCGGGGACACGCGCCGTACGCCTGCGTCGATCAGGTGCGCGCACCAGGATTGAGACGTGCAGCCGTATGCCGACGCCGTCGACGTCGACGCGTTCCTCGACCTCGTCGAGACCGAGCTCGGCCCGGCCGGCTTCACCCCCACGACGGCGCTGCCGCTGCTGTCGGTCTGCCGTGACGAGCTCATGGCCGACTTCCGCCGCGACGTGCGGCGCAGGTGGGGCCACTTCTTCGACCTCGCGAGCCTCGGCGGCCTCCCGCTCCTCGGCCGCACCGGCGTAGGTGCAGCCCTCGGCCACGCCCCGCTCGACGGCGTGCGGCACCGGCTGCTCGTCCTGGCGCTCCCGCACGTGGGCCTCGAGGACGGCGTGGTCGGCTCGGTCGTCCGCGCCGGTGTCCCGGGCACGACGTCGGCCTGCGGCGCGATCTCCGTCGCGCAGGAGGCCCTCGCCGCCGGGGTGTCCGGGGTTGTGCTCGACCGGCACGACGTCGAGGAGTCGCTGCTCATCGCGCGGCTGCACGAGACCGTAGGCGCGGGGGCCGTGCCGGACCTCGTCGCGACGACCGAGCTCGTACGTCGCGCCGCGGTCGACGAGCTGCGGCTGCTGGCGGGCGAGCTCTCGTCGCCCGCCGCTCCCGTCGACGTCGCGCTCGTGTCCGGGATCGTCGTGCACGCCACCGGGCACGACCGGGTCGCCGACGTCGAGATCGAGATCCTGCACCGGCACGGGGACTCCGACGCGCCATAGTGGGTGCGTGACCGATGAGACCCGGGCCTCCGCCCTTCAGCTGACCGTCGCCGACGGGATCGCGACCGCCGTGCTCAACCGGCCGGAGGTGTCGAACGCCTTCGACCTGCCGATGGCGCTCGAGATCTCCCAGGTCGTCGATCGGCTGCGCGAGGACGACGTCCGCGTCGTCGTCGTCCGCGGCGCCGGCAAGCGCTTCTGCGCCGGGGGCGACGTCACGTCGTTCCTCGGGGACGCCGACCCGTCGGCGCGCCTGCACGAGCTCGCCGAGCTGGCCGAGTCGGGTCTGCGCGGTCTCGGCGAGCTGCCCAAGCCCGTCGTCGTCGGGGTGCACGGCGCGGTCGCCGGGGCCGGGCTGTCGTTCGTGCTCAACGCTGACATCGCCGTGGCTGCGCGCGGCACGAAGTTCGTCGCGGGCTACCCGGGCATCGGCCTCACGCCGGATGCCGGCGTCTCCTGGCTGCTGCCCCGCGTCGTCGGGCAGCAGCGCGCGCTGCGGCACCTGCTGAGCAACGAGCCGCTCTCGGCGGACGACGCCCTGACGTGGGGGCTCGTGGCCGAGGTGGTCGACACCGACGACGAGATGGTCGCGCGGACGGACGCGATCGCGGCACGGCTCGCGACGTTCTCCCCGTCGGCGCTCGCCGCTGCCAAGCGCATGGTGAAGGGCTCGTGGGCGACCACGCGCGAGGAGAACGCCGTCGAGGAGGCCGACTCCATCGCCCACCAGCTCGGCACCCCCGAGGCCCAGGCAGCCGTGGCGGCCTTCGCCGCCCGCTGACAGGATCCGGGCATGAGCACCGAGCCGGTCGTCCTCGCAGGTCGCACCTTCGCCGTCGTCGCCCTCGACGGCGAGCCCGTGCTGGCGTCGTCCTCGCCGGACATCGCCTTCGGGACCGACGGCCGGGTCTCCGGCCGCGCCACCGTCAACCGCCTCATGGGCCAGTACGCGCTCGAGGGCGACATCCTGCGGTTCGGTGCCCTCGCCACCACGATGATGGCCGGGCCCGAGGAGCTCATGGCGCAGGAGCACCGCGTCCTCACGGCCCTCGGCCACCCGCTTCGGGTCGAGGCGGCGGACGGCGACGACGTGCTGCTCGTGTCCGAGGCCGGGACGACGCTGCTGCGCCCGGTGCCGGGGGACGACGCGACCGACGGGTCCTGAGCGCCTACCCTGGTCCCATGCTCGTGAAGCTGCTCGTCGCCGCGCTCGTGCTGCTGCCCGTCCTCGTGCTGGTCGTCTCGGCGCTGCGCGGACGCACGAAGGTCGAGTCGTGCTGCAGCGTGCCGGCCGACCGGGACAAGCGCATGCAGGGCGTGGACGAGCAGCCCGTCAGCGCGAGCGCATCGCCGCCTGCACCTTGAGCACCGTCGCCCAGTTGCGACCGGTCCAGGTGACGCCGAGGACCTTCTTCATCAGCAGCTTCTGCACCGGGCTGTCGGCGATGCCGGCGGGGAGCCAGAAGTAGAGCTCGCGGCCGTGCAGCTGCCAGACGTCGTCGCCGGTGTCGGCCGCCTCGAGCCGCGCCACGGCATCCGGACCGGGCTCGCGCTCGAGGAACGTGACCAGGTAGCGCGACGGGTTGTCGGCGATGTCGCCCAGCGGGTCGAGGGCCACGACGGCGTCGATCTCGTCGTCGCTGCGCACCACCACGTCGACCGACAGGCCGACCTGGTCGCGCAGGGCGGCGGAGACCGTCGCCGCCAAGGCCTCGGGCTTCGCCCGGGAGGTGCCGACGACGTTGCCGGAGTTGAGCAGCGTGCGGACGTCGGCGACGCCGACCGAGGTGACGACGGCGGCGAGGTCGGTCATGGAGATGCGGTTGCCCGTGCCGACGTTGATGCCACGGAGGAACACGGCCCGGCGATCGCCCATGTGGCGACCCTACGCAGCCCCGCCGACACCACGACGGTTCCTGCGCCGATCACCTGAGCGGAGCAGGGGCGTGGGTCTACCTTCCTGCCATGATCCGTTTCCTGATCAACCTCGTCGTGTACTTCGTGTCGGCACTGGTCGGCATCATCGTCGCGGACCTGATCTTCCCGGGATTCTCGGTGAAGGTGGGCCTCAGCTACTTCGTCGTCGCGGCGATCTTCGCGCTGATCCAGGCGATCCTGTCGCCCATGGTGCGCAGCCTCACCGAGCGCAAGGCCGGCGCGTTCATGGGCGGCGTGGGTCTCATCAGCACGTTCGTCGCGCTGTTCCTGACCTCGCTGATCTCGGGCTACTTCGACATCGACGGCATCGGCACCTGGTTCGGCGCCACGATCGTCGTGTGGCTGTTCGGCGCCCTCGCGGCGTTCATCCTCCCGTTCTTCCTGGTCAAGCGGGCCGTCAACGACGCCCGCAACTGACCAGCACTCCGGCTGCTCGGGCCGGGTCCCTGTCGACGTCCGGTCGACGGGGGCCCGGCCCGACCTGTTGGATGGCTCGATGACAGCGAAGAGGGAGAACGACGCCCGGTACGACGCGCTCATGGCGCAGGCCGCCGAGGTGTTCCCCGGGGTCGACATCGGTCGCCCTGTCCGTTCGCGGATGTACCGCACCGTCCTCACCGCCCTGCGCGCCGTGAACATCAAGGTCGATCTCGACGTCGCCGGCAAGGAGAACGTCCTGCCAGGGGCGGGCATCCTCGCCGCCAACCACCAGGGCACCCTCGACCCCGTGGTCGCGCTGATGTCGACGTGGTGGCACGTGGTCGCGTTCACCAAGGCCGAGTGGTTCGAGGGGAAGTCGGCTGTCTTCTTCCGGTGGATGGGGCAGATCCCCCTGCGCCGCGGCGACGAGGCGTCGACGGCGTGGGCGCTCGAGATGGCGTCGCTCGCCCTCGACGAGGACGCCAAGATCGGCATCTACCCGGAGGGCACGCGCGGCCCGAGCCGCACGTCGCTCTACAAGCTGCACCAGCGGGTGCTCATGCCGCTGATCGAGGGGCACCCGGACGTGCCGGTGTACGCCGTCGCCACGACGTACCCCGACGGCAGCTGCTTGCGCCGCAAGGCGCGGGTGCGCTTCTCGCCGCCGCTGCCCATCGACCCCCGGACGATGAGCGGCGACGAGATCGTGGCAGTCATCCGCGACGCTCTCGTGGAGCTCGGCGAGCTCACCTACGTCGACGTGCCGGCGTTCGTGGCCAAGGCCCGGGCCGACCGGGAGGCGAAGAAGGCGGCCGAGGGCGGCACCGCTCCCGACGCTTCGCCCGAGACAGCGCCCGACGCCTGAGCGGACGCCCGTGGTGGCCGGGCCTCTCGCGCGGCCGTAGGGTGGCACCACAACTTCACACCAGGGGAGCTCGGAGGAACGCCGGGCTGAGAGGGTGGCCGACCGCCACCGACCCTCGAACCTGATCCGGGTAATGCCGGCGGAGGGACGGTCTCCTTGCGCACCACCATCTCCAGGCCCCTCACCGCGGTCGTCGTGACGACGTCCGCGCTGCTGCTCGCCGCGTGCGGCAGCGCGTCGTCCAGCTCCACGTCGATCTCGCCCACCTCGTCATCGCCTAGCGCGGTGCCGTCGACCTTCGCGCCGACGACGGTCACGCTGCTCACGCACGACTCGTTCGCCCTCACCGAGCAGCTGCTCACCGACTTCGAGAAGAAGTCGGGCATCACGGTGAAGATCGTGACCGGCGGCGATGCCGGCGAGGTCGTCAACAAGGCGGCGCTCACGGCGGGCAACCCCGAGGGCGACGTCCTCTTCGGCGTCGACAACACGCTCCTGTCGCGTGCGCTCACCGCCGGCGTCTTCGACCCGTACGTCTCGCCCGCGGCGTCCGCCGTCCCCGACGCGCTGAAGGCGGCGACCGACGGCGTCGTCACGCCCGTCGACTACGGCGACGTCTGCATCAACGCCGACGACTCCTGGTTCGCGGCGAAGGGCCTCGCCGTCCCCACGACGCTCGACCAGCTGGTCGACCCGGCGTACAAGGACCTGCTCGTTGTCGAGAACGCCGCGACATCCTCGCCGGGCCTCGCGTTCCTGCTCGCGACGATCGCGACGTACGGCGAGGACGGCTACCAGGACTACTGGGCCAAGCTGCGCGCGAACGGCGTGAAGGTCGTCAACGGCTGGACCGAGGCGTACGAGGGCGAGTACACCGTGGGCGGCAAGGGATCGCGGCCACTGGTCGTGTCGTACGCGTCGTCGCCCCCGGCCGAGATCGTGTACGCCTCGGACCCGAAGCCGACCAAGCCGGCGTCGTCGGTCATGACGTCGTCGTGCTTCCGCCAGGTGGAGTACGCCGGAGTCCTGCGCGGCACGTCGAACCCGGAGGCTGCGCGCGCCGTCGTCGACTGGCTGCTCTCGCCCGAGGTGCAGGCAGACGTGCCGCTGTCGATGTTCGTGTTCCCCGCCGTCGACGGCACGCCGCTGCCGGACGTCTTCACCAAGTGGGCCGCCGTGCCGTCCTCACCCCTGACCCTCGACCCCGCGCAGATCGACAAGCAGCGGACGGCCTGGGTCGACGCCTGGGACCAGGTGACGTTGCGCTGACCACGCTGCTGCCGACCCGCGCACCGGGGCCGCCGTCGTCGGCGGGCCCGGTCGGTTCGGCGCGCGTCCAGCCGCCGCCGGCGTGGTGGTTCGGCGTCGTCCCGGCGGTGTTCCTCGCGTTCTTCTTCGCGTGGCCGCTGCTCACCGTGCTCGCGCGTGGGCTCTCCGCCGAGGGTCTCGCCGTGCTCACGTCGGCGCCGACGTGGCGGGTGGTCGGGTTCACCGCGCTGCAGGCTCTTCTCTCGACTGCGGCCACGCTCGTGGTCGGGCTGCCGGCGGCGTACGCCCTGCACCGGCTGGACTTCCGGGGACGGCGCGCGCTGCTGTCGCTCCTCACCGTGCCGTTCGTGCTGCCGACGGTCGTGGTCGGCACGGCGTTCCGCGCGCTGCTGCCCGAGGCGTGGGTCGGCACCCTCGGGGCGATCGTGGTCGCGCACGTGTTCTTCAACCTCGCCATCGTGATCCGCGTGGTCGGTGGCCTTTGGGCGCACCTCGACCGCCGCTACGAGGCCGCCGCACAGACGCTCGGCGCCTCGCCGTGGCGGGTGCTGCGCACGGTCACCTGGCCGCTGCTGCGTCCGGCCGTGCTGGCGGCGTCCGCACTGGTCTTCCTCTTCACCTTCACGTCGTTCGGAGTCGTGCTGGTGCTCGGAGGTCCGACCACGACGACGCTCGAGGTCGAGATCTACCGGCGCACGGTGCAGCTGTTCGACCTGCCCGGTGCCGCGACGCTCGCGGTTCTGCAGCTCGTCGCGGTGCTGCTCGTGCTCGTGGTGGCCGGCCGGCTGCAGCGGCGGCTGGCGGTCCGGCAGCGGCTCGCGCGCGCCGACGTCGCGCCGACGCCACCGCGCTCCCGCCTCGACCGCGGCGCGATCGGCGTCACCCTGGCCCTGGGCGCACTCGTGGCCGCACCGCTGCTCGCGCTGCTGCACGACTCGCTGCGCGTCGGCGACCGGTGGGGCCTCGACTGGTGGCGGGCCCTCGGCACCGACGGCCCGAGCACGCGCGACGTAGCTGCGTGGGAGTCGGTACGGGTGTCGCTGACGTACGCCGTCGTCGCCGTGGTCGTCGCCCTCGTGGTCGGCGGTCTCGCAGCCTGCGCCATCGCGTACGCCCGCCGGGGGAGCGCGGCGCTGGACACCGCGTCGATGCTGCCGCTCGGCACATCGGCGGTCACGCTCGGATTCGGCCTGCTCATCACGTTCGCGGTGCCGCCGTTCGACCTGCGCGGCAGCTGGTTCATGGTGCCGGTCGGCCACGCGCTCGTGGCGATCCCGCTCGTCGTGCGCACGGTGCTGCCGGTGCTGCGCGCCGTCGACCCGCGTCTGCGCGAGGTGGCGGCGACCCTCGGCTCGTCGCCGCTGCGCGCTTGGCGCACGGTCGATCTGCCGGTGCTCGGCCGCGCGCTCGGCGTCGGCGCCGGGCTCGCCGCGGCGGTGTCGCTCGGTGAGTTCGGCGCCACCTCGTTCCTCGTGCGCGCCGACGCCCCCACGCTGCCCGTGCAGATCGGCCGGCTGCTGTCGCGCCCAGGGGAGTCCAACAGCGGCCAGGCCGCCGCGCTCTCGGTCGTGCTGGTGGTGCTGACGGCGCTCGTGGTCGTGGCGGCCGAGAAGTTCCGGCGCCCGGGGCTGGAGGAGCTGTGAGCGGCCTGTCGGTGCGCGGCCTGTCGGTCGACCTCGGTGGTGTGCTCGTGCTGGACGGCGTCGACCTCGAGGTCGGTGCGCACGAGGTCGTCGCGCTGCTCGGCCCGAGCGGTGCGGGCAAATCGACGCTGCTGCGGGCGGTCGCGGGTCTCGTCGTGCCTTCGGCAGGGACGGTGTCGTGGGACGGCGACGACCTCGACGACGTGCCCCCGCACCTGCGCCGCATCGGCCTCGTGTTCCAGGACGCCGTGCTCTTCCCGCACCTGACCGTCGCGGGCAACGTCGGCTACGGCCTGCCGTCGGTGACCGCTACTGACCGCGCTGCGCGGGTCGAGGAGCTGCTCGCGCTCGTCGACCTCGCGGGCTACGGCGACCGCCGCGTCGACACGCTGTCGGGCGGCCAGGCGCAGCGGGTGGCTCTCGCCCGTGCCCTCGCACCACGGCCGCGTCTGCTGCTGCTCGACGAGCCCTTCGGAGCGCTCGACCGCGAGCTGCGCGAGCGCCTCGCCGACGACGTCCGCGCGGTGCTGCGCGCGAACGACACCCCGGCGCTGCACGTGACGCACGACGAGGACGAGGCGCTGCGCGTGGGCGACCGAGTCCTGCGCCTGCGGCCAGGCGCAGGACTCGTGCCTGCCTGAGCGGTCAGGAGGCCTTGCCGGCCTCGGTGGCCGTGGGCACCTCGACGAGGCGGCCCGACGTCACGTCGTAGATGTAGCCGTAGATCGGGATGCCGGCCGGGACGAGCGGGTGGTTGCGGATGCGGCGCACGTCGTCGGTGACGCTCGTCGCCTGGTCGGTAATCGTGAGGAAGTTGATGAACTGGCCCTCGGGCGAGCCCGGGCCGGTGCCGACGTCGTAGAACCCGTCGGCGCCCAGTGCAGCGGTCTCGAGGCTGTTGGCGAGCAGGCCCGTCATGACGTCGTTGGTGAAGAACTCCATGCCGCAGTTGGAGTGGTGGACGACGAACCACTCCTTCGTGCCGAGGAGCTTGTAGCTGATGACGAGCGAGCGGATCGCGTCGTCGCTCGCGCGACCGCCGGCGTTGCGGATCACGTGCGCGTCGCCCTCGGCGAGTCCGGCGTACTTCGCCGGGTCGAGGCGCGCGTCCATGCAGGTGAGGATCGCGAACTGTCGGGCGGGCGGCAGGGCGAGCTCGGACTTCGCGCCGAACTCGGCGGCGTAGGCCTCGTTCGCGGCGAGGACCTCGGGCAGGACGGACATGGGGATTCCTCTCGGGTGGGGCGGAAGACGGCACGGCGACGCCGCGCGGTGCAGTGCAGGGGGAGGTGCAGCGACGGCTCAGGGACGAGCGCGGTCGCGCCGTCGCAGATCGACGGCAGGTCGGCCGGGCGGGCGTGGGCTCAGGGCCGACAGGCGGTGGAGACCACCCGCATGAGGTCGACGACGCGTCGCTTCACGAGGCGCAGGTCGTCCGACATGCGCGCATTCGATCATGACCTCGCCCGGCGCGCATCCCACGCCTGCGAAGCCTTCGCACGTGCGCGGATCGGTCGATAGGTTCGTCGCATGGCACGAGAGGCGCGCCCGCTGCCGCCGACCACCGACGAGGTGGACGGCGAGGACTGGGACGGGCGCACGCTCAGCGGCGACACCTACGACGGCGTGCTGTTCCGCGAGGTCGACATGACCGAGCTCGTGAGCACCGGCTCGACGTTCACCGGCTGCGTGTTCCGCGACGTCCGGTTCAACGCCTCCCGTCACACCGGGTCGGCGTTCCTGAACTGCGCGTTCGTGCAGTCGTCGTTCTTCGACGCGCGGTTCGAGGGCTGCAAGATGACCGGCTCGTGGTTCGACCGCTGCACGTTCACCTCGTTCACGGTCGAGGGCGGCGACTGGTCGTTGGTCGGCCTCGCCTGCGCGGACCTCGGCAAGGCAGCCTTCACCGGCGCACGGCTGCGCGAGGCCGACCTCACGGGCGTGAAGGCGGCCGGCGCGACGCTGCGCGACTGCGACCTGACCGGCGCGTGGCTGCACAACGCGGACCTCTCGCGTGCCGACCTGCGCGGCTCCGACCTCGCCACGCTCGACCCGTCGGTCGTGTCGCTGGCCGGTGCACGGGTGCTGTGGCAGCAGGCTGTGCAGGTGGCGACGTCGCTCGGGCTTGACGTCGTCGACGAATGAGGGGGAGCGGATGAGCCAGTGGGCCGGGTCGTTGGAGAGCGGCGCGATCGGCGTGCCCATGAAGGTCGGGCCGTTCGAGGCGCTGACGCGCGCGGTGCGCGGCTCGTTCCAGACGCGCGGGCGCTCGAGCCGCTCGGAGTTCTGGTGGTTCCAGCTGTTCCTCGCACTCTTCTTCGTGCTCGGGTTCGCGATCGACGCCTGGCGCGGCTGGAGCGGCGTGGCCCTCCTGATCGCCGTGCTGGTGTCGCTGCCGGCGTCCATCTCGGTCTGCGTCCGGCGATTGCACGACGCCGGCTACTCGGGTGCCTTCTACTTCGTGCAGTTCGTGCCGTTCATCGGCGGCATCTGGCTGCTGGTGCTGACCGTGCAGCCGTCCAAGCGCCTGCAGAACGAGTACGGCCCCGGCCCGGACGACGTCCTCCTGCACTGACCCTTGGGTCAGGCCTCGAGCGCGAGGAGGGTGTGGCGCCTCCGCCACGACCAGCGCAGCAGGCTGATGCTGAGGACGAACGTCGCGGTCACGATGACCGCCTCGATCGCGCCGCCTCCGCCGCTGGTGAAGATGCTGTGCTCGACGTCGTACAGCACGTCCATGCAGCCGAGGTAGATGCCGGCACCGCCGCCGACGAGCAGCCAGAACAGTGCGGACGGTCGTCGCTGCAGAACCGTGACGAAGGCGCCGACGATGAGGACGAGCAGCCACAGGTCGGCGAGCGGGAACGCCTGCTCGAACTGGTAGTAGGCCTCGGTCGTCTCGCTGGCGACGACATCGCGCGCGGTGAACCACAGCGCCCAGTAGGCGATGTCGAGCGCCGCCCCGATCACGAGGCCCACCAGCACGAGGGTCCGGGCGGTCCCGTCGATCGGCGCCCGGCCCGGGGTGTACGTCGGGTTTGAAGCAGCGGCTGTGGCAGTCATGTCCGGAGTATCGCGCCCGCTCGCGTCACTCTGCCGGTGGACATGCCTGTGACCCGAGCGCCTGGTGTGGCGTCGGGTCGAGGCGGTCGGAGGGTGGGGTCGGTCAGGCGGCGGCGTGTCTGGGTGGTGAGCCGGGTGGTTCGGGTGGTTGTCCTCGTCTGATGCGTTCGGCGAGGAGGGCGCCGTCTTTGCCGACGTAGCCATGCTTCGGGGGTACGAAGCGCCAGCGGTCGGGGTGGCCGGGGTCGAGGGTGTCGTCGGGGTGGATGGTCCAGCGCAGCTCGTGGACCAGGGCGTGGTGCCGTGGGCACAGGAGCACCAGGTTCGACAGGCAGGTCGCGCCGCCTTGGGTCCAGGTGCGGACGTGGTGGGCGCGGCAGCGCGACGGGTCGACGCGGCAGCCGGGGAACCGGCAGTGCCGGTCGCGGGCTGCGAGGGCGGCGCGTTGGTCGCGGGTGGCGAAGCGGTGGCGGCGGGCGACGCAGTGGACGTGCGCGCACTGCCCGGTGAGGTCGTGCGGATCGCCGGCGTGGTCACGAGCGGCGTCGTCAGCGTGGCTGGCGTCGTCGGTGTCGTGGTGGTCGTGGTCGTGGCCGAGGAGGTCGCCGGGGTGCACCCACCGGGCTGCTTCGCGGACGCGACGGTCGTTGCGGGCGATCTGCCCGAGGGATGACCGGTCGGGGACGAGGCCGACGATGTGGATGTCGGTGACCTCGGCCTCGCACATCGCGCGCTCGAGCGTCTCCGCCGGCACGGGGGCGGCTTCACGGCCGGGGACGAGGATCTCCGCGGCGCCGCCGTCGGCGTGGACGTCGCCCGAGCCGAGGAAGGTCACGTTGACCGGGGACCCGCCGCGGGTGCCGGCCAGGCCGAGCATCTCCTCGATGAGCTCGGCGAACGCCTCGGCCAGCAGCCGTGGCCGTTCGAGGGTGCGGCGGCGGGTGTCTTCGTCGTCGTCGCCGGTGGGCTGCAGATGCTCGGGCAGCGACCCGGTGCGGAACCACTCGTCGACCTTGGTCTCCAGCAGGGTGACCAGCTGCGCCCCGGTCCAGGCATCGAGCACCATCCGGACGACGGCGGTCTCGCCGATGGTGCCGACCTTCACGTGCCGCTTCTCGAGTGCTTCGAGGGCGCGGCGGGCGGCGGACTCGGGGTCGAGGCGGAAGATCAACGCGGCGGCGGTCTTCTCCACCTCGGTGGTGGTGGCGGTCTCGCACACCCCGACCATGATCGCCTCGCCGAGGTCGCGGGCTTCCTGCCTGGCCGTGCCGCGCAGGTCCGAGGTCGCGGAGTTGATGCCCTCGCACGCGGCCCGGGCAGAGTCGGGGTTGATCCGCCCGGCCAGGACTCCGAGGCGGATGAGCGGGTAGCGCTCCATCGCGGTGCCGAGCTTGGACACCCGCGACCCCTGCGCCCCCGACACCCCCACCCCGTCGGCCAGCAGGCCCTTGACCGAGAAGTAGCCCTCCTGCCGCAGCTCCCCGGACCGGTGCGACGCCAGGCCGACCACCGCCTGCGCAGCCTCGGCCACACCCGCCGCACGGTTCAGCTCACGGACCAGGCCGACCTGCGAAGCACCGTCCAGCTCACGATGCGCACCCGACTCCACCAGCTCACCGATGCGGTGCGCGCACGCGTCGAGGAACCCGGCGACCTCGCCCAGCGACGCACCCGACAGGTCGCAGACCTGCGGCGTGGCGTCGTGAGTGGGCATGCCAGCATCGTACATGTGTATGAATCAATCCGCAACCCCGACAACGCTGAAACCCGAGCAATCCCAACGACTTCCAGCGATCCGACGTCCACAACCTGTGGACAGTCACGGCCCGAATCCCGACTGCCCGATGCGATCGCGATCGGCACATCTGCGCGCCGCCGGTTCACTGGCGAACCTTTCGGTGGAACCACTCCGGGCCTCCGCCATCCCGAGCCCAACGGAACATCAGGACTCCGATCGGCAGCGTCACCATCCCCGCGACGACCAGCCACAGAGGGCCCTCGATCAGCACGGCTGTCATCAGGGTGACCCACCCCAGCGACGGGATGAGCCGCGCCCACAGGGCCAGGTCCGGCTGAGACCAGGACGCGTAGGTGAAGAAGGCGATCGGTGCCACGCAGATCAGGATCCAGTCCCACGCGGTCAGCGAGTCCACCCGAGCGATAGTTCCGGATACGTGGCCGCCGCGCTGGAGATATCTCGGCGTGGTACCCGCGTCTCCGTCTGGAGGTTGGAGGGCCGGCCCCGAGAGCCTGTGGAACACTCGCGGCGTCAACGGTCGGGGCGTCGAGAGGGGCAGCTCGTGCGGGTGCTCGCCCTCGACCAGGGGACGTCGGGCACCAAGGCCCTCGTCGTCGAGGACGGAGTTGTGCTTGCCTCGGCCGAGGTCGCGGTGCGGCCGTCGTACCTCCCCGACGGGCGGGTCGAGCAGGACCCTCGCGCGCTGCTCGACTCGGTGCTCGAGGCAGGTCGCCGCGCGGTCGACCAGGCCGGCACAGGGATCGACGCGGTGGCCCTCGCCAACCAGGGCGAGACCGTGCTCGCGTGGGACCCCGCCACGGGTGAGCCGCTGACCGTCGCGCTCGTGTGGCAGGACGGCCGTGCGGAGAGCGTGTGCGCGCGGCTCCGCGACCACTCCGACGCGATCGCGCGCACGACAGGGCTCGTCCTCGACCCGTACTTCTCCGCGCCGAAGATGGCGTGGATCCGCGAGCACCTCACCCGCGACGGAGTCGTGACGACCACCGACTCGTGGCTGCTGCACCGCCTCACGGGTGAGTACGTCACCGACGTCACCACCGCCAGCCGGTCGCTCGTCCTGGACATCGACAGCGTCACGTGGTCGAGCGACCTCCTCGAGCCTCTTCGGCCTCGAGGGCGAGCGGATGCCGCGGCTCGTCGCGTGCGACGAGGTGATCGGGACGACGACCGCGTTCGGCGGCGAGGTGCCGGTCGTCGGGCTCATGGTCGACCAGCAGGCGGCGCTGCTCGCGCAGGACTGCCGCGACCTCGGCGAGACGAAGTGCACGTTCGGCACCGGCGCGTTCCTGCTCACGGCCACCGGAGCAACGGCACCGCGGAGCCACGCCGGCCTCACCACCTCGGTCGCGGCGAGGCTGCGGGGCGAGACGACGTACTGCCTCGACGGGCAGGTCTACACCGCCGCCTCCGCCGTGCGCTGGCTCGTCGACCTCGGCCTCCTCGACCGCGCCGACGCCGTCGACGCCGCGACCGCCGGGTCCGACAGCGACGCCGTCCTGTTCGTCCCCGCGCTGGCCGGCCTCGCTGCTCCCTGGTGGCGGGCCGACGCCACGGCGTCGTTCACCGGCCTCAACCTCGCGAGCACACGTGCCGACCTCGTCGCGGGTGTGCTGCGCGGCATCGCGGCGCAGGTGGTCGACCTGCTCGGCGTCGTCGAGGGCGACGTCGGCCACGCGGTGCCGCGGCTGCGCGTCGACGGCGGCCTCACCCGGTCGGAGTTCCTCATGCAGGCGCAGGCCGATCTGGCCCAGGTACCCGTCGAGGTCTACCCGAGCGCAGACGCCACCGCGCTCGGCGTCGCTGCCGCAGCGCGCATCGGTCTCGAGCCGGCCGCGTCGGTCGCCGACGTCGTCGGAGGCTGGACGCCGTCCCGCACGTACGAGCCGACGTGGTCGACCGACCGTGCGCGCGATCACCTCGCCCGTTGGCGGCATGCGGTGGACGCGGGCCTGGGTCAGGATCAGTCGTGACCCTCGAGGTGGACGTCGCGGTCGTCGGCGGCGGCATCGTCGGCTGTGCGGTCGCGCGCGAGCTCAGCGGATACGACCTGACGGTCGCGCTCATCGAGGCCAAGGGCGACGTCGGCGACGCCACCAGCAAGGCCAACACCGCGATCCTGCACACCGGCTTCGACGCCACCCCCGGCTCGCTCGAGAGCCGGCTCGTCCGTCGCGGCTACGAGCTGCTGTCGGAGTACGCCGGGCCCGCGGGCGTGCCGGTCGAGCGCGTCGGCGCGCTGCTCGTCGCGTGGACGGACGAGGAGCTCGCGGCGCTGCCGAAGCTGCTCGCCAAGGCGCGCGACAACGGCTACGACCACGGCGAGATCGTCGACGCCGACGAGGTCTACCTCCGCGTACCCGCTCTCGGGCCCGGTGCGCTCGGCGGCCTCTCGATCCCCGACGAGTCGATCATCTGCTCGTGGACCGCGGCCCTCGCCTGCGCCACCGAGGCCGTGCACCGCGGTGCGCATCTCCTTCTGCGCCACCGGGTCGCAGCGGTCGAGGTCGGCGACGACCGCACGGTGCTGCGCACCGACCGCGGCGACATCAGCGCGCGCTGGGTCGTCAACGCTGCCGGCCTTGGCGCCGACCATCTCGACCGCATGCTCGGCCACGACCGCTTCACCGTCGTGCCGCGCCGCGGCGAGCTGCATCGTGTTCGACAAGCTCGCGCGGCCGCTGGCTCCGTGCATCGTGCTGCCGGTGCCGTCCTCGCGCGGCAAGGGCGTGCTCATCAGCCCGACCGTGTACGGCAACGTCATGCTCGGCCCCACGGCCGAGGACCTCGACGACCGCACCGGCACGTCCACCTCCGAGGCGGGCCTCGCCACGCTCCTCGAGAAGGGCCGCGCCCTGATGCCGGTGCTCCTCGACGAGGAGGTCACCACGACGTACGCCGGCCTGCGCGCCGCGACCGAGCACAGCGACTACGTCGTCGACCTCGACGCCGCGCAGCGGTACGTGCTCCTCGGCGGCATCCGCTCGACCGGCCTCACCGCGTCGATGGCCCTGGCCGAGCACGTCGTCGCACTCCTGCGCGAGGCGGGCCTGGTGCTGTCAGTGCGCACGGACCTGCCGCCCACGCCGCGGATGCCCAACGTCGGCGAGGCCTTCCCGCGCCCGTACGCCGACGACGCGCGCATCGCGGCCGACCCCGAGTACGGCCGGGTCGTCTGCTTCTGCGAGCGCGTCACCCGCGGCGAGGTGCGCGACGCGTTCGCCAGCACCATTCCGCCGACCGACGTCGACGGTCTGCGCCGCCGCACCCGAGCGCTCATGGGCCGCTGCCAGGGCTTCTACTGCGGCGCCGAGGTCACCCGGCTGCTCGACGAGCACGTGCGCGGCACGACATGAGCGTCGGGCTGCGCACCGAGGTCCTCGTGATCGGCGGCGGTCCGTCTGGGCTCTCGGCGGCTGCGGCGCTCTCGCCCGCGTGCCGCGTGCTCGTCCTCGACCGCGAGGCTGAAGCGGGCGGCATCCCGCGGCACAGCGACCACACCGGGTACGGCGTCCGCGATCTGCGCACCGTCACCACGGGCCCGAAGTACGCGCGCCGCCTGGTCGACGCCGCCCGCAACGCAGGCGCAGAGATCCGCACCGAGGCGATGGTCACCGGCTGGGCGGGGGAGCGCACGGTCGAGGTCACCACTCCTCAAGGACGCGTCACCGTCTCGGCCGACGCCGTCGTCCTCGCGACCGGCGCGCGCGAGCGCCCGCGCACGGCCCGCCTCATCGCCGGCGACCGGCCCTCCGGCGTCCTCACCACCGGCCTGCTGCAGCACCTCGTCCACCTGCAGCACCGTGCGGTCGGCACGCGCGCCGTCGTCGTCGGTTCCGAGCTGCGTCAGCTGGTCCGCCGTCCTCACCTTGCGCGAGGCCGGGTGCAGCACGGTGCTCATGACGACCGAGCGCAGCCACGGCGAGTCGTACGCCGCGCTGCGCGTCCCCGCGTCGGTCGGCCTGCGTGTCCCCGTCGCCACCCGCACGCGGGTCGTGCGCATCGTCGGCCACGACCGCGTGGAGGGCGTCGACGTCCAGGACCTCGTCACCGGGCTGCGCCGCCACGTGCCGTGCGACGTCGTCGTGACGACCGGCGACTGGATCCCCGACCACGAGCTCGCCCGCCTCGGCGGCATCGAGCTCGACCCCGGCACCCGCGGGCCGCAGGTCGACGCACGCCTGCGCACGTCGCACCCCGGCGTCTTCGCGGTCGGCAACCTGGTGCACCCCGTCGACACCGCCGACGTCGCAGCTCTCGACGGCCGCCACGTCGCCGACTCCGTGCGCCGATGGTTCGGCGGGGGAGCGGCGTCGACCCCCGCGCCCGGCGTCCCCCTGGTCGCCGACCCGCCGTTCACCTGGGTCGCGCCCAACCTCGTGCGCCCCGGCGACGGCGTGCCCGCGCGCCGCCGGATCCTGCTCTGGACCGACGAGCGGCGCCTCGCGCCGCGCATCGCGGTGCACCAGGACGGCCGCGAGATCGCCCGCCGCACGCTGCCCTGGCCGGCCGTGCCCGGTCGCGTGCTCCGGGTGCCCGCATCTGTGCTCGAGGGCGTCCGCGCTGACGCCGGCCCCGTGCGCATCCGCCTCGTCTGACACATCGCCGCAGGTCAGAGGGCCGTCGAGGGCTCGGCAGAAGGTGAGCCAAGCCTTGGATGAACGTTGGACGATCTCCGGTGACTTCTCGGACGACGCCTCCGTAGCGTCCTTCTCGTCAGGGGACGTCAACGAAGAAGCGAAGGACAGCCACCATGAGGAACATCAAGATCGCAGCAGTCATGGCCACGGCCGTCGTGCTCGTGGGCGGCACCGCCGCCGCCGCGGCGACGCTCCCGGCCCGCGGCACCGACTCGGTCCAGGACCAGCTCGAGAACGCGAACCCCAGCCAGTCGCCGTCCGCCGACGACAGCCCGTCGGCCGACGACAGCGTCTCCGCGGACCCGACGGCGACCGCCTCTGTCTCCGACGACGCCACCGAGGACGTCAACGACGACAGCACCGCGTCGGCCGACCCGACCGTCAGCGCCACCCACGACGCCGGTGACGACCACGGCGGCGACCGTCCCGACGGCGTGAGCGACGACCTGAACGGCGACGACGACGCGGACGAGGCCGACGACAACGACTCCGACGAGGACAACTCGGGCCGCGGCTCGAACAGCTCGGGCCACGACGACGGCGACGACGACCACTCCGGCAGCGGCCACGGCTCGGACGACGCTTCCCCGTCGGCCGGCACCACCGGCACCGCGTCCAGCGACGACGACGGCACCGCCGACCAGGGTCACGGCGACAACTAGTCGCACCAGCGCAGCATCGCTGCGCCGAATCACCCGCACGATCCCGCACGCGGCCGGCCCTCACCGGCCGCGTGTCGGGGCTGGCTCTCGCCGGCCCCTCGACGAAGGCCCGGCTCCTCGAGCCGGGCCTTCGTCTTGCGCGGCGCCGGTACATCGGTCCCACGACCCGGTGCGCCGCAGGGGCTCCCGCCCTACGGTGGGCCCGGGAGCAGGGAGGCCTCAGGTGGACTTCGACGACGACGCGCAGCTCGACACCTCGCAGATCCAGGACCGCCGTGGACGTTCCTCGTCCGGGGGCGGCGGGGGTGGGAGCGCGGGCGCCGTGATGGCCGGCGGGGCGGCGTACAAGATCTTCGGCGGCGGCATCACCGGGCTCATCGCGATGGGCGTGGTGATCTTCCTGCTGAGCGGAGGCTTCGGCGGCGACGGCACGCAGCAGCAGGTGCAGGGCACCCAGACCGGCCAGGACCTCGCGGCCACCTGTCGGACCGGCGCCGACGCCGACACGATCCCCGAGTGCCGCATCGTCGCCGCGGTCAACAGCGTGCAGGCGTACTGGGGCACGGCGCTCGGCGGGAAGACGCCCTACCGCAAGGCCGTCACGGTGTTCTTCACCGGCAGCGTCGACACCGGCTGCGGCCCCGCGACCTCAGACGTCGGCCCCTTCTACTGCCCGGCGGACGAGACGGTGTACCTCGACCTCGGGTTCTTCGACCAGCTGCGTCGCGACTTCGGTGCCCAGGGCGGCGTGTTCGCCGAGACGTACGTGATCGCCCACGAGTACGGCCACCACGTCCAGCACATCACGGGCTACGACACGCTCGTCGGCCGCGACCGCCAGGGGCCGGAGAGCGGCGCGGTGCGGCTCGAGCTGCAGGCCGACTGCTTCGCCGGGGTCTGGGCGCGCAACGCCGTCCGCACCGGCTTCGTCGACAGCCTGACCCAGGCCGACATCGCCGACGGGCTCGACGCCGCCAGCGTCATCGGAGACGACCGCATCCAGCAGCGGACGGCGGGCCGCGTCATCCCCGAGCAGTTCACCCACGGCACCTCCGCGCAGCGTCAGCGCTGGCTCTCGACCGGCTACTCCACGGGCGACGCCCGGCGCTGCGACACGTTCGCGGCGGCAACCCTCTAGAGGCGCCGGCGGCAGGGCGGGCCGGGCTCGGCGACGGCTGCGATCGTCACTGAGGGGAGCCTTACCCGCTCGCGCTGAGCACGCCGCATCACCCGTTCAGCGTCACGGGGCGACCGTTATCTGCTCACCCTCGGTGACCTTGGACAGATCTTGGACAAGCCGGACCGATTCTTGGACCTCACGGGGGGGATCTCCGGCCCGGGATTGCCGATGCTTGACCCACGGCAACGAGGAGGACGACATGCGACCTACGCAGAGAATGATCGCCACAGCCGTGGCAGCGACGGGGGTTCTGGCGACCGGCGGAGTGGCCGTCGCATCGGGGCTCACCGCAGCGCTCACGACGGCGTCGCCCGCAGCCGCCACCACCCCCGAGTCCGCCCCGGCGGTCGCCGACGGCAGCATCTCGCTGCTCGAGGACGAGCTCGCCACCCTCCGCGCCACGAGCGAGGCGCTCGGCACCGACGTGTCGGCGGCCGCGAAGGCGCTCGAGCACGCCAAGGCCGTGAAGCTCGCGGCGGCCAAGGCCGCGGCCCGCGCCGCTGCCCGCGCCCAGACCGCGGTCCGCACGCACGAGACCAGGACCACCACCCGCTCGCAGGCGCACAGCACCGCCCCGGCGCCCAAGCCGACGCCGCACACCACGACGCAGGCGAGCGGCAGCACCGGTGGCGAGGACGACGACGAGCACGAGGGTGGCGACGATGACTGACCGCGGCACCCGTGCGCGCTGGACCGCGGCGGCCCTCGTGGCCCCGCTCGCAGCCGCCGTCTTCACCGGCACCACCGTCTGGGCGGCAGAGAACCAGCCGGTGACCGCGGCCGCACCCGCCGCGACCACGCCGGCCGCGGCCACGCCCACGGTCGACCCCGCCGTCGCGCAGCTCCGCAAGGACGTCGCGAAGGAGAAGAAGAAGATCGCGGCCCTCACCAAGAAGGTGGACGCGCTCAGGAAGAAGGCGACCTCCGTCGTCACCGGCTCGGGCAGCAGCGGCACCTCCTCGCGCTCGTACTCGAGCTCGGGCACCACCCGGAAGTCCTCCTCGTCGGGCACCACCTCGACCAAGAAGACGACCACGGTCAGCAAGCCCGCCACCAAGCCGGCCCCGAAGCCGGCGACGCCGCCGCCGCCGACCAACACGACCACCGGCGCCTCAGGCTGATGCCCGTGGACCTCCGCCCCGACCGCTCTGACCTGCAGCACACCTTCCGTTCGATGGCCTCAGACGTCCGCTTCTGGGTCGTGCGCCCGGGAGCGGGCGCCGAGGCCGCGGTCGCGAAGGCGCAGGAGACGGTCGAGGCGGTGGCCTCCACCTGCACGCGTTTCGACCCCGCGAGCGATCTCATGCGGGCGAACGCCGCCGGCACGCAGTGGCAGCAGGTGGCGCCCGAGTGCTTCGAGGCCCTCGTGCTCGCCGCCGAGGCCCACCGGCTCACCGACGGCCTCTTCGACCCGCGGGTCCTCACGGTCCTGAAGTCGATCGGCTATGACCGCTCGCTGCCCTTCGCCGAGCGCACCCTCGCGATGCCCGACCACGAGCTCCCGAAGGCGCGTCGGCGCTGGCAGCCGGTACGCCGCTGGAAGCCCGAGTTCGACGAGGAGCGCTCGTCGGTGCGCATCGGCCCCGAACCCGTCGACCTGGGCGGCATCGGCAAGGGCCTCGCGGTCACCTGGGCATCGGAGATCCTCGCGGGCAGCGGCGACGCCGTGCTTGCCGAGGCCGGGGGAGACCTCATGGCGCTCGGCGGTGGCCCCGAGGGCACCGGCTGGATGGTCGACGTCGAGAACCCCTTCGGCGGCGAGTCCGCAGCGGTGCTGCGCGTGACCGACCGCGGCATCGCCACCTCGTCCACCCGGATCCGCTCGTGGACCGTCGGCGAACGCCAGGTGCACCACCTCATCGACCCTCGCACGCGCATGCCCGCCGAGTCCGACCTCGCGTCGGTGACCGTGGTCGGCGCCGATCCCGGCATCGCCGAGGTCTGGAGCAAGTCCCTCTTCGTGCTCGGTCGCGGGTCCATCCGGTCCTTCGCCGACGAGCACGGCCTCGCAGCCCTCTGGATCGACACCGGCGGTCACGTCGGCGTCAGCCGGGAGATGCGTCCCTACGTAGCCTGGCAGGTGTCCCGTGTCTCGTGAGCGAGTCGACAGCGTCGACCGGCAGTCCCGCATCGACGCACGTTCCGTCGTGATGCGCACCGGTCTCGTCCTCGGCGTCACCGTCAGCGCGGTCGCGACCAGCTGGCTCGTCGGCGTCGGCGTCCAGCGCGTCGCCGGCGACAAGATGGCGCCCTGGATCCTCGGGCGCTCCGCCGGCATCACGTCGTACCTCCTGCTCGTCGGGCTCGTGCTGTTCGGCCTCGTGCTCTCGCACCCGGCCAGGGCGCGCATCAGCTGGCCCAGTGCTGCCACGCGCATCCGGGCGCACGTCAGCCTGTCGGTCTTCACGCTCGTGTTCACCGTGCTCCACATCGTGGTGCTCGCGACCGACAAGTACGCCGGTGTCGGCTGGTGGGGCGCGTTCGTGCCGATGGGCTCGACGTACCGCCCGATGCCCGTGACCCTTGGCGTGATCGGCCTGTACGCCGGATTCGCGGCGGGTCTCACCGCAGCGCTCGCCGGTCGGCTCGCCCGACGCGTGTGGTGGCCGGTGCACAAGGTGGCCATCGTGTCCCTCGTGCTCGTGTGGCTGCACGGCGTCCTCGCCGGCATCGACACCCCGACGCTGCTCGCGCTGTACGTCGGCACCGGCGGCCTCGTGGTCGCCGTCGCCGTGAGCCGCTACACCAGCGACCGGCCGCGTGACGAGGTCGAGGCGCTCGCCTCGGTCCGCGCCTCCGAGCTCACCGGCCGTGCCGCCGCGCCGTCGTCGGCCCACGTGGTCCAGCCAGAGGGCGACACCCGCGGCCGGAGGCTCGGATGAGCCACCACCTGCACCTCGCGGACGATGCGGCGGCCACCCGCCGCGGCACGCGGATCTTCGACGACGCGGCCGTGCTGCCGCTGCACGGCACCGAGTCGCTCACCGGCGCGACGCGCCAGGACCTCGCGGCCCACCGCGAAGCGTTCGGGCCGCGCCTCTCGCACCTCGGCCAGCTCGGCGAGGACCTGCTCGCCGCGATCGAGGCCGTGCACCTCACCGGGCGAGGCGGCGGTCACTTCCCGGCCGCAGCCAAGTGGCGCTCGGTGCTGGCCCACGGGCCCGGTGCGACGGTCGTCGCGAACGCCGCCGAGGGCGAGCCCGGATGCGCCAAGGACGCCGTGCTCCTGCAGACGCGACCGCACCTCGTGCTCGACGGCCTCGTCGCCGCGATCGAGGTGCTCGCGGCCAACGAGGGTGTCGTCTGGATCCACGACGGCGCCTTCGCGACCGCCCGCTCGATCACGCGCGCCCTCGCCGAGCGCGCGGCCGCGGGCGAGATCGACCCGCCCATCCGCGTGATCGCAGCGCCCGACCGCTATCTCTCGGGCGAGGCCACCGGCATCATCCGCACCCTCGAGGGCGGCCCGACGCTGCCGCGCTGGGTCGCCGACCCGGCCCGGCCGTGGTCCGAGGGCGAGCGGCCGGTGCTCGTCAACAACGCGGAGACGCTGGCGCGCGCGGGGCTGCTCTCCCACGTCGGCGTCGCCGGCTACGCGCCGACCAGCCTCCTCACCGTCATCAACGACACCTACCGCGCCGTCGTCGAGGTCGGCCCGGACGAGACCTTCGGCGACGTGGTCGCCCACACCTGGCGATCGCCCGACGGCCGCCTCCCGCAGGCGGTCCTGCTCGGCGGGTACGGCGGCTCGTGGGTGCCCTGGGACCGCATCGCCCACCTGCCCGTCGACAACGCCGCGCTCCGCGACCATGGGCTGTCCGTCGGCGCCGGCCTCGTCGGGCCGCTGCCCGCGAACGCGTGCGGCATCGAGGAGTCGGCCAGGCTGCTGCGCTACCTCGCCGGTCAGTCCGCCCGCCAGTGCGGCCCGTGCCTGTTCGGGCTCACCGCGGCGTCCTCGCTCGTCGACGACCTCACCGCCGGCAAGCTCTCCCGCTCCGGTCGCGCCACGCTCGACAAGTACGTCGGCGAGATCTCCGGGCGCGGAGCGTGCCGCCACCCCGACGGCGCGCTGCGCATGCTGGTGTCCGGCCTGCACGTCTTCTCCGACGACGTCCACCGGCACCGCAAGGGACGCACGTGCGACGCACCCAACCACTCGGTCATGCCGCTGCCGGAGGAGGAGTCATGAGCCGCGTCTCCCCGATGCGTGCCGCGCGGCCCCAGGCCGACCCGGCGCACCCGCACCTGCGGCTGGACCCGTCGGTGTGCGACGGCGTCGGCATCTGCTCGCACCTCGCGCCCGACCTCGTCGCAGTCGACAGCTGGGGCTACCCCATCGTGTCGGGCGACCCGTTGAGCTCGAAGTCCCTTCAGCGCCAGGCCGATGCGGCCGCCCGCGCCTGCCCTCGCAAGGCGCTGCACGTCCAGTAGCCCCGGGTCAGACGCCCCAGCTCAGACATAGGGGCAGTGCCGGCAGCCGTTCTCGCAGCAGTGCCCGCGGTCGAGCAGGTGGGCAGCCGAGAAGACCCACCAGCCCGACGCCGGGTCGACGTAGCCGTCCTCCTCGTGGGCGAGCGCCGCATCGTGCGCGGCGAGGATCTCGCCCCTCCGGGGATGGTCCGGTGCGAGCCGAGACGGGTGCGGCTCGGACAGCGGTCGCCCGCCCGGCCCGACGACGTCCCTCTGCTGCATGGCACCGAGCCTCGCACGGACCAGACGGGCGTGCGCAGCGACGCTCAGCCGGTGGCGAGGACGACGTCGGCCTGCTCCGCGGTCCGGTCGGTCGCGTGCCAGGCCGCCTCGCGCTCCCGCCAGGCGTCCATGTGCGCCGCGACCTCGGCTCCGTCGCGCTCGGCGACGCGCCTGATGCGCAGCTCCGGGTCGGCGTCGAGCCAGACCACCAGCGAGGCGTGGGGCCGCAGCGGCGCACCACCGAGCCCGACGCCCTCGAGCAGCACCACCGGCGCGGCCGGCACACGACGCGGACCACCCCAGGCATGCGCCTGCCAGTCCCACACCGGATGCTCGGCGTCAGCACCCGACGCCCACGGCGCCACGAGCCACGACGCCACCCGCTCGCCGAGCGCCGAGAAGGCGCGCACGGGGTCGGCCTCGTCGGAGACGACGGCCCAGCCCTCGTACACCTCGTCGCCGTGCACCACCGGCACGTCGCCCACGTAGGGTGCGAGCTCCGCCACGAGCCCGGCGGCGAGAGTGGTCTTGCCGGCGCCCGACGGGCCGTCGATGCACACCACGCGCACCGCGCCGACCGACGGCTGCGTCGCGAGGACGCGCGCCGCGAGTCCGCGGACGTCGGGCCGGTCGCTCACGCGAGCGTGTAGCGCGTGCCGGTGATCGTGAACTGGTAGACGGGCACGTAGCCGGTGCGCAGCGGGCCCCAGTTGAACAGCGACCAGCGCACGCGCCCGCCGGCCGTCGCGACCGCCGGCGTGACGAGGTTCGGCGTGCGGCAGTCGATCGTGCCGGCCGCGACGCGCACCTGCGCCGACGACTCGTCGACGATCGCCGAGAACCACCCGGCGTACCTCGTCGTCGAGGCCATGTAGCCGCCCGCGAGGACGTTCGTGCCCGTCGGCGACCGGCGCAGGCACGTCGTCACCTTCACACTGGTGTAGCCCTTGGCCGCAACGGTCGAGGGCAGCGAGGAGCTCGAGTGCGAGCACGTCGTACGGCGACCCCGCCTGGTCGATACCGCCGCGCACCAGCAGCTCGGTGCTCGTGCCGCCGTCGTACGCGCGCGGCTTGAGCAGCACGCTGCCGCGCAGCGCGGTGATGACGACGCCGCTCGGCTTCACGGTCTTGGTGAATCGCACGGCCTTGAGCCGCTTGGAGGACACCACGACCGGGATGGCGCCCGGGTGGGCCGCGCTCCCGGCGACCGAGGCGGTGCTGCCGTTCGCGCCCGTGACCGTGATCCGCAGCCAGTAGGTGCCGTCCGGCAACGTCGTGCCGGTGGGCTGGCGGGTGCCGGCCCAGGCCTTGGTCGACCGGGTCTGCCGCGGGCTCGTCCAGGTCCAGAACGTCTTGCTGCCCGTCCGGTTGGTGATGCGCAGCTTCGTGACCGCGGGCACGGCGGTCACGACGCCGAACGTCACCGTGTCGAGGAAGCCGTCGCGCTTCGGGTACACCGCTGGGCTGCTCGGCGTGACGGTCGGGGCCGCGACGTCGCTGCCCGCGACCGTCACCGTCAGCGGTGCCGACGTCGTGATCGGTGACGGGGAGCCGCCGAGGTCGTCGGTGAGCACCTCGACGACGTACGCCCCGGGAGCCACCGGCGCATCCGAGCCGTCGGTGCCGTCCCACACCTGCTGGAACGACGAGGCTGGGGCGAGCACGTACGTGCGCACCGGTGAGCCGCCGCCCTGCGGGGTGATGCGCACCTCGGCCGTCGACTCGACGTTGGTGCTCGCGCTCACGGTCACGGAGTCCTGGAACCCGTCCGCGAACGGGCGCAGGGTGGGCGCCGACAGCGAGGCGGAGCGCACGAGCCCCACGACGGCTACGCGCAGCGGTCGCGTCGGGGCGCTCAGCCCGGTCGCGGTGCCGGCCGTGACGCGCACGTCGTAGTCGTCGCCGGGCTGCTGCGCCGAGGACAGGTCGATGGTGAAGCCGGTGGTGGCCGCGCCGCCGGCGACGGGCAGGCAGGTGCCGCCGAACGTCGGTCCGGCGCAGGCCCACGCCGTCGCGCTCGTCCGCCGGTACTGCACGACGTAGCCCTCGACCGAGCCGGCGCCCGATGCCGGTGCGCCCCAAGTGACGCCGATGGACGCGATCCCGCCGGTCGCCGTCACGTCGGTGGGCATCGTCGGCTCCGGCGTCGCAGACGGTGTCGCCACGGTGCTCGGGTCGGACGTCGGTCCGAGCACGAGGGCGAAGGCGTCGTAGTAGGCGTTGACCGTGTAGACGTACGACGTTCCGTTCACGACGTCGGTGTCGGTGAACGACGTGACCCCCGGCCCGAGCGTCGTGACCGCGGGTGCGGCGGAGGAGCCGGACTCGGTCCGCGCGACGAGGTAGCCGGTCGCGCGCTGGCCGCCGACGTCCGCCGGGGCGAGCCACGACACGCGGACGGTCGAGTCGCCAGCCTCGGCCACGACCTGCTGCGGCGCCAGGCCGGACAGGTCGAGGATCCCCGAGCCGCAGGGCTTCACCGCGAAGGTCGCGCAGACACCGCCGGCGAACGGCTGCACGAGCGAGACCAGCGTCGCCTCGACCTCGCTCGACGTGAGAGGCGCCGAGAGATGCGCGGACTGCAGCAGGGCGGCCGCCGCGGACACGTGCGGCGCGGCCATCGAGGTGCCGACGTACGACGCGTAGGCGGCGGTGGTCGGACGCGTGGTGCCCGCGTTGACGGTCGACCAGATGCCGTCGTCGGCGCTCGTGGTCTGCGAGCCGCCCGGTGCCGACAGCGTGACCTGGCCGACCGCGTCCCCGGTGTTGGCGTACGGCGTCCCGCTGGAGTCGGTGCCGAGCCGCCCCGTGCGGCTGGTCGCCGCGACGCTCACGACCCCGGCGCAGTTCGCCGGGAAGGAGCCGGGGTCCGAGGCGCTCTGGTAGTCGACCGACCCGCCGCCGTTGCCGGTGGCCGCTACGACCGTGGCGCCGTTGGCGCGCGCGGTGGTGATCGCGGTCTGCACGAGCGAGCCGCAGCGGCCGGGGCCGCCGAGCGACAGGTTGATCACCGACGCCGGCGTCGCGTTGGCCGGGGCGCCCGCGACCGAGCCGCCCGACGCCCACACGATCGCGTCCGCGATGTCGCTCTCGGAGCCGGCGCACTTGCCGACGGCACGGACGGGCTGCACCCGGACGTCGGGCGCGACGCCGACGACACCCATCCCGTTCGGAGCCGCCGAGACGATGCCCGTGACGTGGGTGCCGTGCCAGCTGCTGGCCTTCTGCGCGCAGCCCTTGAAGAAGTTGAAGCTGGCCGACTCGGTGCCCGTGATCCAGTCGCCCGGGTCGGACGGGTCAGCGTCGCGTCCGTCGCCGTCGTTGGCGGTGAGGGGCTGCACGTTGAGCCCGCTGCCCGGCGGCAGGTCGTCGGCGGAGACGAAGTCGTACCCCGCGACCGTCTTCCCCGCGAGGTCCGGATGCGCGGTGATGCCGGTGTCGATGACAGCCACGACGGCGCTGCTCGACCCGCGTGTGGAGGCCCATGCCGACGCGGGCTTGACCGAGTAGCCGCCGGTGGGCTTGGTGGTGTCCCACAGGTTCCACTGCTGCTTCTGGTCGTACGCCGGGGTCGGGTCGGACGTGACGAACATCCACCGGTCGGGCTGCGCCCACTCGACGTCCGCACGGGCGGCGACCGCGCGGGCTGCCTGCTCCGCCCGTGCCGGGCTGATGGCCGCGGACAGGGCGACGACGACGGCGCCGCCCACGGTCCTGCGCAGCTGCACGGCGGCCTCGACGCCGGCTGCATCGGCGACGGCTGCGGCGACCCTGCGGTCGACCGGTGCGCGGTCCTTCATCCGGACCACGAGCCGGCTCACCGGTCGGTCGGGGTAGGCGCTCGGGCGCTGCGCCTCACTCGACGTGCTCGACGGCGCGACCGAGACGGCCGTGGGCGATGCCGCCGGTGCTCCCTCGGCCGGGAGCGCGAGGGTGCCCAGCACCAGGGCGGCGCCGAGGGACGGCACGACGAGGCGCGTCAGCGTCGTGCGGGCCACGTCGTCTCGTCTCCAGCCGGGTTCGGCACCGGCGCAGGGCTCGGTGCGGGCGCACCGGGGCGCCCGTCCCCAGCGTAGGCGGGCGTGGGTCGGCCCGGCACCGGCCGGGCGGGGGGCCCGGTCGGTGGCTGGGGATGTGAAGCCGGTCGCACGGCCGACATCCCGCTCGCCCGACGGCTAGGTTCGGGACGAGGCAGGAGCACACGTCTGGGAGGCAGCCATGAGCCCGTCACCGGTCGAGTCGCAGCGCGACGACCTCGGTCGTGTCGTGGTCCGCACGTCGGAGGCGCTCGCCGCCATGCCGTGGGAGGAGCTGCGGGGCATCGACGGCGCCACGCACAAGCTGCTGTGGCAGTCCGGCGACGTCGCCATCGGGCTCATCCGCGTCGAGGCGGGCAGCACCAAGCCCGAGCACGTCCACCACGGCGCGCACCACCACATGCTCATCACACGGGGGTCGTGCGTGATGCTCGGCCGCCGCGTCGACGAGGGTTCCTACGTCTACGTCCCGCCGGGCGTCGCCCATGCGGTCGACGAGGTCGGCCCCGACGGCGTGGAGTTCTTCTACACGTACCGCCCGGTCGAGGTCGGGACGCCCGACGACGAGCACGTGGCCGTCCACCCCGTCTGACGGCGGGCACCGGTCGGGTGCCACCTGGGCGGAACCCGAGAGTCCCGCCCCCTGGGACAAGTAGGTTGCGCCCGTGACGAAGAAGAAGCCGGACCCGCGGGCCGACGCCGACGGCACCATCCACCTGTCCAAGAAGGACTACGAGCGCGAGCTCGAGCGCCTGCAGACCGAGCTCGTCGCGATGCAGGAGTGGATCAGGCTCTCCGGGCAGAGGCTCGTCGTCATCCTCGAGGGCCGCGACACCGCCGGGAAGGGCGGCGTCATCCGCCGCATGACCTACCTGATGAACCCGCGCTACTGCCGCGTCGTCGCGCTGCCCGCGCCCACCGAGCGTGAGCGCTCGCAGTGGTACTTCCAGCGGTACGTCGCGGAGCTGCCCGCCGCCGGCGAGATCGTGATCTTCGACCGCTCCTGGTACAACCGCGCCGGTGTGGAGCGCGTCATGGGCTTCTGCACCGACGAGGAGTACGAGTACTTCATGCGGGTGTGCCCCCTGCTCGAGCGCACGCTGCAGCAGGACGGCGTCATCCTCGTGAAGTACTGGCTCTCGATCTCGGACGAGGAGCAGCGCAAGAGGTTCCAGTCGCGCATCGACGACCCGGCCCGGCGGTGGAAGCTCTCGCCGATGGACCTCGAGGCGCAGGCCCGCTGGGTGGACTACGCCGAGGCCAAGGACCAGATGTTCGCGTACACCGACACCAAGGAGAGCCCTTGGCACGTCGTGGACGCAGAGGACAAGAAGACGGCGCGGCTTAACCTCATCTCGCACCTGCTGTCGCTGGTGCCGTACCAGCCGATCGAGCACGACGACATCGTGCTGCCGCCGCTGCAGCACCGCGCCTACGTGCGGCCGCCGCTGGACAGCCAGACGTTCGTGCCGCGCCGCTATCTCGTGTCCTGACGCACGACTGCCGGCGCGGACCCGCGTGGGCAAGGGGAGGGGGCGAGCTCGTTGACGGCTCAAGAGTTGCTCAGGCGCGGCGTCGTCTCCCGCGTGCAACCGCTCCCAGTGCCTCAACCGAGCCTCACGGCGAGAAGCCTCCGAGAGGTTCCGTGCGTACCGTGAAAGCCGTGACGACGGACGGGACGCAGCAGGCTCGGGAGCCTGCGTCGCGGCGCGTCCGGATGCGGGTCCTCGCCCTGCTCGTGATCGCGAGCGTCAGCGCGATCCTCGCGGTCGCCGTCGACGCCGTCGCTCGGGTCCGCGACCTCGACCCGATGCCGTGGAGCGGCGCGCTCGCCGCCGTCTACGCAGTCTCGTGCGCCTCGGCGCTCGTGCTGGCGTTCGCCGACCGGGTACGCCGCGATGCGCTGCGGCGCACGGCGATGCGGATGATGCTCGTCGCGCTCGCCATCCTGGGCATCGGACAGGCGGTCGGCTACATCGCGCACGTGACCTCGACCGGGGCGTTCGACCCGCGCATCGAGGTGATCCCCTCGCTGCTGTGCTTCCCGTTCGCCGCGTACGCGCTCGGCCGGATGTGCTGGCCACGTGCGATGACACCGAGCGAGCGCCGCCTCGTGGTGCTCGACCTCCTCGTCGCGGTCCTCGCGCTGGCTGTGGTGTGGTGGAGCGTCGTGGTGCCGGCCTGGATCTCGCCGCCAGGCACCGAGGCCTGGCAGGACCTCGACCAGGCCCTCATGTTCGGGGCGCTCGCGGCGTCCGCCGGCGTCGGCGTGATCAGCCGTCGGGTCGGATCGCTGCCGTACCCGCAGCTGGTCCGGCTGCTGGCGGGCCTGCTGATCTACTTCCTGTCCGATCTCGCCGGGCAGGTGGTGCCGGGGGCGGACGAGACGACCTCGATCACCTACTCGATCCTCGGCTACGTCATCGCTTCATGGCTCCTCGCCGGCTTCGCGCTGCGGCCCCCGCTCGAGCCCGAGCCCGCCCGGGCGCGTCGCCGCCGCGAGCAGATCGCCACGGGGATCCCGGTCGCCCTCGCGCTGGTCGCCGGCGTGGTCGTCGTCCAGCGGGCCTCCGACGACCTCGAAGGGGTCAGCCGCTGGGCGGCGGTCCTGGCGTGGACCAGCATCCTGGTGGGCGTCCTGGTGGCCCGGGTGACCGCTGCCCGCGAGCTCCGCTCGGCGCAGGAGGAGGGCGCGGCAACGGTGCTCGCCGTCCGCACGCGCGAGGGGTGGTTCCGTGCTCTGGTCGGCGACTCGGCGGACTCGGTCCTCGTCGTCGACGCCTCCGCACGCGTGCTGTGGGCAAGCCCGCGCTTCGAGCGCGACGCCGAGTTCACCCTGGGTGCTGACGGCGGCTGGCAGCTCGACGCCGCTCTGGTCGACATGTCCGACTCCGACGTCGCGCTGCTGCTCACCCAGGTGTCGACCGATCCCTCCCGATGGGGGCCGTACGACCTGCTCGTCCATGGCCGGGATGACACGGTCCTGGAGATGGAGGCGGTGATCCGCCCGATCACCGACGTCGAGTTCCGGGGCTACGTCATCACCGCGCGCGACGTCTCCGACGCGCGCCGGCTCGCACGTCAGCTCGCCAACAGCCGACGTCGCGACGAGCTCACCGGGCTGCTCAGCCGCGAGGCGTTCCTCGCCGAGACCGCGACGCACCTCGAGCGACCGGCACCGGGGGACAGCGTCGTGGTCGCCATGCTCGACCTCGACCGCTTCGCCGCCCTGAACGACGGTCTCGGCCACGACACCGGAGACCAGATCCTCGTCGCCGTCGCGTCGGCCTTCGACCACCTGCCTGATTCCGTCCGCGCTGCGTCGCGCATCGGCAGCGACACGTTCGCGCTCCTCGTCGTCACCCCCGACCCGGAGCCGGAGGTCACCGAGGTCGTCGGCCAGTGCCGCAGCGCCCTGCGCGGGCTGCTGCTGGCAGACGGCCGGGAGATCGAGCTCGGCTTCCACGCAGGCTACGTCGTCTCCGACCCCGTCGTCGGCCGCACGGCCGACTGGCACCTCGAGGCCGCCGACCTCGCGCTCGCCCGGTGCAGGTCCGGTCGGCACACCCGCCTGGTGGGCTACCACGCGGACATGCGCGAGGAGATCGAGCGCCGCATCGCCGCCGAGAACCGGCTGCGCCGTGCGATCGCCGAGGACCGCATCGAGGCCTGGTACCAGCCCGTGCACCGGCTCTCGGACGGCGCCGTGACCGGAGCCGAGGCGCTCGCGCGGCTGCGCGACGTCGACGGCCGCGTGGTGCAACCGGTCGACTTCATCCCGCTCGCCGAGGAGATCGGTCTCATCGGCGAGATCGGCCGCGTGGTGCTCGACAAGGCGGTGCGCGAGACCGCACGGCTCTCGGCCGAGCTGGGCCACCCCTTGCGGGTCGCGGTCAACATCGCGGTCGACCAGCTGACGCCCGACCTCGTGCCCACGGTGGACGAGGTGCTCCGCGCCAACGCGCTCCCCGCCTCGTGGCTCAGCCTCGAGATCACCGAGACCACGCTCGCCGACCGGTCCGAGGCCATGCAGCGGGTGCTGGCAGACCTTCGTGCGCTCGGCATCGGGCTCTCGCTCGACGACTTCGGCACCGGCTACTCGTCGCTGTCGTACCTCTCGACGCTTCCCGTCGACGGCCTGAAGATCGACCGCTCGTTCGTATCGGTCATGGGCAGCTCGCGCCAGAGCCTCATGCTCGCGCGCTCCGTGGTGCAGCTCGCCCTGGCGCTCGACCTCCGGACCATCGCCGAGGGGGTCGAGACCTCCGAGCAGGCCGACCTGCTCAAGGGCATGGGCTGCGACTACGCGCAGGGCTACTTCTGGGCCCAGCCCCTGGCACCCGCCGACTACGAGGAGTACCTCCGGGGCCCGATCTCGCTGCTCAGCGACGTCGAGGTCTGACCCGCTAGGTCGCGGCGTCCCAGAGCCGGACCACCTCGAGCGCGACGTCGCGGACGGCGAGGCCATCGGTCGCCAGCCGCACGTCGGCGGCGCCGTCGTCCGGCAGCAGCGTCCCGACCTCGGTGAGATGGCCGTCGAGCACGGCGCCGGAGTCGCGTCGCCGCAGGCGCTCCGTCCTGGCCTCTGCTGTAGCGGTCAGCTCCACGACGAGCATCGACGCCGGCCCGATCACCTCGCGCAGCGCGCCCACCTGGGCGGCCGTGCGGAGGAGGCGGGGCAGGACGAGCCGGTGGACGCCGGCAGCAGCGTGCACAGGCAGCAGCGCGGCCAGCGAGCCGTGCAGGACGTCGTCCACCGTCAGCGAGCTCGAGCCCGCCGGCGAGGTCCAGCACAGCTGGTCGAGGTCGACCACCGACACCGGCTCGCCGCGGGCGTCCAGCACCTCGCCCACCTCCACCGCCACGGAGGTCTTGCCCGCACCGAGCCCCCCTGTCACCACGAGGACGTGCCACGGGTGCGGTGCGGTCGGCTCGTGCACCCGCCGAGCGTAGTCGCGGCGGAGCGCGCGAGGCGGGGCCAGCGGCCGGCTCACCAGCCCTCGACGAGCACCTTCTCGAGCATGTCGACGTAGAAGTCGGCCGCCTCGCGGGTGAGGCACATCGGCGGCTTCATCTTGAGCACGTTCGCCCGCTCGCCCGTGGGCTGCACGATGATGCCGAGCTCGCGCAGCCGGTCGCAGATCGCGTAGCACTCGGCCGTCGCAGGGTCGAGCGTCTCGCGGTCGTGGACGAGCTCGACGCCGAGGTACAGGCCCATGCCGTGCACGGCACCGACCATCGGATGCCGGTCCATAAGCTCGGTGCAGCGAGCGATCAGGTGGTCGCCGACTGCGGCCGCGTTCTGCTGCAGCTGCTCGTCCTCGATGATGTCGAGCACCGTCAGGCCCACGACGCACGACACCGGGCTGCCCCCGGCCGAGGAGAAGAACGAGCCCTGCGCAGCGAATGCGTCTGCCACGGCGCGGCTCGTGATCACCGCGCCGAGAGGCTGGCCGTTACCCATCGCCTTGGCGATCGTGATGATGTCGGGCGTCACGCCGTGCATCTCGTACGCCCACCAGTGGTGGCCGGTGCGGCCGTAGCCCACCTGCACCTCGTCGGCGATGCAGAGCCCGCCCACCGATCGCACGGCGTCGTACGCCGCCGAGAGATAGCCGGGCGGCAGCAGGACGCCACCGGCGTTGCCGAGCACCGGCTCGCAGATGTACGCCGCAGGCGCGCGTCCCTCGGACGCGATGCGCTCGACCAGCTGGCGCAGCTCCTCGCCGTAGGCGGCACCGGCGTCGGCACCGCGGAACCGGCCGCGGAACGGGTTGGGCGCGGACGCGAGGTGCACCCAGTCGGGGCGGGTCTCGAGCGCGCGCGGGTTGTCGTAGAGCGAGGTCGTGACCGCGTCGGAGAGGTACGTCCAGCCGTGGTACGACTCGTGCGTCGCGACGACGTCCTGGCGGTCGGTCACGACCTGCGCGATGCGCAGCGCCAGGTCGACCGCCTCCGAGCCGCTGTTCACCAGGAAGACGGTGTCGAGTCCGTCCGGTGCCAGCGCCACGAGCCGCTCGGACAGGGCGGCCACCGACTCGTAGTGGAACCGCGAGTTGGTGTTGAGCCTGCGCATCTGCCGCTCGACGGCGTCGGCGAGGCGCGGATGGCCGTGACCGACCGCGGCGACGTTGTTCACCATGTCGACGTACGCGCGGCCGTCGGTGTCGAGCATGAGGTGCTGCCACCCGCGCTCGACCCGCATGGGCTCGGCGTAGTAGTGCTCCTGGACCCCGGCGAAGACGGCGTCGCGTCGCGCGAGCAGGCCGTCGACGTCGACCGGCGCTGCAGCGACGTCGGTGCCGAGCATCGGCGACGGGTCGCCCGCCAGCAGGGTCCACGCCCCGCGCTCGCCGGGTGCGGCCAGCTCGGGCACGTCGAGGCCGGGCTCGAGACCGATCCGCACGTGCAGGTGCCCGTCGTCGACCGAGCCGAGGCGTCCACCGGCGGCGACCGACGTGCCCGCTGCCGGTGCGTCGGCGACCCCGGCGAGGAGCAGGCGCCCCGCCGGGGTGCCGAGCACGAGGCGCCCGGTGCCGGACTCCGCCACCACGACGTCCCAGGGTGCGGCGACGCGGGTGCCGCGGGGCACCGCGAGGTCGACGCCGAGGGCGACCGTGGCCGGTGCCGCGGCGCTGAGCGGCGTCGTACGGGTGAGGCGCGCCTCGGCCCAGCGCGTGGCGGCCGCACCGTCGCCCGCGGCCGCGCGGAGCACCTCGCGCTCGACGCCGGGCTGCAGGAAGCGTCCGCCGTGGAGCGCGTCGCTGGCGGTCGAGAGGTCGACGACGTCCATCGCGGGGACGTCGGGCAGCAGGCGCCCGGCCCCGGCCAGTGCCGACCGGACGGCAGCCTGACGCGAGGGTGAGCCGAGCCCGAGCGCGGACCGCACCGCGGCCTCCGCCACCTCGAACGGCACCGACTGCGCGACCTCGAAGATCTGCCACTCCGACTCGAGCGGCTCGGTCGCGGACGGGTTGTCCGGGTCGAGCGAGGCCTGGTGCTCGCCGGCGACGACGAGCGTCGCTCCGCGCAGCACGACGAGCGGCCACAGCGCGGCGATGTCGGCGTCGTCGAGCGGCACGACCTCGTGGAAGGCGCGCACCGCGTCGAGCACCGCGAGCGGCTCCTCGGGGCGGTGGCGCAGGACGGAGGAGCAGGTGACGGCGAGCTCCGCCACGAGCCAGCTGCGGCCGAGGTCGCCGAAGTCGATGACGCCGGACGGCCGCACACGGCCGGCCTCGTCGGGCTCGCCGACGACGTTGTCGTCGGTGACGTCGCCGTGGATCGCCTGCACCCGCAGGCCTCCCGCGACCGCGTCCACGCGCGCCTGCGCGTCGCTCGTGCGCGCGGTCACGAGGACGCGGTGGTCGTCGTCCTGCACCGAGGGCAGCAGGCTGGCGACGACGTCGGACGCGCGGCGCAGGTCCCACTGCCCCACCCGGTCGAGGCCCGGGTGCTCGAGGGAGGCCAGCGCCGCGGCGGTGCGCGCCGCGAGCCGTCCGAGGTCGGCGACGACGACCGGGGCGAGGTAGCGGGCGCCCGACAACGGCGTGCCTTCGACATACGTCAGCAGGCGGACCGGCAGCAGCTCGCCCGCGACGTCGGCCTCCAGCAGCAGCGAGCCGTCGCGTGCCGGCACGGGGACGGGTGCGGTGAAGCCTGCGCCGGCGACGTGGACGAGGGCGGCGTTCTGGGCCTCGATCGCGGCGCGCCCCCAGGCCCGGTTCGCGACCTTGAGCACGCGCGGCCCGTCGACCGTGTCGACGCGGAAGTTGCGGTCCTGCTGGCTGCCGAGCTCGCGCACCGGGCCGGTCGCGTCGAACAGCTCGTCGGCGAGGCGGGCGGCCCCCGCGGCGTCCAGGGCGGGGCGGGCGGCGATCTTCAGGGGGCTGGGCAGGGTCAGATCGTCAGTCACGGGTGAAACGATACGGATGCCGGCGGCCGGCCCTAGGGTGACGCCGTGACCGACGAACGACTCCCGCCCGGGATGCGCGAACAGCTCGGTGCGGACGACTACATGGGCCCCGCCACCTTCGGCCACCGCCCGCTGCTGACCGAGCCCGAGCAGCTCGACGAGTGGAAGCCCGACGTCGCCGTGGTCGGCGCCCCCTGGGACGGCGGCACGACGTACCGCCCGGGCGCCCGCTTCGGCCCGCGGGCCCTGCGCGGCGCGCACACGCCCGGGACCTACCACCTCGACCTGCAGCTCGAGATCTTCGACCATCTCGACGTCGTCGACTACGGCGACGCGATCTGCAGCCACGGCCAGTGGGAGCGCTCGCGGCAGGCGATCTACGACCGCGTGCACGCGGTCGCCAGCCGCGGCATCGTGCCCGTGGTGCTCGGCGGCGACCACGCGATCACGTGGCCGTCGGTCGCGGCGGTGGCCGACCATGTGGGCCACGGGCGCGTCGGCGTCATCCACTTCGACGCGCACGCCGACACGGCCGAGGAGATCGACGGCAACCTCGCGAGCCACGGCACGCCGATGCGCCGGCTGATCGAGAGCGGTGCGGTGCTCGGCCGCAACTTCGTGCAGGTGGGTCTGCGCGGCTACTGGCCACCCGCCGACGTCGTCGCCTGGATGCGCGAGCAGGGGATGCGCACCCACTTCATGCAGGAGATCTGGGAGGACGGCATCCACGCGGTGATCGACCGCGTGATCGCCGAGGCCCTCGACGGCCCCGACCTCATCTACATCTCGTGCGACATCGACGTGCTCGACCCGGGCTTCGCGCCCGGCACGGGCACTCCCGAGCCGGGCGGCATGGCTCCCGTCGACCTGCTGCGCGTCGTACGCCGCATCGCGCAGGAGACTCAGGTGATCGGCATGGACGTGGTCGAGGTGGCGCCGGCATACGACCACGCCGACGTGACGGTCAACAACGGCCACCGCGTCGTCTGGGAGGTCCTGTCCGGCATGGCCGCCCGCCGCAGGGACGCCGCCGAGGGCCAGGACCTGACCGGCTAGGGCTCGATGCGGCGGAGGTTGAGCTTGCGGTTGCCGCCGACGGCCAGCTCGGGGATGACCGAGCGGATGCGGGCCACGTGCGGCGTCGCGTCGTGGGCGGTGTGCGCGGCCTTGTCGCGCCAGACCTCGTAGAACGCGAACACGTCCTCGTCGTCGCGCGACTCGTGCAGGTCGTAGAGCAGGCAGCCGTCCTCGGCGCGGGTGGGCTCGACGAGCGCGAGCAGCTCGGCGCGGAGCTCGTCACGGCGCCCCGGGGCGGCGCGGAACTCCACGACCATCGCGAGGGCGTCGTCCAGGTTCACGTCAGTCATGCGCTGATCGTGGCACGTCCCGGTAGCGTGACGGCCGACGTGGGCAGGGACGTCGGGGAGCGGGGTGCGCTGTGGCGGATGCGGCGCAGGCGGTGGAGCCGCACTCGGCCGACGGCCCGGCGGCGCCGGAGCCACGCATGCGCCTGTTCTGGTGGCTCTTCGCCGGAGTCCTCGTCGCCGCCGCGGCGGTGCGTGCCGGCGTCCTGATCCTCGGGCTCGCGCCGTACGACGCCGACTCGGCCATCACCGGGCTCATGGCCCGGCACATGCTCGGCGGCGAGCCGTACCTGTTCTACGCCGGGCAGCGGTACATGGGCTCGCTCGAGCAGGCCGACACGGCGCTGGCCTTCGGCGTCGGTGGCGAGAACGCCTGGACGCTCCGGATCGTCGGCATCCTGCTCGCCCTCGTGATCTGCGCCCTCACGATGCTGGTCGTACGCCGGATCGCCTCCGACCGCCGCGCCCTCGTGGCCGGGCTCGTGCTGGCTGTCGGCCCGGGGGTCGCGGTGCTCTACTCGCTCTACCCGCGGGGTGCGCACTCGTCCGTGCAGGTCGTCGGCATGGCGGTGGCACTGCTCTGCTTCCGGGGCAGGCCGTTCGGCGCGTGGCGGATGGCCGCGATCGGCGCCCTCACGGTCACGGGCGTCTGGCTGTCGGTCACCTCGCTCGTCGTGCTCGTCCCCCTGCTGCTGTGGTTCCTCCCCGACCTCGTCGCCGCCGTCCGCTCCTCGGCGCGCGCGGCCGCGGCCACGGAGGTCGCGGTGCTGCTCGGTGCCTGGTGGGCGGTGGCCGCGGCGCTGTCCGGCGGCTGGACGTGGAGCATCGTGCCGACCTACGAGTCGGAGGAGCAGCCCTACGCCACCCGACTGGTCGGCGTGCTCGCCCACCAGGTGCCTCAGGCGCTCGGGGTCGAGTCCACCTCCCTCGGGGGCTGGCGCTCGTTGCCCTTCGACCCGCTGCTGCCGGGCGTGGCCGGATGGTGCTTCGTGCTGCCGGCGTACGCCGGGCTGCTGGTGGTGGCCGTCCGGCACCGGCGGCAGGTCGCGGCATGGTGGTCGGCAATGGCCTCGGCGGCGCGCGGGGGTGGAGCCTCGGCGGACCGGCCCGCCGCGGGCGCGGTCGTCGTCGTGCTGCTCGCGATGCCGCTGGTCGTGGCGCTGTCGCCGATGTCCTGGCGGATCGACGAGCCGCGCTACCTCGTCGCGGCGTTCCCGTGGTTCGTCCTCGCGCTCGTCCTGACGCCGCTGCGCCGCGTGCCGTCGTCCGTCCGGGTCCTGCTCGCAGCGGTGCTCGTCGTCGGCTCCGCCTCGAGCACCGTCGTGTGGGTGGCACGCGAATCGGCGGTCCGCGCCGGAGCCCCGTCGCCGGAGCAGTGCACCGACGCGGCGGCCGACGTCCTCGCCGCGAGCGGCGTCGACCACGTGGCGGGCAGCTACTGGCAGGTGGAGCCGCTCGACCTCGCGGGCCACGGGAGGTACGACGTCCGCCAGACCCGGCTCGTCACGCTTTTCCTCGACCATCGGCCCGCACCTGATGCGCCGGGCACGTGGGCGCTCGCGGCCGACGAGGAGCGCGAGCGCGCCGTGTTCGCCGAGCGGTTGACCGGCACGGGTCACACGTTCACCGAGACCACCTGCGGCGACCTCACGGTCTTCACCGGAATCGAGCCGGCGCTCACGCCGGCCGAGATCGACGGCCGCCTCTGGTACAACCCGTACGGCAACTGACCGCTCGGCCCGCCCGTTCGGGTCAGGCGAGGCGCAGGGCGCGGGCCTCTTCCCACAGCTCGTCGCGGACGTCCGGGTGCGCAGCGTCGCGGATCAGGTGGCGGGCCTGCGACTTCTCGTCGTAGCCCCAGATCCAGGCGGCTCCGTTCTCGGTGACGATCGCCGAGGCCTGGAACGAGGTGACGGGCTCCTCGATCATCGGCACGATCGTGGAGACGTTGGCGCGCGGGTGCCACGAGCGCAGCGCGAGGATCGCCTGGCCGCCGGGGGAGTGCAGCGCGCCGACGATGAAGTCGGTCTGGCCGCCGAAGCCGGAGTAGATCTGGCCCTTCACGCGCGAGGCGTTGGCCTGCGCGTAGAGGTCGACCTGCAGCGCGGTGTTGACCGAGGTCATGAGCGGCCGCTGGGCGATGAGCGACGGCTCGTTCGTGGTCTCGGTGCGCAGCATCGACACGCGCGGGTTGCGGTCGACCCACGCGTAGAGCTCGGGGGAGCCGAAGAGGAACGACGAGACGAGCTTGGCGTCCGGGTCGAGCGCGCCGGCCCGGTCGAGCTCGAGCACGCCGTCGCTGAACATCTCGCTCCACACCTTCAGCCCTCGCCGGCCGGTGAGACCCGACAGGACGGCATCCGGGACGGCACCGATGCCGAGCTGCATCGTCGAGCCGTCGTGCACGCGTGCGGCGACGCGGTCGCCGATCGCCGCCGACACGTCGTCGATCACCATCTGGCCGGGCGAGACGAGCGGCGAGTCCACCTCGATCGCGTAGTCGACGAGGTCGACGGGGATCTCGGCGTCGCCGAACGTGTACGGCATCTGCGGGTTGGTCTGCGCGACGACGATCGCGTTGCGCGCACGGGCGGCCTCGATGGCGGCCGGGAGGATGTTGACCTCGATGCCCAGCGAGACCTTTCCCTCGACAGGCACCGACGTGTGCAGCACGACGAGGTCGGGCGGGCAGGTGGTCGAGAACAGCCGCGGGACGAGCGAGAGCCGCGACGGGATGTAGACCAGGCGCGGGCTCTTGCGCATGCCGGGCCCGACGAACGCCGTCTCGAGCTCCACGCCCTCGCGGTCGGGCAGCCCCGGCTGCGCGTTCAGCGCGTGCAGGCGGTACGACGGCAGCGCGGCGTCGACGGCCGCGAGCACGGTGTGCGGGGTGGCGAAGTTCCCGCTCGTGACCACGCGGGGGTGCGTCGGGAGGTGGGCGAGGACGCCGGCGAGCTCCTCGAGTGCGATCGTGCGCATGGTCGTCCGTCCTCGGATCGGGTTCCGTCGGGTTCGACGCTAGCGATCCGAGGTCGACGTCGCCGGTCCGTCGGCGGAACCGCCCTGTGAGATCCCTCGCCACGTAACCCGGCGTAACGGCCAAGGTCGGCCCCGGGCGGCGACGAGCCCCCTACGATCGGCCGGTCAGGGGGTTGACCGAGGGGACGGCAGATGGCGACCGAGGACGACAGCGCCCACGGGGGCGGAACGGCCGACGGAGCTGTGGCCGAGCCGGAGGCGAAGGTGAGAGCGGCCGACGGCGGGCGCAAGCACGAGCGCGAGCCCACCGTCATCTTCGACATGGCCAACCTGCGCCGCGTCGCGGCGCTCTTCCTCGTGATCGCCGGGGTCATCGCCTTCGGGATGTTCGTGCTCGAGGACGCGGGCGGCGTGCTGTTCACGATCATCATGGCGTTCGCCCTGTCGGTCGTGATGGAGCCTGCGGTCTCGTTCTTCGCCCGCCGCGGGATGAGGCGAGGGCTCGCCGCCGGACTCATCATGGTCGCGGCGCTCGTCGCGACGGTCATCTTCTTCGCGATCTTCGGCAACCTGCTCGTCGACCAGCTCCTGCAGCTCATCAAGTCGCTGCCCGACGTCGTCTCCAACGTCATCGACTGGGTCAACAGGCAGTTCGCGACCGACCTGAGCGTCGACAAGATCCTCGACAGCATCGGGCTCACGCCCGGCGCCATCGCCTCGTGGGCGGCCGGTGCCGCCGGCGGGATCTTCGGCGCGATCTTCAGCTTCGTCGGCTCGGTCTTCAACGTGTTCACGCTGCTCCTCTTCACCTTCTACCTGTCGGCCGACGCACCCCGTCTCCGACGCTGGGTCTCGAAGTTCCTTCCGGGGTCAGCGCAGCGGGTCAACAGCGAGCTCTGGGACGTGTCGATCGAGAAGGCCGGCGGGTACGTCGCGGCCCGTCTCGTCCTCGCGTTCATCAACGGCAGCACCACCGCCCTGGTGCTCTGGATCATCGGTATGCCGTACTGGCTCCCGCTCGGCATCTGGACCGGTGTCGTCGCGCAGTTCGTGCCCACGATCGGCACCTACATCGCGATCGCGCTGCCCGTCCTCATCGGCCTGCTGTCCCCCGACCCGAAGATCGGCCTCATCGCGCTGGCCTGGGCTCTGCTCTACCAGCAGGTCGAGAACCTCACCATCGAGCCGAAGATCAGCGCCAAGGCGGTCGACCTCCATCCAGCTGTCTCCTTCGGCGCGGTCCTGTTCGGCGCCTCGTTGTTCGGCGCCGCCGGTGCGGTCCTCGCCGTTCCCGTGGCCGCGATCGTCATGTCGTTCCTCGAGACCTACGCACCGAAGTACGACGTCGTCGCGGAAGTCGCCGACTCGACGGGCTGACCGACCCAGGTTGCGTCGATGGCGCGGGCACCTCTCCGGTCGCTCTCCTCCGCTGATCGCTCGTTGAGCATCCCGAGAGGCGCATGTGATGGAGTGACCACGACAGTTGATCGGATAGGGACGTCCGGCGGAACACGGACGGAGTAACTCTCGGAGCGCGCAACTCCGAGGAGTGTCACAGTCTGTGATGGCGCTCACCGGACAAGCCGAAAGGACAAGCATCGTGGCCACTCAGCGAGGTCAGGCCCTCATCATCGAGGACTCGCCGGAGATCACCCTGCTCGTGCGCGGCCTCCTGGAGAAGGAGGGCTACGACGTCGTCGCGACTCCCCTCGGCAAGAAGGGGCTGGAGTTCGCCCGCGCCGGCAAGCCCGAGCTCGTCATCCTCGACCTCTCCCTGCCGGACTCCGACGGCGTCGAGGTCTGCCGCCAGCTGCGCGTCTTCAGCGACGCCTACGTCGTCATGGTCACCTCGCGCGACGACGAGGTCGACAAGATCGTGGGCCTCACCGTCGGCGCCGACGACTACGTCACCAAGCCGTTCTCCCCCCGCGAGCTCGCCGCCCGCATCCGCGCGATGCGCCGCCGCCCGCGTCAGCGCGCGCAGCAGGAGGTCCGCGACTTCGGGCACCTGATCGTCGACCCGCTGGCCCGCGAGGTGAAGGTCGACGGCGAGGAGGTCGAGCTCACCAAGATCGAGTTCGACATCCTCGACCTGCTGTCGGGCAACCCGCGCCGCATCTTCACGCGCGAGCAGCTGCTCGAGCAGATCTGGGGCGAGTGGTTCGGCGACGACCACGTGATCGAGGTGCACGTCGGCAAGCTGCGCAAGAAGCTCGGCGAGTCGGCCGCATCCCCGCGCCACATCCGTACGCTCCGTGGGGTGGGCTACCGGTTCGAGCCGGTCTGACCCTCGACGGGGCCCCGGCCCGGGCCTCGGACCTCGCCCAGACCTCGACCCGCAGAGGGGCGTGACGGTGTACGGACTCATCAACGAGGCGATGCGTCGCCACGTCGTGGAGAACGCCGGACCCGCGGCCTGGAGCGCGATCGCGACCAAGGCGGAGACGAGTCAGACGTTCGCGGCGCTGCACTACTACGACGACGCCGTCACCTACGCGCTCGTCGCCGCCGCCAGCGACGAGCTCGGCGCGCCGGCCGACGAGCTGCTGCGCGGCTTCGGGCACTTCTGGTCCACCCGTGTCGGCCCCGAGAGCTACAGCGACATCCTCGGCGCCACGGGCACCGACGTTCCCTCGGTGCTGCGCAACCTCGACGAGATGCACGCGCGGCTGCAGTCGCTCTACCCCGAGCTGCGCCCGCCGTCGTTCGACGTGCTCGAGACCGGCGACGGCACCCTCGAGGTCCACTACCGCTCCGATCGGGTGGGCCTCGTCCCGTTCGTCGTCGGCCTGCTCGAAGGGCTGGGCGACCTGTACGGCACGCCTGCGGACGTCACGCACGACGGCGTGGCCTCGGACGGCACCGACCACGAGGTGTTCTTCGTCCGGCTGAGGGGCGCCGGTACGTCGTGAGCATCTCGCTGCGGGACGACGACCTCGACCGCGCGGCCCCCTTCGGCGTGCTGTGCGACGAGGACCTCGTCGTGCTGCGCCAGGGCCCGTCCTGGGACCGCCTCGGCCTGACGCTCGTCGGGCGCCCGCTGCTCGAGTCCCTCGAGATCGTGCGCCCTCTGGGCGTGAGCACGATCGGGCACATGCGCGCGCACCGCGACTCGATGCTGCTCATGCGCGTCCTGCCGGAGGGTCCGCGCATGCGGTTCCAGGCCGTGGACGTCGCCGATCCCGCAGGGCTGCTGCTCATCGGCAACCCGATCGTCTCCTCGTCGCAGGAGCTCGAGCGGCTCGGCCTGTCGGCCGCGGACTTCTCGCCGGTCGACCAGACGCCGGACCTGCTGTTCCTGCGCCGCGGCCAGGAGCGCAGCCTCGACGACCTCCGCACGCTGAATGCCGAGCTCCAGCGCTCGGCCACAGAGCTGCGCGACGCCAACCGCATGCTGACGCGCGCCGAGGCGCAGTACCGGCGCATCGTCGAGCTGCAACCGCTCGTCATGTACATCGACACCCTGGGCGACGAGTCGATCGCCGAGTTCATCAGCCCGCAGGTCGCCGACTGGCTCGGCTACCCGGCACGCCGATGGCTGAGCGAGCCCGCGTTCTTCTTCCGTGTCGTCGTCCACCCGGAGGATCGCGACCGCGCGTGGACGGCCAACCACCTGTCGGAGGTCGACGACTCGCCCTTCGACGAGGAGTTGCGCCTCCTCACGGCCGACGGCCGCGTGATCTGGACCCGCGCCGTCGACAGCGTCGTGGAGGACGAGGACGGCAAGCGCCGCCGGTTCGGCTTCATGCTGGACGTGACGACGGCCAAGACCGCGGAGCTCGAGCTGCGCGACACGATGTCGCGCCTCACCACGCTGCTCGACCACATGCAGTCCGGCGTCCTCGTGGAGGACCGGCAGCGACGGGTCGTGATGGCCAATGCGACGCTCACGCAGATGTTCCGCTCGGCCGTCGACCCTGATGAGCTCACCGGCCTGCCGATAAGCGCCGCGATCGCGCACGTCGTGCGCCCAGAGGACGACCCGGCCGCGTTCCTGCGCCGTACGGAGGACCTCACGACGCGCCGCTGGCCGGCCGTCAACCAGTCGCTGACACTGTCGGGCTCGCGCGTGCTGGAGTTCGACTTCCAGCCGATCGTCTCCGAGGGTCAGGACCTCGGCGCCCTCTGGATGTTCCGCGACGCAACCGACCGCGTCCTCTACCAGGAGGCCCTGGCCCGGGCTCGCGACGAGGCGATCGCGGCCTCGGACGCGAAGTCGCAGTTCCTCGCCTCGATGAGCCACGAGATCCGTACGCCGATGCACGGCGTGATGGCGACCGTCGACCTGCTGCGCACGACCGACCTCGACGGCGAGCAGGCCGAGCTCGTCGGTGTCATCGACACCTCGGCGTCGAACCTGGTCACGATCATCAACGACATCCTCGACCTGCAGAAGGTCGAGGCGGGGCGGATCGACCTCGTCTCCGAGCCCTACTCGCCGGCCGACGTCGCGCGCGCGGTCGTGGACCTGCTCGGCCCGCAGGCCCGCGGCAAGGGGATCGAGCTCGGGCTCTCGTCCGACCCCGACATCCCGGCGCGCGTCCTCGGCGACCCGGTGCGCTTCCGCCAGGTGCTCGTCAACCTGGTGGGCAACGCCGTGAAGTTCACCGCGAGCGGCTCGGTGTCCCTCTCGCTGCGCCTGATGTCGCGCCGCGGCCCGGAGGCCGTGGTCGAGGTCGAGGTGCACGACACCGGCCCCGGCATCGCGCCCGAGAAGGTGGCGACGATCTTCGACCCGTTCGTCCAGGCCCGCAGCAGCCAGGAGGGCACTGGCCTCGGCCTCGCCATCGCCGAGCGGCTGGTCGGCCTCATGGGCGGCCAGATCGCCGTCGAGTCGACGCTCGGATCCGGCTCGACCTTCCGGTTCGTCCTGCGCCTCGTCGAGGTCGCTGGTGGCGACGCGGAGCACGTGGTCGCGTCCGAGCCGTCGGCGGTCGAGGCGCCGACCGTCGTGGTCATCGAGTCCAGCGATGCGCGCCGGGCGCACGTGCTTCGTCTCCTGCAGCGCATCGACGTGACCGGCGTCGGCGTGGCGTCGCCCACCGAGGCCGTGGAGCTCCTCGCGACACCCGGGACGCGCCTCGTCCTCGTGGCCGCGCGCATGCCGGGCGTCGACGGCCCGGCGACCACCGAGCAGATCCGTGCCCTCCGCGACCCCCTCGCAGCCAAGGTGCCGGTGTACGCGATGGTCGGTGGCGCCGACGACGACCTGCTCGAGCGCTGTCGCAACAGCGGCATGGACGGGCACATCGGCAAGCCGGTCGACATCGGCGAGCTGCGCAGGCTCCTCGACGTCGTCCTCGGGCCGGGAGCCGTGCGATGACGGCCGGGCCCGGCGAGGGTGCCGGCCCGGACGAGATCGCCCGCCTCGAGCACCGCGCGGCGCAGGAGCGCAGCGCCCGCCTCGAGGCCGAGCGCACTGCCGAGGCGCAGCTGCGTCGCGCGTTCGAGCGCGCGCGAGAGGTCGAGCTGCTGGCCTCGATCGCCGTGATCGTGAACGAGACCGACGACTCCCTGTCGGCCATGAGCGCGGCCGCGAAGGTCGTCCGGAAGCACTGCGGCTTCGCCGTGTCGCACGTGCTGCTGCGCGATCCCGACGGCGCCTTCGTCACCTCCGACATCTGGGACGCCGACTCCGGGCACCTCGACTTCCTCGACACGGTCATGGCCGGGACGGTCGACGAGCGGTTCGCCCCCATGAACGGGCTCCCCGGCGAGGTCGGCGCCTCGCACCTCGCCGCCTGGATCCCGGACCTGTCGGTGGCCCCCGGTCACACGCGCGGCGGTCTGCAGACGGGTGCGACCTGGGCCTTCCCGGTGCTCACGGGCATCGAGGTCGTCGCCGTCGTCGAGTTCGTGCACCACCAGCCCATGACGGCCGACGAGAGGCTGCTGCAGCTCGCGCCGTCGCTGGCCGCGCAGCTCGGCCGCGCGGTCGAGTGGGAGCGGGTGCAGCAGCGGCAGGCGGAGGATCGCCGTCGCCTCGAGGAGCTGCTCGCCCAGCGCACCCAGGACGTCGCTGCGCTCACGCGGCACGGGCGCGGCACCGACGACGCTCGCACGGCGTACGCCGCCTGGGTCGTGCACGAGCTGCACGACGTCTCGGCCGACCTCCGCGGGCGCGTCGCACCGGAGGGTGCTGCCGACCTGGACCGGCTCGACCGGCTCGCCGATGCCCTCGTCGCCATCGCCGACGGCACCGAGCGCCGCGTGGCCGGCCCCCGCTCGCCGGTCGTCCTGCGCGAGCTCGTCACTGACCTCGCCGCGCGCCGCTCCGACCCCGCTGTGCCCGTCCTCGTCGCCACGGTCCCGGCGGGCGACCACCCCGTCGAGCTCGCGCTCCCGCTCGTCGAGCAGGCGCTCGACGAGCTCGTCGACAACGCCGTCCGCCATGCGAGGGCCAGCGGCGTGCGGATCTCGGTGGCGCTCGAGGACAACGCCGTCGTGTTCGACGTGCGCGACGACGGCATCGGCTACACGTGGGACCAGACGGGCCGCCCGACAGGTGGCTCGGGCCTCGCGCAGACCGCACGGCTCGCGACCGCGCTCGGGGGCACGGTGCTGGTGCAGCGGCTCGCCGAGGGCGGCACCTCCGCCCGGCTGCGCGTGCACGCGCCGGTGCACGTCCCGACCGTCCACTCCGAGCACAGCACGCGCGTCCTGCTCGTCGACGACAACGACGTCAACCGGCGGCTCGCCGCCGCCATGCTGGGCAAGCTCGGCGTGGCGACCGACGTGGTCGACAGCGGTGAGGCGGCGATCGAGTCGCTGCGGGCGACGGCGTACGGCCTGGTCCTGATGGACGTGCAGATGCCGGGCATGGACGGTCGCGAGACGACGCGCGAGTGGCGTCGCCACGGAGGCGGCGCGACACCGCCCGACGTCCCGATCGTCGCGCTGACCGCGCACGTGGGGCAGACCGAGCGCGACCTGTGCCGAGACGCCGGGATGGTCGACTACCTGAGCAAGCCGTTCGGCATCGACGCGCTGTCGGACATGGTGCAGCGCTGGCTCGACGGCGGGCGCGCGTCGTAGCCGCGCCCGCTCATCGCGGGTGCGGCGGTCGAACGGTCAGGCCGACGTCTCGAGGTAGCCGCGCAGCTCGGCCACGGTGCGGGCCGAGGCGACGTCGAGCTCGCCCATGAGGCCGCCGAGGACGGCGGGGCCGGCCTCGCACTGGTCCTGCATGCTGCGGCAGATGCGGTTGACCTCGAGGGCGCCGAGCATCGCCGCGGGAGAGCCGAGGGCGTGAGCGGCCTTCTTCACGAGAACGGGGTCGCCGTCGGCGATGGTCGTGCGGATGGCCTGCAGCCGCTCGACGAGCTCGTCGAGGAAGCTCTGCACGGCCTGCCGCACGATGTCCTGGTCGCCGATCTCGTCGACGAGCGAGTCGAGCCGGGCGCGACTGACGGTCTCCGCGGTGATGTCGTTCATGGCCCTCTTTCGACGGGCCGACCAGGGTCGACCGTGGCTCACGGCACGTGCTCATCCATTCTGACCGGACTTCGCCCGTGATCCCAGTCGGCAGAGCGAACCGAGAGGTTCCGTGCGGGGCGCGGGTACGTCGGTGGGCTGTCTGCCTCCCCGGCAGGCTCACCGCGCGGTACGGGAGCGCCCCGTTGCCAGCGCGGTGGCGGCGCCTACGATGACGCGGTGACCCCGGCTCCCCGTACCGCCGCACCGCTCAGGCGCGTGCGCGGAATCGTGGTGGGGGCGGTCGGTGGAGCCGTCGCGGCGACCGGCCACGTCGTGGCCGGGGGCTCCGCGCTCACGCCCGCCGTGGTCGCGGCACTGGCGCTCGTCGTCGTCGGTGCCGTCGTGGCGTCCGGGCACCGATGGACGCTGCCGCGCCTGCTCGTCGCCCTGACCGCCGCCCAGCCGGCCGTGCACGGCGTGCTGTGGCTGTCGTCGCCCACCGGATCCTCCGACCCGCGCCTCGCCGGTGCCGGATCCGCTGCCGGCGCCCACGGTTCCCACGCTGCGGGAGGGCTCGACCTGCGGATGCTCGTGGCGCACGGCGTCGCCGTGCTCGTGGCCGCCGTGCTGCTGCTCGCGCTCGAGGCCTGTGCGCTGTCGCTGTGGTCCCTGCTGCACGCCGTGCGGCTGACCACGCGCGGGGTCGTCGTCCCTGCCGTCGCAGGCATCGTCGTGGCTGCGCGGTCGGGCGCGGTGCGTGCCGACGGCCTCGTCGTGGTGGGACGTCGTCCACGCCGTGGACCCCCGGCGGTCCCTGCGCCCTGCTGATCGGTCGGCCGGGCGTCGCGCATCCGCCCGCCCGACTCCAGTCAGAAGGTTCCGCATGTCCTCGACCCGTCCTGTCCGCGCGCTCGCTCGCCGGACCCGCTCCACCCTGCTCGCCGGGGCCGCCGTCGGTGCTCTCGCCCTCGTCGTGCTCCCGCTGTCCCTCGCTGCGCCGGCCTCGGCGCACGACGAGCTGCTCTCCACCCTTCCCGCGGACGGCGCGTCCGTGGCCGAGGCGCCGACCGAGGTCTCCCTGACCTTCGGCGAGGAGGCCCAGAAGCTCGGCACCGCGGTCGTCGTGACCGACGCCGCCGGTGTCAGGCTCGGCGACGGTCGCGTCGTCGTCGACGGCCCCCTCGTCACCCAGGCCATCACGCCGCCCACGGTCGCCGGGGAGGTGCGCGTCTCGTACCGCGTCGTGTCCGCCGACGGGCACCCCGTGACCGGCACGTTCAGCTTCACCGTCGGCACGGTCCCGTCGCCGTCCGAGTCGCCGTCCGATCCCGCCTCGCCGTCGCCGTCGGCGCCGTCGGAGACGACTTCGGCCGCGCCGACGGCCTCCAACGGGGAGACCATCACGGCGACCGTGACCGAGACACCCGACCCGAGCCCGAGCACGATCCCGACGTCGTCCTCAGACGGCGGCTCGGCGTTGCCGTGGGTGCTCGGGGGCCTCGCCGTGCTCGCGCTGCTCGGGGCTGCGGTGGCGGCGGGCCGTCGGGGCAGGGCAGGCTCCTCGTCATGACCACGACAGCAGCAGCGCAGCAGCGCCCGGCCACGGACGTCGTCGACGTCCGGCGGCCGCGCCTGCTCGTGGGCCTCGCGCCCGTCGTCGCCCTCGTGGTGATGGCGCTGCTGCTGTGGGCCGGGGACGGCCGTCCGGCGACCGCGCCGGACGGCCTCCCCGACCCCGGGCTCGGCACCCAGTGGGCGGTGCCGACGCTGCGGGTGCTCGGCGACCTCGCCTCGGTCCTCACGGTGGGTCTGCTGCTCCTCGGCGCGGTGCTCGTGCCCGCCCGCGACGGCCTCCTGCGCGGTGCGCGCCTCACCTGGACGCGCGCTGCGCGCTGGTCGGCGCTCGCCTGGGCCGCGGTGGTGCTCGCGCAGGTCGTCACGTCGCTGTCGGACATCATCGCGCTGCCCGTCGGCGAGGTCCTCGACCCGACGCTGCTCTGGAGCTTCGTCACCGACGTCGAGCTCGGCCGCGCCCTGCTGGTGCAGGTCGTGCTCGTGCTCCTCGTCGCCGCGTGCTCGGTCACGATCCGCACGACGACCGGCGCCGGCCTGCTCTGCCTGCTCGCGCTCGGGGCGATGCTCCCGCCCACTCTCGTGTCGCACGCCGGTACGTCGGACCAGCACACGCTCGCCGTCTCGAGCCTGATGCTGCACGTGATCGCCGCCGCGCTGTGGGTGGGCGGACTCGTTGCCCTCGTGCTGCTCGGCACCAGCGACCGCCGTCCGCTTCCCGTGGCCGTGCCGCGGTTCAGCCGACTCGCGCTCTGGTCCGCCGTCGCCCTGGCGCTGTCGGGGCTCGCCAGCGCCACCGTCCGCATCGCCGGCCCGGCCGACCTGCTGACGACGTCGTACGGCCGGCTCGTGCTGCTCAAGATCGTGCTCATCGCCGTGCTCGCGGCATTCGGCGTCTGGCACCGCCGTCGCGTCGTCCCGGCCCTCGCCGGCGACCTCGCGCGACGCGCCTTCGTGCGGCTCGCGGCCGTCGAGGTGCTGGTCATGGCGGCGACCATCGGCGTGGCCGTGGCCCTCTCGCGGACGCCGCCGCCGGTGTCGGGCGAGGTGCCCGTCGACGCGCTCAGCCCCGCACGGCTGCTGCTGGGCTTCGACCTCCCGCCGGCACCGACGCTGCCCGGCCTGCTCTGGGGCGAGGCGCGGCTCGACGGCTTCTGGCTCACGGTCTGCGGCTTCATGATCGCGCTCTACGCGACGGGCACCCACGTGATGCGCCGCGAGGGCGACCGCTGGCAGGTCAGCCGCAGCTTCTTCTGGTACGTCGGCACGGTGCTCATCCTGCTCGCGACCAACACCGGGCTGGCGACGTACGCCTCGGTGCTGTTCAGCGTGCACATGGTGCAGCACATGGTGCTGAGCATGATCGCGCCGATCTTCCTGGTGCTCGGCGCGCCCGTGACGCTCGCGCTGCGCACGCTGCCGCGCGGCGGCGACCAGGTGGGTCCGCGCGAGTGGCTCACGATGTTCATCCACTCGCGCTACGTGCAGGTGATCTCGAACCCCGTCGTGGCCTCGGTGATCTTCGTCTCGAGCTTCTACCTGCTGTACCTGACGGGCATCTTCCCGGCGCTCATGACGAGCCACTGGGGCCACATCTTCATGGGCGTGCACTTCCTGCTCGCCGGCTCGCTGTTCTTCTGGAGCCTCATCGGCGTCGACCCCGGCCCGAGCCGTCCGCCGTACCTCGTACGCATCGTGATCCTGCTCGTGGTGATCCCGCTGCACTCGTTCTTCTCGCTCGCCATCATGGCGACGACGCAGGTGATCGCCGAGGACTGGTTCGGCGGCCTGCAGCGGCCGTACCTCACCGACCTGCTGGCCGACCAGCACCTCGGCGGCAGCATCGGGTGGGCGCTCGGCGAGGTGCCGATCGTGATCGTGATGATCGCGATGTTCCTGCAGTGGGTGAAGAGCGACGAGCGCGAGGCGCGGCGCACCGACCGGGCGCAGGAGCGGGCGGCGACCACGGGGATCGGCCGCGACGACCACGCGGACTACAACGCCTACCTCGCGAGCCTCGCCGAGCGCGACCGGCACGGCAGCGACCGCACCGGCCCCACCCCCTGACCGCGAAGGTCGCTTCCGACCCTTAGGGTCACGAAGTGCCCTTCAAGGGCGCTTTGTGACCCTAAGGGGCAGAAAACTGCGGGGTCAGTCGCGGCGGTCTACGACCCAGATCGTGACGAGGGTGTGCACGGCGAGGATCACGGCGGCGATGATGACCGCGGTCTCCCAGGTGCCCTTGTTCAGCAGTGCGAAGGCCTGGCCGAACAGCATCACGATGATGAGCCCGACGATGGACGCCGCGATGGGGCTGTCCTTGTGGGCGTGGTGCTCGTCGTGGGTGTGCTCGTCGCCGCTCATGCCGCAGAGATTAGCCAATGCCGGGCCGTGCGCCCAGCGCCGGGGGCGACTCAGGCGGTCGGCGGCGCGACCATGCGGGCGACGAGGTCCGCGAGCTCGGCCGCCGGGTCGTCGGTGAGCCCCGTGTGCACCGGGGACGGCTGCACGACGGTGGAGCGCGGCGCCACGAGCCAGCGGAACCGCTCGCCCCGGCTCCGCGCACCGTTGGCGCCCGCCTCGGGCGCTCCGTCGCAGACCGCACGGACGGAGTCGAGGTGGGCGCGGACGCCGTCGACGTCGAGCCCGGGGTCGAGCGCCACGGCGCGCGAGAGGTCGTCCGCGCTGGCGCAGGCGAGGTAGTCCAGCGCCTGGCAGTAGACGACGACCGCGACGTTCACGAACTCGCAGCGCTCCACGCGGGGGACCACCCGCAGCACGGCCCACTCATACGTACGAGGCACGGGCCACCTCCAGCGCGGGGAGCCACGGCTCGGGGTCGGCGGCGCGGGCGAGCAGCAGGTCGCGGTACGCCGTACGGCGCTCCGCGGCGGCGGCGCCGTCGTGCTCGAGCCAGCCGTCCGGGACCAGCGCGAGCACCTCGTCGAGCAGGTCGGCCGTGACCAGGGGCGCCAGCGCGTCGTGGGCCTCGCGGATCGGACCGGCCACTGGCATGAGCACATGGTCGCGCGGCCCCGGGTAGGCGCGGCCGGGGACGCTGGCGGCGCTGGCCCAGTCGTGGTGGAAGTAGAGCGCCGCGCCGTGGTCGATGAGGTACGGCGAGCCGTGCCACCGGAGCAGGTTCGGGTTGCGCCAGGAGCGGTCGACGTTGAGGACGAGGGCGTCGAACCAGACGACCTGGGCGGCGAACACCGGGTCGAGGCCGTCCGGCCGCTCGATCCCGAGGGAGCCCGGCAGGAAGTCCATGCCCAGGTTGAGGCCGTTGCTGGCCCGCAGGAGGTCCTGCACCTCCTCGTCGGGCTCGGCGCTCGCGAGGCCGGCGTCGAGCTCGGCCAGCACCAGCTCGGGCACGGGGAGACCCAGCCGCCGGGCGAGCTCGCCGCAGACCACCTCGGCCACGAGGGCGAGCAGGCCCTGGCCGGCGCCGCGGAACTTCAGCACGTAGGTGCCCAGGTCGTCGGCCTCGACCACGCCGGGCAGCGAGCCGCCCTCGCGCAGGGCGAGCACGTAGCGCGTCGCACGCACGGTGCGCAGCGCGGCGGCCTCGGTCATGCGATCACCGTAGCCGCAGCGTCACGCACGGCAGGGGGCGACAGGGGTCAGCAGAAACCGAGAAGCCGATGTCAGATGTGTTCGGCAGAGTGGGAACAAGCCCGGGGCGGGGATGGTTGCGCTCCGAGTCGAGCGTGCGACGACGCCCGCGACCGACAGCCCTGACAGATGTGCGGCCGGAGTGCCGTGCTCGCCGATGAGGCGCCGCCTGGCGCCCGCCCGAAGCGGAAGGCACCGCCCGTGTCCGACACCCCCGATCTCGACCTCAACGCAGACCCCGTCCCCGGCGAGCTGAACGAGCACGGCTACGACCTCGTGCCCGACCCCAACCGCTGGCGCGCGCTCCTCGTCATCGGCATCAGCGCACTCATGGTGGTGCTCGACGCCTCGATCGTGAACCTCGCCCTCCCGAGCGCCAAGGCCGACCTCGGCATCGCCGATGCCGACCAGCAGTGGGTCATCACGGCGTACACCCTGGCCTTCGGCGGCCTCCTGCTCCTCGGCGGCCGCATCGCCGACTACGTGGGGCGCAAGAAGATCTTCATCGTGGGCCTCATCGGCTTCGCCTTCGCCTCGGCCCTCGGCGGCCTCGCGACGGGTCCGCTCATGCTGTTCGCGGCGCGCGGCCTGCAGGGCGCCTTCGCCGCGCTCCTCGCGCCCGCGGCGCTCTCGCTCATCACCGTCACGTTCCACGAGCCCAAGGAGCGCGCCCGCGCGTTCGGCGTGTACGGCGCGATCTCCGGCGGCGGCGCGGCCATCGGCCTGCTGCTCGGCGGTGTGCTCACCGAGTACTTCTCGTGGCGCTGGTGCCTCTTCGTCAACGTCCCGATCGCGATCGTGGCAGCCCTCCTCGCCGTCCCCTACGTGAAGGAGAGCAAGGCGACCGGTGCGGCGCGCTACGACGTCGCGGGCGCGATCACCGCGACCCTCGGCCTGGTGGCGCTCGTCTACGCGTTCACCAAGGCGGCCCCGCACGGCATCCAGGACACCGCGCACTGGACCGACCCCGTCACGCTGGCGTGGTTCGGCGCCGCGATCGTGCTGCTCGTCGCGTTCTTCGTCATCGAGAGCCGGGCCGTGAGCCCGCTGCTGCCGCTGCGCATCCTGCGCGACCGCAACCGCGGCACGAGCTACGCCGTCAACCTGATCGTCGGCATCGGCATGTTCGCGATGTTCCTCTTCCTCGGCCTGTGGCTGCAGGTCGTGAAGGGCATGAGCCCGGTCACTGCAGGCTTCGCGTTCCTGCCGTTCAGCCTCGGCATCATCCTGGGCGCGGGTGTCGCGAGCCAGCTGCTGCCGCGGGTCGGACCCAAGCCGCTCATGGTGCCCGGCCTCATCGGTGCCGCCCTGAGCCTGTTCTGGTTGTCGACCCTCGAGGCCGACTCCAACTACTGGACCCACGTGTTCCCGGCGATGGTCGTGATGAGCGTGAGCATGGCGCACGTGTTCATCCCGGTCTCGACGACGGCCCTGCACGGAATCGGCCGTGAGGACGCAGGCGTCGGCTCCGCTGTGCTCAACACGACGCAGCAGGTCGGCGGGTCCATCGGCACGGCGCTTCTCAACACGATCGCCGTGGCCGGCACCACCGCCTGGTTCGTGGCCAACCCCGGCCAGCAGGGCGACGCCGCCACCAAGGCGGGGCTCACCGAGGGCTACACCCACGCCTTCCTCTGGGGTGGCGGCTTCATGGTCGCGGCCGCGCTGATCACGTTCGTGTTCCTGCGCATCGGCAAGGACGCCGTCGCGGACGCCGACGAGTCGGCGGTCGTCCACATCGGCTGACGCTGATCGCATGCCTTCGGCCCGGCACCTCCGCGAGGAGGGCCGGGCCGAAGGCACGTCCGGGGTCGTAGGACGGGGGACCTAGGCGACCCCGGCGGGCCTCAGCTGGATGCTCACCCGCGGCCCGACCGCCCGCGCGGTCTTGGGGACGGCGTGCTCCCAGGTGCGCTGGCACGAGCCGCCCATGACGACGAGGTCGCCGTGGCCGAGCGCGAACGCCACGCCGGCGCCGCCACCGCGCGGGCGCAGCGCCAGCGTGCGCGGCGAGCCGAAGGAGACGATCGCGACCATCGTGTCGTGGGTGGCTCCGCGGCCGATCGTGTCGCCGTGCCAGGCCACGGAGTCTCGGCCGTCGCGGTAGAGGCAGCAGCCGGCGCTGACGAACGGCTCGCCGAGCTCGGGCGCGTAGTACGCCGACAGCGCTGCCCGGGCGTCGACCAGGACCGGCTGCGGGAGATCGCGGGCGTCGTCGTACCAGCTGATGAGGCGAGGGACATCGACGACACGGTCGTACATCCGGCGCCGCTCGCTGCGCCACGGGATGTCGCGCACGAGGGAGTCGAGGACGGAGTCGGACCCCTCCACCCATCCGGGCCGGTGGTCGACCCAGGCGCCGTGCTCGAGCCGGGTACGGCTGACGCGGCCGGCGAGCGCTCCGAGGCGCACGTCATCGGCGAGGTCGAGCAGGGAGGCCTGGACCGCGAGAGCCATGGACGTAGCGTAGCAACGTTTCGAACATCTGTACTAGCCTCGTGGGAGACGTGTTGCGCGACCTGCGCACCCGCGCGAGCGCGGGGGAGCAGAATGCGCGGCGTGATCCGCCCATGACCATGACGCTGGCCGTCGACTGCGGGGGCACGGGCATCAAGGCCTCCGTGCTCGACCCCGCGGGCACGCTGCACGCCAAGCCCGTGCGCGTGCCGACGCCGTACCCGCTCACGGTCGACCGCTTCCTCGACACGGTCGCGGGCCTCGCCGCCGAGCTTCCGCCGGCCGATCGCGCCACGGTCGGGGTCCCCGGCATGATCCGTCACGGCGTCGTCATCGTGACGCCGCACTACGTCACCGAGAGCGGGCCGCGCAGCAGGCCCGTGCCCGAGCTCGTCGACCAGTGGCAAGGCTTCGACGCCCAGGCTGCCCTCGCCACCCGCCTCGGCATGCCGACCCTCGTCCTCAACGACGCCGAGGTGCACGGCGCCGGCGTGGTGACGGGCGTGGGCCTCGAGCTCGTCCTCACCCTCGGCACGGGCCTCGGCTGCGCGCTGTTCGACGGCGGGCGGCTCGCGCCGCACCTCGAGCTTCTCCCAGGCCCCGGTCCGCTGGGGCCAGTCGTACGACACGTACGTCGGCGACAAGGAGCGCAAGCGGCTCGGGCCCGCCTTCTGGTCGCGCCGGGTGCGCCGCGTCGTGGACGCGCTGCGTCCGGTGTTCGTGTGGGACAGGCTGTACGTCGGCGGCGGCAACGCCCGGGTGCTCTCGCCCGAGGTGATCGCCGTCCTCGGCGACGACGTCGTGATCGTGCCGAACACGGCAGGCATCGTGGGGGGAGTCCGGGCATGGGATCTGCAGAGGTGAACGAGCGCGAGGAGCACCTGCAGCACCACGTGCTGTCGGGGCGTCGCGGGACGGTCGAGCAGCGGGCCGCGCGTGGCAAGGCCGCGCGCAAGGCGTTGCCGCGCTCCTCGCACGCCGGGCTGGTGCTGTCCCCCGACCGCCGCGACCCGGTGGCCGTGCTCGAGGACCAGGCGGCGACGCGCGTGCCCGAGCTGCGTCCCCATCCGGTACGGGCGGATGGCGTCCTCGCCGTTCGCCTTCTACCGAGGCGCGGCCGCGGTCATGTCGGCGGACCTGGCCGGCACGCCGTCGTCGGGGATCCACGCGCAGCTCTGCGGAGACGCCCACCTCATGAACTTCGGCGTCTACAACGCGCCCGACCGCCGGCTGGTCTTCGACCTCAACGACTTCGACGAGACGCTGCCCGGCCCGTGGGAGTGGGACCTCAAGCGGCTCGTGGCCTCGCTCGTGATCGCGGCGCAGGAGAACGGCTACGCGCAGACGGACGTCGAGGAGATCGTGCGGGACTCGGTGCGCAGCTACCGCACCGCGATGGCGTCCTTCGCAGTCCAGGGCAACCTCGCGGTCTGGTACTCCCGCCTCGAGGTGGAGGCGCTGCTCGACACCGTTAGGGGACAGCTCGACCCGCGCAGGGTCAAGCTGTTCAACAGGCAGACCGCGAAGTTCGCGGCGCGCGACAGCCTTCAGGCCTTCGGCAAGCTGACGATGCCGACCGACGACGGGCCGCGCTTCCGGTCCGAGCCCCCGCTGATCGTCCCGGTCGACGAGCTGCTCGGCACGGACTGGGACTGGGTGGTCGAGACCGCCGACCGGTTCCTCACCCACTACCTGCGCTCCCTGCCCGACGACCGTCGTGACCTCGTGACGCAGTACCGCTTCGTCGACCTCGCGCGCAAGGTCGTCGGCGTCGGCAGCGTCGGAACGCGTGCGTGGATCGTGCTGCTGCTCGGCCGGGACGACAGCGACCCGCTCATCCTGCAGTGGAAGGAGGCCCAGCCCTCGGTGCTCGAGCCGCACCTCGGGACGTCGGCGTTCGAGTCGCACGGGCGCCGGGTGGTCGCAGGGCAGCAGCTCATGCAGGCGTCGACCGACATCTTCCTCGGCTGGTACCACGGCCACGGGCTCGACGGGCAGCCTCGCGACTTCTATGTCCGCCAGCTGCGCGACGGCAAGGGGAGCGTCGACGTCGCGACCCTGCTGCCCGGCGGCATGCGCGTCTACGGCGAGGTGTGCGCCTGGACCCTCGCGCGCGCCCACGCGCGCTCAGGCGACCGCGTCGCGATCGCGTCGTACGTCGGCACCTCGCGCAGGCTCGACGATGCCCTCGTGGAGTTCGGCCACCACTACGCCGACCAGAACCGCCGCGACCACGCCGCCCTCGTGTCCGCCATCGCCGACGGCCGCATCCAGGCGGTCTCCGGCGTCTGATGCGCCGTAGGGTGTGCGCGCCCCGACCCAGCCTCCGAGGACCCGCATGAACGCCCTGCCCCAGCCCCGTGGCGTCTTCGCGGCGTTCGTCGCCGTCTGCGTCGTCAACGTGCTCGCCGTCGCGACCGGGATCGACACGCTGGCGGTCGCGACCAAGCCGTTCCTCGTCGGGCTGCTGCTCGTGTGGGCGTTCCTCGCGGCCGACCGCCGACCGCCCCGGATGCTCACGGCGGGCCTCGCGTTCGCGCTGCTGGGCGACGTCCTCCTCGACGTATCGGGCACCGTCGCGTTCCTCGCCGGCATGGGCGCGTTCCTGCTCATGCAGGTCTGCTACATCCGTGGGTTCCTCGGTCTCGGGGCGGGCGCGTGGCTCCGCGCGCGGCCGCTCGTCGTCGTCGGCTGGGCGGTGCTGTGGCTGGTCCTCAACGTCGCGCTCGGCCCGATGCTCGGCGAGCTGCGCTGGCCCATCACCGTCTACTCCCTCGCGCTCGTGACGATGGCTGCGTCTGCGGTCGCGACGGGCAGTCGAGCGATCGGCGTCGGCGGCGTGGTGTTCCTCGTGTCCGACCTGCTCATCGGGCTCCGGGCCGCCGACGTGTCGATCCCGGCGTCCGGCGTCCTCGTGATGACGACGTACGTCGTCGCGCAGGCCCTGATCGTGACCGGCTGGGTCGCGCTCGTGCACAGCCGCCGTGACGAGCCGGCCGTCGCGGTCACCGGCTAGGTTCGGGGCATGGTCGACGTCCGTCCGTTCCGCGCGCTGCGCCCCGCTCCCGGGCTCGAGGGCCGCGTCGTGTCACCGCCGTACGACGTCGTCGACACGGCCGAGGCGCGCGCGTACGCCGCAGGCGACCCGATGTCGTTCCTGCGCGTGTCAAGGCCGGAGATCGACCTCGCCGACGACGTCGACCCGCACAGCGACGAGGTCTACGCGCTCGGCCGCCGCACGCTGGACGAGTTCGTCGCCGACGGCGTTCTGCGGCGCGACGAGGTGCCGACGTACTCCGTCTACCGCCAGGTGATGGGCGACGTCGTGCAGACGGGCGTGGTGGCGGCGGTCGCTGTCGCCGACTACGACGAGCAGCGTGTGCGCACGCACGAGCACACCCGGCCCGACAAGGAGCTAGACCGGGTGCGCCACGTCGACGCCCTCGACGCGCAGGACGAGCCGGTGTTCCTCCTGTCCCGACGATCTGCGGCCGTCGACGCTGTCCTCGGCGCGGTGACTGCGCGCGAGCCGCAGGTGGATCTCGTCTCGCGCGACGGCGTCGGCCACACGCTCTGGGTCGTCGACGACGCGGCCGAGATCGTCGCCCTGCGCACGGCGTTCGCCGCCGGGGGAGACCTGTACGTCGCGGACGGCCACCACCGCAGCGCTGCGGCCTCCCGCGTCCACGCGCTGCGGGCCGGGCAGCCCGGCGAGCACGACGCGTTCCTCGCCGTGGTCTTCCCCCTCGACGACGTGCAGGTCATGGCCTACAACCGCGTCGTCCGCGACCTTGCTGGCCGCACCCCGGGGGAGTTCCTCGCGGTGGTGGCCGAGCACTTCGACGTCGAGCCGGCCGACGGCCCGGTCACGCCGGCCTCGCGGCACTCGTTCGGGATCCGCCTCGCTGACGGCTGGCGCACGGCGACCGCCCGACCCGGCGTCGTCGACGAGGCCGACGAGCTGGCGCGCCTCGACGTCTCGGTGCTGCAGGACCGGGTCCTCGGCCCGGTTCTCGGCATCGCCGACCCCCGGACGGATGCGCGCATCGCGTTCGTCGGTGGCATCCGTGGTGCGGGCGAGATCGACCGGCTCGTGGCGTCCGGTGCCTTCGCCGTCGGGTTCACGCTGTTCCCGACCTCGACCGACGAGCTGCTCGCCGTGGCCGACCGCGGCGAGGTGATGCCGCCGAAGTCGACGTGGTTCGAGCCCAAGCTCGCGAGCGGCCTGTTCGTGCACCCGCTGGCGTAGCGGGGCCTGCTCAGCCGAGCAGGGCCTTCACGGCATCGAGGTGGAACGACGCCGAGAGCGCGATGTCGTCGACGTGGATCCGCTCGTCGCGGTTGTGGAAGCCCGCCTCGACGACCGCGGTCGGCGTCGAGACATAGGTGTTGAAGCCGAACGCCTCCGTGCCGAACTCGCGCCGCAGGTAGACCGAGTCGGTGAAACCCGTGCACAGCACGGGCAGGGCCACGCCGCCGAGGTGGTCGGTGACGTACGTCGACACCACGTCCCAGAGGCGCCCTTCTGCAGCCGAGGAGTTGCCGTGCACCGCGGGCTCGGCGAACGACAGGTCGTACGAGACGCCGTCGCCGATCCGGGCGCGGACGGCCGCGAGCACCTCCTCGTCGGTGGTGCCGGGCAGCGTGCGGCAGTCGAGCTCGACGCCGGCGCGGCCTGGCATGACGTTCCGGGCGGCCGAGCCGTGCAGCATGGTCGGCGCCATCGTGGTGCCGGCGAGCGCGGGCATCGCGTGCTCCCACGTCTCGTGCAGCGCCGCTGCGGCCTCGACCGAGCCTGCGAGACCGAGACGGGCGACCTGGTCGGCGCCCAGCAGGGCCTCGAGCATCCGGCGTACGGCGGGGTGCTCCACCGGCTCGCCGACCCCGCGGCCCACGCGGCGCAGGATCTCGCCGAGGATCACGACGGCGTTGTCGCCGATGCCGGGCATCGAGGCGTGACCGGCCTCGCCCACCGCCTCGACCAGCACCGGGCAGGTGCCCTTCTCGCCGATCGCCACCTCGACCATCCGCCGGCCGTCCGCGAGGTCGAAGGCCAGGCCGCCGCCCTCGTTCAGGGCGTAGGTCGTCGCGATGTCGGGCCGCTCCTTCACGAGCCAGTTCATCCCGACCTCGGCCGAGCCGTCCTCCTCGTCGGCGACCATGACCAGGAGAAGGTCGCCGGTGCCGCGCCACCCGGAGCGGGCGAGAGTGGCGAAGGCCGCCGTGCGGGCGGCCACCTCGTTCTTCATGTCGACGGCGCCGCGCCCCCAGAGCATCCCGGTGTCGTCCAGGACGGCCTCGAACGGCGGGTGGGTCCAGTCGCGGGCGTCGGCGGGGACGACGTCGAGGTGCCCCACGAGGGCCAGGGTCGGGCCGCCGCCGGTGCCGGGCAGGCGGGCGACGAGGTTGGCCCGGCGGGGGTCGCGGGCGACCAGCTCGACCTCGGCCCCCGAGCCCTCGAGGTGCTCGGCGAGCACCTCGGCCGCGACGGTCTCGTTCCCGTTGGTCGAGTCGACCCGGATCAGGCGGACGGCGAGGTCCACCGCGTCGGTCGCGAGGCGGGCGGGGTCGGGCACGGTGGCGGTCACGCGGAGCACCGTACGTCCCCGGGCGGCGGTTCGGGAGGCGGGCGGCGTACCGCTCGGCGGGACGGCGTCCCGCGACGGTGACGGACTTCACGGCGTGTGCGGGTGGCAGGGACGGGGAGTGAGGAGGAACCTGTGGATCGGTGGACCGGGCGTTCCCGGACCCGCGGGTTTCGGGACCCGCTCCGCCCCGCACGACCCCCGCCGGCTCCCCGCCTGGCGACCGGCCGGAAGGCCGCGCCTCACGGGGAGTTGTGGCGTGGGTCACGGTCCCTGCCGGCTTGCCGGGGTACAGGGCCACGAGGGGCAGGGTCCTGGCACACTCGCCACGGATTCACGGATTCACGCACTATCGACCCAGCAGAACGGGCAGGGAGCCGCATGGCCACGACCGGTGTCGACGCACCAGGACGCGCGAAGATCGGCGTCAGGACGCTGAGGACGGACCGCTGGTGGATCCAGCCGCTCGTCACGTTCCTCGCGCTCACGGCCTTCGTCGTGTACTCCGCCTGGCGCGTGTTCAGCGGCAAGTACTACGTCGCCGAGCCGTACGTCTCGCTCTACTACTCGCCGTGCGTCGTCACCACGTGCGACCCGGGCGCCATCCCCGGCGGCCCGATCTCGTGGTGGTCGCTCTCGCCGGCGCTGCTGATCGCGTGGATCCCGCTGACGTTCCGCTTCACCTGCTACTACTACCGGAAGGCCTACTTCCGGTCGTTCTGGATGTCGCCGCCGGCCTGCGCCGTCGCCGAGCCCCACGGCAAGTACACCGGTGAGCGCCGTCTCCCGCTGATCCTCAACAACCTGCACCGCTACACGTTCTACCTGGCGCTGCTGCTGAACATCATGCTGACGATCGACGCGGTCGCGGCCTTCCGGAAGCCCGAGGGCGGCTGGGGCTACATCGGCCTCGGCACCGTGATCCTGGTCGCCAACGCCGCGGCGCTGTGGTTCTACACGCTGTCGTGCCACTCCTGCCGCAACGCCGTCGGCGGCCGGATCACGCACTTCTCCAAGCACCCCGTCCGCTACAAGATGTGGACGTTCGTGTCGCGCATCAACGCCCACCACATGAAGTGGGCGTGGATCTCGCTGTGCACCGTCGTGCTCGCCGACTTCTACGTCTACCTGCTGGCGTCCGGCACCCTCAGCACCGACCTGCACATCTCCTTCTGACGGCCGCGTAAAGGAACCCCTTCATGACCGAGCTCGAGCGCCATTCCTTCGACGTCGTCGTCATCGGTGCCGGTGGCGCCGGCCTGCGCGCCGCGATCGAGGCCCGACTCCTGGGCAAGCGCGTCGCGATCGTCTGCAAGTCGCTGTTCGGCAAGGCGCACACGGTCATGGCCGAGGGCGGCATCGCCGCGGCCATGGGCAACGTCAACTCGAACGACAACTGGCAGGTCCACTTCCGCGACACCATGCGCGGCGGCAAGTTCCTCAACTCGTGGCGGATGGCCGAGCTGCACGCCAAGGAGGCGCCGCAGCGCGTCTGGGAGCTCGAGACGTACGGCGCGCTCTTCGACCGCACGCCCGACGGCAAGATCAGCCAGCGCAACTTCGGCGGCCACGAGTACCCGCGCCTCGCCCACGTCGGCGACCGCGTCGGGCCTCGAGCTGATCCGCACCCTGCAGCAGAAGATCGTCTCGCTGCAGCAGGACGACTTCCGTGCCACCGGCGACTACGAGGCCGGCATCAAGATCTTCGCCGAGGTCACGATCACCCGGCTGCTCACCGCCGACGGCCGCGCCGCCGGCGCCTACGGCTACTACCGCGAGACCGGCGACTTCGTCCTCTTCGAGGCGCCCGCCGTCGTGCTCGCCACCGGCGGCATCGGCAAGACCTTCAAGGTCACGAGCGGCTCGTGGGAGTACACCGGTGACGGCCACGCTCTCGCGATGAAGGCCGGCGCGACCACGCTCAACATGGAGTTCATCCAGTTCCACCCGACGGGCATGGTCTGGCCGCCGTCGGTGAAGGGCATCCTCGTCACCGAGTCGGTGCGAGGCGATGGCGGCGTCCTCACCAACTCCGAGGGCAAGCGCTTCATGTTCGACTACATCCCCGACGTCTTCAAGGCGATGTACGCGACGACGCCCGAGGAGGGCGACCGTTGGTACACCGACCCCGACAACAACCGCCGTCCTCCGGAGCTGCTGCCCCGCGACGAGGTCGCCCGCGCGATCAACTCCGAGGTCAAGGCCGGCCGCGGATCCCCCCGCGGCGGCGTCTACCTCGACGTGTCGAGCCGCCTCCCCGCGGACGTCATCCGCAAGAGCTTCCCGTCGATGTGGCACCAGTTCAAGGAGCTGGCCGACGTCGACATCACCAAGGAGCCGATGGAGGTCGGTCCGACCTGCCACTACGTCATGGGTGGTGTCGAGGTCGACCCCGACACCGAGATGACCAAGCTCCCCGGCCTGTTCGCCGCGGGCGAGGTGTCCGGCGGCATGCACGGCTCCAACCGCCTCGGTGGCAACTCCCTCTCCGACCTGCTGGTCTTCGGCCGTCGCGCCGGCCTCGGCGCTGCCGAGTACATCGACGCGCTCGGCGAGGCGCGCCCCGCGGTCACCGACGAGATGCTCGCTGACGCCGAGGCCGAGGCACTTCTGCCGTTCAACATCGAGAGCGGCGAGAATCCGTTCGTCATCCACGCCGAGCTGCAGCAGACGATGAACGACCTCGTCGGCATCATCCGCACCGAGGCCGAGCTGGTCGAGGCGCTCGCGCGGCTCGACGACTTCAAGGTGCGGGTCAAGAACGCCAAGGTCGAGGGCGGCCGGGCGTTCAACCCGGGCTGGCACCTCGCGATCGACCTGCGCAACATGCTGCTCGTCGGCGAGTCGGTCGCCAAGGCGGCGCTCGAGCGCACCGAGAGCCGTGGCGGCCACACCCGCGACGACTTCCCGGGCATGAACCCGGAGTGGCGCCAGGTCAACATCGTCTGCCGCACCGAGGGCGACGGCGTCGCCATCGAGCGCCAGGCGATCCCGCCGATGCGCGAGGACCTCATCGAGCTCTTCGAGGTCAGCGAGCTGAAGAAGTACCTCACCGAGGCCGAGCTCCCGAAGGGTGCCCACTGATGACGTACACCGCCAAGTTCAAGGTCTGGCGCGGCGACGACGAGGGCGGCGCGCTGCAGGACTTCGCCGTCGAGGTCAACGAGGGCGAGGTCGTCCTCGACATCGTCCACCGCCTGCAGGCGACCGAGGCCCCTGACCTCGCCGTCCGCTGGAACTGCAAGGCCGGCAAGTGCGGCTCGTGCAGCGCCGAGATCAACGGCAAGCCGCGGCTCATGTGCATGACGCGCATGAACACGTTCACCGAGGACGAGACGATCGCGATCACGCCGCTTCGCACGTTCCCGGTGATCCGCGACCTCGTCACGGACGTCTCGTACAACTACGAGAAGGCCCGCATGGTGCCCGCGTTCGCGCCGCCGGAGGACCTCGCGCCCGGTGACTACCGGATGCAGCAGGTCGACGTCGAGCGGAGCCAGGAGTTCCGCAAGTGCATCGAGTGCTTCCTCTGCAACAACGTCTGCCACGCGGTCCGCGACCACGAGGAGAACAAGACCACCTTCTCCGGCCCGCGCTTCCTCATGCGCATCGCCGAGCTCGACATGCACCCGCTCGACACGGCCGACCGTCGTGAGGTCGCCGTCGAGGACCACGGGCTCGGCTACTGCAACATCACCAAGTGCTGCACCGAGGTGTGCCCCGAGCACATCCACATCACCGACAACGCGCTCATCCCGCTCAAGGAGCGCGTCGCCGACCGCAAGTACGACCCGATCTTCTCGGTCGCCTCGCTGTTCCGTAAGGGCGACAAGCGCGAGAAGCCGGGCGCGACGCCGGGTGGCACCACCCCTCGCTAGTCGCTCCGCAACGTTCGAGAGCCCCGGTCGCCTCAGCGGCCGGGGCTCTCGTGCGTCCTTCGGAAGTGAATTCGGAGGGTAGGGCGTCCGTTCCGACTACCAGTGGATGTGCTCAGGCGGTGCGGACGGTCTGGCGCAGCACCGACGCGTGCTCGAGGTCGTCCTCGGTGCCGGCTGCGACCGCGGCCGCGACCTGCTCGGGCGCGGTCGCGGAGGCGTCGTACACGATCACGATCGCCTGGTCGCCGTCCTCGAGGTAGGTGCTCTCGCCGACCTCGGTGTAGCGCGTGGCGCCGATGCCGATCACGACCGTGGCGGGGCGGCCGGCATCGAGGAGGTACTGGCCGACGTTCTCCAACGGTGTCTCGGGCGAGCCCGTCTGGTTGTGCAGGCGCTCGACGATCCAGTCGAGCAGGACGTCGCCGTAGTACGAGTAGCCGACGACGGGGGAGTCGAGGCCGTACGCGTGCGCCTCGCCGCCGCGGCGCAGGAAGCTCGCGATGCGCAGGTCGGCGGTGCCGCCCGCTGGGCCGAGGTCGTCGACCGTGAGCAGGCGCGCGGCCAGGCCCTTGGACGCGGGCCCCCAGTTCTTCTTCTCGCTGAGCTTCTTGGCGTCGGGCCGCCGGATCGAGCAGTCGTTGAACGCCCCGATCGCGTAGGGCGCGAGCCGCTCGATGCCGCCGTCGGCGCCGTAGTGGACGTGGCAGAGCAAGCCGGCCTCGGGCTCGATCTGCAGGTTGAGCGGGGTGTCCGACTGCGGCAGCTGGACGGTGTCGGACGAGATGGGGAACGTGCCGAGGTAGGAGTCCTTGCCCGGCACGTAAAAGGGGAAGATCCCCTTCGGCGCGTTCTCGGGGGCCGTGACCGACACGAAGTCGCCCGCCTCGCCCGCCTGCTCGAGGTGGCCGGCGAAGTTGCCGGCGACGCCGAATCCGAACCAGGTGTGCGCCTCGCGCGCATCGACGATCAGCATGGTCGAGAGCGTAATCGTCGCGCGTACCAGCGGTCGGCACGGGTGAACGGGGTGACGGGTGACGGGTCGTGCGCCCTGACGCGCTATGCGGTCAGGGCCGGCGTCGGTCGGGCGGGGTGAACTGCCAGTAGTCCGGCAGGCGTGGATCGGCGCCTACGGCACGGACGGTCCAGCCGCCTTCGTGCACTGATCTGTGGTGGGTTTCGCACAGGAGCACGCAGTTGTCGAGATTGGTCAATCCGCCGTGCTCCCAGTGCTGGACGTGGTGGGCGCGGCAGCGGCGGACGTTCACGCCGCAGCCGGGGAAGGCGCAGTGCCCGTCGCGGTGCTCCATGGCCCGGCGCAGGCGGGGAGGCACGACCCGGTAGTCGCGGCCGACGTACAGGAATGCGTCGTTGGCCTCGCGCAGCACCAGGTCGATCGGCTGGAGGCCGTGGGTGGGGTTGGCGGTGATGATGGGGGTGATCTCGGCGTCGCACAGGAACCGGCGGAACGCGTCGGGGATGACGACGGCGGGGGTGTCGTGCCCGGGCAGCAGCAGCTTCGCCCCCGAGTCCGACGTCGAGCCGGTCGAGGCTGCCGGTCAGGGTGATGCGGGGGAGGAGCCCGTGGTGGGTGCCGAGGCTGCCGGACTCGAGGGCGTCGGTGCACAGCTGGGCAAGTGCCAACGCGTGCAGGTGGGCCTGACGCTGGCGCTTCGTGCGGTCGGCAGCGCGAAAGTCGTCGGCGGAGTCGATGCGGTCCTCCTCGGGGAGCTCGCCATCGCGGTACCAGCCGTCGACGACCTGCTCGAGCGCGGTGCGGATCTGGGCGTAGGTCTCGTTGGAGAGCCACCCCTTCATCACGACGCCGGATCCGACGGGGGTGAACGTGATGTGCTGCTCGTCGTCGGCGTCGATCTCGGCCTGGCGGGCGCCGTCCTGGTCGACCCGGGTGCGCAGGTCCTTGAGCACCTTGGCCATCCGGTCGGGGGTGACGCGGTCGGCGTGGGGCATGAGCTGGTCGAGGATCTGGGCGTGTTCGGCGGGGCGGTCGGCGCGGGGGACGCGGCGCAGCATGGTGTCGATGCCGGTGCGCATCGTGGTGGCCATCGATCCGGAGATCTCACCGGTGAGCCAGACGTCCCGGAGCCGGTCGTAGTCGTCGGCGAGGCTGCGGGCGGCGCCGATCAGGCCGGCGGCCTCACGACTCGCGAGCCCGCCGACCTTCTCGAGCCACCGACCGAGGGAGACCTGCCCGTCGGGCAGCCATCCCGACGCGTGCACGACACCGACCGCGACGGTGGCGGCGGCCTGGGCCTGGTCGGCGGAGCGCAGCACCGCCATCGCCAGCGCCGGCTGCACCACGGCGGGTGCGGCGGCGAACCCACCCTCGCGGGCGACCTCGGCCACCGCCTCGGCGGCCTCCATCAGGGCGGAGACTGCGCGGGCAGCCTTCTGCTCCAGCGGGAGGTCAGCAGGAGTCGAACGCATGTACGAATCAAATCACGGCCCTCCGACAGTCGTCAACCCCCAAAGCGCAACAACCACAACGGATGTCGGGCGGCGCTGTCCACAGGCCGACACCTACAGCGAGTCGTCCACAGGGTGCCGTGCGCGCAGTCGCCGACGGTGACAACCGGCTGGGGAGTGCGGAAGGGGACCGACTGCCCGACTCTGCTGCCACGCCGACGAGCGCCCAGCACACGCGCACGAGCCGAGCTGGATCGGCACTTCTGCTCAGCCGAGGCTGAGCGTCACCGCGCCAGGGTCGGGTGAGACGGCACCGGTCTTGACGGCGAGCATGCAGGCCTCGCCGCTGTCGGCATCGGCGGTCAGCAGGACTCCACTCACCGTCGTGTCGCCGCCCGGCGTGCCACCAACAGAAATCGCGAAGTCGGTTCCGATCAGCTTGATGTTCAGCAGCTTTCCAGACGTGCACGTGCCCGGAAGGTTCGTGTCTTCAACCGTGCCGGACGTCAGCGTCGCCGTGGCACTGGTGATCGTGGCGCCGTCGCGAGCGACCTCTTGGCGAGCCAGCGCAACCGCCGCGTCGTACTGATCGTTGGACAGGTCTCCGTAGGTGCTAACGGACGCACTTGCAATCGCTGCTGTCGGCTGAGTCGAACCGCACCCCGCGAGGAGGAGACCCGGGAGGACGAGGACAGCAGCCGCCGCGCTACCCCGAATAGTCATTCTCATCAGACGCAGCCCCTCAGAGAGCAGTTCCAGTCCATGGAGCGCCCGTTCCCCGTCGTCACCGTGTCAATCAGGATGCCCGTCCCCCCGATCAGATGCGAGCGCGAACGGCACATCTGGGCGCGGTACCGCGAGGCGCCTGCGACGTTAGGCGTCTACGGCTTCGGATCGTTTGGGTCGGGGGGCCATGGCAGTTGGGCGGCCATGACTCCCGCGAGGACCGTCAGGATTCCCGCAGCGACAGCCGCCAACACGTCCGCAGCCTGTGGCGATGCCCTTGCCAACGACTGCATCCCGACAGGCACCAGCGCACCAATCAACGGCACGACATAGACCCAGCCCGGAGGCTTGCTGCTCGCGCCGCTGCCGCGAAGTGAATAGCCAGGCGCAGCGGGCTTGACGTGCCGTCGAACAACGCGGCCCGCCACGTATCCGGCACCGAACGCGATCAGGAGCCCCAAGCCGACAGCGGCGGCAAGGGCGGGGAAGGTCTCAGGGTGCTTGCGCTGCTGGAAGTAGCCAGAGACCCATAGCCCCAACGCAAGCAAGGCCAATATCCCGATGACGCCGCGCCACATGCCGCGGCGCCACTTCGCTACCGCAAGGGCGTACCCACGTGGATCGTCCTGAGGCGTCGGAAGGTTGGCTCCCCCGAAGTCCATGCGAGCGATAGTGCCGGTTCTTTGTCGGTCTGTCTTGCGGTCGTGCCCGCTGGTCGCGGCAGCAGCCAGGGTCAGACGACGGTGACGAGGTCGGCGCCGACGGCCTCGGCGACCCACTCGCCGTAGTGGGCGCGCTCCTCGGCGCTGGCCTCGCGGATCGACCGTGCCGCGGCTCGTACGCCGTGCGCCCGGAAGCCGATCACCCGCACGGGAACCCCGGGCGCCCGCTTCGCGACGAACTCGCCGGTGGCCCGCAGCGTCTCTTCGGAGTCGTTGCGGTCGGGCACGACGAGCAGCCGCACCTCGGCCAGCTTGCCCGCGATCGCGAGCCGCTCGAGGCCGCGCAGCACCGAGAAGTTCGACGAACCGGTGAGCTCGAGGTGGGTGCCGAGGTCGAGGGCCTTGAGGTCGAGCATCACGCCCTCGGTGCGCGGCAGCAGCAGGTCCCACACGTCGTCGTCGGCGCAGCCGTTGCTGTCGACGAAACGCGTGAGCCCGGACGTCGCCGGGTCGTCGTGCAGGGCGTCGAACCACGCGGCCACGAACGGCGCTTGCAGGGTCGCCTCGCCGCCGGACACCGTAACGCCCGAGAGGTACGGCGCCAGCGGACGCACCTGGTCGACGAGCTCGGCAACTGACACCGACCGCGCGCGCGGCGTCGACAGCGGCATCGTGTGCGGGTTGTGGCACACCAGGCAGTCGAGGTTGCACCCCTGGAGGAAGACGGCGAAGCGGTTGCCCGGCCCGTCGACCCAGGAGAACGGGACGACGTCAGCCAGCAGCCCGAGGGGCTGACTCATGGCTGATCACCCGCTTCACGGCGCGCTTGTCCGAGTGCGAGTTGGCCACCGAGCCCGCAGCCAGCACGTCGCTGCCGTGCCGCGCGACGCCGGTCGCATCGAGCTTCGCGAGATCGCTCTTGCGCACGAGGTAGCCGGTGATCCGGATGAAGTCGTTGCTGTCGAGGTTGAATGTGACGTCGCGCATCCCCGTGGCCAGGGCTCCGCGTACGACGTCGACGCAGGCCTGCGGGTTGCGCACGGCCGTCTGGTCGAAGCTGAGGATGTCGCTGACTCCGGACGCGAACCACTTGTGGTTCGGCGTGACGGCGGCGAGGTGCTCGAACAGCGGCGGCTCGTCGCCGATCGGGATGCGCGTGCCGGCAGTGACGCCGAGGTCGGAGTCGATGCCGGACTGCGAGTGAAGGAAGGCGTGGCCGCCGTTGCCCTCGCAGTAGGGGAGCGGTGTCGCCGCGACCAGCTCGGCCACGCGCTCGACGATCCGCCAGCCGAGCGACGTCGCGTCTGCGTCGTGCCCGTAGCGGCCGGTGCCGCCGGAGGCCGCGACGAGGCCGTCTACGCACTCGGCGAGGCCGTAGACGCCGAACATCGCCGACATCCGGTCGAGGTGCACGAGGCCCTCGTCGGCGAGCCAGCTGTTGTCGAAGAAGTGCGCCTGCTCCACCAGCGACGTGATGCGCGCCGCCATGAGCTCGGCCGTCACCTCGACGTGCGCGGGGAGCGTGGTGGCGAGGTACTCGTCGACACCGCCGACGCTGCGGCGAGCGGACTCCGCGAGGTTGAGCCGCACGAGCGTGTGCGAGCCACCGCCGACGCGCAGCGAGTTGTAGCAGGAGACGACGCCGTAGTCCGCTCCGAGGTCGGCCGTCATCATCGCGTGGTTGACGAAGTGCGGCTTGCCGCACGCGAACACGGTCTTCACCGCGTCGAGCACGAGGCTGTCGGGCGTGCGCTCGGCGTCCACCTTGAGCGTGAGGTTGGGGACGGTCTGCAGCAGCTCGCGCTCGAGCGCGAGGATGGTGCGGCCGACGCGCGAGTCGTCCGGTCCGAGGTTCGCGTGGGTGAACGCGTCCGGCAGCGACCGGTCGATCGTGACCCACATGAGCCGCAGGATCTTCGTGAGCGTCTCGTCGTCGACGCCGTCGGCGTACGGCTCGAGCAGCGAGTCGACGTCGCCGAGGTAGACGGGATAGCCGGTGATGGACGGCACCTGGGAGTACATCGAGAGCAGGAATGCCACGGCCTCGTAGAGATCGGTCGGCGGCTTCAGCCCGAGGAACTCCGAGCCCTGGCGCAGTGCCTTCGGGTAGTCGGGGAGCAGGTAGCGCGGCCGGTAAGGCGCATGCCCCTCCGCGATGTCGCACACGAGCCCGGTGGCGAGGGCCTCCGTCACCGCGTCGGACACCGCCGGCGGGTCGAGGGTCGCCTCGGCCAGGCCGGCGAGCGCCTGGACCCGCTGCCGGTACGTCAGCTCAGGGCTGTCGACGAGCGTGCGGGCGCGCGTGCGTACCTCGGACATGTCCATGAGTTCAGGGTAGGCGTGGCTGATCGCTCACGGGAGGCTCACGGAGCAAACTGCGGAGTGATTCCCCTTGCAGCACATGGCATCAGGTGAGGCTTGCCTCACCAGCGGTTGCGGGCCTCCTCGGCCCAGCCCTCCGCGCCGTCGACCCGCACGCGCTCGCCGTCGTCGGTGCTCATCCAGCCCGACCAGGTGCCGAAGCACTGATGCGTCTCGTTGGCGACGACGAGCAGGTTGGTACGCGCCACGCGCTCATGAGCGGGCGTGAAGGCCAGGTCGACCCGCTCGGAGCCGACGGTCCGGATCCGCCACGGGCGCAGCCAGTCGGCGCGGTCGTACTCCCACCGCAGCGTGCCCGACTCCTTGTGCACCACGCCGTCGAGCACGAGCGCGTTCTCGGTCGAGCCCGTTCCGTCGGTCCAGAGCCCGCCGACCTGCACCCCGACCGCGCGGCCGTCGACCGCGCCGTGCCCCGCGCCCCAGTTCCAGGTGAGCGAGTAAGGCCAGCGCCCGCGCCCGTGGTCGAGCACCCCGAACGACCCGGCACCACCCACGTCGTGGCGCACGCCGTCGACGACCACGGAGCCCGACACCGGCCGCCCCACGTCCTTGACCGTGTACTGGAACCGCGTGTCCGACCAGGGCACCACCACGCCCATGCGCTCGTGCCCTTCGGGCAGCACCGCGACGACGTCGACCTCGATGCCCTGCCCGGAGGCGACCAGGTGCGTGCCGCCGTCGACCTCGACGAGCTCGATGCGCAGGTCCTTCGCAGACGCCGCGGCTCGGCCGGCGCCGCACTGCTCGGGGAGCACCACGCCGCGGGCGAGCGGCACGACCGCCTCGTGCACGTGCTCGCGGCCCGTCGCCCGGTCGAGCACGTACACCGCTTCGACGCCGGCATAGTCGAGCGAGGACACCGTGAGCCCGACGAACACCGTCGGCGTCATGACGCCCCAGTACTCCCAGCGCTTCGTGCGGCCCCAGCCCGGCACCGAGGTGCGGTGAAGCGGCTGCCGCGTCCACCCCACGGCGTCGCGGTTCACGCGGCCCTTGGGCGTGCAGAGGTCGACGGGCCCGGTGATCTCGCGCTCGGTCACGCCGGCCACCGTACGGCGGTCAGCGCTTGATCTTCTCGTTGGCGGGGTCGAACAGCGGGCGCAGCGACACCGTGCACGGCCACTCGCGGTCGACGATCTCCACCGTCCACGACCCGGCCGATATCCACGCAGCATCGATGGGCTCGTCGGCCTCGATCATCGCGAGCCCGACCGCGCCGCCCAGTGTGAAGCCGTACGACGCCGCGCGGATGTAGCCGACGGGCACGCAGTCGCGCCTGATCACCTCGGCGTGGAACATCATCGGCTCGGGGTCGTCGACCAGCACCTGCACCAGCCGCTTCCTCAACGGGCCCGCGGCCTTCTGGGCGGCGACGGCCTCGCGGCCGAGGAAGCCCCCCGGCTTGTCCATCGCGACGGCGAAGCCGAGACCGGCCTCGAGCACGGTGTCGGTGTTGTCGATGTCGTGCCCGTAGTCGCGGTAGCCCTTCTCCATGCGCAGGCTCGCGAGCGCCTTCGTGCCCGCGTGCCGCAGCCCGTACGCCGGCCCGGCCGACACCAGCCGGTCGTAGACGTGCACCGCCTGCTCGGTCGGCACGTAGAGCTCGTAGCCGAGCTCGCCGAGGTAGGTGATCCGGATGCAGAGCACGCGCGCGAAGCCGAGGTCGATCTCGCGCGCGGCACGGAACGGGAACGCCTCGTCCGACAGGTCGACCGTCGTGACCGACTGCAGCAGCTCGCGCGAGCGCGGACCCTGCACGTTGATCTGGGCGTAGGCACCCGTGACGTCCGTGACGAACGCGTGGTGCCCGGCGAAGTGCCGCTTCAGGTGCGTCTCGACGTGCCGGTGCGCTGTGTCCGAGGCCACGACCCAGAAGCGGTCGTCGGCCAGCTTGGTGACGGTGAGGTCGGCCTGCAGCTTGCCGAGCTCGTCGAGCCACTGGGTGTACGTGATGACGCCGCTCTCGCCGTCGACGTCGTTGCCGGAGATCCAGTTGAGCCGCGCGCCGGCGTCGTCGCCCTGGACGAGGAACTTCGACATGAAGCTCATGTCCATGACGATGACGTCGTTGCGGGCGGCGTGGTGCTCGGCCTCCCAGTGCGGCCACCACGAGGGGCGGCCGAAGGTCGGCTCGCCGAAGTCGGGCTCGGCACCCTCGGGCGCGTACCAGCCCGGGTTCTCCCAGCCGCTGACGTCGCGGAACCACGCCCGCTGCGCCGCCAGACGTTCGTGCAGCGGCGACAGCTTCGCACCGCGCGCGGTGTGCATCTGCTTGTCGGGGTAGTGCGTCGCGTAGACGCGGCCGAGGCTCTCGACCGTGCGCGTCGCGCGGTACTCCGGGTTGCGCTGGTAGGTGTGCAGCCGGTCGATGTTGAAGCCGGTCACGTCGACCGTCGGGTGGCCCGTGACGACCCACTCGGCCACCGCGCGGCCCATGCCGCCGCCGGTCAGGATGCCGATCGAGTTGAGGCCGGCCGCCACGAAGTAGCCGCGCACCTCGGGCGCCTCGCCGACCACCGGCTGCAGGTCGGGCGTGAAGCTCTCCGGCCCGCAGAAGAACTTCCGGATCCCGACCTCGTTCGACATCGGGATGCGGCTCATCGCGGCCTCGAGGTACGGGCCCATGCGGTCCCAGTCCGGCGGCAGCTCGAGGAACGACGCCGAGTCGGGGATGCCCTCGATCTTCCAGGGCGCGCACACCGCCTCGAAGAGGCCGACCATGAGGCCGCCGCCCTCCTCGCGGAAGTAGCCGAAGTTGGCCGGGTCCTCCAGCACCGGGAACGACTTGCTGATCGCGTCGAACTCCTCGGTGATCAGGTAGTAGTGCTCGGCGGCCTGCAGCGGCACGTTGACGCCGTTCTGCTCGGCGAGCTGCCGCGCCCACATGCCCGCGCAGTTCACGACGACGTCGCACTCCACGTGCCCGTACGGCGTGTCGACGCCCGTGACCGCGCCGTCCTTCGTCGTGACGGCGGTGACCTGCACGCCCTCGAGGACGGTCGCGCCCTTCAGGCGCGCACCCTTCGCGAGCGCCATCGTCACGTCGACAGGGTTCGCGCGGCCGTCCTCGGCGACGTAGAAGCCGGCCAGCACGTCGTCGACCCGTGCGATGGGGAACTTCTGCTCGACCTCGCGGGCCGAGATCTCCTGGACATCGACGCCGCAGTAGCGGTTGAACGCCGACACGCGGCGGTACTCCTCGAGGCGGCCTGCGTCGGTCGCGATCTCGATGAAGCCGACGGGCGAGAAACCGGTCGACTGCCCGGTCTCGGCCTCGAGCCGGGAGTAGAGGTCACGGGTGTACTTCCGGAACTCGGTCGAGGTCTCCGAGGTCGAGCCGAAGGTCACCATGAGCCCGGCCGCGTGCCACGTGGTGCCGCTGGTGAGCCGGTCGCGCTCGAGCAGCAGCGTGTCGGTCCAGCCGAGCTCGGCGAGGTGGTACGCCACGGACGAGCCGATGACGCCGCCGCCGATCACGACGACGCGGGCACGGGAGGGGAGAACGGGATCCGCCATGGCGGGAGCGTACGCGGGCGGCGGCCCGCGCAGACGGCGTACTGACCGGCGAGTCAGGAAGAGTTCGGTTACCGACAGTGCCGCGGACAGGTCCCGGAATGCTGACAGCCCCGTCTCGGGTGGAGGCGGGGCCGTCAGTGCGGATCGAGTGGGGGGGTACTCGATCCGTGTCGCGTGCTGGGTGGCTCCACCAGTGGGGGGGGGGGATGGCAGAGGACCGGGGGGGGGGGGTGATCGTCTGCCGAGTGGAGCCGCACGCATGAAGTTGTGGGATGAGCATGCGCCGCGAGGCTCTCGCGACCCTCAAGCCGCCCTGTCGTGTCGCTCAGGACATCGGGGCTCGTGCGACACGCCCGCAGCCGGGACCCAGCCGCTCAGAGGTCGGGGTGCGGCGGGTCGACCGGCGAGCGCTGCCCCGTCTGGGTCTCCCAGGTGGAGAGCTGGCGCTCGAGGGCCTTCATCAGCTCGATGACGTGCGTGGGGGGCATGCGCACCCGTGCGCTCACCACGAGGTCCTGGCTCAGCACGGGGGTGCCCTCGTCGTCCATGATCTGCGCCGGACCGCGGGCGGACAGGAAGTCGATGACGAACGACTCGGGCGTGTGCCAGACCGAGGCGAAGTCGGCGGGCACCCCTACGACCAGGTCGGCGGGCACCTCGATCTGGTGCCGGCGCGGGAGGTTGTCGGGGGACTCGGTCATGGTCGCGACGGTACCGGGAGGGGGGCGAGGCCGTCTCGGGCGGCGTGGTGACCGATAGTCGGACACGGAGCACGATGCGACCACCCCCGCAGGCGCGCCCAGGCCCAGCACGACCATGCCCGCCCCCGCGCCCGGCTCGGATCACGGGAGCGTGTCGACACGTGCTCCAGGCGGGTTGAAGCATGGTGTCGTGCGCGGGGATCTGGGTATGCTGAGCGTGGTTGCAGCACTTCGTTCGTCCTGGGAACCCTCCGGCTCGCCGGAATCGGTGCCTCGCAAGACACGTCCCCATGGGCAGGTCTGACACAACGGCGGAAGCAACCCGGGTCCGCGCACAAGGTGCGGCCTGAACCGTCCCCATGAGGAGACATGTAATGGCGCAGGGCACTGTCAAGTGGTTCAACGCGGAGAAGGGCTTCGGCTTCATCTCGCCGGACGGCTCGGACACCGACGTGTTCGTTCACTTCTCGGCGATCGTGGGCAGCGGCTACCGCTCCCTCGAGGAGAACCAGCGCGTGGAGTTCGAGATCGGTCAGGGCCAGAAGGGCCCGCAGGCCGAGAACGTCCGCGCGGTCTGACGACCACGCTTCGCACTGAGCCCCCCTCGCCTTCGGGCGAGGGGGGCTCAGTCGTTCCCGGGCCGGTGCCCCGGCGGGCTCAGGCCCTCGAGCCGACCGCGTAGGCGGCGGCGCCGAGCAGCAGCAGGAGCAGTCCGGCCAGCGCGTACGCCGGCGTCGCGGGCGAGGCGCCGCTGGGGGCCAGGGCGTCGTACGTGTTGACCACGTCCACGCTCGAGAGCGCGCCGCTGTCGACGTCGACCGAGGCCCGCGTGCCGGTCACGGCGGTGCCGCCGTTCACCGAGAAGGTCGTGGCCACCTTGCTCGCCTCGGCGCGGGCGCCGTTCTCGGTCTCGACGACCGTGCAGGTCGCCGGGTCGCGCAGCGCGAGGGTGTCGGCCAGCGACGTCGTGCCGGCGGCGCCCGCGGGCACGTCGAGCGAGGCGCGGGTGCCGTCGTCGCACGTGATCGCGATCGTCACCGCACCCTGTGCCCCGGCGCTCGCACCGGCGATGGTCTTGGACACGTCGAGGCCGCCGACCGGCTGCAGCGCGTTGTCAGCGAGGCAGCGCACCCGCGGGTGCTCGTCGGTCAGCTCGACCCGGAGCGCGTTGCCGCCGAGCGCACCCGTGACGGGCACCGGGTCGCCGGTGTCGAGGTCGGTGCAGGCGATCGAGCGGAAGCGCCAGCTCGCGGTGGGCGAGTCCGGCGGCGCGAGCTCGCCGACGAGGTAGGTCGACGCCTCGGCCTCGCCGACCGGCAGGTCGGTCAGGGTCGCGAAGCCCGAGACCGCGGTCGCGGTCGTCGGCGTGCCGGTGGCGGCGACGTCGACGCCGTAGATGCTGAAGAGGTCGGTGACGGTGCCGTCCTCGTCCACCTGGTCCGCGCGCACCACCGGGAACGCGAACGACCCGGTGCCGCCCGTGGTGCGCTTCGCCAGCTGCAGCTCGCCACCCGGAGTGAACCGGTTGGTGAACAGGCAGTCGGTGGCCTCGCCGGCCTGGATGTTCTTCGACGCGCTCACGTACGTCGTGCCCGCGGGCCCGGGCGCGTCGGTGAACGGCACGTCCGCTCCGTTGCACTGGACGGCCTCGACCGACCACGCGCCGCGCGTGGTCGGTGCCGGCAGCGTCTCGCGCACCGTCCAGGTGCCGACCGCCGCGGCCGAGGTGTCGGCGACGACCACCGGCTCGCCCTCGGTTGTCGTCGTGGCGGACGCCGCCAGCGTCGTGCTGTCGCCGCGGGTGATCAGGTAGTCGAACGAGCCGACGCCGCCGTACGACACCTTCGACAGCTGCAGGAAGCCCGTCGTCGCGGCGACCTCGGCGTTCGTGTACGTGCACGTGACGGTGGCGCCGTCGCCGACGCGCACGGTGGCCTTGGCCCCGGCAATGGTCCATGTCGAGCCTGAGCCTGTCGTCTCCGCGCACGTGAGGCTCGCGAGCGCGTAGCCGTCGAGCGGCTGCTCCTCGAAGTCCCAGGCGTCGCCCACCGCGCGCACGAACGAGGCCGAGACCGGGGTCGTGTCGTCCTGCGGCGACAGGAAGAAGTCGTTGGTCGGCGTGTACGAGATGTTGCCGACGTACCGGAAGGTCGCGGGGCCGTTGCTGCCGGTCGCGAGCTGCTTGCGCACCACGATCGTGCCGGCGTCCGGCGGAGGCGTGACGGCGTAGTAGTAGCAGAAGACGTGCCGGCTGCCCTGCGGGAAGCCGATCCATTCGACGTTGTCGCCGTTGAGGTTGTCGATCGCGCAGCGCAGAGCGCCGAAGCCGTACGCGTCGCCAAAGACGGTGTTCATCAGCGGGTCGGTGCGCAGGCCGCCCTGGGTCCAGAGGCGGTTGCCCTGCTGCGCCCGCTGCGCCTGCTCGGCCGTGAGCGTGACGGTGACCGCGTCCTCGACCGTGCGCCCGGTGTCCTGGCCGAGGGAGTCGAGCTCGGGCGTCGTCGGCTGGACCTTGATCGTCTGGCCGTAGTCGCCCGTGACCGTCGAGAGGTAGTCGTTCGCCGGCGTCTTCCCGGCGTAGCCGGTGCCGAGGCGGAACTGCCAGTCGTCGAGGGGCTTGCAGTTGGGGTTGTTCGGCTCCTCGATCGACGGCCGCACCGGGCTGCCGCTGGTGTAGACGGTGTCCTTGCCGAGGTCGCGCAGGCTCTCCTGGATGTTGTTGCGCGCGCGGTTGGCCATGATGTCGGCGTACGTCGGGCAGACGCGCGCGACGAACGTGACCTGGTAGCTGCACCGGGTCGGACGCCACGGCCGCCTGGGCGGCGGGCGCGGCCGCCAACCCGGTGACCAGCGAGGCGGCGAGGAGCGCGAGGGCGACGGCAGCGGAGCAGGCGCGACGGAGCATGGGGTCACGCTACGGCGACCGAGCCTGAGGCACCCGGATTCCGAGACCGGTGCCAGCACGGTGTCGCCCGGTCGGACGCGTGCGGCTCACCCCGCGTCACCGTTACGCCTCCGCGCGGCGGCTCGGGCGCGCGATCGACGCCGCGGCGGTAGCGTCCGGCGCCATGAGCACCATGAGCGCGACGTCCCGGCCGCAGCGGGTCTCGTCCTGGGTCCTGGGCGCGGTGGCGCTGCTCCTCACGGTGCCCGCGACCGTCGTGCTCGCCGGGCAGGACTCCGGCCTCGAGCGGGGGACCGCGGTGGTCTCGCGCGACCTCGACCCCGGCTTCGCACCCGGTGCCGAGCCGGTCGGCGTACCGGTGACGACGCTGGTGGACGAGACGGCCGGCCAGCACCCGGTCGTCATCGTGGTGCACGGGTTCGCGGGCTCCGCGCAGCTGATGGACGACCTCGGCGTCTCGCTCGCGAAGGCCGGCTACGCCGTCGTGCTGCCCGACCTCACCGGGCACGGCCGGAACCCCTTGCCGCTGCCGCTGTCGGACGGCGTCGTCGCGACCGACGTGATCGACGCCGACCTGGCAGCGGTCGCCGCCTGGGCCGTCGGTCAGCCGTTCGCCGATCCGGCGCGGCCGATCGCGCTCGTCGGCCACTCGATGGGCGCGGGCGCCGTCGTGCGCTACGCCGTGGCCGCCGCCTCCGGCTCGTCCGCCGCATCCGCCACGGTGCCGCTCGGCGCGACGGTGGCGCTGTCGCTCCCGTCGGCCGACGACCTGCCGTCGGGGTCGGCGCTGGTGCCGCGCAACCTCCTCCTGCTGTACGGCGGCAACGAGCAGCAGCGCTTCGTCGACGCCGCGCTCGAGGGGCTGCAGGCGGCGTACCCCGACGGCGTCGTCGGGCCGGGGTACGGCTCCCCTGTCGACGGGACCGCGCGCGCGGCCGACGTGGTACCGAGGGCGGACCACATCACGATCCTGTTCTCCGCGGACACGCGCCAGCAGACCCTCGACTGGCTCGACGCCACCGTGGGTGCGCCGTCGTCCGGCCACGACGCCGGAGGGTCGCGCATCCTCTGGCTGCTGCTGCTCATGGCCGGTGCGGCCGTCGGCTTCGTGCCGATCGCGCGGCTGGTGCTGCCCGCGCGTGCGCCGGGCGAGGGCGGCGCGGCCGAGGCGCCGCGGCCGCGCGCGCTCGTCGCGGTCGTGGTCGCCGTCGTCGCCTCGGTCCTCGGGTCGCTCGCCGCCGCGGCGCTGTCCGGTGTGGCCGCCCGCGTGCCTCTCGCGGTCGGCGGCTACGTGATCGTGTGGTTCGCGTGCGCGGCCGCAGTGGTCGCTGTGCTGACCACGCTGGCGCGCCGCCGTACGTCGTGGCTGCGGCCGTCGGCGGAGCGCGTCGACGGGGTCGCGCTCCCGGCGCGGTGGGTGCTGCGCGAGGTCGTCGTGGTGCTCGCGCTGACGACGTACGCAGTGATCGCCCTCGGACTCGTCGGCCGCGTGACGTGGACGGCGTTCGACCTCGCGGGCGACCGGAAGTCGTGGCTGCTCGTCGTGGAGCTCGCGTTCATCGCGTGGTTCTGGGCCGACGACCGTCTCGTGGGCGCGCGCTGGTGGCTCGCGCTCATCACCCGCGTGATCGCGGTGGTGGTGCTGCTCGCGTCGGTGCTGGTGCTCGGCGCCCCGGGCTTCCTCTCGCTGCTCGTGCCGCTCATGGCGGTGGTGCTCGGACTGCTCCTCGTCTACGGCCAGACGGTGACCCGCAGGGCGCGGCTGCCGTGGTCGGCAGCGGTCGTGCAAGGAGTGCCTCTCGCCTACCTCGTGGTGACGACGTTCCCGCTCGTGTCGTAGCCGCGCGCAGCGTGTGAGGTCGGCGACACCTGGGTAGAACGCCTGCGCCCACGCTCGTTCATGACAACGCTTACTTCCGTGGGGCACAACGGAATCGCGGTTCACGGAACGGTCACGGCAACGTGTGCCGACCGTCACAACCCGCGAGTACGGCGTACTTCACACGGGGTTCCTCTTCGCACCGGTACACGCTTAGGGCACCCTGAGATTGAACGACGATCCAACCCTCTGCGATAGGACAACGAAGTCATGTCGAGCATCCCCGGCCTCGAGAACGCGCCGACCCGCAACAAGAAGCTGCTCGAGTGGGTGGAGCAGGTCGCCGAGCTCACGCAGCCCGACCGCATCGAGTGGTCCGACGGCTCGCAGGAGGAGTGGGACCGCCTCACGCAGCTGCTCGTCGACGGCGGCACCTTCACCCGGCTCAACGAGGCGAAGCGCCCCAACTCGTTCCTCGCCCGCTCCAACCCGAGCGATGTCGCCCGCGTCGAGGACCGCACGTTCATCTGCTCGCTGCACGAGGAGGACGCCGGCCCCACCAACAACTGGGCCGACCCCGTCGCGATGCGCGAGACCCTGAAGGGCAAGTTCGCAGGCTCGATGAAGGGCCGCACGATGTACGTCGTGCCCTTCTCGATGGGCCCGCTCGGCTCGCGCATCTCCCAGCTCGGCGTCGAGCTCACCGACTCGCCGTACGTCGTGGTCAACATGCGCATCATGACGCGCATGGGCCAGGCCGCTCTCGACCTGATCGGTGAGGACGGCGACTTCGTGCCGGCACTGCACTCGGTCGGGCACCCGCTCGCCGAGGGCGAGGCCGACGTCGCGTGGCCCTGCAACGACGACAAGTACATCGTCCACTTCCCCGAGACCCGCGAGATCTGGTCGTACGGCTCGGGCTACGGCGGCAACGCGCTCCTCGGCAAGAAGTGCTTCGCGCTGCGCATCGCCTCGGTGATGGCGCGGGACGAGGGCTGGCTCGCCGAGCACATGCTGATCCTCAAGCTCACGCACCCGAACGGCGACGTGAAGTACGTGTCGGCCGCGTTCCCGTCGATGTGCGGCAAGACCAACCTCGCGATGCTCGAGCCGTCGCTGCCGGGCTGGACGGTCGAGACCGTCGGCGACGACATCTGCTGGATGCGCTTCGGCGAGGACGGCCGTCTCTACGCGATCAACCCCGAGGCCGGCTTCTTCGGCGTCGCCCCGGGCACCTCGCTCGAGACCAACGCCAACGCGATCAAGTCGCTGGACGCCAACTGCATCTACACCAACGTCGCGCTGACCGACGACGGCGACGTGTGGTGGGAGGGCCTGTCCGACGCGCCCGCGCACCTCGTGGACTGGAAGGGCAACGACTGGACCCCGGCCTCCGAGGCCGCGGCCGCCCACCCGAACGCGCGCTTCACCGCGCCGGCCGGCCAGTGCCCGTCGATCGCCCCGAACTGGGAGGACCCGGCCGGCGTGCCGATCTCCGCGATCCTGTTCGGCGGCCGCCGCGCGACGAACGTGCCGCTGGTCAACGAGGCGCTCTCGTGGGAGCACGGCGTCTTCATGGGCGCGACCATCGCGTCCGAGAAGACCGCTGCCGCCGAGGGCACCGTCGGCGAGCTGCGCCGCGACCCGTTCGCGATGCTGCCGTTCTGCGGCTACAACATGGCCGACTACTGGGGCCACTGGCTCAAGATCGGCAAGGCCACCGACGCCGACAAGCTGCCCAAGATCTACTCGGTGAACTGGTTCCGCAAGGACGCCGACGGCGGCTACATGTGGCCGGGCTACGGCGAGAACAGCCGCGTGCTCGCGTGGATCGTCGACCGCCTCGAGGGCCTCGCCGGCGCCGAGGAGACCGCGATCGGTCGCTTCCCGCTCGCGGGCGAGCTCGACGTCACGGGCCTCGACATCTCCGAGGAGACCATGACCGAGCTGTTCCACGTCGACCCGGCGTCGTGGCTGGCCGAGGCCGACCTGACGGCGGAGTACTTCACCAAGTTCGGTGACAAGGTCCCCGCCGAGCTGCTCACCCAGCTCGACACCCTCAAGTCCAGGCTCCAGCAGGCCTGACCCGCCAAGCACGAACCACGAAGGCCCGCGCCAACCAGCGCGGGCCTTCGTGCTTCTTCCCTTAGGGAAGCAACGCGCAGTTCAACTGCACCAAGCTGCCCAAACTCGTGATCTTGAGCGGCTCGCGTCGTTGTCCACAGGCCGGGAGGCAAGGATGGCGTGGCGACGTGCGCGCCAGGCACCGTGGAGACATGCGCGGAGACTTCACTGCACCTGACCCAGCCGCCCACCAGGGTGGTGTCTTCACCCGCCAGCAGGCGCTCGACGCCGGCATCTCGCCGTACCGCGTGCGCCGCCTTCTCCAGCGTGGAGAGTGGAAGGTGGTCATCGGTGGTGTGTACGCGGCTTCGGCCCGCACATTGACACCGGTATCTCTGTCGTACGCCGCCTCGCTGGCGGCCGGTCTCGGCGCCGTGGTCAGCCACACGACTGCCGCTGCCCGTGATGGGCTGCTCGTACCGGCGGATCCCGAGGTGCACGCCATAGTCGGACGAAATGCGCGCGTGGCCATTCCCGGCCTGCGCACGCATCGCATCGAAGTCTCTGACTCGGAGCTCGAATCCGTCGACGGCGTCCTGTCCACGACGCTCCCGCGCACCATTCTCGACTGTCTGCTGTGGCTGCCGGAGGAGGCGGGTCGAGCGCTGGCGGTCGATGCACTCCGACGTGGACGCACTACCGCCGATGGGCTTCGCTCCCTTGTCGCGTCGTCTCCACAACGGCACGGTCTCCGACGGGCGTGGTCCGTCGTGTCCGACGTCGTGGGCAACGCGCACTCGGACTCCGAAGTCCGCGCCCATCGGATGCTGCGCCGAGCGGGCATCACGGGCTGGGTGGCGAATGCCGCGGTTCACGACTCCGCGGGGCTCGTGGGGATCGTCGACCTGCTGTTCGAAGATGCGAAGCTCGTGGTCGAGCTGGACGGGGAGGCCTATCACTCGAACGCGATGGCCTTCCAACGAGACCGCTCGCGGCAGAACCGTCTCGTGGCGCTGGGCTACCGTCCCCTTCGCTTCACGTGGCACGACCTGGTCCATGAGCCACACAGGGTGGTCGCGGAGATTCGCGCCCAGCTTGCAGCGGCCGCATAGCGCTCAAGATCGCGATTCTGGGCGGCCTTCGTGCAGCTCAACTTCGGTTTCCTTCCCTAAGGGAAGAACAGCGAAGTTAGGCGGGGGTTCGGTTGATGGGGTTGGACATGCAGCGGGGGCCGCCGCGGCCACGGCCGAGCTCTGAGCCGGCGATCGCCACGACCTCGATGCCGTTGCGGGCGAGGAACGCGTTCGTCGTCGTGTTGCGCTCGTAGCCCACGATCACGCCGGGCGAGAGCGCGAGGAAGTTGTTGCCGTCGTCCCACTGCTCGCGTGCCGCGCCCATCTCGTCGATCGGCGTGGTCAGCACCCGCACCCGCTCGACGCCGAGCGCCTCGGCCACCACGGGGAACAGCGCCGCGTTCTCGACGACGTCGTAGTCGCCGCCCTCGCCACGACCGGTGAGCGTCCACGACTTCAGCTGCGGCGGCAGGAACGGGTACACGCTGAACGCGTCGCGGTCGACCATCGTCATGGCGGTGTCGAGGTGCATGAACGCGCGCACCTTCGGCAGCTCGACGACGATCACGGTCCTCACCCGGTGCCGAGGGTCGCTGAACCAGCCGCGCACGAGCATGCCGATGCCCTGCGGCGTCGTCCGTTCGCCCATGCCGATCATCACCGCGCCGTTGCCGATCACGAGGATGTCGCCGCCCTCGCACGTCGCAGGCTGGTGGTGCGCGTCGTCGTCGCCGTAGTAGAAGTGAAGACCGGCGTCCGCGAACATCGGGTGGTGGCGGAAGATCGCGCGCGAGTGCACCGTCTCGCGCTGCCGTGCCGGCTTGGCCATGGGGTGCACGGACAATCCGTCGTAGACGAACGCCGAGTTGTCGCGCTGGAAGAGGTGGTTCGGCAACGGCGTCAGAACGAAGTCGTACGCCGACAGCGAGTCCCACAGCAGCGACGTGTGCGCCGGCAGGTCGAGGTCGCGCTTCAGGATGCCGCCGATCAGCAGCTCTGCCGCGGTCGCGGCATCGACCGAGCCGAGCAGCTCGCGCAGGGGCTCGACCAGCTGCGGCCCGACCCAATGGACGTCGGCCACGCGCTCGAGGATGAACTCGCGCCCCTCGGGGATCGCGAGGACGTCGGCCAGCAGCTCGCCGAACAGGTGCACGCGCACCCCGCGCGCGCGGAGCTCAGCCGAGAACGCGTCGTGCTCCTCCTGCGCGCGGGCCGCCCACATGACGTCGTCGAAGAGGAGCTCGTCGACGTTCTGCGGCGTGAGCCGCGAGAGCTCGAGGCCCGGCCGGTGCAGGATCACGTCGTGCAGGACGCCGACCTCGGAGTCGACCTGGAATGCCATGCCCCGATCCTGCCGCTCGCGCGCGCCGTACGCCGGTCAACGTCCGAGGACGCCGCAGACGCGACGACGCGCGCGACATCGGCTGATGTCGCGCGCGTCGGATGTCGTGCGGGCTAGAGGAGATCGACGGCGGCGCGGAGGCCGGCGCCCTTCTCGCGTCCGTAGGTCGTGAGCGCCGCCTTGACGTAGATGTGCTCGCGCTCCTCCTCCGTGAGGCCGCCCCAGACGCCGTACGGCTCACGGGCGCGGATCGCGTAGTCGGCGCACTCGAGGCGCACCTCGCAGCGCGTGCACACGGACTTGGCGGCGCGGTCGCGGCGGATGCGCGACAGGCCGCGCTCGTTCTGCGGATGGAAGAACAGGGCCGTGTCCGCCTCGCGGCACGCACCGTGCTCCTGCCACTCCCACGTCGCGTCCATCGGGACCTGGGCCAGCGGTTGCTGGGGCATGGGATCCGCCTCCCTCGACCTTCACCGACCGGGATGACCACTTCACCCGGGCGGCCGAACGATCCTTACCACGTGTGGTCACAGCCTCACGCAGAGTCAGGATACGCCCCAGTAGGCCGCGCGTGCGGAATCTCCGGTATCGAAACGGTGACGTGCGACACCTGGCGCCGCAGCCCCCGACGTTTGGCATGCTGAGCGCGTGACGCTCGAGCCCCTGGACGTGCCCCCGGCGGTGCCGGTCGCCGGCCGTCTGCTGGTGGCCGCGCCCGCCATGGCCGACCCGAACTTCGCCCGCACGGTGGTCTTCCTCATCGACCACGACGAGGAGGGCACGCTCGGCGTCGTGCTCAACCGACCGTCGCACGTGCCCGTGGGCGCGGTCCTCCCGAGCTGGGACGGCCGCACCACCGGCACCGACGTCCTGTTCGACGGCGGACCGGTCGCAGAGGACAGCGCCCTCGCGATCGCCCTGCTCCGAGGCCCCGTCGACGGCCCGGAGCCCGACGGCTTCCGCCGCGTCGCCGGGCCGTACGGACTGCTCGACCTCGACCTCGACCCCGAGGCGGCCGACCCCGCCCTCGTCGCCGTCCGCATCTTCGCCGGGTACGCCGGGTGGGCCGAGGGGCAGCTCGTCGAGGAGCTCGCGCGCGGCGACTGGTACGTCGTCGACGGAGGCGCCGACGACGTCTTCGCCGTCGAGCCCGACGACCTCTGGCTCCGCGTCCTGCGACGCCAGCCCGGCGACCTCGCCTTCCTCGCCACGCCGTCGGTCGACCCCTCGCTCAACTGACGCGTCGCCCGCCGTACGACGGCGACGCGACCGCGCGTCGCCCGTACCATGACCGCATGTCGACGATGCCCCCCGAGACCGAGCCGCTGCCTCTCGCCGAGCCGGACACCGGCCTCGGCACCCTCGTCGAGGACAGGCCCGACACGTCCTTCGGCGACGGCGACCACGAGCGCTTCGCGCACTACGTGAAGAAGGACAAGATCGTCGAGTCCGCCGTCACGGGCGCCCCTGTGATCGCCCTGTGCGGCAAGGTCTGGGTGCCCGGCCGCGACCCGAACAAGTTCCCGGTCTGCCCCGACTGCAAGCGGATCTACGAGGGCATCCCGGACAAGAAGGGCAAGGACGGCAAGGGCGGCTCGGGCGACGGCAAGGACGGGTCCTGACCCCCGGCCGGGGGGACGACGCCTTCTCGCCCGACGACGTCGTCGAGGACGTCTCGGCGACCGCGACGCCGTACGAGCCTCCGCACGCGCCCGCGCACGCACCCCGCCGCGGCGGCGTCGATCCCGTCGTGGACGCCCAGCAGGCGTCGGCGGCGGCTGACGACGGCGGTCTGCTCGGGCCGACCCACCGCGCCTTCACCGTCGGCATCGTCGCGGTCATGACGATGTTCGCCTTCGAGGGCATCGGCGTCGCCACCGCGATGCCGGTCGTCGCGCGGGCGCTCGACGGCCTCGGCTCGTACGCCTGGGCCTTCAACGGGTACGTCGTCGCGAGCCTCGTCGCGATGGTCGCGGCGGGGGAGTGGTGCGACCGCTCGGGTCCGCGGCCGGCGCTGCTGCTGGGCGTCACGCTCTTCGGCCTCGGCGCCGTCGTGGCCGGCCTCGCCTGGGCGATGCCGGTCCTCGTCGCGGGCCGGCTCGTGCAGGGGCTCGGCGGCGGCATGGCCATCGTCGCGGTGTACGTCGTCATCGGACGGCAGTACCCGGACGACCTCCGCCCCAAGGCGTTCGCGCTGCTCGCCGCCGCGTGGGTGCTGCCCGCGATCGTCGGTCCGTTCATCGCGGGGCTGCTCACCGACCACATCTCGTGGCGCGCGGTGTTCCTGCTCGTGCCCGTCCTCGTCATCCCGCCGATGCTCGTGATGGCGCCGCGGCTCGCGCGTCTCGGGGCCTCGCTCGGCGACAGCGAGCCGAGGCCCGGCCGGCTGCGCCTCGCCGTCGTCGCGGCGGCGGGCCTCGCGCTGCTGCAGGAGGCAGGCACCCGGAGGGGCGTCGTGGGCCTGGCCCTCGCCGTCGTCGGTGTCGCGCTCGTGGTGCCGGCGCTGAACCGGTTGCTGCCGCCCGGTGCGCTGCGCTTCGCGCGCGGGCTGCCGACCGTCGTCATGATGCGCGGCGTCCTCGCGGGCACGTTCTTCGCGGGCGAGGCCTTCGTGCCGCTCGCGCTGCAGACCGTCCGCGGCGTCCCCACCGTGATGGCGGGCCTCGTCCTCACCGTGGGAGCGGTGGGATGGGCCGTCGGGTCGCAGGCCCAGGGCCGTCTCTACGGCCGCGTTCCTCGATCTGCGCTCGTGCAGGCAGGTGCGGCGCTCACCGCCGTCTGCATGCTCACCGTGCCGCTGGCGATGCTGCCGTCGGTGCCGTGGTGGACCGCCGGCATCTCGTGGTTCATCGGTGCCTGCGGCATGGGCCTGTGCTTCGGCGCCATCGCGACCTTGACGCTCGAGCTGTCCGAGCCGCAGGACCAGGGCACCAACTCCGCCGCGCTGCAGGTGTGCGACTCGGTCGGCTCGGTGGTGCTCATCGGCGCCGCCGGGGCCATCTACGCCGCCGCGGTCGCCGCGGGCTCGGTCACGGGCTGGACGTTCGCCGAGATCTGGCTGCTCCTCGGCGTGATCGCCGCCATCGGTGCCGTCCTCGCGACGCGGATCGGCCGACCCACCCTCGCCCCTTCGACCCCCTGACGGGCGACTCGCGCGGGGTCCGTTAGCACGTCCGGAGGCGGACACGCCCACCACCCGGCGCGGCATGTCGGAACCCGTACTCGCCTAGTCTCGCCGTCCTATGCCTCTCGCCTCGAACCTCTCCCCGGCCTACCCCGCGCGCGCCCCGCGCGGTGCGGCCGAGAAGCTGCGTGCCTGGCAGCAGGCGGCCGTGGACGAGTACCTCGCGCGCCAGCCGCGCGACTTCCTGACCGTCGCGACGCCCGGTGCGGGCAAGACGACGTACGCCCTGCGCCTGGCCTCCGAGCTGCTCGACCGGCGCATCGTCGAGCGCATCGTGGTCGTCGCGCCCACCGAGCACCTGAAGACGCAGTGGGCCCAGGCGGCGGCGAAGGTCGGTATCCCGCTCGACCCCGACTTCTCCGGCGCCCGCGGCACGACGAGCAGCGACTACCTCGGCATCGCGGTCACGTACGCCGGCGTCGCGGCCAACACGCTGCTCTACCGGCGTCGCGTCGAGGACCGCAAGACGCTCGTGATCCTCGACGAGGTCCACCACGCCGGCGACTCGCTGTCGTGGGGCGAGTCGGTGCGCGAGGCGTTCGAGCCCGCGGCCCGCCGTGTCGCCCTCACCGGCACGCCGTTCCGCAGCGACGTCAACCCGATCCCGTTCGTCACCTACGCCCCCGGCCGCGACGGCATCGCGCGCAGCTTCGCCGACACCACCTACGGGTACGGCGACGCGCTGCGCGACCACGTCGTGCGACCGGTGATGTTCCTGGCGTACAGCGGCCGCATGCGCTGGCGCACGCGGGCCGGCGACGAGGTGTCGGCGGTGCTCGGCGCCGACCAGGCCAAGGACGTCACCCAGCAGGCGTGGCGCACCGCGCTCGACCCGCAGGGCGAGTGGATCCCGCAGGTGCTGCGCGCCGCGGACCGTCGGCTCACCGAGGTGCGCAAGCACGTGCCGGACGCCGGCGGCCTCGTGATCGCGAGCGACCAGACCAAGGCGCGGGCCTACGCGAAGCTGCTGCACGGCATCACGGGCCACAAGCCCACCGTGGTGCTGTCGGACGACCCGAAGGCCGGCGAGAAGATCAGCGCGTTCGGGGAGACCACCGACCGCTGGATGGTCGCGGTGCGCATGGTCTCCGAGGGTGTCGACGTCCCCCGGCTCATGGTCGGCGTCTACGCCACCTCGACCTCGACGCCGCTGTTCTTCGCGCAGGCCGTCGGCCGCTTCGTCCGCGCGCGCAGGCGCGGCGAGACCGCGAGCGTGTTCCTGCCGAGCGTGCCGCTGCTGCTGCGCCTCGCGGGCGAGCTCGAGGAGGAGCGCGACCACGTCCTCGGCAAGCGTCTCGACGGCACCTGGAGCGAGGAGGACATCCTCATCGCCCAGGCGCTCGCGCAGCGCAGCACCGCCGACCTGCTCGACGACGACCAGCTCTCGTTCGAGGCGCTCGAGAGCGAGGCGACCTTCGACCGCGTGCTCTTCGACGGCGGCGAGTTCGGCACCGGCGTCACGCCGGGCACGACCGAGGAGGAGGAGTTCCTCGGCATCCCCGGTCTGCTCGACGCCGACCAGGTGCACGACCTGCTGCGCTCGGCGCGGGGCACGAAGAAGCCGGCGAAGGCCGAGCCGAAGGCGCCCGCTCCCGTGGACGTCAGGGCGCTCAAGAAGGAGCTCGCCGCCTGCGTGACGGCGTACTCGCGCCAGAGCGGCACGTCGCAGGCGAGCGTCCACGCCGACCTGCGCCGCAGGTGCGGTGGGCCCGAGGTGCCGCGGGCGAGCGCGGCGGAGCTCCAGACGCGCATCGACATGGTCAGGGCCTGGGCGGTCGGCCGCCGGTAGGCGGCGCGGGAAGACGGCCGCCGGTAGGCGGTTCGGCAGGCGCTTTCCAGGTATCGGTTGGGTATCGGAACCGGGTCGCAGGCAGGGGCATCGACCTCCGCGGTCGGCCGACCGTCCGCGCTTTGGCAGAATGCCCGCAGGCGCGGGGACAGCCCCCGCGCACACGTGGAGGTTCTCACCGTGCGTCGTACCCGTCTCGTGCTCGTCCCGGTCGCTGCAGCCCTGCTGCTCGCGGCCTGCGGCAGCAGCTCGGGCTCGGGCGACTCGACGAGCTCGTCCGCCGCTGCCACCGCCTCGGAGTCCGCCACCGAGTCCGCGTCGCCGACGGCCACCTGCTCGCCCGACTCGCTCCAGACCCTCGTGCCCAAGCAGCTCGTCATCGCCACCGGCGACCCGGCCTTCCCGCCGTGGGTCCTCGACGACGACCCCACCAGCGGCAAGGGCTTCGAGTCCGCCGTGGCGTACGCCGTCGCCGAGCAGCTCGGCTACGACAAGTCGGCCGTCAGCTGGATCCGCACCACGTTCGACGGCGCCATCGCCCCGGGCCCGAAGACCTTCGACTTCAACATCCAGCAGTTCTCGATCACCGAGGACCGCAAGAAGGCCGTGGACTTCTCCTCGGGCTACTACGCGCTGACCCAGACGGTCATCACCAACAAGGGCAGCAAGATCGAGAACGCGAAGTCGATCGCCGACTTGAAGGGCGCCCGTCTCGGCGCCGCTGTCGGCACCACGTCGCTCGACGCGATCGACACGCAGATCCAGCCGACCGAGAAGGCCCAGGTCTTCAACGACAACGCGGCTGCCGTGACGGCGCTGAAGAACCGCCAGATCGACGGCATCGTCGTCGACCTGCCGACGGCGTTCTACCTGACCGCGGTGGAGATCGACAACGGCCTCATCGTCGGGCAGCTGCCCGACTCGGCCGACCAGAAGGAGCAGCTCGGCCTCCTGCTCGCCAAGGACAGCCCGCTCACGCAGTGCGTGACCGGCGCCGTCGACGCCCTCCGTGAGGACGGCACGCTGGCGAAGCTCGAGACCGAGTGGCTCGCCAACCAGGGCGCTCCTGTCCTGGCTCCGTGACACAGCACCAGCAGACGGGCCCGGCCTCCTCGGCCGGGCCCGTCTGGACGCCCAGCGAGCACGAGCTCGAGCGCCGCAAGGTGCGCAAGGCCGCTGAGCGCAAGCGCGCTCTCGTCGCCGTGGTGTCCTCCGTCGTCGTGCTCGGCGGTCTCGCCGTGCTCGTCGGCACCTCCAAGGGCTGGCCGGTCGTGCGCCAGACCTTCTTCGACGTCGACTACGGCCTCCAGGTCCTGCCGCTCCTGCTCGAGGCGTTCAAGCTCAACCTGATCCTCTGGGTCATCGCCGCGGTCGCCATCGGCATCCTCGGGATGATCCTCGCGCTGATGCGCACCTCCACCTCGCCGGCGCTGGCACCGCTGCGCTTCCTGGCGACGGTCTACGTCGACGTCTTCCGCGGCACGCCGCTGCTTCTCGTCATCTACCTCATCGGCTTCGGCATCCCAGCGCTGCGCCTCACCGAGACGGCGATCCCTGTGGTCGGCCTTGGCACAGCCGCCGTGATCATCACGTACGCCGCGTACGTCGCCGAGGTGATCCGCTCGGGCATCCTGTCGGTGCACCCCAGCCAGCGCGCCGCCGCGCGCAGCCTCGGCCTCTCGCAGCCGCAGACGATGCGCCACGTCGTGCTCCCGCAGGCTCTGCGCCGTGTCGTGCCCCCGCTTCTCAACGACCTCGTCGCGCTCCTCAAGGACGTCGGCCTCATCTCGATCCTCGGTGTCGTCGAGGTGATCCGCCAGGCGCAGGTCCTCACGTCCAAGACGTTCAACTACACGCCGTACGTCGTGGCCTCGATCCTGTTCCTGATCGTGACGATCCCGCTGACGCGCTTCACCGACCGCGTGCTCGAGAAGTCGATCGCCCGGCAGAACGCGAACGGAACGGCATGAGCGAGAAGGCGTTGTCGCCCGACACGACGCCGGTGGTCCCGCCGGTGCTCGAGCTGAAGAACGTGCGCAAGAGCTTCGGCACCGAGCTGGTGCTGCGCGACGTCTCGCTCACGGTCCCCGAGCACTCGGTCACCGTGCTCATCGGTGCGTCGGGCTCGGGCAAGTCCACGCTGCTGCGCTGCGTCAACCAGCTCGAGCGCGTCGACGACGGCCTCATCCTGTTCGACGGCGTCGACGTCTGCGACCCCCGGGTCGACGTCGACGACGTACGCCGACGCATCGGCATCGTGTTCCAGGCGTTCAACCTCTTCCCGCACATGAGCGTGCTCGACAACATCACGCTCGCGCTGCGCAAGGTGCACGGGGTCGGCGCCGCGGAGGCCGAGTCGCGCGCGATGACGCTGCTCGAGCGCTTCACCCTCGCGGACAAGGCGGCGCAGTACCCCGACCGCCTCTCCGGCGGCCAGCAGCAGCGTGTCGCCATCGTGCGCGCGCTCGCCGTCCAGCCGCGCCTCATGCTCTTCGACGAGGTCACCTCGGCGCTCGACCCGGTGCTCGTGAACGAGGTGCTCTCCGCGGTGCGCGACCTGCGCGGCGAGGGCATGACGATGGTCATCGCCACGCACGAGATGGGCTTCGCGACGCAGGTGGCGGACGAGGTCTGCTTCCTGCGCGGGGGCGAGATCCTCGAGCGCGGCACGCCCGAGCAGGTCATCCACGAGCCGCGCGAGCCCGCGACGCAGGAGTTCCTGCGCCGGGTGCACGAGGCCGGCCGCCTGTAGCGCACGCACGACACGGGGCGCCGCGGCGATGCTCCGGTGCGTGACCGTGCGTGAGCGCGCCCCTACTGTGGATGCGACGTACGGCCCGCCGGTCGTGCGCAGACCCACCGTGCACCTTTCGGGCACCACAAGGAGGCGGCATGTCCGCGACCACCGAGACCACCGAGTCCTTCGACGACAAGGACATGCTCGCCGCCCTCGGCAGGACTGGGGCCTGCTGCTGTTCCTCGGCATCCTGACGCTGCTGCTCGGCCTCGGCATGGTGATCTTCACCAAGCAGAGCCTCGTCGTGCTGGCCGTGCTGTTCGGCATCTACCTGCTGATCAGCGGCATCTTCCAGATCGTGCAGTCCTTCTCGCAGAAGGACCACCGCGGCCTGCTCGCCGTCTCCGGCCTGCTGTCGATCGTGCTCGCGATCTTCGCGTTCAAGAGCTTCCTCAACTCGGTGACGCTCCTCGCGATCTTCATCGGCATCGCCTGGCTCTTCCGCGGCATCACCGAGCTCATCGTCGGGCTGCAGAGCAAGGGCATGGAGGGCCGCGGCTGGATGATCACCGGCGGCATCCTCGGGATCCTCGGCGCGATCGTCATCTTCGTGTGGCCGGCGACCATCGGCGTGATCGTCTGGATCACCGGCATCATGCTCATCGTCCTCGGCGTCAGCGAGATCGTCGGCGCCTTCCAGGTGAAGAAGGCCGCAGGCGTCTGACCTGCAGCGACGCTGCGCGCGCAGCACGGATCCACGAGCCTCACGGCCCCCGGCACGCCGGGGTCCGTGAGGTTCGCCACGTACGGGGCGGAACTCCCGCACGACCGGCTGTCGTTAGGCCAGGAGTCGCAGAACGGACGCCGGGAATTGACCGATCCGGGCCGACCTGGGGCAGAGTGGTGAAGGACCGGTCGCCCGGCCGGCCTGCTGACGAGGGCGCATCCTGCGCCGTCGTGGCACCGAGCACACGGGTCCTCACGAGGGACCACGAGCAGAGGGACCGAGGTGGATCGCGTGGTCGCAGAGACCAGCCAGACCCTCGATCGAGGGCTGTCAGTCCTGGAGCTGCTGTCCGACGCGTCGGACGGCCTCACCGTCACCGAGATCGCCGCCCGGCTGGGCGTCTCCCGAACCGTCGTCTACCGGCTCGTCGTCACGCTGGAGCAGCACGCGCTGCTGCGCCGCGGCACCGACGGCCGCTGCCGCCTCGGCATGGCCGTCCTGGCGCTCGCGCGCCAGGTGCAGCCGGTGCTGCGCGAGGCAGCGCTGCCCGCGCTGCGTCGCCTGTCCGACTCCGTCGGCGCCACGGCGCACCTGACCGTCGTCGACGGCTCGGATGCGCTCGCCGTCGCGGTGGTCGAGCCGACGCGCTCGGACTTCCATGTCGCCTACCGCGTCGGCGCCCGTCACGCGCTCGACAGGGGTGCGGGCGGCAAGGCCGTGCTCGCGGCCCGGGCCACCGGCGGCCGACCGTTCGAGCCGGGCTGGGTCGTGTCCACCGGCGAGCTGCAGCCCGGCGCCATCGGCGTCGCCGCACCGCTCCTGGGGGTGGCCGGCATCGAGGCGTCCGTGGGCGTGCTCGCGCTCGGGGAGCTCGTGCTGGACGACGTCGGCCCCAAGGTGCTCCGCGCCGCCGGCGAGGTCGCGCGCGCGCTGCGCTGACCGGCCCGTATCCGATCTGGATGCGGGTGAGGCCCGTTCCTGGGCCCCTGAGGCATCCAGATCGGGTCAGTAGCAGCCGGTCGCCGTCGCGGCGATCCGGTCGACGCTGCGGCGCACGGTGAGCTTGGAGTACTTCTCGCCCGAGCGGTGCACCAGCACGGCGAAGGTCTTGAGCCTGCCGTCGCGGCCGACCGCGTATCCGGCGAGGCCGACGGTGTCGAAGAGGGTGCCCGTCTTGGCGAACACCTTGCCGCGCGCGCAGATCGTGGGCGAGGTGCTGAACCGGCCGTTGCGGGCCTTGAGCGTGCCGCTCACGCCGCCCACCGGAAGCCAGCCGCGCAAGGGGGCGAGTTCGGGGTGCGCCGGCGACTCGGCCGCGCGCAGCAGCTGCACGAGCCCGCGCGCCGTGAGGCGGTCGGTGCGCGAGACGCCGCTGCCGTCCTCGAAGACCCAGCCGGTGACGTCCACGCCCAGCGCGGTCATCGTCGCCCGGGCGTTGGTCTGCGCCGAGGTCCACGAGCCGTCGCCGCCCGCCGCGATCGCGGCGTCGCGCAGCAGCATCTCGGCGACGTCGTTCTCCGAGACGAGCAGCATGAGCCGCAGCGCCGAGCCGCTCGTGTTGCCGACGAACCGTGCGACCTCGGGCGCACCCACGGCCGCGGGCATCTTGCCGGAGTACGCCGCCGAGACGGCGAGGTCGGCGCGGCCCGGCAGCACCTTGGCGAGCTCCGCCGCGAGGCGCGAGGCGAAGTACGTGCCGGCGTCCTTGCCGGAGTCCCAGCTGTTGCGCAGGTCGCGGATGAGCGGGCGCACCGGCGCCACGACGTAGGGCACGTAGTCGGCCGGCCAGCCCGAGGGCCGGGTGAAGGCCGGGAACAGGGTCTCGTCGACCTTGACCGTGATGCGGAACGGCACCGTGCCCGGCGCTCCGCTTGCGGCGGGCGCCCGGCTCGCGAGCTGGGCCGCGGTGCTGCGGGCGAGGCCGGAGAGCTGGGCGCTCGTGAGCATCGGGTCACCGCCGCCGCGCAGCACGATCTCGGTCGGGCGACGGCCGTCGAGCACGACCGTGGGGAAGCGCGTGCCGGTGCCGAGGTGGTGCAGGGCGGTCACGGCGGTGAGCAGCTTGGTCGTCGACGCGCCCCGCATCGGCGCACCGGCGCGGGAGGAGAACGTGGTGTCGCCCGTGCCGGCGTCGGTCACGAGGATGCCCGGTGCTGCGCCGAGCGCCGTGAGCGAGCGCACCCGCGAGGGCAGCAGCGTGGCCATGCGCGTCTGCGCGCCGACGTACGACTCGTAGACGTCGAGCGGCACGGTGGAGGTCGGGGGAGCGGGGGGCGCGGTCGGCCCGCCGGGAGAGACAGCGGCACCCGCGGGCAGCGCGCCGAGGACGAGGGCGGCGACGGCCGCGGCCGTCACCGCGAGCGGTGCGGTCAGTCGTCGGGTCATGCGGCTGCTCCTCGTGCTGGGGCGTACGGCGGGACGACGACCACCGTACGAGGGTGCGGGATGCCTCCCGTGCAGGACAGGGCCGGGTGACCGGAGTCCGGAGGGGGATCCACCCGGACGGACGCCTCGGACTAGGCCACGGGGTCGGAGGCCGCGGCTTCCAGCAGGGGCAGCACGCGGTGCGGAACCTGGGTCGCGAGCGCGATCGCCGTGGACGTGCGGCCGATGCCGTCGGTCGCCACCACCTGGTCGATCACCCGCTGAAGGTCGGCGTTCGACCGGGCCACGACGCGGGCGAGCAGGTCGCCGCCGCCGGTGATGGTGTGCACCTCGATCACCTCGGGGATGGCCGCGAGGCGGGCGCCGATCTCGTCGTGCCCGGTCTGGGCGATCTCGAGAGTCACGAACGCGGTGACGGGGTAGCCGAGCGCGGCGGCGTCGAGGTCGGGTCCCCATCCGGTGACGACACCGCGGGCGGCCAGCTTGTCGAGCCGCGCCTGGACGGTGCCGCGGGCGATGCGCAGCCGTCGGCTCGCCTCGAGGACGCCGACGCGCGGCTCGGCCGCGAACAGGGCGAGGATCTCCGCGTCGATCCTGTCGACGGCGCTCTCGGGCATTGCGACCACTCCCTGTCCACCGGGCTGGACGATCTGACCACCAGGGCGCTGATCACGGTAGTCGCGGGGAGCAGGTTGTGGCCCGGGCCTGGGCGAGGCCGTGGCTGTGAACGCCGTCACGGAAGGCCAGCCTCACCACATCCGTGCGGACGGGAGCGGGGTGCGCGGCACGGGCATCGCGACCGCCTACGCTCACGCCATGGCGATGACGCCGGGCTGGTACCCCGACCCCTTCTCGAGCGCGGGCTACGTGCGCTGGTGGGACGGCGAGCGCTGGGGTGCCTCGGTGCTGCTGCCCGAGGGCACGCCGCCGCCCGTCCCCGGCCAGCCCGTGAACCTCCCCCCGCCCGGCTCGGCCCCGCAGCCGCAGGCGCCGTCGTACGCGCCCCCCGCCGGCTCGTCGGCCGGCTACCCTCCGCCTCCGGCCCCGCCCGCGGGATGGGCGCCGCCGCCGGCCCCGCCGTACGGCGCCCCCTACGCCGGCGGCTACGGAGCCCCGGCCGCGGGCGCCCAGGCGCCGTACGAGCTCGCCTCGTACGGCTCGCGCGTGGCTGCGCGCATCATCGACTCGCTCATCGAGAGCGTCGTGATGATCCCGTTCTATGTGTGGCTGCTCTGGCCGGCGCTGCAGCGGTTCATCGACTCGCTGCCCGAGGACGGCTCTCTGCCCGACTCCGTGCTGCAGCAGTGGATCACCGACGTCACCGGCCTCTCGCTGCTCCTGACGCTCATCTCCCTCGTCGTCACGTTCCTCTACGAGGTGCCGCAGAACGTCCGGTGGGGGATGACGCTGGGCAAGCGGCTGCTCGGCATCCGGATCCGGCTGCGCGACCAGGACGGCGAGGGCCTGTCCTGGGGCACGGCCTCCATCCGCTGGGGCGTCGAAGGCTTCGGCGCCGCGCTGGTCGGCGGGCTCTTCACGCTCATCGACTACCTGTGGCCGCTGTGGGACAAGCCCTGGCGCCAGACGCTGCACGACAAGGCTGCCCGCACGACCGTCGTCCCGCGCCGCCGCTGACCGCACGCGACTCGTCGCGTCCGGCGGCGTCGCGCCCCCCGCCCGTGGCAGGGTGCGGGCCATGACGCTGCTGTGGACCCCGGGCGACCCCGGAACCCTCGCCGACGGCCGCACCCGCGACGCCTTCCCGCGCGACTTCCTCTGGGGGACGGCGACGGCGTCGTACCAGATCGAGGGCTCGCCCGACGCCGACGGCAAGGGCCCCTCGATCTGGGACACCTTCGCCCACACACCCGGCAAGATCCTCGACGGCAGCACCGGCGACGTCGCCTGCGACCACTACCGCCGCATGCCCGAGGACGTCGCGCTGATGGCCGCGCTCGGAGTGAACGCCTACCGCTTCTCGATCTCCTGGCCGCGCATCGAGCCGGAGGACGGCGCGGTCGAGATGCGCGGCGTCGCGTTCTACGACCGGCTGGTCGACGAGCTGCTCGAGCACGGCATCGCGCCGGTCGTGACGCTGTATCACTGGGACCTGCCGCAGTGGGCCGAGGACCTCGGCGGCTGGCTCGACCGTGACACCGCGCAGCGCTTCGCCGACCACGCCGAGTGGATGGTCGAGAACCTCGGCGACCGGGTGCACACCTGGATCACGCTCAACGAGCCGGTCGTCGCCTCCACCTTCGGCTACGGGTTCGGCACCCACGCGCCCGGCAAGGTGCTGATGTTCGACTCGTTCACCGCCACCCACCACCTGCTGCTCGGCCACGGACTCGCGGTGCAGGCGATGCGCGCGACGGCCGACGGCGACCTGCGGATCGGCATCACGCACAACCTCTCGCCGGTGCACCCCGAGCACGACACCGACGCCGACCGCGCGGCCGCCGCGTCGCTCGACGCGATCCAGAACCGCATCTACATGGACTCGGTGCTGCTGGGGGAGTACCCCGACCCCGAGGTCGTCGGGCTCCCGGTCGACCGGTCGTGCGTCTCCGAGGGCGACCTCGCGGCGATCTCCGAGCGCCTCGACGTCCTCGGTATCAACTACTACAACCCGACGCTGGTCTCTGCGCCCGGCGAGGGGAACCCGCTGCCGTTCGACATGAAGCAGTTCCCCTCCGAGGAGATCACCGACATGGGCTGGCCGATCGTGCCCGACGGCCTGCGCGAGGTGCTCGTCCAGCAGAAGGAGCGGTACGGCGATGCGCTGCCCCCGGTGATGGTGACGGAGAACGGCGTCGCGGTGCCCGACGTCCTCGAGGGCGGCTCCGTCGACGACCCGCGCCGCGTCCAGTACCTGCGCGAGCACGTCGCCGCCGTCGGTGCGGCGATGGACGAGGGCGTCGACGTCCAGGGCTACTTCGTCTGGTCGTTCCTCGACAACTTCGAGTGGGCTGAGGGCTATCGCCCGAGGTTCGGTCTCGTGTACACCGACTACGCGACGCAGCGGCGGGTGCCGAAGACGTCGTACACCTGGTTCCAGTCGTTCCTCGGAGGTCGTTCGTGAGCGTGGAGGACAAGGCGCCGTCGGCGCTCGCAGAGCCGACCGCGCCGATCGGCACGCGCTACGTGCTGCCCGTCGTGCTCGCCAACCTCGGCATCATGCTGGCGTTCTACACGCCGATCCAGAACCTGCTGCCGCGCCTTGCGGAGGAGGCTGCGGGGTCGGGGGGCAAGGAGTCGGCGCTCGCCTGGATCGCGGGTGTCGGCGCGTTCATGTCGATCGTGGCCAACCCCGCGGCAGGTGCGCTCTCGGACCGGACGCTGTCGCGGTTCGGACGGCGTCGCACCTGGGTCCTGTGGGGGTCGGTGCTGGGGGCGCTCGCCATCTGCGCGCTCGCGTTCCAGTCGACCGTCCTCGGCCTCGCCGTCGTGTGGGGGGTATGCCAGGCCACGATCAACTCGGCGTACTCCGGGCTGACCGCGACGATCCCCGACCAGGTGCCGGTCCGCCAGCGCGGCCTCGTGTCCGGCTGGGTCGGCCTCGCGCAGACCGTCGGCATCGTTCTCGGCGTGGCCCTGGTGTCGTTCGTCGTCACCGGACTCGATGCCGGGATCTTCCTGACGGCCGGTCTCCTCGTGATCCTGGTGCTGCCCTTCGTGCTCGTCATCAAGGACACGCCGCTCCTGCCGCAGGAGCGCCCGCCGTTCGAGCTCGGTGCGTTCCTCCGCGGTTTCTGGGTGAGCCCGAAGCAGTATCCGGACTTCGCCTGGGCCTGGGTCACGCGCTTCCTCATGATGCTGGGCAACGCGATGGCGACGCTCTACCTGCTCTTCTGGCTGACCGACGAGGTGAAGGTCGACAACCCCGACCAGAGCCAGACGGTCCTGATCGGTCTCTACGCGCTCGGCACGATCGTCACCGCCGTGGTCGCGGGCCGGATCAGCGACCGCGACGGCCGACGCAAGATCTACGTCATCCTCGCCACGGTCGTGATGTCGGTGGCGGCCGTGCTGCTCGCCTTCTTCCCGGTGTTCAACGTCGCGATGGTGGCGGCGCTGATCCTCGGCCTCGGCTACGGCATGTACCTCGCTGTCGACCAGGCCCTCATCACGCAGGTGCTGCCCACCGCCGTGGACCGCGGTCGCGACCTCGGCGTCATCAACATCGCCAACGCCGCACCGCAGGTGGTGGCGCCCGTGATCGCCGCACCCATCGTCACGAGCGGGCTCGGCTACACCGGCCTGTACGTGCTCACCGCCGTCGTGACGCTGCTGTCCGCAGCGCTCGTCACCCGCATCCGCTCGGTCGACTAGGGCGCACGGGTGCGGGACGACGCCGGCCGTCATGCACGTCAGGCGGGCGTCGGCACTCCGGGGCGGTCGTCGGTCGCCAGGACCGCGTGCAGGTGCTCGTCGTGGCGGAGTCCGTCGCCGTACCGGTAGCTCTGGCGGGCCCTGCCCTCGAGCAGGTAGCCGCAGCGCAGGGCCATCCGGCACGACGGCTCGTTCTCGACCGCGTGGAACAGCTCGATGCGGAACATGCCGAGCTCGTCGAAGGCGTACGTCGTGGCCGCGTCGAGCATGGCTGCACCGAGCCCCCGGCCGCGGCCTCGCGGCGTGAGCCAGTAGCCGACCTCCGCCGTGCCGGCCTCGTGGTCGAGGTGGAACAGCGAGATCTGGCCGATCACCGTGCCGTCGACGTCGCGCGCGACCCAGGACGCGTGCCGCGAGGTCCACGTGCCGCGGTCGGCGATCCACAGAGGCGCCCGTTCCTCGGCGCTCACGTCGCCGCCGCCGGGCGGGTTCCACAGCGCGATATCGGGGTCGCGGAAGGCGGCCACGATGTCGGCGGTGTCCGACGACGCCGGGGTGTCGAGCCGGTAGCGCCCGACCTGGAGGGGGACGGGCGTCACGACGTCATCGGCGGGGTCGCTCATCTCAGGCCTCGGTCTCGGTGAGCAGCCCGAGCAAGGCGAGGTGCGCGAGGGTGCCGCCCGCGTCGACGCTCGCGATCGAGGTGAGGCGACGTCGCACGGCCCGCGGATCGCAGTCGGCTATCACGGCGAGGGCGATCGACGCGTCGTCGGCGAGCAGGACAGCCGCGACCTGGGCGGCATCGCGCCCGTCGAGTGCCGTGGCCGTCGCCGCCAGGAGACCGGGGTACGCCGACGCCGCCGCCCCGACCACGGCGAACGAGACGCCTCGCCGCACGCACGCGACCACGAACTCCGCCACGTGCTCGGCGCTCGGGCCGCGGGACGACAGGGCGAGCAGCGCCTGCTCGGCGCCGTCCTCGGCCAGGACGTCGAGCGCGGCCTCCCAGCCGGGTGCCGCCGGGACGCCGACCGCGGCGGGCAGGGCGAAGTCGAGCGAGTCGAGGGTGAGCCGGGCCGAGTCCCCGAGCGGGCCGTCGGTCGGGAGCGTGAGGTGCAGGCCGAGCAGCGCGACGCGGTCGTCGTCGAGCAGGACGGCGCGCGCCTCGGCCGCCTCGACGAGGCCTCGGTCGGCCGCGAGCACGAGGTCGACCGGCTCGCTGAAGCGGTCGGCGTCCAGGGCGTCGAGCAGGCCGGCCATGCCGCTCACGGGGACCACGAGCGGGCCCAGGCCGGCGGCCAGCGTCCCGCGCCGCAGGGCGCGGTGCGCGGCCACCGAGGCCGGCACGTCGCCTCCGGCCAGGTCGGCCACCAGGCCGTCGACGAGGGCGGCGGCCCGACCGGGGTCGAGGGCGGGGGACGTCGTCATGCGCGGCACGCTAGCCGTGGGGCGCCGTCCGCATGCAACGGGGTTGCTGCCCCTGTGCCGCGTCGGTCGGGATCCGGGTAGCGGACACCTCGACAGAGGGTCACGACCGGGTCGGCCGGGCCGGGGCCGGAACGCGGACGGGCGGGTGACGATCGCGAAACAGGACTCTTAGGTTCAATCCGGGCACCCGAGCGCCCCGTACCGTCAAGTCGCGGACCCGTGGCGACGATGGACCCACTAGGCAGCACGTCGGTCGACCCTCGACCGCGCCCAGGCGAAGGAGATCACCGCATGCACCGTCGCAGCACCGGCACCGCAGGGCGCCGTCTCGCGACCCTGCTCGCCACCGCGCTCGGCGCGGGGGTGCTCGCCGTGCTGACCCCGGCCGCCGTGGTCCCCGCGGCCGCGGCCAACGCCGACCCGCCGCGCAAGATCGTGACCGGGTGGCTGCCCTACTGGGCGCCCGTGACCTCCGCGGACTCGGTCGCGGCCAACGCCGACCTGTTCACCGACGCGTCGCCCTTCTGGTACGCCGCCGCGTGGTCGGGGTCGGCGTCCTCGCTCGACCTCCAGCTCACGCCCACCGCCCACGACATCGCCTTCACCAAGCTGCGCGACGCCGGGGTCAAGGTGCTCCCGTCGATCACGGACGGCATGCCGACCGGGCAGATGGCCGCGGTCGTGAAGAGCCCGACCCTGCGCTCGGCGTTCGTCGCCGCGATCATGGCCACCGTCACGGCCGAGGGCTACGACGGCATCGACCTCGACTTCGAGAAGTTCGCGTTCTCCGACCCGCTGGCATCGTGGCCGACGACGCGTCCGGGCTGGGTCGCCTTCATCGCCGAGCTCTCCGACGCCCTCCACGCCCAGGGGAAGCTCCTCGCGGTCACCACCCCGCCGATCTACACGAGCAACCGCACGCTGACGACCGGCACCAAGTGGAACGACGGCTACTGGGTCTACGACTGGGCCGGCATCGCCGAGCACGTCGACCGGCTGCGGATCATGGCGTACGACTACTCGGTGTCGGGCGGACCGATCGCGCCGCTGCCGTGGGTCGAGAAGATCGTCGCGTACGCCGTCACGCAGGTGCCCTCGGGCAAGATCCAGATCGGCGTGCCCGCCTACGGGCGCAACACGACGGTGAAGGTGAACGGCGCCTCCAAGGTCGACGGCACCTGCCCGTCCAACAAGCCGTCGAACTACCTCGACACGCTGTCGTTCACTGCGTCCAACCACCTCACCGCCATCCCGAGCGCGGCGTACACCTCGGACACGGTCAACCGCTCCAAGGCGGTGCGGACGTGGAGCGCCACGAACGCAGAGGTGCAGTTCACCTACCAGGTGCGCTACATCGGCAAGACGCTCGCGGGCAAGGACACCAGCTGCGTCGTGTACCGCACCGGCTGGTACGACCACGGCGCCTCGGCGCTCGCCCGCGCCCGCCTCGTCGAGAAGTACCACCTGCTCGGCATCGCCCAGTGGGCGCTGGGCGGCGAGGACGACGCCCAGTGGTCCAAGCTGCGCTCGTTCGCCGCCACCATCGCCCCGTCCGACACCTCCGTGTCGGTCTACGTCCCCTCGGCCACGACGTACGGATCGTCCACCACGGTCACCGCGCGCGCGACGTCCGAGGGCGTCGCCGTGGCCGGTGCCAGGGCAGTGCTCTACGCGCGGCCTGCGGGCACGTCGGCATGGACCGCGATCTCCACCTCGACCACGGGTGCCGACGGCAAGGTGCGGCTGCCGCACACCGTCCGCACGGCCACGGAGTACAAGGTCAACGTCGCAGGTGCCTGGGACCGCAAGACCGGCACCGGCACCGACACGACCGGCGTCCGCACGGCCGTCGCCCTCACGGTGAGCGACTCGACCGTGAAGTCCGGGGCACCTGTCGCCGCGAGCGTGAAGCTCAAGCCGTGGATCACGGGTCAGACCGTCCGCCGCCAGGCGCTGCGCAACGGGGTCTGGGTCACGGTCGCGACCGCGAAGACCGACCGGTACGGCCGCGCGGCGTTCACGTTCGAGCCGACGGGCGCGAGCCGGGCGTACCACTACCGCCTGTACGCCGTCGGCACGTCGACCGTGCGCGGCGCCTACGCCTACTTCGACGTGACCCTGGGCTGACCGGCGTCGACCGGTCCTAGGTGAGGCACTCGGCGGGGAGCTCGAACCAGCGCAGGTGCTCGAAGTCGTCGCTCACGCGCGTGACGTCGACGTCCTCGCTCGGCTCGGGTGCCGCCTCCATGAGGTCGTGCGCCTCGACGAGGTAGCGGGCGAGGTCGGACTCCGGCGCGCGGTCGTCGTGGCGCGGGTAGGTGAGCTCGCCGTCGACGTACGCGAGCTGCGACAGGCGCAGCGGAGGCTCGACGTTGCCGTCCTTGTGCCGCCATCGGCCGGACGCGACATCGAAGCGGTACTCCGGCACGAGCTTCCATCCGTGGTCGGCGACCATGGCCACCGCCTGCACGACGTACTCGAACACGGCGTCGCTGACGAAGTAGTTGAAGTTCACGCGCACCCAGCCGGGCTTGATGCCCTCGCAGCCGTGGGCGATCTCGCGCTCGAACTCGTGGCTCTTCTCGAGGTCGATGCCGAGCAGCCGGTGGCCGTACGGGCCGGCGCACGAGCAGCCGCCCCGGCTCTGGATGCCGAACAGGTCGTTCAGCAGCGCGACGACGAAGTTGTGGTGGAGGTACTTGCCGCCGGGGCGACGGATCGTGAACGACACGATCGACAGCCGCTCCGCCTCGAGGTTGCCGAGGATGTCGATGGTCGGGTGGGCGGCCCAGGCCGTCACGGCACGGCGGAGGAAGTCGTGCTCGTGGGCGCGGATGACGTCGGTGCCGACGTTCCTCTTGAGGTCGAACACGAGGCCCGCGCGGATCGCCTCGACGATCGCGGGCGTGCCCGCCTCCTCGCGGTGCACCGGATCGGTCAGGTACAGGTGCTCGGCCGGGTTGACGTAGGCCACGGTGCCGCCGCCGACGACGACCGGCACCGAGTTGCGCAGGAGGTCGCGACGGATCGCGAGGACGCCGGGCGTGCCGGGGCCGCCGACGAACTTGTGCGGCGACAGGACGATCGCGTCCTTCTTGGTGAGCGGGTCGGCGTGGTCGCCCTGCATGTCGATGTCGAGGTACGGGCCGGCAGCGGCGTAGTCCCAGAACGACAGCGCGCCGTGCTCGTGCAGCAGGCGTGAGATGCCGTCGACGTCGGTCATGATCCCGGTGACGTTCGACGCCGCGCTGAACGAGCCGATCTTCAGCGGGCGGTCGGCGTACGCCTCGAGCTCGGCGCGGAGGAGGGCCACGTCGATGTGGCCGTCGGCGTCCTCGGGGATCGTGACGACGTCGGCGATCGACTCGCGCCACGGCAGCTCGTTGCTGTGGTGCTCGAACGGGCCGATGAAGACGACCGGCCGCTCGGCGCGCGGGATCTGCGCGCTGAAGCCGCGCTCGCGGTCGAGGTCGGCGGGGATGCGCAGGTTGAGGATGCCGACGAGCTTGTCGATGGCTCCCGTCGTGCCGGACCCGGTGAAGATCACGACGGCCTCGTCGCCGCATCCGAGCGCGTCGTGCACGACGCGGCGGGCGTCCTCGCGCAGCCGTGTGGTCTGCAGGCCGGTGCCGCTGCTCTCGGTGTGCGTGTTGGCGTAGCGCGGCAGCACCTCGCAGCGGATGAAGTCCTCGATGAAGTCCAGGGCGCGGCCCGACGCCGTGTAGTCGGCGTACGTGACCCGACGCGGGCCGAACGGGCCCTGCATCACCGTGTCGTCGCCGATGACGCCGCGGCGGATGCGCTCGAGCAGCGGCGGCTCGGGGAGGGACGGGTCCCGCGGGGGGACGGGGAGCGGCTGTCCGGTCACGCGTCGAGCGTACGCGTGGTGGCGCTCGCTCGCGCCGCCGCGCGCGCGTGCGACGATGACGCCGTGGGAGTCGCACCGGTCGAGCTCGATCGCCCGGAGTCCGAGAGCATCACGGCTCTGGACCGGCCGTGGATCACGATCGTCTGGAACGACCCCGTCAACCTCATGTCGTACGTGACCTACGTGTTCATGGAGTACTTCGGCTACTCCAAGGAGAAGGCGCAGAAGCTCATGTGGGACGTCCACAACGAGGGCCGCGCGGTCGTCTCCAACGGCACCCGCGAGGAGATGGAGATCGACGTCGCCGCCATGCACGGCTACGGCCTCTGGGCCACGCTGCAGAAGGACGACTGACGTGGCTGTCCACGGCTTCCGGCGCACGGCCACGGGCAAGATCGTGCTGAAGGCGGACGACGTCGAGCGCGGGCTCCTCGGCACGCTCGTCGGCCAGGTGCTCGAGCTCGTGTCGCCCGACGAGGACCCGTGGGGTGCCGACGCCGATCCGCTCGCGCGCATGGTGGGCATCGACCCGGACGCCGAGCGGCCCGAGGACCCGGCGCTCGCCCGGCTCTTCCCCGACGCGTACGCCGACGACGACGAGGCCAGCTCGGAGTTCCGACGGTTCACCGAGCGGTCGCTGCGCGAGACGAAGATGAACCACGCGGCCACCGTGCTGCGCGCGCTCGCCGAGGCCGACGGCAAGATCACCGTCCCGCCGTCGGACGTCCCCGCCTGGATGGGGGCCATCAACGACGTGCGCCTGGCACTGGCGACGCGGCTGGAGCTCACCGAGGAGAACCACGACGAGCTCTACGAGCTCGACGAGGACGACCCGGCGTTCATGCACGTGCACATCTACGACTGGCTGACCTTCCTCCAGGAGACGCTCGTCGAGTCGGTCTCGGGGATCAGGTCCGAGCCGCCTGCGGGCTGGGACGACGAGGACTGAGGCTGCGCCTGCGCCGGGCGCCGAGGGCGCCGACGACCGCCATGTGCGGAACGGTGAGCCCCCACACCGCCGCGAGCGCGAGCCAGAGGACGGTCGGTGCCGGAGCCGCGCGGGTGACCAGCGCGGCGGCCACCGCGGCGGCGGCGACGGCGAGCGACGGCGCCCCGGCGCGCAGGACGACCAGGAGCCGGCCCCGGTCGAGCCGGCCGTGGTCGTCGAGCGCGAGGCGCAGCGTGTGGCGGGCCGCGTGCCAGCCGGCGAAGTAGACGGCGAACGCCACGAGCGGGGTGACCGTGAGGGCGAGGGCCACGAGCAGGGCCAGCTCGGCCGCCGCTGCTGTCCGGCGCTCCCGCACCAGGGCGACCGCTGCGACGGCTGCGAGGACGAGCACGACGGCACGCACGGACACCAGGAGCGACGGCTCGGTGAGCACGGCCAGCCGCGGTTCGAGGGCGGCGAGGGTCGACGCGGCCGCCGGGGCGGTCAGCGGGAGCAGGACGGGGACTGACCCCGCGGCCGCGGCATGCAGGATGCGGCGCCACCGGGCGCGGTCGGTTCGCTCAGCCAGCTCGTCCGCGAGCTCGACGTCACCGGTGCCGAAGTGCCACACCGACATCGCGAGCACGGCGACGAAGGCCTGCGCGGGAGCGAGCACGACTGCCGCGGTGGCGAGGGCCGCGGCGCCGACGTACGCGGCGGCGAGCGCCGCCCGTCGGGTGCCTGCGGGCGGAACCACCAGCGCGAGGTGGTCGACCGCGCCGTGCGGCACGCCCGCGACGACGGCGAGCAGAGCGACGGCCGGTGCCCAGGCGGGCACGGTGCCCGCGTTCCCGCCGAGGGCGAGGGACACCGTCATCGCGACGGCGACCGAGACCGGGCCGAGCAGGAGGGCGAGGGGGAGGAGCGGGATGCGCGTCCGCGAGCGAGGCGGCCGCGCGACGGCGGTGAGGGTCATGGCTCTCCTCGTGGAGGCGCACGGAGACGGATGCGGAGGGTGGGCGGGCCCAGCGGTCCGGGAACCGGTGGGCCCGCCCTGACCGCACCCCGGCCGGGAGACACAGGATGCGGAGCTTCACTCCGACGTACGCCCGAAGGCGGTTCTGGTCAGGCGGCCACGGCCTCCGTGGACGGCGCCTCGTCGAACTCGACGGCGGCGAAGGCCGGGTCGTCGGCGGCGCTCTTCATGCGCGCGATCTTGTAGATGACCAGGCCGAAGAGGCACTTGGCCAGCACGTCCGCCACCGAGTAGCCGACCTGGCGCAGCACGAACGCGTCGGCACCGTTGAGGCCGAAGACCGGGAACAGGTACGAGATGGGGTAGACGCCCCAGGTCGCGATGAGCAGCAGGCGCAGGCGGCCGACGCTCGCAGCGACCTCCTTCGGCTGGCGGTCGAGCGACTTGGTGAGCTCGACGAACAGCACATAGAGGATGTAGAGGAACGGGATGGTCGAGGCGGCGCCCCAGATCATCTTGGGGGCGGTGTCGAGGGCGACCTCGCCCGGGTACCCGAGGATGATCATGAGAGCCGACGCGGGCACGAGCTTGGTCACCAGCGACGTGCGGGTGGCGCGGGGCAGGGCGAGGACCGCGATCGTCTCGAGCAGCAGCAGCGGCACCGTGAGCAGCCAGTCGACGTACCGGTAGGCCTCGTTGAAGCCGAACGGCGTGAGCGTGTAGTCGCCGCCGATGGCCGTCGGTGCGAAGCCCTCGTTGAACGAGTTGATGATGCGGAAGTAGTGGTAGGCGGCGATGCCGCAGACCATGGCCGAGACGACGATCGCCTGGCGGTAGCGGGGCAGCACGCGGCTCTGCGAGACGAGCAGGAACAGCGACGTGAAGAGCATGGATGCGAGCGCGAACGAGAAGACGTTGTAGACGGTCTGGAACTGTCCGTTCGAGAGCGTCTCTACGGCGGACGACATGAACGAGCCTCCACAGGCAGGTGCCGAGGAAAACCCGTCGTCTCCCGGAACAACGGAGCCGCGCGCTGGGTCGCGGCCTCGCTCAGAGTGGCCCCGTGTGGAAGGGGCCGCAAGTTGAACAACCTATGACGCGATTGATGGGGACGCGGATCACGTCGGCCCGGGCGGCGCGGTCGTGCGCTCGGCGGCCTCGTACCCTGGGCGCGTGCTCACGATCCGACAGGACCTGGTCGACGCGATGGTGGCGCACGCGCGCCAGGACCACCCCGACGAGGCGTGCGGCGTCATCGCCGGCCCCGCCGGCAGCGACCGCCCCGAGCGGTTCATCCCCATGGTCAATGCCGCACGGTCGCCGACCTTCTACGAGTTCGACTCCCTCGACCTGCTGCGGCTCTACCGCGACATGGACGACCGCGACGAGGTGCCCGTGGTCGTCTACCACTCGCACACCGCGACCGAGGCGTACCCGTCGCGCACCGACGTGCAGCTACGCGTCCGAGCCCGAGGCCCACTACGTGCTCGTCTCGACCCGGGAGACCGGCACCGAGGACGGGCCGTACGAGCTGCGGTCGTACCGCATCGTGGACGGCGTCGTCGCCGAGGAGCCCGTCACCGTCGTGTGACACCCCCGCTGACCTGCGGCGACGCCGTACGCCGGCCGTCGCCGGGTCGTCCGCGGGAATACCTGGCCCTAGGCTCGTCCTTGACCCCACGGGTCGCGGCCGCGCACCCGAGCACCACCCAGACCGCACGACCTGACGCACGACGAGTGGAGAACGCCCGCCATGGCCATCGAGGTCCGCATCCCGACGATCCTGCGCCCGTACACCGACGGCGCCCGCGCGGTCGAGGGCTCCGGCGACACCCTCCGTGCCGTGCTCGCCGACCTCGAGTCCCGCCACCCGGGGATCCAGGAGCGCATCGTCGACGAGGCCGGCCTGCGCCGCTTCGTGAACGTCTACCTGAACGACGAGGACGTCCGCTTCCTCGACGGCATCGAGACGGCGGTCTCCGACGGCGACACCGTCACCGTCCTGCCCGCCGTCGCCGGCGGCTGACCCTGCCGTGCGGTACGACTCGCTGCTGGCCTCGGTCGGCAACACCCCGCTCGTCGGGCTCCCGCGCCTCTCGCCGTCCCCGGACGTCCGGGTGTGGGCCAAGCTCGAGGACCGCAACCCCACCGGCTCGATCAAGGACCGCGCGGCGCTCGCGATGGTGGAGGAGGCCGAGAAGAGCGGCCAGCTCCGCCCCGGCTGCACGATCCTCGAGCCGACCAGCGGCAACACCGGCATCTCCCTCGCGATGGCCGCGCGGCTCAAGGGCTACCGCCTCGTCTGCGTGATGCCCGAGAACACCTCGGTCGAGCGCAAGCAGATCCTGCGCATGTGGGGCGCGGAGATCGTGTCGTCGCCAGCGGCGGGCGGGTCGAACGAGGCCGTGCGCGTGGCCAAGCAGATGGCCGAGGAGCACCCCGACTGGGTGATGCTCTACCAGTACGGCAACCCGGCCAACGCTCACGCGCACTACACCGGCACCGGCCCCGAGATCCTCGCCGACCTGCCGTCGATCACCCACTTCGTCGCGGGCCTCGGCACCACCGGCACGCTGATGGGCGCCGGCCGCTTCCTGCGGGAGAAGGTGCCCGGCGTCGAGATCGTCGCGGCGGAGCCGCGCTACGGCGAGCTCGTCTACGGCCTGCGCAACCTCGACGAGGGCTTCGTCCCCGAGCTGTACGACGCCAGCGTGCTCACCACCCGCTTCTCGGTCGGCCCCCGCGACGCGGTGCGCCGTACCCGCCAGCTCCTCGAGGAGGAGGGCATCTTCGCGGGCATCTCGACCGGCGCGATCCTGCACGCCGCGCTCGGCATCGCGGCCAAGTGCGTCAAGGAGGGCCGCGAGGCCGACATCGCCTTCATCGTGTGCGACGGCGGTTGGAAGTACCTCTCCACCGGCGCCTACGAGGGCACCCTGGACGACGCCGAGGATGCCCTCGACGGCCAGCTCTGGGCCTGACCCCACTGCGTGCACGACAACGGCCGCGGACCCGATCGGGTCCGCGGCCGTCGACGTACGTGGGATCAGATGGGGCGGCTGAACCAGGCCTTGGCGGATGCTCCGCTCGCGATCACGAGGATCAGGATGTTGAGCACCAGGCCGAGCCAGCCGTAGGGCAGGCGGAACAGGCCGAAGACGATGTTGATCACGGCGAGCGCCTGGATGATCACCTGCGCGGAGGCCGCGCCGATCGCGGCCATGCGTGCGAGCCAGACGTACATGAACGCCAGCAGCAGCGAGAGCGCGCCGTTCATGAACAGCCAGAAGCCGGGCAGCTCGACGGTGTTGCCCTGCACGTCGGTGATGGTCGGGTTCTGGCCGAACGGGGCCAGCATCATCCAGATGCCGAGCGTGGCGTTGAGCAGCGCAGAGATCCAGATGAGCGCGATCACGAACGTGACGCCGCCCGGGCGCTTGGTGGGGACGTCGGTGGACATGGGACTCCTCGGTACGCGGAGGGGCGGGAGGCCCCCCGACAGGTCGAGGATGGCAGACGTGGGCTGCGACACAGGGCATGCGGCGACAGGCCACGGGAACCGTGTCGGGGGCCTAGTCTCGGCTCTCGTGACGGACGCGCCCATCGGCATCTTCGACTCGGGGGTCGGGGGTCTCACCGTGGCGCGCGCCGTCCTCGACCAGCTGCCGCACGAGCCGGTGCTGTACGTCGGCGACACCGCCCGCGGCCCGTACGGCCCCCGACCGATCCCCGAGGTGCGCTCGTTCGCCCTCGACGTCATGGACCACCTGGTCGAGCAGGGCGTGAAGATGCTCGTCATCGCCTGCAATTCCGCCAGCGCCGCGGTGCTGCGCGACGCCCGGGAGCGGTACGCCGTCCCCGTGGTCGAGGTGATCCAGCCCGCCGTACGACGAGCGGTGCGCGTCACCCGCACCGGTCGTGTCGGCGTCATCGGCACCCGCGCCACGGTCACGAGCGGCGCCTACGCCGACGCCTTCGCCGCGGCCCCCGACATCACGCTCGTGCAGCAGGCCTGCCCGCGCTTCGTCGAGTTCGTCGAGGCCGGAGTCACCGGCGGCACCGAGCTCCAGTCGGTGGCGCACGAGTACCTCGACCCGGTCGTCGAGGCCGGCGTCGACACGCTCGTCCTCGGCTGCACGCACTACCCGCTGCTGGCCGGCGTCATCTCGTACGTCGTCGGCGAGGACGTCACGCTCGTCAGCAGCGCGGACGAGACCGCGAAGGACGTGTACCGCACGCTGGTCGCCCACGGTCTCGAGCGCGACCCCGCGCTCGCCGCTCCCGTGCACCGGTTCCTCGCGACGGGCGACCCCGCCCCGTTCACCGCCCTGGCCAAGCGATTCCTCGGTCCCGAGGTCGTCGCCGTCGAGCACGCTGTGGAGGTCGTGTCCTGATGCGCCTGACGATCGTCGGATGCTCCGGGTCCTACCCAGGGCCGGACTCTCCGGCCTCCTGCTACCTCGTCGAGCACGACGGGCACTCGATCGTGCTCGACCTCGGCAACGGAGCGTTCGGCGCGCTGCAGAAGCACACCGACGTCTACGACGTCGACGCCGTCGTGCTGTCGCACCTGCACGCCGACCACTGCATCGACCTCACGTCGTACTACGTCTTCCGCAGGTACCACCCGGACGGCCACGCGCCGGTGATCCCCGTGCTCGGCCCGGTGGGGTCCGCCGACCGGCTCGCCCGCGCGTACGACCTTCCGCCCGAGGAGGGCATGCACGGCGAGTTCGAGTTCCGCGACCACGTGCAGGTCACCGAGATCGGGCCGTTCCGCATCACGACCGCGCGGGTCAACCACCCGGTGCCCTGCTTCGCCTCGCGCGTCGAGGCGGGTGGCCGCTCGATGGTCTTCAGCGGCGACACCGGCGAGAGCGACGCGCTCGTCGAGCTCTCGCGCGGCGCCGACCTCGCGCTGTACGAGGCGTCCTTCCTCAGCCGGTACCCCGATCTGCCGCCCAACCTGCACATGACCGCCACCCAGGCGGCGCAGCACGCCAACCGCGCGGGTGTCGGGCGCCTGGTGCTCACGCACCTCGTGCCGTGGACCCCGCAGGACGAGACCCTCGCCGAGGCCACGCCGGTGTTCGAGGGCGACCTCGGCCTGGCCAGCCAGGGACTCGTGCTCGACGTCTGATCGATCTGGATGCCTGACAGGCACCGAGAGGTGCCTCAGGGGCAGCCAGATCGGGTCGGGGGTGGGCGTTAGGGTCGCCGCATGACCCGTTCCGACGGCCGCGCCGCCGACCAGCTCCGTCCCGTCTCGTTCCAGCGAGGCTGGCTCGACCACGCCGAGGGCTCGTGCCTCGTGTCCTTCGGCAAGACGCGCGTGCTCGTCGCGGCGTCGTTCACCGCAGGCGTCCCGCGGTGGCGCAAGGACTCCGGACTCGGCTGGATCACCGGCGAGTACGCCATGCTGCCGCGAGCGACCAACACGCGGAACGACCGCGAGTCGGTCCGCGGGAAGGTCGGCGGCCGCACCCACGAGATCTCGCGCCTCGTCGGTCGCTCGCTGCGCGCGGCGGTCGACCTGTCGGCGCTGGGCGAGAACTCGATCATGATCGACTGCGACGTGCTGCAGGCCGACGGAGGCACGCGGACCGCGGCCATCACCGGCGCCTACGTCGCCCTCCACGACGCGATCGAGTGGGCGCGCGGCAAGGGCCACGTGAAGGCCGGCGCGAAGCCGATCATCAACTCGATCGCGGCGGTCTCGGTCGGCATCGTCGACGGTGAGCCGCGCCTCGATCTGCACTACGACGACGATGTCGCCGCCGACACCGACATGAACGTCGTGATGACGGGTGACGGCCGGTACGTCGAGGTGCAGGGCACGGCCGAGGGCGAGCCGTTCGACCGCGCGCTGCTCGACCAGCTGCTCGCGCTCGCCGCGCAGGGCTGCGCCGACCTCACCGAGCTGCAGAAGGCCGCGCTCGCGTCATGAGCTCGCGCGTGGTGCTCGCGTCCCGCAACGCGCACAAGATCGAGGAGATGGCCCGGATCCTCGACGAGGCGGGTCTTCACGTCGACGTCGTCGGCATCGGCGCGTTCCCCGAGGGGTCGGTGCCCGAGGTGCCGGAGACCGAGTCGACGTTCGAGGGCAACGCGCTGCTCAAGGCACGGGCGGTCTGCGCGGCCACCGGCGTACCGGCCGTCGCCGACGACTCGGGCCTGTGCGTCGACGCGCTCAACGGCATGCCCGGGATCCTGTCGGCGCGCTGGAGCGGCGGGCTGATCCCCGGACGCAGCACCGACGTCGGCAATCTCGAGCTCGTCCTCGCCCAGCTCGGCGACACCCCCGACGACCGGCTCGGCGCGCGGTTCCGCTGCGCCGTCGCGCTCGTGCTGCCCGACGGCCGCGAGGCCACGGTGGAGGGCGAGATGGTCGGCCACCTCGTGCGCGAGCCGCGCGGCACCAACGGCTTCGGCTACGACCCGATCTTCGTGCCGGACGGCGAGGCGCGGACGAGTTCCGAGCTGTCGAACGAGGAGAAGGACGCCATCAGCCACCGAGGCAACGCCCTGCGCGCCCTGGTCCCGGTCCTGCGCGACCTGCTCTGACCGATTCGGTGGTGCGGACGGCAGCAGAGTGCGGATCCGCACTACCAAGTCGAGTGCGGACGGCGGGGGTCGAACCCGCATGCTCGAGAGCACAGGAACCTAAATCCTGCGTGTCTGCCAATTCCACCACGTCCGCGTGGGGCTCAGCCTAGGCGAGCGGCTGCGGTGCGCCCGTGACGCGATGGCGGCCGACCACGAGCACCAGCCCGGCCACCAGGCCGACCGCACCGGACACCAGCAGCGGCACCTCGCCGCCCCCGGGCCCGAGCGCCCACGCGAGGCCGGCCCAGAGACCGGCGAGGAACACGGCGCCGTTCGAGAGCGACTGGAACACGCCCTGCGCGCGACCCCGGTGCTCGTCGCCGACGAGGGTCGAGATCCAGGCCTTGCCGACGCCGTCGGTCAGCGCCGGGAAGAGGCCGTACACGCCGACGAGTACCCAGACCCACGGGCCGCGTTCGACGAGCGCGAGGCCGCCGTACGCGACGCCGAAGGCGAGCAGCCCGACGCCGTACACCGCGGGGCGTGGCAGCCGGTCGGAGATCGCGCCCGCGGGGTACGACCCCAGCGTGTAGACGACGTTGAAGAGCACGTACGCCAGCACGACCTCGGTCGTCGAGTAGCCGAGGTCGGAGATCCGCAGCAGCAGCAGGGCATCAGGGAAGTTCACGACCGCGATCGCCACGAGCACGCCGACGACGCGCCAGAAGGAGCGGGGGAGCGGGCTGCGCGGCACCGGTGCCGCCTCGACCACGGGCGCGACCTCGACCGCGGCCTGCTCGGCCGGCGTACGCCGCTCGCGCACGAGCAGTGTCAGCAGCACCGAGAGCACCGCGGGGACGACGGCCCACCACAGCACCGCGCGGATGTCTCCGTCGAGCAGCGCGAGGCCGGCGAGCGCGATGAGCGGGCCGATCACGGCGCCGAGGGTGTCGCCGGTGCGGTGGAAGCCGAACGCCCGGCCGAGGTGCTCGCGGGGGACGGAGGCTGCGATGAGGGCGTCCCGCGGCGCCGAGCGCACGCCCTTGCCAAGGCGGTCGACCACCCGGCCGAGCAGCACCATCGGCCACACCATCGCTGCCGCGACGAGCACCTTCCCGACCGCCGCGAGCGCGTAGCCGGTCGTCACGAACGGGAGCCGGCGACGGCCGTCGGACCAGCGCCCGGCGACGTACTTCGAGATGCCGGCTGCCGCCTCGGCCGCGCCCTCGACGATGCCGAGGACGACCGGTGGAGCGGCGAGCACGCCGGTCACGAGCAGCGGCAGGAGGGGATACAGGAGCTCGCTTGCGGCATCCTGGGTGAGCGAGACGAGCGTGAGCACCACGAGGTTGCGGGTGAGCCAGCTGCGTCGCACGGGGCGAGCCTCGCACGGCGTCACGGTGAGCGTCCGCCCTCCGGGGGAGCGACCTGTGGAATATACCCCTAGGGGTATAACATTGGACCTGTCGTCGGAACCAGGAACGACAGTCGAGGAGCGAGTGGCCATGCGACGTGTGGTGGTGGTCGGCGGGGTCGCCGGCGGGATGAGCGCGGCAGCACGCCTGCGTCGGCTCGACGAGAGCGCGCACGTCGTGGTGCTCGAGCGCGGAGGCGAGGTGTCGTTCGCGAACTGCGGTCTGCCGTACCACGTGGGCGGCGAGATCCCGCACCGCGACGCCCTGCTCCTGCACACCCCGGAGTCGCTGCAGGAGTCCCTCGACCTCGACGTCCGCGTGCGTCACGACGTGCGCTCGATCGACCGCGAGGCCAGGACGGTCACCGCTCGCGACCTCGTGCACGACGTCGACGTCGTGCTGCCGTACGACGCACTCGTGCTCGCCACCGGGGCCGACCCGATCGTGCCGCCGCTGCCCGGCCTCGACCGCCCGCAGGTGCGCACGCTGCGCACCGTGCCGGACGCCGACGTCCTGCGCGAGATGCTCGCCGCCGGTGCGCAGAAGGCCGTCGTCATCGGGGCCGGCTTCATCGGCCTCGAGACGGTCGAGGCGTTCCGTCACCGCGGCCTCGACGTCACCCTCGTCGAGATGGCGCCGCAGGTGCTGCCCGCCATCGATGCCGACATGGCCGCCCTCGTCGAGGCCGAGCTGCGGGCCCACCAGGTCGACGTGCGCACCGGCACCGGCTTCGTGGCCGTCGAGGAGTCGACCACCGAGCACCCGGTCGACGTCGTCCTCGCCGACGGCACCCGGTTGCCCGCGGACGTCGTCCTCCTCGGCGTCGGCGTGAAGCCGTCCACCGCCCTGGCCCGCGAGGCGGGTCTCGAGCTTCTCCGACCGCGGCGCCGTCGTCGTCAGCCCTGACCAGCGCACGAGCGACCCGTTCATCTGGGCGGTCGGCGACGCGATCCAGGTCATCGACGCCGTCACCGGCGTGCCGGGCGTCGTCCCGCTCGCCGGCCCGGCCAACCGCCAGGGCCGCACCGCCGCCGACTCCATCGTGGGTCGCGCGCGCACCTCCAAGCCCGTGCTCGGCACCGCCGTCGTGAAGGTCTTCGGCCTCACTGCGGCTGTCACTGGTCCGACGTCGCGCCGGCTCACGGCGGCCGGTGTCGAGCACCACGTCGTCCACCTGCACCCCGGCAACCATGCCGGCTACTACCCGGGCGCCAAGCCGGTGCACCTCATGCTGCTGTTCACGCCGGAGGGCCGGGTGCTGGGCGCCCAGGCCGTCGGCAAGGACGGCGTCGACAAGCGCATCGACGTCATCGCTACGGCCCTGCGCGCGGAGATGACCGTCGACGACCTCGCCGAGCTCGAGCTCGCGTACGCGCCGCCCTTCGGCAGCGCGAAGGACCCGGTCAACATGGCTGGGTTCATGGCGCAGAACATCCTCGACGGCACGCTGCGCGCGTGGAGCGTCGACGACCTCGACGGGTTCGGGGACGACGTCCTCCTGCTCGACGTCCGGTCGCAGGTGGAGTTCGAGTCCGGCCACCTCCCCGGCTCGCTCAACGTGGCGCACATCGACCTGCGCGACCGCCTCGACGAGGTGCGCGCCGCCGCCGCCGGCCGCCCGGTGCGCGCGCTCTGCGCGAGCGGCTTCCGCTCCTACCTCGCGCACCGCGTGCTCGCCCAGAACGGCTTCGACTCAGCCACCCTCGACGGCGGTCTCATGACGCTGCGGGCGCAGCGCCCGGGGCTGCTGCTCGAGCGTGGCGCGGTGGCGAAGGTGGGCCAGTCCGCCCCGGTGATGGCATCGTGAGCGCCATGAGCCTTGCAGATGCCGGCGCCAGCGCGTCGATGCACCCGGAGGCGGCCAAGGCCGTCATCGCCCGCCTCAAGCGCGCACGCGGCCAGCTCGACGGCGTCATCGCCATGATCGAGGCCGACCGCGACTGCTCCGACGTCGTCACCCAGCTCTCGGCGGCGTCCAAGGCCGTCGACCGTGCCGCCTTCGCGGTGGTGGCGTGCGGCCTCGAGATGTGCCTCGAGGCCGAGAGCAAGGGCGAGACGCCGGCGCTCGACCGCGCCCGCCTCGAGAAGCTCTTCCTGTCGCTCGCCTGATCGTCTCGGGTCCGGCCCCGGTCAGGGGCCGACCTAGGCTGCACGCACCGATCCGACGCCCCTGGAGTCCCTGTGCCCGCCGAAGTCACCGTGGCCGAGCTCGCCGCGATCCTCGAGGCCGACCCGACCACCCCGGTCATCGACGTCCGCAACCCCGACGAGTACGCCTCCGGCCACGTGCCGGGCGCGGTCCTCATCCCGATGCACGTCGTCCCGGTGCGCCTCCAGGACATCCCGCGCACCAGCACGGTCTACCTCGTGTGCGCCACCGGGGGCCGCTCGGCGCAGACCGCCGCGTGGCTCGAGCCCCAGGGGTTCGACGTCGTCAACGTGGCCGGCGGCACCCAGGCCTGGGCCATGTCGGGCTTCCCCGTCGAGTCCTGACCCGTCGCCGAACCTGATCAATCCGTCGTTTCCGGGTCCCGGAAACGACGGATTGATCAGTGTGACGGGAGGGGTCAGACGCCGAGGTCCTTGCGCAGCTTGGCGACGTGCCCGGTGGCCTTGACGTTGTAGAAGGCGTGCTCGACCACGGCCTTGCCCCGGCCGTCGACCTTCACCACGAACGTCGACCGGATCACGCCGGTCACGACCTTGCCGTAGAGCTTCTTCTCGCCGAACGCGCCGTACGCCGTCAGCACGTCCTTGGCGGGGTCCGACAGCAGCGGGAACGTGAGGGAGTCGCGCTCGCGGAACTTCGCGAGCTTCTCCGGCTTGTCCGGCGACAGGCCCAGCACGATGATGCCGGAGGCGGCGAGCGAGTCGAGCGAGTCGCGGAAGTCGCACGCCTGCTTCGTGCAGCCCGGCGTCATGGCCGCCGGGTAGACGTAGAGGACCACGCGCTCGCCCTTGTGGTCCTTCCAGTCGTGCACGACCCCGGTGTCGTCGGGGAGGCCGAGCGGGGGTGCGGAGTCACCGGGCTCGAGTCGGACGGTCACGTTCTCTCCTCGGGGTCGTACGGCGTCGCCCGAGCGTAGCGAGGCCGGGACGTCACCGGATCGTCAGCCAATCCAGGGTGCGGTCCGCTTCGAAGTGCTTGAAGGTAGGGACAGGCGGGAATGCACACTCCTGCTTGTTGCAAGTAGTTCGCAAATACTCGCTCAGAAAGTTAGGCTCCCCTGGTGACCCCTCGAACCAAGCCTTCTGCCCTGACCGCCCTCGCCCTGGGATCCGCTCTGCTGCTCGCGGCGTGCGGCACGAACGCGTCCGACCAGGAGTCGCCCGGCGGCGGGAAGGGCATGGTCATCGTCACGACCGTCGCACCGATCACCTCGATCGCGGCCAACATCGTCGGCGACAAGGCCCAGGTGGTCGGCGTCGTGCCCGAGGGCACGAACTCGCACACGTTCGAGCCGCCACCCCAGGCAGCCGCGACGATGGAGAAGGCCGACATCGTCTTCGTCAACGGCCTGCAGCTCGAGGAGCCCACCTTCGAGCTCGCCGAGGCGAACGCCAAGGAGGGCTCGGTCATCGTCAAGGTCGGCGAGAAGGTGCTGCCCGAGTCCGACTACATCTACGACTTCTCCTTCCCGAAGGAGGACGGCAAGCCCAACCCGCACCTGTGGACCGACCCGACCTACGCCATCAAGTACGCCGGCGTCATCAAGGACACGGTCGTCGCGAAGGACCCGGCCAACGCGGCCTACTACACGAAGAACTACGACGCGTTCGTGGCGAAGGCCACCGCGCTGTCGGACGCGCTGAAGGAGGACCAGGCGACGGTGCCCGCGGGCGGTCTCGAGCTGCTGACGTACCACGACGCCTACGCCTACTTCGCCAAGACCTACGGCTGGAAGGTCATCGGCGCGGTGCAGCCCTCGAACTTCGAGGACCCGCAGCCCAAGGAGATCGCACGGCTCGTCGACCAGATCAGGGCCGAGAAGGTGCCGGTCATCTTCGGCTCGGAGGTCTTCCCGTCCAAGGTGCTCGAGCAGATCGCGGCCGAGACCGGCGCCCGCTACGAGGACACGTTGCGAGACGACGACCTGCCCGGTGCTCCCGGTGACGCCGAGCACTCCTGGCTCGGCCTGATGCGCTACGACTACCGCACGATGATCAAGGGCCTCGGTGGCACAACCGCCGCGCTCGACGCCATCGACGTCGCGGATGTGGCGCCCGACAAGGCGGACTACCCTCAGTGACCATGTCGGGAATCTCAGCCGCGATGCCGCTGGTCGACGTCTCGCACGCGACCTTCGGCTACGGCCACCACCCCGTGCTCAGCGACGTCTCGTACGCCGTGATGCCCGGCCAGTTCACCGGCATCGTCGGCCCGTCCGGCTCAGGGAAGACGACGCTGCTCAAGCTGCTGCTCGGCACCGAGAAGCCGCAGCGCGGCGAGGTGCGCCGCGCACCGGGGCTGTCGATGAGCTACGTGCCGCAGCTCGAGACCGTCAACTGGAACTTCCCGGTCACGGTGCAGGACTGCGTCCTCATGTCGCGCCCTGCCCGTCGTCCGTTCCCGCGCGCGACGAAGTCCGAGCGCGTCGAGGTGGCCGACGTCCTCGAGCGGCTCGGGATCGCCGAGCTCGGCCACCGACACATCCGCGAGCTGTCGGGCGGCCAGCAGCAGCGCATGTTCCTCGCCCGCGCCCTCGTACGCCGCCCGCAGATGCTTCTGCTCGACGAGCCCACCTCGGGCGTCGACGTCCAGACGCGGCACGAGGTGCTGCACCTGCTCGACGACCTCAACCAGGAGGGTCTCGCGATCGTCCTCACGACCCACGACCTCAACGGCATGGCGGCGCACCTGCCGCACCTGCTCGCCCTGCGCCAGCGGGTGATCGCCAGCGGCCCGCCGTCCGAGGTGATCGTGCCCTCGGTGGTCGAGGAGGTCTTCGGTGCGCGGATGGAGATCCTGCAGCACCTCGGCATCCCCGTCGTCGTCGACTCGATGGACGACGTCACGATGAAGCCGGCCGCGTCATGAGCCTCCTCGAGTCGCTGCTCGACCCGTTCCAGTACCAGTTCTTCGTCAAGGGCCTCGCTGCCGCGCTCCTCGCGGGCGGGCTGTGCGGCCTCATCGGCGTCTTCATCACGCTGCGCGGGATGAGCTACATCGGTCACGGCCTCTCGCACGCGATCTTCGGCGGATACGCCGCAGCTCCGCTGCTCGGCATTCCGATCGTCCTCGGCGCAGGACTGTGGGGCCTCGCGTCGGCGCTCGCGATCAACGCCGTCACCCGTCGTCACCGCATCGGCGCCGACGCCGCGATCGGCGTCGTCACCACCGCGTCCTTCGCGCTCGGCGTCGCGCTGCTGACGAAGTTCGGCAACAAGGGTCCGGCGTTCGACAGCCTGCTGTTCGGCAGCATCAACGGCGTCTCGGCCGGCGACCTCATGCTGCTCGGCGGCGTCTTCCTCGGCACGGTGGCGGTCTTCACCGTGCTCTACCGGCAGCTGCTGTTCTCCACGTTCGACCCCGAGGTGGCCAAGGTGTCCGGCGTCAATGTCGGCCTCATGGACACGATCCTCATGGTCGTGCTCTCGATGTCGATCCTGGCGACGCTCTCGATCATCGGCGTCACGCTGGTGGCCGCCACGCTGGTGATCCCGCCGGTCGTCGCGCGCATGCTCACCGATTCGTTCGGCCGGATGCTGTGGATCGCCACGGCGCTCGGCACTGCCGCCGGCGCCGTCGGCATGTACCTCTCGTACCAGCTGGAGATCCCGTCCGGCACGACGATCGTGCTCGTCAACGCCACGGTCTTCCTGGTCGTGCTGCTCGCCAAGGGTGCGAAGGGCCTCGGCCGCACGGCCGGGCTCGACGACCACACCGACGCCTCGGCCACCGGCCTCGTCACCGCAGCAGCGCCCACCCGGGTCTGATCCCACGTCCCGGCCTGCGCCGAGCGCCGTACGGCGTAGGCTCGGCCCGTGAGCGACTCCACCTCCGCCTCCGTGCGCGACACCGCAGACAAGGCCGCCGAGGCCGTGAAGGACGCCGCGTCGTCCGCCACGGACGCCGTGAAGGACGACGGCTCCGCCGCGGCCGACACCGCGAAGAAGGCCGAGAAGTCGGTCGAGAAGACCGCCGACAAGGCTGCTGAGAGGACCGCGGCCGGCGTCGAGAAGACCGCTGCCTCGGTCGAGAAGCAGGCCGCGACGGTCGAGAAGAAGGCCGCAGCCGCGGGCAGCGCCGCGAAGGACGCCGTCGCCGACGCCAAGGCCGGCACGAAGTCCGCCGTCGCGGACGCCAAGGCCGCGGCCGCCGGCGAGAAGCCCAAGCCGCCGCAGCGCAGCGTGTCCGAGATCCAGGCCGATCTCGACGCCACCCGCGACCGCCTCGCCGGCCGTATCGACGACCTGCAGGAGTACGTCGCCCCGAAGAACGTCGCCAACCGCCAGCTGGCCAAGGTCAAGGGCGTGTTCGTCGACGAGTTCGGCGGGATCAAGCCCGACCGCGTGCTCATCGCCGCGGGCGTCGTCGTCGGCCTCGTGGTCGTCGTCGGCATCAGCCGCCGCCGCTCCTCCTGACCGGGGCACGTACGCTCCGGGGCGTGAGCACCCCTGACACCACCCCGCTGCCTGACGGCTCGGTGCCGATCAAGCTGCTGCACGACCGCGTCCTCGTGAAGGTCGACGAGGACGGCGAGCGCCGCTCCGGCGGCGGCATCCTCATCCCGGCCACGGCGCAGGTCGGCCGCCGCCTGAGCTGGGCGCGCGTCGTGGCCACGGGCCCGAACGTCCGCTCGATCGAGGTGGGCGACCAGGTGCTGTTCGACCCGGAGGACCACCCTGAGGTCGAGATCCAGGCCGCCGAGTACGTCCTGCTCCGCGAGCGCGACGCCCATGCCCTCGCTGCTCACCGCGTCAGCGGCGACGGCGCCCCCGGTCTCTACCTCTAGGAAGGCCGATCATGGGCAGGTTCGACGGCCGCGTCGCGGTGATCACCGGTGCGGGCTCCGCCGATGGCATCGGCTTCGCGTGCGCGCGCGGCCTCGTCGCGGAGGGTGGCCGGGTGGTGCTGGGCGCGACGAGCGAACGGGTGCACGAGCGGGCGGCCGAGCTGGGCGACGACGCCGTCGGAGTCGTCGCCGACCTCACCGCTGACGGCGCCGCCGACCTGCTGGTGCAGGCCGCGCTCGAACGCTGGGGACGCCTCGACATCCTCGTGAACAACGCGGGCATGACCTCGGTCGTGTCGGGATGGGACGTCGACGGCGAGGTCGCCGACCTGCCGCTCGCGGCCTGGGACGCCGCGATCTCGCGCAACCTCACGACCGCGTTCCTCGCAAGCCGTGCGGTGGTCCCGACCATGCGGGAGGCGGGCTACGGCCGCATCGTCACCGTGGCGTCCACCACCGGCCCCGTCAACGCGATGCCCAGGCAGGCGTCGTACGGCGCGTCGAAGGCGGCGCTCGTCGGCCTCGCCCGCAGCCTGGCGCTCGAGGTGGTCGGCGACGGCATCACGGTGAACGTCGTCGCGCCCGGCTACATCGCCACCGCCTCGCAGCTCGGCTTCGAGGCCGACGCCGCGACCGCCGGGCCTTTCGGCCGCAGCGGCACGTCGGACGAGGTGGCCGCCGCGGTGCTCTTCCTCGCCCACGAGTCGGCGTCGTTCGTCACCGGGTCGACGCTCGTGGTCGACGGCGGCCACGGCATCCCCGAGACCTGGCCCGCGCCGTGACGCGGGCGGCGAAGGTGCGGCGCGGGCTCCGGCTCGGCGTCGGCGGGCTCTTCACGGCGTCCGGGGTGCTGCACATCGTGCGCCCGGCGGCGTTCGACGAGTTCATGCCGCCCTGGGTGCCGGCGCCGACGGCGGTGAACATCGCGGCCGGGGCGGTCGAGCTCGCGTGCGCCTACGGGCTGCTCACCCGGCGGCGGTGGGCGGGACCGGCCAGCGCCGTGCTCCTGCTGGCGGTGTGGCCGTCCAACCTGCAGTTCGCGCTCAACGCGACGTCCGAGGAGGGCCTGGCCTCGACGAAGGCTCTGATCGGCTGGGCGCGGATGCCGCTGCAGATCCCCATGATCTGGGCCGTGCTCGACCCGCTCGAGGACCCGGGCGCGGCCGCCGAGGGCTGAGCCCGGGCGCAGCGAGGCCCCCGCGACGGGGGCGACGCGGGGGCCTCAGTCTCAGGATGCCTCAGGCAGAGGCGCTCGGTGCACCGGACGGGGAATCCGGTCGTCCCGGACCGTCGCCGTCGCGGTCGCCGTGACCCTTGCCGAACGCGGCGGTGTCGACGATGCGCTTCGCGGTCACGGTGCTGCCGTCGACGAGGCCCTGCACGAGGACGTCGGCGTCGGCCGTGATGTCGGCGATGGCGCCGTCGCGGTTGACCGTGGTGTCGGTGTCGACGACATAGGTGGCGGTGAAGCCGTCGTCGCTCTTCACGGAGATCGAGGTCGCGGACACCGCGGTGACGACGCCGTGCTGCATCTGGACGGTCTGATAGCCGGTGCCGTCCTTGTCCGGGACGACGAAGGTGCCGTGGAGGGCGGCGCCGAATCCGCCGCGCGGGCCGTGGCCGTCGCGGCCGAGACCTCCGGGCCCGCCCTGGCGGTCGTGGCCGGGGCCGTCGTGGTCGCCGTCCTTGTCGCCGCCGCCGAGGCCGGGCACCTGCTGCCGCCCCTCGGACGAGCTGCCGGTGGGGGAGGGGGACGGGTCCGAGGCCGCGGCGTACGTGGCGCCGGCGATGCCGAGCGCGGTGATGCCGACGGCGGCGATCACGACGCCGGTGCCGATGCGGCGGCCGCGCGGGGCGGAGGAGATGACCTCGGGGGTGCCGGCCGGGGCGGCGAGGCCGTCGGGCGTGACGCCTTCGGGCGGGGGCGTGAAGCCGGGGCGGTCCTGGTCCTGCATGGGTTCTCCTCGGTCGGAGCCGTGCCGTGGCACAACTCTGGCGCACGTTACGTCGCGAGGATGCACCCGCTACGTATGAGGACGCTGAGAGCCGGCCACCTGCACGCTGAGCGTGCGGCCGCTGCCACCCGATCAGGTGACGCGCAGGGGGGACGTCGGGCCTCGGCGTACCGCCGCGACATTCCCGGGCGCCGACGTACGGTGGCGGGACCGACCACGACCGCAGCCGGAGGCAACCGATGACCGAGCTCGCCGCAGCCCTCGACTACGCACGCACCCACCGGCGCTGCGTGCTCATCACGCTGAAGAAGGACGGGCGGCCGCAGAGCTCGCACGTGTCGCAGTGGACCGACGGCGAGGGCGTCATGCGTGTGTCCCTGACCGCCGACCGTGCCAAGACCAAGAATCTGGCCCGCGACTCCCGCGTCTCGTTGCACCTGCAGGCCGACGACTTCTGGTCGTACGTCGTGCTCGAGGGCGAGGCCGACCTCTCGCCCGTGGCCGCCGCCCCTGACGACGCGACGGTGGACGAGCTCGTGGCCTACTACCGCGCGGTGTCGGGTGAGCACCCCGACTGGGACGACTACCGCCGCGCGATGGTGGCCGACCGGCGCCTGGTGCTGCGCGTGCGCCCGACGTACGCCTACGGGATGCTCCCGGGCTGATCGAGTCGGCGCCGCACGGCTCGAACCTCGGCACCTCGCAGCCCGATTTCGCCTGGGGCTGAACGGATCCTGTGGATCCCACGGGTTCGCGGCGGGTGCGTTGTCGGAGGTGGTCGGCAGGATGGTCCTCGTCAGTTCACGCGAGCGTAGGAGGTGACCATGACCCCTGGGACCACGTGCTTCGTCGACGTCGAGGCGGGTGCGCCGATGCCGGCGGAATGGTCGCCGTACCCGTCGGTGCAGGAGGTCGCCGAGTTCGAGGCGCTCATGGTCGAGCTCGGATGCCGCGACGCCGACGCGCTGCCGCATCCGGACGAGATCGACGAGCACCCGGCCCTGTCGCACCTGCTCGCCGATCCGGTGCAGGCGCTGTCGCTGCTGACGGACGAGGGATCCGCGGCGGACTCGTTCGACCTCGGCGTGCTGTCGGATCTCGACCCGGCCTCGCTTGCCGATCCGGAGGACCGGGTCGCGGTGCTCCGGGCGCTGACCAAGGTGGAGGGCCTGGTCTCGGCGCTGCGGATCCGGGCGCTGACCGCGCTCGGCGGCACGACGCCGGCGGGGGCGCACCTCGACGAGGTGCACATCGAGCACGAGATCGCGGTCGCGGGCCGCACCTCGGAGTACGCCGCCGGCAAGGCGCTGGAGGTCGCGCGCACGATCACCTCGACGTTTCCGGACCTCCTCACCGCGCTGCGCGGCGGGCGGGTGTCGTGGGCGCACTGCGCGGTGCTCGTGGACCGCACCCGGTTCGTCGCCGACGAGGCGGCGCTGGCCCAGATCGGTGAGCGGGCCCTCGTCCGTGCCCTGACCCGCACGCCGGGCCAGTTCGGCACCGAGGTGGAGAAGCTCGTCGTCCGGTTCGACCCGGACGCAGCCGAGCGCCACCGTCGGGCGAGGAAGAAGGACCGCACGGTCTGGGTGAAGCGCCTGGCCGACGGCATGGGCATGCTCGGCTACGTCGACGACTGGGCCGTGGTCAACGCCGTCCACGAGACCATCGCCGCCGACGCCCGCGCCCTGAAGAAGACCGCCCGCGACGCCGCAGCCACGGGCGGCGCGACGCCGGACGGCCCGAGCGACGCCGACGCGACCGCGCGGGAGGCTCCGGAGGAGAGCGCCGACGCCGCGCGCGCCACCGCGCTCGCGGCGCGGGTGCTGGGCACCGTGGGCCCGGACGGCTCGGTCACCTGGGACCGTGCTGCGTCCACGGTGGTGCACCTGAACCTGACCATCGACCTCCTGTCCCTGACCCGCGAGCGCGAGCGGATCGCGCTGCTGGACGGCCAGCCCGTCCCGGCGGAGATCGGCCGGGAGTACGCCGCGGTCGCCACGACGTTCCGGCGGTTCGTCACCGACCCGGACGACGACCACCTCATCGACCGCGGCACGCGCGAGTACACCTGCGACCATCTCCGGGCGTTCGTGCTCGACCGCGACATCTGCCGCAACCCGGTTCACCAGCACTCCAGCCCCTCGATCGCGCTGCAGATGGATCACGCCGAGGAGTGGCCGCACGGCTCCACGTCGGCGAGCAACTGCGGCGGGTTCTGCGTCCCGAGCCATCAGCTCAAGACCGCCCGGAAGGTCGACGTCACCGACTCCCGGTCCGACGGGTCGTGCACCTGGGCGACCCTGTGGGGGCAGGTCGTGCAGCTCCCGCCGCGTCCGTTCCTGGACACGCCCGACCCGCCCGACCCCGAGCCCACGCCGACCGCCGGCGCCGGGCCGCCCGACGATGACCCCCCGCCCTTCTAGCCCCTGCGCACGGCTGACGCCGGACCGACCGCACCACCAGGGCGCGCGGATCCGGCGTACAGCCATGTCCGGAGGTGGGCCGCCGGCCGCGATCACGGGCGGATCCGAGCCCGGACGGAGAAAGGCCCGGTCCTGAGAGGACCGGGCCTTTCCACCAGTACGCCGCGTAGGACTTGAACCTACAACCCGCGGATTAAGAGACGCGCCTGAGCCGTTCCAGGGCATGTTGGACTTTCCCGAGTAGGGCCGAAAGATGTTGGGGCCCAACGGTTCTCGTGCTTAGGTGATGTGGCTCATTTCGAGGGCTGGTTGCACGTTCGAACCCAGGATGAACCCAGTCGCGCCCCCAACCGTGACGGATTCACGCTATCCAGGACGCACTCCGTGGTTTCAGTCTGTCGACAATGCAACACCAGTTAATAACTCCTAGACGGAGTATGTGGTGTATGTTTGTCGCATGCTGTCGGGGATCTCGGGGGCGTCCCGGGCCGACTTGGTTCGGGTGGTCGGCTACGGTCGCCGGTTCGTGACCGTGTCGGACGTCGAGGCGGCCCTGGCCGTCGATCGTCCCGAGGCCGCGAAGCGCCTGGCCCGGTGGGCTGAGCAGGGCTGGCTGCGGCGAGTCCGCCGGGACCTCTACATCCCCGTGCCGGTGGATGCCCCGGACCCGGCGTCGTGGGGTGCGGACCCGATGGTGCTCGCGGACGCGGTCTGGGACCCGTGCTACGTGTCCGGGTGGACCGCGGCCAACCACTGGGGCCTGACCGAGCAGTCGTTCCGCACGATCGTGATCAAGTCCGCCGCCCGGGTCCGTCGGTCACGCCAACGCCTCCTCGACACCGACTACCTGCTCGCGCACACCAACCGTGAGGCGCTCGAGTGGGGGATGGCCATGGAGTGGCATGAGGAGCGCAGGATCCGGATCGCGGATCCTGCGCGAACGGTGATCGACATCCTCGACGATCCACGGCTCGGCGGCGGGATCCGCGTCGCCGGCGAGGTGCTGGGTGCCTACCTCGACGATCACGATCCTGCCCAGCTGCTGACCTACGGGGACCGGGTGGGTAACGGGACGGTCTTCAAACGGCTCGGCTACCTCGGCGAGACCCTGGGGGTGAGCGATGAGTTGCTGGCCGAGTGCGCGTCCCGGCTGCCGTCGGGAGTGTCACTGCTCGACCCCGCGCTGGCGGGCACGGGCCCACGGTCCGCGCGCTGGCGGCTGCGGCTCAACGCCACCGTCGGCGGGCAAGGTCCGTCATGATCCCGGCGCGTGAGGTCCTCGCGCTGCGCGACGAGTGGCAGATCAGCAACGACGTCATCGAGAAGGACTGGGCGCTGGGCTGGGTGCTCGCCGGTATCGCCGCTCACCCGGGTCTGGGCGGCTGGATCTTCAAAGGAGGCACGGCGCTGCGTAAGTGCTATTACGAGACCTACCGCTTCAGCGAGGACCTCGACTTCACCGCGCTCCCCGGCGGACCCGAGAGCCCCGATGAGGTCACGGCGGTGTTCACTGAGATCGCCCACTGGGTGGGCGAGAACGCGGGGCTCGAGCTCGTCGTCGATTCCCGATCGTTCACCGCACGCAGCAACCTGCGGGGCAAGCCCACCTTGATGGGTCGCGTCGCCTATGGCGGACCGTCGAACCGGTCCGTGATGCCCAAGCTCAAGATCGACGTCACCTCTGACGAGGTCGTCGTCAACCCGCCGGTGCGCCGCGTTGTGCAGCAGCCGTACTCCGACGCACCGCAGCCCCCGGCCTTGATCGCGTGCTACGCGATCGTCGACCTCATGGCGGAGAAGCTCCGCGCGCTCGCGGAACGTTGCCGACCTCGTGACCTCTACGACGTCGTCTACCTCTTCCGCCACCCCGACCTGCTTGGCCGGTCCGCCGCCGTGGAGGAGTCCTTGGGTCTCAAGTGCGCCCACGTCGGAGTAGACGTCCCGACCCTCGACTCGATCCATGCGACACCGTTCCGGGCGGAGATCGAAGGGGAGTGGGCGAACATGCTCGAGCACCAGCTCCCGAGCCTTCCGCCCTTCACCCAGTTCTGGTCCACCCTCGATGCGCTGTTCGCCTGGCTCCTCGGCGAGGTCTCCGTCCCCACATTGCCGCGCGCCCAGACCGGCAGCCTGGACAACAACTGGACGGCCCCCGCCACCATGACCTCGTGGCGCACAGGCTCACCCCTCGAGCTGGTCCGGTTCGCCGGCGCCAACCGCCTCAAGGTCGACATCGACTACCGCGCCGAAGCGGGACGCCGCGGTAGCCGCATCGTCGAGCCCTACGCGCTGCGTCGCACGCGAGACGGCCACGTCGTGCTGTTCGTCGTCAACGACCGCGGAGAGTTGCGCTCCTACCGCGCGGACCGCATCGCCGGCGTCGCCGTGACCCGCGAACCATTTCAACCCCGGTACCGCATCGAGTTCTAACAGAGTCGCCCCGCCGCGCCCGTAAGAGTGCTCCGAACCGCGCAGTTGGGTCCTTGACCAGGGGACCGCAGTGGGCCGCCCTTCGCGCCGGGAAAAGGTGGGACCGGCAAACGCACGTGGGCTGAGCACGTCGGTCCCGCGGGCCGCCGGTGGCTGCGCGACCCAGCCAGGGCCATCAACCACGTAGTCCGCGGTTGCACCTTCCTAGAAGACGCGCCTGAGCCGTTCCAGGGCATGTTGGACTTTCCCGACTGGGGCCGAAACATGTTCAGGCACAACGAGTCTTCTGTCTCGGTGGTTCGGCTCGCTTCGAGGGCTGGTCGCTCGTCCGAACCCAGGATGAACCCACGAGCGCGGCGCTCAGTCGCTGTGCGGAGCTCAAGGAAACGGACACAAGCTGTGAACTTGCCGGGCACTGATTCGTGAGAGAAGACCGTTCACAGCGTGATGCCCGTGTCCGATCGGATCGCCTTGCACTGGCCGTTTAGGCCTACGCGCGGTGACCGCATGTGGGGCGTGGAGCTCCGCGGAGCCAGATGAGTACGAGCTGCGGTTGCCGTGGGAAGCGGATGCGGGCAGCTGGCTGCTAGTGCAAGACGGGGGCCGATGCTGCTTGTCGCCACGGGCGTGTACGAACCAGCTCGCGACGCGCCACGATCTGGCCGAGGCTCAGATTCGTGCTCGCTGGTGTCAGGGCATGTCGGAGCCCGCTCGGTGCCCCGCGGCGCTACTCGATACTCCTGGGCTGGACCGCTTCAGGCCCGGTGAGGATGTCGTGCAAGCCGGCCAGGATGTTCTCGAGTGACAGGCCAGGGACGGCAGCGACGAGTGGGTACACGATGCCGTCCTCCTTGGCGACGTGAGTGTCGAACAGCACGCGCAAGGCCTCCCCGGCCGCGGCGGCTCGTACCGGGTGATAGGCGTAGCGCACCACCTCGACGAGCTCGGCGATGGTCCGATGCTCGGCGATCATCGCTTCGATCAGCAGTCGGGTTCGACCATCGGTCGCGGCCGCGGGGTATATCGAGCTCTCTTCGGCCTTCGCGTGGGGAAGCAACTGGGTGTCACAGAACTCGACCAGCCGACGTCGCGACTCAGACACGTCCGCGGTTCCCGATTCGACAGCGACGAGGAGCTCCTCGACGCGATCGGCCAACGCGTGAGACAAGGCCGCGTGGTGGCGTCGCGCCGCTTGGACCACCCGGTACTCGCTAGAGCCGTGATGCTCCCAGTGGGTCATGACGGCGCCGGCTCGGTCTGGAGCGGTTCGTGTGCGCGCCTGAGCAGGACCGCTCGAACGACCAGCGGAAGGAAGGCAGCCATCGCGCCGAGTGCAGCAAGTCCGAGAGCCGTGCGGATGGTGGCCGGCAGCGGGAGTGCTGCGGCGAGGACTCCCGTGTTGATCAGGACGAGCCGGGTTCGTGCCCCGGTGTCGAGGACTGCGATGGTGCGGCGGGCCGCCGCGGGACCCCCTCCGAGGACGACCGGGATGAGGTAGCTCAGGGCACCCAGGAGGACCTGTGCGCCGAAGCCGACGAGGAGCGGGACGGCGAGGTGATCGGCGACGTCTGCGGCCGCAGCCCAGGTGGGCGCGAACGCCACAACCACGGTCAGGACCGCGAGGGTCACCACGAACCAGACAATTCCGATGCACACCGACCACGTCGCGTAGGTGCTCGGACGGCGACGGAGCGTCTCCTCGACGAGCGGTCGTCCGGCGATGGCGAGCCCGCCGAGGTAGCAGGTCAGGCCCAGGGCCGTCAGCACCTGGTTGCCGATGAGGGCAAGGGTCACGGTGGCCACGATCGCCGTGATCAGCACAGGAAGCGCCCGTCGGCTGGCTCGCTCGGCGCCGTCGACGATCTGGGTGTGGAGCATCGTCGGCCACAGCGTGACGAGGGTCCCGAGAACGGTGAGGCCCATCCAGCCGAGGACGTTGAGGGCGACGTGCGCGAGTGCGACGCGAGCGTGGGCGTCGTCGTCGAGGTCGTGCAAGGCCAGGACGACACCGAGACAGATCCCGAGCAGGAGGAGCGTGCTGGCTGCCACGTAGTAGCGGACCGTCGCCCCGAAGCGTGACGGCAGCGAGCGGCGGATGCGGAGCAGCAGGATGAGGGCATGCCACCCGACCGCGACGATGACGAGGTCCGCGCCGACGACGACCAGGGCTACCGCATCGACAGTCATGCCGAGCACGACCGCAACGGCGCCGACGTTGAACGTCCCCAGCCGCACGGCTTCGACCAGGCGACGTCCGGCCCGGGGTTGACGCAGCAGCGCCTCGGTGAAGTACGTGCTCCAGACCAGGATCGCGTTGCTCACGGCCCCCAGGAGCAGGAGATGGACCGGGAGCCAGGGGTCGACCGAGGTGAGCATGCCGCGTAGCGCCACCACGACAGCGCAGAGCAGCCACGAGGCCCCGATGGCGCCGACGCCGATGTGCCAGGCCGACCTCGCCGACATCGTCCTCGCTGTCACGGCTGCTCCGCCCGGAGCACGTGGGCCAGCACGGTGGGGTCATCCGAGCGCAGGTGCCCCATCACCTCGCCGCCGGAGCAGGTGAGCAGCTCAAGGACCACCGTGTCGCCGTCATGACTCACGAGCCGCCAGGTCCCGCCGGAGTCCTCCCACCGCTGCAGGATCGCGAGGGACTCCTCGCCCGTCGCGCCGCTCATGGAGGCAGCGGCAGCCAGCGCAGCACCTGCCCCGCGGTGCCGCCTCCTGCAGGGACGACGAGATAGCCGTCGGCGACCGCGAGGCCGCGAAGCATTCCCGAGCCGTGGTGGGTCGTCGGCTCGACACCGTCAGGCCCGAGCGCGGCGAGGACGAGGCGGGTCGCGTGCGGGGGCGCAGACACGTCGACCGGACTGATGGCGGCGCCCAGCACGGGCAGCGGTCGACCCAGCAATGCGGCTACCAGTGGGCCACCGAGAGTGAGGAGCGCCGCGACGGCCGCCTGCGGGTTGCCGGGCAGGCCGACGAGCCAGCGCCGGCCGGGCAGCGTCGCGAGCAGCATCGGGTGCCCCGGTCGCACGGCGACCGAGTCGACGATGAGGGAGCCCGATCGGGCCGCGATCGCGCGGTGCACGTGATCGGCCGGGCCGGCGGCCGTGCCACCGGTCGTGACCACGAGATCCACGTCGTCGGCAGCGTCGAGTGCCACGAGATGCGCGTCGAGCGTGTCCTGCACGCGCGTCACGCCGACGCAGTCGACGCCGAGCCGCTCGAGCCACGCCGGCACCTGGGGACCCAGAGCGTCCCGCACTCGCCCGTCGCCGGGAGTCCCCGAGTCGAGGAGCTCATCGCCGAGCACAAGGACGCGTGCCGTCGGTCGACGTACGACGTCCACGGTGTCGGCGCCCGCTGCGGCCGCGAGACCGAGGTGCGCCGGCCCGAGGACGGAGCCGGCGGCGATGAGCAGCGACCCCTCGGCCGCCTCCTCCCCGGCAGGTCGCAGGTGTCGACCTGCGACCGCTTCCGCGCGCAGGAGGCCGTCGACGACGACGCCGTCCTCCCGACGCACGACCGCAGTCGCGCCATCGGGAACCGCCGCGCCCGTTGCGATGCCGACCGCGTCGCCGTCGCAGAGCTGTGCTCCGTGAGCGAAGCCGGCGAGCACGGACCCGACGAGGACCCAGGGCCCCGAGCCGCAGACCGCCCAGCCGTCCATCGCCGAGGAGAGGAACGGCGGGAGGTCGGTGGCGGCACGGACGTCGCACGCGAGCGTCCTGCGATGCGCCTGATGCAGCGCGACGGTCTCGCTGCCGAGCGGTGTTCCAGCCCCGTGTGCCGCGACGCGCGCCTCGTCCCACGAAGGCGAGACGAGGACGCCGTTGCGCGCGAGGTGGGCGAGGACGACAGTCATGTCACTGCTGACGGGTGAACTTCAGGAGCCAGGTCTCCGGTCCGCGCTCGACGTAGCTGACGGCGAACTCGCCAGGGTGCAGTTCCTCGAGCTCGGCCAGCAGCGGGAGCGGCTCGTGCGGTGCGGCCAGCACGATCGAGCCCGACACGGGGATCGCGCCGAGCGCGCCGTGCACAGCGGCGTGCCGCACGGCGGCCGGGATCGCGCGCACGTCGAGCACGGGCGTTGCTGCGTCACCCTTCCCGCACGTGCAGGTGCCACCGGCGCAGCCGCCGGACGAGGTAGTGGAGTCGGGGCCGGAGTCGATGCGGATGTCCATGGGGGTCCTTCGGGTGTGGCGCCGGGCCCCCGTGACGGAGGGGAGTGGGGACCCGGCGGGTCGGGGGGATCAGGAGGGCTTGGGGGCGCCTGGTCGTGCGTAGCGGACCCAGGTGAGCACGATGCACGCCGCGGCGAACACGACGCCCAGGGTGAAGAACGCGGTGATGTTCGCGACGGCCAGGCCGACACCGAAGAAGAAGGGTCCGTAGGCCGCGATGGCGGACGTCCATCCGATGACGCCGCCGGCCTGACGGCGCTCGAAGATCATCGGCATCTGCTTGAAGGTCGACGCGTTGCCAATCCCGGTGAAGAAGAAGATGGCGATGAAACCGACCAGGAACGCGTGGAACTCGCTGGTGAGCGCCGCTGCGCCCTGTGCCGGGTCGGGGTTCACGTGCAGCATGGTGAACAGCAGCGAGAGCAGGATCCCGATGCCGGAGATGAGGGTCCACCGCGCGCCGCCGTGCCTGTCGGTGAGCGGGGCGAACGCCACTCGGGTCGCTGCGCCGACGAGCGGGCCTAGGAAGGCGAACGAGAGCGCCAGAGGGACGGTGTACCCGGGGACCAGCACCGATGTGGAGCCGTCGGCGGCTGTCGCGACGATCGCGGTGTTTCCGGCGCCGTAGAGGTTCTTGATGAGGAGTCCGAACTGGGCGGAGAGCCCGGCGAAGGTGCCGAAGGTCATGATGTACAGGGCGGTCATGAACCAGGTGTCGATGTTGGTGAAGATGTCGAGCTGCTGGCGGAAGTTGGCGCGCACCGGCACGCTCTTGAGCATGGTCCAGGCGAGCACCGCGGCCACGATCACGAACGGCACGTAGATGAAGGCGGCGTTCTGCTCCCAGACCGGGTGGTCGGTGTTGTTCGCGGGGTCGTGGAACTTCTGCGACGCACCGAGGACGCCGAGCAGTGAGAAGCCGATGATCCACGGCGTCACGAACTGGACGATGGAGACGCCGAAGTTGCCGATGCCGGCCTGCAGGCCAAGCGCGGTGCCCTGCTTACGCCGAGGGAAGAAGTACGACGTGCTCGGCATGAAGCCGGAGAACGCTCCACCGCCGATGCCGGACAGGAACGCCAGGATCAGGAACGTCGTGTAGCTGGTGGACGGGTTCTGCACAGCGATGCCCCACCCGATGAGCGGGATGAGCAGCAACGCGGTGGTCAGCGTGACGAGTTTGCGCGTCCCGATGACGGGCGGGAGCCACATCCACACCAGGCGCAGCGTGCCGCCGGCGAGGCCGGGCATGGCGACGAGCCAGTACAGCTGGTTCTTGTCGAGCTTGAACCCGAGGTTGGTCAGGTTGGGGGCGATCGCGCTGGCGAGGAACCACGTGCAGAACGCCAGGGTGAGCGCGAACGTGGAGATGGACAGGGTTCGCCAGGCGAGCGACGAGTTCCACGTCGCCTCGTCCTCGGGGTCCCAGTCGGACAGCCACTCGCTGCCCTTGCGGGCCTCAGGGGTGGTGACGGTCATGTCGATCGCTCTCCTCGGTCTCGGACGGTTCAGCGGGTGGACGTGGTCTCGAGCTCGCGCTGCTCGAAGTCGTCGGTCAGATCGGGTGCGTTGCGGTGGAGCATGTGGACGACGGTGAGGTGCATCCAGAGCGTGCAGACCAGCGTCAGCAGGAACAGCACGCCGAACAGCGCGGTGGGAATCCCGGTGAGCTCCACGGCGTAGCCGAAGACCGGCAGCAGGAAGAAGCCGCCGAGCGCGCCGAGCATCCCGACCAGGCCGCCGACGGCACCGACGTCCTTGGGAAAGTACTCGGGGATGTGCTTGTAGACGGCCGCCTTGCCGATGCCCATCGAGCAGCCGAGCAGGACGACGAAGAAGGTGAAGGCCCAGAGGCCGAGGTGCCAGGGGAGGATTTCGGCGGTGCCGTCGGCGGCCTTGCTCGTGGAGACGTCGATGGTGATGAAACCGCTGGGCATCATGAGGACACCGGTCGAGAACAGCATCAGGCCGAAGGTCCAGTACATGATCCGGCGGGCGCCGATCTTGTCCGACATCCAGCCCCCGACCGGCCGCAGCAGCGACGCGGGGAAGATGAACAGCGCGGTCAGCAGACCGGCCTGCCAGAGCTCCACCCCGTACTGGGTCTCGTAGTACTTGGGCAGCGCGGACGACAGCGCGACGTAGGCGCCGAAGACGGCGACGTAATAGAGGCTAAAGCGCCACACGCGCAGGTGCTTGAGCGGCAGCAGCTGCACCCGGAGCGGGATCGTCTTCCCCGGTGTGCGGTCGGGCTTGGGTGCGACGAACCAGAGCACCGCGGCCATGATCACGAGAGCGACGGCGTAGATCACCGGGACGAGACGCCAGCCGCCGCTGACGAAGCCGCCGAAGTACGCCGCACCAGCGGTGCCGGCGATGATCGCCGGTCCGATCAGCTTGGTGACCGACGCGCCGACGTTGCCGGCTCCGAAGACCCCGAGCGCGAAGCCCTGCTGGGAACGGGGGAACCAGGCGCTGTTCCACGCGATGCCGGAGCTGAAGGAGTTGCCGGCGAAACCGATGAGGAACGCCAGGACGAAGAGCATCGTCGGGTTGTGGGTTCCGGCCAGCAGGTAGGTCGGGACCGCCGCGAGGAGCAGGAGGCCGGTCATGACGATCCGGCCACCCCAGCGGTCGGCGAGGATTCCGGTCCCCAGGCGCCAGATCGCACCGTTGAGGACGGGCAGCGCCGTCAGCCAGTAGAAGGCCGTGTCGGAGAGACCGAACTCCTTCTGGATCGGGAGGCCGAGGATCCCGAACTGCAGCCAGACCGCGAACATGAGCGTGAACGCGATCGTCGAGGTCACGAGCACCCGGTAGCGCCTCGGCGTCGGGGGACCCTGCGTGGTCGCTGGCTGCTCGAGGATGACCCCGGTGGCAGCGAGACTCATGGCAACTCCTCGATTGGTATTTGCTGATCGCAGCCACCGTAGGACCTCGTGCCCGGGGCAAGTCCAGACCAAGACATGGTATTTACTAGTGACCTGTCTTACATCTGCTCACCGCGGCAGACGTGTTCGAAGTGTCATAGAGTCCAGTTGTTCGTTAGAAACTGACGTGCAGTGAACAATGTGGGGAGGTGCTCATGGCGTTCGCCAGTCGTGTCACCCGACGCGAGCGTGGCCCCGCTCAGGCTGACTCCTCTCGACGCCGGGTCCTCGACCTGCTCGATGCCTCTGATCGTCCCCTGACCATCACCGAGATCACTTCCGGTACCGGTCTGCACGCGAACACCGCCCGTTACCACCTCGCGCTGCTGGCTGATATGGGGCGCGTCGAGGCGGTGCGTGAGGACCGGACTCTCCCGGGACGGCCGAAGCTGCTCTACAAATCGTCCTCGCATGGTGAGCCGACTGATCCTTACCGCATGTTGGCCGCGGAGCTCGCAGCGGGGATTGCGGGCGAGGAGCCCGGTACGTCGCCGGGCGTGGCGGCGGGTCGCCGACTGGCACGCAGCCAGCGCGAGAAGGTCGCGCCAGGCGGTGTCGCAGTCACCATGCAGGACAGCGTCACGATGGCGGTCGAGGGCCTCGAGGTGCTCGGCTTCGAGACGACGACCGACCCCCTCGGCGACCGCTTGTACCTGTCGCATTGCCCGTTCGCCGATCTGGCCCGTGAGGACCGGGCGATCTGCCGGCTGCACCAGGACATGCTCGACGGATTCTTCGGCGAACTCGATTCCGGTGTGACCCTGCGCCGGCTCGACACCTTCGTCAAGGATGACTTGTGTGTCGCCCACCTGAACCGCCCCGACCTGCGCCCGGCCCCTGAGCCGTCCACAGCGCAGGACGCACCACCGACCTTGGGAGCAGTGACGTGAACCCCGCGCCTCGCATCGACGACCCGATCGTCGACGGACTCATCTCGGCCCGCTCGTTCCTCACCCGTTCCGATGTGTCGCCCGACCACCGGGCGGTGCACGAGGTGGGTGGTCGTGAGGGCGATGTCTTCTACCGGGACCGGTGGTCGCACGACAAGATCGTGCGCTCGACGCACGGGGTGAACTGCACCGGATCCTGCTCCTGGAAGGTCTACGTCAAGGACGGGATCATCACCTGGGAGACCCAGCAGACGGACTACCCGTCGGTGGGTCCGGACTCCCCGGAGTACGAGCCCCGTGGCTGCCCTCGTGGTGCTGCGTTCAGCTGGTACACCTACTCGCCGACGCGGGTGCGCTACCCGTACGTGCGCGGAGTCCTGCTCGAGATGTACCGCGCGGCCAAGGCCGCGAACGATGGCGACCCCGTCAAGGCGTGGGCCACGATCGCCGACGACGAGGACGCGCGGCGTCGCTACCACTCCCAGCGCGGACGGGGCGGCCTCGTGCGCGCGACCTGGGACGAGGCGCTCGAGATCGTCGCTGCTGCTCAGGTGCACACCATCGCGAAGTTCGGCCCCGACCGCGTGGCCGGCTTCTCGCCGATCCCCGCGATGTCGATGGCGTCGCATGCGTCCGGCGCGCGCTACACCTCGCTGCTCGGTGGCACGATGCTGTCGTTCTACGACTGGTACGCCGACCTGCCGATCGCGTCGCCGCAGATCTGGGGCGACCAGACCGACGTCCCCGAGTCGGCCGACTGGTGGAACGCGAGCTACCTCATCATGTGGGGCTCGAACATCCCCACGACGCGAACGCCCGACGCCCACTTCATGACCGAGGCGCGCTACAAGGGCCAGAAGGTCGTCACGGTGAGTCCGGACTACGCCGACAACACGAAGTTCGCCGACGAGTGGATGCCCGCAGCGCCAGGGACCGACGGGGCGCTGGCGATGGCCATGGGCCACGTGGTGCTCAAGGAGTTCTACGTCGACCGGCAGGTGCCGATGTTCGTCGACTACGCCAAGCGCCTCACCGACCTGCCGTTCCTCATCTCCTTGCGTCAGCGCGAGGACGCCTGGGTCCCCGACCGCTTCGTGACTGCGGCCGACCTCGGCCTCGAGGAGGACGCGGCCGAGTGGAAGCCCGCGATGATGGACGGCCGGACCAACGAGCCGGTCATCCCGCACGGCTCGATCGGCTTCCGCCACAACGAGTCCGGCATGGGCAAGTGGAACCTCAACCTCGACGGCATCGAGCCGGTGCTGTCGCTCTACGACCCGGCTGGCGAGTCGGTCGCGGTCGACATGCCGCGCTTCGACGTCGGGGACGCGGGCAGCGAGCAGGGCTCGATCATCCGTCGCGGTGTGCCGGTCCGTCGCGTCGGCGACCGCATCGTGACGACGGTCTACGACCTGCTTCTCGCGCAGTACGGCGTCGGCCGTGACGGCCTCCCCGGCGAGTGGGCCGGTGGCTACGACGACGCGTCGAGCCTCTACACGCCGGCGTGGCAGGAGGAGATCACCTCCGTCCCGGCCGAGACCGTCACGCGCATCGCGCGCGAGTTCGCGGCCAACGCGGAGGAGTCGAACGGGCGGTCGCTGATCACGCTCGGCGCCGGGACGAACCACTGGTACCACTCCGACGCGACCTACCGCGCGATCATCGCGCTGGTGGTGCTCACCGGCTGCCAGGGCAAGAACGGCGGTGGCTGGGCGCATTACGTCGGGCAGGAGAAGGCGCGACCGTTCACCGGATGGGCGCAGCTGGCCTTCGGCCTGGACTGGGTGCGGCCGCCGCGTCAGATGGCGGGCACGTCGTACTGGTACCTGCACACCGACCAGTGGCGCTACGACGCGTTCGGTGCCGAGGACGTCGCGACCCCGCTCGGGACCGGCATCTTCGCCGGTCAGTCGTTCGCCGACACCCTCGCGCAGGCCGTGCGGATGGGGTGGACGCCGGGATCGCCGACGTTCGACCGCAACCCCCTCACGTTGGCCGCTGATGCCGAGAAGGCCGGGATGTCGCCGGCGGACTACGTCGTGTCCGAGCTCAAGGCCGGCCGGCTGAAGTTCGCGGTGGAGGACCCGGACGCGCCGGAGAACTTCCCGCGCGTGCTCACCGTGTGGCGGGCGAACCTGCTCGGCTCGTCGGGCAAGGGCAACGAGTACTTCCTGCACCACCTGCTCGGCGCCGACGGGGCGATCGACAACGTGGAGACGCCGGAGGGCCTGCGTCCCAAGGACGTGACCTGGCGTGAGGAAGCACCGGTCGGAAAGCTCGACCTGTTGGTGTCGCTGGACTTCCGGATGACGAGCACGGGCTTGTTCAGCGACGTGCTGCTGCCGGCGGCGACGTGGTACGAGAAGTACGACATCGCCTCCACCGACATGCACCCCTACATCCATGCGTTCAACGCGGCGATCGCGCCGCCGTGGCAGGCGCGCAGCGACTACGACACGTTCACCCGGCTCGCCGAGGTCTTCAGCGAGATGGCCGGGCCGCGCCTCGGCATCCAGACCGACGTCGTCGCGACGCCGCTGACCCACGACACCCCGACCGAGATCGGTCAGCCGGGCGGCCGGGTGCTGGACTGGCGCGCGGGGGAGTGCGAGCCGATCCCCGGCAAGACGATGCCGAACCTCGCGGTGGTGCAGCGCAACTACGGCGAGATCGCGGCGATGATGACGGCGCTCGGCCCGAACGTCGAGACCCTGGGCACGGTGGTCAAGGGCGTCACGCTGAAGCAGCCCGATTCCGTGGAGCACCTGCGCAAGGTCAACGGCGTCGCGCGTGGCGGCGTCGCCGACGGTCGGCCGCTGCTGCGGACGGCGGAGCAGGCGTGCGAAGCGATCCTGACGCTGTCCGGCGTCTCCAACGGCGCGATCGCCGTCGCGGGCTTCGAGCAGCTCGAGAGGCGCACCGGCGTGGAGCTCGCGGACCTCGCGCGCGAGCACGAGGGCAAGCAGATCACCTTCGCCGACACGCAGAGCCGGCCGCAGTCGGTCATCACGTCGTGGGAGTGGTCCGGCAGCGAGCACGGCGGACGCCGCTACTCCCCGTTCACCATCAACGTCGAACGCGGGAAGCCCTGGCACACGCTCACCGGTCGGCAGCACTTCTTCCTCGACCACGACTGGATGGCCGAGGTCGGCGAGTGCTTCCCGACCTATCGGCCGCCGCTCAACCTCGCGGCGCTCGCGGGCTACCCGCGGATCGGCGAGCACGGCGAGTCGCACGTGGTGGTGCGCTACCTCACGCCGCACTCGAAGTGGTCGATCCACTCGGAGTATCAGGACAACCTGTTCATGCTGGCGCTCTCGCGCGGCGGCCCGGACATCTGGATGAGCAAGGAGGACGCCGAGAAGATCGGCGTCAAGGACAACGACTGGATCGAGGCGCACAACCGCAACGGCATCGTCGTCGCGCGCGCGGTCGTGTCGCACCGGATGCCCGAGGGCACCGTCTACATGTACCACGCGAAGGACCGGACGATCGGCGTACCGCGGGTCGAGAAGACCGGGAAGCGCGGCGGCATCCACAACTCGCTGACACGTCTGCTGCTCAAGCCGACGCACCTCATCGGTGGCTACGCCCAGCTGTCCTACGGCTTCAACTACTACGGCCCCACCGGCAACCAGCGCGACGAGGTCACCACGATCCGTCGCCGCTCGCAGGAGGTTCAGTACTGATGACGAGAGTCATGGCCCAGGTGGGCATGGTGATGAACCTCGACAAGTGCATCGGGTGCCACACCTGCTCGGTCACGTGCAAGCAGACGTGGACCAACAGGCGCGGCGTCGAGTACGTCTGGTTCAACAACGTCGAGACGCGGCCCGGTCAGGGCTACCCGCGCCGCTACGAGGACCAGGAGCAGTGGAAGGGCGGGTGGGTCCTCAACAAGCGCGGCAAGCTGCGCCTGCGCAGCGGCAGCCGCTGGCACCGGCTGACCCAGATCTTCAGCAACCCCAAGCTTCCCCGGCCTCGACGACTACTACGAGCCGTGGACCTACGACTACGACACGCTGATCAGCTCGCCGCCGATGGACACCGTGCCCGTGGCACGGCCGAAGTCGATGATCACCGGCAAGGACATGGAGATCCGCTGGGGTGCGAACTGGGACGACGACCTCGGCGGCACCGCCGAGAACGGCCACAAGGACCCGATGCTCAAGGGCATCGAGGACCAGGTGTCGTTCGAGTTCGAGAAAGCCTTCATGTTCTACCTCCCGCGCATCTGTGAGCACTGCCTCAACCCGTCGTGCGTGGCCTCCTGCCCGTCGGGTGCGATGTACAAGCGGTCCGAGGACGGCATCGTGCTCGTCGACCAGGACATGTGCCGCGGCTGGCGCATGTGCGTGTCGGGCTGTCCCTACAAGAAGGTCTACTTCAACCACCGCACGGGCAAGGCCGAGAAGTGCACGCTGTGCTACCCGCGCATCGAGGTCGGCCAGCCCACGGTCTGCTCGGAGACGTGCGTCGGCCGTCTCCGCTATCTCGGCCTCTTCCTCTACGACGCCGACAAGGTGATGGCCGCCGCGTCGGTGGAGAACGAGCAGGACCTCTACGAGGCCCAGCTCGACCTGCTGCTCGACCCGAACGACCCCGAGGTCATCGAGCTGGCCCGGCGTGACGGCATCGCCGAGGACTGGATCGAGGCCGCGCAGAAGTCCCCGGTCTACGCGCTCGCGAAGAAGTACCGCCTCGCGCTGCCGCTGCACCCGGAGTACCGCACCATGCCGATGGTCTGGTACATCCCGCCGCTGTCGCCCGTGGTCGACGCGTTGGCCAACACCGGTCACGACGCCGAGGACAAGGGCAACCTGTTCGCGGCGATCGAGGCCATGCGCATCCCGATCGGCTACCTCGCCAACCTCATGACGGCCGGCGACGTCTCCGTCGTCGACGGCGTGCTGCGCCGTCTCGCCGCGATGCGCGCCTACATGCGCGACATCAACCTCGGCCGCGACGCCGACGAGTCGATCGCCGAGGCGGTGGGGCTCACCGGCGAGGAGGTCTACGAGATGTACCGCCTGCTCGCGATCGCGAAGTACGAGCACCGCTATGTCATCCCTGCTGCCCACCGCGAGGCGGCGGAGGCGCTCGAGGAGTCGCCGGGCTGCTCGCTCGACTACGAGGGCGGCCCGGGCATGCAGGGCACCTCGGTCAACGGCAAGGGCCCGATTCCCGTGTCGATCGAGAGCTTCCACCTCACCAAGCAGCGCGCCGAGGCCGAGTCCTTCGGGTCGCTGCCCGAAGCAGGGGGAGAGCGATGAGCGACCCGACCGCGACCCGCCGCCTGCTCGCCGCGTGCTCGCTGCTGCTCAGCTACCCCGACCAGGCGACGGTCGAGCGCATCCCGCTGGTCCGTGAGCACCTCGCCGAGATCCCCGGGCACGCCCGCGACCCGCTCGGACGGTTCCTCGACTGGCTGGACTCGACCGACGTGCTGCGCGCCCAGGAGCACTACGTCGAGATCTTCGATCGTCGTCGCAAGGCGTGCCTCTACCTCACGTACTTCCTCAACGGCGACACCCGCGGTCGTGGCATGGCGCTCGTCGGCTTCAAGGAGGCCTATCAGAGCGTCGGGTTCACGATCGACGACGGCGAGCTGCCGGACTTCCTCCCTGTGGTGCTCGAGTTCGGTGCCGTCGGCGACCTCGAGGCCGCGCTCGGCATCCTCGGCCGCAACAGGGCCGGGCTCGAGCTGCTGCACCACGCGCTCGACGGCTTCGACTCGCCCTACGCCGACGTCGCCACAGCCCTGCTGACGGTCGTGCCCACCGGCATGGCCGGACCGAAGGCGGCCGAGCTCGCTGCGAGCGGGCCTCCGACCGAGATGGTCGGACTGACCCCGTTCATCCCCGTCGAGTCGCTGCGAGTGGGAGCCCGGACATGACCGCCACCCAGACCCTCCTGTGGGTCGTGCTGCCGTATGTCACCACGGTCGCGTTCGCGGTCGGGATGTTCTGGCGCTACCGCTACGACCAGTACGGCTGGACCACGCGTTCGTCGCAGATGTACGAGTCGCGGCTGCTGCGCATCGGCAGCCCGCTGTTCCACTTCGGCATCCTCATGGCTCTCGGCGGGCACATCCTCGGCCTCGTCGTGCCCGAGGGCTGGACCAGCGCGGTAGGCGTGAGCGAGCACCTCTACCACGTGGCCGCGGTGACGTTCGGCGTCATCGCCGCCGTGATGGTCGTGGTGGGTCTTGCGATCCTGATCTACCGCCGGCGCACCGTCGGCCGCGTCTTCACCGTGACGACGCGCATGGACAAGCTCATGTACGTGATGCTCGCAGCTGTCGTGCTGCTGGGGGTCTACAACACCGTGGCGATCAACCTGCTCAACGTGACGGGCGAGTACCCGGGCGGTTACAACTACCGCGAGACCGTCGCCGTCTGGTTCCGCAGCCTGTTCGTCTTCAGCCCCGACGCGAGCGGCATGGTGCTCGCACCGCCGTCGTTCCAGATCCACGCGGTGCTCGCGATGCTGCTCTTCGCGCTGATCCCGTTCACGAGGCTCGTGCACATCTTCAGCGCCCCGGTCGGTTACCTCACGCGCCCCTACCTCGTCTACCGCAGCCGCGATCCCGAGGGCTCAGCGCGCGCGCCGCGCCGCGGATGGGAGCCGGTGCAACACAAGTGAGCACCTCGACGGCCCCGCGGCCGGCAGCTCGACGACGCGCACCGGTCCTGCCCCCACAGCACGGGGCGTGGGCGTTCCTGGCGCTGCCCCTCGTGCTCGCCTGCACGGTTGTGACGCCATCGTGGTGGACGGTCGTGCTCGCGGTCGCGTGGTTCGCGGCCTACCCCGCGAGCTACGCGGGCGGGCGCCTGCTGCGCGACCGCCGCCCCGAACGATTCCGACGCCCCTTCGTGCTGTGGGCCGCCCTCGCCGCGGTACCCGCTGCACTCCTGCTTCTCCGGTTCCCGTGGCTCGCCTGGGTGGGGGTGGTGCTCTTCGCGCTCGTCGCGGTGAACGTCCGCTACGCACGGCGCAACAACGAGCGTGCCCTGGCCAACGACCTCGTCGTCGTCACGGAGTGCGCACTGCTCGTCCCGGTCACGTGGGCGGTGAGCACCGCCGCGAGCACGGTGCCGCTGCCCGGCACCGTGCCCGCGCAGATCGCCGTCCTCACCGTCGTCTGCTGGCTGGTGCTGGCCGGCTCGACGCTGCACGTGAAGGCACTGATCCGCGAACGACGAGATCCGCGGTACGCACGAGCCTCTCGTGCGTTCGCCGTCTCGTCGGTGGTGGTCTCGGTCGCACTGGCCGCGAAGTGGGGGCTGCCCGAAGGCTGGGCCCTGGTCGTGCCGTTCGCCGCACTGGCCGTCCGCGCGTTCCTCGTCGGGCGGCGTCCCGCGCGAGCCAAGGTCATCGGGCTGGTCGAGCTCGCGATGTTCGCCTTGGTAGCGGTTGCTGCCTGGCTCGCGTGACCCCGCTCGTGCGTTGAGGTGCACGAGAGGAGCCGGCGCATGTCACACCCGCACAAGATCCGAGTGGGACACGCCTACGACGGGCGCGTGTGGGGCGACGGCGCCAGGGTGCTCGTCGACCGGCTCTGGCCTCGAGGCCTGTCCCACGTGAGGGCGGATCTCGACGAGTGGTGCAAGACCGTCGCCCCGTCGGTGGAACTCCGCACCTGGTATGGACACGACCCCGAACTGTTCGAACAGTTCCGCGAGCGATACCGGACCGAGCTCGAGGATCCCGAACGAATCGAAGCCGTGCGCCACCTGCGTACCCTCGCCAAGCGCAGGAACGTCACGCTGCTCACTGCCTCCAGGCGCCTCGAGACCAGTCATGCGATCGTGCTCGTCGACCTGCTCGGAGAGCAGGGCGCTACGGGCTGATGTGGCGCTCCTTCGACCGCACCCGCCGGTCTGAGGTGCGGTGTACCGCGGGGTAGCTCTCGCACGCTGCGGTCATGAGTAGCCCGACGCTCAGGTGATCGACCACGTCGCCGCCCACACGGCTGCGGAGCGCTTCTGAAGATCTCGGGAGCGGCAACAGTCGGTAGATGACGGCTCAACGAGGTGGGTCGGCCCTGAACACGGTGCGCGCGAGGTGGTGCAGCATCGCACCGAAGACGATCGCCCACACCGCCAGCGCCACCCAGATCTCGGCGTGACCGATGGCCTTGACGATCGGCAGGTCGTCAACCTCACCGAGGTACGCAGAGCCGACGCCGTACATGCCGAGTGGGAACACGATGCTCCACATCGAGGGCTCGTACACCAGCGGGACGCGGTGCCGGAAATGCCGCCAATAGCCGACGGCGAGCAGCGCCGGGATCAGCCACGTTCCGAAGGCCCAGAACAGCACGGCCAGGCCAGCGATCAGGGCGCTGGTGGCCGTGACCATGGGTGCCTTCGCCATCTCGACGATCTTCGACCCCGCCACCACGCTGATAGCGGTGGCACCCATCGCCACCCAGTACGGCGGGGTGGCCTCAACCGGTTGAATCTTGAACATCAGCAGCCGGACGACCACCAGCACACCGACGGTGCCGTAGAGGAACAGCCCGACCGACCAGGAGAACACCGCGACGAGCGCCAGCTCGCGCCGGCCCACGTCGACCTGTGGCTCGAGGGTCGCAGCCAGCACGGCGATGGACTGGCTGGCAACGACCCAGATGAACCAGCTCCCGTTGACCCCGCGCAACGCCGGGTCGGTCCTGGGCCGGTGCGCCACCATGGCCGGGATCAAGTACCCCAGAAAGAGCCAAGCCAGGGACGACACCGCCAGCAGCCCGACGACGACCTCGCGATGCCCATCGCCGACCAGCCGGGCTCCGATCACGTTCGTGGCGGCCACGAACGTGAAGAACCCGAAGGCTCTCGCCGGATCGCTGAGGTCGTTCACCAGGTCGTGCCGGAAGGCGATCAGGCGACATGCGAGGAGCAGCACCAGGATGACGTAGCAGATCACGGCCAGCCACAGCAGTGACAGCGACAGCCAGCCCACCCCGGCGGTGCTGGTTCCGATCGACATGATGCCCGTGGCCATGACCAGGGCGAAGTAGCCAGGGTGAAGGCCGCTCACCCCGGCGCGGATGCGCTGCGCCCGAGACTCAGTCACGTGCGGGGTTGCTGCCGCGGTCACGTGGTGGAGTATCTCGTGCGACGCGTCTGCCGAGCTGCCGTTGTGCATGATCTGCGCACGCCTCGTTCCGGGCGGAGGCTCAGTCCCTGCCGTGCCGCCATCACGTGGCTGCGCCGCCACCCCGGTCGGCAGCGACGCGCGTGGCTGGCCCAGGTCCGCTTGCGACGGCGATCGCTGTGATCGCGGGTCCTCAGGGTTGCCGACGACGGCGCTCGGTAGCCGGGACGGTTCCAGAGAACTGCGAGGAGCAGGAGATGCCGAGCCCAGCACAGCAATCGCCGTCGCCTCGGCCCGGATCGGGCTGAGACCGTGAAGGCACAGATCGCGATGAGAGCTGGCCCGGCCACCGTGAGCCCATAGACAACAGGGCGCTCCGCGAAGCAACGAACCGGATCCTCCAGGCGCTCCGACCGCGTGGCGATGACGCCGTCAGGCAGCGGCAGGGCCACCACCGTGCGTGGGCATCGCGGTCAGGGTCTCCATGGCCAGAGGCCGGCTTGGCGCATGCAGATCTCCGCGCTGTCCAACGGCCCGGCCGCCGACGGTCCGACCTGAGCGAGGACGTCGCCGCGCCAGTCGCGGGCGGAGGCGCCACCCCGCGGCGGCGGCCGCCGCCAGCTCGGCGAGGTGCTTGAGGTGTGGACCGCACGCCGCCTGGTCGAGCCCTTCGACCTGGTTGCGGGGATCGGCGAGAGCCTCGGAGCGGGTCACGGTGAGGGCTTCGTGGAGGTGGGTCAGGTCCGTGTGGAGGTCCTCTCCGTCGCACACGTGCTCGGGCATCGTCATGGGGTCTTGGCCACGGTGAGCAGGACGGCGGAGTCCTCGAGCGCGTCGAGGGTGTGGCGTGCCGCGGGGATCACGAGCAGGTCCCCGGCCCGCCCCTCCCACTCGTCGCTGCCGGAGGAGAGTCGGACACGGCCGACAACCACGAGGAGGGTCGCGTCACCGGGGCTCTCGTGCTCGGCCATGGTGGTGTCCGCGGTCAGGGCGATCAGGGTCTGGCGCAGCACGCGTTCGTGACCTCCGTAGACCGTTTCGGCGCTGCGTCCGCTGGCCGCGCGATGGGCGAGCCTCAGCTGTTCGCGGGCGACGGCGTCGAGCGAGATCTTGTTCATGCGGTGTTCCTTCCCGTGCTTGGAGGTCGAGGGTGCCGGGTCACGCGTGTCGTGCCGGTGCTCAGGCGATCGGATCGTTGAGGTGCAGCAGGCAGGCGCCCGGCTCGGCGAAGGGACGGAGGTGGGCGCGTTGCGGGTCCCCGCCCAGCTCGGCCAGGGCTCCACGGACGAGGCCGAGGTGTAGCGGGCAGACGATGTCGGGTTGGGCGCGGGCGACGTCGAGGAGCGGGCAACGCCGCAACCGGACCTTGGCGCCGCGGGCGTCGCCGCTGGGGTCGAACCCGAGGCGGGCAAGCAGGCCGACGACCTGGCGACGGGCGTGCGTGGGGCTCCGGGCCGACGGGTCGGTGACGAGTGAGCGACCCCAGGTGTCGCCCGCGGCCAGCGCGTCAGCCCCAGGGTCGCTGCTCGTGCGCGAGATGTGTGCTGCCAGCGCCCCAGCGAGGCCGGCATAGTCGCGGACCCGAGGGTCGGGCTCGGCCTGGCCAAGGGCCGCGGTGTACTGCCACCCGGGCCGGCCGCGACCGAGGATCGGCGCCGGTGACCTCGTGGCCAGCCCCCGCGCGACGAGGCCCTCGAGGTGTTTGCGCGCCGTGTTGGGGTGCTGGACCAGTCGCGTCGCCAGCGACTCCACCGTGACCGCCGCAGCGGACCCCTGCAGATGTTCGAGCACGCGGGCGCGCTGCGGGGACAGCGGCACCGCCGCTGTGTCGTACCGAGCAGGCGCCGGCCCTAGAATTTCCACGTACAACAGTGTATTAAATAATGAGGCAGCCGGCTACCCGTCGGCGCAACTGAGGAGAACGTCGTGGACATCACGCAGACCACCCCGAACCGTGGCACTCCTGCGGCTACGACATCGTCGCGAACCGGGGTGGTCCTCGCGTCAAGCGAGGCCGAGTCCGACGCCGTGGCCGCCGTCGTCCGACACCACGCCGAACTCGCCGGCGCCCTGACCTCGCTCACGGACGCGCTCCTGACCGCCGCCGCGGGCGTGCGCGGAGTGGCTGTGAACGCCGCGGACACCGCCCGGCACCGCCTGCTGGACTTCTGCACCGGCGAGCTGCTTGCGCACGCAGCGGCGGAGGAGTCCACCCTGTACCCGGCGGCCGTGTCCGACGAGCGAGCCCGGCTCCTAGTCGAGTCGATGCTCGCCGAGCACCGGGTCCTAGAGAGCCTGGTCGCAGAGGTCCGTGCGACCGAGAACCCGGTGCGAGCGGCCGCGGGGGCGAACGCCCTGCGCGTGCTGTTCGATGTACATCTCGCCAAGGAGAACGACCTGCTCCTGCCGCGGATCGCCGCCGACCCGTCGGTGTCGTTGACCAAGATCCTGACCGGGATGCACGAACTGCTCGGAGCCGACGAGCAACACGTACGGGAAGATCCCCCGGACCATCGCGATCGCCCGGCCGCAGCGACAGTTTCCGCCGAGACTCATGGGGCGGCGTGCGGCTGCGGTGGGTCGGACGGCGACCAGGACGCGCCGGTCCTCGACGTCCGAGACGTTCCGCACGCCATCCGACATGCGACGGTCTTCGGTGCCGTCGGTGCGGTTCCCCTCGCGGGCTCCCTCGTCCTGGTCGCGCCTCACGACCCGCTACCCCTGCTCAGGCAGCTCGAGGAGCGGGAGCCCGGCGCCTTCGGAGTGTCCTACGACCAGCGCGGACCCGACGCCTGGCGGGTCCGGCTCACCCGGACCCGCTAGCCATGTGCTCCTACTGCGGGTGCCGCGCCATCACTGTCATCGGTCAGCTCATGTCCGAGCACGAGGCGATCATCAATGCGACCGGCCTGCTCAGCCGCGCGGCAGCCGTGGGGGACGCCGCCGCGGCACGGACCGCGGCAGCAGTGGTCGCTGCGCTGCTCGAGCCGCACGCGGTCCGCGAGGAGGTCGGCCTGTTCGCTGAACTGCGGTGTGATTCGGAGTTCACCGCTCCCATCGACTCGCTCTGTGCGGAGCACCGCGAGCTCGACTCGCTACTCGCCCTTGTGTCCGGCGGGGATCTCGAGGCGGCCGCCACGCTGGAGATGCTGATGCGCCACCACATCGACCGGGAGGAGAACGGGATCTTCCCCGCCGCAGCCATCGCCCTGGACGGGGAGACATGGGATCTCATCGACGCCCGCGTGGCGCGCAGCGCCACAGGTGAGGTGAGCACATGACGTGGCTAACCGTTCGCGAGCTCCGTGACCTTGAACCCGATGTCCCACTCGGAATCCTTGTCGAGGGCGTCGCGGTCTGCCTCGTGTACACGTGCGGGGAGATCTACGCCGTGCACGACGAGTGCACCCACGCGGCCGTGCCTCTGTCCGAGGGAGATGTCGCCGACCGTACGATCGAGTGCTGGATGCACGGGTCAAGGTTCGACTTGCGTACCGGAGCCGCGCTGAACCTGCCGGCAACCAAACCAGTCAGGACGTACCCCGCTCGCTTGCTCAACGGGCGCGTCCAGATTCTGCCGCCATGACGGCCACTCCCTGCCCAGAGGCCGAGCGCACAAACTGCACCCCACCAGCAGGCAGTCCCCCGACGCGGGGCGCCGTCGGGAGCAAACCTGCGTCCAAGCGCGGTCCCTGCGGTGCGGCTTGTTGATCCCGGCCCGCTGCAGTGGCGTCGGGCAGGCTGCGACGGTGCCGCCCGGGCGGCTGATCTTGCCCGAGAGTCCCTGCGATTGACGATCCCGGCGAGTCTCAAGATGTCCCTGACGCTCGCCAAGATGGCGCCGGACGCGGCGATTGTCCTGGACGGAGTTGCTCGTTTGGCCGCCCTTGAAACGCAACCGCTCGGAGCGGCGGGATTCCTGGGTCGGTGACAGCGTTCGGCCATCGAATGTGCCCGAGGGCGGACTTGAGCAGAGGCCAGAAACGGGACACTTTCTTTCGTGGTCACGGGCACGAACTCACGCCCTGCCGGCCGATGGTGTGACGGGAGGGGACGTGCGCTCCCGCCATGGCGAACGAATGGCGTTGACGGTGTCAATAGGGGGTCACGAAGGGACCACGTCCGTCCCGCTACATCCATGTCCGCCCCGTGCTCGAACGTGCCGAGTACCAACGGATTCCCGGGCTCCAACCCGGTTCGACCCCCGCCGCCTGCACTTCGACAAGCATCTGACGTGCTGAAACACCGCAGGAGGAGGCGGGTCTTGGTACCTACCCTTCTTCCCTTGGGGGAGTGGGAACTTGCGGCTCGATGGATACTCGACGCGATCGATTGAGCTGTGTCTCGTCTCGTTCCCCTCAGTTACCGGACGCTGCGCCGCGTGACCCTGCGCGCGTTAGTCAGACGCTCCTGGACTGCTCTCACCTCAGGCGCGGTCGCATCGTGCCTATCGAATCGCTGGGCGATAGCGCTATAGAGATCATCGGCGCTGGCTCGCGTGGTTCCTTCGGAGTGGCGGGGGTCTGCGGGGCTTCGGCGAGGCCGTGGGTCGCGCGACGCGGGGCAGCCGGAGCGGCGGCCCATCGGCGGTCCGTCGCCGACGACACGCGCGAACGCGACATCAACTTCCAACGTCGACCACCCGAGACGAATCGTCCGCCTCCGTCCAGTCGAGACCGTCCACTGCCACGCCGTCACCGACCGATCATCGCGCCCGACCAGTGACAGCCACCTGCCGCAAATCGAAGCAGACATGTGCATCGGCGGCGTGTACCGTCTGGCCCTGATTCCATTGTGGCTCAACGGGTTTCCGGGTTGTGATGTTTCGTGTTGTCCAGTGCGAAGATCGGTCGTTCCTCCTGGCGGTACTACCAGCGCAGCGTCGCGGGTGGTGCGTGCGAGTACTACGCCGAGCACGGCGACACCCCTGGCCGCTGGCATGGGTCCGGCCTCGCGCAGCTCGGCCTCACAGCAGGTGCCGAGGTGCAGGAGCGTGAACTCGAAGCACTGTTCGGTCGCGCCCTGTCCCCGACAACAGGTGTCGCGCTGGGGTCAGCCTGGCGCGCGGATGCGGTCACGGGGTACGACCTGACGTTCTCGGCACCGAAGTCGGTGAGCACCCTGTGGGCGTTGGGTGACGCCCGGACGATGGCCGCGATCGACGCGGCACATGCCGCGGCGGTCAACGCCGCGCTCGGCTACCTCGAGACCCATGCGTCGCTGTCGCGACGTGGCCGTGACGGTGTCGAGCAGATCTCCTCGGCTGGGTTCACGGCCGCGTGCTTCGATCATCGGACGTCGCGCACGGGGGATCCGCAGCTGCACACCCATGCCCTGGTGGTGAACAAGGTCCGCTGCGTCGATGGGGCGTGGCGTACGTTGGACGGGCACGAGATCTTCCACCACAAGAAGTCCGCGGGTGTGATCTACCAGACCGCGCTGCGGGCGGAGCTGAGCGCGCGGTTGCCGGTGTCGTTCGGGCCGGTGTCCGAGCACGGTCAGGCCGAGATCGCCGGCGTCCCCGAGCCGCTCATGGCCGCGTGGTCCTCGCGCACGTCCGCGGTGCTGGCGGACGCGGTCCCGACGATCGCCGACGCCGAGGACGCCCTCGGCCGCCCGGTGTCCGCGGCGGAGCGCGCGCGGATCATCAAGACGGCGGTGCTCTCGACGAGGCCGGCGAAGGACGCACCCGTCCCCGAGGGTGACCGTCGTGCCCTATGGGCGGCGCAGGCGGCGGCGTTGGGGTTCGAGGCGGACGCGGTGACGGACTCCGTCCGGACCGCGAACGCCCAGGCGAGAAACGTTCCGGTGCCGTCCGGGTGGTCGGGAGCGGTGCTGGTGGACTCGGTGACCGAGGTCGGGCGGCGCAAGGCGATCTGGTCCCGTGCGGACCTGGCCGTCGCGGTCGCGTCGCGGGTCCCGACGACGGGGGACCCCCGGCTGAGGTCGGCGGCCGATGCCGTGGCGTGGGTGGAGGAGATCACCGACCTCGCGCTCACCGAGGTCGGGCTCTCCGGCGCGGTGTCCTTGGGTGCGGACCCGTCCGGGGTGACCGCGCGCGCTTCCGATGCCCGCTACGCGTCGCGGGAGCTGGTGGAGACCGAGGCTCGGATCCTGGACCGGGCGGTGACGGGTGGGTTCCGGTCCCCGGAGCGGCTGCGCCCGGACTTCGTCGCGTTGCTGCTGTCCGGCGAGGCGGGGCTCTCCGAGGAGCAGGCCCGGGCGGTGGTGCGCCTGATCGCGACTCGTGACCTGGTCACGGTGATGACCGCACCGGCGGGGGCGGGGAAGACCACCACCCTGGCCGCGGCCACGGTGGTCTGGGGCAACGACTGGAAGGACGTGACCGCGCTGGCCCCGTCCGCGCGTGCCGCCGCCGAGCTCGCGAAGGCGACCGGCGCACCGGGTCAGACCGTGGCCCGCTGGCTGCTCAACGAGGCGACCAACCCGACGCCAGTGAAGGTCCCGTCCGATCCGGGATACATGCGGCGAGAGGTGATCGTGGTCGATGAGGCCTCGATGCTCACCACCGCGGACCTCGACGCCCTCACCGCTTACGTCGCGAAGCACCGAGCACGTCTTGTCCTGGTCGGGGACCCGGGGCAGATCGGTGCGGTCAACGCCCCCGGTGGCATGTTCGAGCACCTCACCCACAAGCTGAGCGGTCAGGTCATCGAGCTTACCGAGCTGCACCGGTTCACCCACCCGTGGGAAGCCGCCGCCACACTGCGCCTACGAGCCGGCGACGCGGGCGTCCTGGACATCTATGCGCAGCGGGGGCGGGTCCACCCGGCGGCGTCGAGTGAGGACGCCGCGGACGCGGTCTTCGACCGCTGGCATACAGCCACGATCACCGGGCGGGATGCGTTGATGCTGGCGCGGGCGTGGACGGACGTGAACGCGCTCAACGCCCGCGCCCGCGCTGTCGCGATCGCCACCGGCGCTGTCACCGGCCCCAACCTCGCCGTCATCGCTACCCGATCGGCGTCGACTCGTGGCCAGGTCGAGCAGCGGTCCTGGCGGGCCGGGGACGTGCTGCTGGCGAAGAAGAACGACAGCCGCACCCGGATCGGGGGCGAGACCCTGCGCAATGGGGACCGGTTCCGCGTCCTGGCCGCCAGCGACACCGGTGGGCTGGTCGTGGCGGACCTGCGTGGCCGCGGCACCCTCACCCTCCCCGGCGCCTACTTGGCCCGGCACGCGGAGTACGGGTGGGCCGCCACGATCGACGGCGCGCAGGGCGCGACCGCGGACGTCGGCATCGTCCTGGCCCGCGCCGGCCTCGACCGGGAGCACCTCTACGTCGCGATGTCGCGCGGGCGCCTGGAGAACCACGTCCACACCACCCCGGAGTTGGCCACCGGAGACGCCGGCCCCCACCGGCACCCGCCGACAGCATCCGGTACGAAGGCCGGGGCAGGGCCAGGGTCGCGTCCATACCCCGGACCCCTGGCCGCCGGGCTGGCGGTCGACGGGCAGGAACCGTGGCCAGGCTCGCGGCAAGGGGTGCCAGCCCAGGGTGACGCCATGACCAGTTCCAGCCCCGGGGTGCAGCTCGCACGGCCCGACCTCGACGCCGCGCTCGCCATGCTCGCCCGCGCGGTCGCGACCAGCGGACGCGAGCGTGCCGCGCACGCCCTCCTCGACCCGCCCGTCCACGCCGCGCGCGAGGCGGCGTGGGCCCGCGAGGAGGCAGCCCGGCCCAGCCCGGCGATCCCGCGCGAGCACCAACGCAACCGCGACGCCCTCGCCGGCGCCCGGGCTCGCCGCGACATGGCAGCCGATCACGTCACCCGAGTCAGGACCGAGCTGGAGTCCCAGCGGGCGGAGCTCGAGCGGGTGCCGTTCTGGGCCCGCAAACGCCGCACCACCGCAGAGGCTGCGGTGCGGCGCAGCGAAGGCGACCTCGACCAGGCTCTGACCTACCTCGGGACCCAGGACGCCACCGTCACCCAACACGCCGCCGTCGTCGACGCCGACACCACCCAGCGCGACAGCGACGAGACCCAGGCTCGGCGACGCCGCCGCCAGGAGTGGGCCACCTGGGACAGCAGAGACGTGAAGGACCCCAACGCCTACACCGGCCCCGACGACCCCCGGCTCCACCCCACCCAGCCCACGCGGGCACAGGAACCGTTCACCGTCGACCGCGACCCACCCCACCGCAGCCACAGCCACGGCCACCGCTATGGACGCGACCACGGGATCAGCCGATGACCCCGCAGGAACGCCGCGTTTCACCACCACGCGAGAGCAGACGGACGTGCGCGGACGGCGATGCGGATCGTGTCCGGATCGTGGCCCAGCGAACTCGGTGTTGCCGATATGTCGTGCACACCTCCAGATAGAGGGACTCATCAGTCCCGAGCCCGAGACAACCCCACCCGGAGGCCGAGATGAACCGCAATGAGCTCGACGAACTCCCACCCGTCCTGGACGTCCCCACCGCCGCGAAGGTCCTCGGCATCGGCCGCTCGCTGGCCTACGAGCTGGTCCGCCGAGGGGAGTGGCCCACCACCGTGCTCCACGTGGGGAAGTTGATCAAGATCCCGACCGAGCCGCTCGTCCGCCTGCTCGGTGCCGAACGGGAACCCGCCTCTGACGCGGGACCCGGGCAGGGTGCGAGTCACGTCCACGGAACCATCGCGAGGGCGTTGCCGGTGTCGGCGGCGGAGCCGACAATCAACGACGGGACCCACGGGCAGGCGCCTGTGCCAGTGGTTCGGGGATCGAGGAGGGGTGTCGCATGAGTGGCGGGTTCACCTTCAAGCGCTGCCCCTGCGCGCCGGTGACGAACGAGGCCGGGAAGGTGTTGGCGTGCAAGCGCAAGCACGGCAGCTGGTACTTCGCCGCCGAGACCCGCAGCACCGACGGGAAACGCCGCCAGGTCAAGCGGGGCGGGTTCGCGACCCAGGCCGACGCCCAGGCCGCGCTGACCGCGTTCGCGGAAGCGCAGAACACCGGCGCCTGGACCGATGACCGCAACCTCACGGTGAGCGAGTTCCTCACCGACTGGCTGGCCAAGAAGGTCGCCAACGGCCTGCGCCCGACGACCGAGCGCTCCTACCGCTGGCACATCACCGGCTACATCACCCCCGTCATCGGCAACCTCCGCCTGCGCGACGTGCGACCTCCGCACGTCGAGGAAGTCCTCCGCCTCGCGGCCGTGCCGAAGGAGAAGGGGCGCACGCCGGGGCCGGCGACGGTGCGGCGCATCCACGCCACCATGCGCTCCGCGTTCGCCAGCGCCAAGCGGGCCCGCTACATCCCCTACAACCCCGCCGTCGACGTCGAACTCCCCCGGGTTACCCGACCCCACGTGCAACCGTGGGAAGCCGACGAGCTCGGTGCGTTCCTCGACCACTGCGCCTCAGACCCCCTCGGCCCGGTCTACGAGGTCGCGGCCTTCACCGGCCTACGACGTGGTGAGCTCCTCGGCCTGCGGTGGGACGACATCGACGTCGAACGGTCCCGGCTGGTCGTCCGCCGTCAGATCGTGCAGCTCGGTCACGCCACACACGTCGGCCCGGTCAAGACCGCCAGCGGTCAGGACCGTGTCGTCGACCTCGACGAAGCCACTATCGGTGCTCTGCTCAGCCACCAGCTTCGCCAGCAGCAGCAACGCGACGAGTGGGGGAGCGCCTGGGTCGACAGCGGCCACGTCTTCACCAAGGAGGACGGCTCGCCGCTGCACCCCGAGACCGTCACCAAACGCTTCCGCGAACTCTCCGACGCTGCCGGGCTCCGACCGGTGCGGCTCCACGACCTACGCCACGGGCAGGCCAGCCTCATGCTCGCCGCCGGCGTCCCGATGGCCGTTGTCAGCAAGCGACTCGGACACAGCTCACTCGCGATCACCTCGGACACCTACTCGCACCTACTCGAAGGGGTCGGCCAGCAAGCCGCCACCGCCGCAGCCGCCTTGGTCCCGCGCACAGACCGCCGAACCCAGAATGAACCCAGGTCCCCTGAAGACGCCCTCGAGGCAGGGTCTCTGGAGGCTCTGTCTATGGGTTCAGAAGACGAGCCCAAATCGGGTATCGCCGCAGGTGAAACAGCAGAGGCCCGGTCCGAAGACCGAGCCTCTGCACACGTACGCCGCGTAGGACTTGAACCTACAACCCGCGGATTAAGAGTCCGCTGCTCTGCCAGTTGAGCTAGCGGCGCAAGGTGCGGGGTAAGGATACACCGGGTGTGAGCCGGGGATGAAATTGAGTTATGGGGGCCCGTTTCAGGGACCGGTCCGACGGTTCACGGGCCGTCGGGCCTCGGTGTCCGATCCTGCGGCGGGAGCGGACGGTGGGACCTCTCGCTATGCGGCATCCCTCTCCAGGAGCAGGAGCTCCAAGGATCGGGGACCACGTGGATCGGCGAGGTCCAGCAGAAGCGTCAGGGGCACTCCCTGGCGCAACAGCTCCATCACGTCGCGTGCACCTGCGGTGCGCTCAAGCGTCGTCATGGTCATCACCTCCTCGGTCAGTAGAAGTCTTCGTCCTTGCTGGTGGATTCATCGTGGACCGTTCGGGTGGTCACGCTTCGGGATTGCTCCGACCGGGGGCGTGTCGCGGTCGACGTCACCCTGCGTACCCGGGACGAATCTTGGACAGATCTTGGAAAACCCTGTCAGCGCAAGGAAAAGCGCAGCTGATCACCGGGGCGTAGTTGCGCGGCGCGGTCGACGTCGTCGTCGATCACGACTCCGATGACCGGATATCCACCGGTTGTCGGACGGTCGGGGCCGAGCAGCACCGGACGGCCGTCGGGCGGCACCTGCAGGGAGCCCGTCACGACCGGCTCGCTCGGCAGCTCGCGGCCGGGGTCCCGCCGGACCAGCGGCGGCCCGTCGAGGCGTACGCCGATGCGGTCGCTCGCTGGCGTGACGGTCCAGCTGCTCGCGAGCAGCACGTCGAGCGCGCCGTCCGCGAACCAGCCGTCCCGCGGCCCCGGCACGATGCGCAGCGGCCCGGTCGCCCGCCGCTCGGGCGCGTGGTCGACGTGCGGATGGTGGCGCCCGGCCGAACCGACGGGCAGCCGGTCGCCCGCCGCCACTCGGGCCGGGCCGAGCCCGGCCAGGGTGTCGCTGGCGGCGCTGCCGAACGTCCGCGCGACGGCGACCCCGCCGCGCACGGCGACGTAGCTGCGCAGGCCGTCCGCCGGGTGGTCGAGCCGCAGGCTGTCGCCGGCGTCGAGCGCGAGGGGGGAGCGGCGGTCGGCGCCACGCACCGAGCCGCCCGAGCGCAGCAGCAAGGGGCCGGCCGCGCCGGTGACGGCGACGACCAGCGGAGCCTGCGCCCGGATCTCGAGGCCTCCTCCGAGCGACTCGAGGCCGGCGGCGTCCTCGACGTTGCCGACGAGGCGGTTCGCCAGGCGGAGGGCTCCGCGGTCGAAGGCACCGGACGGTCCGACGCCGTACTGCGCGAGGCCGGGGCGGCCGAGGTCCTGCACGAGCGTCAGCGGCCCGGTGGAGACCACCTCGATCACGGCGCCACCGCCGCGAAGCGCACGCGGGTGCCGGGGGCGAGCAGGGCGGGCGGGTCGCGCCGCACGTCCCAGAGGACGGCGTCGGTGGTGCCGAGGATCCGCCAGCCGCCGGGGGACTCGCGCGGGTAGACGGCCGACCAGACGTCCGCGACGGCGACCGACCCTGCGGGCACCCGCGTGCGCGGCGTGGCGAGGCGCGGGACGTGCAGGCGGGGGTCGAGCCCGCGCAGGTAGGCGAAGCCGGGGGAGAAGCCGCAGAAGGCGACCTCGAGCTTCGCCCTCCTGGTGCAGCGCGGCCACGGCCTCGCGCGAGATCCCCGCTAACTCGGCGACGTCGTCGAGGTCCGGGCCGTCGTAGCGCACCGGGATGGTGACGACGGCTGCTGCATCCGGGGTCCGCACTGCGGGGACGACGGCGGCGAGCGCGCGACCGAGCACGACGGCGTCGGCGTCCGCGGCGTGCCGCACGAGCACGGTGGCGGCACCGGGCACAGCCTCGAGGACGCCGTCGAGGGCCTGGGCGAGGATCGCGTCGGCCAGCGCGGCCGGGTCGGCGCAGTCGAGCAGCAGGGCGCGATCGCCGCAGCGCGCGACGCGCGACACGGCGCGGGGCGCAGTCATCGCACGCCCGCGAAGGGCACGAGCAGCACCCCGGCCGCCCACAGCGCCTGGCGCACCGTCCGGGCGAGGTCGACCGCGCCGTCGGTGTCGGAGTGCAGGCACACCGAGCGCGCGCCGACGGCGAGGTCGACGCCGTCGGCGCTGCGGATGACACCGTCGGCCTCGAGGCGCAGGACCCGTGCCACGACGGCATCCGGATCCGTCACGACCGCGCCGTCGTGCGAGCGCGGCACGAGGCGGCCCGACGACGTGTAGGCGCGGTCGGCGAACGCCTCGCCGACCACCTCGATCCCGGCCGAGGCCGCGCGCACTGCGAGGACGCTGCCGGGGAGGGTCAGCACCGGCAGCTGACGATGGTCGTCGCCGTCGGCGAGCACCGCGGCGACCACGACCTCCGCGACGGCCTCGTCCTCGGCCGCCGCGTTGTAGAGGGCGCCGTGCGGCTTGAGGTACGCCACTCGGCCGCCGGCGGCGCGGGCATGGGCGCGCAGCACCCCGAGCTGCTCGAGCAGCTGCTGCTGCAGCGTTGCTGCCTCGACCTCGATCCGGCGGCGGCCGAAGCCCGCGCGGTCGACGTACGACACCTGCGCGCCGATCGCGACGCCGCGCTCAACCGCGACGTCGCACACGTGGCGCATCGACGCGCTGTCGCCGGCGTGGCCCCCGCAGGCGACGTTGGCGCTCGTCACGATGGCGAGGAGGGCCTCGTCGACCGCGTCGGCACTGAGCGTGGACGTCGCGATGCCCTCGCCGAGGTCGGCGTTGAGGTCGAGGGTGCGGGCGACCGAGCTGCGGTCGCTCATGCCAGGTCGGCCACCCAGTCGCCGGTCGAGCGCAGCTGGGCGAAGCCGTCGCCCAGGACGCCGAGCTCGACGCGGTGGACGAGCGCCGCCGGCAGGTCGTCGGCGACGTCGATCGTTCCGGTGGCGTCGACGAGCACCGTGACGTCGAACCCGCGGTGCATCGCCTGGCGCGTGGTCGAGTCGACGCACATGTGGGTCATCCAGCCCGCGATGACGAGGTGGTCGACGTCGCGCTCCTCGAGCCAGTCCGCGAGCGGCGTGCCGGTGAAGGAGCCCGGCAGCTGCTTGTCGATCACGACGTCGTGCGGGCGCGAGGCGACGACCTCGTGCAGCTCCCACCCCGGCGTGCCGGCCACGAAGATGCCGCCGCTCGGGTCGGGCTCGGTGTGGCGCACGAGGACGATCGGGACGCCGGACGCGTGCGCGGCGTCCACGGCCTCGCCGATGCGCACGAGCGCCTCGTCGACCGGCGGGTGGACGATCCGGAGCCCGCCGGTCACGTACTCGTTCTGGACGTCGATGACGACGAGGGCGCTGGTCACGGGGACAGCCTGCCAGCGAGGGCCGCCGCCGCAGGAGGAACCTGCGCGACAGGGGTTGACATACGATTTGAATTTCCGGAAACTACAGACATCTGATCGGCGGGGAGTACCCCATCACCTTCGGTTCGTCAGCACGGCTTTCAGGGCCCGGGCCGAGGGGTCGCGGCACCAGCCGCGGCGGCGCGATCCGCGCGACGTGAGCCGGCTCGAGCGGCTCTGTGTCGAGGCCGTGTGGCTGCAGCGGCTGCTCGACCGCGCCGTCACTCTGCCGACGCCCTCGGGCGACGTGGTCGAGCTCGGCAGCTACGTCCGCATCCGGCTCGTCGACGGCGAGGGCACCTGGGTGAGGCCGGTGCCGGCGGTGGAGGCCATGCTCGACGACCACCGCGTGAGCGCCTCGTCACCGCTCGGTGCGGCGCTGCTCGGCGCCCGCGCGGGCGACACCGTGGTGGTCGAGGGTCCCGCAGGTCCCTTGGAGTGCACCGTCCTCGAGATCGCACCCCGCGATCCCGAGGCGCTCCACCTCGTCGCCTGATGGTGCGGCCCCGGCGTCGGCCGGGTCAGAAGTGCCAGACGAGCGGCACGACGACGAGCGCGACGGCGAGCCACCAGAGCAGCACGGGCAGGCCGAGCCGCCAGTAGTCGTTGAAGCGGTAGCCGCCGGGGCCCATCACCATCATGTTGGCCGGTGTGGCCACCGGCGTGAGGAAGCTGCACGCGCCGGCGATGGCCAGCGTCATGAGCACCGGCTGCACGGACACGCCGAACTCCGTCGCCGCGGCGACAGCCACGGGCAGCAGGATCAGCACCGTCGCCGTGTTGCTGATGAACTGTCCGAGCGTCGCGGTCATGACGAACAGCGCGAGCAGCAGCACGATGGGGCCGGCGTCGCCCACGACCGACAGCAGCCATGACGCGAGCACGTCGGCCGCGCCGCTCGTGCGGATCGCCGTCGACAGCGGGATGAGCCCGCCGATGAGGACGACGGTCTGCCAGGAGATGGAGCGCAGGGCCTGCGGACCGGAGATCACGCGCAGCAGCACCATGGCGAGGGCGGCACCGAGCCCGGCGATGGACGCCGGCACGAGCCCGAGCGCCAGGAGCAGGATCATCACCGCGAGGACGGCGACCGCGCGCCGGGCGCGGCTGCCGAGCGGCGCAGCCTGACGACGCACGAGGTCAGGGCTGTTCACGACGACGACGTCGCGGTGGTCGACGAGGGAGTCCACGGCCGACCAGGCGCCGTGCACGAGCAGGAGGTCGCCCTCGACGAGGTCGACCGGGCCGGCGCCGAGATCCTTGCCACGACGCCGGATCGCGAGGATCACGACGTCCGAGCTGCGCAGCTGGCCGGCGAAGACGGGCTCGCCGACGAGCGGTGACCGCGGCGGCACGACGAGCTCGGCGACGCCCATCTCGTCGGTGATGAGCGCGCCGGTCGAGTCGGTGACCGGGCGCATCGCGACCGTGAGCACCTGGTCCATCGCGAGGCGGGACACGGCGTCGGACGGCCCGGTGACGACGAGCACGTCGCCAGCCTCGAGCACCCCGGTGCGCACGGCGCCGTCGCTCGCCTGCACCGCCGTGACCGTGACCCCGGCGTACCGCGCGAGGTCGAGCCCGTCGGCGGAGGCGCCCACGAGGGGGGAGTGCTCGCGGACGTGCAGGCGGTGGAAGCCGTCGGTGAGGTCGTAGTGGTCCTGGACGGTGCTGGCGTAGCGGCTGAGGTCGGGCGGCAGCAGAAGCGACTCGCGGACGGGCAGCACCTTCTCGGCGAGCAGTGCACCGATCGCCAGGGTGCCGAGCACGAGCGGGATGCCGACAACTGAGAACTCGAAGAAGCCGAAGCCGCCGGCACCGGCGTCGGACGACGCGTCGGACACGAGCACGTTGATGGGGCTGGCGGTGAGGATGAGCAGCGAGCCCGAGCTGCCCGCGAACGCCATCGGCAGCAGCATGTGCGCGGGTGCGACCTTCAGGCGCATAGCGATCACCACGACCATCGGCAGCAGTGCCGCAGCAGCGCCGTTCAGGGTGATCAGCGCGCTCATGACTGCGGCGAGCAGCATCACGGCGACGAGCGCGACCTTCGGCCGGTCGCCGATGCGGGCGAGCAGGGTCTGGCCTGCCCAGTTGGTCACGCCGGCGGAGTCGATGGCCTCGGACACGACGAACAGCGACGCGATGAAGACGACGACGGGGTCGCCGAACCCGGCGAGCACCTGGTCGTAGTCGAGCAGTCCGGTCGCCCAGAGCGTGAGCGCGGTGAGGACGGCGACGGCGGCGACCGGGAGCCGGTTCCAGACGAACAGCACGACGACGGCGGCGAGCACCAGCAGGCTGGTGGTGGCCGGATCCATGCGCACTCCTCCTCGTTCGGCAGGCACGACCCTAGGCCCGGCGACGGCATCCGGCAGACCTTCCCTCGGGACCGTACGGGGTCGGGCGTGCTGTGCCAGGATCGGCGCGGCGAGGCCGAGGGGGTCGCGCCCAGAGCAGCGCGGGGTCGACATGAGCAGCCAGGCACCGGAGCAGGAGAAGAAGGGCGGCGTCGCCCGCCTCCTGGACGTCATCGAGCGCACGGGCGACAAGGTCCCGCACCCCGCGATCATCTTCCTGGCGATGTGCGTCATCGTCATCGGCCTGTCGGCGGTGCTCGCCGCCTTCAACGTCCAGGTCACGACCGAGGTGGCCACGCAGCCGCCCATCGAGACCGAGGTCGGCTACCCCGGCGGCACGACCAACCCTTCGCTCGACATCCCGACCGACGACGAGTACGGCTACGACGACATCGAGATCAAGACCGAGACCATCAAGGTCGAGTCGCTCCTGGCCCCCGACGGCATCCGGTTCCTCTTCACCAGCGCCGTGAACAACTTCAACGGGTTCGGCGTCGTCGGCGTCATCCTCGTCGCGATGGTCGGTGTGGGCATCGCCGAGCAGGCCGGCCTGATCGGTGCACTGATCCGGCGCCTCGTCGCGGTTGCGCCAGCGCAGACCATCACGTTCATCATCGTGCTGCTCGGCCTCATCTCGAGCGTCGCGTCGGACGCCGGCTACCTCGTCCTCATCCCGCTCGGCGCCGCGGCGTTCGTGAGCCTCGGTCGGCACCCGCTCGGCGGCATGGCGGCGGCCTACGCCGGCGTCAGCGCGGGCTTCGGCGTCAACCTCCTCATCACTCCGTTCGACGGCGTGCTCACCGAGGTGACCAACGAGGCCGCGCGACTGGTCGACCCGACCTTCTCGATGGACATCACGGCCAACCTCTTCTTCTCGATGGCCTCGACTCTCTTCTTGGCCGTCGTCATGACCTTCGTGACGACGCGTCTGGTGCTGCCGCGCCTCGGCACGTTCACCGGAGAGGTCGAGGGATCGGACGAGCCCGAGGTGGATGTCGACGCCGAGAAGAAGGGCCTGCGCTACGCGCTCTGGGGCTTCCTCGTCTGCCTCGTCGTCCTCGGCCTGATGACGCTGCCGTCGTGGGGTGTGCTGCGCAATCCCGACACGGGCGAGCTCATCGGCGACTCGCCGTTCATGCAGAGCATCCTGTTCGTGATCATGCTGATCTTCCTGGTCACGGGCATCTGCTACGGCAAGGGCGCCAAGACATTGACGACGGCCACGGAGTACATCGAGGCGGTGACCAAGACGTTCGCGGGCCTCGCGGGCCTTATCTTCCTGCTGCTGATCATCAGCCAGTTCATCGCCTACTTCAACTACAGCAACATCGCGACGGTGACCGCCGTCGGGCTCGCGGACTGGCTCGAGAGCGCCAACGTCAACGCGCTGCTGCTGCTCGTCGGCTTCATCTTCGTGACGTTCCTGCTCAACATCATCATCCCGGGCGTCCTGCCGAAGTGGGCGATCTTCGCGCCCATCTTCGTGCCGCTCTTCCTGCGCCTGAACGTCGAGCCGCAGACCGTGCTGGCGGCGTACCGCATCGGCGACTCGCCGACGAACGTCATCACGCCACTCATGGTCTACCTGCCGTTCATCGTCCTCGTCGCGCAGCGCTACAAGAAGGACGCCGGTGTCGGCACAGTGGTCTCGCTGATGCTGCCGTACACCGTCGTCGTCGCCATCTCGTGGACGCTCTTCTTCGTGGCCTGGTACCTCCTCGGCATCCCGCTCGGCCCCGGCGCCCCGGTCACCGGCGGCTGACCGACGCGTACGACGACGGCTCGGCACCACGAGGTGACGGGCCGTCGTCGTACGTCAGGTCAGAGCCAGAAGCTGAGGACGCCGCCGATCAGGGTGAGGCCGAGGATGTCTCCGCCGACCTCGATGGCCCAGACCGTGAGGCCCTGCCCGGCGAACATGCGGTGCCCGAGTGAGGCCGCGGCCGCGATGCCCGCGCCGATCAGGGCGCCGACGAGGAGCCCCGTCCCGAGAGTGACCTCCTGGTCGTAGAGGGCGGCCGACGCCTGCAGCACCCACGACATCGTGAGCACCTGCACGAGCAGGCCGGCGATGGTGAGCCCGAAGACCTTCGCCATGCCCTCGGTGGCCGGCTGCTCGTCCGGCGTGTGGCCGAGCGCCCTCCACCAGAGGGGGAACATCGTCTTGGGGCCGAACCACAGGAAGTTCGCCACGAACGCCACGACGAACGCGACCAGGACTCCGAGCCAGGGGATGGTGACCGTCATGCGGCGACCGTAGACCTGGGCGGCGTCGCCGGGGAGTAGCGGAGGTTCTCCGTTCCTGCTGTGTCCCCGTGCGGCGCCGGGCCGTTCAGTCGCCGATCGTGGCGACCATGACCGCCTTGATGGTGTGCAGCCGGTTCTCGGCCTGGTCGAACACGACCGACGCGGGCGAGCGGAAGACCTCGTCGGTCACCTCGAGCCCGCCCGTGATCCCGGTCTTCGCGGCGATGTCGCGGCCGACATAGGTGTCGGTGTCGTGGAAGGCCGGGAGGCAGTGCATGAAGGTCGAGGCGGGGTTGCCGGTCGCTGCCATCGCCGCGGCATTGACCTGGTACGGCAGCAGCAGGTGGATCCGCTCGTCCCACACCTCCTTGGGCTCGCCCATGGAGACCCAGACGTCGGTGTGCACGTGGTCGGCGTCGGCGAGGCCCTCGGCCGGATCCTCGGTGAGGGTGATCCGCGCTCCGGACACGGCCGCGCGCGCTGCCGCGATCGCCTGCACCTCCTCGGACGGCCACAGCGCCCTCGGCGCTGCGATGCGGACGTCGGAGCCCATGATCGCGCCCATGACAAGGAGCGAGTTGCCCACGTTCGACCGGGCGTCGCCGAGGTAGCAGTACGAGAACTCCGACGCCGGGCGACCGCCCGAGTGCTCCGACATCGTGAGGAAGTCGGCCAGCATCTGGGTGGGGTGCCACTCGTCGGTGAGGCCGTTGTAGACGGGGACGGCGGAGTTCGCGGCGAGCGTCTCGACCGTGGCCTGCGCAGAGCCGCGGTACTGGATCGCGTCGTACATGCGCGAGAGCACCTGGGCGGTGTCCGCCGCGGACTCCTTGTGGCCGATCTGCGAGCCCGCCGGGTCGAGGTACGTGACGTGCGCGCCCTGGTCGAAGGCGCCCACCTCGAAGGCGCAGCGGGTGCGGGTGGAGGTCTTCTCGAAGATGAGGGCGATGTTGCGGCCGCGCATCCGCTGGACCTCGCGGCGCTCGCGCTTCTCGAGCTTGAGGTCGCGGGCGAGGTCGAGGAGGTGCTGGAGCTCCTCGCGGCTGAAGTCGACCTCCTTGAGGAAGTCGCGGTGGCGCAGGCTGACGGTCATCTCGTCTCCGTGGTCGGGTGCTCCGAGCCTAGAGGGAGGGGAGCTCGTGACTCGCGGGTGATCCCGCCACGCCGGCAGCCGGGCGTCGGTGGACGGGAGCCGCCCGGAACCGGTCCGGATCGTGACCTTGGGTGTTGGTGTGACCGCTGAGCGTCCGATGCGCAAGGATGTGCGCCGAACGGGTGGCGGGTCAGGACGGCCCCCCGCACGTGCATCCGCGGCGACTGCCGCCCCGGCCGGCATCCCGGCCGGGACGAGGCCCCCTCCGGGGCTGCTAACGACAGAAAGGCACAGCGATGAACCTCGTCGACTGGCTCTGGACGCTTCTCGTCTTCTTCTTCATGGTCATGTACTTCATCCTGCTGTTCCGCATCATCGTGGACATCTTCCGCAGCGATGACCTCGGTGGCTTCGCGAAGGCGCTCTGGCTGATCGCCCTCTTCGTGTTCACGATCCTCTCGGCGCTGATCTACGTGATCGTGCGCGGCAAGGGCATGACCGAGCGCGACATGGCGCAGTACAAGGCTGTCGAGGCGGCCCAGGCCGACTACATCCGCTCGGTGGCTGCCCCCGCTGCCGACCCGACCGCGCAGATCAAGAACGCGCACGACCTTCTCAGCTCGGGTGCGATCTCCCAGGAGGAGTTCGACGCGATCAAGGCCAAGGCGCTCGCGTCCTGACCTGACGTACGACGAGGACCCCGCAGCGCCTGGCGCGGCGGGGTCCTCGCACGTCCTGGCGCGCCGCCGTCAGTGCAGCGTGGTCTTGAGGACGATCATGACCACGCCGAGCAGGCCGGTCGCGGCCGTCGACGCCACGAGGCGCGCACCGCGCAGGCCGCCGGCGCGGCCCATGTTCCAGCCGACCGCGCCGAGCAGCACGGTGTTGACGGCCAGTGCGACCTTGATCGCCGTGGCGGTCTCGACCTGCAGGACGGCCTCGGCGAACAGGACCGCGATCGGCACGATGCAGGCGGCCATGAGCGGCCATCCGTCGGCGACGATCCGACGTCGCTCGGCCCCGGTGAGGTCGCGGCCGTGGATCGTTCGGGTCGCGATCCAGTGCACGTACGTCTCGGCGATCCAGTAGGTCGCCAGCGTCGCGACGAGGGCGAAGGCCACGCGCACGAGGCGGTAGTCGTCCGGGGCGGTGGCCAGCACCGCGCCGCTCACGATGAGGCCGTACAGGTGCGCGGACCGCCGCCGGTGCGGGTCGCCCGCGTCGTACCGGCCCTCGTCGACGTGCTCGGACGGCGGGACGACGGCGGGGTCGGGGGTCGGCGCGCTCACGCCGCAGAGTCTGCCAGCCGCCCGGGGTGTCAGGAGCCGCACGGCAGCCGGCGTCGCTGGTCACCGTGCGTCGTCCGGCGCTGGGCCGTTCGAGGCACGCAGGCCGACGATCGCCACGCCTCGTGGTCGTTGAGCGGATCTTGAGGCGGACTGTCTGGGGCATCACACAGGTCAGCCACCCGAACGGAGCAACGAGGCTGCAGACCGCGCTCGCGGAACTCCGAAGCACTGGGCATGACGCGACGCCGCACCCCCGTCCTGGCCGCAGCCGCGTGCGCGGCCGCCGCGGGCCTGGTCGTGAGCCTCGCGCCCGTAGCAGGCGCGGTCCCGACGTCCGGCGGCGCGGAGCTGGTCGTGACCGGCACCGTCGAGCGCTTCCTCGTCGACGACTTCGGCAGCCATGTCGCCGGCACGGACGACGCCGCGCTCACGTTCGTCCGCACGGGGAACGATGCCGTGCAGGTGCCGTCATCGTCCTTCGCCCGCGTGCCCGACGGCGCCACCGTGCGCGTCGGGCTCGCCGACTCCGCCACCGCCGAGGTGTCTGCGTCCGGCGTCGAGGCCACCGGCGGCACGACCGACGTCGAGGCCGGCGCCCGCGTCACGGGGGTCTCGGTCGTCGCCGAGAGGTCGAGCGCGCTGACCGACACCGGCCTCGGGGTCGCGGCCGACACGACCACCGCGCTGACCTCCGGCGCGAGCCACCACGCACTCGTCGTCATCGCCGTCCCCGCGGGTGGCAGCGCATCCGACGTCACGGCCGCGGAGATCGTCGCGAAGATCGAGGGCTCGGTCAGCTCGTACTGGTCGAAGATGACCGGCGGCTCGGTCACCTTCGACGCGACGGCGTACCCGAAGGTCGTCACCACGACGAGCAGTCCGTGCTCGGGCAACGGCGACGTCAACGGCTCGTTCGCGTTCTGGTCCGAGGTGCAGGCGAGGACCGGCTTCGTCGAGGGCCCGGGCAAGCACCTCGTCGTCTACTTCAAGACCCTCGCCACGTGCGGCGGCATCGCGGGCCTCGGCACCGTCGGCTCCGGTCGCAGCTCGGGCGGCGTGCTCTGGAGCAACGGCTACACGACGACGAGCGTCCTCGGCCACGAGCTCGGCCACAACCTGAGCCTCGGCCACTCCTCGACGCTCGTCTGCACCGACAACGGCACCCGGGTCACGGACGCCGCCATCGCGTCGTGCACCAAGCGCGCGTACATGGACTCCAACGACATCATGGGCGTGGCCTGGCAGAACCAGGGCTACCTCAACGGCTCGCACCTGCGCTACCTCGGGCTGCTCACCTCGCCCGCCTCGCAGGCCCAGCCGACGACGTCCGGCCGCGTCACGCTGGCGCCGCTGGCCTCCGGCAGCGGGATGCGGCTGCTGACGCTCACCGACGGCACGACCCACTACGTGCTCGAGTACCGCGTGGCCCTCGGCCAGGACGCGTGGATGTACGGGCTCCCCGGCTGGGGCACCACCGGCGTCACCGTCCGCCGCGAGCTCGACCAGACCGCGGGCGCGACGTTCGCCGCGCGTGAGACGTACCTCCTCGACGGGGACCCGAGCACCACCGACGCCGGCTTCGGCGCCCTCGACGCGGCGCTCCCCGACGGCCAGTGGGTCACCCTCGCGGCTGGAGCGCTGCGCGTCCGCGTCACCGCCCGCACCACGGTCGGCGCGGTCATCGACTACGAGATCGGCGGCGTCCCCGCCGCCGGCACCCTCGGCCTCACCGTCCTCGACGTGAGCGCCCCGGTCGCATCGCTGCGCACCGGTGCCGTCGTCCGCACCGCGACCGGCCCGGCCGTCCCGCTCACCTGGCGCTGGGGCGTCGACAGCGCGGCAGGCACGACGCCGCAGTCGGCCACCGGCACCGGCGTCGCCTCACCGTCCTGGTCGACCGTGCGCCGCACCGTCACCGTGCCGAGCGCCGACGGATCGGTGTGGACCTCCACCGGTGCGGCCAAGGCCCTCTACCGCGGCGACCGCACCGCCACGGCGTACGCCGGCAGCTGGTCGCTCGCGACGTCGTCCGTCGCGATGGGCGGCTCGGTGCACCGCACCGCACGCCGGTACGCGTCGGCCACGACCGTCGTCACCGCCTCGAGCCTGTCGGTGCTGCTGCAGCGCGGTACGCACAACGGCTGGGCGGTCGTCTTCGTCGACGGCGTCCGCGTCGCGACGGTGTGCATGCGCTCGTCCTCGAGCGGCGTGAAGGCCGTCTACGCGACGAGCTTCGGCTCGACCGGCACCCACCGCGTGACGGTGAAGAACATGAGCGGCGGCACCGCCGGCGCCCTCGGCTTCGACGGAGTCGTCGTCCTGGGCTGAGTTCCACGATCCGCCGCGGCCCCGCAGTCCACGAGACGTACGGGGCCGTGCGCATCCCGGTGCCCTATCTGTCCGGCGCGGGACTCCGGGGCTCGCCTACGATCGCCGCAGGAGGTCCTCGTGCGGTTGTCCCCGGTGTGGCGCCGTGCTCCCGGGCGCGCCTGGCGCCGAGGCGGTTCGGGCCCCCTCCTCCTCCTCGCGGTCCTCGCCGCGACCACCAGCGCCGCGTCGGCGCCGTTGTTCGTCCAGCTCTCGGGGGATGACGCGCTCACGACGGTCCGGTCGGCGCTCCCCGTCACCGCGCGGACGGCCGACTCGGACAGCGTGCGGGTCGTGTCCGGCGCGGCGCCGACCGACGCGGAGCAGGAGCGCTCGGTGCGGCTGCTCGGTTCGATCCCGGGCCTGACGACGCCGGCGACGCTGGCGTTCTCGGTCGCGCCGGAAGTGCGCTACTCCGAGTTCGTGCGGCCCGTCGTACGGGCGAACGGCACCACCGTGCGCGCGCGGCTGACAGCGGTGGAGAGCCCTGAGGCCTCGCTCGTGGCGGAGGGCCCGACGCGCGGGGACGGAACCGGCGTGTGGCTCCCCGCGCCGGTCGCCGAGCAGCTCGGCGTAGGGCCTGGCGACACCGTCGAGCTGCTCGTCGTGACCAGCGATGCGACCCACGCGCCGCCCAAGGGCGCGAAGCCCGACCCGGTGGCTCGGGTGGTCGTCGACGGCATCTACGCAGCGGGCACGGACGGCCGGAGGCCCGCCGACCCGCCAGGGACGGCCGTCTGGTCGCGCCGCGTCGGCGGCATCCCCTCCGACACCGAGTTCCTCAACAAGGCGTCGTACCTCGTCGTGGCGGACGTCTCCACCGCCGCGCGTCTCGCGGACGTCACCCGGGACTCGCTCTTGTGGACCACCGAGTCCACGCTCGCGCCCGGCATCTCGTTGGCGGATGCGGAGAGCACCGCCGCGGGCGTCGCCGAGCTGCGCGACTTCGTGCGCTCGCCGTCCAACGAGCCGCCCGGCCCGCTGCGCACCGGGCTCGTCTCGGGCATCGAGGACGTCGTCGCCTCGGCCGTCGCCCTGCGCGACGCGACGCGCGAGCGCGCGAGCCTGCTCGCGGCCGCGGGAGCGGCGACCGGACTGCTCGCGGTGCTCGTGGTCGCATTGCTCGTCGCCTCGGACCGACGCGTCGAGCTGCGCCACGGAGCCGCGATCGGTCTCGGGCCGATCCGCACCGCGGGCACGTGGCTTCTCGAGTCGTTCCTCCCGGTCGTCCTCGCGGTGGCCGGGGGAGTCGGGCTGGCCCGGCTGACGCTGCTCCGGCTCGGGCCGTCGGGCACTCCGTCGTCGTCAGCGGTGACCGAGGCCGTGCGCGCCGCTGCCGTCGTCGGTGCCATCGCGCTCGTGGTCGTCCTCGTGACCGCGGCCGTCGTGGTGCTCGCGTCCGACCGCCCGCAGCCCGCAGGACGACGTCGGGCCTTCCCGTGGGTCGCGCTCGTCGTCGTCATCGCTGCCACGGCGCTGCTCGCGACGGCCACCGCGCGCAGCACCTCCCCGGGCCCGGTCGCGATCCTGACCCCGGCGCTCGTCGCGCTCGCCGTGGGCGCCTCCGTCGCCACGCTCGCCGCCCGCATCGGGCGCTCCCGGCGTACGTCGCTCCCCACGTCCGTCGGAGCCGCGGGCCGGTGGCTCGGTCGTCGGCGGACGACGTCCGGCGGCACCGAGACCGTGCTGCCGGTCGCCGCTCTCTCGCTCGGGCTCGGCCTGGTGCTCGTGACGGCGACCGCTGTCGCCGGCACCCGTACCGCGATCGCCGACCGCGTCGCGGTGCGCTCGGGAGCGGAAGCGGCCGTGCAGATCGCGGGGACGTGGGAGCTCGATCCTCGCGCCCCCCATGCGCTCACGGCGAAGGAGGAGAACGAGGGCAAGCGCATGCCGACCCCGCGTCCCGTCGTGGTGCCCGCCGGCACGACGGTCGTGTGGCGCACGCTCGCCAGCCTCGAGGGCGACTTCGGCTACCACGACGTGATGGCCGTCGACCCGCTCGCGTTCGGCCCGGTCGCCTCGTGGGGGCAGGGGCAGCAGCTGGCCGCCGTGCGCGATCTGCTCCCGGTGCTGCAGGACGCCCGCGACAACCCGCCGACCGGCATCCCGTCCGGCACCGTGCCCGTCATCGCGGTGAACGACCCCTCGGTGCGCACCGGCCAGCTGGTGGTGATGTCCGCGCAGGGGTGGCAGGTCAACGTCCGGGTCGTCGCCACGACCGACTCGTTCCCTGGCCTCGGCACACGTCCGCTGCTCGTCGCGCCGTACGAGGTCCTGCTGCCGCGGTGGGGGCGAAGCGACCCTCGGCTCGCCCCACCCAAGGACGCCGTCCCCCTGGCTTACTCCGAGACCTGGTACTGGTCGGCGGGCTCGGTGCCGGCACTCATCCAGAGCCTCGAGAACGGGGGCGGGACGGTGCTGAAGACCACGACTCCGGCACAGCTCGGCATCGATCCTGCGCTGGACGCCGCGTCGCGGTCGCTCGGCTATCTCGTGGCTCTGGCGGCGTTCGTCGCGCTCACGTCGTTGGTCGTGCTCGCCGAGCAGGCCCGGCGTACGGCGAGGCGCACGCGCGGCGCTGACGCGATGCTCGAGCGGGTCGGGCTCGGTCGGCGCGGTGTCGCCGCGGCCCAGGCCTGGCAGCTCGGCTTCTCCGTCCTCGTCGCGCTGGTCGCGGCGGTGATCACGACGTACCTCGTCACGCCGGTGGGTGCTGCGCTGTTCGACCTCGACCGCACGGCGCATCCGTCGTTCGAGTTCCGCGTGGCGCTCCCGGCCCTCGCCATCACGCTCGGCGTCGCGGTCGTCGGCTTCGTCGTCGCCCGCGTGTCCGCCTCGAGCGGGTCGCGGGCGGCGGGCGCGGAGGAGGTGGTGCTCCGTGACGGCTGAGACCACCGCGGTCCGCTGCGACCGGCTCGTGAAGCTCTACTGGGCCGCCACCGGAGAGGTGCAGGCGCTGCGCGGCGTCGAAGCGGTGTTCCGCACAGGGACGATGAGTGCGATCACTGGCCCGTCCGGCAGCGGCAAGTCGAGCCTGCTCTCGATCCTCGCCCTCAACGAGCGGCACACGGCGGGCGAGCTCGAGGTGTTCGGCTCGCCCGTGTCAGGGCTGTCGACACGTGCGGTCGCGCGGCTTCGTCGCCGCACCATCGCCTGGGTGCCGCAGCGTGCGAGCGACGCTCTGCTGCCGTCGCTGCGCGTTCGGGAGCAGCTCGACCAGGTCGCGATCCTGCGCGGCCGGGCCGTGCCCGACGGCGCCCTCGACCGGCTGCAGCTCGGTCACCGTCGCGACGCCCGAGTCCACGAGCTCTCCGGCGGCGAGCAGCAGCGACTGGCCGTGCTCGCCGCAGTCCTCTCGGGTGCGCGCCTCGTGGTCGCGGACGAGCCGACCGCTCAGCTCGACGACGAGTCGGCGGCGCTGGTGCTCGGGGAGCTGCGGGCGTGCGCGGAGGCGGGGAGCTGCGTGGTCGTGGCCAGCCACGACGACCGCGTGGTGTCGGTGACCGACCGCGTGCTCGCCCTGCGCCACGGCGTGCTGTCGGCCGAGCACTCCGAGGGCCGTGCGCTCGTGCCCATCGACTCGGCGGGCCGCCTGCAGCTGCCGCCCGCCGCGCTGCGGCTCTTCCCGGACGACCGCATCGAGCTCGTCCTCGAGGACGACCACGTGGTGCTCCGTCGGCCCGCCGACCTGGACGGCGACTCATGACCGGGCCCACCGTCGTCGTCGACGAGGTCACCCAGGTCGCCGGGCGCACGACCGTGCTCGACGACGTGTCCCTGACCGCCAGCGCGGGCATGCTCGTCGTCCTGTCCGGCCGGTCGGGCTCGGGCAAGACCACGCTGCTGCACCTGCTGGCCGGCGTGCAGGCGCCGACCCGTGGGTCCGTCGTCGTCCTCGACCGGCCGGCGACCGACCTGCACGACTGGTCGCTGGTCTCGCTGACGCCTCAGCACTCGACCGTGGCCGGTGCGCTGTCGGTGCGCGAGAACGTACTGCTGCCCGCCGCGCTGCGCAGCCGTGAGGTCGACGAGGGGCTGCTGGCCGACCTCGCCCTCGACGCGATCGCGGACCAGCCCGCCACGGGGACGAGCCTGGGGGAGCAGCAGCGCACCGGGATCGCGCGCGGCCTGCTCCTGCACCCGCGCGTCGCGCTGCTCGACGAGCCGACCTCCCACCAGGACGACGAGAACGTCGAGCGCGTGCTCGAGGTGCTGCTGCGGGCGCGGTCGGGAGGATCGACGCTCGTCGTCGCGACGCACGACCCCCGGGTCAGCGCCGTGGCCGATGTTGTCGTGCATCTCGTCGGCGGTCGGGTGCACGCCTAGCAGCGCGCCGACGTGCACGCCGGTCCAGGCGATGCGCTCAGGCGCCGCCGTCGGGCGTGTCGTACAGACGCCGCTTGCGCTCCAGCAACGAGGCGTCGGCTCGCGCGATCAGCTCGTCGATACCGACGTCGTCCGAGCCCACGCAGACACCCACGCTGATCGTGGGCACGATCGAAGCGCCCTCGACCCGAACGGGTCGGGTCACCGCCTGCGCGATCTTCACCGCGAGGGTGTCGGCGACTCCGTCGCCCACACCAGGTGCCAGGACCACGAACTCGTCGCCGCCCACGCGTGCCACGACGTCGGTCGCCCGCAGCGCCCCTGCGATGCGGTCGCCGACGGCGCGGAGGACGGCGTCCCCGGCCGGATGCCCGTAGCGGTTGTTGATCGTGTTGAGGCCATCGAGGTCCAGGTACAGGGCGGCCATGCCGGCCGGGCCGTTGCGTCGCTCGGGGCCGCTCATGCGCGCCACCGCCTCGGCCAGCCCCGCCCGGTTGTAGAGACCGGTGAGAGGATCGGTCGTGGCTCGACGGGCAAGCTCGCCGCGGAGCCTGTGATTGTCCGTGACGTCGCGCCAGGTGAACGACAGGTCGTTGTCTCCCACCTTCACTGCCCGGTTGTCGAACCACCGGACCTCGCCGCCGGTGACGAACGGCAGGTCGTCGTGGATCAGCGGCTCTCCCGACTCCAGCACCCGCGCGTAGTCGGCGAGGAGCTGGCCGCGGTGGCCGGGGAGGAGGTCGAGCAGGCGCCTGCCGATCAGGTCCCCGTGAGTCATCGCGTTGTGCCGGCACGCCTCCTTGTTCGCCTCGACGTACTCGAAGTCGGTGACCGTCCCGTCGGCGTCGCGGACCGAGCGCAGCAGGACCCAGGGATCGAGCAGGGAGTCCATGGACGCTCGGAGGAGCGCGGACGCCGCGTTGGCCCGGCGCTGTGCTTCGAGGCGCTCGGTGTCGTCGACGGCCGACGCGAAGAAGCCCAGCGGGCGACCATGCTCGTCGCGGAGCAGCGAGACGGTCACGTCGGCGGCCACCGCGCTGCCGTCCGGTCGGAGGTAGCGCTTCTGGATGCGGTACGCCGACGTCCCCTCGTCGATCGCGCGCGACAGCTGGGCGCCGCTCCACTCCAGGTCGTCCAGGTGCGAGACGTCGGGGAGGGAGAGGGAGAGGAGCTCCTCCTCGGAGCGTCCGAACAGGTCGCAGGCGGCCGGGTTGGCCACGACGAACCGCCCGTCGGGAGCCACGAGGAACATCGCGACGGCGGACTGCTGCGCCACGGTCCGGTAGACCTCGGGACTCGTCAGGAGCGCGACGTCATGGGCAGGAACGCCGGCAACCGCGGGCGGCGCCGGCACATGGCCCGGGGTGTCGACCACGGCGTGACGGTGGGGACCCATGTGGTCATTATCGGCAGGGGCACGGTGGGGTCTTGACCCTTCGTGGGTGCAGACCGCTGGGGGGGCGGCTCGGGGTCGGGGTCGGGTTCGGGCCGGCTCGGGTTGGGGTGGGCTTCGGTGGGCGGGTGCAGCTCGTGGGTGGTGCTCGGCTTCGCCGCCGTGCGCTTGTCTTGGCCGTGAGTGACGGGTCCGTCGAGCGCCTCGCTGCGCTCGGCGCTCTCCTCCCCAGTGCGGGACTCAGGCGGACGCACGACAAAGGCCGACCCCAAGAGCGGGGGCCGGCCTTTGTCGTGCGTGGGGTGAGTGACGGGACTTGAACCCGCGGCCACCTGGACCACAACCAGGTGCTCTACCAGCTGAGCTACACCCACCATGACCGTCGACACCCGGAGAACCGGGTTACGGGGTCGAGGAGGAAGCATACCGGGAGTGGAGCCGTGCTCCGAACGGGCGGTCCCGGGCACCGGCGGTGACGGGCCGGGCGGTCAGGCCTCGGTGGCTTCGGGGGCCGCCCAGGGCTCGAGGAGATGGCGGGTGGCGATCTCGCGGGAGGCGTTCGTGTCGGGCCCGGGCTGGGGCACGAGCACGGTGTCGCGGTAGTAGCGCAGCTCGGCGATCGACTCGCGGGCGTCGGCGAGGGCACGGTGGTTGCCGCGCTTTGCCGGGGCGCTGAAGTACACGCGCGGGTACCAGCGGCGGATGAGCTCCTTGAACGAGGAGACGTCGACGAGGCGGTAGTGCAGCCACGCGTCGAGCCCCGGCATGTCGCGGGCGATGAAGCCGCGGTCGACGTACACGCTCGATCCGGCGAGCGGCGCCTTGCGGGGCTCGGGCACGTGGCTCTTGATGTAGTCGAGCACCAGGGCCTCGGCCGCGGCGAGCGTGGTGCCGTCGGGGATCTCGGTGATGAGGCCGGACGCCGTGTGCATCTCGCGGACGACGTCGGGCATCGCGGCGAACGGCTCGTCCGGGGGCCGGATGACCACGGTGACGCCGGCGTCGAGCTCGTTCAGCTCGCCGTCGGTCACCACGCAGGCCACTTCGACGAGGGCGTCGGAGCCCAGGTCGAGACCCGTCATCTCGCAGTCGACCCACACGATGCGGTCGAGGTTGCGGCCGTTCTCGGAGCTCGCCATGTCACCAACCCTATGACTCCGACCGGGCGATCACCCGAACGGCGCAACGAGGTCGGGCGCAAGTCGGGCGAAGAGACAGGTATGGCAGTGAGCCCCCGGTCTTTCGCGACCCCGGGCACAGCCCTGCCCCGGAGCCGCCGCACGCGCACGGCCGTGGTGGCCGCAGCAGCGCTCGCCATGCTCGCCTCCCTCGGCCTCCCGGCGGCCCAGGCCGCCCCCTCGACGGCCGAGACCCTGCTGACCGGCACGGTCGAGCGGTTCGAGGTCGACGCGTTCTCCGCACCCGGGGCTGTCGATGCCGAGCTCACCTTCGTGAACACCGACGCCGGTGCCGTCCAGGTGCCGACCAGTGCCCTCGAGCACGTGGCAGACGGCGCGACCGTGCGGATCGGCGTCAGCGACTCCGCGACGATCCAGGTGTCGGGCGACGACGTCGAGCCCGTGGCGCCGCGGCAGCAGCCGGTCAGCGCCGAGACGTCCGACCCTGAGGCCGGAGCCACCGTCACCAGCGTGCGGGTGCTCGCGGAACCGGCGGCCAACGTGACCGACACCGGGGCCGGCGTCGCCGTCGCACCTGCTGCCGCCACCTCCGCCGCCGCGTCCCCCCACCAGGTCACCGTGGTCGTCGCCATCCCGTCGGGCGGTGCGGCCTCCAGCGTCTCGGCGGCGGACGTCGCCGCCACGGTCAACGGCTCGGTCGACGCCTACTGGTCCGACGTCACCGAGGGCGACATCGGCTTCGTCGCCACGGCCTACCCGAACGTGGTCACCACGACCACCGCCCCGTGCGTCAGCGGCAGCGTGGGCACGTCGTTCGACTTCTGGAACGAGGTGAAGTCCAAGACCGGCTTCACCGAGGGCGCGGGCAAGCACCTGCTCGTCTACTTCAAGACCCTCGCCGCGTGCGGCGGCATCGCCGGCCTCGGCACGATCGGCGGCGACGGCACCAGCGGCGGCCTCGTGTGGACCAACGGCTACAACACGACCGGCGTGATCGGGCACGAGCTCGGCCACAACCTCGGCCTCGGCCACTCGCAGACCCTCGACTGCACCGTCGGCGGCGTCCGCGTCCTCGACGCGGGGCCCTCGGCCTGCGCCGAGCGCTCGTACGCCGACACCAACGACATCATGGCCGTGTCGTGGCAGAACCAGGGCCACCTCAACGCCTCGCACCTGCGCCAGCTCGGGATCCTCGGGCCGGTGGCGAACCCCGCGCCCACCGACGACGGCTCGGTCACGCTCGCACCGCTGGCGCTCGGCTCGGGCACCCGCGCGCTCACGCTGACCGAGGGCGGCGACCGCTACGTGCTCGAGTACCGCGCCTCGGTCGGCCGCGACTCGTGGATGGACTCGCTGCCCGGCTGGGGCTCGGTCGGCGTCACTGTCCGCAAGGAATGGAACCCGGCAACGCTGCCCTCGGGCTCGTCGTTCTCCGACCGGGAGTCGTTCCTGATGGACGGGAAGCCGGCCACGCCCGACTCGTCCTTCGGCCAGCTCGACGCCGCGCTGCCTGTCGGCGTGTGGATCGACCTCGCCGACGGCTACCTCGGCGTGCGCGTGGTGAGCCAGGACGTCAACGGAGCCGTGGTCGAGTACCGCAACGGGCTCGCCGAGAACGACCCCCGCTACGTCCCGCCGCCGCGCCCGTCGCTGACCGAGCCGCAGCCGTGGCTGCGCTCCGGCGGCATCACGCAGTCGAAGTACGGCCCCGTCGTCCCGATGGGCTGGAGCTGGAAGGTCACGACGCCCGCCGTCGACCCCGCGGCCCAGGCCAGCGTCGCGGTGAACAGCGCCACCAAGACCGGGCTCGCCAGCCGCACCGGCTCCATCCGCACCTTCACCGCGAGCGCCAACGCGTCCGACGGCACGATCGTGAGCGCCCGCGGCGCAACGACGGCGACGTACCGCAGCGACGCGTCCGGCTCGACGCTGGGCTACGGCGGCAGCTGGCAGATGTCCTTCCCGTCGAGCGCGCTGGGCAAGGCGATCCACCGCAGCGCGAAGAAGGGGGCGTTCGCGTCCGCTCTCGTCCGCGGCCGCAGCGCGGGCATCCTGCTGCAGCGCGGCTCTCGCAACGGCTGGGTCGCCGTGTACGTCGACGGCGTGAAGGTCGGCGCCGTGAGCATGAAGGGCGGCGGCACCGCGACGCGCCTCGCGTACGTCGTGAACTTCGGGACTCCGGGCCTGCACCGCGTGACCGTGGTGAACTCCAGCGGCGGCACCTACGGCCGAATGGGCTTCGACGGCGTCATCACGCTCTCCTGACCCGGCGACCCCGTGCAGCGCGGATGCGCGCGACGCGGGAGGATGTGCCGGACCTGGAGGAGGACCATGACCGGCGCGAGCTTCGGCAGCGACAACCACGCGGGTGTGCACCCCGACGTCCTGGCCGCTATCGCCGCGGCCAACACCGGATGGGTGCCCGGTTACGGCGACGACCCCGTCACGCATGAGGCCGAGCGGCTCTTCCGGCAGCACTTCGGCGACCACGCGCAGGTCTTCCCGGTCTTCAACGGCACGGGTGCCAACGTCGTCAGCCTCGCCGCGATGCTGCGCTCGTACGAGGCCGTCGTCTGCTCCGAGGGTGCGCACATCAACGTCGACGAGTGCGGTGCCCCCGAGAAGCTGCTCGGCTCCAAGCTGATCGACGTGCCGGCGCCGGAGGGCAAGCTCTCGGTCGATGCGATCGACCGCGCCGTCTGGGGGATCGGCGACCAGCACCACGTGCAGGCCAAGGTCGTCGCTCTGACCGAGTCGACCGAGCTGGGCACCGTCTACACGGTCGAGGAGCTGCGCGCGATCGCCGACTGGGCGCACGCGCGCGGCCTGCTCGTGCACGTGGACGGCGCCCGCTTCGCCAACGCGGCGGCGTCGCTCGGCATCTCGCTGGGCGATCTCGCCGCAGGCGCCGACCTCGACGTGCTGTCGTTCGGCGCGACGAAGAACGGCGCCCTCGGGGCCGAGGCCGTCGTCGTCCTCAAGCCGGGCCTCGCCGATGCGCTGCCGTTCCTGCGCAAGCAGTCGATGCAGCTCGCCTCGAAGATGCGGTTCGTGTCCGCTCAGCTCGTCGCGCTGCTCGAGGGCGACCTCTGGCTGCGGAACGCGTCGCACGCCAACGCCATGGCCGCCCGCCTCGCCGCGGCGCTCGACGGTGTCGACGGCGTACGCATCAGCCACCCCGTTCAGGTCAACGCCGTGTTCGCCACCCTCGACCGCGCGCACATCGACGCGCTCCAATCGAGGCACACGTTCTACGTCTGGGACGAGAACGCCGACCAGGTGCGCTGGATGACCGCGTGGTCGACCACCGAGGCGGACGTCGACGCGTTCGCCGCAGACGTGAGGGCGACCGTCGCCGGCTGAGGCCTGTCAGCCCTGCATGGTCCCGCTGACGAGCCGACCGGTCGGGAAGATGTCCCTGATCGGCTCGGTCGGCCCGCTCGTCGGCTCGGGCGTGACGTCGTCCGGCACCGGCAGCGGTCGCACGCGGTAGACGCGGCGCCCGTCGTCCGCGGCGTCGCGGATCGCGGTGAGGACGTCCTCCAGCGCGCGCAGCGAGTGGCCGCTGACGAAGGTGTCGACGTACGGCAGCGCCGCGGCCATGCCGCCGACGAGGGGCTTGTAGCCCCCCGCGGCCTTGCGCGGGTTGACCCAGATGATGTGGAACGCCAGGCGCGAGAGCTGCTCCATCATCTGGCCCACGAGCTCCGGGTCGCCGAGCTCCCAGCCGTCGGAGACGATCACGATGACCGAGCCGCGGGCGAGCCCGCGGCGTCCGTGCTCGTCGATGAACGCCTTGAGCGCGTTGCCGATCCGCGTGCCGCCCGACCAGTCCGGTGCCGCGGCGGCCGCACGGCGGTACGCGATGTCCGGGTTCGTGTGGTGCAGCTGCCGGGTGAGCCGCGTGAGCCGCGTCGCGAACACGAACGCCTCGGACCCGAGGGCCTGCACGGCCCCGCGCATGAGGTGCAGGTAGACGCGGGCGTACGGCTCCATCGAGCCGGAGACGTCGGCGATGAGCACGACGCGCCGCGCCCGTCTGGTCGACCGCTTGTGCACGCGATGGACCGGGTCGCCGGAGGTCTTGTGCGAGGCGCGCAGGGTCGCCCGGACGTCGAGCCGGTCGCCGGCCGCGTGGCGTCGCTGGCGGCGGGCCCGTCGCATGGGCGGCAGGAAGGGCAGCTGGGAGACGAGCGCCTGCAGCAGCGCCAGCTCGTCCTCGGTGCACTCGGCGAAGTTCTTGGAGCCGAGGCGCTCCTCGCTGCTGACCGCCGCCAGGATGCTGCGCTCGTCGTCCTCGTCGACCTCGCTCTCGCCCTCGCCCGGAAGGCCCTCGGAGCCGGTCGGGCTGCCCTCGGCCTCCCCCTCGCGCGAGGAGTCGGACGTGGGGGCGTCGTCCTTCGGGAGCGTCGAGACGGGGGTCGGGGGAGCGGAGTCGCCGCGGAACTCGGCGAAGTCGACGAGGCCGCGGAACACCTGCCCGAAGACGCGGTCGAAGACCTCCTCCTGCTCATGGTGCGACAGGAGGGTGGCCTTGCCCAGGGCGGAGAGCTCACGGACCGTCATCGGGTCGGCGAGCAGCACGGCGCGCGTGAAGCGTGCGCTGCGCTCGGGCGTCACAGGGATGCCGGCCTGGTGCAGCAGGTGGCCGAAGGCGGCGATGACGGCCGGGAGGTCGGCCCGGCCCATCTCACCCCTCCGCGGCGGTGCGCAGGTCGTCGACGGACTGCTTGGCGGCACGGACCGGGTCGGCGATCCACCGCAGCGTGGCGGCTCGGGCGACGTCGTGGTCCTCGCGGTACTTCAGCACCGAGCCGAGGGTCATCTCCACGGCGTCCTCGTCGAGCTCGTCGATGCCGAGGAGCTGCGCGGCGTGCAGCCAGTCGATGGCCTCGGCGACGCCGGGCGGCTTCTGGACGTCGAGGCTGCGCAGCCGCTGCACCGCGCCGGCCACCTGCGTCGCGAGGGTCTCGCTCGCCTCGGGGACGCGGGCGCGCACGATCGCGATCGCCTGGGCGAGAGGCGGGTACTCGATCCAGTGGTAGAGGCAGCGGCGCTTGAGGGCGTCGTGCAGGTCGCGGGTGCGGTTCGAGGTGAGGATCACGATCGGCGGGTGCGTCGCGCGGATGGTGCCGAGCTCGGGGATCGTCACCGTCGACTCGGCGAGCAGCTCGAACAGGAACGCCTCGAACTCCTCGTCGGCGCGGTCGACCTCGTCGATGAGGAGCACGGCCGGGCGCGGGCCCGGGTGCTCCAGCGCCTGCATGAGCGGACGGCGGACGAGGTACTGCTCGCTGAAGAGCGACTCCTCGACGAGGTCGGCGCCCTGTGCCTCGGCGAGACGGATGCCGAGGAGCTGACGCGGATAGTTCCACTCGTACAGGGCCTCGGAGGCGTCGATCCCCTCGAAGCACTGCAGGCGCAGCAGCGGTGTGTCGAGCAGCTCCGCCAACGACTTCGCGGCCTGGGTCTTGCCGACCCCGGCCTCGCCCTCGAGCAGCAGCGGCTGCGGAAGGCGCACCGCGCAGAAGAGCGCGGCGGCGAGGGACGGGTCGGCGAGGTAGCCGGCCTCGCCGAGCCGTGCGGTGAGGGTGCTGATGTCGGGGACGAGGTCGTCGACGGTCACGATCGAGGGTACTTCTCGGGGTGCTTCAGGAACTCGCGACGGCAGCCGGGGCAGCAGAACCACACGCGCTCGCCGTTCGGCAGGTCGGCGTACAGGGCGTCGGGGGAGATGGTGACGGTCATGTCGCAGACCGGGTCGATCGCGGTCTCCGCCTCGAGCGTGATCAGGCCGAGGCGCGTCAGCGGCGGCTCGGTCACGGGCGGGTGCGTGCCCGCGTGCGCGGTGCGCGGAACGCGCGGCCGCTCGGACACCATCTGCGCGAAGACTGACAGCGCGATCTCCTGCGGCGTGCGTGCACCGATGTCGAGGCCGGCGGGGTAGTGGATGCGGGCCTTCTCGTCGTCGGTGAGCTCCAGCGAATCGACGACGGCCGCACCGCGCTTGGGGCTCGCGATGAGCCCGACGTACGGGACGCCTGCGCGCACTGCGTCCTGCAGCGTCTGCTCCTCGCGCTTGCCGTGGGTCGCGACGACCACGGCGTCGGTGGCCGTGAGGTCGGCCGTCTCGTACGTCGACACCTCGTACCCCAGCGCCTCGGCGACACCGGTCATCGCGCGGGCGATCGGGCTGTCGCCGAGGACGGCGACGAGCGGGAGCGGAAGGACGGGCTCGAGGAAGATCTCCAGAGTGCCGCCCGACAGGCACGCGTTGTGCACGACGGTCTTGCCCGACTGCTCGCCCTCGGGGTTGGGCGTGATTCGCAGCAGCATCGAGTCGCCCGAGGCGAGCAGCGACAGGGCTTGCGTGCGCACGGTGCCCTCGGCGCACTGCCCGCCGACGAAGCCCTCGATCACACCGTCCGGGGTGATGACGGCCTCGTCGCCGGGCTTGGCCGAGGTCGGACGCTCGGCGAGGACCACGCGGGCATGGACGAACGGCACCCGATGGGCGCGCAGGGACTCGGCCCTGTCGTCCAGTGCCCGCGTGGTCATCACGTCGAGCTCCTAGTCCACAGCCATGTCGGTGCGCACGGGGCTGCCCTGGATCGCACGCCACACGTTGGCGGGCGTCAGCGGCATGTCCGCGTGGCGCACGCCGAACGGCGAGATGGCGTCGATGACGGCGTTCACGACCGCGGCCGGGGAGCCGACCGTGGCCGACTCGCCGACGCCCTTCGCACCGATCGGGTGGTGGGGCGACGGCGTGACGGTCTCGCCGAGCTCCCAGTCCGGGCACTCCATGGCCGTGGGCAGCAGGTAGTCCATGAACGACCCGCCGAGGTTGTTGCCGTCCTCGTCGAACGCGATGAGCTCCATGAGCGCCATGCCGATGCCGTCCGCGAGACCGCCGTGCACCTGGCCCTCGACGATCATCGGGTTGATGCGCGGGCCGCAGTCGTCGACGGCGATGAACCGGCGGACCTTGACCTGCCCGGTGCCCGGGTCGACGTCGACGACGCAGATGTAGCAGCCGTACGGGTAGGTGAGGTTCGGCGGGTTGTAGACGACCTGCGCGTCGAGGTGGCCCTCGACGCCCTCGGGCAGCTCGAGCGGCCCGTGCGCGTCCATCGCGATCTCCTGGATCGTGCGGCCGCGCTCGGGGTCGCCCTTGACGTACCAGCGGCCGAGCTCCCACTCGAGGTCGTCGGGTGCGCACTCGAGCGCAGCCGCGGCGATCAGGCGCGCCTTGTCGCGGACCTTGCGCGCGACGAGAGCGGCAGCCGCACCGGAGACCGGCGTCGACCGGGATCCGTAGGTGCCGAGGCCGAACGGGGTGTTGTCGGTGTCGCCGTGGATGACCTCGATGTCCTCCGGCGGGATGCCGAGCTCGTGGGCGACGATCTGCGCGAACGTCGTCTCGTGGCCCTGACCCTGCGACTGCACCGAGAGGCGCACCTGGGCCTTGCCGGTCGGGTGGACCCGGAGGTCGCAGCCGTCCGCCATGCCGAGGCCGAGGATGTCCATGTGCTTGCGCGGGCCGGCGCCCACGCCCTCGGTGAAGAACGAGATGCCGATGCCCATGTACTCGCCACGGGCCCGCTTCTCGGCCTGCTCCGCGCGGAGCTCGTCGTACCCCGCCATGTCCATGGCGACGCGCATGGTCTTCTCGTAGTCGCCCGAGTCGTACTCCCAGCCCGTGGGCGTGGTGTACGGGAACTGCTCCGGGCGCAGCAGGTTCTTCAGGCGCAGCTCGGCGGAGTCCATCTTCGAGCTCTGCCGCGAGGCAGTCGACGATGCGCTCGATCGCGTACACGGCCTCGGTGATGCGGAAGGAGCAGGCGTACGCGACGCCGCCCGGGGCCTTGTTCGTGTAGACGGCCGTCACGTTGCAGTAGGCGGCCGGGTAGTCGTACGAGCCCGTGAAGATGTGGAAGAAGCCGGCCGGGTACTTCGTCGGCTGGGCCACGCCGTTGAACGCCCCGTGGTCGGCGAGCACGTCGACCTTGACGGCCTGGATCTTGCCCTCGCGCGTCGAGGCGATGGAGACCTTCATGTGGTAGTCGCGGGCGAAGCCCGTGGACATGAGGTTCTCGGCGCGGTCCTCCATCCACTTCACCGGCTTGCCGGTGACGATGGAGCCGACGATCGAGCAGACGTAGCCCGGGTAGATCGGCACCTTGTTGCCGAAGCCGCCGCCGATGTCGGGGCTGATCACCTGGATGTTCTGCTCGGGGAGGCCGGCGACGAGCGCGTAGACCGTGCGGTGCGCGTGCGGCGCCTGGGTCGTCGTCCAGAGCGTGAGCTTGCCCGTGGTCGGGTCCATGTGCGCGACCGAGCCGCACGTCTCCATCGGAGCCGGGTGCACGCGCGGGTAGAGGATGTCCTCGGTGACGACGACCTCGGCGTTCGCGAAGGCGGCGTCGGTCTCCTCCTTGTTGCCCGCCTCCCAGTCGTAGATGTGGTTGTCGGTCTTGCCCTCCTTGTCGTCGCGGATGATCGGCGCACCCGGCTCGAGGGCCTTCTTCGCGTCCGCGACGGCGGGCAGCGGCTCGTAGTCGACGTCGATGAGCTCGAGCGCGTCGCGCGCGATGTACGTCGACTCGGCCACGACGAACGCGACCTCCTGGCCCTGGAAGCGCACCTTGTCGGTGGCGAGCACGGCCTGGGTGTCGTACGACAGCGTGGGCATCCAGGCGAGGCCGAGGGTCTCGAGGACCGCGCCGGTGATCACGGCCTTGACGCCCGGCAGCGCCTCGGCGGCCGAGGTGTCGATGCCGTTGATCTTCGCGTGGGCGTACGGGCTGCGCAGGATCGCGCCGTAGAGCATGCCGGGCAGCTGGACGTCGTCGACGTAGTTGCCCTCGCCGCGGAGGAAGCGCACGTCCTCCTTGCGGTGCATGCGGCCGAAGCCGATGGGGTTGCCTGCGGCGGACAGGGGACGGGAGCGTCCTCGAGCGCGGTCATGCGGTCACCTCGGCGTCGGTCGTGGCGGGGTTCTCGGCTGCCCACTGGATGGCGGCGACGATGTTCTTGTATCCGGTGCAGCGGCAGATGTTTCCGCTGATTCCCTCGCGGATCTCGGCCTCGGAGGGGTGCGGGTTCTCGTCGAGCAGCGCGCGCCCGACCATCATCATCCCCGGGGTGCAGTAGCCGCACTGGAGGCCGTGGCACTCCATGAAGCCCTTCTGGATCGGGTCGAGCTCGCCGCCCTTGGCGAGACCCTCGACCGTCGTGATCGACTTGCCGTCGGCCATCACGGCCAGCATGCGTGCAGCTCTTGACGGGCTCGTCGTCGATCCACAGGGTGCACGCGCCGCAGTTGGAGGTGTCGCAGCCCCAGTGGGTGCCGCGCATCTGCAGCTCGTCGCGGATGAAGTGCACGAGCAGCATGCGCGGCTCGATGTCGCGCGTCTGCTCGACGCCGTTGACGGTGATCGTCACCTGCATGGTCATGCTCCCTGGGAGGCTCGGGCGGCGCGTCGCAGCGCGCGGAGGGTCAGCTCGGTGGCGAGGTGGCGCTTGTAGTCGACCGGGCCGCGCTGGTCGGCGTACGGCTCGCAGGTCTCGCCGACGATCTTGGCTGCGGCGGCGAAGCTCTCCTCGGTGGCGGGCTGGCCGATGAGAGCGGCCTCGGCGGCGGGGGAGCAGTAGTGCTCGGCGCCCACGGCCGCGTTGCCGATGCCGCAGTCGGTCACGACGCCGCCCTGGACGACGACGAAGACGCCGGCCGTGGCCACGCCCCAGTCGCCGGCACGGCGCTCGACCTTCTCGTAGGCGCTGCCTGCGCCCGGGCGGATCGGGTAGCGGAGCTCGACGAGGACCTCGCCCGGCTGGACGACGGTCTCGTAGGGGCCGTCGTGGAACTCGCGCAGCGGCACGGTGCGGCGTCCGCCCGAGCCCTGGATCACCGCGGTGCCGCGGAGCGCGGAGCCGACGGCGGAGAGGTCGGCGGCCGGGTCGGCCTGGCACGCCGATCCCCCGATGGTGCCGCGGTTGCGGACGATCGGGTCGGCGATGACGTGCTCGGCCTCGCGGAAGATCGGGTAGTGCTCGGCGAGGATCGCCGAGGACAGGACGTCGCGGTGACGCGTCATGGCCCCCACCACGATCTCGTCACCTTCGATCCGGATGCCCGCGAGCTCTGCGATGTCGTTGAGGTCGACGAGTGCTTCCGGCGCTGCGAGCCGCAGCTTCATCATCGGGAGCAGGCTGTGTCCGCCGGCTACCGGCCGGGCGTCCTCACCGAGCTGCTCGAGCAGCTCGATCGCGTGGGCCACGGAGGTGGCCTTCGCGTAGTCGACGGGGGCTGGGGTCTGCATTCCGCCACCTCACTGGGGGGTCGTGCCGGATGGGTTCGTGCTGGGCATTCCTGACGTTGGCCGAGCGGTTGATCACGTGCCGGAGAGCAGCCCCAGACAAGGTGAGGCTGCCCTTGGGCCGCACGCTACTTCTTGACGAGCCAGATGATCAGGCCGATGACAACAACGGCTCCGATCGCTGCCGGGATGGCCCGCTTGAGCACGGGAGCGCCGGCGGTGCCGAGCAGGTCGATGGCCTCGTCGGACGCCGGTCGCGGCGGCGGCGTGGTGGCGCGCGGGGCGGCGGGTGCGGCCGTGCCGTCGGCGGCCACGGCCGGCTCCTCGGCGGCGCTCGCGCCCGCGGCGGTCATTTGCGCGGCGAGGTTGGCGGAGAACTGGTCGATGATGCGCCCGGCGACGTCCTGCATGACGCCGCGGCCGAACTGCGCGGCCTTGCCCGTGATGGTCAGCTCGCTGACGACGTCGCAGCGGGTGCGGTCGGGTGCCTCGGCGACGAGGACGGCCGTGACGAGGCCCTTCGCCGTACCGGTGCCCTTGGTCTCCTTGCCGGTGCCCTCGATCACGGCGGTGTGGGTCGCCTCGTCGCGGCTGACGAAGCGGGCGGTGCCGCCGTACGTCATCGAGACCGGGCCCAGCTTGACCTTGACGTTGCCCTCGAAGTTCTCGCCGTCGCTCTTGGTGAGCGTGGCGCCGGGGACGCAGGGCGCGAGGAACTCGACGTCCTGCAGCGTCTTCCACGCGGTGTCCATGTCGGCCGGGACGACGAACGAGTTCTGCAGCTCCACGAGCACTCCTGGGAAGGCGCTGACGATCACGGGGCGTGTGACTGTGGTCACGCGGTGGGGCTGAGAGTAGGACCGGGTCGGCGTCCGCGCATGCCGACGTCCCAGGCCCTGAGGGTCCCCTGACCTGCGATGGGCAGAAGCGGAGCGGACGGCTCGGTGTCCCCGCATGTGCGGGTTGTTATAGGTCGTCAGGCGGACGCAGGTCGGCCCGGGATGAGATCGGGCCGCTGGGCGAACGCGTGCGCGAGGGCCTCCTCCGCCTCGCGGCGGCCGGCCTCGATGAGGTCCTCGGTGTGGTCGAAGTCCAGCACGCTGCGCAGCTTCTCGGCCGGCCGCATCCGCAGGCTGATCGTGCTGACGCGCGGGTCGTGGCCGGCGTCGCCGAGGCCCACCTGCCGGCCGAGGGCGAGGGCGAAGCCCGCCGACACGAGGTCGAGGCTCCCTGGGTGGTACGACCCGGTCGCCCGGACGGCACCGGAGACGTCGAGCACCCAGGCGTGCCACGGCTCGAGCTCCAGGGCGTACGTGAGCGGCAGCATCGCCGTCACGGCACCGTCGACGTGCAGGCCGGTGTGCTCGCCGGTCGGGTCGTCGAGGTGGACGGCGGGGAAGAGCCCGGGGAGCGCGGAGGACGCGAGCAATACGTCGACAAGCGGGCCGCGGTCGTGGAACACGGGGTGGCCGCTCTCGAGGTGCGTCGTGCCGATGTGCAGCTCGATCGCGGACCCGCCGACGTCGGTGCGGTCGCCGACGGCGTCCTCGAGCGCCTCGCGCAGCCCTTCCGCGGGGAACGCGCCCGAGCGCCCGCGTACGACGTTCCACGCCCAGCTGCGGCGGCCGCCGATCACGCCGTTCGTGGAGAGCTCGCGCCAGAGGTCCTCGAGCCGCTCGCCGCCGTCGGAGTGGGGGTGGAACGCGATGTGCGCTCCGTTGATGGCGCCGGCGGAGACCCCGACGATCGCGTCGGGCACGACGCCGGCGTCGAGAAGCACGCGGGCCATGCCGGCCTGCGCGGCCCCGAGCGCCGCCCCGCCCGACAGGACGAAGACGGTCCGGGGGTGCGTGGGGGTGGGGTGGGGCGCGTCGTGGCGGGCCAGCGTGGCGCGCGCGGACGCCGCCAACGAGCCCAACGGCCCCAGCGCCATCGCTCCCACCTCCTGCCTCGACGGTAGGCGCGCGGAGGTGCTGATGCATCACTCAGGAGGGTGTCGTTCGGAACCTGACGAAATGCCCTCTGTCGTCACGCGACCGGATCGGCCGTCGGAGTCGGCGGCGGGTCGCGCCAGCGAAGGAAGGGCCAGAGCATTCGCATGCCCGACCCCCCGCCGCCTCCTGCTTCGATGGGGCCTGAGGCGGCGGCGGGTCGTGCCTGCGAAGGAAGGGCCAGAGCATTCGCATGCCCGACCCGCCGCCGCCTCCTGCCTCTCTAGGCCTGAGGCGGCGTCGGGTCGTGCCTGCGAAGGAAGGGCCAGAGCATTCGCATGCCCAAGCCGACGCCGCCTCCTCAGCGTTCCTGCCCGAGTCGGCGCCTCCCGCGCTGAGCGCTCAGGCGCAGTTGACCCATTCGTCGGTGCCGTCGGCGAAGACCTGGTGCTTCCAGACCGGGAGTCGCTCCTTGATGACGTCGACGAGCTCGGCGCAGGCGGCGAAGGCCTCGGCGCGGTGGGCGCTGGCGACGGCGGCGACCAGCGCGGAGTCGCCGATGGCGAGGGGGCCGACGCGGTGGACGGCGGCGATGGCGACCACGGGGTGCTTGGCGGCGATCTCGGCGGCGCACTCGGCGAGGACGGCGGCGGCGGTGGGGTGCCCCTCGTACTCGAGGCTTGCGACGTGACGGCCGTGGTCGTGGTCGCGGACGTCGCCGGAGAACGTCACGACCGCGCCGGCCTCCGGTCCGGTCACCAGGGCGGCGACGTCCCGCGCGTGGATGGGCTCGGTCACGACGTCGGCGAGCAGCACTCTTGCCATGGCGGTCATCATGGACGACGACGGGCACGTGCGCCGCTGATGGTGCAAGGTCTGTCACGTCCTCACCCCAGTGGGCGCATCCCGAGGAGTTGCCGTGCGCGAGGTCCTTCCCGCACTGATAGCCGCCGCCGACCGCGGTGAGCCGGTGGCCATGGCCACCGTCGTCCGCACGTGGCGCTCGGCGCCGCGGCCTGCGGGCGCCTCGATGCTCGTGACGCCGGGCGGCGAGGCGGTGGGCTCGGTGAGCGGCGGCTGCGTCGAGGGCGCGCTCTACACGCTCGGCACCGAGGTGCTCGAGGACGGCGTCAGCCGGTACGAGACGTACGGCATCAGCGACGGCGACGCGTTCGCGGTCGGCCTCACGTGCGGCGGCATCCTCGAGGTGTTCGTCGAGAAGGTCGATCCGCAGACCTGGCCCGAGCTGCGCGGCATCGCGGCCTCCATCGACGCCGGAGAGCTCGTCGCGGTGGCCACCGTGGTGAAGGGCGCCGACCACGTCGGGCGCCACATCGTGGTGCGGGAGAACGGGATCGAGGGATCGTTGGGTACGTCGCGTCTCGACGACACCGTCGGCTCGGATGTGCTCGGGATGCTCGAGTCCGGCAGTACCGGGTTCCTGCGGTATGGCCCCGAGGGCGAGCGGCTGGGGGAGGGGCTCGAGGTGTTCGTGGCCTCGTTCGCCCCGGCTCCGCGCATGGCGATCTTCGGCGCGGTCGACTTCTCCGCCGCTCTCTGCCGCGCAGGGAAGCTGCTCGGCTTCCACGTGACCGTCGTCGACGCCCGCGAGGTGTTCGCGACGAAGAAGCGATTCCCCGACGCCGACGAGGTCGTCGTCGACTGGCCGCACCGCTGGCTCGCCTCGCAGCAGGTCGACTCGCGCGCGGTGATCTGCGTTCTGACGCACGACCCGAAGTTCGACGTACCGGCGCTCAAGGAGGCCGTGTCCACCCGCGCCGCCTACATCGGCGCGATGGGGTCTCGGCGCACCCACGAGGACCGGCTCGTCCGCCTCAAGGAGGCAGGTCTCACCGACGAGGAGATCGAGCGCATCCATTCGCCGATCGGCCTCGACCTCGGCGCGAGAACGCCTGAGGAGACAGCGATCTCGATCGCCGCCGAGATCGTCCAGCTGCGCTGGGGCGGCACCGGAAAGAAGCTGGTCAACTCCGACGGGCCGATCCACGCCGGCGCCCCGCGTTGATCCCGGCCACCGCCGGGCTGGTGCTCGCGGCCGGCGAGGGACGTCGGTTCGGCGGGCCCAAGGCGCCGTACGTGCTGGACGGCGAGCGCCTGGTCGACCGCGCCGTGCACGTGCTGCGCGACGCCGGCTGCGAGCCCGTCGTGGTCGTGCTCGGCGCCTGGGTCGGCCGCGTCGACGACGCCGACATCACGGTCGTGAACGACGACTGGGGCACGGGGATGGGGTCGTCGCTGCGCCTCGGGCTCGACACGCTCGTGGGCACCGAGGCCGAGCGGGTCGTGGTGACGCTGGTCGACCTTCCGGGCCTGACGGCCGAGGCGGTCGCGCGGCTCGTCGGCCTCGACGCCGATCTCGGGCAGGCGACGTACGACGGAGAGCGCGGCCACCCTGTGCTGCTGGGGCGCTCCCACTGGGAGGGCGTGTCCGGGACGGCGACGGGCGACCGGGGCGCACGTGCCTACCTGGCCGAGCGCACGGTGGCCCTGGTCGAGGTGGGCGACGTCGCGAGCGGGGACGACCTGGACGTCCGCCCGGCCTGATCGCGGGACAGCCAGCCTCACGACTTCCGCATCTGCGGGACGAACATGCTGCGCGATCCGTACCTGAGCCATACCCTCACCTCCATGACGAAGCTGCGGATCAGCGAGGTCGCCAACCTGCTGCAGGTGAGCGACGACACCGTGCGGCGCTGGGCCGACTCCGGCCGGCTCGCCACGAGCACGGACGAGACCGGCCGCGCGGTGGTCGAGGGCACCGAGGTCGCGCGCTTCATGGCCGAGCGCGCGCCGGACGACCCCGCCCGCGAGAGCCCGGTCGTGAGCGCCTCGGCGCGCAACCGGCTCACCGGCATCGTCACCCGCGTCGTACGCGACACCGTGATGGCCCAGGTCGAGCTGCAGGTCGGGCCGCACCGCGTGGTGTCGCTCATGAGCCGCGAGGCTGCCGACGAGCTCGGGCTCGAGCCGGGTGTGCTCGCTGTCGCCACGGTGAAGTCCACCAACGTCGGCATCGAGATCCCCGACCACCGCTGACCCGCCACGCCCCGCCCGCGCGGACCTTGGAACCAGGAGGCACGTCCATGCGCGCTCGCATCTTCACGACGGCTGCTCTCGCGGTCGTTGCCGTGTCGCTGTCGGCATGCGGGTCCGCGTCCTCCGGGACGACGACGGGCGGTGCCTCGTCCTCGGTGTCCGGCAGCATCACCGTGTTCGCGGCGGCCTCGCTGAAGGAGTCCTTCACGACCCTCGGGCAGCAGTTCGAAGCGGCGAACCCGGGCACGACGATCACCTTCAGCTTCGGCCCGAGCAGCGGGCTCGCCACCCAGATCACCGAGAAGGCTCCGGCTGACGTCTTCGCCAGCGCCAGCCAGAAGACCATGGACACCGTCGTCCAGGCGGGCCTCGCGCCGACCTCCACCGTCTTCGCGATCAACACGATGGCCATCGCGACGCCGAAGGACCCGACCACGACCGTGTCGTCGCTCGCGGATCTCGCGAACCCTGCCGTCAAGGTGGCGGTCTGCGCGGCCGACGTCCCCTGCGGCACGGCCGCAGACGCGCTGTTCGAGAACAACAGGCTCACCGTGACCCCGGTGACGCGCGAGGTCGACGTGAAGTCGGTGCTCAGCAAGGTGCAGCTCGGGGAGGTCGATGCCGGCGTCGTCTACGTGACCGACCTGAAGGCCGCGGGCGACGCCGTCGTGGGCATCGACATCCCGGTCGACCAGAACGTGCTGACCAGCTACCCGATCGCCACGCTGTCGACCAGCGCCAACCCGGTGACGGCGCAGGCGTTCGTGGCCTACGTCCTGTCGGCCGATGCGCGGACCGTGCTGCTCGAGGCCGGGTTCACGGCGCCGTGACGTCGCGTCGCGGGCGGTCGTCGACGGCGCCTCCCTGGCCCGTCCTCGTCCCCGCGGCGCTCGCGGTCCTGTTCCTCGCGCTGCCGCTCGTCGGACTCCTGATCCGGGCGCCGTGGAGCAGGTTCTGGGAGGTGCTCACCTCGCCGACGTCGCTGTCGGCGCTGCGCCTGTCCCTCCTCACGGGCGCCGCGTCGACGGTCGTCGCCGTCATCCTCGGCGTGCCGCTCGCGTGGCTGCTCGCGCGCGCCACGTTCCCCGGGCGTCGCGTCGCCCGCGCCCTCGTCACCGTGCCCCTCGTGCTTCCTCCCGTCGTCGGCGGCATCGCGCTGCTGCTGGCGTTCGGGCGTCGCGGCATCGTGGGCCAGCCGCTCGAGGCGCTGACGGGTATCACGCTCCCGTTCACGACGCCCGGAGTCGTGGTCGCGCAGGTGTTCGTCGCGATGCCGTTCCTGGTCATCACCGTGGAGGGGGCGCTGCGCGGCCTGGACGGCAGGCTCGAGGAGGCTGCGATCACGTTGGGCGCCAGTCGGATCGAGGTGTTCCGCCGCGTCACGCTCCCGCTGGTCGGTCCGTCGCTCGTCGCGGGCGCCGTGCTCACGTTCGCGCGTGCGCTCGGCGAGTTCGGCGCCACCATCACCTTCGCCGGCAACCTCGAGGGCGTCACGCAGACGCTGCCGCTCGCGGTCTACACCGGGCTCGAGGGCGACCCGGCAGAGGCTGTCGTGCTGAGCCTCGTCCTGCTCGCCGTGTCCGTTCTCGTGCTTGTCGGCCTCCGCGACCGCTGGCTCCGCACCGGGGCCTCGGCATGACCGGGCTCGCGGGGCACGTCGTCGTCGAGCAGGGCGGCTTCCGGCTCGACGTCGAGCTGGCGCTCGCGCCGGGCGAGGTCGTCGCCGTGCTCGGCCCCAACGGCGCCGGGAAGTCGACGCTGCTGCGCGCGGTGTGCGGCCTCTCACCGATGACCGCGGGCCGGCTGACGATCGGCGACCGGGTCGTCGACGACCCGGCAGCAGACCTGCTCGTCGAACCCGCTGATCGCCGGATCGGACTGGTGTTCCAGGACTATCGGCTCTTCCCCCACCTCTCGGTGCTCGACAACGTCGCCTTCGGACCACGGTCCGCCGGAGCGTCCAAGCCCGAGTCGCGCCGTCAGGCAGAGGAGTGGGTGGCACGCCTCGGGCTGTCGGAGTACGCCGACCGCCGACCCGCCACGCTCAGCGGCGGCCAGGCCCAGCGGGTCGCCCTCGGGCGCGCGCTGGCGTCGGACCCGGTGGCGCTGCTGCTCGACGAGCCCCTGGCCGCCCTCGATGCAGGCACGAGGCTCGACGTCCGCGCCTGGCTGCGCGAGCACCTCGCCGATTTCGGCGGCCCGACGCTGCTGGTCACGCACGACCCGCTCGACGCGCTCGTGCTCGCCGACCGCATCGTGGTGCTCGAGGACGGTGCGGTGACCCAGCAGGGTGCGCCGTGGGAGGTCACCCGGCGACCTGCCACGCGCTACGTGGCACGGCTCCTCGGGATCAACCTGCTGCGCGGCGACGCCCACGGCGGCGAGGTGGCGCTCCACGGCGGCGGAGTGCTCCACGTGGCGGACGACGACGCGCACACCGGGGCGGTGCTCGTCGCCGTACGGCCGAGTGCGATCAGCCTGCACGCCGCCAGACCGGAGGGCAGCGCGCGCAACGTGTGGAGCGGTGTCGTCGACGGCGTGGAGCCGATCGGCGACCGAGTGCGCCTGACCGTCGCAGGCGAGCCCACGGTCATCGTCGACGTCACGCCCGGAGCGGTCGCCGACCTCGCCCTCGCGCGCGGCACCGAGGTCTGGCTCAGCGCCAAGGCCACCGAGCTCGACGTCTACCCCGCCTGATCACGTCCCCCGCACGCGGAACGGCCCCCGCCGGGAGGACGGGGGCCGTTCTGCTGGAGGTGCCGGACGGGCTAGAGGCCGGCCGCCTTCGCCACCGCGCGGCCGGTGAGGACCTTGGCGAGGTGGGTACGGAAGTCGGCCGCGGCGTGCGTGTCGCTCGTCGGGGACGTGCCGTCGGCCGCGTTCTGCGCGGCCGCGGTGATCGCGTCGACCGTGGCGGGACCGCCGACGAGCGCGGCCTCCACCGACGACGCGCGGACCGGAGTCGGGCCGACGTTGGTGAGGGCGATGCGTGCGCCGGTGATGCTGCCGCCGTCGACCTTCACCGCCGCCGCCACTCCGACGATCGCCCATGCCTGGGCGGTGCGGTGGAACTTCTCGTAGTGCGCGCCCCAGCCGTCGAGCTTGGGGGCGCGCACGCCGACGAGCACCTCGTCCGGCCCGACGGCCGTCGTGAAGTAGTCGACGAAGAAGTCCGCGGCACCGACCGTGCGTCGGCCGCCGGGGCCTGCGATCACGAACTCGGCGTCGAGCGCCCGCGCCACCGTGGGCATGTCGCCCGCGGGGTCGGCGTGGGTGCACGAGCCGCCGAACGTGCCGCGGTGCCGGATGGCCGGGTCGGCCACGAGGCCCGCGGTCTGCGCGAGGAGAGGCACCGACGCCTTGATACCGGCGTGGTTCATCACCTCGTACGTCGTGACCGCAGCACCGATGAGGAGCGAGCCGCCCTCGTCTGCGACGGAGCGCATCTCGTCGATGCCGCTGACGTCGACGAGGACGGTCGGAGCGTTCATCCGCAGCCGGAGCACGGGCAGCAGCGACTGACCGCCGCCGAGCACCTTCGCGTCGTCGCCGGCCTCGGCCAGCGCGGCCACGGCCTCGTCGACCGTCGTCGCCTTCACATAGTCGAACGCCGAGGGGATCACGCGGCACCTCCGTTCTGCGCCGCCTGGATGGCGCGCCACACGTTCTGCGGGCTGGCGGGCATGAAGACGTCGTTGACGCCGAGCGGGCGCAGCGCGTCGACCACGCCGTTGATGATCGCCGGGGTCGACGCGATCGCGCCGGCCTCGCCGATCCCCTTGGTGCCCAACGGATGTGTCGTGGACGGTGTGACCGTGCGATCGGTGATGAACGACGGGAGGTCCGCCGCGCTCGGCAGCAGGTAGTCGCCCATCGAGCCGGTGAGCAGGTTGCCGTCGGCGTCGTACAGCGCACCCTCGAACATCGCCTGCGCGATGCCCTGGGCGAGCCCGCCGTGCACCTGGCCCTCGACGATCATCGGGTTGATCTGCACGCCGCAGTCGTCGACCGCGACGTACTTGCGCAGGGTCACCATGCCGGTCTCGGTGTCGACCTCCATGGCCGCGAGGTGGGTGCCGTGGGGGTACGAGAAGTCCTGCGGGTCGACGGTCGACTCGCCCGAGAGCATCGGCTCCATGTCGTCGGGGATGTTGTGGGCGGTGAACGACGCCCACGCGACGGCCTGGATGGTGGTGTTCTTCTCCGGGTCGCCCTTCACCGAGAAGGTGCCGTGGGAGAACTCGATGTCGTCGGGGCTGACCTCGAGCTGGTGCGCGGCCATGAGCCGTGCCTTCTCCACGACCCGCTCGCCCGCCGCCTTGATGGCCTGGCCGCCGACCGCGAGCGAGCGCGAGCCGTAGGTGTCCATGCCGTAGGGCGCGCGACCGGTGTCGCCGTGCACGACCTCGATGTCCTCGACGGGGATGCCGATGATGTCGCTGGCGATCTGGCTCCACGCCGTCTCGTGGCCCTGGCCGTGGGGCGAGGTGCCGGTGATGAGCTCGACCTTGCCGGTCGGCGTCACGCGGATCGTGCAGTGCTCCCAGCCGCCGGCGGCGTACTTGAGAGCGCCCAGGGTCCGCGACGGCGCGAGGCCGCACATCTCGGTGAACGTCGAGATGCCGATGCCCAGCTGCACCTTGTCGCCGCTGGCGCGGCGTGCGGCCTGCTCGGCGCGGAGCTCGTCGTACCCGAACAGCTCGACGGCGCGCGCGGTGGCGGCCTCGTAGTTGCCCGTGTCGTACGTGAGTCCCTCGATCTGCGTGTACGGGAACTCCTCGTGCTTGATCCAGTTCTTCTTGCGCAGCTCGAGGGGCTCCATGCCGAGCTCGTTGGCCAGCTCGTCGACGATGCGCTCGATGGCGTACGTCGCCTCCGGACGCCCGGCGCCGCGGTAGGCGTCGGTCGGCGTCTTGTTGGTGTAGACGCCGGTGCAGGTGAAGTCGAGCGCGTCCATCTTGTAGATGCCGGAGTACATGAACATGCCGAGGAGCGGCGTGCCCGGCGTGATGATCTGCAGGTAGGCGCCCATGTCGGCCTTGAGGTCGACCTTGAGCCCGAGGATCGTGCCGTCGGACGTGGCCGCGATCTCGATGTCCTGGATCTGGTCACGGCCGTGGTGGGTCGAGACGAAGTGCTCGCTGCGGCCCTCGGTCCACTTGATCGGGCGACCGAGCTTCTTGGCGAGGACGACCGAGAGGACCTCCTCGCGGTTGATCTGCAGCTTGGCGCCGAAGCCGCCGCCGACGTCGGGGGCGACGACGCGGAGGTTGTTCTCGTTGATGCCCGTGAGCAGCGCCAGGAGCACGCGAAGGACGTGGGGGATCTGCGTCGAGGTCCAGATGGTGATCTCGTCGCTCATGCCCATCGGCGCGGCCACGACCGAGCGCGGCTCCATCGGGTTGGGGATGAGGCGCTGGTTGATGAAGCGGCGGGTCACCACGAGGTCGGCCTTGGCCTTGGCCGCGGCGTAGTCGCCCCACGGGACGTTCATCGTGAAGCACTGGTTGGTGCCGAAGTCCTCGTGCACGTTCGTCGAGCCGGCCTCGAGCGCCTTCTCCATGTCGACGACCGCGGGGAGCGGCTCGTAGTCGACGTCGATCAGGTCGAGGGCGTCCACGGCGAGGTACTTCTCGGTGGCCAGCACGATGGCGACGACGTCGCCCGCGAAGTTCACCTTGTCGCTGCAGATGGCCGGCATCGTCGCGGTCTTGATGTCGTCGGTCACCGGCCAGACGCACGTGGTGCCGAGCAGGTCGGGGAAGTCCGCGCCGGTGTAGACGGCGAAGACGCCCTCGGCTGCCTGGGCTGCGCTCGTGTCGATCCGCGTGATGCGCGCGTGCGCGACCGAGCTGCGGAGCGTCGCCATGTGCAGCGTGCCCGGGAGCTGGATGTTGTCGGTCCAGTTGGTGCGGCCGGTCAGGAGCCGGCCGTCCTCCTTGCGGCGGTCCGAGCGGCCGATCGCCGCTCCGTCCGTGCGCTCGACGGTCTCGGTCATGCCGACGCCCCCTTCATCTCGGCTGCCGCGGTCGCGACGGCCTTCACGATGTTGTGGTACCCGGTGCAGCGGCAGAGGTTGCCCTCGAGGCCCTCGCGGATCTCCTGCTCGGTGGGGTCGGGGTTCTCCGACAGCAGGTCGACCGAGGCCAGGACCATGCCGGGGGTGCAGAAGCCGCACTGGAGGCCGTGGCACTCCTTGAACGCCTTCTGGACGGGGTGCCACTCGTCGCCGTCGGCGAGACCCTGGATGGTCGTGACGCTCGTGCCGTCCGCCTGGACGGCGAGCACGCTGCACGACTTGGCGCTGCGGCCGTCGATCAGGACGGTGCAGGCGCCGCAGTTCGACGTGTCGCATCCGACGGGTGTTCCGACGAGGCCGAGGTCTTCGCGCAGCCAGTGGACGAGGAGCCGTCGGGGCTCCACGTCGCCGTGCCGCAGGATCCCGTCGACCGTGACTCCGATATGGGTCATCGATGATCTCCCTGGGGTTGGAGGGGTGGGAGTGACGGCGACCTCCCGGACTGCCGTCGCCCGTGCCGCGGAACGTACCCCCGGTCGGCCGGGCTGCGCGGGTGTTCCGGGGACGTGGGACCCTGCGCTGAGACCTTCTCCGCGGACGCGGGACTCGGGCGGCATATGTGTCCGCATCTGCGTGGCCGATCGCAGCGACCGATGCGCGGACGCCGCCTGGGCGATCCGCTCGGCGGGACGCCTGGGCAGGCACCTCCGCGAGCACCGGAGCGCACGTGGTCTCCGCCGTCACCCGGACGAGCGATCCCGGTGCCGATCGCAGGCGTGCCGCGTAACGGGCGGCCCTGTCGCGCCGTTCAGCCGTCGGGCCGCGGTCTCGCGGGCCCTTCACCCGTGCTCGTCGACGAGGAGACCTCGATGCTCCGTACGACCTCCACCGCGCGCCGTACCGCCGCCGCTGCCACCGCAGCGGCCGCGCTCGCCGTCGCGCTCACCGTCGCACCTCTGGCCGGCCCGGCCGGTGCGACGCCGACCAACGACGCGACCGCGTCGAAGACGACGGTGGACACCTCGCTCGCCCTCGTGCAGCTCACGATGGCTCCCCTCTCGACGGCGGACAAGACCAAGCCCGCCAAGGGCAAGAAGATCGACTTCAACAACTCGGTGACGAAGTCCTACCGCGCCCTGCTGTCCAAGGCCCGCAACGACTACAAGGCCTGGCTGCGCGCCAACGTGCCTGGTGCCTCGGTCAGCGGTGAGTTCGACATCGCCCTCAACGCCGTCGCCGTCAAGCTCAACGGAGCCACGCTCGCCCAGGTGGCGGCGACCCCGATGGTCGCCCAGGCGCAGTACGAGGGCATCTACACGCCCACCAGCGCTGCGGTGGCCGACCCCGACCTCGCCCTCATCAACGCGACCGCGGGCTGGGGCTCGGGAGGTGCTGCCGGTGCCGGTCAGGGCGTCAAGGTCGCGATCGTCGACTCGGGCATCGACCAGACTCACCCGTGCTTCAGCGAGGCCGGCTACCCGGCTCAGACGCAGCTCGGCGACAAGAAGTACACGAACAACAAGGTGATCGTCGCCCGCGTCTTCAACATGAAGCTCAACCAGAACGGCTTCGACGCCCAGGGTGTCGGCGACCACGGCACGCACGTCGCCGGCACGGTGGCCTGCAACTTCCAGACCCCGGTCACCGTCGACGGTGTCGCGGTTCCCTACAAGATGTCGGGCGTCGCGCCTGCCGCTCTCCTCGGCAACTACAACGTCTTCCCCGGTGACGTCGAGAACGCGCGGTCGGAGGACATCCTCAACGCGCTCGAGGCCGCGTACTCCGACGGCATGGACGTCGCGAACATGAGCCTCGGCGGCGACGCCCATGGCGTGCAGGACCTGCTCACGATCGCCGTCGACAACCTCGACCGGGCCAACATGGTCGTCGCGGTGTCGGCGGGCAACGAGGGCCCCGGTCCGTTCACCCTCGGCTCGCCCGGCTCCGCGGAGCGTGCGCTGACCGCGGGTGCGAGCGCTGTCCCGCACTTCGTCGGCGCCTCGCTCACCGTGGCCACCGCGCCGTCGCCGTACCTGATCGCCGCCGGCGACTTCGCCACCGTGTCGGCGGACCTCACCGCGCCGCTCGGCGTCGTGACCGGCACGACCAACGGATTCAGCGACGCGTGCACCGCCCTCACCGCGGGGAGCCTCACCGGCAAGATCGCCGTCGTGTCACGCGGTGGCTGCACCTTCACGACCAAGGTGCGCAACGCCCAGGACGCCGGCGCGGTCGCGGCGATCGTGGTCAACAACGTGGCCGGCGACCCCACCGCGATGGCGTCCGACGGCACCGACCCCGCTCCGGTCATCCCGGCGTACATGGTCGGCGGCTCCTACGGCGCCTCGCTGATCCCGCTCACCGGGAAGTCCGCGACGATCGGCGCCGCGCTCGGCTACCAGCTGACGACGAACGCGAACGTCATGGCCGGCTTCTCGAGCCAGGGCCCGGTCGACGTGAGCCTCCGCGCCAAGCCGGACGTCGTCGCCCCCGGCGTCAACGTGCTCTCGTCCATCCCGATGGCCGACTGCGCCGACGCCACCGGCTGCTTCGCGTTCTTCAGCGGCACGTCGATGGCCTCGCCGCACCTGGCCGGCTCGGCGGCGGTCGTGCGCGGCCAGCACCGCGACTGGACGGCGGAGCAGGTGCGCTCGGCGATCGTGAACACCGCGACGCAGAACGTGCTGAAGGACTACAAGACCGCGACCGTCACCAACGACGTGCTCGTCGTGGGCGCGGGCCTCGAGAACCTTGCGGCAGCGGTCAAGGCCCCGGTCGTCCTCGGCCCGGTCAGCCTCGCGTTCGGCGGGGTCCCGGCCGGCAGCGGCCAGACGCGCTCGGCGACGATCACGGTCACCAACACCGGTGCCACGACGGCGACCTTCGCCCTGTCGGTCACCGACCAGCCGACCGGCGTGACCTACTCGCTCGGCACCTCGTCGGTGACTCTCGCGGCCGGTGCCTCCGCGACGGTCACCGTCAAGGCCACGGCGGCCAAGGCGGCCCCGGCCGGCTTCAAGCAGGGCTTCCTGCGGGTGGCCACGGGCGGCGTCGAGGTCGCGCACGCGGTGCTCCTGACCGTCACGAAGTAGCAGCAGGCTGAACGGCCGGAGGGCCGGCACCGCGGAGCGAGCTCCCGGTGCCGGCCCTCCGGCGTGCGCACCAGGAGTACGTCGGACGTTCGCCTGCCGTTCGCACGCGCGTCCTCGCGGACGGGGGTGGGGCGGTCACCGTGGGTGCATGACCAACCGATGGGTGGACATCGACGGCCTGCACAACGCCCGCGACCTGGGCGGTGTGCCGCTCGCGGACGGCGGCACCACCGCGTTCGGCGTCGTGCTGCGCGGCGAGACGGTGGTGCACCTGACGCCCGAGGGCCTCGACCGCTTCCGCAGCCTCGGCGTGCGGCACGTGCTGGACCTCCGCGAGCCCGACGAGCGCGAGGCGGACGGCGACGGCCTGCTCGAGGCCGCGTACCAGCGCAGCGACGTGCTGCACGAGCTCGTCCCGCTCGCCCACGCCAGCGTCCTCGACGACCCGATCGGCCGGGTGTCCGAGGCGGCGGCCGTCGGGGACCAGTACGCGACCTACCTCCACAACGGGGGCTTCCGCCTCGCCGACGCGCTCGCGCGCACGGCCTGGTCGCGCTGCGCCCTCTACGTGCACTGCGCCGTCGGCAAGGACCGCACAGGGATCGTGAGCGCGCTGCTCCTGAAGCTGGCCGGTGCAGACGACGACGCCGTCGTCGAGGACTACCTCCTGACAGCCGAGCGGCTCGTGCCCGTGCTCATGCGGCTCGGTGCGCGTCCGGCGTACCCGCACCTGGCGGCACCGGACTGGGCGGCGCAGCAGCCGTCCGAGGAGGCGATGCGCCTCTTCCTCGGCCACCTGCGTGCGCGCGGCGGTGCAGCGCACTGGCTGCTCGACCACGGTGTCGACTCCGAGACCCTGGCGCTGCTCGTCGGCCGGCTGCGCGGCGAGCCGGCGAGCATGCGCCGCGTCGAGGACGACGAGCGCCGCCTCGTCGGCTAGGTGCGCGGTCCCGTCAGCCCGCGCCAGGCGACTCCGGCTCCGGCCTGAGCCACCCTCAGCTGCGTCGAGATCATCCATCCCCACCCGAGCCGGCCGCGGCGCGACCACACCAGCCGGCTGGTCGCGGCCGTGCCGCGCAAGGCGCTGGCGAGCGACGCGTCCTGCGTGACACCGACGCGCGCCACGTCGAGCCACGGGCCGTCCGCGATGGGCGGTTGCGGCACGGGTGCGCCCACGCCGACGAGGTCGAGGTACGAGTCGAGGATCGGGACGCCGGCGTCGTCGATCGACAGCCACGACCCGAAGGCGCGCACGTTGACGTCGATCAGCAGCGGCGTGCCGTCCTCGTCGCGCACGAAGTTCAGGCACCAGATGCCGGTGTAGCCGAGGGCGCCGATCAGCCGCTCCGACGCGGCGAGAGCGCCGGCGTCGTCGATGAGGCGGATCGAGACGGGCGGGCCCAACGGGTCGGACGGGCTCGGCGTCCGCTCGTACGCGCCCTGCACGAGCACCGCGCCGTCACGCGCGACGCCGCAGGTGCCGAGCGTCCCTCCAGGGTGGTAGCGCTCGAGGTATACGCGGTCGCCGTCGGCGGACACGGCCCGCACGGCCTCGGCTAGCCTCGGTCTCGTCGGCCGCCACCCGTACCGACATCCCGCCCGCGCCGAGGGATCCCTTGACCACCACGGGGAAACGGTCGGTTGTGAGCTCGGTCGACGTGTGCGGGACGGCGACCTCTGCAGACGTCGCAAGCCGCGCCACCTCGAGCTTGTCGACGACCTCGCGCAGCTCGATGCCGGGGCGCACCTTTGCGAGCGCAGGGTTGGCCCTCCACTCCTCGGTGGCCGACAGTCGCGCGAGCACCGGCTCGGTCGCGTGCACGTCGACGGTCGGCGAGCTGAGCGCCTGACGTCGCAGCGCGCGCGCCTCGTCCGTGTCGCCGAAGAGGTCGGGGGGCAGGGGCAGGCTCGGTCCGAGGAGACGGTCGACCGCACGCTTGGCTGCGCGGGCACGACCGGAGTGCGGCGGCCGCAGGTAGAGGACGTCCACGCCCCGCTGGCGCAGGGCGCTGTCGAACTCGCGGAACGAGTCGGACACGTGGAGGTCGACGATGACGACGCGTGGCGGCGCGCTCGTGGCGCTCGTGTGCATGTCCCCTCCGCAGCCGGACCCTGCGGGGCGGGGTGCGGTCAGTCAATCCGTCGCGACAGCGTGGCGCACGAAGGTGACCGGGGGATGAACAGCCCCCGGAAGGCCCGTGCTGAACGCGCGTCCTGGATCGGATCTCCCGGCCCGGGACCCGCGACCTCCCGACCGGACCTGCCGACCGCCGGCAGCCGCCGAGCGGGCGGCGCGACCGCTGCTCCGGCCGCCCCCCGCAGATTCGCTGATCAGAGGGGTTGACTCGGCGACAGTCGGCGATATATCGTCGAGCCATCGCGATGGATCGACCATCGCTGACGGACCCGAAGGATCGGGTCACGAAGGAGACGCAATGAATGCGACAGCAGATGCAGCCAGCTGGGGTCCGGGCTTCCACCCGGGTGCCCGCGGCTTCGAGTTCCCGGTCGAGGAGGTCAGGCGCCGGATGAAGGCGCACATGACCGGCCGCGGCCGGCACGGCCAGTGGGGCGGGCCGATGGGCCCGCGCGGCGGATGGGGCCCCGGCCCCGGAGGCCCCGGCGGTCCCGAGGGCGGGTGGCCGTTCGGCCCCGGCCCGCGCGGTCGCGGGGGACGCGCTGGACGGGCGGGTCGCGGCGACGTCCGCACCGCCATCCTCGCGCTCCTCGCCGAGGAGCCCCGTCACGGCTACCAGGTCATCCAGGAGATCAGCGAGCGCAGCGGTGGGGCATGGAAGCCCAGCCCCGGCTCGGTGTACCCGGCCCTCTCGGTCCTGCAGGACGAGGGCCTCGTGGACGACGAGAAGGTCGAGGGCAAGCGGGTCTTCTCGCTCACCCCGGCCGGCACGGCCTACGTCGCGGAGCGCACGGACGAGCTCGCGAAGGTGTTCGACCTGAACTCGGCCGAGGCCGAGGACGAGGGGGTGACCGACCTGCGCCAGCTCATCGCCGGCGTCGCGGGCGCGGCCTTCCAGGTCGTGCAGGCCGGCACGCCCGAGCAGCTGGCGGCCGCGCGCGAGGTCCTCAAGACCGCGCGCCGCGACCTCTACCGCCTGCTCGCGGAGGACGAGGACGGGTCATGACCCGTCGGTCCGGTCGGGCGCTCACCGCGCCCGGCCGGATCACCCGCGGCGGCGCGAGCGCAGGACGGCTGCAGCGCTCTGGATGCCGGTCTGCACCACGCGCAGCCCGGTAGCCGCCGTCCACCCCCAGCCGAGCAACGGGCGCTGCTCGAGGACGACCCGGCCCATGGTCCGTGTCTCGTCCCAGGCCTCGCGCCAGGAGCCGCCCGCGACGTGGCCGACCCGCGCCACGGTGAGCCAGCGTGCCGGGTCCAGCTGCTCCGGCGGTGCGCTGGGGCCGACCCCGATCAGCTCCAGATAGCTGTCGAGGATGCGCACGCCCAGCAGGTCCAGGCTGGCCCAGGTGCCGAAGGCGCGGGTGTTGATGTCGATCAGCAGCGGGCGGCCCTCGGCGTCCGGCACGAAGTTGAGGCAGAAGATCCCCGTGTAGCCGATCGCGGCCATGAGCCGCTCGGTCGCCTCCTCGGCCTCCGCCGAGTGGTACGCGCGGACGGCGATCGACGGCGCTAGGGGCTGCTCGGGGTCGTGCAGCCGCTCGTACGTCGCGAGTGCCAGGAGCCGCCCGTCGCGGCACACACCGCCCGTGCCGACTCCGGTCACGTGCGGGTGGTGGCGCTCGAGGAAGGGCTCGACGCCGTCGGACCGGAAGTCGCCCACCGCCTGCGCCAGCTCCTCCTGGTCGTGCGCGATGCGGACGAACATGCCGCCCACCCCGAGACGGCCCTTCACCATGATGGGGAACTCGTCGGTCTCGAGGCTGGTCCATGCCTGCGGCACCCGTACGCCGGCGTCGTGCGCGAGCCGGGACGCCTCCCACTTGTCCAGCACCTGCAGCAGCGTCCGGTCGGGACCGACCTTGCGCAGGGCGGGATTCGCCCGCCACTCGGGCGTCTGGCTCAGCGACGCGAGGACCGGCTCGGTGGCGTGCACGTCGACCGTCGGTGCGCCCAGCACCTGTCGCCGGACGTCCTCTGCCTGCGGGCTGTCGCCCGACAGGTCGACCTCGAGCGGCACCACAGGTCCCGCCAGGGCGTCGGCCCTCTTCTTGAACCCGCTGCCCCGCCCTGAGTACGGCGGCCGCAGGTGGATCACGTCGACGCCGCGCGTGCGCAGCGCCGAGGCGAACTCGCGGAAGGAGTCGGATGCGTGGACGTCGACGATCACCACGCGCGGACGCGTCGTGGTGCTGACGTGCGTCTCCACGGATGCCTCCCTGCACCGACCCGGTCCCGGAGCCTAGGCGGGTTCGGGTCGGCATCAGGTCGCGGGCCACTCGACCGAGTGAGCGTCCCGGAGGTCGGGCGATGCCCCTGCCATGATCGGCGGCATGACGGAGAGGCCGGAATCGGCGACCGGGCTGCTCGCCGGGCTCGTCGGGCTGGTGGTCGGCACGACCACCGTGTTCCTCTCGACCGACTGGCCCATCGAGCCGTACCAGCGCTCCCTGGTGGTCTCCCTCGCGACCGCCGTGGCCATGGTGCTGATAGAGATCCTGTGGAACCGCGTCCACCGGCTGCCCTCGACGGGGCTCGCACCGAAACCGGTCAACCGCCCGGCGGTGCGGAGGGTGCTGGAGAAGCTGGTCGCCTTCTGGGTGATCGTGCTCGCGATGATGATCGTGTACTTCTGGCTCATCCCGGAGTACGGCCGCGACTTCTATCTGCCGTTCAAGCAGGCGGCGCTGTTCGTCCTGCCCTGGCTCCTGCTCGTCTCGCCGTTCTACGTCGCCTACGTCGACCGGCGTCAGATCGAGCCTGAGGATGGCTACGTCGACCTGTACCGGGCGATGACCGGGCATGTGCCGCAGGACCGCTCGAGGCTCGTCCTGCTGGGTCAGGGGTGGCTGGTCAAGGCTTTCTTCATCCCGATCATGTTCGTGTTCCTGACGAACAACATGGAGTCGGCACGCGCCGCCGTCGCCGCGGGCGGGTTCGACAGCTTCCACAGCTTCTACAGCCTCGCCTACAACCTCTTCTACCTCTGGGACCTCATCCCGGCCGTCGTCGGCTACGTGCTGACGCTCCGGCTCCTCGACAGCCACATCCGCTCGGTCGACCCCACGGTCTCGGGCTGGCTCGTGTGCCTCGTGTGCTACCCCCCGATCTTCAGCGCCCTCACCTGGCAGTACCTCAACTACGACGAGGACGACCTCTACTGGGCCGACTTCGTCGGCGGCACGCAATGGCTCTACGTCGTCTGGGGGAGCGCGATCCTCGCGCTGCTCGTGGTCTACGTGTGGGGCACCACGATGTTCGGCACGAGGTTCTCCAACCTCACCCACCGCGGCATCCTCACCGGTGGGCCCTTCCGTTGGGTGAAGCACCCGGCGTACCTGTCGAAGAACCTGACCTGGTGGCTCATCTCCGTGCCGTTCCTGACCCGCGGCGACTGGGCCCTGGCGCTCCGCTCGAGCCTGCTCCTCGCCGGCGTCAACGGGATCTACTACCTGCGGGCGCGGACCGAGGAGCGCCACCTGAAGCGGGATCCCGTCTACGTCGCGTACGCGGCCTACGTCGACGAGCACGGCCTCTTCGCCCACCTGCGCCGCCGCCTCAGGCTCGAGCGTCGGTCGTCCGGAAGCTCTTCCCGACGAGTCGACGGCCGCCGCTCCCTGACCGCCCCGGCCGCGCTGGTCGCGACCTGGGTCAGGGGGCCCGTGTCGGGCCGCGCCGCTCGATGGCACCGGCCGTCCCGGCCTGGAGCACGCGCAGACCGGTCGCCGCCGTCCAGCCCCACCCGAGCGACCGACGTCGCCGCCACACGAGGGCGCCGTCCTTGCGGGTGATGCGGGCGACGTCGCGCAGTGATCCGTGGGCGTCGACCCCGACGCGCACCACGCCTCTCCAGCGGCTGCCGTCGAGGGACAACGGCGGTGCGGCCGGGCCGGCGCCGATGAGCTCCAGGTAGGCCGCGAGCAGCGGCACGCCGAGCTCGTCCAGCGTGACCCAGGCGCCGAACGCCCGGAGGTTGACGTCGATCAGCAGGTGCGTTCCGTCGTCGTCCGGCACGAAGTTGAGGCAGAACATCCCGGTGTAGCCGATCGCCGCGATGAGCCGCTCGGTCGCCGCGACGGCGGCATCGTCGTCGTACGCACGGATCTCGACTGCGGCCGCCAGGGGCTGCTCGGGACTGACCCTGCGCTCGAAGGTGCCGCAGGTGAGCATCGTGCCGCGGTCGGCCACGCCGGCGGTGGCGACGCCGAGGCGGTGCGGGTGGAACCTCTCGAGATAGGGCTCCACGCCGTCCCGGCGGAAGCTCTCCGCCGCGCTGTCCACGTCGGTCTGGGTCCGTGCGATCCGCACGTGGGTGCCTCCCGCCCCGAGCCGGCCCTTCACCACGACGGGGAAGCGGTCGGCCGCGAGCTCGAGGCTCGCTGCCGGGAGGGCCACGCCGGCAGCACGGGCGATCTGGGCGACGTCCCACTTGTCGAGGACGTGGTGCAGCGGGACCTCGTCCCGGACCTTGCGCAGTGCGGGGTTCGCGAGCCACTCGGGCGTCCGTGCGAGCGCGTCGAGGACCGGCTCGGGCGCGTGGACGTCGACAGTCGGCGCCGCCAGGATCCGACGTCGCAGCGCCGCGCTCTCGGGGTCGTCGTCGGTGATGGGGCGGTCGAGGGGGAGGACCGGTCCGCCGACGGTGTCGACCGCGCGCTTCACCGCTCGGAGGCGCCCGCGGTAGGCGGGACGGAGATGGACGACGTCCACGCCGTTCTGGCGCAGGGCCGCGGCGAGCTCGCGGAACGCGTCCCAGGCGTCGACGTCGACGATCACCACGCGCGGCGTCGCCTGACCCGTGACGTTCGCGGTCATCCGAGCCCCCCTCCGTCGTCGTCCGCCTGAGCCTGCCAGCCGCGTGCTACCGCCGGAGCGCGCGACGGCGGACCTGGCGCGGATCGCCGCGCGGGCAGCACCGCGGGTACTACCCGGATCCGCAGCAGTTCACGCGCGTGCGGAAGAGGCGCGCCCGGAGGGACTCGAACCCCCAACCAGCCGGGTAGAAACCGGCGGCTCTATCCGTTGAGCTACGGGCGCCTGACCCTCGCGGGTCGGCGCCCATTGTGCCGTGCGGCGGCGGGTGGCCCGCTGTCCCCAGCCTCGCCGTACGCCGCGTCGTCCCCAGGTGCCGTGGCCCCGCGGGGCAGAGTCGTCGCGAGCGGTCCGGAGGCTCGGGCCTGAGCGGGTCGCGACGGGCGGCCCCGGCACCGGAGGTCATCGTGCGCTCCACCGTCACCCTGTCCGGCAACCTGACGAACAACCCCACCCTCCGCTCGACCGCGGGTGGCTCCGTCGCCAACTTCCGGATGGCGGTCAACGAGGACTGGCTCGACAAGAAGACCGGGCAGTGGCGCAGCCGCACGGTCTACCTGCAGGTCTCGGCCTGGCGCCAGCTCGGCGAGCACGTCGCGGACTCCCTCGCCCTCGGGCAGCCGGTGATCGTGGTCGGCAGGCTGCGACAGCGCGAGTACGAGAAGGACGGCCAGACCCACAAGGTGGTCGAGGTGGACGCCGACGCCGTGGGCCACGACCTCACCTTCGGCAGCAGCAGGTTCCAGCGCGCCACGAAGGGCCCGCAGACCTCCGAGGTCGCGGCCTCGACGCATGAGGCGGACGACGACACGGTGGTGGTCGAGCACAGCGGCGTCGCCGCCTGATCGGTCAGCCCGTACGCGAGCGGGTCCGGGCTCCCGTGCGCAGGGGAGGCTGGCTCGGGGGCGGGTCGGGCTCCCGTAGGCTGTCGGCCCATGGCTGAGTTCATCTACACGCTGCGCAAGGCTCGCAAGGCGCACGGCGACAAGGTCGTCCTCGACGACGTCACGCTCTCGTTCCTGCCCGGCGCCAAGATCGGCGTCGTCGGCCCGAACGGCGCCGGCAAGTCCTCGCTCCTCAAGATCATGGCCGGTGTCGACCACACCTCCAACGGCGAGGCGATCCTCAGCCCCGGGTACACCGTGGGCATGCTCGCACAGGAGCCCGGGCTCGACGAGACCAAGAACGTCTGGGACAACGTCCTGGACGGCGTCGCCGAGACCAAGGCCAAGGTCGACCGCTTCAACGAGATCTCCGCCGCGCTCGCCGACCCCGACGCCGACTACGACAAGCTCCTCGCCGAGATGGGCACGCTGCAGGAGGAGATCGACCACCTGAACGCGTGGGACCTCGACTCCCAGCTGGAGCAGGCGATGGACGCGCTGCGCTGCCCGCCGCCGGACGCCGACGTCTCCGTGCTCTCCGGTGGTGAGAAGCGCCGCGTCGCCCTCTGCAAGCTCCTGCTGCAGCAGCCCGACCTCCTGCTCCTCGACGAGCCCACCAACCACCTCGACGCCGAGTCGGTCCAGTGGCTCGAGCAGCACCTCGAGAAGTACCCCGGCACGATCATCGCCATCACGCACGACCGGTACTTCCTCGACAACGTCGCCCAGTGGATCCTCGAGCTGGACCGAGGTCGCGCCTTCCCGTACGAGGGCAACTACTCGACGTACCTCGAGAAGAAGCAGGAGCGCCTCAAGGTCGAGGGCGCCAAGGACGCGAAGCTGAAGAAGCGCCTCTCCGACGAGCTCGAGTGGGTCCGCTCCAACGCCAAGGCCCGCCAGACCAAGAGCCGCAGCCGCCTCGAGCGATACGAGGAGATGGCCGCCGAGGCCGACAAGACCCGCAAGCTCGACTTCGAGGAGATCCAGATCCCGCCGGGCCCGCGCCTCGGCAGCATCGTGGTCGAGGCCAAGGGCCTCACGAAGGGCTTCGACGACAAGCTCCTCATCGACGACCTGTCCTTCACGCTGCCGCGCAACGGCATCGTCGGCGTCATCGGCCCGAACGGCGTCGGCAAGACCACGCTGTTCAAGATGATCGTGGCCGAGGCTGACGGCGGCAGCGACGACAAGGACGTGCTGCCCGACTCCGGCGACCTGCGCATCGGCGAGACCGTGAAGCTCTCGTACGTCGACCAGAACCGCGGCGGCATCGACCCGCAGAAGAACGTGTGGGAGGTCGTCTCCGACGGCCTCGACTGGATGAAGGTCGGCCAGGTCGAGATGCCGAGCCGTGCCTACATCTCGGCATTCGGCTTCAAGGGCCAGGACCAGCAGAAGAAGGCCGGCGTCCTGTCCGGCGGCGAGCGCAACCGCCTCAACCTCGCGCTCACGCTGAAGATCGGCGGCAACCTGATCCTGCTCGACGAGCCCACCAACGACCTCGACGTCGAGACCCTCGGCTCGCTCGAGAACGCGCTGCTGGAGTTCCCCGGCTGCGCCGTCATCACCTCGCACGACCGCTGGTTCCTCGACCGCGTGGCGACGCACATCCTCGCCTACGAGGGCGACTCGCAGTGGTTCTGGTTCGAGGGCAACTTCGACTCGTACGAGAAGAACAAGATCGAGCGCCTCGGCGCCGAGGCGGCCCGCCCGCACCGTGCGACGTACCGCAAGCTCACCCGCGACTGACCGCGGACCTCACCACCGGGGTTGCGCTGGACACCGTTCCGCTCGCGGTCCACGCACTCGTTTTCCTGCGGACCGCGGCGGACGGCGTCGCGCCGGCGCTGCAAGTGGCTAGCGGGCGACCATCCCGGCGGACAGGTCGATGTCGGCCCCGGTGAGCCCCTTCATGGAGAGCATGGCAACCGCCGCGGCGCCTACCTCGTCCTCCGTGACCATCCGGCTCATGGCCGACCGCGAGACGAAGTCACGCTCAGCTGCGTCCGCTGTGGTGCCGGTCCGCTGGGCTTCGCGCGCGAAGTTGCGGGCCATCCGAGGGCCGGCAACAGGGCCGGGCGACAACGTGTTCACCCGGATCCCCATCTCGCCGACCTCGTGGGCCAGAGTGACGGTCAGTCCGATCACGGCCATCTTCGATGCGGTGTAAGGAGTCCGTCGGGCGAGCGGGCGCTTCCCGCTCACCGACGCGACATTGATGATGTCGCCGTCCTCCTTCTCGATCATGGCGGGCAGCAGGGCCCTGCACATCAGGTAGGTGCCGCGGACGTTGACGGCGAAGACGTCGTCCCACTCGTCCGGTGAGACCTCCCAGAGCGGCTTCACCGGTCCGGCGATCCCCGAGTTGTTGACGAGCACGGAGACGTCCTCGTCCCTCAACCGTGCTGCGAACTCCCCGACCGAGGCAGGACGAGAAATGTCTACCGACTCCACCCTTCCCGGACCGGGCAGCTCGAGCGCCACGGACTCGAGCCTCGCAACGTCGCGGCCGGCAAGCACGACGCGTGCTCCCTCGCGAGACATGTGAACGGCGATGGCTCGACCAAGACCATTACCAGCTCCTGTAACCACCACCGTCCGCCCGGCCAACGAGAGCGGGCCGCGCGGGGCGAGCGGCGACCTGGTCTCCTGCGATCCCTGCGTCGGCATGGCACTCCTCGGTCGGTGGTAGGCGTCAGACCCTGACCCGAATGCCTCTGCACGTCAAGCGCGCCAACGTGTGCCGCGTGAACCGGGAGACGGTCGCCCCCTGTTGTGGGGATGCACAGCACTACCCCCCTGTGATCCATGGCCCTGCACATGGTGAGGGCAGGGCCTGCCACCGACGATGAGGGGGTGGCCTGGCCCCCGTGCGGCACCGAGCGTGGGCGCGGCTTCGGCGTCGCAGGTGGCCAGAGTCAAGGACTCGTCCGTGGATCGCTTGCACGGTCGTCGCCGAGGCGCCCGCTGTGGGAGCTCCGCGGACGAGTCCGCATCAACCCGTTGCGCAGCGTCCCGGAGGCCACGTGATCCGCCTGAACCCCGAACCGGACGGCCTCCCGATTGCGGTGGTCGGTGGCGGGTACATGGGTGTGGGGATGGCCCTGGTGTTCGCACTCAGCGGGTCACCCGTGAAGGTCTGCGACGCCTCAGCGGAGGACTCTCACAACGCCGTGGCCCGTGCCCGCCGCGAGGCCCGCGAGCTCGAGGACGCCGGCCACTTCCCGGAAGGCAAGCTCGCAGACCGTCGTCGAGCGCATCACCGCCGCCTCGACGATGGAACAGGCGGTCGATGGTGCCGCCTATGTGGCCGAGGTGGTGCCCGAGGTCCTCGCGATCAAGAAGTCCGTCCTTGAGCGGCTCAGCGCCGCGGCAGCGCCGGACACGCTCATCGCGAGCAACACCTCGGCCATCCCGATCACCGAGCTTCCAGGCGTTCGTCCGCCATCCCGAACGGTTCGCAGGTGCTCACTGGATGAACCCCGCGCCACTCGTCCCGTGCGTCGAGATCATCGCCGGAGCAGCGACGTCGGCCAGCACCATGGCTGCCGTCGAGCGGCTGATCAAGGCGACGGGCAAGCAGGCGATCGTCGTGCCGGACAGCGCAGGCTTCATCGCCAACCGACTGCAGTTCGCGCTCTTCCGCGAAGCCGCCCGCATCGTCGAGGAGGGCCTTGCCGAGCCCGAGACCATCGACGCCGTGGTCACGACATCTTTCGGCTACCGGCTCCCCTTCGTGGGGCCCTTCCGCGGTGCCGACATGGCCGGGCTCGACATCTACGTCGGCGCCTTCCAGAGCCTGCAGAAGGCGTACGGCGAGCGGTTCGCGCCGCCGCAGCTTCTTCTCGACATGGTGGGCCAGGGCCGGATGGGCATCAAGTCCGGCAGCGGTCTGACCATCTCGGGCGACGTCGATGCGGGCGAACTGGTCGCGCGTCGCAACCGGGCCTATGCCGAGCTCGACGCCGTCAAGAGCGCGTTCGACGGCGACCCCGCCAGAGTGACCGACCGCGACGCGGACGGAGAGGAGTGACGTGAGCGTCAACGGCAAGGTGATCCTCGACGCAACCGAGCTGCAGTCGATGCTCGGTGACGATCGACTCGTCGTCCTCGACGCGCGCTTCGACATCGACGACGAGTCGCAGGCCGCGGTGAACTTCGGCGTGGGCCGCGTCCCGGGCGCGCGGCAGGCAGACCTCGGCCGGCACATGTCGGGCGAGATCGTCCCCGGCCTCACCGGGCGCCGACCGCTGCCCGACAAGGCCGCCTTCGAACAGCAGATCAGGCAGTGGGGGATCCACCCCGACTCCGCCGTCGTGATCTACGACGACATGAACGGGATCATGGCCGCCTCGCGGCTCTGGTTCATGCTGCGTTGGGCCGGCTTCGACGGTGCTGCGCTGCTCGACGGTGGCTTCGGCGCGTGGCGCGCGGCGGGGCTGGACCTCGAGGACGGCCCCGAGCCAGTCGTCGAGCCCAGCTACATCGAGGCGCACTTCGACGACGACCTGGTGTGCACGCTGCCCCAGCTCGAGGGCCAGGTCGCGGCCGGTGACCATCGACACTTCGACGCGCGCGCAGCCGGCGACGGCGTGCCGTCGCACGACCCCGTCCTTGGCCGCGTCACCGGCTCCGCCCTGTGTCCGCGCACGATCAACTCGGTTGACGGACGCTGGCGCGACCCCGAGTCGCTGCGAGCCCTCTACGTCGAGGCCCTTCACGGGGTCGACCCGGCCGATGCCGTCTACTACTGCGGATCCGGCGTCACCGCAGCCCAGAACCTGGTGGGTCTCGCCCACGCGGGGCTACCGCTCGGTCGGCTCTACGTCGGCGGCTTCAGCGAGTGGCTGGCTCGGCACGTCGAGCTCGTCGACCGCGTCGAGCGCATCTGACATGGCTCGTAGGCAGGCACGGCAAGGGGTCACGGACGAGGCGCGCCCATGAGGGCCCTGGTGGTCGGTGCGGGGGCGCTGGGCAGCGTCTTCGCCGCCAGGCTGGCGCTCGCGGGCGTGGACGTCGTGGCACTGGACAACAACCTCGACCACGTCCGGGCCTGCCGCGACGTCGGGCTCGTCGTCGGCCTGCCGGACGGGACGGAGTTGTCGACCCGGCTCGAGGCCGTCGGCGACATGGCGGAGCTCACGGGGACCTTCGACTTCGCCCTGATCACGCTCAAGGCCCCGAAGCTCCCCGAGGTGCTTGAGGGTCTTGGCCGCGCGTGCGACATCGACACGTTCGTCTCGCTCGGCAACGGCCTCGTGCAGGACGTCATCGCCGACATCGTCGGGCCCGACCGGATGCTGGTGGGCACGTGCAGCTTCGGGGCGACGTTCGTCGGGCCCGGACACGTCCTGCAGACCACGCTGGCACCGCTCTCGGTCGGCGACCCCTCTGGGCGCCTCGGCGCGCGGCTCACGGCTCTCGTATCTCTCCTCGAGAACGTCGCGCCTACGCACGCCACGGACCGCATCACGGGCCAGGTGTGGTCCAAGCTCCTGCTCAACAGCTCCCTGTCCGGCCTGGGTACCGTCGTCGGCGGCGTCTACAGCGACGTCGTGGCCGACAGCCGCGGACGCCGGCTCGTCCTCGGTGTGTGGACGGAGGGGTACGACGTGGCGACGGCGCTCGGGGTCGAGCTCGACGAGGTCGCCGGGGTGGACCCCGTCGCGCTGACCGTTCGTGACGGCGAGCCGTCGGTGGCCGCGGAGGCTGTGCTCGAGGAGCTCGTCTCCCGGATCGGTGCCACGAAGGCCTCGATGCTCCAGGACGTCGAACGAGGCGTGCCCACCGAGGTCGGGGTGATCAACGGCGGCGTCGCCGCAGCGGGCCGTCGCTCCGGGGTGGCGACCCCGTTGAACGACGCCATCGTCGAGATCGTCCACGAGCTGGAGGCGGGCACCGCCCGACCGTCCTTCGAGCACCTGTCCCGGCTGTCGGCCCTCGACCGGCGCCCGCCCCCGGGGGCCCGATGACCAGCGGATCGGACGCACGACGGTCGACGACCGTGGGAAATGAAGAGACGACGTGTCACGTGTCTTGGACCGCCGTGGCCCCGAGGAGTCCGTTCCGTGATCCCTCTCCCGTCCTATGCCAGGAGGCAGCGCGATGAAGACCGTGGTCAAGAAGCTCTACGTCCTCGATGGCGGCCAGCTGGAGCTCGACGCGAGCGTCATGGTGTCCGGCCGCGACCCGGGCAAGCGGATCCGGATCCCCGTGCAGATGTTCCTCGCCGAGACCACGCGCGGGTACGTACTCATCGACACGGGCAACGACCCGGATGTCATCGAGGACGCCGACCGGGTGTGGGGGGTGCCGCTGGCCCGTGCGGCGACGCCGATCATGTCGCCCGAGAACCACCCCTACGCGCAGCTGAAGCTGCTCGGGCTCGGCGCGGACGACATCAAGATGGTCGTCTACACGCACCTGCACCACGACCACTCCGGAGGCGGCCGCTTCTTCCCGGACGCACTCCACGTAGTGCAGAAGGCCGAGTACCGCTGGGTCGCCTACCCCGATCGGTTCGCGACCTTCCCGTACGTCCGGACCGACTACGACCACCCGAACTTCCGCTGGCAGCTCGCCGAGGGCGACTGGTGCATCCTGCCCGGGATGCACCTGATCTCGACGCCCGGCCACACGCCGGGGCACCAGTCCATCGCCCTGTACGACATCCCCGAGGCGGGGACGGTCATCATCACTGGAGATGCGTCCAACTGCCAGGACAACATCGCGCTGGACACGCCGGGTGGCATCACCAGCGATGCGACGGCGGCCGTGGCGTCGATGCACCGGCTGACGGCGCTGGCGAGGGCGACCGACGCGACCATGCTCGTGAGCCACGACCTCGCGGCCTTCGAGCGCACGCCCAAGGCGCCGGAGCCTCTCGGTCGCCTCGACGACTCTTTCCGCGACTTCCACAAGCACGCCGTCGAGAACCTCTACGGGCAGGCCGCGGACGCCGACTCGCTCATCTGACCCATCGGCCGTCTCGTCGTTAGACCTGCTGCGGGGCGTGCGTTCCCCTCAGCACCAGGCGGGGGGCGACCACGACGGACCGGCTGGGGGCGTCCGGGTTCTCCATCCGGTGCACCAGCAGGTCGACCGCCCGTTCGGCCATGTCGTGGAGGTCGCTGCGCACGGTCGTGAGGTCGAAGACCTCCCAGGCGGCCATGGGAATGTCGTCCCATCCGACGACCGTGAGGTCTCGGGGAACGTCGATGCCCGACGCTGCTGCGGCGTTCAGTGCTCCGAACGCCAGCACGTCGTTGCCACAGAAGACGGCGCTCGGCTGCTCCGCCAGCAGCTCGAGCAGAGCGGTCCGGCCGTTCTCCGCCGAGTAGGCCACCTCCCGGACGAGGGAAGCGGCATGGCTGCACCGCGATCGGCGAGACGCTGCTGGAACGAGACCGCCCGCTCGTGGCCGGTGCTCGTGGTGCCCGGCCCGAAGATGGCGGCGATGCGCCGGTGCCCGAGGTCCAGGAGGAAGTCGGCAACCATCGCGCCGCCCTCGAGGTTGTCGCTGACGCACCGGTCCACGCCGACGGTGTCGACGGCCCGGTTGACAAGGACGCAGGGGACGCCGCGTCGACGGAGCTCCTCGGGCAGGCTGCTCGACAGCGTGCTCGTCGTCACGATCACGCCGTCGAGGGAGCCGTCGATCAGCGGCTCCACCTCGACGGGAGCCTCGCCCCGGTCGGTGATCAGGATCGTGCGGTAGCCAGCGTCGGCCAGCCGGTCGTGCAGCGGCTCGATGATCGCGGGATAGAAGGGGTTGGTGAGCTCGGCGCTGACGATGCCCACCCGCCCGGTGGACTGCGTGGACAGCGCCCGCCCCGACTGGATCGGGACGTAGCCCAGAGCGCGTGCGGCCTCGCGCACCTTGCGCCGGGTGGGGGCGGACACGCCGCGGCTGTCGCGGAGCGCCCGCGACACCGTCGGCTGCGACACGCCCGCGAGCCGCGCCACGTCGTGGCTGGTGACCGCCACTGGGACCTCGCATACGTAGTCAACGGGTGGATTGCTCTGGATTCATCACATTAGCACCTTGACCGGCATACGTATGCGGGCGACGGTGGAGGCACATCAGGTACTCGCGAAGGAGTCACAGCATGGCCAGGAACAGCATCAAGACCGCCCAGCCCGCGAAGCCCGGCACGGTCACGATCGCCGACGTGAGCGAGACCGTGGCCTCGGTCGTCGCCGACGTCCGCGCCCGCGGGGACGAGGCCGTGCGCGAGTACTCGGAGAAGTTCGACGGATGGTCGCCCCCGCAGTTCCGGCTGAGCGCCGAGGAGGTCGAGCGCATCGTGGCGCGAGTTCCCATGCAGGTCATCGCCGACATCAAGGCCGTCCAGTCCAACGTGCGCACGTTCGCGCAGCACCAGCGCGACTCCCTCCACGACTTCGAGGTCGAGACCGGTCCCGGCGTCTTCCTCGGGCAGAAGAACATCCCGGTCCGTGCCTCGGGCGCCTACGTGCCCGGTGGCCGCTACCCCCTCGTCGCCTCGGCTCACATGACCGTCGTGACCGCCAAGGTCGCGGGCGTCGAGCGGGTCACCGCCTGCACGCCCCCCATCCGCGGCGAGATCCCCGAGGCGACGGTCGCCGCACTACATCTCGCCGGCGCCGACGAGATCCACCTCCTGGGCGGTGTGCAGGCCGTCGCCGCGATGTCGCTGGGCACCGAGACGATCGGCAAGGTCGACCTCCTTGCCGGGCCGGGCAACGCGTACGTTGCCGAGGCCAAGCGCCAGCTCTTCGGCGAGGTGGGCATCGACCTGCTGGCCGGGCCGACGGAGATCCTGATCGTCGCCGACGAGCACGCCGACCCCTTCGTCGTGGCGGTGGACCTCCTGAGCCAGGCCGAGCACGGACCGGACTCGCCGGCCATCCTCATCACGACCTCGGAGCCGCTCGCCCGTGAGGTGATGGCGCTCGTCGAGCGGATCCTCCCCGACATGCCGACGCGCGACTTCGCGGGACCTGCCTGGCGCGACCACGGCCAGGTCATCGTCGTGGACGACCTCGACGACGCGTACGCGCTGGCCGACGAGTTCGCGAGCGAGCACGTTCAGATCCTGACCCAGGAGCCTCGTGAGGCGCTGGAGAAAATGCGCGACTACGGCGCCCTGTTCCTGGGCGAGGGCACGTGCGTGTCATACGGCGACAAGGTGATTGGGACCAACCACACCCTGCCCACCCGGAAGAGCGCGCGCTACACCGGCGGACTGTGGGTGGGCAAGTACCTGAAGACCGTCACCTACCAGGAGGTGCGCGACACCTTCTCCAGCGCGCAGCTCGGCGAGATGTGCGGGCGGGCGAGCCGCGTGGAGCTCTTCGAGGGGCACGCCCGATCCGGTGACGTGCGGGCGACCAAGTACGCGGGCGCCCCGCTGCCCTGGGCGCCGTGGGCCTACGACGGCACCTCCGGCTGACGACTGGAGACGTTGTTGTGTCGAGCCCACAACGACAGGGGTGCGATGTCCTCTCACGCCACATGCCCCCGACCGCCGCGCGGTGGTTGGCTGGCGAGTGTGCGCACTTCTGCCGGGACGGCCAACGGCGTGACCACGCCTGACCCGCTCGACGGTCTGCGCGGCCTGCTCCACGACGCGTACGGGATCGAGGCCGCCACCGCTGTGTCTCTCGGTGGCGACGTCGACCGCAACCTCCGGGTCGTCGCTGCCGACGGCCGGGCCCACCTCGTCAAGGTGGGCCCGGCCGGGCAGGAATGGCAGGCCGTCGTCCTGGACCACGTCGCTGCCACCGATCCCTCGCTGCCCGTGCCACGTCTGGTCAGGGCACGGGACGGCAGCCTCCAGGTCAACGCCGGCGACGGTCAGGTCGTCCGTGTCCAGTCCTGGCTCCCCGGCCGCATGGTGGCCTCGGCCGGGCCGCCCGCCCGCGACCAGCTGGTCGAGACGGGTCGCCTGGCCGCGCGGGTCGCGCTCGCGCTCGAGGGGCTCCCGCCGTCGGCGGTGCCCGCCACGCACTACTGGGACCTCCGGCGGGCCGACGAGGCCGTCGCCGTGAGCGTCGGGTCGGTCGACGACGGCGTCCGGCGCGACCACGTCGCCCGCATCATGGAGGCCTTCGGCACCGCGCTGCCGCGCCTCTGCGCCCTGCCCGGCGCGGTCGTGCACCAGGACCTCAACGACTTCAACCTTCTCGTCGAGAGCACGCCCGAGGGCGGCCAGCGGCTGACCGGCGTCCTCGACTTCGGCGACACGCTCAGCTCGGTCAGGGTCGCCGAGCTCATCGTGGCGGCCGCCTACGCGGTGCTCCGTCAGCCGGATGCCGTAGGGGCGCTGGCCTCGGTGGTCGCCGGCTGGCGGTCGCTCGCGCCGCTGTCGGACGCGGAGATCGAGGTGGTGCTCCCCGTCGCCGCCGCCCGCCTCTGCGTGAACGCGACCACCTGGACGCGTCGCACGTCTGGGAATGACGACGAGTACGGCCGCGAGCGGATGCGCCACACGTGGCCGGCGATCGCCCAGCTGGCCGGGGTGCACCCGGCCCGGGCGCTCGACAGGTTGAGGAGCGAGCAGGCATGAGCCAGGTCTCTGCAGACGGGCTGTCCGTGCACGACGGCGGGCCGCTGGCACGGCCGGTGGTGTGGCGCGATGTCGACCTCCGACCCGAGAGTGACCTCTTCGACGACCTCGACCTCACCGACGGGGAAGCGCTCGAGGCAGCGGTCCTCGGGCTGCTGGGCGACCGTCGCGAGCGAGCGGGGATCGTGGCGCACCTGACCCCGCTCATGCCCCGTGCTGCGCGACGTCGACAGGGCGCCCTCGAGCCGGCGACGGTCCAAGCGGGCTGCATGCTCCTGATGGCCGCCGGCGAGCGGCTCGTGGCGCCGGTAGCGTCCGTGGTGGAGGCCGCCAGCGAGGGGCCGCTGGTCCTCCGGCACCCTGCGGCTGGATCGGCGGGCAGCGACCTCTGGTCGTGCTGGTTCGGGCTCGACGTCGACGTGGCCACCGGCGACCTCCTGGCCCCCGGGGATGCCATCGGAACCGCAGCCGTTGCCGATGACGGCGACCCGCTGGGGTCCTCGGTCCAGGTCCAGGTCCACACCGGTCCGGTCGGCGACCCGAGGCAGTGGGTACGGCCGTCCGAGCTCTCGGCGGACGGTGTCCTCGACGGGCAGCTCGATCCGTTGTCGCTGTTGGGGATCCCGGATGCTCATGCTGGCGTCGCGCGCCTTCGAGCGGTCGATGTCGTGGCCATGCGCGACATGAGGCTCGCGCGCTCGCAGCGCGCGTACTATCGGCGTCCGCCGAAGCTGGTGCGTGGGCGCGACGTGTGGATGTACGACGAAAACGGCCTCGCCTACCTAGACTCGATCAACAACGTCACCCACGTCGGGCACGCCGAGCCCCGGGTCGTCGCTGCGGCATCCCGCCAGCTGCACAAGCTGAACACCAACAGCCGCTTCCTCTACGAGGGCATGGCAACCTACGCCCAGCGTCTGGTGGCGACTCTGCCCGCACCCCTCGAGGTCGTCTTCCTGGTCTGCACGGGAAGCGAGGCCAATGACCTGGCGCTGCGCATCAGTCGACAGGTGACGGGACGGCAGGACGTCGTCGTCATCGACGGCGCGTATCACGGCAACACGGCCGCCGTGATGGGCATCAGCCCCAACCGCTACAAGGGGAGCGGGGGACGGGGCAGGCCCGATACCACCCACGAGGTCGCCACGCCCGACCTCTACCGCGGCGCCTACGGCAAGGACGACCCCCAGGCCGGCATGAGGTACGGGCAGGACGCGGCGGACGTCATCCGCGGCCTCGTCGCCCAGGACCGCGCACCGGCAGCGTTTATCGCCGAGTCGCTCATGGGCACGGCGGGGAACATCAGGCTGCCCGAGGGCTTCCTCGCCACCGCCTTCGCTGCCGCCCGGGCAGAGGGGGCGTTGTGCATCTCCGACGAGGTGCAGGTCGGGGTCGGAAGGCTGGGCACCCACTTCTGGGGCTTCGAGAGCCACGGCGTCGTGCCGGACATCGTCACGATGGGCAAGCCGCTCGGCAACGGCCATCCGCTCGCCGTCGTCGTCACCACTCGTGAGATCGCGGACGCGTTCGACGACGGTGTGAGGTACTTCAACACCTTCGGCGGCAACCCGGTGTCCTGCGCGATCGGCACGGCGGTCCTGGACATCGTCGAGGACGACGGCCTGCAGGCGAACGCCCTGGACGTGGGGGGCTACATGCTCGAGGAGCTGCGTTCGCTGGCCGGACGCCACGAGCTGGTCGGGGACGTTCGGGGGCATGGCCTGTACCTCGGCGTCGAGCTGGTCCGTGACCGTGCCACGAAGGAGCCCGCCGTCAGCGAGGCGCTCGCGGTCACCGAGGCGCTCAAGGACGACGGCGTGCTGACCTACCCCACGGGCAGCCGGGACAACGTCCTGAAGATCAAGCCCCCCATGACGTTCCGGCGCGAGCACGTCGACCTGTACGTCGAGGCCCTCGACCGCGCACTGTCCACGACCTCCCCGGTCGCGCCGTGACGACGTCCGACGACCCGTACGACCACACGAGGGAGACCCAGCCCATGGCCTACGTCGACATCAACGCGGACGCAGGAGAGAGCTTCGGCCGCTGGATCCTCGGGTCGGACGCCGAGCTCCTGCAGCTCGTCACGACCGTCAACATCGCGTGCGGCTTCCACGCGGGCGACCCCGCCCACATGCGGACGTCCGTTGTCCTCGCCCGGGACGCCGGCGTGGCCGTCGGGGCGCACCCGGGCTACCCCGACCTCCTGGGGTTCGGTCGGCGACGCTTCGCGGTGTCGGAGGACGACGCCGTCGACTACATCCTCTACCAGACCGGTGCGCTGCAGGCGATCGCGGCGACGGAGGGCGTGCGGCTCACGCACGTGAAGCCGCACGGCTCGCTCTACGGCCAGGTGGCCGGCTCCCCGGAAGCTGGCGTTGCGCCTGGCTCGGTCCCTCCAAGGGGTGCAGGACGGGCTGGCGCTCGTCACGGCACCGGGTGCGGCAGCCGACGCCGTCCGCGCCGCCGGTCTGGTCGTCGTCACCGACGCGCCGGCCGACCTCGAGTACGACGACGACGGCGTCAACATCATCGAGTCCGTGCCGGCCGCGAAGGACCCGGAAGCTCGTGGCCGACAGGGCGATGACGCTCATCGAGGGCTACGTCGTCACGGTGTCCGGGAAGCGTGTTCCCCTGGCCCCGCAGTCGATCTGCGTCCACGGCGACCGCCCGAACGCGCCCGAGGTGGCGCGGGCCGTGCGCAGGCGCGTCGAGTCCGCCGGTCACGTCATCCGCTCTGTCCACGCGCCCGCGGAGATCGGGGACGCTCGTGCCTGACGCGGATCGCGTGACGCTGGGCGACGGTTCCCGTCTCAGCCACGGCGGCGACGAGTTCGTCTTCGTCGAGCTGTCGGAGGGGATGAGCCTGCTGACGACCCTCCGCGTGGTGGCCATCACGGAGGAGCTCGCCGGCCTCGAGCTCGACGGCGTCGTCGACATCTGTCCTGCCCACGTGAGCTACATGCTGCGGGTCGACCCGGACGTCATCGATCCTCGGCAGCTCCGCCCCGTGCTCGAGGACCTCCACCGGCGCGCCGGCGGCACCCAGCACCTCCGCATCCGCGCGCGCTTGATCGAGATCCCCGTGCTCTACCGAGACCCCTGGACCGTCGAGACGCTGATGCGCTTCCGTGACCGCCACCAGTCGCCGGAGCTGGACGACCTCGAGTACTGCGCACGACTCAACGGGCACGACGTCGACTCGTTCATCGAGGCGCACTCCGCCGCGCCGTGGATCGCGACCTTCCTCGGCTTCGTCCCGGGGAATGCCGAGTGCTACCAGCTCGTGCCCGACGAGCGTCAGATGCAGACGCCGAAGTACCTGCGGCCCCGCACCGACACCCCGGAGCGCGCGGTCGGTCACGGAGGTGCATTCACCACGATCTACCCCGTGAGGGGAGCCGGCGGCTTCCAGCTCTTCGGTCGCAGCGCGGTGCCCGTCTTCGACCTCGAGCACCGCCTCGTGGACTTCGGCGGTTCCCCCGTCCTCCCGCGCAGCGGCGACATCTTCAAGTACCGACCGATCGACATGTCCGAGTACGAGGACGTGCGCGGACAGGTCGTGGGCGGCACGTACCGCTATCGGATCCACCCGGTGGAGCTCGATCTCGGCGATTTCCAGGCCTCCCCCGAGAGCACGACCGCGTCGCTGCTCGAGGTGCTGTCGTGAGCATCGAGATCCTGTCGCCCGGGCTCTACACGACCGTCCAGGACCGAGGGCGCCCCGGCACCTACGCCATGGGGCTGCCACCGTCCGGCGCTCTCGACCTCTGCTCGCACGACCTGGCGAACGCGCTCGTCGGGAACGCGGCCACCGCTGCGACGCTCGAGATCACCTTCGTCGGTCCGGTCCTGCGGTGGGGACATGCTGCGATCGTCGCGGTGACGGGCGCCGACATCGACGTGACGCTGGACGGCGACGCGGTGCCGCTCTGGTCGGCGGTGCACGTCGAGGCAGGTCAGGAGCTCCGATTCGGCCTGATGCGCTCGGGTGCCCGCGCGTACCTCGCGGTCCGGGGAGGGATCGACGTCCCTCTCGTCATGGGCAGCCGCTCGACGTACGTCCTCTCCGGCATCGGCGGGCATGCGGGTCGGCCGCTGAAGGCCGGCGACGTGCTTCCGGTCGGCATAGAGGTGGCGGCGGAGGCCGCGATCGGAGCCCGGGTGCCGGAGGAGCTCTGGCCGGCGCCTTCGGCGGGAGAGCTGCGGGTGACTCGCGGACTGTGCGACTACCGGTTGACGGCGGAGGCCGACGAGGCCCTCCACAGCGGCGTCTTCACCGTGAGCCCGGAGGCGAACCGCACGGGGTACCGGCTGACCGGCCCCTCGCTCACCTTCGCCGACCGTGAGGCGCCGCTCGGTGCGGGAGCCGACCCGAGCAACGTGGTCAACCTGGGCTACCCCCTCGGGTCGATCCAGGCCCCCAGCGGCTCCGAGCTGATCTGCCTGCACCGCGACGCCGTCACCGGTGGTGGCTACGCGACGATCGGCACCGTCATCTCCGCCGACCTCGACGTCCTCGCCCAGGCCAAGTACCCCGACCAGGTCGTGTTCGTGCCGGTGACCCTCGACGAGGCCCTCGCCGCCCGCCGGCAGCGCGCGCTGAGGATCGGTCGAGCCGTCGCCACACTCCGCGAGCACCCGTGACCCACCACGAGAGGAACTCCTGATGTCGACGATCCACGAGGTCGTGACGGGCATGCCCGGAACCTTCTTCCGCCGGCCCGAGCCGGGGTCTGCCCCGTACGTGCTCGAGGGCGCGAGCGTGATCACGAGCGAGGTGATCGGGGTGATCGAGGTGATGAAGATGTTCCACGAGCTTACCGCCGGGGCCGACGGCACCCTTCTCGAGTTCCTCGTGGAGGACGGCGACGTCGTAGCCATGGGTGGTGTCGTGGCGCGCGTCGGTCTCGGCGGCGCATGACGCCGGTGCGAGTGCTCGTGGCGAACCGGGGCGAGATCGCCGTCCGCGTGATCCGGGCCTGCCACGAGCTGGGTCTCGAGGCAGTCGCCGTCCACTCCGACGCCGACGCCGAGTCCCTGCACGTGCGCCTCGCCGACAGCGCTGTCGCGATCGGACCGGCCCCGGCGGCCAAGAGCTATCTGTCCCAGGAGGCCGTGCTCGCCGCGGCGCTCGCCTGCGGCGCCGATGCCGTGCATCCCGGGTACGGCTTCCTCTCCGAGAACGCGGCCTTCGCACGGGCCGTTGTCGAGGCAGGCCTGATCTGGATAGGTCCGAGGCCGGAGGTCATCGACCTCATGGGGGACAAGGCTCGAGCGCGTCTGGCGGCGCAGGCCGCCGGCGTCCCCCTCGTGCCCGGCTCAGGCGTGCTCGACGGTGTTGACTCCGCCGCCGCAGCCGCGGGCGCGCTGGGATATCCCGTGCTGCTCAAGGCGGCTGCGGGTGGAGGCGGACGAGGGATCCGTCCCGTGCCCGACGAGGTGTCCCTCGCCGGCGCCTTCGTCGCGGCGCAGCGCGAGGTGGCGGCTGCCTTCGGCGATCCGTCGCTGTACCTCGAGAAGGCGCTCACCGACGTCCGTCACATCGAGGTGCAGATCCTCGCCGACCGGCACGGGAACGTGGTGCACCTCTACGACCGAGACTGCTCACTGCAGCGACGCAGGCAGAAGATGATCGAGGAGGCGCCCGCTCCGGGTCTCGACCCCGGCACGCGCAACCTGCTCTGCCGGGCCGCGGTCGACCTCGCCCGGTCGGTCGGGTACGACTCCGCCGGGACGGTGGAGTTCCTCGTGTCGGGCGACGGCACCGCGGCGTTCATCGAGATGAACACCAGGATCCAGGTCGAGCACGGGGTCACCGAGATGGTGACCGGCGTCGACCTGGTGCAGCGTCAGATCCGGTCCGCGCTCGGCGAGCAGTTGGACCTGGTGCAGGACGACATCGTCGCGCGCGGGGTGGCGCTCGAGGTCCGCATCAACGCCGAGGACCCGAGTGCCGGATTCGCAGGCTCCCCAGGCCTTCTCACGACGTGCACCTTCCCGTCGGGCCCAGGGCTGCGCATCGACACGGGTGTGGAGAACGGCTCCATAGTGCAGCCCTTCTACGACTCCTTGCTGGCGAAGCTGCTCGTCCACGCCGAGGACCGTGACTCGGCCATCAGAGCGGCGGTGGGCGCCATCGATGCGACGCACATCGCCGGCGTCGCGACGACGCTGCGCTTCTCACGCGGCCTGCTCGAGCACGACGACGTCCGTGCTGGGACCGCCACGACCACCACGGTGGAAGACCTCCTGGCATCCGGCTGGTGGGCATCTGACGCAGGGAGCACGACGTGATCGACCTCGAGGGACGGACGGCCGTCGTGACGGGCGGTGCGCAGGGGATCGGTCTCGCGATCGCCACGACGCTGGTGGCCCACGGCGCCCGGGTGGTGATCGGCGACGTCGACGAGGCGCAGGTGGCCCGTGCGGTCGACGAGCTCGGCACCCACGTCTCCAGCGGTGCCCGGTGCGACGTCACGTCCTCCCAGGACGTCAACGACCTGGTGTCGTTCGCGGTCGACCGGTACGGCTCGCTCGATGTGATGGTCAACAACGCCGGCATCACGCGGGACGCCACGATGCGCAAGATGACGGAGGAGCAGTTCGACCAGGTGGTCGCCGTGCACCTCAAGGGGTGCTGGAACGGCACCAGGTCGGCGGCCGAGGTCATGCGCGCCCAGAAGCGCGGATCGATCATCAACCTCTCGTCCATCTCCGGGAAGGTCGGCTTCGTCGGTCAGACGAACTACTCGGCGGCCAAGGCAGGCATCGTCGGGCTCACCAAGGCAGCGGCCAAGGAGGTCGCTCACGACGGGGTGCGGGTCAACGCCGTGGCGCCGGGACTCATCAGGACCCCGATGACGGAGGCCATGCCGCCGCACGTCTGGGACGCGAAGCTGGCAGAGATCCCGATGCAGCGGGCGGGGGAGCCCGAGGAAGTCGCCTCGGTCGTGCTGTTCCTGGCGAGCGACCTGTCGAGCTACATGACGGGGGCCGTCCTGGAGATCACTGGCGGACGGCACCTGTAGCAGGGTTCAACCAGGTCACCGGCCCACGGCGTAGCCCTGCGCTCCGCGGGGGTTCGCGGCCGCGCCCAGGAGCCCGGTCGACGGGTCGCGGGTGACGGCGGAGAGCCTGCCGAGCGTCCAGTCGTCGGCCCGGGTGACGACGTGCCCGCGGTCGGTCAGCGAGGCGATGACGCCCTCGCCCAGGCGCGGCTCGACGGTGACCCCGCCGGGAACCCATGTCCTGGGCCAGAAGGAGTCAGGGAAGGCCGTCGAGACCAGAGCCGGCGCGTCGATCGCCTGTTGCGGCGTCCATCCGCCGACCAGCGTCCTCAGCAGGTACAGCAGCTGCCACTGGTCCTGCCCGTCGCCGCCCGGCGTCCCGAGGGCGAGGACCGGCTCGCCGTCCCGCGTCACCAGCGTCGGGGAGAGGGTGAGCCGTGGTCGCCGGCCAGGGTGGAGCGCCGCCGGCGATCGCGGGTCCAGCCACGTCTGCTGGAGGCGGCTGCTGAGGGCGAAGCCGAGCTCCGGGATGTACGGCGAGGACTGCAGCCAGCCGCCCGAGGGGGTGATCGATGCCATGTTGCCCCACCGGTCGACCACGTCGAGGTGGCAGGTGTCGCCCCGGGTCGAGCCGTTCCGGCGGACGGTCGGCTCGCCGGTCGCGCCATGGTCCGCTCCGCCAGCGACCCGGAGCGGAGGCTGGTACGGCGTGTATCCCTCGACCGCGCCCGGCGGGAACCCGACGGCGGCACGCTCGGTGATGAGGTCGCGCCGCCGTCGCAGGTAGCCGATGTCCAGGAGGGCAGCGAGCGGCACGTCGACGTCGCCGAAGTAACCCTCGCGGTCGGCCATGGCGAGCTTGATCGCCTCCACCACGAGGTGAGCGCCCTCGGGGCCGGCGGGGTCGTTCTGATGCGGCTCGAGACCCTCGAGGATGCCGAGCATCTGGAGCAGCGCGGGCCCCTGCGTCCAGGCGCCCGCCTTCCATACGGTGTGCCCGGCGAAGTCGGCCGAGACCGGATCCTCGTACGTCGCGCGGTACGCGGCGAGATCTTCGAAGGTGAGGAACCCGGGCTGCACACCGCCCTCCGGGTGCCAGTGCGGGATCTCGTTGAACGAGACGAGAGCCCGGGCGACGAAGCCTTCAGACCACGTGCGGCGGGCTGCCTCGATCCGCGCCTCGCGGCCGGCCGCCCCAGACGTCTCGACGAGGACCCGCTCGTAGGTGTAGGCGAGTCGCCCGTTGGTAAGCACATCGCCGACGGCGGGAGCGCGGCCGCCTGGCATCCACTGCTCGTAGGAGGTCGGCCATCGGCTGGCGAAGAGCTCGCCCACGCTGGCTATCGTCCGCGCGAGACCGCTGGTGACCGGAAACCCCTTGCGGGCGTAGTGGATCGCGAAGGACAGCACCTCGCCGAGATCCCAGGTGCCGCGGTCTCTGAGCAGGATCATCCACGCGTCGAACTGGCCGGTCGCGGGCGCGGACAGTGGCCCTGCCCCCGGGATGCAGGTGAGGCCGAGCGCCCTCACGTTCTCGAGCGTCGCCCGCAGCGGTGCCGGTGCAGCGCCGGCCAGGACGGTGGGACGGGCGTCCCCGGCCGCTGCCACGAGCCCGACGAGCTCGCCGCCAGGCCCGTTGAAGTGCGGTTCCACGACCTGGAGCACGAACCCCGCAGCGACGGATGCGTCGAAGGCGTTGCCGCCGCGCTCGAGGACTGCCATCGCCGACGCCGACGCGAGCCAGTGCGTGCTGGCCACCATCCCCACATGACCAAGCAGGTCCGGGCGGGTCGTGAAGGGGGCAGGGGCTGAGAAGCGGGCCATGCACGGCCTCCGATTGCTGGAGCGGTCGGTCGGACGGTGCCCGGGATGCCGAGAGGGCGTGGCCCCGGCTCGCGCCGCGACCACGCCCTCGGACCTGCCCCGGACCGCGGATCCACCCCGCGCCCGGGCTCGCCGGAGTGCGGGGTCCTCGTACCTGTCAGGCGGTCATGACCACCTTGAGGGCGTTGGTCTCCGCAGCGTTTTTGAAGATCTCGTAACCCTCGGCGGTGTCCGACAGCGAGATCCGGTGGCTGATGAGAGGCGTGGCGTCCAGCGTGCCGGAGGCGATGGCCTTCATGAGCGCGGGCACGCTGAGGGCAGACGGGATCCCGGTCGTGATGGTGACCTGCTTGGCCCAGAGCTTCTCGATGTGCAGGGTCACGGGCTCCTCGTGGACGCCGATGTTGGCGATCCGGCCACCCGAGCGCACGAGGTCGGCCGCCAGCTCGAAGGGAGCCGGGAAGCCGGCCGCCTCGATGGTGACGTCGGCGCCCAGGCCGCCGGTCAGGTCGTTGACGAGGTCGTGCACCTCCTCGGGGGATACGGCGTGCGTGGCCCCGAGCTCGAGCGCCTTCTTGCGGCGCGACTCGACAAGGTCGACCACGATGAGGTTGGCCGGCGAGAAGAGCTTCGCGGTCAGGACGGCCGACAGGCCGACGGGCCCGGAACCGACGATGACGACGGTGTCACCAGGCTGCACGTGCCCCATGAGGACACCGACCTCGTAGCCGGTGGCGAGGATGTCCGTCAGGAAGAGGACCTGCTCGTCGCTGAGGTTGTCGGGGATCTTGTACAGCGAGTTCTGCGCGTAAGGGATGCGGGCGTACTCGGCCTGGACGCCGTCGATGAGGTGTCCGAGGGCCCAGCCGCCGTTGATGCACTGGCCGTACTGCTGAGCGGTGCAGAACCGGCAGAAGCCGCATGCGGTGACGCACGTGGCCAGTACGCGGTCGCCCGGGACGACGTTGCGAACCGACGATCCGACCTTCTCGACGATCCCGACGCCCTCATGGCCGAGGACGGTCCCGAAGGGGGTGTCCGGCACGCCTCCCTTGATGATGTGGGTGTCGGAGCCGCAGATGGTCGTCGACGTGACCTTCAGGATGATGTCGGTGTCTTGCTGGATCTTCGGGTCCGGGTGCTCGTCCCAACGGATCTTGCCGGGGCCGTCGTAGATCAGTGCCTTCATTCTTCCTCCGGGTGATGGGCGGCCTCGCTGGCCAGCGGTGCCTCAGGTGGTCGGCTGGATCGGTCCGTACAGACCGAAGCGCAGCGTCGTGTCGTGCGGGTCCCAGGTGTTCTCGAACTGCGATCGCCGTCCCATCGACACGACGCGGTCCACGAGCTGCTTGCCCGTCGCGAGTGCCTCCGGCTCCCAGGCGGCGAGTGCCGCCGGGATGTCGCCTGCCGTCTTCTCGAGGCACTCGGCGAGCCCCCACGCCTCGGCGGCCGCCTTCGCGGTGCCTGCCGCGCCGTGGGGCCGGCCCACGAAGCCGGCGTCTCCGAGAATGACCGCGCGCCCGAAGACCATCTGCGGCGGCCTACCGTCGAGCACCGCCTGAAGGTAGGGGAACTCGGTGCGCTGCACTGCCTCGGCCGCCGCTGGCGCCAGGACCTCACCGGCGGCCTGCTTCATCTCCTCGACGAAGCGGTCCTGGACCCTGGACGGGTGCACCGAGACCTCGCCCCGGAAGCCGGACTTGTCGGTGAGCAGCTCCTCGAGAGGGGCTCCCTGCTCGACGTTGCGGTACCAGACGTAGTTGATTAGCCGCTTCCCTGGTTCGAGCTCGTCGTGGGGCCCAGGGATCGGGTACACGCAGATCTGGGTGTTTGGCCCCAAGGAGTAGGTGAGGGAGTCACCGAGGAGGTTGCGCGTCTCCTCGGTCAGCTCGATCTCCGGCACCGTGCCGCGCCATCCGACGTACCCCGAGTACTCGAGGGAGAAGTCCGGGAGCAGCCGCCTCCTGCCGGTGGAGCTGACGCCGTCTGCGAACACGACCAGGTCGGCGGTCTCGACCCGGCCGTTGACGAAGCGCAGGGTCGTGCTGTCGGGACCGGTGTCGACACCGGCCACGAAGTGACCGAGGTGGTAGTGCTCACGGCCGAAGTCGCCGAGCAGGGCGCGGTACAGCGTGCCCCAGGAGGTGAAGCGCCAGACCGCGGGCTCCTCGTAGACCGTCTCGTTGCCCGGGCCGAGGTAGCGGATGCGCTGGGCGACGGTGCTGAGGTCCTCGGGGCGGTTCGTGCTCCGCTCCCGGAACCACCGCATCATCTCCGGCTGGAGCACGATGCCCGCACCGCGACCCTCGAGCTCCTCGGGGGTCCGCTCGTAGACGTCTACATCGAAGCCGAGGTCGCGCAGCAGAAGTCCGGCGGAGAGGCCTCCGATCGAGCCCCCGACCACGGCAGCCTTCAGTCCCTCGTACGGCTTGCTCATCGCGGCCAACCCTCCATGTGTCCAGCTCCTGCCCACGCGCCGGAGCACGGCGTCGAGGCGCGGGACCCGAGTGTGTTCGACCGGGGGAGTCGATGCGTATGGGTGCCGCTCCGCATTTCCCGTCATGCATATGTGGCATGGCACAAGGCCGATGGGGATAGGTCTGGGCGGCGGGCGACCCACGTTCGAACGCCTCCCGGGCAGCCTCCTAGCCGGGGATGCTGGCCCTGGCCACGTCCAGGATCATGAAGGCGAGTCGTAGCTCCATGAGGAACTCCTGGTCCTTGAGCGATCGTCCGAGGGTCTCCTCGATGACCCTGATCCGGTAGATCACCGTGTTGGGGTGTACGACGAGACGCTCGCTCGTGAGGCTCGTCGAGCAGCTGCACTCGAGCCACACCCGCAGGGTGTCGAGCAGGTCGCTCTGCTTCTTGGCGTCTCGTCCGTTGAGGGCAGCGACCCGGCTCTCCGCGAACCTGACGAGGGCGTCCGGCTCGGTGTTGGACAGCAGCAGCGTGAACACGCCGAAGTCGTCGGTGTCCACGACCGAGCCTGGCTGCCGCCCCGCCGCGAGGCGGAGGGCGCCCCGGGCCGCGCGAAACGTTCGGGCGACCGCGGACACGTCGTCCACGACGGAGCCGAGCGCGAAGCTGGCCGTGATCGGCTTCCTCAGTCGGCGCAGCTCGAGCTGGACGGCCTTGGCGATCTCGCGCCCGGCGGAGCGGTCCCCGTGCGCACTCGGCACGAGGAGGACGACGTCGTGGTCGGAAACGCCCATGAGCGCGGGCCGCCCCATGCGTCGCAGCGTCACGTGCGCGGTCTCGAGGAGCTTTGTGGTGCTGGCGGTCCGGACCCGCTCGTCGCGGCCCGTCGGGTCGGGGGAAGCGATGAGCACGAGCTGGGGCGAGGTGAGGTCGTACCCCATAGCCGTCGCGCGCTCCAGCAGTACCCGCCGATAGCTGTCGGGGAAGTCGGTGAGGAGCTCGGCCACGAGATCCCGGGAGAGCCCCATCTGAGCCTGGAGGGCGCTGCGCTGCTTGGCCATCTCCAGGGCCAGCGCGAGCACGAACCGCTCCATGCCCCGTCGGTCGACCTCGCCCATCTCGTCAGCGGGCTTGGCGACCCAGAGGCGGGCTACGACCTCCTCGCCCAGGGTCACCGGCGCGAGCCAGAAGTGCGTCGACTCCTCGTTGCGCCGAGGCACCCGCACCGCACCGGCCCGCTCCCGGGAGATCTGGGCGAGTGCGCGCTGGATGGGCTCGCGCTCGCGCTCGGCGCCGTGCGGGGGCGCGAGGTAGGTGCCTACGGCCGCCGACGCGATGACGTTGCCGTTCGGGTCCTCGAGGGCGACGGAGGCGTTGAGGAGCTCGGCGAGGATGGTGACCACCCCGCTGATGCCGACGTCGTTGGCCATGACCTGCAGCAGTCGCCGGTGCTGGTCGGCAGCCAGCTCGAGGGCATGGCGCTGAGAGGTGAGCTCGGCGTTGGCCGCGTGCAGCTGCTCGATGATGTCCGCGCTCGCGGAACGGAGGTAGGCGCCCTGAAGGGCGCTGCCCGCATGGTCTGCCAAGAGCCTCAGGAGCTCGAGGTGGGTGTCGGTGAACTCGCGGGCCTCCATCGAGTAGCCCACGATCACACCGGCCTTGTGGTTGCCGTCGTACAACGGCGTGGCCACCAGGGCCCCGTAGCCCTCGCGCAGAGCGATGTCGAGCCACGGGTCGAAACCCTCCGCCGACTTCACGTCCGGGATGGCGATCGTCTCGCCCGTGAGGTAGGCGCGCGCCGACGGGCTGGTGTTGCGGGCGTCGGGGGCGATCAGCAGCGGGTGGTCCGTGTTGAGCCGGCTGACGTACTCCCGGGAGAGGCCGTCGTAGCCGCGCACCAGCAGCCGGTCAGTCCCGTCCTCGACCAGCATCACCGCGCACATGTCGAGGCGGAGCAGCACCCGCGCCTTCTGCGAGACCTGCGAGAGCAGCACCTCGAGGGGGTCGTTGGCGTTGACGGACTTGACCATGTCGGACGCGGCGACGAGCCATCTGCGGAGGTCCGCCAGCTGGCTCCGCGTGACGACGGTCCGGGGGGCTCGTGCGCTCGTCACGTGGGGCTCTCCTCCAGGCTGGGGACGGTGCGGCCTGGCCGACGCGCTCCGGGCTTGGCTTCGCGACTGTAAGTGGGCTCTGTGCTCCTGTACAGCGGCCCGTGCCGTGCCGCGGACTTCCTTGGTCTTTCGCACAGAACCGATGCCGGCACCTCGTGGGTCGGAACAACGCAGGCGGGCCGAGGGCGCGACCAGACTGCGACTGCACCGATCACCTCCGAGCCGGCCAGCGGTGTGCACCGTCCCGGGTCGTTTAGAGATCCCGGATCTTGCTTACTACCAGAGTAAGTTCTAATCTCCCTGCACTCGTAGGGCGGCAGGTCAGTGTCATGAGTCGGGAGTGGACATGGAGATCGGCATCGGCCTCTGGGGCATGCAGAGCACCAGGAGCGCCCCCCTCCCGCACCCACGGCTGTACCGTCAGCTGGCCGAGGACGCGCAGTGGGCGGAACACCTGGGCTTTGAGTCCCTGTGGCTCACCGAGCACCGCTTCTGGTACGACGGCTACCTCCCCGCGCTGCTGACGGCCGGCGGATACATCGCGGGGGCGACGACCCGGCTTCGGATCGGCACGGGCTGCCTTCTCCTGCCGCAGCACGATGCGCTGCGGGTGGCGCAGGGCGTCAACACACTGGACCAGATCTCGCATGGCCGGCTCGACTTCGGTGTCGCGCTCGGGTACCGCGACCAGGAGTTCGACGGTCTCGGCATCCACCGCAAGTCGCGCGCCCGACGCATGGAGGATGCACTCGACATCCTCGAGAAGGCGACCTCCGGCCAGCCCGTCGGGCCGAACGGGGAGGTAGTCACCCCGCTCCCCGTGCAGTCGCCCGTGCCGATCTGGGTCGCGGCGGTCACCGACAAGGCGGTGCAGCGTGCCGCCCGCCACGGGATGAGCGTGATCCTGTCCGACGCCCACGACGACCGTCGCGCAGGCCAGCTCGTCGAGCTGTACCGCAGCACTGCGGCCGAGCACGGGGTCGACGACAGCAAGGCCCGTATCGGCATCCTGCGCTATGTCTGGGTCGACGAGTCGGCGGCCGCTGCCGAGACCGTGGTCATGCCACGGCTGAAGTCGTTCCTCATGGAGCAGCTCGGCGGCTGGCGCTACCTCTCCGACGAGAACGGGAACTCGCTGGGGTTCGAGCAGCCTGACGCGCTGCGCCGCGCCGCGGAGGGCGTCGTGCGCAACAACGCCGCCGTCGGGACGCCGGAGACGGTCATCCGTCGGCTGAAGGACCTCGAGTCGGTCGGGGTGGACTTCGTGATCGCCCGGAGCCACCTGATCTCGCAGACCCAGCCGCAGCTGCACAGGGCCATGGAGCTCCTGGCGACCGAAGTGATGCCGGCACTGTCCACCACTCCCAGGAAGGCGTGACATGCGGTTCGGACTGGGCCCCTTCGCGGCCGAGAAGCACGAGGGCATCGGCTGGACCGAGGCCTACGAGCTCATGGGGGAGGCCGTCAGAGCTGCGGAGAGCTGGGGCTTCGAGTCCGCCTGGGTGGCCGAGCGCGGCTTCACCGACGACGGCTACTGCCCGTCGTCGTTCATCGCGGCGGCCAATCTCGCAGCGAAGACCGACTCCATCAGGATCGGCGTGCTGCCCGTGCTCGGCCTGACCCACCCCCTCTACGTCGCGGAGGACGCGGCGGTCCTCGACAACCTGTCGGGAGGCCGGGCGATCATCGCGCCGGTGAACGCCGTCGCCCACGAGCTGGCAGCCCACGGCCTGGGCGAGCAGGAGTACCACGAGCGCTACGTCGAGTCCCTCGACGTGCTCACCCGGGCGTGGGCCTCCCGCCCCTTCTCCTTCCACGGCAGCCACTGGACGATCCCGGCCCAGCTCGAGGGGCACGTCGAGAACGTGTCGGGGACCGTGACGGTCACGCCGAAGCCCGCCCAGTTCGAGCTCCCACTGTGGATCGGCGGGTTCTGGCAGCCCGGGCGCGACATCGCTGCGGAGCTCGGACTCCCCATGGTCCTGGGGGCGGTCTCGGAGAACAGCGCACTGGGCGCGCACTGGGCCGCCTACGACGCGGCGGCGCCCCGGCAGGGCCGTCGCACGCCGCGCGTGCTCATCCGGGACGTCTACGTCTCGCACAGCGCCGACGCCGCCGCAGAGGTGGCTCCGATGCTGGCGCGTCAGTTCCAGCGCTACGCCGACTGGGGCCTGTGGCAGGGGGAAGCCTCGGACTTCGCCTCCCTCGCCGCGGGCCGTTTCATCATCGGCAGCCCCGAGCAGGTGATCGCGGAGATCCGTGACCTCGACGACGCTTTCGGTCTCGATCACCTCGTCTGCCGCATGCACTTCCCGGGCATGCCGCTGCACCAGCTGTTGGCCTCGATGAAGCTCTTCAGCAGTGAGGTGATCCCGGAGTTCCGCATGCCGGACCTGCCGCGCCAGATCCGGGTGGGCGTGTGACACCTGGGGGAGCGGTCGATCACGAGGGGCCCGCAGGTGGGCCCATCGTCGAGCCCCTCCTCGCGGGTGCCGCGTCATGACCGAGGTCCATCTCGTCCTCGGTGTGCGGACGCCGATCGGACGGCTGGGCGGAGGGCTCGCCGGTGTTCGTCCCGACGATCTCGCCGCCCTGGTCATCGCGGAGGCTCGTCGCCCGGGCCGGGATCGGACCGGATGCCGTCGACGAGGTCGTGCTGGGCTGCGCAAACCAGGCGGGCGAGGACAACCGGAACGTCGCCCGCATGGCGTCGCTCCTCGCGGGCCTCCCGGCGGAGGTGCCCGGCTACACGGTGAACCGGCTGTGCGCCTCGGGCCTCACGGCGGTGGCCTCGGCGGCCCAGCAGATCCGCGCGGGCGAGGCCGGCATCGTGATCGCCGGCGGCGTCGAGTCGATGACCCGTGCGCCCTGGGTCACCGCCCGCCCCAGCACTGCCTGGTCCAGGCCCACCGAGACCCATGACAGCGCGCTCGGCTGGCGGTTCGTCAACCCCCGCATGCGTGATCTCGACGGCGGCAGCGCCACGATCTCCCTCGGCGAGACGGCGGAGCGCGTGGCCCGGCTGGACGGCATCACGCGCGAGCAGTCCGACGCGCTCGCCGTCGAGTCCCACCGGCGGGCCATCGCCGCCATCGACGCCGGGCTCCTCGCGCCGGACATCCTCGAGGTGACGACGATGGACGGCGCCGTCGCGATCGACGAGGGCCCCCGCCGCGACTCCTCGCTGGAGAAGCTCGCGACGCTCCGACCCTCGTTCCTGGCCGACGGCATCGTGACGGCGGGCTCGTCGTCCCCGCTCTCCGATGGTGCTGCGGTCGTGCTCCTCGCGTCGGACGAGGCAGTCCGGCGGCACGGCCTCACGCCGCTGGCGCGCGTCGTCGGAGCCGCTAGCGCAGGTGTCCCGCCGTCGCTCATGGGCCTCGGTCCGGTGCCCGCCACCGAGCGGCTGCTCCAGCGACTCGACCTGTCGATCGACGACGTGGACGTGGTCGAGATCAACGAGGCCTTCGCGCCCCAGGTCCTGGCCTGCACCACCCGCCTCGGGATCGACCCCGGGCGGGTGAATGCGTGGGGCGGCGCCATCGCAGTCGGGCACCCTCTGGGCTGCTCGGGGGCGCGCCTCGCCATCACGCTGGCCCGACGGCTCGAGGCATCCGGAGCGCGTCGCGGCATGGCCACGCTGTGCGTAGGAGTCGGCCAGGGCGTCTCCCTGATGCTGGAGCGCCCGTGACCACGTCGCCGCGCCCGCTCGAGGGGATCCGGGTGCTGGAGCTGGGGGCGCTCGTGGCCGCGCCCTACTGCGGGATGCTCCTGGCCGACCTCGGCGCCGACGTGGTCAAGGTCGAGCCGCCCGAAGGGGATATGGCCAGGCAGTTCGCACCCTTCGTCGACGGTGGCGAGAGCGCGTTCTTCCTGTCGGTGAACCGTGGGAAACGCAGCGTCCGGGTCGACCTCAAGGACCCTGAGGCGCGCTCGTGGGTCCGTGCCCTGGCCTTGCGCTCCGACGTTCTCGTGCACAACTTCCGTACCGGCGTGGTCGAGCGACTGGGGCTGGGCTACGACGACCTCGCGGACAGCAGTCCAGGTCTTGTCTACTGCGCGATCTCGGGGTTCGGCCCCACCGGCCCGATGGCGCGACGACCCGGCATCGACCTGCTGTTCCAGGCCGAGTCCGGGATTATGGCGATCACCGGATCGCCGGACGGGCCCGCGGCGAAGGTGGGCACCAACGCCGCGGACGTGTACGCCGCCACGACCGCGGCCGCGTGCATCAACGCCGCCCTCGTCGGGCGATCGGTGTCGGGCCGTGGACGCCGGATCGACGTGTCGCTCCGCGACGCGTTCCTCGCCCTGCAGGCCTGCTGGTTCACGAGCTTCCTCGCCACCGGGGAGCAGCCCGGACGGCTCGGCTCGGCGTCACCGTTCACGGCCCCGACGGACGTGTTCGAGACGGCCGACGGCACGATCGTCCTGGCGGTCGTGAACGGCAAGCACTGGGAGATCTTCTGCCGGACGCTAGGCCTCGACGACCTCCTGGACGATCCCCGTTACGCGGACAACGAGTCCAGAGTGCGCCACGCAGCCGAGCTGCGGAGCCGCGTCGACGTGGCCCTCGGGCAGAAGAGCACCGCGCACTGGCTCGCGACGTTCGAGCGGGCAGCCATCCCGGCGGGGCAGGTCCTCGACTACCAGCAGGTCGTCGACGATCCCCAGATCCAGCACAACGAGATGATCCAGACTCTGCAGCACCCGGTCGCCGGTACCGTCCGGCTGCAGGGGTCGCCCTTCTGGGTCGACGGCGGCAAGACGACGTCCCGCACCCCTCCGCCTGTGCTGGGACAGCACACCCGTGAGGTTCTCCTCGAGCTGGGATGCGGCCCCGTCGACGCGGACCGCCTCGCCTCGAGGTCGGCGACATGAGGCGCCGTGCGGGCTCGGGGACCTCAGCGTGCGCTGCTGCGCACTGCCCGGCCGCGCGCCGCCGCGTTCGAACGCACCTGGTCGGTGAGCACGTCTGCGAGCAGCTCCATGCCCGAGCCGAAGACCCCTTCCATCTCGGGGCCGAACTGCTCGTAGGTCTTCTGCACGTAGATGTCGTGCCGGATGAACCCGCGGACGAGGCTGACCATGCGCCGATCCTGCGAGACGAGCCCGCTCCAGGCCTCTTCGGGGGAGTACAGGCCCCAGAGGGAGTCCGCCCCGTCGCACACCAGGGCGAGGTGCCGGTTCTGGTGGTTGGGGTAGACCATCTTCGACGTCGTCCCGTGGCGGAAGACGTGGGCGTCCCGCAGGGACACCTTCTGCCGTCCGAAGACGAGCAGGACGATGGTGGCCCCGCGCTCCTCGGCAGCGACGAGAGCCGGCATGAGGTCGGTCAGCTCCGCCCCCCATGCCGACAGGTACACCTTCGAGCCTGCTCCGGCGAGCATCTGGCGTGCCGAGACCAGGAGCGCATCGCGTCCCGTGAGCCCGAGCTGCACGGAGGGCCACACGTCGGCCCCCGTCGAGGACTGCATGCTCCGCGCGAGCTCGCGCTCCGCGGCGTCCGCGCGCTCGGCGAACTCGGAGCGCAGGCGCCCGAGGAGCGTCTCCGGCGGGACTGCGGCGAAGCGCTGCGGGTCGGTTCCCACCAGCGCCACCGCACCGCGGTCGATCAGCTTGCGCAAGGCCTCGTAGATCTTCGGCTGGGGCACTCGCGTCACCTTGGACAGCGCGTACGCGGTCTGGCCGTAGCGGCCGACCAGCCCGACGTAGGTCCGCGCCTCGTACTGCGTGAGGCCGAGCGCGGTGAGGGTGTCGATCGCGACGGCGTCCGGTTCCACGACGGGGATGTTATCGGAGCGAGACCTGCCGAGGCGCCATGGCGGAAGACCGCGTGGGCTCACACCGACCGCACCCTGCTGCCCCCGGCGTGCGCACGCGCGACGGTCAACGATCCCCGCCCGTGATGAAGGAGCCAGCCGCCATGAGCGATCGCGTTCTCGAGGACGTCCTCTACAAGGTCGACCGAGGCCTCGCCTGGATCACCATCAATCGCCCCGACCGGCTCAACGCCTTCCGCTCGCAGACGATCGACGAGCTGATCCACTGTTTCAAGACGGCGTGGGGCGACCCTTCCGTCGGGGTCGTCGCGCTCACCGGTGCCGGCGAGCGTGCCTTCTGCGTGGGCGGCGACCAGAAGCAGCGGATGGAGAGCGGCGACTACGGCCCCAGCGAGTACGGCATCTTCCAGGACGAGTACCTCCAGCGGCTCATCCGCGACATCCCGAAGCCGGTGATCGCCGCGGTGAACGGGTACGCCATCGGAGGCGGACAGGTACTCCATGTCGTCTGCGACCTGAGCATCGCGGCCGAGCACGCAGTCTTCGGCCAGGCCGGGCCGCGCGTCGGCTCGTACGACGCCGGCTTCGGCACGGCGTACCTGGCTCGTCTGGTCGGAACGCGACGAGCAAGGGAGATCTGGTACCTGTGCCGGCGGTACGACGCGAGAACGATGATGGACTGGGGCCTAGTCAACGCCGTCGTCCCGTTCGAGCAGCTGCACGCCGAGGTGCGCCGCTGGGCCGACGAGATGCTCGCGCTCAGCCCGACCGCGCTGAAGGTGGTCAAGCACTCCTTCAATGCGGACTCCGAGTCCATAGCTGGGATCTCCGCCATGGCCTTCGACGGCCTCGGCATCTTCGTCAAGTCCGACGAGGCCAACGAGGGCGTGACTGCCTTCAACAACAAGGTCGCTCCCGACTTCACCCGCTTCCGATGACCGTGAGGACGGAGCAGGCCGTCGTGGTCGGAGGCGGCACGATGGGCGTGGGCATCGCATACGTGCTCTGGGCCGCCGGCTACAGGGTCTGGGTCGTGGAGGTCGACGAAACCCGGCACGCCACGGCACGCGCCAGGATGGTGCAGTTGCGCGACGGCGCGCTGGAGCGCGGCCTCCTCGACCCCGCGCAGGCGTCGACCCTCGACGCCGGTGTGCTGGTCGTCGGGGGCCTCGACGTCGTGGCTCGGGAGCCGCACGTGCTCGTCGAGGCCGTCCCCGAGTCGCTGGAGCTCAAGCAGCACGTGCTGTCGGCCGCTCAGGACCTGCGCCCCGCCCTGCTCGCCACCAACACCAGCAGCATCGCGATCGACGAGATCGCTCACGGCCTCAGTCGCCCGGACGAGCTCGTGGGCATGCACTTCTTCAACCCCGTCTGGTCCAACCCGCTCGTGGAGATCGTGGTCGGCGACAGGACCGAGGAGGCCGCGGTCGCGGGCGCACGTCGTCTCGTCGACCGCATGGGCAAGGAAGCGGTCGTCGTCCGCGACCGGCCCGGGTTCGCGTCGTCGCGACTCGGAGTCCTGCTCGGGCTCGAGGCGATCCGCATGGTCGAGGAAGGGGTCGCCTGCGTGGAGGATGTCGACCGGGCGATGGAACTGGGCTACCGACATCCCATGGGGCCGTTGCGTTTGACGGACCTCGTCGGTCTCGACGTGCGACTGGCGATCGCCGAGAACCTTTTCCGCACCTACGGCGACCGCTTCGAGCCGCCGGTGCTGCTCCGGCGCATGGTCGCCGAGGGCCACCTCGGCAAGAAGTCCGGGCAGGGGTTCTACCCATGGCCCTGACGCATTGCCCCGCGGTGGGGCCGTCCCTACAGTCGCCCTACTACGAGGGTAGTAAACACATCCGTCCGTCTGCAGCGCCCGCGGCACGCACCGAAGGAGTCCCTCATGGGGAAGGTTGAGATCGGGGTCGGCATCTGGAGCCTCCAGTCCACGAAGGCGGGGCCGCGTCACTTCTCCTACCTCTACAACGAGCTGATGGAGGACGCGCAGTTCGTCGACGAGCTGCGCACGATCCATACGATCTGGCAGACCGAGCACCACTTCTGGTACGACGGCTACTGCCCCTCGCTCCTTACCGTCGCCGGTGGCATCGCCGCCGCCACCAAGCACATCCGGATCGGGCAGTCGACGCTCCTGTTCAGCGAGCACGAGGCCCTGCGGGTCGCGCACCAGGCGGCCGTCGTGGACCAGCTGTCGGGAGGCCGTCTCGATCTCGGCCTCGGCCTGGGTTACCGCGACAACGAGTTCGACGGCTTCAACATCGACCGCCGGACCCGCCGTCCCCGGTTCGAGGAGGGGGTGGAGGTCCTCAAGCGCGCCTGGGGCGACTCCCCGGTGAGCTTCGAGGGCCAGCAGTTCCAGGTCCCCGACGTGTCGGTGACCCCCAAGCCGATCCAGCGCGAGATCCCGATCTGGATCGCCGCCGTGGGCACCAACCCGGTGAAGCGCGCGGCGCGCCTCGGGGCCTCGATCATCCTGTCCGACGCTCTCACCCTCGAGCAGATGCGCCACCACATCGAGCTCTACCGGACCTCGCAGGAGGAGTTCGGCACGTCCGACTCCGGCGCCAAGATCGCGGTGCTGCGGCGCGGATGGGTCGCGGAGACGGACGAGGAGGCGTACCGCGAGGCACTCCCGTCGTTGCGGTTCCTGCTCCGTGAGCAGCTCGGCGGCTGGCGCTACCTCGTCGACGACGAAGGCGAGCCCGTCGGCTTCGACCGGCCGCGCGAGCTCGACGCCGCGGCGGCGAAGCTCGTCTCCGTCCACGAGCGCACGATCGGGCGACCCGAGCGCGTGCTGCGCGGTGTCCGTGAGATCGCTGCCACCGGCGTCGACCACATCATCTTCGGCACGAGGTTCGACTCGCTCCCGCGGAAGAAGTACCTGCGGTCGCTCGAACTGCTGGCCACCGAAGTCATCCCGTACGTCTGACGCCTGACACAGCGACTGAGGAGACACCATGCGTTTCGGACTGGGTCCGCTCACCATCGAGGCGGCGGCTGGGAAGAACCACGTCGACGTGTACGAGGAGGCCCTCGAGCAGGCAGTGATCGCCGAGTGGTGGGGGTTCGACTCCGTATGGGTCGACGAGCGCAACTTCACGGCGTCGTCGTTCAATGCGTCGTCGTCCGTCGTGGCCGCTGCGCTGGCCCACCGGACGACCCACCTGCGCATCGGGATGATGCCCATCCTCGGGCTCGTCAACGCGATCTACGTCGCCGAGGAGGTCGCCTGCATCGACAACATCTCCAACGGCCGCGTGATCGTCGCGGGCCAGGTGGCCTCCGACGAGGTGGCCCGTGGCTGGCGCGGCCAGAACAGCGTCGAGCGGATCCGCGACGACATCGCCGTCCTCCGCAAGTCTTGGGGGCCCAACCCCTTCAACCATCACAGCGAGTTCCACACGATCCCCGGAGAGTTGGAGGCGCACACCGTGGCGGCCGGCCTCCACTCGATATCGGTGCAGCCCAAGCCTGCTCAGCTGGAGATGCCGATGTGGCTGGCGGGAGGGGACACTGCGGCCCGTGCGGCCGCGGCGGAAGGCCTTCCGCACTTCGGCTCCGCGCACCTGTCGCTCGAGGAGCTCCGCCCGCTCTACGTCGGACGCACTCCCCGCGCCGGCGAGATCGTTCCCCTCGCACGCGAGGTGTTCGTGGCACCCACGACGGCAGAGGCGCTCGAGCACGCACGGCCTGCGCTCGACTCCCTCTACCGGCAGTTCGCCGCGTCGGGCGAGGTCCAGGAGTTCACGACCTTCGAGGACTACGCGGCCGACAGGTTCGTCATCGGCGACCCCGACACATGCATCGAGCAGCTGTACCGCTACCAGGCGGAGCTCGGCGTCAACTACCTGGTGGCGCGTCTCGCGTACCACACGATGCACGCGGGCCAGACCGCCAAGGCGATCCAGCTCTTCGGCCAGGGCGTCGTCCCGGAGTTCCGCATGTACGGCCTTCCCGACGAGATCCGCAAGGTGGTGTGACGCTGTGGCCGACGTCTTCGATCCGATCGAGGCCCAGCCATGGGCCGAGGTCGAGGCGGTGCACGAGCGTCTGTTCCAGGAGCAGATGGACTACGTGATGGCGAGGTCCGAGTTCTACCAGCAGAAGCTCGCCGAGGTTCGTCCCAGGATCGGCTCGCTTCGGGATCTGGCGGAGATGCCGTTCACGACGAAGGACGAGGTGCGACAGAGCCTCGTCACCCGTCCGCCGCTAGGGCTGCACGTCGCGGCCGCACTCGACGAGATCGTGCAGATCCAGTCCTCCTCCGGGACGACGGGCACGCCGACATTCGTCGCGGCCACCTCGGAGGATCTCGAGACCTGGAACGCGATGGGGGCCCGGGTCTTCTACGCAAACGGGTTCCGCCCTCGCGACTGGGTGATGCACGCGTACGCGATGGGTCGAGGATTCGTCGGGGGGCTCGTCAACGTCGAGCACCTGCAGCACCTCGGCTGTGCCGTGATCCCGCTCGGAGCGGAGTCGGGCACGGAGCGTCTGCTGCGCGCCATAGACCACCTGAAGCCCGTGGCGATGTGCGCGACACCGTCCATGGTTGCGCACCTGGGCGCGGCGGCCCGGGACGTGCTCGGAAAGGACGCGACGGAGCTTCTCGGTACGCAAGATCTCGGTCGGGGGCGAGCCCGGCGCAGGCGAGCCGGCGATCCGACAGCAGATGGAGTCCCTCTGGAACGCCGACGTGCGGGACATGATGGGCGGCGCCGATTTCGGATCGACGTACTGGGCCGAGTGCGACGAGAAGGATGGCATGCACCTCTGCTCGCAGGCCGCGTTGCACGTCGAGATCATCGATCCCGACACCCTGGAACCGCTTCCAGTCGAGGAGGGCGTGTCGGGCGAGCTCGTCTATACGACCCTGCGGCGCAGGGCGACACCTCTCATGCGCTACCGGATGGGCGACGTCGTCACCGTCACCTCGACCGCATGCCGGTGCGGGCGCACGGGGTATCGCATCAAGGCCCACGGCAGGGCCGACGACATGCTCATCGTTCGAGGCGTCAACGTCTTCCCGGCCGCGATCAAGGAGGTCGTCATGGGCTTCCGGCCGCGGACCACGGGATATCTGAAGCTCGACATCGACTTCGTGGGCCACAGCACGTACCAGGCACTCTCGGCGCGGGTGGAGGTCGCCGGCTCGGACGTGCACGCGCACGGCGAGCTGGCGCGACAGATCGAGGACGCCGTGCGGGATGCGCTCACGGTGCGCACGAACGTCTCGCTCGTACCCGAGGGGTCGATCGAGCGGCCGGGTGCGCAGAAGGAAAGGCTGATAGAGCGCGTCGTGGGCTGACACCAACGACGTCCGGGCATCTTGTGCTGCGCCACAGAGATTCGCGGCTAGGTCGGGGATACCTTTCGGTGCCACACGACCACTACCGACGCTGTACATCACGGTTCGGCAACCCAGGTAACGAATCCGTCCCTTCGCTAGCGAAGCGGCTCCGGTGTGCGTACCACTAGTCACCACCCCAGTGGTAAGGAGAAGTCGCGCGTGAATGCTCTCGAGGTCGTCGGCCTGTCGAAGGCGTACGGCGACGCGATCGCGCTCAAGGACGCTTCACTCACACTGCAGCAAGGCGAGATCCACGCGATCGTCGGCGAGAACGGGGCCGGGAAGTCGACGCTGGTGAAGTGCCTCTCTGGCATGGTGACGCCGGATGCCGGATCCGTCACCGTCGACGGCAAGGAACTGGTGTTCGGGCACCCGGCGTCATCGCGGCATGCCGGCATCAGCACCTCGTTTCAGGAGCTCTCTCTCCTGAACAACCTGACCGTCGCCGAGAACCTCCTGATCTCCGACCTGCCGAAGACATTTGGTGTCGTCACGCGACGGCTGGTCACCCGCAAGGCGCAGGAGATCCTCGACGAGTGGGGTGTGGACGACCTGCCGGCGGACGCACCTGTGAGCACTCTCCCGCTGAGCGCCAAGCAGCGTCTTGAGCTCGTGCGCGCCATGTACCTCCGACCGCCGATCCTCATCCTCGACGAGCCGACGGCAGCGCTGCCCGAGACGGAGTGGCTCTTCGGACACGTCCGTGCGCTGGTGGAGGAAGGCACGACCGTCGTCTACATCTCGCACAAGCTTCGCGAGATCCAGCAGCTGTGCCACCGCGGGACGATCATGCGCAACGGCCTCATCGTCGGTAGCTTCGACGACCCCGACTTCGACCCCAACGTCCTCATCTCCCAGATGATCGGCAGGTCGATCGACCTCGCCTTCCCGCCTCGGGCCGAACCGCTCACGGGCGATGAGCCGGTGGTCCTGTCGGCTCACGACATCACTGTGGGGAGCCGAGTCCGGCACGTCGACCTCGACATCCGTGAGGGCGAGATCGTCGGTGTAGCGGGGCTCGAGGGGCAGGGGCAGCGGGAGCTCTTCTACGGCCTCGCAGGCGCGGTCCGGCTGACGGCGGGGGACGCGACCATCAACGGCGAGCCGGTCGATCTCCGTTCTCCGCGCTCGGCAATGCAAGGAGGCAGCGGCATCGCACTGGTTCCGGAGGAGCGCAAGCGGGAAGGGCTGTTCTCGGACCTTCCGACGTCCCAGAACATCACGTCGACCGCCCTCGGTCGGATCAGTCGCTTCGGCTTCATCAGCAGCAAGAAAGAGCTCAAGCTCGCACAGGAGACCGGCGATGACGCGAAACTGCCGGCCGAATACCTCCTCCGCGAGGTGGGCCAGCTGTCTGGTGGGAACCAGCAGAAGTCCATCCTCGGACGAACCGCGCTGACGTCGTCGCAGGTGCTTCTGATGTTCGACCCGACCAGAGGCATCGACCCGTCGGCGAAGCTGGAGGTCTACGGGACGCTCCGACGGGCAGCAGAGGCCGGTGGGGCGATCCTCTTGTACTCCACGGAGATCCCTGAGCTGGTGGGCCTCTGCGATCGAGTGATCGTCCTGTACGCGGGCAAGGTGGCGGCCGAGTTCAGCGGTGCTGACATCCGAGAGGGAAACATCATGTCTGCCGCCGTGGGCCACGTCGCCGGCACTCACAACGGCGGGGAGCTGATCGCGTGAGCGCCATCGGGAGCTCGCTCCGACGCGTCGGAGCGAGCGGTACCGCTCGTGCCGCGATCTTCCTCGCACTGATCGTCATCCTCTGGTCGCGGTTCCAGCTGGGCGGACTCAGCTCCCGCCTGATCGAGGGGTATCTGATCCTCGCTCTACCGCTCATCGTCGCGGCGATCGGCGTGACGCTGGTGATCATCATGGGCCAGTTCGACCTGTCGGCCGCGGGCGTTGTCACGCTGGTGGATGTCCTGGTGGTCACCACGTTCAAGGGCATGAACCCGTGGCTCATGGCCGTGCTCCTGCTCCTGATCGGTGCGGGGATCGGCGCTGTGAACGGGCTGCTCGTCGTCTACGGCAGGTTGCCTGCCATCGCAGTGACCCTGGCGACGCTCATCATCCTTCAGGGCCTGTCTCTCGTGCTGCTGCCGCAACCCGGAGGGACGGTCCCCAAGGAACTCGTCAACGCGGTCAAGGGGCACCTGTTCATCCCGAGGGCCCTGATCATCATTGTCATCATCGGGCTCGCGTGGATGGTCTTCCGCCGCATGCGGCTCGGCCTCTACATGTTCGCCCTCGGCGAGGATGAAGAGGCGCTGCACCTGTCAGGAGTCGCGATCAAGCCGGTCCGTATCACCCTTTTCGCGGCAGCCGGCGGGCTCTATGCGCTTGCCGGGATCCTGCTCTCGATCAGCACCGAGACGGGTGACGCGACGATCGGCAACTCATTCCTGCTCTCGACCTTCGCGGCTGTCGCGATCGGCGGCACCGCGTTCATCGGCGGCAGCGGCTCGGGCGTGGGCACGCTATTCGGGGCCTTGATCCTCGTGGCCATGCCGAAGCTTCTCTTCGTGCTCCAGGTGAGCAACTGGATGGCACAGGTCGTGACCGGCGTGATCATCATCCTCGCCGTCCTTGTGGGCGCGATTGCAGCCCGGCGCCAGCTGACGCGGCAGTTCCTCTCGCTTCGACCCATGCCGCTCGAGGCGCCTGTTGCCACTGAGGGAGCGGTCTGATGTCCACCGTGGTCGTGCCCCGTCGATTCACCTCACAAGGCTTCTGGCGTCCGCTGATCATTGCCGGTCTCGCGGTCGTGGTTCTGGTGGCCGGACGCCTCGTCAGCGAGTCGCTTCCCTCCTGGCGCGCTGTCGAGAGCATCCTCACCTTCAGCCTCTTCATCGCCGTGATTGCGCTGGGGCAGGGCCTCGTGATGCTCACGGGCGGCCTTGATCTGTCAGTCCCCGGAGTGGTCGCCCTGTCCGCGACGATCACTGCGCTGGGCACGAGCGTCTACGGCCTCAACGTGGTAGTCGCCGTCGCCCTGGCACTTGCCGCGTCGTTCGTCGTCGGCAACTTCAACGGCTATCTCGTCGCGAAGTTTGACATCCCGGCGTTCATCGTGACGCTCGCCGTCAACGGGATCCTGGTCGGCCTCACCATCGGCTGGACGTTCGGCCGCAAGGCGCCCGCGGCGCCTGACCTTGTGGTCACGCTGTTCAGCGGCGCGGGCGAGTGGTTTGGGATCGGGATCCCTGTCTTCTTCTTCATCCTGGTGTCGCTCTTTGGATATGGACTCCAGATGAAGGGGCGGTTCGGCCGCAACGCCTATCTCGTCGGAAGCTCGGCGGAGGCGTCCCGGATCGCTGGTCGCCCGACCGATCGAATCCTCATCGGGATCTACGCCTTGTGCGGTCTCGGTGCGGGCATCGCCGGAGTGATGCTTCTCGGTTTCTCCGGCAATGCACAGCTGAGCCTCGGCGACGAATGGCTCATGCCCGCCATCTCGGCAGTCCTCGTGGGCGGCACGATGATCGGGAGCGGGCGAGGCGTCTGGCAGAGCACCGTGGCCGCCACGGTTCTGCTGACAGCGATCACTGTGGTGATTGGTGCCACAGGGTTCTCCGAAGGCTGGAAGTCAGTCCTGTACGGCGTAGTCGTTCTCGTGGCCCTCCTCACCACACGCGCCGGTGGATTCAGCCGCAGGAAGTGAAGTAGAGGGAGTTCCCCAGTGGACTCCAAGGGGACTCGTCACCGCATCGAAGGGATCCGAATGAAGAACAACTGGAAGGCGCTGGCTGTCATGGCCGCCGCCGGTGCACTGATGCTGAGCGCCTGCGGGAGCGCTACGACGTCAGACACCTCCTCGACCGCAGCACCCGGCACCAGTCAGAGCTCGACCGGTGGCGCCGCTGCCGCGTCCGACCCGTGCGCTGCCGAGCATCCAGCTCCTCCGCGTGCCGGTGGCGACAAGTACATCGTCTACATGACCGCGCTCAACATCGGCAACTCCTGGCAGGAGGAGGCCGAGAACCTCGGACTCGCCGTGGCGAAGATGGCACCGTACAACGGCTGCGTCGAGGTCCGTAAGGAGCTCACCGAGCCCGACCCGCAGGCTCAGATCTCACAGGTGCAGTCCATGGTGGCAGCCGGAGCCGACGGCATCCTCAGCTACGCGCTCTCCCCGACGGCCATCAACTCGGCGTACAAGGAGGCTTGCGACCAGGGGGTCACGGTCATCGTCTACGACGCCACGGCCACCGAGCCGTGCATCTACAACGTCTCCTACATCACGAGCGTGCCGACGCTGCCCAACGGCCAGCCGGCAGAGCACCCCTTCATGGGCTACAACGCCATGGCCGGTCTGCTCGAGCTGATGAACAAGCAGGGCGACATCTTCGTGTCGCACGGCGTTGTCGGAACCTCAACCGACATCGTGCACTACGGCTCGGCGCTCGCGGCGCTGCAGAACATCGCCCCGAGCACGAAGATCCTCACCGAGTACGAGGGCAAGTGGGACAGTGCGCAGCAGCAGAAGGAGACGGCAAAGGCGCTGAGCTCCTTCCCGAACGTGTCCGGCATCTTCTGCGGCTACGGCGAGTCCGGTTGCGTGAAGGCGCTGAAGGCCGAGGGCAAGACCATCCCCGTCAGCGGTGAGACCTCGAACTACTTCCGGACCCAGTTGCTCAACGGCTGGCCGGGGATCAGCATCGGGTCGCCCCCGGCTCAGGGAGGCATTGCCATGAAGGTGATGCTCGCGCTGCTGCTCACGGGCACGGACGGCATCCCGAAGGACATCGAGGTGCCCTACACCGTCGTGACGAAGGACAACGTGAAGGTGTGCGAAGGCGACTACCAGGTCGACGGCTGCAACGTCTTCCCCGACGGCAAGGTCGGGGACGAGGAGACCGCGGACATCTTCAACGTGATGCTCCCCGAGGCTTCACTGTCGGCCGCCAAGAGCGGTGAGCCGAACGCCAAGGACGTCGCAACACCGTACACGGCTGAGTACCTGGCCGGTTTCGAGCAGGATGCGTCGCGTCGCTACATCACCCGCGCGGCGTGCCCGGACGGTTGGTCGCAGGGCAAGCTGCCCGAGAACGTGGACGGCTGCGTCAAGGGCTGACAGTCCCAGCGCTGCCAGAACGGGTGTGGCCCCGGTGCCGATCGGCACCGGGGCCACACCCGTCTCGTCCTCCCTGGCGCGGGCTGCCCACAACAAACGCGCGCGTCCTTGTGATGACCAACGAAGACAGCCCGCCACCGTCGGATGAGGCTTGCCGCATGAACGCACTCGACCCCGACGCGTCCTTCAGGTTCGACCACGTCAGCATCAGCGTGTCCGACATCGACGCGTCCGTGAAGTTCTACTGCGACCTGCTCGGCCTCGAGCAGATCCCTCGCCCCGACTTCGGTTTCCCCGGTGCATGGCTGAGCATCTCAGGCAACCCCGTGCACCTGACGACCGGCGGCACTATGCGCGGTCACGATGCGCCTCTCCGGGCCAACGACCCGCACTTCGCCATCCGGTTCATGGGGGATCTCGACGCCTACCTCGACGGCCTGCGCGCCCATGGCGTGCCCGTCTACGAACTGCCCAACTCTCCGGCAGCCGATCGGCAGACCTTCATCCTCGACCCCGACGGCAACGTCATCGAGTTCATCGTCTACTGACGCCCGCTCGAGCGGCCGGCGACGGCCGCGCCGAGACGACATCCCGAGCCTTCTCGCGTCTCCTCGTCCGGGACGCCGACCCCAGACGGCCCCAACGGAGGAGTGACCCGTGATCATCCTGAAGTCCACGTACAAGGTCGACGCCGAGATCCTGGGCTCCCACCTCGATGCCCATCTCGAGTGGGTCGACAAGGGGTACGAATCCGGCATCTTCGTGGCCTCGGGGCTCCGCGACGGTGGGGTCGGCGCCGTGATCCTCGCCCGGGGGCTGGACGCGGCCGGTGCGGAGGCGCTGCTCGCGCAGGACCCGTTCGTCCAGCACGGAGTCGCCGACTACGAGGTCGTCGAGTTCGAGCCCGCACGGGTCGCCGACGGGCTCGACCTCGCCTGAATCCAGGCGTCCACTGCTCACAGGACGAGGAGAGCCCCGTGACCGGCTTGACCGAATCGCGCTCGGAGATCGTGCACGTCGCCATGATGAACCTGCTCTGGCCGCGTGTCGGCCTCGAGGTGCAGGACTTCTACGACTACTGGGTCGGGGCGCACACGCAGATCTCCTCGCGGCTGCCCGGCATCCACCAGTACTTCCAGCACCAGCTCGACCCCCGGGGCGGTGGGCTGCTGCCGCCCATCGAGGGGACGAATCAGGTCTTCACCCCGGACGAGCGCTTCTACGGCGACGCCGAGATCACCTTTGTCTCGGCGGAACAACTTGGCCGCTTCGCAGCAGCCCTGCACCCGCTCATGGACGATGAGCAGAATGTGTTCCGCAAGACGATCTCCTATCAGGCTCCGGCCGACGGCAGCGTCACGCTCCTCGACGAGAGCCAGGACGACTCTCCCAACGGGGATCTCGCTCCTCATCAGAAGTTCATGCTCTACCTCCGCAGGAGCCCCGAGGTCACGGCCGAGGACTTCAGCGCGGCAGTGCTTCAGGAAGTTGCCCCTCTCCTGGCGGCGGCTCCGGAGATCGTGAAGGTGAGGGTGCGTCTCCCTGAGCCATACGACAACGAGGCCGTGACCCTGCTGGCCCCCAACGTCTCCAACTGGGAGGACGCGGACCGCCAGTACCAGGCCTGCGTCGAGGTGATGTTCGGGGACGCCGTCGCCCGCCAGGCGTTCGCCCGGAGCCCGTCGTGGACCCAGGTCGCGTCCCTCCTGGCCTCGCTGTCCAGGACGGTGCACGTGCAGCAGGTGCTGCGCACTTTCACCGTCTACAACCACGGCGTGATCACCACGGCCGGCCTTCGAACCCCGCAGATGGCGGCCCAGATCGCCCGGCTCGGAGCCGTCAATCAGATCGGGCCGGAGGTCCGTCAACTCATCCTCGGAGAGCATGCCGCGTCCCGACAGGCCAGCACGTCCGCTGCGGGCGGAGGCGCTGGATGAGGGGGGCACGACTGTCGTCGGTCGCCGTTGCCATGACGGTGCTAAGCCTCGCGGCGTGCGGTCGCGCCGGCGATTCCGGAGGCGTGAGCACCTCGACCCCGACACCACGGTCGAGCCTGAGCGCGCAGCAGCAGCTGGCCCTGGTCAAGGACGGCATCCGCACGATGCTCTCCGAGATGGCGCCCGCAAAGCTGGGCGACCTTTGCACAGCGTGGGAGAAGGATCCGAAGGTCGTCCTCGAGACCTTCGTGCGGCCTCTCACCGCCACGGGGGCGAACCCCGAGCTTGCCGGCGTCGCCTTCGTCCAGGAGATCACCGTTGCCTGCCGGTGACCGAGTGGGACGGCGCACCGCGGTCCTCGTCGAGTGCCGTGCAGAGTCCGGATCGGGCGGGGTGCGGCACCCGCTCGCCCTCGCCTCATGACCGCGCTGGCGTGCGCGCCGGAGCGCCTGCTGCCGTCCGCGGAGTCGCCGTTCCTCGAGATCCGCCGATGGCGCGCCGAGTGCGGCGTCTCGCTCGCCGTGTTCGCCCGTCGGCTTGACGTCGAGTTGTCCGAGCTCGCCACGTGGGAGGCCGGGGACGCGTTCCCGCCGGACCGGATCGTCGTCCGTCTCTGCCGTGAGACAGGCGCCGACCTCGGGCGGCTCCGCCGTCGGTGCGGGCTGCCGGACCATCGCCTGCCTCCACACCGGGGCTGGCGTGCGGGCGAACTGGGAGCGCTGCTCGAGCAGAACCGCAGACGTCTGGCCCTGTCGCAGCGCGCCGTCGCGCGGGAGGCTCGACGTGTGCTCCACCGTGGTCGCCACATGGGAGGCAGGGCGGGTCCCGGACCCCCGACGGCTGCCCCTTCTGGCGGAGTGGCTGGGAGCGCCAGTAGAGGCGGTCCGACGCGCCGCTGGAAGGGACCAGGTCCGTCGCGCTGCCTGGTCGCAGCCGGAGAACCTTACGATGTTGGGCCGCAGGCGCCTCGAGCGCGGCTGGTCCCAGCCCGAAGTCGCCGTGCGACTCTCGGTCGCCGTGTCCACGTACTCCCGATGGGAGGGCGGGGAGAGGCGGCCCCCGCTCGACCTCTTCCCGTCCCTCGCCGAGGTCTTCTCCTGCGAGCTCGACGACGTCCACACCTGGTTCAGCGGGTACCCGGAGACCTCACGTTCCGGCATCGGCAAGCTCCCCGGCCTGCGCGACTACTTGGAGCACCACGACATCCGGACCGAGGACCTCGCAGTCGCGCTAGGTGTCGAGGAGCGTGTCCTGCGCCACTGGGTCGTGGGCCGGCGAGCGATCCCGGCGCAGACGGTGGTCCTGCTCGAGCAGCTTCTCGGCATCGACCTCCACCGGCCGTCGGCATCCTTGCGCCGGCTGTCGCCGAAGAAGGTCCCCTCGACCGTTGGCACTCTCGCCGAGGCACGTGCACGTCGAGGTCTCAGCCTGGCCGAGCTGGGTCGGCGCACGGGCGTGCCGCCCGCTCTCGTCAGCTCCTGGGAGCGCACAGGGCGGTGCCCGGGGCACGCGCGCCTCAGTCTGCTCGGATCTGCCCTGGGAGTGCCGCCGCAGGCGCTGTGCACCTGCCCTCCGCTCCTCTGCGGGATCGAGTGGGGTGCAGTGCCGCTCCAGGACAGGATCCGTGCCCTCCGCCAGCGCGAGGGCCTGACCGGTGCAGGCCTGGGTCGCTGCATCGGTGTATCAGGAGCCACCGTCCATCGGTGGGAGACGGGTGAGACGCGACCGTCCCTGCGTCGGCTCGAGCTTCTCGCGACGATCCTCGGCGCGGAGTTGCTCGCGTCCGCTCCGCCAGCGGCCTCCGAGCCGCCCGAGCATCTCCGCGCTGCGCGAGCGGGCAAGGAAGCTGCCATCAGCGAGGAGCCGTCGACGCGCGGCTCGGGCCTAACGTCGTGACGACCCACGAGCACAACGCAACGACGTCGAGGTCCGCTCGTAGTCACGCATGAGGAGTCGGAGCAGCATGGCCAGCATCGGTGATCTGATCGCACCAGGGAACGACGACGCCTTCACGTCTGAGAGCACGCGCACCGGGGGCCTGGCCGATCTCGCTCCTCGCTACCTGGAGTTGCTCACGGCCGCGGTGACCGCGTCCTTGACCACGGTCAGTGCCGCGGGCGCGCTGCAGGTGTCGCCCGTCTGGGTCGGCGTCGAAGGCGAGCACATCCTGCTGAACACCAAGCGGGGGAGGCTCAAGGATCGCAACCTCCGCGACAACGGCGTGGTAGCCCTCCTGTTCATGAATCCGGCGAACCCGTACCACTGGATGTCGGTGGATGGCCGCGTGGTGGAGATCATCGACGAGGACGATCCCGAGCAGGGGCACCTGGCCACGGAGAGCATCGACGACCTGGCGGGCCTCTACCTCGGCGAGCGGCCGTATCCCATGCGCGATCCGCGGGGTGGCGAGGTGCGGGTGCTGTACCGCGTAGAGCCGGTCCGCATCCTGACCTTCGGTTCGCCCTAGGGCGCCGGCCCGCCCACACCCTGACCCCGGAGGCCCCCTCCTCCGACGCATCCGATGGAGAACCTCATGGTGGACATCAGGACTGCTCGCGCGGTCGTCTTCGAGAGGGACCCGCGCCGCGTGGTCGTGCGCGAGGTCGAGGTGGATCCGATCGGGCCCACCGACGTCCTGGTGGCTGCGAAGGCAGTGGGTCTCTGCCGCTCGGACAACGAGCTGCTCGAGGGCCATCTCGACGCCCAGCTCGCGGTCCCGTATCCCGTGGTGCCCGGGCATGAGTGGTCGGGCCAGGTCGTCGAGGTCGGCCGCGACGTCACCAACGTCTCCGTGGGCGACCCTGTGGTGGGCGAGTGCGTGATCGCCCCGAACCACTGGTTCGGCTTCACCTACCACGGTGCCGCGTCCGAGCTCTTCCGCACCCCTGCCGCCCTGCTCCACCGGCTGCCGGAAGGCGTCGACTTCAGCAGCGGCGCGCTCGTCGAACCGTTCACGATCGCGTACAACGCAGTCCGTGTGAGCGGTGGGATCGACGCGTCCGACGTGGTGGCGATCGTCGGTGGCGGCATGATCGGCCAATGCGCGCTCGCGGTGGCACGCGGCTCGTCCGCCCTGACGATGGTCATCGAGCCGAACCCCGTGCGCCGGGCGCTGGCTGTCGCACTCGGCGCCGACGTCGTCGTGGATCCCACGACCGAGGACGCCTCCCACATCCTCCGCGACACCGTGGGTGTGGACGGCGCAGACCTCGTGATCGAGGCCTCCGGGCACCCCGCTGGCCTGGCCTCGACCCTGACCCTCGCCCGGCACGCAGGGCGCATCACGAACATCGGGATCTGCGCCCACGGCGAGGTCGCGGGTGGATGGGGGCTGATCCAGGCGAAGGACCTGACGGTGCGGGGGACGACGGGCAGCAGCGGCGTGTGGCCGGCGGCGCTCCGCTTCCTGCAGCGCAACAGCATCGACCTCCGGCCCGCGATCACGGCCACCCTTCCGTTCGAGGAGGCGGCTGCCGCCATGAAGGCGACCGATGACCCGGACAACGTCAAGGTCCACCTGCAGTTCTAACGTGAGGATGAGGATGAGTGAGTCATATGACGTCCGACGCGCGTGAGGTGGTCGTCGTCCGCCCCGACGACCTCGACGGTGCCGCCGGGCAGACACCGGGTCTGCTGCGGCTCGAGGCCATCTCCGCGCAGAGCGCTGGGTCGCAGTGGATCTGGATGGGGTATTCGCTGCTCCAGCCCGGGCTGGTGACGGGTGTGCACCACCACGGCGACTCGGAGACCGCGCTGTTCGTGCTTAGAGGCCGGGGACGATGGTGGGTCGGCGATGCCCTCGACGAGGCCAAGGAGGCCGGCCCTGGTGACTTCGTCTTCATCCCCCCCAACGTCATCCACTACGAGGAGAACTGCCATTCGGACCGCGCCGTGGAGATGATCGTCGCCCGCAGCACTCAGGAGGCGATCGTCGTGAACCTCGACGGCGGGCCGGCCCACGACCTGGGCCAGAAGCAGTACAGCTTCCAGGAGCTCCGTGACGTGGCGACCCAGCGGTTCCGAGAGCTGGCGCAGGGCGACAGCTGACCCGCGCGGGTCGGTCGACCGGCGTCAGGAGCAGGTGTCTGCCATGACGAGTCGCTCGACGCCGAGCAGCGGGTAGGACGCGACGATGCTCCGATCGCCCAGGGTTAAGCGCAGCGCGACGCCGGGACCTCGGGCGTCCGCAGGCTGCGGGTTCTCGAGAGTGCGCAGCGCCGGGAGGTTCGCTTGTCCATCGCAGCCCGTCCAGGCCACGTGCGCCGTCACTCGAGCGGTCGATCCCGGTTCGAGCGCCACCGCAGGAGACAGCTCGGCGTGAAACCCCCCGACTGCCACGTCCTCGGCGCGGAGCGCCAGTGCGAGCACCGACGCGTTGCGCAGGTCCAGAGTCAGCTCTGCTTCCGACGTCCCGGCGACGGGTGTAAGGGCGACGACAGAGGCCTGCACCGCGGTCGGCGCCACGAAGGCCAGGCACCAGAGCTCGACGGCCTGGTTGAGACGGGTCACCGGTCGCCGTCCCGCACCAGCGGCCGGGGCCTCCAGCGGCATCACGAGCGGCACGGTCCCGATGACGGCCGCGCCGCTGGCGTCAACGGACCTGGCGATCAGGTCGTACGAGGTCGGTGTGGCATCGGACAGCGACGGGTCAGAGCAGTCGACAGGGGCGCTCACCGTCAGCAGTGACAAGGACTCGTCGTCGACGACTCCTGCCGCCTCCGACGCGCCGAGACCGGGTCCTTCGATGCGCAGCAGCTGGACCCGTTCCCCGGGCCGTGTCGCCCGGGCCAAGTAGGCGACCGACAGCAGTCCGTCCTCCGACACCACAGGGCCCGAGGCCGCGCGGCCCGGCAGCGGTGCATTGCGGATCTCGACGGACAGCGTCACGGGGGCGGCGGAGGCCTTGTCGGCCGCCGCGGTCGCTCCGATGGCGGTCGCGAGAACGAGCGCTCCGGCCAGGGCTAGGGCCAACCGGTGGCTCCGAATCCACGGCGCGGCCAGGTCGTCGACCCACCGCTGCACCTCTGTGGCGACGTGGTCGTCGGATGCCGAAGCGCCGAGGTCGACAGCGCGCTGCCGGCGCCCCTCCTCTGCCACACGACCGAGCTCATCGAGGTCCAGCCGCCCATCCTCATCCGGGCCGCTCAACGGTTCACCAGCATGCACCCACGCTAGATCCACCCCCTTCGTCGCGCGATCCGATTCGTCCGCTGGATACGTGTCCGTTGTCGCGAGACATGCCGACCCCGGCGTGGGCCCTCGTAGTGCGGGCTGGGCCGCACGCGCCACCCGGGGGACTCTCCTGGACGCTTGCGAGAGCGGGACGACTCGTTGTGCGAGTACCTCGCACAGTTCGCGGACGGTTCGGCTTCCTGACAAGGTTGCCCCCGTGACGACGCTGAGGCTGGCCAAGGACGAGGTCGCGTACCTCGCCGCCTATCTCGCTCGCGTCGCGGCCTGGGACGAGCGGTCCGCCGTCCGCGTCCAGGCCCGCGGAAGCGTCGTCGGCGTCTACGCGCCCAGTCCGATGGATGTGCTGGTGCTCGTCGCCGTGCCCCTGGCGACCCCGGTCGAGGAGCCCCTCGACACGACGGTCTCGGCCGGCCGCCTGCGCGACGTCATCGGCGACGTCGCCCGGCTCGCACCCGAGACCGACGTCGTCCTGCCCGACGCGATCATGGGCGCTGCCTCGCTGGCCGTGCTGCCTCCCCGCTCGCCGTGGAGCCCGGGGGAGCGCGGCCTCGCCGGCGACGTGACCCCGAGGGTCGACGCCGCGGTGGCAGCGTTCCGGGCCGCCGTCCCGAGCTCCGGGTCGTTCCACGCCGAGCTCGTGGCCGAGGCGGCCTGGGACGCCGCGGGCTGGGGCGGCGTGCCCATGCGCGCGCTGCACGCCGCGCGGCTGCTGGGCTTCCTGACCCATCCCGGTGCGCGCATCGAGACGGGCACGACGAGCGGCTGGAAGCGGCTCGTCACTCCTGCCGGGCAGGTCTTCGTGCGCAACAGCGCCGGCCCGGTGCGCCTCTCGGTCGTCCCGACCGCACGCTGATCAGCGCCGCGGGGGAGCGGTGCTCGCCCGGACGACGAGCTCGGGCGTGACCTTCGGCAGTCGCGGCTGCTTCCCCTCGAGCAGCGACAGCGTCGCCGTGCCGGCCGTGCGTCCCTGGTCGCGGAGGCCCTGCGCGACCGTGGTGAGAGGCGGGCGGCTGTAGCCGCTCTCGTCGATCCCGTCGAACCCCACGACGGACACGTCGCCCGGCACGTGCAGATCGGCGTCGGCGGCGGCCCCGAGGACGCCGAGGGCCAGGGCGTCGCTGACGGCGAAGATCCCGGTAGGGCGGCGCCGCCCCGTCATGAGCGGGGCCGCCGCCTCGCGGCCGGCGTCGGTCGAGTTGTTCCACGCCTCGACCACCGTGATGCTCGTCGGGTCGACACCTCGGCGCGAGGCCGCAGCCACGAAGCCCTCGACGCGGCGCCGGAAGCCGCCGCGGGAGGGCACGACCGGTCCGTCCGGGTCGAGCGTCATCGTCGTGGGCACGCCGACGACGGCCAGCCGCTTGTGTCCCAGGCCGACGAGGTGGTCGGCGGCCAGCCCTGCGGCGGCCGCGTTGTCGATCCCGAGGAACGGGTGACCCTTGAGCCGCGGAGATCCCATGGTGACCAGCGGCAGGCCGCGGCTGCGCACGGCGGCGACGACGGGGTCGTCCTCGCCGAGGGAGCACACGATGAACGCGTCCACCAGCGCCGACCGGACGAGGTCCTCCGCGCCGCCCGCGTGGGTGGGCACGAGCAGCATCGCGCGGCCGGCGGGGGACAGGACGTCTGCGATGCCGCGCAGGAACGACACGAGCCCCGGGTCGGTGAACGCGTAGGACAGGCTCTCGGTCAGGACGACGCCGATCGTGCCGGTGCTGCCGCGGCGCAGCGAGCGGCCGGCGGGGTCGGGACCGCCGTACCCGAGCTCGGCAGCGACGGCGAGGACGCGCTCACGCGTGGTCGCGGAGAGCTGGTCGGGGCGGTTGTACGCGTTCGACACGGTCATGCGCGAGACGCCCGCGGCCTTGGCCACGGTGTCCAGCGTCGGCCGCTCGGTGCCCACGGGTCCTCCTGCTGCTCCGGCCGGGGAATAGCGTTCGCCCCTGCTGGTGTTCGTGCTGTATCGTTCCAGACTGTATCCATACAGAAGCAGGAAGTCAGCCCGTGAGCCACGCAGTCCTCGGCACCGCCCTCGCCTACCTCGGTTCGGCCATCGGCGTCGCCATGGTGATCCCGCAGATCCTCCGGATCGTGCGCAACCCGACCATGGGCGGCGTCTCCCCGTGGACATGGGCGATCACGGTCGTCTCGTGCACGACCTGGATCGCGTACGGCGTCCGCACGGGCTCGATGCCGCAGGTGCCCGGCAACATCCTCCTGGTGAGCGGCGCCATCGCGATCGTGCTGCTCGTGCCGGCGGCCTGGGGCCGCGGCGTCCGCGCGCTCGGCCTCGTCGTCGCGACCGCCGCGATGGTGGCGCTCTCGCTGCGCCTCAGCCCGGAGGCGGCCGGCTTCTTCGCCCTCGGCATCGGCCTCACCGGCATGTGGCCGCAGGTGTTCGAGACGGTGTGGCTCCGCCGCGGCATGGGGCCGTCGGCGATCTCGCTCACCTCGCAGGGCCTCAAGGTCGTGTCCCAGCTGTGCTGGCTCGCCTTCGCCGTCCTCACGCTGGACATGCCGGTCCTGGTCGCCGCGATCATGACCCTGAGCACGAACATCGTGATCACCGGCGTCGAGATGGCCCGTCGTCGAGCGGCAGCAGTCCAGCAGCCGCAGCCGGCCCTCGTCCGCGAGCTCGTCGGCGCGGAGGCCTGACCCGGACGCCCGCTGGGCGGCCGGAGCGGGTCAGCTCGAGGTGAGCTGCGGAGCCGGTTCGGGCTCAGGCGTCGTGACGACGTCGCCCTTCGGCACGATCCAGGACGCGACGGCGGCCGCGAGGCACAGCGCGCCCGCCGACCACCAGGCCCAGTCGTACGAGCCGGTCGACTCCCGGATCACGCCCGACACCACAGCGGAGACGCCGGCGCCGATCATGTGCGAGGCGAAGACCCAGCCGAACACGACTCCCGCCCGGGCACCGCCGAAGCACTCGCGGCACAGCGCCACGGTGGGGGGCACCGTCGCCACCCAGTCGAGCCCGTAGAGGACGACGAAGAAGAACATCGGCGGCTGCACCGTCGGCGCCCAGAACAGGTGGACGATCAGCAGCGACAGGCCGCGTCCGCCGTAGTAGACGAACAACAGCTTGCGCGGGTCGTAGCGGTCGGTGAGCCAGCCCGAGCCGATCGTGCCGAACAGGTCGAAGACGCCGATGAGCGCGAGAAGCCCCGCCGCGGTCGTCGCCGGCATCCCGTGGTCGTGCGCAGCCGGGACGAAGTGCGTGCCGACGAGGCCGTTGGTCGACCAGCCGCACACGAAGAAGGCGAACGCCAGCAGCCAGAAGGCCCGTGTGCGCGACGCCTCGCGCAGCCGCAGCATCGCGATGGCGGCCGCCCCGCGCCCGCCGTTGTCGACGACCTCCTCCGTCCAACCGGCAGGTGCGCCGTACGGGAGCGCGCCGACGTCGGCGGGCCGGTCGCGCAGCACGAGCAGCACGAAGGGGATGGCGAGCAGCGCGATCACGGCGAGCAGGTACGACGCCGCGCGCCAGCCCTGGTTGGTCGACAGCGAGGCGATCGTGGGGAGGAACAGCAGCTGGCCGGTGGCCGAGGCGGCCGAGAAGACGCCGGTGACGAGGCCGCGTCGGGCGACGAACCAACGCTGCGCGACGACTGCTCCGAAGACCAGCGCCATGGAGCCGGCGCCGACGCCCATGAGGAGGCCCCACGTGAGCATCAGCTGCCACGGTGCCGTGACAAGGGTCGAGAGCGACATGCCGGCCGCGAGCATGAGCAGCGCGGCCGCGACCACGCGACGGATGCCCCACTTCTCCATGAGGGCCGCGGCGAACGGTGCCACGAGCCCGTAGAGCATCAGGTTGATCGTGACTGCGACGGAGACGGTCGCGAGGGACCAGCCGAACTCGTCCGACACGGGCTGGATGAGCACGCCCGTGCTCGACCGGAACGCCGCTGACGCGACGAGCGCGACGAAGGTGACGCCGGCTACGGCCCAGGCGCGATGCCTCCAGCCGAGCGCTGCCGCCTGGCCCACGTGGCTAGCCGAGCCAGACGGCGGAGGCGGCGGGGAGCAGGAGCATCCCGTCAGCCTGCCGCGTCACGCCCCCGGTCTCCACCAGGATCTCGCCGTCGAACGCAACGATCCGGTCCTTGTCGCCCGTCGCGAGCAGCACGGTCACCGGGCGGTCGCCCGGGCGCTCGAACGCGAGGACGTCGGCGTGGCCGGCGTCGAGCCAGCGCATCTCGCCGTCGCCGAGGCTCTCGAGGCCCTTGCGCACGGCAAGCGCCCGCTTGTACAGCGAGAACGACGACGTCGGGTCAGCCTTCTGCGCCGCTGCCGACAGCGGACCCCACCCCTCGGGCTGCGGCAGGTGCGGCGTGCCGGTGCTGAAGCCGTACGGCGGCTCCTCGCCCGACCACGGCAGCGGCACGCGGCAGCCGTCGCGACCCTTCACCTCGCCGTGGGTGCGGAAGAACGTCGGGTCCTGCCGGTCGGCGTCCGGGATGTCGAGCACCTCCGGCAGGCCGAGCTCCTCGCCCTGGTAGAGGTACGCCGAACCCGGCAGCGCGAGCGAGATGAGCGAGAGCGCGAGCGCGCGGCGCCTGCCCGCCTCGAGGTCGATCGTCTCGGCGTCCAGCCACGGCGCGAGCCGGGTGACCGGGCGCCACACGTCGTGGTTCGAGAGCACCCAGGTGCACGGGGCGCCGACCGCGGCCGACGACAGCAGCGAGAGGCCGATCACGTCGCGGATCTTCTCGGCCCCCCACCAGGTCTTGAGGAAGTGGAAGTTGAAGGTGGTGTGCAGCTCGTCGGGGCGGGTGTACGCCGCCTGCGCCTCAGGGGTCGCGACCCAGGCCTCGCCGACGAAGGCGCGGTCGGGGGAATAGGTGTCCGAGACCCGGCGCCACTCGCGCCAGATGTCGTGCACGCCGGGCTGGTCCCAGTGCGGCGAGTCCGGGATCGCACCGGCGAGCACCTGCGCGTGGCCGTCCTCGGGCTTGCCCTCGTCCGGGTAGCCCGGAGCCTTCACGAGGCCGTGCGCGACGTCGATGCGGAAGCCGTCGACGCCCATGTCGAACCAGAAGCGCAGCGTCTCGGCGAAGTCCGCGTGGACCTCGGGGTTCTCCCAGTTCACGTCCGGCTGAGAGGCGTCGAACAGGTGGAGGTACCACCAGCCTGGCTGGCCCTCGATGGGCGTCCAGGCGGGGCCGCCGAACGCGCTCCTCCAGTCGTTGGGCTCGAGCTCGCCGTCGTCGCCTCGGCCGCGCACCGCGTGGAAGCGGGCCCACTGCGGCGAGTCGATCGGTGCGCCCTTGGTCTCCTCGAACCAGCGGTGCTCCCACGAGAAGTGGTTGGGCACGACGTCGACGAAGATCTTGAGGCCGTTGGCGTGGCAGTCCTGCACCAGGCCGCGCAGGTCCTCGACCGTGCCGAGGCGCGGGTCGACGCTGCGCGGGTCGGCGACGTCGTAGCCGCCGTCGAGCAGCGGCGACGGGTAGAACGGCGACAGCCAGATGGCGTCGACACCGAGGTCGACGACGTGCTGCAGGTGCGCGCGGATGCCGGGGATGTCGCCGAGGCCGTCGCCGTCGCTGTCGGCGTACGAGCGCGGGTAGATCTGGTAGACGACGGCGTCGCGCCACCACGGGCGCTCGAGGCGGGACGGGAGGCCGGCGTTGCCCTCGCGCTCGGGCAGGTCGGTGTGGGTCATCGGGGCTTCTCCTGGACGTCGTCGGCGACCGGGATGCCCGGCTGCTCGTCGGGCACGTGGTTGACCATGGCGATCGCGGCGCCCACGAGGTAGCGCCAGAGCTCCTGCTCCCACGAGGGGTCCAGGCCGAGCTCGTCCATGGTGAGGTCGAGGGCCGCGCGCATGTGCGTGAGCCACGCGTCGCGGGCGGCGTCGTCGATCACGTAGGGGTGGTGGCGCATCCGCAGCCGCGGGTGCCCGCGCTCCTCCGAGTACGTGCCCGGGCCGCCCCAGTACTGCTCGAGGAACATCCGCAGCCGGCGCTCGGCCGGTGCGAGGTCGCCCGGCGGGTACATCGGCCGGAGCAGCGGATCGGTGGCCACGCCCTCGTAGAAGCGGTGAACGAGCGCCGTGAAGAAGGGCTCTCCGCCCATCGCGTCGTACGGGGTCGGGGGAGGTCCTTGCGTCACGCGCCCATCATGCCCCGTGGCACCCAGTGATCCGGCACTGCGGTGTCGTGCGGCGCCGACGCGTCAGGCGGCTTCGATGCTCGGCAGGGTGCCCGTGCGCTCGAGGGTCTCGGCGTTCTCGCGGATGTTCTTCAGCATCGAGCCGAAGATGATGCCGTGGAAGGGGAGCATCGCCTTCCAGTACGCCTCACCCGGCATCCCCTTGGGGTGGAAGCTCGCCTTCTGCGTGTAGACCGTGATCGGGTGCCCGTTCGCGTCGTGGTCCTCGCGGATCCCGAGCTCGAGCCAGGCGAGCCCGGGCATGCGGAACTCCCCGCGCAGGCGCAGCTGCTTCAGCGGCACACGCTCCTCGACCCGCCAGAAGTCGAGCGGGTCGCCGACCCGCAGCGTCTCGGGGTTACGGCGTCCGCGCGCCAGCCCGACGCCGCCGACCGCCCGGTCGAGCCAGCCGCGCACCTCCCACGCGAGCGGGAACGAGTAGTACCCGCGGTCTCCGCCGAGTCCCTCGATGACCCGCCAGAGCGAGGCCGGGGACGCCTGCACGACGGTCTCGCGTGCGTCGGCGTACAGCGCGCCGCCCGCCCAGTCGGGGTCGCTGGGCAGCGGGTCGCTGGGTGCGCCCGGCAGGCTCGAGCTCGACCAGGACGTGCGGACGTCGGCGTAGTTGACCTTCACGAGGGCGAGCTCGACCGCGCGCTCGTACGGCACGAGGCCGTCGACCGGGTCAGGGATGTAGCGCACGATGTCGTGCTCGCTGCAGACCGACGGTGCCGACAGGCTCTCGACGAGCGGGCGCGCCATCGTGCTCGGCACCGGGGTCATGAGGCCGACCCAGCGGCTCGACAGCCGCGGCGTGAGGATCGGGGCGCCCACGATCACGCGCTTGCGGAGCCCGGCGACCTTCGCGTAGCCCTGGATCATGCCCTCGTACGTCGTGGCCTCGGGGCCGCCGATGTCGAACGTGCGGTTGACCTCCGGCGGCAGCGCGGCTGCCTGCACGAGGTAGTAGAGGACGTCGCGGACGGCGATCGGCTGCGTCGGCATCCGCAGCCACTTCGGCGTGATCATGAACGGCAGGCGCTCGGTGAGGTAGCGGATCATCTCGAAGCTGGCGCTGCCGCTGCCGATGATGACCGCGGCGCGGTACTCGCACGTGGGCACTCCCGACGCGCGCAGGATCTCTCCGACCTGGCGGCGGCTCGTCATGTGGTCGGACAGGTTGCCCGGTGCGTTCTCCGGGTGCAGGCCGCCGAGGTAGACGATGCGCTTCACCTTCTCGTCGCGGGCCGTCGTGCCGAAGATCCGCGCGAGCAGCACCTCGACGTCGTGGAAGCCGTCGCCCGCCATGAGCGAGTGCATCAGGTAGTAGGCGACGTCGACGCCCTTCAGTGCGGCGCGGACCGCGTCCGGGTCGCCCGCGTCGCCGCTCACGACCTGCACGTCGTTGACCCAGGTGCGGTCGACGAGGCGCTCGGGATGGCGGGCGAGGACGCGCACCTCGTGCCCGGCGGCGAGCAGCTCGGGCACGAGCCGTCCGCCGATGTATCCGGTCGCACCGGTGACGAGGCACAGCATGTGCCCAGTGTGTCGAGGAAGCCCGCGCACCGCACCGCGAGCCGTCCGTCACGACGATTCGGTAGTGCTAGGGCGGCGTACTGCGCGCCCTGGCACTACCGAATCCAGGTCAGGCAGGGGGAGCGGCGGCGGGCGGGGGCTGGGTGCCGGGGAGGTTGTTGCGCACGAGCACGGGCACGCGGATGCCGGCCTCGTCGAAGCCGAGCTTGATCTGCTCGCGGATCGCGCGGGCCGCGGCCATCTGCTGGTCGGGTGCGGCCTTGGCCGTCACCCGGACGAAGACGGCGTCGCCGCTCACGCTCTCGACGCCGGCGTACATCGGCGTGCCGAACAGGATGCCGTCGTACGCCGGGTCGCCGTCCATCATCGTGCCGACCTTGTCGACGATGCGTCGCACGCGCTCGAGGTCCTCGTTGAACGCGACGGGCACGTCGACGACGGCGGTCGTCCATCCCTGCGAGCGGTTGCCGACGCGCAGGATCTCGCCGTTGCGGACGTACCAGACGACTCCGGAGAGGTCGCGCACGCGCGTGATCCGCAGCGTCACCTCCTCGACCGTGCCGATGGCCGGACCGAGGTCGACGACGTCGCCGACGCCGAACTGGTCCTCGAGCACGAGGAAGATGCCGGACAGGAAGTCCTTCACGAGCGTCTGCGCGCCGAAGCCGAGCGCGACGCCGACGACGCCGGCCGACGCCAGCAGCGGTGCGAGGTTGACGCCCATCTGCGACAGCAGGACGAGCAGAGCGAGGCTCACGATCGTGAAGGTCGTGACGCTGCGCAGGAGCTGGCCGAGCGCCTCCGCGCGCTGCTCGCGGCGCGCGGTCATCAGCACCGAGGTCAGCTCGGCGGTGTGCTCGCTGTTGCGCGCGGCACCGGGGCGGTCCTGGCGCAGCCGCTGCTTGGCCTTGTCGGTGACACGGCGGATGAGCCGGATGATGATCCACCACAGCACGACCGAGACGACGATCGTGAGCACGATCGCGAGCGTGTACGTCGTCACCCAGGCGATGGCCGACGCCCACCACGGATCGTCCTTCGTCGACTCCGCGGCGAGCAGGGACGTGCCGGTCACGATGCTGTCCACGCCGTCGAGCCTAACCGGCGGAGGGCTCGAGCCCCGTCCAGTGCGCGACGAACGCGAGCGTCTCGGCGATCTCGTCGACCGACTTGGACACAGACCGCGCCCCGTGCCCGACGTTGGCCTCGGTGCGGAGCACGATCGGCCGCTCGCCGACGGACGCGTGCTGCACGGCGGCCACGAACTTGCGGCCGTGCATCGGGTCGGTGCGGCTGTCGTTGTCGAACACCATCATCATCAGTGCCGGGAAGTCTGTGCCCTCGGGCACGTTGTGGTACGGCGAGTACGACAGCAGCCAGTCGAGCTGCTCCGGCACCGCGGGGTCGCCGTACTCGACGGTCCACGTGGGGCCGAGGTAGCTCGTCTCGGGCGGCACCTCGACGTAGCGGATCATGTCGAGCAGCGGGGCCTGGCACACGACCGTGCGCGCGAGGTCGGGGCGCTGGGTCAGTGCGGCGCCCATGAGCAGGCCGCCGTTGGAGCCGCCGATGATCGCGAGCTGCTCGGGCGTGGTCCACCCTGCAGCGATCAGGTGCTCCTGCGCCGCCGCGAAGTCGTCGAACACGTTCTGCTTGTTGGCGAGCATGCCGTCGCGGTGCCACTCCTCGCCCTCGTCGCCGCCGCCGCGGATGCACGCCACGGCGTACACCCCGCCGGCCTCGACGAACGCGAGCGCCGTGGCGGAGTACGTCGGCTGCATCGAGATGCCGAAGCCGCCGTAGCCCGACAGCAGCGTGGGCCGCGGCCGGTCGACGTCGGCCGCGGGGGAGAGCACGAACATGCGCACGCTCGTGCCGTCCTTCGACGTGAACGTCTCCTGCCGGCTGAACACGGTGGGGACGTCGACGTGCCCGGGAGGCGAGGCGAAGAGCTCGACCGCGCCTGTGCGGCCGTCGTACGTGTAGACGTTCGACGGGGTCGTGTAGTCGGTGTAGACGAACCACACGACCGGGCCGCCCTCGGGCCGCTCGACGAGTCCGCCGAGGGTGCCGACACCGGGAAGGGCGACGTCGCCGAGCTTCGCGCCCGTCGACAGGTCGTGCAGCGTCATCTCGCCGACGCCGTGCCGCGACCAGGTCGCGAGAAGGCGCGGCTCGGCCATCTCGTCGCCGTCGAGGACCGCGAAGTCCTCGAGCACGGCGGTCGGGTCCTCGGGCAGCAGGTCGACCCAGTTGTCCGCGGTGGGCGTCGCCGGGTCGACGACGGCCAGCCGGCCGCGCGGCGCGTCGAGGTCGGTGTGCACGTAGAAGCGGCCGTCGCGGCCGACGTAGATGCCGGTCTGGGCGTCGACGTCGACCTGCACCGGCACGAGCTCGGGCGACTCCAGCGGCGACGCCGTGAGGTCGGCGACCCAGAGGTCGTTGCGCGGCTCGGTGCCCTCCTGCGACGACACCTGCAGCCAGCGGCCGTCACGGCTGACCGAGACGCCGTAGTAGTTGGTGATCGTGCGACCGGCGCCGAAGATCTCGACGTCGGTGCTCGGGTCTGTTCCGACGCGGTGCAGGTAGACGCGGCGGTGGAACGGCCGCTCGGTGTCGGGCACGAGCGACGGGTCGAGCCGGCGCACGTAGTAGTAGGCCTCGGCACCCGGCAGCCATGCGATGGGGGAGAAGCGGATGCGGTCGATCGGGCCCTCGAGCTGCTCGCCGGTCGCGATGTCCATCACGAAGAGGTCGGGCTCCTCGGTGCCGCCGACCGAGAGCTGGTAGGCGAGGAGGTGCCCCTCCTTGGTCGGCTGGAACGAGTCGAGGGTCGTGTGTCCCTCGGGGTCGAGCTGCATCGGGTCGATGAGCACGCGCTCGGTGCCGTCGGGGTCGATCGTCCAGAGGACCGCCATGTTGCCGTCGGGCTCGCGCCGCATGAAGAACGCGCGGTCCCCGCGGTACGCCGGCGGCCCTACGCCGCCCGACTTGAGCAGGTCGCCGACGCGTGTGCGCCAGTGCTCGACCGTCGTCCAGGTCGCGGCCTCGGCCTCGTAGAGGGCCGACTGCTGGGCACCCCACTCGTCCCGCTGGGCGTCGTCGCCGTACTCGCCGCTCTCGAGCCAGCGGTAGGGATCGGGGACGGAGCGACCGGACAGGTCGTCGACGAGGTCGAGGCGCGGGGCATCGGGGTACAGCGGCACGACGCACACCCTAGGAGCGCGACGGCGGAGCGCACTCTCCGCGTACGGCTCGGCGCGTCGTCGTCACCCGGGGTAGCCGTCCGGCCGCGCAGGGGAAGGGGAACCGCCCATCCGTGCCGGATGAGGCGCACGATGTCCCCATCGGCACCACCACGGGGAGGACGCATGAAGGCACTCACCTGCATGATCGGGTTCCACGCCTGGCACGCCGTCACGCTCGAGGGCCAGATCAAGGCCATCGTGTGCATGCGCTGCGGCAAGCAGGAGATCCCGGACCCCAACGTCGCCGTCCGCCTCGGCTGGGACCAGCACACGCACGGATAGACGCTGCCCTGACCCCCTGCCGCGCAAGCGGCTCGGATGACAGGCTTGCCGCGTGAGCGACGAGCAGCCCGACGCCGGTCCCGTCGGCGTGCCCTGCGCCGAGTGCGGCACGCTGCTGGACGAGGGGTCGGGCATCGCGCTCGCCACCCTGTACGTCGACGACGACGGCCACGAGATCGACGCCGACCTGCTGTTCTGCGACGAGTCCCACCGCGACGCCTGGATCGACCGCACGCACCCCGTGGCCACCGCCCGCGAGGGCGGCGCACCCCTGTGGCGCGGTGCGGGACAGTCCCGGACCGCCGGCTACCTCGGCTGCCTGGCCCTGATCGTCGTCGCCCTGGCTCTGTTCCTGCTGGTCGCGTTCCTCATCGGCCGCCTGCGCGGCTGACCGGCTCCGGCGCGTGGTTCGAGGCGGCCGGTTCTTCGAACAGGCGGAGCGATCACGGGCGATCATGGCGCCATGGCTGACCTGCACGACCTCACCGCCCTCGAGCAGGGCGCCGCTCTCCGCCGCCGCGAGATCAGCTCGCTCGAGCTGACCGAGCACTACCTCGAGCGCACCGACCGGCTCGACGCCACGGTCGGCGCGTTCATCACGCGCACCGACGACTTCGCCCGCGATGCCGCGCGCGCGGCCGACGCGCGCCTCGGCTCGGTCGGCGCCGACCAGCCGCTCGACCCGCTGTACGGCACGGTCGTGCCGGCGAAGGACCTCGTCTTCGTCGCGGGGGTCCGGTGCACCCTCGGCTCGGTGGCATACGACATGACGCCCTACGGCGACGACAACGTCGTGACCCGCATGCGTCAGGGCGGTCTCGTCATCACCGGCAAGACGAACACGCCGGAGTTCGGCCTGCCCTGCTACACCGAGACAGCCGTCGCCCCGCCTGCCCGCACTCCGTGGGACCTCACCCGCTCGGCCGGCGGCAGCAGCGGGGGAGCGGCGGCCGCGGTCGCCGCGGGGCTCGCCAGCGCGGGCCACGGCTCGGACGGCGGCGGCTCGATCCGCATCCCCGCGAGCGTCACCGGCCTCGTCGGCATCAAGCCGGCCCGCGGCCGTATCAGCAACGGGCCGTTGCGCGATCCCGTGGGCGAGCTGCCGACCCAGGGGGTGCTCGCGCGCACGGTCGCGGACGCCGCTGCGCTGCTCGACACGCTCGCCGGCCCGTTCCCCGACGACCCGTTCCCGGCCCGCCCCATGCTGGAGGGGGACACCTTCCTGGCTGCCGCGCGCCGCACTCCCGGTCGCCTGCGCATCGGCCGCTACGCCACGCCCGTCATCGCCGCCGCCGAGGTCGACCCGCACTGCCTCGCCGCGTGGGACGAGGCGTCGCGCCTCCTCGAGTCGCTCGGTCACACCGTGGAGGACGTCGCCCCGCCGTTCGGCCCCGAGACGGTGCCGGCGTTCGAGGCGGTCTGGTCCGTGCTCGCCCTGCTCACGCCGGTGCTGCCCGAGGACGAGTCGCGCCTGCAGCCGTTGACGCAGTGGCTGCGCGAGCGCGGCCGTGCCGTCAGCGGCATCCAGCTGGCCGGTTCGGTCTCGACCATGCGCCTCATCACGCGCATGGTCATCAACGCCACCGCGGCGTACGACGTGATCCTCACCCCGACCCTCGCGCAGCTGCCCTCCCTCATCGGCCCGGGAGGCTTGCGCGACGACGCCGACCCGGCCGGCGACTTCGAGGCCCAGAAGCGGTTCACCCCGTTCACCGCGCCCTACAACATCACCGGCCTCCCGGCCGTCTCGGTGCCCCTGGCCTGGCCCGAGGTGGACGGCGTCACCCTGCCCGTGGGCGTCCAGCTGGTCGGGCGGCCGTACGACGAGGCCACGCTCATCACGCTCGCCGCGCAGCTCGAGCAGGCCGCTCCGTGGTCGCACCGGCGTCCCCCGCTGTGGTCGGGGGCGTGACAGCGTTTTCATCTTCCAGGCCCCTGCTCTGGAAACCCGGGTCCTGACGTGGGCAGGATGGGGTCGTGGACACTGACCTTGCAGCCCTCGCGGCGGCGTACGGCGTAGCGACCGAGTTCTGGGACCAGGCCGGCCAGCACCAGGTGGTGCCGACCGCGACGGTCGTCGCCGTGCTCGCAGCCCTGGGGGTCGACGCGACGACGCCGGCCGGCATCGGCGCCGCGCTCCACGAGCGGCGGATCCGCGACTGGCAGAGGGCATTGCCGCCGGTCTTCGTCGCCCGCCAGGGCGACGCCGCGAGCACCTGGGTCCACCTGCCGCACGGCGACTCGGCCAGGCTCTGGATCGAGCTCGAGGACGGCGGGAGCCGCAGCGACGTCGTGCAGGTCGACCGCTGGGTCGAGCCGGTCGAGGTCGACGGCGGGCTCGTCGGCGAGGCCACGTTCTCCATCCCCACCGACCTCCCGACCGGCTGGCACCGTTTGCACGGCGAGCTGCGGTCGGACGACGGCAGCACGCGCCCGATCGGCACCACGCTCGTCGTCACGCCGCGCCGGCTCGAGCTGCCCGAGCGCCTGCGCGGCCGTCGCGGCTGGGGCTTCGGGGCGCAGCTGTACTCCGTCCGCTCCAAGCGCTCCTGGGGCCTCGGCGACCTCGTCGACCTCGCCGACCTCGTCGCCTGGAGCGGCCACGACCTCGGCGCCGACTTCCTGCTCATCAACCCGCTGCACGCGGCCTCGCCCGTGCCTCCGATGGCGCCGTCGCCGTACCTCCCGGTCACCCGCCGCTTCGCCAACCCCATCTACATCCGGGTCGAGGCCGTGCCGGAGTACGCCTACCTCAGCGAGGCCGGCCACAAGGCCATGGCGATGCTCTCGGAGAAGGTGCGCGCGACGAACGCGACCGCCGACCTCCTCGAGCGCGACCCGATCTGGGCGGCCAAGCGCACCGCGCTCGAGTTCGTCCACGCCGTCCCGCTGTCGCCCGGACGCAAGGCGCAGTACGCCGCCTTCAGCGACCGCGAGGGCGCGGGCCTGGACGACTTCGCGCTCTGGTGCGCGCTCGGCGACACGTACGGCCAGCCGGCCGACTGGCCGGAGGCGCTGGTCGACCCGAAGGGCGAGGCGACCGAGAAGGCACGGGTCGAGCTCGCCGACCTCGTGGAGTTCCACCGCTGGCTGCAGTGGGTTCTCGACGAGCAGCTCGCCGCCGCGCAGGAGGCCGCCACCGACGCCGGCATGGCGATCGGCGTCATGCACGACCTCGCGGTCGGCGTGCACCCCGAGGGTGCCGATGCCTGGGCGCTGCGCGACGTGCTGGCCAAGGACGTCGCCGTCGGGGCCCCGCCGGACATGTACAACCAGATGGGCCAGGACTGGTCGCAGCCGCCGTGGCGCCCTGACGCCCTCGCCGAGGCCGCGTTCATCCCGTACCGCGACATGCTCCGCACCGTGCTCCGGCACGCGGGCGGCATCCGCATCGACCACGTGCTGGGCCTGTTCCGGCTGTGGTGGATCCCGCGCGGCATGCCCGCCAACGAGGGCACGTACGTCCGCTACGACCACGAGGCGCTCATCGGGATCCTGGCGCTGGAGGCCCAGCGCGCAGGTGCCGTCGTCATCGGCGAGGACCTCGGCACGGTCGAGGCCTGGGTGCAGGACGTCCTGCGCGAGCGCGGGATCCTCGGTACGTCGATCCTGTGGTTCGAGGCCGACGAGCACGGCGCGCCGCTGCAGCCCGAGCACTGGCGCGAGCTCGCGCTCACGAGCGTGACCACGCACGACCTCCCGCCCACCTGGGGCTTCATCGAGGGCGAGCACGTCCGGCTGCGGCACGAGCTCGGCCTGCTGGCCACGACGTACGAGGAGGAGCTCGCGAACGCCGAGCGCGACCTCGCCGCCTGGCGCTCCCTGCTCGAGGGCCGCGGCCTGCTCCGACCGGGTGCGGGCGCGGAGGAGGTCGTCGAGGCGCTGCACCGGCTCATCGGCCAGACGTCGGCGCGGCTTCTGTGCGTGTCGCTCGCCGATGCCGTGGGCGACAAGCGGGCGCAGAACCAGCCCGGCACCGACCAGGAGTACCCCAACTGGCGGGTGCCCCTCACCGATGGCGCCGGCCGCCCCGTGCTCGTCGACGATCTCCCCGGCAACGCGCTGCTGCGCCGGATCGTCCGTGCCGTCACCGGCTGAGCGGGACGCCCCTGCCTGCCCCTCGTCGCCCGGTGCGACGGCGGGAGGCGCCCGCTCGACAGGCGCATAGGATCGGCTCATGGCCTCTTCCTTCGGCGCCCGTTCCCGGGCTGCAGCTGCTGTCGTGACCTCCGCCGTCCTCGTCGCCCTCACGGCCGGTCCCGCCGCGGCGTCCCGCGTCGACATGACCTTCGACGACGGCGAGGAGCGCGGCACGACGATGGGCATCGGCCAGGCCTTCCTCGTGTTCGTGGTCCTTCCGCTCACCGTGGCCGCGATCGTGTGGCTCCTCGTGAAGGCCCCGGGCTGGACGCGCTCGGGCCGCGCGAACGAGACCGATGCCTGGACCGGCGACCCGCTGGCGCTCGGCACCACCCCCGGCACCCCGTCCGCCCTCGAGGCCGCGGACGCGGATGCCGACGGCACCGGGGGCACCAGTGCCCGCTGGTGACCCGGTGAGCCCGCAGCAGCGGGCCGCCATCGAGCAGGCGGTCGCCTCCGCCGAGGCGGTGTCCGGCCTGCTCTTCCGGGTCCGGATCGGTGCCCTCCCCGAGGGCCGGTCCAGCGCCGAGCGCATCCTCGCCGAGAGCGGCGCGTCCGCCGTCGAGACCGTCCTCGTCGCCGTCGACCCTGCTCGCCGTTCGCTCGAGATCGTCACCGGATCGCGTGCGGCTGCGGCCGTGACCGATCGCACCTGCGGTCTCGCCTCGCTGACCATGACCTCGTCGTTCGCCGCGGGCGACCTCGTCGGCGGCCTCCGTTCCGGCCTGCAGCTCATGGCCGACCACGCGCGCACGCCCCGCACGCCGCACCTCGACACCGTCTGACTGCCCCCACCGACGCGCAACGGCCCGGCACCCACTCTCGTGGGTGCCGGGCCGTCGTCCGTCGTCAGCCGCTCAGGAGGCGTCGCGTGCCTGGCAGCGCAGCGACCGCTCGATGCCGTCGCGTCCCTCGCGCACGAGGCGCCGCGCGCCCGGCGGGATGTCGTCGCGGGCAAGGAAACGGTCGGTGATGTCGAGCGTCGACTGCTCGACGAGCTGCGCGGGGTAGAACCCGAGCACGATCGTCTGCGCGGTCTCGTTGGTGCGCTCGGCCCACACCTCCGGGATGGCGTCGAAGTACCGGTCGAGGAAGGCCCGGTGCAGCTCGCGTGCGTCAGCCGAGGCGAAGCCGGCGACCGTGGCCGTCAGCAGGGCGTTCGGCAGGTCGTCACCCTCGACGGTCGCGGCGAACGCCGCCTCCTTCGCCTCCATCGTCGGCACCAGGGCACGCGCGGTGGCCGCCTGCCGGTGCCCGCTCGCGGTGTTGTCCCGCTCGAGCTCGGCGTCGACCTCCTCGGGTGCCGCGGCACCCAGGGCGAGCAGCCTCTGCAGCAGGGTCCAGCGCAGGTCGGTATCGATGGCGAGACCCTCGGGTGCCGAGCCCTCGGACAGCCAGCCGCGGAGCACCGCCGCGTGCTCGTCGGTGCGTGCGGTGGCCGCGAACGCGCGTGCGTAGGCGAGCTGGAGGTCGCCGCCGGCGGGGGACGCATCGAGCAGCGACTGCGTGAGGCCGGCCCAGCGGTCGCGGTACTCCTCGCGGCGCCCGAGCGCCGAGAACTGCTCGATCGCGGCCTTGGTCTGCGACAGGAGCGTGTGCACGATGCTGATGTCGCGCTCGGTCGGGAGGCCCGTCTCGAGCAGCTGCAGCCAGTCGCGCAGCGGCATCTCGGCGTCGCGGAGCATGTCCCACGCAGCGGCCCAGATCAGCGCCCGCGGCATCGGCTCGAGCAGCTGGTCGAACGAGTCGACGGCGGTGCGCAGCGAACGGTCGTCGAGGCGGATCTTCGCGAACGTGAGGTCGTCGTCGTTGAGCAGCAGCAGGTCGGGCTGGGCGATGCCCTGCAGCTCCGGCACCTCGGTGCGCGAGCCGACGACGTCGATCTCCAGGCGTCGCACCCGCTGCAGGCCCGATGACGTGCGCTCGTACAGGCCGACCGCGATGCGGTGCGGGCGCAGGACGGGATGGAGGCCGGGCGGGCTCGCGGGCGGCTCCTGCACGACCGCCACCGACTCGAACGTGCCGTCGGCGGCCACGACGACCTCGGGACGCAGCAGGTTGACGCCTGCCGTCTCGAGCCACGCGGTGGTCCACTCGGACAGGTCGCGGCCGCTGGAGGCCTCGAGCTCGACCAGCAGGTCGGCGAGGCGGGTGTTGCTCCAGGCGTGCTTGGCGAAGTACGACGTGAGCCCCTCGAGGAACTCCTTCTCACCGACCCACGCGACGAGCTGGCGCAGCGACGCCGCGCCCTGCGCGTAGGTGATGCCGTCGAAGTTCACCTCGACCGCCTCGAGGTCGACCATGTCGGCGGCGATCGGGTGCGTCGAGGACAGCTGCGCCTGGCGGTACGCCCAACCCTTGCGCTGGATGAGGAACGTGGTCCATGCGTCGCGGTAGCGGGTGGCGCCGACGTTGGCCCAGTGCGCCGCCCACTCGGCGAACGACTCGTTCAGCCAGAGGTCGTCCCACCACGTCATCGTGACGAGGTCGCCGAACCACATGTGCGCGAGCTCGTGCAGGATCGTGTTGGCCCGCTGCTCGAAGTAGTAGTCGGTGACGCGCGAGCGGAAGACGTAGTCCTCGAGGATCGTCACGCAGCCGGCGTTCTCCATCGCGCCCGCGTTGAACTCCGGCACGAAGAGCTGGTCGTACTTCACGAACGGGTACGGCGTCTCGAACTGCGACTCGAAGAACTCGAAGCCCTGCTTGGTCTCGAGCAGGACGACGTCGGCGTCGAGGTGCTCGGCCAGGCTGGCGCGGCAGAAGACGCCGAGCGGGTAGGTGCCGTGCGGGCCGACGTACTCGTCGCGCACGACGTGGTACGGCCCGGCGACGAGCGCGGTGATGTACGGCGAGATGCGCGGCGTCGGCGCGAACGACCACCGGGCGAGGCCGCCGTCGAGGCCGACCGGGTCCGGCGTGGGGGAGTTCGAGACGACCTGCCAGCCGGCCGGTGCCGTGACCGAGACGGCGAACGTGCCCTTGAGGTCGGGCTGGTCGAAGCACGCGTACATGCGGCGCGCGTCGGCGACCTCGAACTGCGAGTACAGGTAGATGCCGCCGTCGACCGGGTCGACGAAGCGGTGCAGGCCCTCGCCGGTGCGCATGTAGGTGCAGTCGGCCTCGATCACGAGGACGTTGTCGGCCGCGAGCCCGGTCAGGGGGAGGCGGGTGCCGGTGAAGGTCGCGGTGTCGAGCTCGGAGCCGTTGAGCACCGCGCTGTGCACACGGGCGGCGATGAGGTCGATCCAGGTTTCAGCACCCGGGGTGGCGGTGAAGCGCACCGTGGTGGTCGTCGCGAACGTCGGCGACTCGGACGCCGTCGAGAGGTCGACCTCGACCTCGTACCCCTGCACCGCGACGAGCGCCGACCGCTCGGCCGCCTCGGCGCGCGTGATGTTCGTGGCCGTCACCGGACCGTCCTTCCCCACTGCCCCAGTTCGACGGACACCCGTCGCACGGACGACGAGGGTGCCGGTGCCTCGGGAGCACGGTCGCCTCGCCGTCGATCGGCATATCCTCGCACGCGTGGTGGGCCTGACCGCCGAACGTGGCCCGTGCCGCGGGCGCCGCCGGACATCCTGCGGCGGAGGTGCGGCTGCGGCCGGGCGACGTAGACTCGTTGAATGGTCAATGCCACCGCCTCCGAGAGCCCTGTCATCGCCGACTTCTGGTTCGACCCGGTCTGCCCGTGGGCGTGGATGACGTCGCGCTGGATGCTCGAGGTCGAGAAGGTCCGGCCCGTCACCACCCGCTGGCACGTGATGTCCCTCGCGGTCCTCAACGCCGGCCGCGAGCTGCCGCCCGAGTACGTCGAGTTCATGGCGAAGGCCTGGGGCCCGGTCCGCGTCGTCACCGCGGCGAGGCTCGCGCACGGCGAGGACGTCGTCCTCCCGCTCTACACCGCGATGGGCACCCGCATCCACCCCGGCGGCAACCAGGACGTCGACGCCGTCATCGCCGAGGCGCTGGCCGAGGTCGGACTCCCGGCCGAGCTGGCCAAGGCGGCCACGAGCGAGGAGTACGACGCCGAGCTCACCCGCAGCCACCACGAGGGCATGGACGCCGTCGGCATGGACGTCGGAACCCCCGTCATCCACGTGCCCGGCGAGGACGGCTCCGTGGTCGCCTTCTTCGGTCCGGTCGTCACCCCCGCGCCGAAGGGCGAGGCCGCGGGTCGGCTGTGGGACGGCACGCTGCTCGTCGCCGGCACCCCCGGCTTCTTCGAGATCAAGCGCACGCGCGATCTGGGCCCGGTCTTCGACTGACGGCTCCGGGCTGGCACGATCGGCCTATGCGCGTACACCTGGGTGCCGATCACGCCGGATTCGAGCTGAAGGCGGTGCTCGCCGAGCACCTCCGGGGGCAGGGGCACGAGGTCGTCGACCACGGCGCCCGCGAGTACGACGCCCTCGACGACTACCCGCCGTTCTGCGTCGCGGCTGCTCAGGCCGTCGTCGACGACCCGGGCAGCCTCGGCATCGTGATCGGCGGCTCGGGCAACGGCGAGCAGATCGCGGCCAACAAGGTCGCCGGCGTGCGGGCCGCGCTCGTGTGGTCGGTCGAGATCGCCGAGCTCGCGCGCCAGCACAACGACGCCAACGTCATGGGCATCGGCGCCCGGCAGCACGACGAGGCCACGGCCTTCGCGATCGTCGAGGCGTTCCTCGCCACCCCGTTCAGCGGCGACGTGCGGCACCAGCGCCGCATCGACCTGCTCGCGGGCTACGAGGCCACCGGCTCGTTCTGACGCGTCAGCCGCTGATCGGCGGACCTGTCTTCGGCTTCACGGTTCGCTGAGCCGCGGCCAGCTGCGCGGGGCTCGGCCGGGAGACGTCGCGGGAGCGCATCGCGCCCTCGACGCCGACACGCGAGGGGCCGCGGTCGGCCAGCCGGTCCAGCGCACGGTCGTCGGGATGCTCGTCGCCGTCCGACGGTGCACGCTTCTGCTTGGCCATGCGCCGACCGTACGCGAGACGAGGAGCGAGCACCCGGTGCCCGAGGGACACAGCCTGCACCGCCTCGCCCGCGGCCTGCACCGCACGTTCGCCGGCCAGGTCGTCGCGTCGAGCAGCCCGCAGGGGCGCTTCGACTCCGGCGCGCAGATCCTGACCGGCCGGGTGCTCGAGCAGGCCGAGGCGTACGGCAAGCACCTGTTCGTCGCGTTCGAGGGCGACGACGTCGTCCACGTCCACCTCGGTCTGTACGGCACGATGATCACGGCCAAGGGCCCTGCGCCAGAACCGCGCGGTGCCGTGCGCTGGCGGATCGAGGGCTCGGCGTCGTACGCCGACCTGCGCGGCCCGACGGCGTGCGACCTCGTGGGCACCCACGGCCGCGACGCGATCGTGGCCCGGCTCGGCCCCGACCCGCTGCGCGCCGACGCCGAACCCGACCGCGCGAAGGCACGGATCCTGTCGAGCCGCGCGCCGGTCGGCACGCTGCTCATGGACCAGTCGGTGCTCTCGGGCGTCGGCAACATCTACCGCGCCGAGCTCCTCTTCAGGCACCAGGTGTCGCCGTTCCTCGAGGGCCGGCTGCTGCGCGGCCCGGTCTTCGACGCCATGTGGGCAGACCTCGTGCTGCTGATGAAGGACGGCGTACGCCGGGGTCGCATCGTCACGGTCGACCCGGCCCACACAGAGGCGCTCGCCGCGCTCGACCTCGACCGGCCCAACTCGGACGACCCCGAGCCTCGACGGCGGCGAGGACACCCCGCAGATCCGCAGGCTGCGCCGCAGCACCGGCGTCTACGTCTACAGGCGAGAAGGGCGGCCCTGCGTCCGGTGCGGCCTCCCTGTCTCGGCGCAGGACCACCAGGGTCGTCGTCTCTACTGGTGCCCCGGGTGCCAGCGGCTCCCTGGTCAGCGCCGCCCGAGGGCACGACGGTCCACGACCTGAGACAACGAGTCTCGCGGGCCGTGCTCAGCCCCTACGGTGAGCGTGCGGACCGCTGGGGCGGTGGTCGGGCGCATCCGGACTACGGGGAGGAGGGATAGGTCGTGACCGACCTCCGACGCCACGTGCCCCGGGTCGCCCTCGAGTGGGACGACGCAGCCCCCGGCTCCTCCTGGCAGGGCATCGACGCCACCCTCGTCTTCGCCGACATCTCCGGCTTCACGGCCCTGACCGAGCGCCTCGCCCGCCGCGGCCGCATCGGCGCCGAGGAGCTGATCGAGACCCTCAACCGCGTCTTCGGCGGCATGCTCGGCATGGCCGGGGCACGCGGCGGCGAGCTCCTGAAGTTCGGCGGCGACGCCCTGCTGTTCACGTTCCGCGGCGACGACCACGCGGTGCGGGCCTGCGCCGCCGCCGTCGACATGCGCATCGCCCTGCGCGACGCCTCCGCCATCCCGACCTCGGTCGGGCGGCTCAAGCTGCGGATGTCGGTCGGCATCCACTCCGGACCGGTCGACTTCTTCCTCGTCGGTGCACCGACCCGCGAGCTGCTCATCCTCGGTCCTGCGGCCACGGCGACGGCCGACGCCGAGAAGCTCGCGAACGCCGGCGAGATCGTCGTCACGGCCGCCACCGCTGCCCGGCTGCCGCGAGGCTCGACGCGGCCGCGCGCGGAGGACGGCGCGCTGCTGCTGCGCTGGCGCTCGGTCGACCCGCCGCTCACCGAACCGCCGCCGGTGCCCGACGTCGAGGGCGACAGGCTGCGTGCGCTCTTCCCGAACGCGTTGGGCGACTACCTCGCCGAGCGGGTGCCCGACCCCGAGCACAAGATCGCGACGATCGCGTTCGCGCGCTTCAGCGGCACCGACGCACTGCTGTCGGGCCCTGGCCCGCAAGCCGTGGCGGAGGCCCTCGACAGCACCGTGTCGGTGTTCATGCAGGCCATGAACGACGAGGGCGTCACTTTGCTCGCGACCGACCTCGACAGCGACGGCGGCAAGCTCTTCATGGGCTCCGGCGTCCCCTACTCCAGCGAGGACGACGAAGGCCGCATGCTGCGGGCGATGCGCCGCGTCCTCGACGTCGGCACGCCGCTGCCGCTGCAGATCGGCGTCAACCGCGGGCACGTGTTCGCCGCCGAGGTCGGCGCCGTCGAGCGGGCGGCGTACTCCGCGATGGGCGACACCACCAACACAGCGGCGCGCATCATGGGCAAGGCCCCGCACGGCGTGCTGTTCGCCCACCCCACCGTCCTCGAGCGCTCGCGCACCCTCTTCGCCACGACCCCGGCCGGCCCGTTCCCCATGAAGGGCAAGACCGTCCCGGTGCCGGTGCTCGCCGTCGCGGAGGAGACGGGCACGCGCGGCACGGGCGCGGGCACCTCGTTGCCGCTGCTCGGCCGCGAGGTCGAGCTCGACGCCATCCGGTCGAACGTCGGCCGGATGCTCATGGGCGACGGCGGCGTGGTCGTGGTGAGCGGGGGCAACGGCACCGGCAAGAGCCGCGTCGTCGCCGAGGCGCTCGCCGGGTTCGACGTGCGCACCATCACCGTGCGCGCGGAGCCGTACGGCGCCACCGCGCCGTACCGCGTCCTGCGCGACCCGGTGCGTGCCCTGCTCCGCGTCGAGCGCGGCACGCACGACGAGATGGCCGACGCCGTGCGCGCCGGGGTGCGACGTCTCGCGCCCGAGCTGCTGGCGTTCGCCTCGCTGCTGGGCGACGTGGTCACCGTGTCGATGCCCGAGTCCCCCGAGGTACGAGCGATCGAGCCGCGGTTCCGCCCCGACCGCATCGCCGACCTCATCCTGCGCCTCGTCGAGACGACCTTCCCCGGGCCGCTGCTCCTCCGTGTCGAGGAGGGCCACTGGGCGGATGCGGCGTCGGCCCACGTCCTCGCGCGCTTCGCCGCGGAGGCGCCTCGTCGTCCATGGGCCATGCTCGTCACCCGGCGCGACGAGGGCGGCTTCGACCCGGCGGGGGAGCGCGTCGAGCTGGGCCCGCTGCCTGACGACGTCATCCGCCGCCTCGTGATCGCGGCGACGGCAGCCACACCGATGCGCCCGCACGAGATCGACGAGGTCGTACGGCGTGCGGGCGGAAACCCGCTGTTCGTCGAGGAGATCGCGCGCGTGTTCGCCGAGGTCGGCTCGCTCGACTCGGTGCCCGAGAACCTCCACGCCGCGCTCGACGCGCAGATCGACGCGCTCGACGCGCACTCGCGCCGCATCCTGCGCTACGCCTCGGTGCTCGGCCGCTCGTTCCGCACCGAGGTGCTGAACGAGACCATCCGCAGCGACGATCTCCTCGTCGACGCCGCGACGCTCTCGCGCCTCGAGAGCTTCCTCGAGCCCGACGGCAGCGGGCGCCTGCAGTTCCGCAACGGCATGATCCGCGACGCGGCGTACGAGGGGCTCGCCTACCGGCTGCGGGCCAAGCTTCACGCGGCCGCGGGCCGTGCGGTCGAGAAGCTGTCGGAGGATCTCGAGGCCGACGCCGACACGCTGTCGCTGCACTTCTGGCGCGGTGGCGACGACGCCGCCACCTGGCGCTACTCACGGATGGCGGGCGACCGCGCGGCACGCGCCTACGCCAACGCCGACGCCGCGGCGCTCTACGAGCGAGCGCTGGAGTCGGGTCGGCGCGTGGCCGAGGTGTCCGACGTCGACAGGCGCGACCTGTGGCGCCGGCTCGGCGAGGTGCGCGACCTCGCAGGCATGTACGAGCAGTCGCTCGACGCGTTCCGACTCTCGCTGCGCCTCTCACCGGAGGACCCGCTCATGAGCGCCACTCTGCTGCGTCAGCGCGCCCAGGTGCGGCAGCGGTCGGGTGCGTTCGGGCCGGCTCTCGCCGAGGCTCAGCAAGGCCGAGCGGATGCTCTCGGCCGAGACCTCGCTCGACGCACGGCGCACCCGGGTGCGCCTCCGGTCGGTGCGCGCGGGCATCCGGCTCGAGCAGGAGCGGCTGCAGGACGCGCTCGACATCGCGCAGACGCTGCTCGACGAGGCGCGCGAGACGGGCGAGTTCGAGGCGCTCGAGCAGGCGCTGCTCACGATGGACGTCGCCGCGTTCCAGCTCGGCGACACGTCGGTCGGCGACCGCACCCGCGAGGCGCTCACGGTCATGAACGCGCGCGGCAACAGCCTGCGCGCCTTCGCCGCCCACGGGAACCTCGGCGGCTTCGCCTACTACGCCGGCAGATGGGACGAGGCGGTCGCGTCGTTCGCCGCCGGCCGCGTCGCAGCCCAGGAGGTCGGCGACGTCGTCGGCGCCGCGATCGTGGCGCTCAGCCTCGGCGAGGTGCTCGCGAGCCAGCGGCGCTTCGACGAGGCGGAGACGGTGCTCACCGACGCCGTCCGGGTCCTGCGCGTCTCCGGAGTCCCCGCCTTCGCGGCGTACGGAGAGGTGCACCGCGCCCGAGTGCTGCTCGGCCGCGGCGAGCTCGAGGCCGCCGAGGCGCTGGCGCAGGACGCCGAGCTCGAGCTGGTCGCGCTCAGCCAGAAGGTGAGCGCGCTGGAGTCGGCGCTCGTGCGGGTGGAGGCGCTGACGCGCCAGGGCCGCGCCGAGGACGCGCTGGTGCTGCTGGAGTCCAACGCCGGCTCTGCCACCGGCGAGGGCGTCGCGCTGCAGCCGCGCCTCAACCTCGAGCGTGCCCGCGCCCTCACCGCGCTCGGCCGCCACGACGAGGCGCTCGTCGAGGCCGATGCCGGTGTCGCACTGGCCGACCAGTACTCACTGCCGTTCGAGCGGGCCCAGCTGCTGGGCCTGCAGGCCGACGTGCTCGCCCTCACCGGCGAGACCGCCGCCGCGCGAGCGAAGTCCGAGGAGGCCGGCGCCGTGCTGGCCGGCCTCGGCGTCCTCGCCACCTGACGCGGATCCGGCGCCGTACGCCGGTACCACGTGCGAGAGGGCGGAGGCGGCTGCCGCCGCGCTCCGCCCTCTCGGCGGGAGTGCTGGGTCTAGCGGGTCGTGAACTTGATGTCGCCCGTGACGTACAGGCCGTCCGTCGTGATCAGGCTGCCGTCCGCCTGCAGGTCGGCGGACTGCTTGTAGAGGCAGGCGAACTGGAAGCCGGGAAGGCTGGCGGCGCTGCCGTTGCTGGCATCGGCCTCGACGACCGTCAGCACGCCGTAGTCGATCACCGGCTTGCCGGAGAGGTCGGTGCCGACGAAGTACGAGTCCTTGCACCAGCCGACGTCCTTGGCGCCGGCGCCGTCCTCCCAGTTCACCTGGATCACGGCGATCGGGTTGGTCGCGGCCACCTGCTTCTTGACGACGTCGATGACGAACTGGGCCGAGTACTGGCTGTCGAGGGGCTTGCGGAAGGTCGCCGATGAGCCGTCCTTGCGCAGGCTGAAGGGCACCGGCGTGCACACCTCGTCGACGTCGCCGTTGGTCAAACGGTTGACGGAGATGCTCCACTCGGCGCTGTCCGGCGACACGTTCTGCGCGCCCGCGTTGCAGTCGAGGACGCCGTCGGGCTGGGCGTACAGACCGAAGACGCTCCGGTGGTTCGCCGGCACCGCCCAGTCGCCGCCGCCCTTGAGCGAGGTTCCCGATCCGACGGTGACGTCGAGGGTGATCTCGTCGAAAGGTGCGGTGAAGGATGTCGGCGAGCCGATCCTCCACTGGCAGTTGTCGCCGCTGAACGAGTCCGGACCCGAGTCCGAGCCGTTGAGGCAGTACTGCGTGTTGGCCGGGGGCGTGGCCGGTGCCGAAGTCCCGGTGACGATCGTGTAGGTGTCGACCGCGGCACCGCCACGCTTCAGGGTCGCGACCACCGTCGCGCCGCCCTTGAACTCGACGTCGAGCGATGCCCACCGGGCGAGCGGCGAGCTGAGCTGGGCAGGGAGCGCGGATCCGTTGAGCTTCAGGGTCAGGGTCTCGTCCGGCGACGGGTCGATGCGACCGCAGGCGGTGCCCGTGGCCTTGATGCCGGAGACGCCGATGCCGGTCTGGTAGTAGCTGGGCACGCCGTTGGTGGCGGACCAGGCGCCGACCGGCCCGGTGACGGGCGTGAGGCTGCACTTGTCGCTGGCCGTGCTGATCGCCTGCGTGGCCTTGACCACGCCGGCGGTGTTCCTGAAGACCATCGAGGCGGTCGGGCCGGTGGCGATCTCCACCGTGCCGACGGCGATGGGCGCGACCGGGTCCGCGGAGGCGACGACGTTCGTCGAGGCCACCACCCCGACGGTGGCGATGAGGGTGGTGCCGGCGAGGCCTGCGAGCCAGGCACGAGTCTTCATGAAGCGGTTCCCCTTGTGTCCCGGCGTGCCGGCCCCCACTGAGCCGGCCCTCGATGCGCCGGGCAGCCTCGCCGCGCGTCACGACCCCGAACAGTGGGGGGCCCGGGGTCGTGACGTCGCAGCGTTGTGCCCTGCGTTGACCAAACGCGGCGACAGTCGTTGGCGTTACAGGGATCTCAGGGTTCCGCCTGCGCGTGGCGCCCCGGGCATGCCGACGCGGGAGGCAGCGGATCGCTGCCTCCCGCGCCGTGCGGTCGTGCGGGTCTAGCGGGTCGTGAACTTGATGTCGCCGGTGAAGTAGACCGAGTCGACGATCGTCAGCGTGCCGTCGTCCGAGAAGGTCGGGTCGAGGTCGTACTGGCAGGCGTACTGGATGCCGGCCGTGGCGCTCGAGGCGTCATCGGCGGGGGTGAGCGCCGCGTAGTTGAACGTCGCGCCCGTCTTCAGGCCCGGCTTGCACCAGGGGAGGTCGTACACCGTGGTGCCGTCCTCCCAGTCGACTGTCAGCGGGTCGATGCCGGACGACGCCGGGATGGTCCGAGTCAGCGACAGCGTGAACTGCGCGCTTCCCTGCGTGGTGGCCGGCTTGTGGAAGGTGGTCGAGCCGCCGTCAGCGCGGAGGGTGAACGGGATGCCGACGCAGGTGCCGTCCGTCGCCAGTCCGTTCTCGAGGCGGGTGATGGCGACGTCGGAGATAGAGCCGTCGCTGGTCACGCCAGGGGTGGTGGCGCCGCAGTTGAGCAGGCCGTCGGCCTCGACCACGAGCGAGAACGTGCTCGTGCGGACCGCGGTGGAACGGCAGTCGCTGCCGCCCTCGAGCGAGAACGCGCCGCGCAGGACCGTGAACGTGATGCTGTCGAACTTGGCGCCGCTGATCTTCCACGTGCAGTTGTCGCGCTCGCCGTCGTCGTCGCCGTAGCCGGGGGAGTTCGCGGAGCAGGTCGAGGTGTTGGGCAGAGCCGGCGGAGTCGAGCGGTAGTGCTCGTCGCCGTCGCGCAGGTAGAAGGTGCCGGTCGGGGTGCCGCCCAGCGAGGTGGTCGCCTGGACGACGGCGTCGCCCTTGACCTCGACCTCGAGGCTGGCTGCGTTGGCGTAGGCCTGGCCGAAGATCGTGTCGTACGCGCCGCCCGAGGTGCGGGGCAGCGACAGCGTCAGGGTCTCGGCGGGCGTCTTGCTCACGCGCGCGCACTCGCGGCCGTAGGCGTTGCTGCCGGTCGGCCCGGCGACGCCGATGGAGTCGCGGTAGAAGCCGGGCACGCCGCCGGTGGCGCTGAACGCGGCCAGCGGGCCGCTGGTCGGGGTGAGCGTGCACTTGCCGACCACAGCCCCGATCGGCTGCACGATGTCGTCGGTGGCGTCGGCGGTGCCCTTGTCGAACGTGAACTGGTCGATGGCACCGAGCGAGAGGCTGAGGGTGCCGACAGGCACCTCGACCGGGGGCGCGGCGTCGGCCGCAGGCACGGCCACCGTGACGACGCTGAGCGCCGCCGCGACGGTGGCGACAGTCAAGCTGGCGATCCACGCACGTGTCTTCATCGAGAGATTCCCCTTTGTCCCCGGGGTCGGCCCCCACTGAGCCGACCACCGCGGCACCCGACGCCGACGTCGACCGGTCGCCGCCCCAGCGACCGCGCGACGCCCCACGACCCCGAGCGCAATGAGGGTCACCGTACCGGGCAACATGCGCGGAGCGTGAGGGTCCACGGGGGAAAGTCGGCCCGAACGGGTGAAACGCGACCACGCTGTGTAAACAGCGCGTGAACTGCGTCACGGGTGGGGTGCATGGTGCCTCTGGGGTTTCGTGACGGCAGAGGTCAGCCGTCGATCAGAGCCGCCACGGCGGTCTGCCCCCTGCGTACGGCGTGCTGCAACGGCGTGACGCCGTCGCGGTCCGCGATCGAGCGGTCTGCGCCTGCGGCCAGCAGCGCGCGGACGACGGACTGGTGCCGCGGTCCGCCGTCGCCGAGGATCACGGCCTCGAGCAGCGCCGTCCAGCCGAGGTCGTTCACGTGGTTCACGTCGATGTCGGTCAGGGCGAGGACAGCCGCCACGTACTCCGCGTGGCCGCGCTCGGACGCCGGGATCACTGCGACCCCGCCGTACCGGTTGCGGATCGTCGTGTCGGGTCGGCCGGGGAGCAGCGCCTTCAGCATGGCCACGCTGCCGGTCACGCCCGTGACGAGGAACGGCGTGTCATGGCGGCCGTCCAGGGCGTTCACATCGGCCCCCCGGGCGACCAGCATCCTCGCCATCGGCACCCGGTCCTCCGTGGCGGCGAGCAGCAGAGGCGTGCGCCCGCGCGCGTCGCGGACCTCGAGCCTCGGCACCATCGGCCAGGGCTGCCTCCGCGGCGACGACGCTGCCTGCGCGTGCGTGCCGAAGCAGACGTCGATCGGGCGTGAGACCTTCAGCGGCCGACCTCACGAGGGCGTCGATCCTCGTGAAGCCGCGTGCCTGAGCGTGCGCGCGAGGGCGGACTCCGTCGCTCTGCGTCGGCAGCAGCGGGTCCGCGCCGGAGTCGACGAGCAGGCGCACCACCCGCTGGTACCGCTCGGACCCGTCGCCGAGGACTACCGCCTCGTGCAGGGCGGTCCACCCCAACCGGTTGACGTGGTCGATCTCGATCCCGGCCTCGAGCAGGCGATCGACGATCCTCGGGAATCCACGATCTGCCGCACGGATCAGCCCCGTGCCGTTGTAGCTGTCCTTCGCGCGCAGGTTCGCACCGTGCGAGAGCAGGAGATCGAGCAGCCGCGGGTCGTCGCCGACCTCGCTCGTCGCGATGAGGTACGGGCTCTGGGTGCTCGCGTCCAGGTGGTTCACGTCGGCGTCGGCACGGACCAGGATCCGGGCGATCTCGAGGTGGTTGCCGTACGCCGCCTGCACCAGGGCCGTGCGGCCGAGGTCGTCGGCGGCCTCGACGTCCGCACCGTCGGCCAGGGCTTGACGGACGCCGGCGGTGTCGCCGTTGCGTGCCGCTGCGAGCAGCGCCGCGTCGGCGCCGGAGCGCGTCGGTCGAGGTGACGAGGGGGAGGCCGAAGCGGACGCACCGGCGCTGGTCGACGGGCCGACCGTCGGCGTGCTGGTGACCGGTGCGCTCGAGCCTGTCGAGTCGTTCGAGGAGGGCGTCGAGCAGGCCGCGAGCAGCAGCGCAGCGGCGATGGCGGCGGCCGCAGCCGGGGTTTCGGAGAGACGCACGGTAGTACGACGTACCGGACCCTCCGGTGGTGCCCGAGCGCGGCGCTTGGTCACGCGACGGACCGTCCGAGAGACTGCCTGCATGACTCTGCTGCGCGGTCCGCTGGCGGCCGCGCCGCGGACCCTCGTCGACGTGCTGCGACGCACGGCGGCGGACCACGCGGACGAGCCCGCGCTCGACAACGGCGCCCAGGTTCTCACCTACGAGGAGTTCCTGGACGCGGCCGAGGAGGTCGCCGAGGAGCTGCACGCAGCTGGGGTGGGGCCGGGCGACAAGGTCGGGGTCCGGATCCGCTCGGGCACGACCGACCTCTACATCGCCATCGCCGGCACGCTGGTCGCGGGGGCGGCGTACGTGCCGGTCGACGCCGACGACCCCGACGAGCGCGCTCGGACGGTGTTCGGCGAGACGGACGTGGCCGCGGTGCTCACCGACGACCTCGAGCTGCACGGTCAGGAAGCCGAAGCCCGCGGCGGCCGACGGCACCCTCCCGACGACGACCGACGACGCCTGGGTGATCTTCACGTCCGGCTCGACCGGTGCGCCGAAGGGCGTGGCCGTGTCGCACCGGAGCGCGGCGGCGTTCGTCGACGCCGAGTCGCGGCTCTTCCTGCAGGACGAGCCGCTCGGCCCGGGCGACCGCGTGATGGCGGGGCTGTCGGTCGCCTTCGACGCGTCGTGCGAGGAGATGTGGCTCGCGTGGGCGTACGGCGCCTGCCTCGTGCCGGCGCCGCGCTCGCTCGTGCGCAGCGGCATGGAGCTCGGGCCGTGGCTGGTCGCCAACGACATCACGGTCGTGTCGACCGTGCCGACTCTCGTCGCGCTGTGGCCCGCGGATGCTCTCGCCGCCGTACGCCTGCTCATCCTCGGTGGCGAGGCGTGCCCGCCGGAGCTCGCGGCACGGCTGGTCGAGGAGGACCGCGAGGTCTGGAACACCTACGGGCCCACCGAGGCCACGGTCGTGGCCTGCGGTGCCCGGCTGACGGGCGAGCCACCGGTGCGGATCGGGCTGCCTCTCGACGGCTGGGACCTCGCCGTGGTCGACGAGTCGGGCGTCCAGGTGGAGCCCGGCGGCACCGGCGAGCTCGATCATCGGCGGCGTCGGCCTCGCGCGGTACCTCGACCCGGTGAAGGACGCGGAGAAGTACGCCCCCATGCCCACGCTGGGCTGGGACCGCGCCTACCGCAGCGGTGATCTCGTCCGCTACGAGGAGGAGGGCCTGCTCTTCCTCGGACGCGCCGACGACCAGGTCAAGGTCGGCGGCCGGCGCATCGAGCTCGGCGAGATCGACAGCGCCCTGCTGGCGCTCCCCGGCGTGACCGGCGCTGCGGCGGCGGTTCGGCGCACCGGGTCGGGCAACGCGCTGCTCGTCGGCTACGTCGCCACCACCGACGAGTTCGACCCGGCGGCTGCGGTCGCGACCCTTCGGGCAACGATGCCCGCGGCCCTCGTCCCTCGTCTGGCACAGGTCGACACGCTGCCCACCCGCACCTCCGGCAAGATCGACCGCGACGCCCTGCCCTGGCCGCTCGGCACCGTCGAGATCGCGGAGTCCACGCGGCTCGAGGGCACGGCCGGGCAGCTGCAGGACCTCTGGGCCGACATCCTCGGGGCCACGGTCACGAGCGCCGAGGACGACTTCTTCGACCTGGGCGGCGGGAGCCTGGCTGCGGCGCAGCTGGTGTCGCGGCTGCGGGCGACGTACCCCGAGGTCACCGTCGCCGAGGTCTACGACCACCCCCGGATCGGCGACCTCGCGGTCGCGCTCGACGAGCTCGCGACACCGGCGGCGTACGTCGACCGCACCGTTCACCCCGTATCGCGCGGGTCCCAGGTGGCACAGGTGCTGCTGACCATCCCGCTCCGCACGATCACCGGGCTGCGATGGCTCACCTGGGCTGCGCTCGGGTCGACGGCGGCTGCCCAGTGGTTCGGGGTCGCCTGGCTGCCGAGCGCGCCTTGGGCGGTGGTCGTCGTCGCCTGGCTCCTGCTGGTGTCGGCCCCCGGTCGCATGCTGCTCACCGCGGTGGGGGCGCGGGCGATCCTCGTCGGCGTCGGCCCGGGCACCTACCCGCGCGGCGGTTGGGTGCACCTGCGCGTGTGGCTCGCGGAGCGGCTGGCCGACGAGCTCGGCGCCGCCAACCTCGCGGGTGCATCGCTGATGCGGCTCTACGCGCGGCTGCTCGGCGCCACGGTCGGTCGCCACGTCGACCTCCACTCGGTGCCGCCGGTCACCGGGCACCTCGTCCTCGGCGACGGGTGCTCGGTCGAGCCCGAGGTCGACCTGTCAGGGCACTGGCTCGACGGCGACCTGCTGCGCGTCGGCGCCGTCGGTATCGGCCCCGACGCGCGCATCGGGGCGCGCAGCACGCTCGCGCCGGGCGCGGTGATCGGCGCCGGCGCGGAGATCGCGCCCGGCTCAGCCGTCTTCGGCGACGTCCCCGCCGGCGAGCTCTGGGCTGGCGCACCGGCACGGCCGCGCAAGACTGCGCGCGGGCCGTGGGCCGAGCGGCCGCTCAACCGGCCGGTGTGGGTCGTCGGCTACACGGCGATCGCCGTGCTCATCGCCTCGCTGCCAGGGATCGCCGCCGTGGCGGCGGTCGCCCCTGCGGCGCAGCAGCTGAAGGACGCCGGCTCGGTGGCGGCTGCAGCGCTGAGGGCCCTGGCCTGGCTGCCGCTGGCGACCGTCGTCGGCATGCTTCTGCTGGCCCTGCTGATCTGGCTCGTCGTGCGGCTCCTCGGGATCGGGCTCGTTCCCGGGGCGCATCCGGTGCACGGAGTTCGCGCGTGGCAGGCGTGGGCGACCCTCCGCGTCCTCGACGAGGCACGCACCTGGCTCTTCCCGCTCTACTCCAGCTCGCTCACGCCGGCCTGGCTGCGCGGGCTCGGCGCGAACATCGGTCCGAGCGTCGAGGCCTCGACCGTCCTGCTCATCCCCAAGCTGACGACGGTGCGGGAAGGTGCCTTCCTTGCCGACGACACGCTGCTCGGCGGCTACGAGCTCGGCGGCGGCTGGCTGCGGGTTGAGCACGTCGAGATCGGGAAGCATGCGTTCGTGGGCAACTCCGGCATGGCCGCTCCTGGTCGCAAGGTGCCCAAGCGGGGGCTCGTCGCGGTGCTGTCCGCGGCGCCGCGCCGTACGAAGGCCAAGGCCGGCACGTCGTGGCTCGGCAGCCCGCCGACCAAGCTGCGCCGCGTGGAGCAGAAGGCGGACCGGAGCCGCACGTACGACCCGCCGACCCGCTTGGTCGTGGCGCGGGCGCTGGTCGAGCTCTGCCGGCTCGTCCCCGTCATGGTCGGAGTCGCGGTCGGGCTCGGTGTCGTCGTCGCGCAGATCGCGCTCGCGTCGGCGTACGGCTGGTGGGTGGCGGTGCTGCTGAGCGGACCCGTCGTCATCGCGGCGGCGACCGTGGCCGCGGTCGTGACGACGCTCGCCAAGTGGGCGCTCGTCGGGCGGCTCCGTGTCGGCGACCACCCGCTGTGGAGCTCGTTCGTGTGGCGCAACGAGCTGGCGGACACGTTCGTCGAGGCAGTGGCCGCGCCGTGGTTCGCGCGGCCCTCGACGGGCACGCCGGTCCTCAACCTGTGGCTGCGCTCCCTCGGTGCCAAGATCGGCCGCGGCGTCTGGTGCGAGACGTACTGGCTGCCCGAGGCCGACCTCATCCACCTGCAGGCAGGAGCCACCGTCAACCAGGGCTGCGTGGTCCAGACCCACCTGTTCCACGACCGGGTGCTCAGCATGGACACCGTCACGCTGCGGACGGGATCGACCCTCGGCCCCAACAGCGTCATCCTCCCGGCGGCGACGCTCGGGCGGCACGCGACGGTCGGGCCGGTGTCGCTCGTGATGCGCGGGGAGTTCGTCCCCGACAAGACACGATGGATCGGCAACCCGATCGGTCCGTGGCAACATGTCGACGGCGGAGGAGACGAGTGAAGGCGCCGGAGTACTTCCCGCACCGCGGGGACCGTTCGTACGCCGTGTCGCACTACGACCTCACGCTGTCGTACGACGTCGAGAGCAACCAGCTCCGCGGCAAGGCGGCGCTGACGGCGGAGGCGGTCATCGACCTGAAGCAGCTGAGGCTCGACCTCTCCGGGCTCCGGGTCACGAAGGTGACGGTCGACGGTGCAGCGGCGAAGTACGTCGCCCGCGCCGACCACCTGGTCGTGGCGCCGCGGCGCCCGATCAAGGCGGCCGAAGGGTTCCGTGTGGTCGTGACCTACGACGGACGGCCGCGGCCCGTGCCCGACGGCGACGACGAGTGCGGCTGGGAGGAGCTCGCCGACGGCGTGCTCGTCGCCGGCCAGACCAACGGCGCGCCGTCGTGGTTCCCCTGCAACGACCGCCCGGACGACAAGGCGACGTACCGCATCGAGCTCACGGCCCCCCACGCCTACCACGTGGTGGCCAACGGCATCTGCACCAGCCAGTGGCGGTCGGCCAGCACCACGCGGTGGGTCTACGAGCAGCACGAGCCGATGGCCACGTATCTCGCCACCGTGCAGATCGGGCGGTACGTCGTTCGCCCTGTGGCTGCCTCCGAGGTGCCGATGACCGCGGTGCTCCCGCAGGCGCAGCTCGCGCGGTACGACCAGGCGTTCGGCCGGCAGCCGGAGATGCTCGACTTCTTCGGGCGGCTCTTCGGTCCCTACCCGTTCGCCGGCTACACGGTGGTCATCACTGAGGACGAGCTGGACATCCCCCTTGAGGCGCAAGGGATGTCGACCTTCGGGTCGAACTTCCTGACCTCCGACTGGGACAATGTGCGCCTCGTTGCGCACGAGCTGTCGCACCAGTGGTTCGGCAACGCGGTGACGGTGTCGTCGTGGCGCGACATCTGGCTGCACGAGGGATTCGCCTGCTACTGCGAGTGGCTGTGGTCCGAGGAGTCGGGCGGGCGTTCCGCCGACGCGCGTGCCCGCGACCACTGGACGAAGCTGGACGCCAAGCCGCAAGACCTGCTGCTCGTGGACCCGGGGCCCGACCTCATGTTCGACGACCGCGTCTACAAGAGGGGTGCGCTGCTGCTGCACGCGTTGCGTCTGAGGATCGGCGACGACCGGTTCTTCTTCCTGCTCCGCACCTGGATCGATCGCAACCGCTACCGCTCGGTCACGACCGCGATGTTCGAGGCGCTCGCCGCCGAGCTGGTCGGCGAACCGCTGACCGACCTCTTCGATCCCTGGCTGCGTGCGCGACCGCTTCCTGCCTTGCCGGTCGCCCCGCGCTGAGGCGTCCCGGCTGCGCTCAGTACGTCGGGGGTCCGACGGTGACGGACAGGTCCGCGACGTCGTGATCGGCGAGGACGACGACCGACGCGACGTGGCCGGGCACGGCGAGGTCGCGCAGCCAGGCAGGCCCGGGCGGTGCGTGCGGCGAGTCCCAGGTGATGGATCCGTCGGCGTTGATGCTGACGTCTCGCGGGTCGACGACGAGCCCGAGGCCGTGCGCCTTGAGCAGCGCCTCGGTGCGGACCCAGGAGACGGTCGCGTCGGTGCCGCGTTCGTCGGCGTGGCGGGCGACGTCGTCGAAGCCGGGGAAGTCGGCGGCGCCGTCGGGCTCGAGGTCGATGCCGACGGGGCCGGCGTCGGTGAGGGCGACCACGGACAGGTCGCCGGCACGGGCGAGGCTGACGTGGGCCGGGCTCCGGAGGGCGGCCGTCGGCAGCAGGATCGGGCGGCCGTGCTCGTCGCTGCCGCAGCGGGGGCACGCGTGGGCGATGACGATGCGGTCGGGGGGCACGTGGTGGAAGCGGGCGGCCTCGGCGCGGAGGAGGTCGTGGGCGGGGTGAGTGCCGTACGCGACGACGAGCCGGGGTCGCGATGGTGCGGGCCGCTCGGTCACCCGGACAGTCTGGTCGACGGTGAGCTCGGGGGCGGTCGGGTAGCCCCGCCGTCGATCACCGTCCTTGTCGCCGTGGTGACCGGGTCCGTCTCGGTGGGGCACGGGCTGACGACCGGCTGGCGCCTTGGCGCGGCGCCCCGTCTGCGGGGGCGGGTGCCGGCCCACGGTCGGACGGGGTCTGTGACGCCGTGGTGACCGGGTCCGTCTCGGTGGGGCACGGGCTGACGACCAGGTGGCGCCTTCGGCGCGGGGGGTCGTGGGGGTGCGTCGGGTTCCTCCCGATCCCGGTCACCCGCGGTGCGACGATGCCCTGACCAGGGGCCGGCTTCGCCGGCGGCTGGTCAGGGCATCGAGCGGAGCGGGTGACCGGGATCGAACCGGCATGGCCAGCTTGGAAGGCTGGGGCTCTGCCATTGAGCTACACCCGCGTACGGCGAACCGTGACGACCATGATTCCACAGCGGCAGGGGTGCCTCGGTCGGACAGGGCCGCGGGCAGGTCGCGGGACCGGATCCGTGCGGTCGGACGGTTGCTCGCCGTCCCGTAGGATCGGGGCGCCACGCGGGGCGTAGCGTAGTGGCTAGCGCGCCTGCTTTGGGGGCAGGAGATCGGGAGTTCGAGTCTCCCCGCCCCGACCAGCCAGGGCCCCGGCCCGCACGGCGAGCCCGACCCGCACGATCCAGCACTGCACTCGGACCACCACCCACCGCGGACCGCAGCACGCGATCCGGCACGTACCGACCCAGGAGCACCGATCCACGTGAAGAGCGCCGTCGAGACCCTGTCGCCCACCCGGGTGAAGCTCACCGTCGAGGTGCCGTTCGAGGAGCTCAAGCCCTCGCTCGACGCCGCGTACAAGCGCATCGCCGCGCAGATCTCGGTGCCCGGCTTCCGCAAGGGCAAGGTGCCCAACCGCGTGATCGACCAGCGCGTCGGTCGTGCCGCGGTCCTCGACGAGGCGGTCAACGACGCCATCAACGAGAGCCTCGACGCCGCACTGCGCGAGAACGACATCAAGCTCGCTCGGCCGCCCCGAGGTCGACGTGCAGACGTTCGAGGACGCGGCGCCGCTGTCGTACACGGCCGAGATGGACGTCGTCCCCGCGTTCGACCTTCCGGCGTACGACACCATCGAGGTCGTCGTCGACCCGGCCGTCGTCACCGACGAGGACGTCGACACCCAGCTCGACAGCCTGCGCAGCCGCTTCGGCTCGCTCAAGACCGTCGAGCGCGCCGCCGCCTCCGGCGACGTGATCCTGTTCGACCTGTCCGGCGACTTCGAGGGCACCTCGGTCGACGACCTCGACGCCACCGCGCTGTCGTACGAGGTCGGCACCGGCGGCATGCTCCCCGGCTTCGACGAGGCCGTCGAGGGCGCTGCCGCAGGCGACGAGCGCACCTTCACCTTCACGCCCGAGGGCGGCGAGTACGCCGACAAGGACATCACCGTCACGGTGAAGGTCTCGACCGTGCGCGAGCGCGAGCTCCCCGCCGCCGACGACGACTTCGCCCAGCTGGCCAGCGAGTTCGACACGATCTCGGAGCTGCGTGCGGATCTGTCCGACCGCCTCGCCCGCGTCAAGCTGCTCGAGCAGGGCTACGCCGCCCGCGAGAAGGTCGCCGAGGCCCTCCTCGCCGCGACCGAGGTGCCGGTGCCCGAGAGCGCCATCGCCCAGCAGGTCGAGGACCACTTCTCCGACGGCCACGGCGACGACGACCACCGCGCCGAGGTCGAGACGCAGACGCGCGACGGCCTCAAGAGCCAGCTCGTGCTCGACAAGATCGCCGAGACCGAGGAGCTGGCCGTCTCCGAGGCCGAGCTGTCGTCCTGGCTCGTGCAGCAGGCGCCGCGCTACGGCATGACGCCCGACCAGTTCGCCCAGGAGCTCGTCAACGCCGGCCAGGTGCCCGCCGCGGTCTCCGAGGTCCGTCGCAGCAAGGCGCTCGCCCACGTCCTCGAGCACGCGCGCATCGTCGACACCGAGGGCACGGTCATCGACCTCTCGGCGCTCAACGAGCTCGCGACTGCCGGCGTCCCCGAGTTCGACAGCCACGAGGGCCACGACCACGAGGGTCACGACCACGAGGGTCACGACCACGACGACCACGAGGGTCACAACCACTGACCCGTCCGGGTCGCGCTGAGCGGCCCGCGTCACGCCTACGGCGAACACCCCCGTGCCCGGGATGGCACGGGGGTGTTTCGTCGTTAGGGTCGAGCACGCGACGACGTACGACGCGGACTTACCTGGGAGGACCACCGTGAGCGGTACCTGGACCGATCGAGGCCCCGGCGCTGGCGTGACCGGCTACGGCGACTCGATCAAGGAGCGACTCCTCCGTGAGCGGATCCTCTTCCTCGAGGGAGAGGTGCGCGACGAGATGGCGAACGAGATCGTCCGTCAGCTCCTGCTGCTCTCGGCCGAGGATCCCAAGGCCGACATCAACCTGTACGTCAACAGCCCGGGCGGCAGCGTCTCGGCGGGCATGGCGATCTACGACACGATGCAGTTCGTGCCCAACGACGTGGCCACCTTCGGGCTCGGCATGTGCGCGTCGATGGGCCAGTTCCTGCTGACGGCCGGCGCGCCCAACAAGCGCTACGCGCTCAAGCACGCCCGCGTGATGATGCACCAGCCGCTGGGCGGCCTCGGCGGCGTCCAGAGCCTCGTGCAGAAGCAGGCCGAGCAGATGCTGCTCATCAAGCGCCAGATGGCCGAGCTCATCGCGCACCACTCCGGTCAGCCGGTCGAGCGCATCATCGAGGACTCCGAGTGGGAGAAGTGGTTTTCCGCGGACGAGGCCAAGGAGTACGGCATCGTCGACCACGTCGTGACGTCCGCACTGGACGTTCCCGGCGGCGGCGGCACGGCCTGATCAGCGACCGACGGATACGGAGACCTACGACATGAGCCAGCTGTTCACCCCGTCGGGCATCACCGCCCCCGGCCCGCAGGCGCGCTACGTCCTGCCCCAGTTCGAGGAGCGCTCGCCCCAGGGCTACAAGCGCTACGACCCGTACTCCAAGCTCTTCGAGGAGCGCATCGTCTTCCTCGGCGTGCAGATCGACGACGCGAGCGCCGACGACGTCATGGCACAGCTCCTGTGCCTGGAGTCGATGGACCCCGACCGCGACATCAGCATCTACATCAACTCGCCCGGCGGCTCGTACACCGCTATGACGGCGATCTACGACACGATGCAGTTCGTCAAGCCGCAGATCACCACCGTGTGCCTCGGCCAGGCGGCCTCGGCCGCCGCGGTGCTCCTCGGTGCCGGCACCCCGGGCAAGCGCTACGCCCTGCCGAACTCCCGCGTCCTGATCCACCAGCCGTACACCGAGGGTGGCGGCCAGGGCACGGACATCGAGATCCAGGCGGCCGAGCTCCTGCGCATGCGTACGGCGATGGAGTCGATCCTCGCCAAGCACACCGGGCGCGACCCGGAGCAGGTCAAGAAGGACATCGAGCGCGACAAGATCCTCACGGCCGACGAGGCCGTCGAGTACGGCATCGTCGACTCGGTGATCCCGAGCCGCAAGGCCGCCGTCGTCTAGTTCGAGCACCGCGCGCCGACAGCGGCCACAGGCCTCTGACCAGCGACGACGCCCGTCCGGCACCACGTCGGACGGGCGTTGCGCTGTCGGCATAACGGGTCCGCCGCGCGTGTTTCCAGCCGCGTGTCCCGGCCCTCGACGGGGTACCGTCGGCATCAGCACGGGCGCAGGGCGCGCCCCGTCATTTCCTGCACGGACCCGAGGAGGACACGTGGCACGCGTCGGCGACGGTGGCGACCTGCTCAAGTGCTCCTTCTGCGGCAAGTCCCAGAAGCAGGTCAAGAAGCTCATCGCGGGCCCCGGGGTCTACATCTGCGACGAGTGCATCGATCTCTGCAACGAGATCATCGAGGAAGAGCTGCAGCGAGTCCAGCGACCTGCAGTTCGACGAGCTGCCCAAGCCGCGCGAGATCTACGAGTTCCTCGACAAGTACGTCATCGGCCAGGACGAGGCGAAGAAGACCCTCTCGGTGGCCGTCTACAACCACTACAAGCGCGTGCAGGCCGGCGGCTCGGGCGAGCGTCGCAACGACGACGCCGTCGAGCTCGCGAAGTCCAACATCCTGCTGCTCGGCCCCACCGGCTCGGGCAAGACGCTCCTCGCGCAGACCCTCGCGCGGATGCTCAACGTCCCCTTCGCGATCGCGGACGCGACGGCGCTGACCGAGGCCGGCTACGTCGGCGAGGACGTCGAGAACATCCTGCTCAAGCTCATCCAGGCCGCCGACTACGACGTCAAGAAGGCCGAGACGGGGATCATCTACATCGACGAGATCGACAAGGTGGCTCGCAAGAGCGAGAACCCGTCGATCACGCGCGACGTCTCCGGCGAGGGCGTGCAGCAGGCGCTGCTGAAGATCCTCGAGGGCACGACCGCCTCGGTTCCTCCGCAGGGCGGGCGCAAGCACCCGCACCAGGAGTTCATCCAGATCGACACCACCAACGTCCTGTTCATCGTCGGCGGCGCCTTCGCCGGGCTGGACAAGATCATCGAGCAGCGCATCGGCCGCAAGGCGCTCGGCTTCACCGCCAGCCTCGACGCCGCGGTCGACACCAACCCGGGCAACGTCTTCGGCCGGGTCATGCCCGAGGACATGCTGAAGTTCGGCATGATCCCGGAGTTCATCGGCCGCCTGCCCGTGTTCACCTCCGTGGTCGCGCTCGACCGCGACGCCCTCGTCAAGGTGCTCACCGAGCCGCGCAACGCGCTCGTGCGTCAGTACCAGCGCCTCTTCGAGCTCGACAACGTCGAGCTCGAGTTCACGATCGACGCCCTCGAGGCCGTGGCCGACCAGGCGATCCTGCGCGGCACCGGTGCCCGTGGCCTGCGCGCGATCATGGAAGAGGTCCTGCTCTCGGTGATGTACGACGTCCCGAGCCGCGACGACGTCGCGCGCGTGGTCGTCAACCGCGAGGTCGTCCTCGACAACGTGCTGCCCACGCTGGTGCCGCGCGACTCCTCGCCGGGCCGTCGCGAGCGCCGCGACAAGTCCGCCTAGTCGCTCTCGGGCCGTCAGGCCTTCTGCTCCACCGCCACGCGCACGGACGTCGCTGTCGACGTCGCCGAGTCGCGGCTCTTCGGGCTGAACACGGTGACCGAGCCGACCGAGAACTCGTCGGCCCAGAAGCACTGCAGGGTCTTGGCCTTCTTCACCGTGGCGAGGCCGCACTCCATGTGGCCCGAGAGCCCGGGCGCCGTGACCTCGCGCAGGGCGGTGACCTTCGCGCCGGTCGAGCCCTCGTAGCCGGTGAACGCGGCCGTCACGGTGTCGGTCGCCGGCGGCGACACCGCGTTCCAGGCGATCACCTGCACCACCGGCGTCGTGCTCTTGCCGTAGACCGCGCTCACCGGGTCGGTGAGGCCGTCGACAGAACCCTTGCCCACCGAGGCCGCGAGCGCCTTGTCGGCCGCTCCGGTGAACCTGCGCAGGCCGTCGATCGTCGCCGGTGTCACGAGCGTGACCGACGGTGCGGTCGTCGGCGGGGTCGTGGGCCCGATGCCGCTGGTGTCGTCGTCGGACGAGGTGAGGAAGCCCGGCCACACGAAGGCTGCGACCGCGGCGAGCACGACGAGCAGCCCGACGAGGCCGAGGAGCAGGACGCGGCTGCGCCCTGCGGCCGGGGCCTCCGGGGGCACGGGCGCCGACGCGTGACGCCCTCGGACGGGAGCGGGTGCCTCGGTTGCCGGCGCCGGGGCTGCGGATGGCTCGATGCCCGGGGAGGGCGCGGTCGCAGCGGCGGTGGGTGCTGGCTGGCTGCTCACCGGGGCGGTGGTCGGCGGTGGGAGAGGCAGCGGGGCCGGGGGAGCGGCCGGTGCTTCGGCCACCTCAGGTGCGGCGTCGGCCGTGGCAGCCGTTTTCTTCCCGCCGCCCACCTGCTTCTTCCACCACGGCGGCTTCGCCGGTGCCTCGGGAGCGGGCGACGCGTCCTGCACCGGCGCAGGCGGGCCTGCCGGTGCCTCCGACGGTGTTGCCGGAGCCTGCGAAGGTGCCGGCGGCGGCTCGGGCGGGTGCGGGTGGGCGCTCGCGGGCAGCGGGACGCCGGGGAGCACGGTCGACCCGTGCTCGTAGGGCTCCGGTTGCTGGGGGAACGTCACGCCGTCACGGTAGCGCCGGGTGACGCCGGAAGGGTCGCCGTCAGCCGGTCACTCGGCCACGGGGGCGAGCACGACCTCGACCGAGATCGGGCCGTCGGCCTCGACCACGTCGAAGGCCGCCACCCTGCCCGCCGCCGCGAGGTCCGCAGCCGCGAGACGCAGCCGTGCCGCGGCTGCTGCCGAGGCCGTCACCGTGGCGCGCTCGACGTCGGCGCGCATCGAGGCCTTGGCCTCGCTCTTGGCCTTGCGGATGCCCGAGAGCGCGAGGGCGACGTCCGAGACCACCGCTGCGTCGCCGGTCGTGCCGGCGAGCTCGTCGAGGGTCGGCCAGGGGGCGCGGTGCACGCTGCCCTCCAGCCACCACGACCAGACCTCCTCGGTCACGAAGGGCAGCACGGGGGCGAACAGGCGCAGCTGCACCGACAACGCCAGGGCGAGCGCGGCCTTGGCCGACGCGGCACCCTCCTCGCCACGACCGCCGTACGCGCGATCCTTCACGAGCTCGACGTGGTCGTCGCAGAACGACCAGAAGAACTGCTCCGCGAGCTCGAGGGCGCGCGCGTAGTTGTAGTCGTCGTACGCCGCGGTGGCGTCGCGGACGACGTCGGCGAGCTGCGCGAGCATCGCGCGGTCGAGCGGGTCGGACACCACCGCCGGGTCGGTGGGGAGCGCCGCGCCGAGGCCGAGCACGAACTTGCTGGCGTTGAGCAGCTTGATCGCGAGACGGCGGCCGATCTTCATCTGGCCCTCGTCGAACGCGGTGTCCGTGCCGGGGCGTCCGGAGGCCGCCCAGTAGCGCACCGCGTCGGCGCCGTGCTGGTCGAGCAGGCCCATGGGCGTCACGACGTTGCCCTTGGACTTGCTCATCTTCTTGCGGTCGGGGTCGAGGATCCAGCCGCTGATCGCGGCGTGCTTCCACGGCAGGACGTCGTCCTCGAGGTGCGCGCGCACGACCGAGGAGAACAGCCAGGTGCGGATGATCTCGTGGGCCTGCGGGCGGAGGTCGAACGGCCAGAGGCGGGGCCAGAGGTCGGCGTCGTACGCCCAGCCGCCGGCGATCTGGGGCGAGAGGGACGACGTGGCCCAGGTGTCCATGATGTCGGGGTCGCCCGTGAAGCCGCCCGGCTCGCCGCGCTGGCTCTCGTCGAAGCCGTCGGGTGCCTGGCTCGACGGGTCGATCGGCAGCTGGTCCTCGGTGGGGAGCAGCAGCTGGTCGTAGAGGGGGAGGCCGTGCTCGTCGAGGCGGTACCAGATCGGCACCGGCACGCCGAAGAAGCGCTGGCGCGAGATGAGCCAGTCGCCGTTGAGGCCCTCGACCCACGAGGTGTAGCGCGCCTGCATGTACGGCGGGTGCCACTGCAGCTCGGCGCCGCGCTCGACGAGGCGCTGGCGCAGGTCGGCCTCGCGACCGCCGTTGCGGATGTACCACTGGCGGGTGGTGACGATCTCGAGCGGCTTGTCGCCCTTCTCGAAGAACTTCACCTGCTGCACGGTCGGGCGCGGCTCGCCCTCGGTGAAGCCGGCGGCGTCGAGCGCCTCGACCATCCGCTCCTTGGCGGTGAACGACGTGGCGCCGGCGATGGCTGCGTACAGGTCTCGACCTGCGTCGGTCGATATCCACTCCGGCGTCTCGGGCAGGATCCGGCCGTCCCAGCCGATGATCGGGCGGGTCTGCAGCTGCAGCTCACGCCACCACGTGACGTCGGTGGTGTCTCCGAAGGTGCAGATCATCGCGATGCCGGACCCCTTCTCGGGGTCGGCGAGGTGGTGCGCGAGCACGGGCACCTCGACGCCGAAGATCGGCGTCGTGACCGTGGTGCCGAACAGGGGCTGGTAGCGCTCGTCGTCCGGGTGCGCCACGAGAGCCACGCACGCGGCGAGCAGCTCGGGCCGCGTGGTCTCGATGAAGATGCGGCTGCCGTCGGGCGCGGGGAAGCCGATGCGGAAGTACTTGCCCTCGCGCTCGCGGTCCTCGAGCTCGGCCTGGGCCACGGCGGTGCGGAAGGTGACGTCCCAGAGGGTCGGCGCCTCGGCCTGGTAGGCCTCGCCGCGGGCGAGGTTGCGCAGGAACGCGCGCTGGCTCGTGCTCTGCGCGTTGGCGTCGATGGTCTGGTACTTCTGCTCCCAGTCGACGGACAGGCCGAGGCGGCGCCAGAGCTCCTCGAAGACCTTCTCGTCCTCGATCGTGAGGCGCTCGCACAGCTCGACGAAGTTGCGGCGCGAGATCGGCACCTGGTCCTTGCCGGGCTTCTCCGGCGGCTGGTAGCCCTCGACGTACGGCAGCGACGGGTCGCAGCGCACGCCGAAGTAGTTCTGCACCCGACGCTCGGTCGGCAGGCCGTTGTCGTCCCAGCCCATCGGGTAGAACACCTCGAGCCCGCGCATGCGCTGGTAGCGCGCGATGCAGTCGGTGTGCGTGTACGAGAACACGTGGCCGACGTGGAGCGAGCCGCTGACCGTGGGGGGAGGTGTGTCGATCGAGTAGATCTGCTCGCGGGTCCTCGACCGGTCGAACCGGTAGGTGCCTTGCGACTCCCATACGCCCGCCCAGCGGTCCTCGAGGCCGTCGACGGTCGGCTTCTCAGGGACGCGCGTGTCGTGCGCAGGGGTGCTCATGGGCCGTAATCCTAGGGAACGTGGGGCCATGCCTCCGACCGCATTGCCGCCCGGGGGAGCGGGGGCCCGGAGGGCCGTAGGCTTTCGGCTCGTGGCACCCCGTGACGAGGACGACGACGACCCCTACTTCGATGACCCCGCCGACGCCGACGACGAGGGTGGCGAGGAGTCCGAGGAGGACGCCGATCGCGAGCTCGTGCGGCTGCGCGACGAGCTGCGCGGCCCGATCGTCGTCGACGACGAGGACGACTCCGGCCTCGGCGCGGCCATCGACGAGGACGAGCTCGACCTCTGGGGCGCCCGCGAGGTCGACGAGGACGCCCCGGCGGCACCCCTCGGCGACGACGCCCACACAGGCCTGCTCGCCCGCTACCTCGAGGTCGAGCGCGAGCTCGCCACGCGCTGGCCCGAGACGAAGATCGAGCCGAGTCTCGACCGCGTGCGCGCGGTCGTCGACGTACTCGGCGACCCGCAGAAGGCCTACCCGGTCATCCACGTCGCGGGCACGAACGGCAAGACGTCCACGGCCCGCATGATCGAGTCGCTGCTGCGCGCCTTCGGCCTGCGCACCGGTCTCACCACCAGCCCGCACCTGCACTCCGTGCGCGAGCGGATCAGGCTCGACGGCGAGCCCGTCGACATGGAGCGTTTCGTCTCCGTGCACGACGACATCGCGCCGTACGTCGACGCGGTCGACCGCCGCACGGTCGAGCTCGGCGGTCCGCGCCTGTCGTACTTCGAGATGCTCACGGTCATGGCGTTCGCGACCTTCGCCGACGCGCCCGTCGACGTCGCGGTCGTCGAGACCGGCATGGGCGGCAGGTGGGACGCCACCAACGTCGCGGACGGCGTGGTCGCCGTCGTCACCCCGGTCGACCTCGACCACCAGGAGTACCTCGGCACCGAGATCGCCACGATCGCGGGCGAGAAGGCCGGGATCATCAAGGACGAGGCGGCCGTCGTCCTCGCCCACCAGGGGCTCGAGGCCGCGGAGGTCCTGCTGCGCCGCTCGGTCGAGGCGGGCGCCACGGTCGCGCGCGAGGGCGTGGAGTTCGGCGTCGTCAGCCGCGCACCGGCCATCGGCGGCCAGGTGCTCTCGCTGCAGGGCCCGGGCTCGCGCTACGACGACATCTTCCTTCCACTGTTCGGCGAGCACCAGGCGTCGAACGCCGCGGTGGCGCTCGCAGCGGTCGAGGCGTTCCTCGGCGGGGGCTCGCAGAGCCTCGACCCCGAGCTCGTGCGCGCCGGCTTCGCCGCGGTGACCTCGCCCGGGCGGCTCGAGGTCGTGCGCCGCGGGCCGACCGTCGTCGTCGACGCGGCCCACAACCCGCACGGCGCACGGGCTCTCGCGGCCGCGATCGTCGACGGGTTCGAGTTCACGCATCTGGTCGGCGTGGTCGGCATCCTGTCCGACAAGGACGCGCGCGGCCTCCTCGAGGCGCTCGAGCCGGTCCTGGCCGAGGTCGTCGTGACCCGGTCGTCGTCGCCGCGTGCGGTCGACCCCGACGAGCTCGCCGCCCTCGCGGTCGAGGTGTTCGGCCAGGAGCGCGTGCACTCGACGTCGCGGCTGTCCGAGGCGCTCGACCTCGCGATCGAGCGCGCCGACGAGGCGTCGATCGAGCTCGGTGGGGGAGCGGGCGTGCTCGTCACCGGTTCTGTCGTCACGGCGGCCGAGGCGCGTGCGCTCCTCGGCCGGGTCGAGGCATGAGGGCGCTGCGGTGAAGATCGTCCTGCCCGCGATCCTGCTGCTCGAGGCGATCGTCGTCGCCCTCGCCGTACCCGTCGCGCTCGCCGTCGACGACCGGGGGGCGACCGCCGCGATCGTGCTGGGGGTGCTCGCGATCCTGCTGGCCCTCGGCTCCGGCGCCGTACGCCGCCCGCGCGGGGTCGCGGTCGGCTGGGTGCTCCAGGGGCTCGTCGTCCTCACCGGATTCGTGGTGCCGGCCATGGCCGTGCTCGGACTGGTGTTCCTCGGCGTCTGGGTGGTCGGCGTGATCTACGGCGCCAAGGGCGACGCCCTGGCGGCTCGGAACGCCGCGACCGAGGCGGCCTGGCAGGCCGAGCAGTCCAAGCTCGCGGCGGACGGCGCCGAGACGGGGTCCGGGGTGGCCGATCTCCCGGAGCCTGGTTCGAGCGAGTCCGCCGACGTCCCCGCGTCGGGTGGCACCGACGGTGAGGCGGCCGACGTCCCGACGCCCGATCCCGGTCCCGCGGACGCCCGTTAGGATCGCTGCGCTGCTCCGTGCTGGGGCGGCGTCCCCTTCGTCGTACAGGAGTTCCCCCGTGTCCGAGCGCACCCTCGTCCTCGTCAAGCCCGACGGCGTGGCCCGCGGCCTCGTCGGCGAGGTGCTCTCGCGGATCGAGCGCAAGGGCTTCACGCTCGTCGCCCTCGAGCTCCGCACCCTCGACCGTGCCACCGCCGAGTCGCACTACGGCGCGCACGCCGAGAAGCCGTTCTTCGGCGAGCTGGTCGACTTCATCACCTCGGGCCCGCTGCTCGCGGCCGTGATCGAGGGCCGCGAGGCCATCGCGTCGTGGCGCACGATGATGGGCGCCACCGACCCGGCCAAGGCCGCTCCCGGCACCATCCGCGGCGACCTCGCCACGGTCATGAGCGAGAACGTCTCCCACGGCTCGGACTCCCCGGAGTCCGCCGCCCGCGAGATCGCCCTCTTCTTCCCGAACCTCTAGGTCTCCTTCGGCCCCTGAGGGTCACGAAGTGCCCTTGAAGGGCGCTTCGCGACCCTCAGGGGCCGATTTCGACCTGGGGCGGGCGTGGTTTCGGTCACGCTGGGTCACCTGTTCCTGCTCAGGGGCCGCCTGCACGTCCGGGCGACATTTCCGGGGGACGCCGTCTGGCCGTTACCCTGAGGTCTCGATCGCGCTGCGCACCGCTGCTCGGCACGCCCAGAACCACCCGGAAGGCTTCCCCGCCCTATGGCCAACAACCTGTCGTTCATCGGTCGTGACATGGCCGTCGACCTGGGTACGGCGAACACGCTCGTCTACGTGCGTGGCCGCGGCATCGTGCTCAACGAGCCCAGCGTCGTCGCGATCAACAACAACACCGGCGGCATCCTTGCCGTGGGCGCCGAGGCGAAGAAGATGATCGGCCGCACGCCGGGCAACATCGTCGCCATCCGCCCCCTGAAGGACGGCGTCATCGCCGACTTCGACACCACCGAGCGCATGCTCCGCTACTTCATCCAGAAGGTGCACAAGCGGCGCCACCTGGCCAAGCCGCGCCTCGTCGTCTGCGTGCCCTCGGGCATCACCGGCGTCGAGCAGCGTGCGGTGAAGGACGCCGGGTACGCCGCCGGCGCCCGCAAGGTCTACATCATCGAGGAGCCCATGGCCGCCGCCATCGGCGCCGGGCTCCCCGTGCACGAGCCGACCGGCAACATGGTCGTCGACATCGGCGGTGGCACCACCGAGGTCGCGGTCATCTCCCTCGGCGGCATCGTGACCAGCCTGTCCATCCGCGTGGGCGGTGACGAGCTCGACAGCGCGATCATCAACTACGTGAAGAAGGAGTACTCCCTCATGCTCGGCGAGCGCACCGCCGAGGAGATCAAGATGGCCATCGGCTCGGCCTTCCCGGCTCCCGACGAGCCGCACGCGGAGATCCGCGGCCGCGACCTCGTCACCGGCCTGCCGCGCACGATCGTCGTCACGGCGGAGGAGATCCGCCGCGCCATCGACGAGCCGGTCAACGCGATCGTCGACGCCGTCAAGACCACGCTCGACCGCACGCCGCCGGAGCTCTCCGGCGACATCATGGACCGCGGCATCGTCCTCACCGGCGGCGGCGCTCTCCTCGCGGGTCTCGACGAGCGCCTGCGTCACGAGACCGGCATGCCGATCGTGATCGCCGAGGACCCGCTCGACTGCGTCGCCCTCGGCTCGGGCAAGTGCGTCGAGGAGTTCGAGGCTCTGCAGCAGGTGCTCATCTCCGAGCCCCGCAACTGACGCGCCGAGGGTGTGCGACCTGCGTCGCACACCCCGGCCGGAACCTAGGCTTGCGCCCGCGACGTCACTACGTCGCGGGCGCACGTCATGACAGGCGACAGGGAGCAGCACGTCCATGCGGGACAACAGAAGGACGCGGACCATCCTCGGTCTGCTCCTGCTGACGTCCCTGACGCTCGTCATCCTCAACCTCCGCGGCAGCGGGGACGGCGCCCGCGACACCGCCGGCGGCTTCTTCGGCCCGGTGCAGACGGCGATCAGCAGCATCACCCGCCCGGTCAGCGACTTCTTCGGCTCGATCGGCAGCCTCGGCTCCAAGGACCAGCAGATCGCCGACCTGCAGGCCCAGATCGACGAGCTGCAGCAGCAGGTCAACACCTCCGAGTTCGACCGCAAGCGAGCCCGCGAGCTCGACGACCTGCTGGGCCTCGCCGGCCGCGGCCAGTACACGACCGTCCCCGCCCAGGTCGTGGCGTCCGGTCCGACGCAGGGCTTCGCCTGGACGGTCACGATCGACGCCGGGAGCAAGGACGGCGTGAAGGTCGACCAGAACGTCATCAACGGCCAGGGCCTCGTCGGCCGCGTCATCCGCGTCACCGAGAGCACGTCGGTCGTCGCGCTCATCGTCGACGCGACCTCCACGGTCGGCGCCCGCGTCGAGGCCTCGGGGGAGAAGGGGTTCCTCAACGGCACCGGCGACCCCCGCTCGCTCGAGCTCCAGCTGCTCGACCCCTTCGCCCCTGTCCAGGCCGGCGACCGGCTGGTCTCCTTCGGCTTCGAGGGCGGCGTGTACGTCGCCGGCATCCCCCTCGGCACGATCACCGACGTCCGGGGCACGCCCGGGCAGCTGACGCGCATCGCGACCGTCGTGCCGTTCGTCGACGTGACCACGCTCGACCTCGTCGGCGTCGTCACGCAGGGCCCGCGCACCGATCCGCGCGACTCCGTCCTGCCGCCCAAGCCCACGCCCTCGGCCACCCCGACCGCCGGCTCGTCGCCCACCGCCGGCGCCTCGCCGTCCGCGTCGGCGTCCTGAGGCGCGGCCCCCATGTCCTGGCTCCGCGCGGCCCTCATGGCGCTGCTGCTGCTGACCGCCGTGCTGGTCCAGCTCACGGTCCTCCCGCTGCTCGGCCTGCCCGGCGCGACGCCGGACGTCGTGGCCGTCACGGTGATCGCCCTCGGCTTCGTGGCCGGCCCGATCCGCGGCGCGATCGCGGGCTTCGCAGCCGGCGTCCTCATCGACCTGCTCCCGCCGGCCGACGGCGTGCTCGGCCTCACGGCCGTCGTGCTCGTGGTCGTCGGCTACCTCGCGGGGCTGCTCGGCCAGACCGAGCGGCCGCCGCTGGTCTCGGTGGCCCTCACCGGCGTCCTCGCCGGCGGCATCGTGCTCGGCTTCGCGCTCGTGGGCGGCGTCGTGGCTGATCCGCGGGTCTCCTGGGAGCGGGTGCCCGGCCTCACGCTCACGCAGGCGGCATACGCCCTGGTGCTCGCCGCCTTCGTGCTGCCGCTCGTCGGCTGGTTGTGGCGCAAGGTCGACCCGCCCCCGCCGCGGTACGACGTCGGCCGGGCCTGAGAGCCCGCTGTACGACCGGGACCGGCCCCTTCCCGGCGGGCTTACGCTTGTGCAGTTCGGTCTGAGTCCTGCATCACCCCCGGGAACCCCGGGTCCGCCGTCGTCGTCGGACCCTTCGGACCGATCACGCCCGTCCGGCCCTGCCCGCCTGCACCACAGCCACCCTGGAGCCCTGACCAGTGAGCGACCGGTCCTCGTTGCGCCTCGCGGTGCTCGGTGTGCTCCTGTTCTCGCTGCTGGTCACGATGGTGAGCCGGCTGTTCTTCCTCCAGGTCGTCTCCGCCGACGTCTACACGCAGAAGGCCGACGCCAACGGCACGCGTGAGGTCGTCACACCGGCCACGCGCGGCCTGATCCTCGACCAGCTCGGGCGCCCGCTCGTCTCCAACCGCACCTCGCTGGTGGTCAGCGTCGACCGCACCGAGCTCGCGAAGCAGAAGGACGACGGCAAGGCCGTCCTCACGCGGCTCGCCGCCGCCCTCGGCACCACGTACACCGCGCTGTCGTACAAGCTCGAGCTCTGCGGGCCCGAGGCCCACGAGAAGCCGCCGATCTGCTGGAACGGCTCGCCCTTCCAGCCGATCCCGGTCGCGAAGGACATCACGCAGAACCTCGCGCTCACGATCATGGAGAAGCGCTCGGACTACCCGGGCGTCACCGCCGGCCTCGAGGCCGTGCGTGAGTACCCGACCCCGGACGGCGCGAACGCGGCGCACATCCTCGGCTACCTCGGCCCGGTGAGCGACACCGAGCTCGCCGCGCAGAAGGCGGCGCGCGATGCCGGCACCCTGCCCGCCGACGAGTCGATCCTCCGTCGTACCGACCTCGTCGGGCGCTCCGGCCTCGAGGCGCAGTACGACGCCGAGCTGCGCGGCGAGCCCGGCATCAAGAAGCTCGCGGTCGACCAGGCGGCCAACGTCGTCGGCACCGTGAGCGAGACCGACTCCGTGCCGGGCAACTACCTCGTCACCAACATCGACTCCAAGCTCCAGTCCGTCATCGAGAAGGAGCTGCTCGCCGCGATCACCAAGGCGCGCAACACCCCGGACCGCACCGACCCGAGCCGCAACTACAAGGCCGACTCCGGTGCCGCCGTCGTCATGGACGTCACCAACGGGCACATCCTCGCGATGGCGAGCTACCCGTCGTACGACCCCACCGTGTGGGTCGGCGGCATCTCGTCCAAGGAGTACAAGGGCCTCACCTCGGTGAAGTCCAACTACCCCTTGATCTCGCGCGCGATCCAGGGCCAGTTCGTGCCGGCGTCGACGTTCAAGATCGTGTCGGCCTCCGCCGCCCTCTCCAACGGCTACTCCCAGAGCTCCACGTTCGACTGCCCGTCGGAGTACAAGGTCGGCACCCAGACCTTCCGCAACTTCGAGGGCGAGCAGTTCGGCCGACTCTCGCTCGCCAAGGGGCTCGCGGTCTCCTGCGACACCATGTGGTACGAGGTCGCCTACAACTGGTGGGTCAAGGACGGCGGCCTCACGCCCAAGGCGAAGCCCGCCGACCCGATCGAGACCATGGCCAAGGCCTATGGCTACGGCGCCCGCACGGGCATCGACCTGCCGAGCGAGTCGCGCGGTCGCGTCGGCGGCCGCGAGTTCCGCAAGCTGCTCTACTCCCAGCTCAAGGACGCGTGGTGCAAGCGCGCGGTCACCGGCTACCCCGAGGTCGCCAAGACCGACCCCGCTCGCGCGATCTTCCTCAAGGCCCTCGCCAAGGAGAACTGCGCCGACGGCAACGTGTTCCGCGCAGGTGACGCCGTCAACCTCTCCATCGGCCAGGGCGACATGGTCGTCACGCCGCTGCAGGTGACCCAGGCGTACGCCGCCCTCGCCAACGGCGGCACGATCTGGCAGCCGCAGGTCGCCAAGGGCGTCGTCGCCACCAACGGCAAGGTCGTCGAGAAGATCAAGCCCAAGAAGATGGGCACGCTGCCCGTCTCCAAGAGCGACCTCGCCTTCCTGCGCTCGGCGTTCAGCGACGTCACCCGTCAGCCGTACGGCACGGGCTACAATCCGTTCCGCGGCTTCCCGCTCGACCAGATCCCCGTTGCCGCCAAGACCGGTACGGGTCAGGCCTCCAAGGCGGGCGACCAGTCGACGTCGTGGTTCGCGACCTTCGCGCCGGCGAACGCACCGAAGTACGCCGTCGTGATGATGGTGTCGCAGGGTGGCACCGGTGCGAGCACCAGCGCCCCCAGCGTCCGTCGCATCTACGAGGCCATCTACGGCGTCAAGGGCTCGACCGTCGACCCGAGCAAGTCCGTGCTGGTCGGCTCGAAGCCCTCGACCAAGCTGCCCAAGGTGAAGTCCGACGGCACGCCGGTCTACCCGGGCATGCCCCAGAGCGTCACGACCTCCACGCCGTCCGCGGGCGCTTCGGCTGGTGCCGTCGAGCCGTCGGCGTCGGCCGACCCGAGCGCCTCGGTCGACGACGGCGCCCAGCCCGACCCCGCCGCCGGCAACGCCGCCGGTCTCATCGCCCTGCCGCCGCTCGCGGGCGCGGCACTCCTCGGGCGGTCGTCCCGTCGACGGCGCAGACGCGGGCACGGCGTCGTCCACACGTCCTCTGCGCCACGCTCGGACGGGCGGTGGTCGGCATGACGCTGCTGTACCCCACAGCCGCCGCGCCGCCGCGTCGGCGCGAGTCCGCGTGGCGCAGGGTCGACTGGACCCTCGTCGTCGCCGCGCTCGCCCTGTCCGTGCTCGGCGCGCTGCTCGTCTGGTCGGCGACCTCGGGCAAGCTGTCGACGTACGACAACGACCCGCAGTCGTACCTCAAGAAGCACCTGATCAACCTCGTGATCGGCATCGCGCTCGCGGTGCTGGTGTCGCGGTTCGACTACCGCCTGCTCCGCGCCTACACCCCGATCCTGTGGGGCGTCTCGATCCTCGGCCTGCTGTTCGTGCTCGTGAAGGGCACCGAGATCAACGGCGCGAAGGCGTGGATCTCGCTGCCCGCAGGCTTCACGATCCAGCCGTCGGAGTTCGCGAAGATCGCGATCATCCTCGGCATGTCGATGCTCCTGTCGGAGAAGCGCGACGCCGAGAACGAGCCGCGCGACATCGACGTGTTCTACGCGCTGCTCGTGGCCGGCGTGCCGATCGGCCTGATCATGCTGCAGCCCGACCTCGGCACCGTGATGGTCACGGCGTGCGCCGTCTTCGGCATCATCGCCGTGTCCGGCGCCAAGACCCGCTGGCTCGTCGGCATCCTCGCGACCGCCGCCATCGGCTCGTTCGTGGCGCTGCAGGTGGGGATCCTGAAGCAGTACCAGGTCGACCGCCTCACGGCGTTCGCCGACCCGGCCAACGACCCGCGCGGCATCGGCTACAACACCCAGCAGGCGCGCATCGCGATCGGCTCCGGAGGCATCTTCGGCCAGGGCCTCTTCCAGGGCCCGCAGACCCAGGGCCGGTTCGTCCCGTACAACCAGACCGACTTCGTGTACTCCGTCGCGGGGGAGGAGCTCGGCTTCGTCGGCGCCGCCGCGATCATCGTGCTGCTCGGCGTCCTGCTCTGGCGCGCCATCCGCATCGCCATCCGTGCCAACGACCTGTTCGGCCGGCTCGTGGCCACGGGCATCGCGGTGTGGATCGGCTTCCAGGCCTTCGAGAACATCGGCATGAACCTCGGCATCATGCCGGTGACCGGCGTGCCGCTGCCCTTCGTCTCATACGGCGGCACCTCCATGTTCGCGAGCTGGATAGCCGTCGGACTCCTGCTCAACGTCCACATGAAGACCCAGGAGAAGTAGCTCTGTTTTCGGGCCCTCCACGCTCGTCGCTCCTCCGTCGCTCCTCACGTCGGGCACCCCGCGCCGGGCGCGGCTCTCGGCGAGCCTCGTTCCTCGGCCCACCTCGACCCGCGCAAACCCGGCGGCGCGGGGTACTGCGGGTCGAACGCGTACTTGCCGCACCGGTGGCTGGTCGGGGGTGCCCCTGGGCTGCCGGGGGGCCGGACACCGCCCCCTTCGTTAGGATCACCTACGTTCCCCTGCTCCTCCTGGAAAGGCCGTCCCGTGCCCGTCGAGTCTGTGTTCCCCCAGCTCGAGGCGCTCCTGCCGCTGGTGACCAAGCCGGTCCAGTACGTCGGCGGCGAGCTCAACGCCGTCGTCAAGGAGTGGGACTCCGTCGCCGTCCGCTGGGTGCTCATGTACCCGGATGCCTACGAGGTCGGCGTGCCCAACCAGGGCGTGCAGATCCTGTACGAGGTCATCAACGAGCGCGCCGACGCCCTCGCCGAGCGCACGTACGCGGTGTGGCCCGACCTCGAGAAGCTGATGCGGGAGAACGACGTCCCGCAGTTCACCGTCGACCAGCACCGCCCGGTCGGCGCGTTCGACCTCTTCGGCCTCAGCTTCTCGACCGAGCTCGGCTACACCAACATGCTCACCGCGATCGATCTCGCGGGCATCCCGCTGCACGCGTGCGACCGCGACGAGTCGCACCCGGTCGTCATCGCGGGCGGCCACGCCGCGTTCAACCCCGAGACCATCGCCGACTTCGTAGACGCCGCGGTGCTCGGCGACGGCGAGCAGGCCGTGCTCGCGATTACCGACATCGTGCGCGACTGGAAGGCCGAGGGCCGTCCCGGCGGCCGCGAGGAGCTGCTCCTGCGCCTCGCCCGCACCGGCAACGTCTACGTGCCCGCGTTCTACGACGTCGACTACCTCCCCGACGGCCGCATCCAGCGGGTTGCACCCAACCGGCCCGGGGTCCCGTGGCGCGTCAGCAAGCACACGGTGATGGACCTCGACGCGTGGCCGTACCCGAAGGCGCCGCTCGTGCCGCTCGCCGAGAGCGTCCATGAGCGCATGAGCGTCGAGATCTTCCGCGGCTGCACGCGCGGCTGCCGCTTCTGCCAGGCCGGCATGATCACCCGCCCGGTCCGCGAGCGCAGTGCGCGCAGCATCGCCGAGATGGTCGACAACGGCCTCGAGAAGACCGGCTACGAGGAGGTCGGCCTGCTCAGCCTCTCGAGCGCCGACCACAGCGAGATCGCCAGCCTCGCCAAGGGCCTCGCCGACCGCTACGAGGGCACCGAGACCGGCCTCAGCCTGCCGAGCACGCGCGTCGACGCCTTCAACATCGACCTCGCCAACGAGCTCACCCGCAACGGCCGCCGCAGCGGGCTCACGTTCGCCCCCGAGGGCGGCAGCGAGCGCATGCGCCGCGTGATCAACAAGATGGTCACCGAGGAAGACCTCATCCGCACGGTCACCACGGCGTACGGCAACGGCTGGCGCAACGTGAAGCTCTACTTCATGTGCGGCCTCCCCACCGAGACCGACGAGGACGTCCTGCAGATCGCCGAGGTCGCGCGCCGAGTGATCGAGGCCGGCCGCAAGGCCAGCGGCACCCGCGACATCCGTTGCACCGTCAGCATCGGCGGCTTCGTGCCCAAGCCGCACACGCCGTTCCAGTGGGCCGGGCAGCTCGACCACGAGACCACCGACGCGCGCCTGCACAAGCTGCGCGACGCGATCCGAGCCGACAAGCAGTACGGCAAGGCGATCGGCTACCGCTACCACGACGGCCGCCCCGGCATCGTCGAAGGACTGCTCTCCCGCGGCGACCGCCGCATCGGCGCCGTCATCGAGCAGGCGTGGCGCGACGGCGCGCGCTTCGACGGCTGGAGCGAGCACTTCTCGTTCGACCGCTGGATGGCCGCCGCCGACACCGCGCTGGCCGACCTGCCGGTCGACGTCTCCTGGTACACCACCCGCGAGCGCGACTACACCGAGGTGCTCCCGTGGGACCACCTCGACAGCGGTCTCGACAAGGACTGGCTCTGGGAGGACTGGCAGGACGCGCTGTCCGAGGTCCCCGTCGAGGACTGCCGCTGGACGCCGTGCTTCGACTGCGGCGTCTGCGACCAGATGGGCACCGAGATCCAGGTCGGACCCACCGGCGTCACCCTGCTCGGCATGCCCGCTCTGCCCGTCCGCGGCGAGGGGCTCACGCCCGAGCCGGCCGGCGCCTGATGGCCCGGCAGGCACCGGTCCGCGACGTCGCGCCGACCGTCCAGCGGCTGCGCCTCCGGTACGCCAAGCGCGGCCGGCTGCGGTTCACGAGCACGCGCGACTTCCAGCGGGCGTTCGAGCGCGCGCTGCGGCGCACCGGCGTCCCGATGGCCTACAGCCAGGGGTTCAACCCGCACCCGCGCATCTCGTACTCCAACGCCGCGCCCACCGGCACCGCCAGCGAGGCCGAGTACGTCGAGATCGCAGTCACGGCCGTCCTCGACCCCGACAAGGTCCGCACCGCCCTCGACGAGGCGCTGCCCCCGGGCATCGACGTCCTCGAGGTGGTCGAGGTCCGCACCCCCGACCTCGCCGACCGGCTGCAGGCCAGCGTGTGGACCCTCGAGCTCCCCGGGCTGCCCGTCGAGCAGGTCGAGGCCGCGGCGGCGGCCTTCCTCGCGGCCGACGTCGTCGAGGTCCAGCGCCTCACGAAGTCCGGCATGCGGACGTTCGATGCGCGCGAGCCGGTCGTGCGGCTCGAGACCCGCCACGCGCGGCCGGAGGCACACGGGGGAGACGCGGGCGAGCCCTGTGCGATACTCGACCTGGTCGTGCGGCACGTAACCCCGTCCGTCCGACCCGATGACGTCCTCGCTGCTCTGCGGCTTGTGGCCGACCTGGTGCCGCCGGTCCCCCCTCGGGTGACCCGGCTGGCGCAGGGGCCGCTCGCTGCGGACGCGAGCACCGGGCCCGTGACCCTCACGGTGTCCGACCCGCTCGCGGCTGACCGCGCCTGAGGCCGGCGTCGGCACCGGTCCGCGCCATCCGGCGAGCTCTCCGGTGCATCCCACTGGCTTTCGTCCGTCACCCCGGTGCCGGACGACGTGACCTCCGCGCGGTTCCACGGAACCCGGGGGTCGGACAGGAGTAGTTCGCGTGAGCGACGAGACCCCCTTCACCACCTCCGACGCGTCCGAAGGCGCCCCCGCAGCACGCAGGCCGCGCCGCCGCGCGGCGGGTCGTCCGGCGGGCCCGCCCGCCGTCGTCCCCCCGGCTGAGGCCGACGCCGCACCCGCGGCCGTGACCGAGGAGTCCGCGGCCAAGCCGGCCAAGAAGGCCGCCGCCAAGAAGACCACCAAGAAGACCGCCGCCAAGAAGACGGCCCCCGCGGCCGAGGCTGCCGAGCCGGCCCCGGCCCCGGCGCCCGCCGAGGCACCTGCCGACAAGCCCGCCAAGCGCACCCGCAGCCGCAAGGCCATCGAGGTGCCGACCTTCTCCGCCGTGGTCGACGAGACCGTGGCTCCCGACGCCCCGGCCGCGCCCGCCGCCGGGATGCTCATGTTCCAGGCGCCGAGCGCCGACGCCCCGCCCGCCCGCAAGCGCCCGGCCAAGAAGGCCTCCGCCCCGGTCGAGGTCGTGCCCGAGCCCGTCGAGGACGAGGACGAGGACGAGGACGCCGAGACCACCGAGGCGGACGCCGAGGCCGTCGAGGCCGAGGAGAACGAGGGCGGCAGCACCGCCGCCCGCCGCCGTCGCCGTCGTGGCGGCCGCGGCCGTCGCCGTCGGCCCGGCGAGGACGGCGACGCCGCCGACGACTCCGAGGCCGACGACGACCAGGCCGAGTCGAGCGACCCCGCCGCGACCCCCGACAGCGCCGAGGAGTCCGACGACTCCGACAGCAGCAGCCGCCGCCGCCGTCGTCGGCGTCGTGGCGCCTCGGGCGACGGCAGCGACCAGGACGACCCGCCGAACACTGTCGTGCGGGTGCGCGAGCCGCGCCAGCGCTCGGTGTCGTCGGAGGTCACCTCGGTCAAGGGGTCGACGCGGCTCGAGGCCAAGAAGCAGCGGCGCCGCGAGGGTCGTGAGGCCGGTCGTCGCCGTCCCTCGATCCTCACCGAGGCCGAGTTCCTCGCCCGCCGCGAGGCGGTCGAGCGCGTGATGGTCGTGCGCCAGCGCGACGACCGCACCCAGATCGCAGTCCTCGAGGACGGCGTGCTCGTGGAGCACTACGTCAACCGCAACAACGGCGCGTCGATGATCGGCAACGTCTACCTGGGCAAGGTCCAGAACGTGCTGCCGAGCATGGAGGCCGCCTTCGTCGACATCGGCCGTGGCCGCAACGCCGTGCTCTACGCCGGCGAGGTCAACTGGGACGCCGCCGGCCTCGAGGGCCAGCCCAAGCGCATCGAGGCCGCACTCAAGCCCGGCGACCCCGTCCTCGTGCAGGTCAGCAAGGACCCGCTCGGCCACAAGGGTGCGCGCCTCACCGCGCAGATCTCGCTGCCCGGCCGCTTCGTCGTCTACGTGCCCGAGGGCCAGATGACGGGCATCAGCCGCAAGCTGCCCGACGCCGAGCGCTCGCGCCTGAAGGCGATCCTGCGCCAGGTCGTGCCCGAGGACGCCGGCGTCATCGTGCGCACCGCGGCCGAGGGCGCTGCCGAGGAGGAGCTGCGTCGCGACGTCGAGCGCCTCGCCGACCAGTGGACCCAGATCCAGGAGAAGATCTCGGCCGCCAACGGCGGACCGGCCCTCCTGCACGGCGAGCCCGACCTCGCGATCAAGGTCGTCCGCGACATCTTCAACGAGGACTTCACCCAGCTCCTCGTCGAGGGCGTGGAGATCGCCGAGACGCTGACCGAGTACGTCGCCGGCGTCGCTCCCGACCTCGCCCAGCGCGTGCGCCCGTGGGTCGGCCCCGGCGACCTGTTCCGCGAGATGCGGATCGACGAGCAGCTGGCCAAGGCGCTCGACCGCAAGGTCTGGCTGCCCTCGGGCGGATCGCTCGTCATCGACCGCACCGAGGCGATGACCGTCGTCGACGTCAACACCGGCAAGTTCACCGGTCAGGGCGGCAACCTCGAGGAGACGGTCACCCGCAACAACCTCGAGGCCGCTGAGGAGATCGTCCGCCAACTCCGGCTGCGCGACATCGGCGGCATCATCGTCGTCGACTTCATCGACATGGTGCTCGAGAGCAACCGCGACCTCGTCCTTCGCCGCCTGGTGGAGTGCCTCGGGCGTGACCGCACCAAGCACCAGGTCGCCGAGGTCACCTCGCTCGGGCTCGTGCAGATGACGCGCAAGCGCATCGGCCAGGGCCTGCTCGAGGTCTTCAGCGAGGCCTGCGAGGCCTGCCAGGGCCGCGGCTACCACGTGCACTCCGAGCCGGTGGCGGCCAAGGCCGCCGCGGGCGAGGTGGACGCCGAGGCCGGCGGTGCCGGCACCCGCAGCCGTAAGCGCAAGGGCGCCGAGCCCGAGGGCGGCGGCCGCAAGAGCCGGGCCAAGTCGGCGGCACCCGCCGTCGAGGTCGAGCCGCGGGCGATCGACCCCAAGGTGACCGAGGCGATGGAGAAGGTCCACGCCGCGGCCGCCAAGCGGGCCGCGGACGCGGCTGCGGCCGCCGCAGCGGAGGCCTCGGCCGCCGTCGCGGAGGACCAGGCGCACCACGCGGAGCACGCCGAGGAGGCCCGTGAGGGCACCGCGACGGCTCCCGAGGCCCCGGCAGCGTCCACGGAGGCCACCTCGGCCGCCGAGGCTCCTGCCACCAAGCCGGCGCCCCGCAAGCGGGGCCCGCGCAAGGCGACCCGTAAGGCAGGCCCCGCCTCGGCGGGGTGAGCCTGCTCACGCGGAGCGGGCGCAGGGCCAGGCTGGGGCATCCCGGTTTGACCCACGTAGTGCCCGGTTCGTACCCTTGACCCTCGGTGCCCATGGCACCCCTGACGCCCCCAGTGCTCTGGAGAGCGGTTCTGCCTCGCCGAGGTCGCTGCCGTGGGTGTCGTCCCGAGAACGTTTGTGAATGGAGATCCGCGGTGTACGCCATCGTCAAGGCCGGCGGCCGGCAGGAGAAGGTCGCCGTCGGCGACGTCATCGAGCTGGACCGTCAGGGCAACGACACCGGGTCGACCCTGACCCTGCCTGCGCTTCTGCTCGTCGACGGTGAGACCGTCACGTCGGACGCGAAGGCGCTCGCGGGCGTCACCGTCACCGCCGAGGTCGTCGAGCACACCAAGGGCCCGAAGATCCGTATCCAGCACTACAAGAACAAGACCGGGTACAAGCGCCGTATGGGCTTCCGCGCGAAGCTCACCAAGGTGCGCGTCACTGGTATCGAGACCTCCTGAGCACCTGAGACGACCGAGGACTGACGACACATGGCTCACAAGAAGGGTGCTTCCAGCACCAGGAACGGTCGCGACTCCAACGCGCAGCGCCTCGGCGTGAAGCGCTTCGGCGGTCAGCTGGTCAACGCCGGCGAGATCATCGTCCGCCAGCGCGGCACCCACTTCCACCCGGGCGAGAACGTCGGCCGCGGCAAGGACGACACCCTGTTCGCCCTCGCCCCCGGCGCGGTCGAGTTCGGCACCCGTCGCGGTCGCCGCGTCGTCAACGTCGTCGGTGAGTGACCGCACCACCCACGCATGACCCTGACGTGAGGGGGCGAGCCGGACGGCTCGCCCCCTCACGCATGTCCGCCCCTGTCCCACCCCGCACGACCCGCCGCACAACAGCAGAACCGAGAGCAGACACATGACCACCTTCGTCGACCGCGTCGTCCTGCACGTCGCGGGCGGGGACGGCGGCCACGGCTGCGCCTCGGTCTACCGCGAGAAGTTCAAGCCGCTCGGCGGCCCGGACGGTGGCAACGGCGGCCACGGCGGCGACGTCCGTCTCGTCGTGGACCCGAACGTCACCTCGCTGCTGGAGTTCCACCACGGCCCCCACCGCCGCGCCGGCAACGGCCGCCCCGGCGAGGGCGGTCACCGCAGCGGCGGCACCGGTGCCGACATCGTCCTGCGCGTGCCCCCGGGCACCGTCGCCCTGGACAGCCGCGGCAACGTCCTGGCCGACCTCGTCGCGGACGGCATGGAGGCCGTGATCGCCAAGGGCGGCCACGGCGGCCTCGGCAACGCCGCGCTCGCCAGCACCCGTCGCAAGGCTCCCGGCTTCGCGCTCCTCGGCGAGCCCGGCGTTGCGCTCGACGTCGTCCTCGAGCTGAAGTCCGTCGCCGACGTCGCGCTCGTGGGCTTCCCGAGCGCCGGCAAGTCCTCGCTCATCGCCGCGATGTCGGCCGCCCGCCCGAAGATCGCCGACTACCCGTTCACCACGCTGGTGCCCAACCTCGGTGTCGTGACGGCGGGCGAGACGGTCTTCACCGTCGCCGACGTGCCCGGCCTCATCCCCGGTGCCAGCGAGGGCAAGGGCCTCGGCCTGGAGTTCCTGCGCCATGTCGAGCGCTGCCACGTCCTCGTGCACGTGCTCGACTGCGCCACCCTCGACCCCGGCCGCGACCCGCTGACCGACCTCGACGTGATCGAGGCCGAGCTCGCGGCGTACGGCGGCACCGAGGGCGACCTCGCCGACCGACCCCGCCTCATCGCGCTCAACAAGGTCGACGTGCCCGAGGCCCGCGAGCTCGCCGACCTCGTCCGGCCCGAGCTCGAGGCCCGCGGCTACACCGTGCTCGAGGTCAGCGCCGTCGCGCACGACGGCCTGCGCGAGCTCGGCTTCGCCATGGCCGCGCTGGTCAAGGAGCGCCGGGCCAGCATCATCGTCGAGGTCGCGCCGCGCGTGGTGCTCACGCCGAAGGCCGTCGACGACACCGGCTTCACCGTCACGCGCGAGGAGGACGCCGACGGCGTCCGCTACCTCGTGCGCGGCGAGCGCCCGCAGCGCTGGGTGCGCCAGACCGACTTCTCCAACGACGAGGCCGTCGGCTACCTGGCCGACCGTCTCGCGCGCCTCGGCGTCGAGGACAAGCTGCTCCAGCTCGGTGCGGTGCCCGGCGCCACGGTCGTCATCGGCGCCGAGGACAACGGCGTCGTGTTCGACTTCGAGCCGACCATCGCGGCCGGCACTCCGCTCGGCGGTCCGCGCGGCAGCGACGACCGCCTCCTCGGCCACTAGCCCGGACCCGCCGAACGATACGCAACTAAAGGTTGCATATCGCGACCGGCTCCCGTACCGTTCCTGCAACCAAACGTTGCAGGAAGGCGGACCGTCATGGAGCACGGAAGCATCGAGCGAGAGATCCGCATCGAGGCCTCGCCCGAGGTCGTGTTCGAGGTGATCACCAGCCCCGACCACATCCGCGAGTGGTGGAACGGGTGCGACACCGACTTGGGGCCGTCGGTGGGCACGGTCGCCGAGATCGCCTGGGGGAGGGGCACTCCCGAGCCGCACATCGACGAGGTCACGGTCGTGGCGTCCGAGCCCCCGCGGCTGTTCTCGTTCCGCTGGGTGTACGAGGGCGCAGCGGCCCCGACGCCGGACAACTCGCTGCTCGTCACGTTCGAGCTCACGCCGTCCGACGGCGGGACGCTGCTGCGGATGACCGAGACGGGCTTCCGCGAGAAGGGCTGGGAGGTCGCGGTCATGGAGGCGGCGTACGCCGACCACGTGAACGGGTGGGACATCTTCGTGCCCAGCATCGGTGACTACGTGACGCGGCTGGTGTCGGCGGCGTGAGCATCTCGGTCGACGACGACCTCTGGTCGGCGATCGGCGATCCCACGCGCCGCCGGCTGCTCGACCTCCTGCTTGCAGACGGCGTGGGGACGGCGACGACGCTCAGCGCTCAGCTGCCGGTCACCCGGCAGGCGGTGGCCAAGCACCTCGCGGTGCTCGACCGGGTCGGGCTCGTGACAGCGACACCGGTCGGACGGGAGAGCAGGTATCACGTGGACGAGGCACAGCTCGCGCGCGCGGCGGCACAGCTCGCGGCGGTGGGCACGGCCTGGGATGCCCGCATGCGCCGTATCAAGGGCATCGCGGAGTCGATCGAGCGGGCGCGCCGTACGTAGCCGAGCGATCGGGCACGGCCTGGCTACACGTGGGCGACGAGGTGCACCTCGACCTCGTCGCCGTCCTCGATCCGCTCCCGCCGGCGTACGGCGGCCTTCACGGGCAGCACGTAGCGCCCGGCCTTGGCGTCGGGGAAGACCGAGGTGTCCCAGGTGCTCGAGCCCACGCTGACGGTGACGCGGACCGAGCCGAAGCCCGGTGCGGGCGGAACGCGCGAGCGGATGTCGTCGCTGACCGCCTCGGGCACGGTGAGGAAGTGCCAGGCGCCGTCGCTGGCCGAGCGCCACAGCGGCGCGGCGAACGTCGACTCGATGCTCATGCGGCGTTGATACCACCGGCCACCGACGCAGCGGGACGCAGATCCAGGCCCGTACCGGGCAAAACCCCTGCGCCGTCCGCGGCGCGGCGTACGGCAGGATGACGCCCGTGGGCAAGCGACCGGTCGTCACGAAGGCCTCGCGCGTCGTGGTGAAGGTCGGGTCGTCGTCCCTGACCGGTCGCGGCGGCGGGCTCGACGCCGTGCGCGTCGACGCGCTCGTGGACGCCCTCGGGTCACGGCTCGGTGCGGGCGTGGAGATCGTGCTCGTCAGCTCGGGCGCCATCGCCACCGGCCTCCCGACGTTGAAGCTCACCCGGCGTCCGCGTGACCTCGCCACGCAGCAGGCGGCAGCCAGCGTCGGCCAGGGGATCCTGCTCGCCCACTACACCGGCGCCTTCGCGCGGCACGGCCGCACGGTCGGCCAGGTGCTGCTCACCGCCGAGGACGTCATCCGGCGCAGCCACTACCGCAACGCTCAGCGCACGCTGTACCGGCTGCTCGAGCTCGGCGTCGTCCCGATCGTGAACGAGAACGACACGGTCGCGACCGACGAGATCCGCTTCGGCGACAACGACCGCCTCGCCGCGCTGGTCGCCCACCTCGTCCAGGCCGACCTGCTCGTGCTGCTCTCGGACGTCGACGGCCTGTACGACGGCCCCCCGAGCCGCGAGGGCTCCACGCTCATCGCCGACGTGCGCAGCGAGGCCGACCTCGCCGAGGTCGAGGTGGGAGGCACCGGCTCCGGCGTCGGCCTCGGCGGCATGGTCACCAAGGTCGAGGCCGCCCGCATCGCGACCTCCGCCGGCATCCCCGTCGTCCTCACCTCGGCCGCGCAGGCCGCCGAGGCGCTGGCCGGCGCCCAGGTCGGCACGCTCTTCCACTCCACGGGCGAGCGCAGCGGCACCCGCCTGCTCTGGCTCCGCCACGCCACCGCCGGCCGCGGCTCGCTCGTCCTGGACCCCGGTGCCGTCGACGCCGTCGTACGTCGACGCCTCTCGCTGCTGCCCGCAGGTATCACTTCTGTCACAGGCGTGTTCGTCGCGGGTGATCCAGTGGACCTGCTCGACGAAAACGGCAACACCGTGGCCCGCGGGCTGGTCAACTTTGACTCGACAGAGCTCCCCGACCTCCTCGGCCGTTCGACCCGAGACCTGGCACGGGAGCTGGGACCGGCGTACGAGCGTGAGGTCGTCCACCGCGACGACCTGGTCGTCCTGCGCCACTAGGCGCCAGCTGCCAGGAGGTGCCATGACCGGGTTCCCGTTCTGGCACGTCACCCTCACCGTCGCGGGCGAGGCCGTCACCGAGCCGGAGATCCGCGTCGCGCTCGAGCACCTCAGCCACGACCATCCCTTCCTGCTCTCGGGCCGCTACAGCGTCGACAGGGCCGAGGTCCGCTACTGGGAGGAGGCGCCGGACGCCCAGTCCGTCGTCGCCCTCGCCCTCAGCCTGTGGGCCGAGCACCAGGAGAAGTGCGGCCTGCCCGACTGGCAGGTGGTCGGGGTCGAGGTGGTCGACCGCGACATGTTCCACCGCCGAGGCCGGATGCCGTCGGTGCCCATGAGCCTCGTCGGCGTAGCCCCGTTCTGACCGACGGCGGTCCGGGCCTGACCGTCGTCCCCTGACCGCCGCCCCGGATTGGTCGCCTCGTCATCACCGCTGCGACCCCGCCGCACCTACGGTGGCGGGATGCTGCAGATCGAGGGGACGGCGGTTCTGTACGCCGTGGCCGGCCTTGCCACGCTCGCGGCGGCCCTTCTGCCCAAGCTGCTCGGCCGGGTGCCGGTCTCGATGCCGATGGTGTTCCTCGGCGCAGGGATCCTGGCCTTCGCGCTCCTGCCCGCCCTCCCCGACCCGGACCCGGTCGCGGGCAGCGACGTCGCGCTGCACCTCACCGAGGTCTGCGTCCTCGTCTCGCTGATGGGTGCCGGGCTGGCGCTGAACCGACCCGTGGCCTGGGGCACCTGGTCGTCCACCTGGCGGCTCCTCGGCATCACGATGCCGCTGTCGGTGCTGGCCGTCGGCGTCCTCGGAGCCTCGGTGCTCGGGCTCGGCGTCGCGAGCGCGCTGCTGCTCGGCGCGGTGCTGGCGCCCACCGATCCCGTCCTCGCCACCGAGGTCCAGGTCAGCGAGCCGGTGACCGAGGAGGACGCCGCCGACGACGAGGTCCGGTTCGCGCTCACCTCCGAGGCGGGGCTCAACGACGGCCTCGCCTTCCCATTCACGTACGCCGCGGTCGCGATCAGCCTGGTCGGGGTGGCGCCAGCCGCCTGGCTCGGTCACTGGCTCGCCGTCGACGTCGCCTGGCGGCTGTCGGCCGGGGTGCTCACCGGTCTCGCGGTCGGGTGGCTGCTCGGCCGCCTGTTCTTCTCGACGCTCGCCGAGCGCTTCCACCTGGCGGAGAAGTCCGAGGGGTTCGTGGCCATCGCGGCGACGTTCGTGGCGTACGGCGTGGCCGAGATGGTGCACGGCTACGGCTTCGTCGCCGTCTTCGTGTGCGCCTGCACCCTCCGCGCGGCCGAGCGCCAGCACCGCTACCACGTGGTGCTGCACACGTTCGTCGAGCAGATCGAGCGGATCCTGACGGTCGTCGTCATCGTGCTGCTCGGGGGAGCAGTGGGGCGCGGCCTCCTCGTCGGCATCGGCTGGTCCGAGGTGGCTGTGGCCGCCGCAGTGCTGCTCGTCGTACGACCGCTCGCCGGCTGGCTGGCCCTGAGCCCGGGCAAGACGGGGCCGAAGGAGCGCGCAGTCATCGCCTTCTTCGGCGTGCGCGGCGTGGGGTCGCTGTTCTACGTGGCGTTCGCGCTGCGCGAGGGCGACTTCCCGGCCGGCGACTACCTGTGGTCGGTGACGGCGCTCGTGGTCATCGGCTCGATCCTCGTGCACGGCATCTCGGCGACGCCCGTGATGCTGCTGCTCGACGCCCACCGCCGCCGCGAGGCACGACGCCTCGGCGAGGCCGTCGAGGAGACGCCGGTCTGACGAGGGGCGCCAAGGGCCCGCCGGTACCCTCGTCCCGTGAGCGACATCAGCAGCAACGACCGCGAGGCCGTGCACGACGTGGCCCGTGCCGCCCGCGCGGCCGCCGTCACCCTGCGCGCGCTGCACCGCAGCCAGAAGGACGCCGCGGTCCTCGCGATCGCCGACGCGCTCGACGCCGCGACCGCCCGCGTCGTGGCCGCGAACGCCGGCGACGTCGTGCGCGCGGTCGAGAACGGCACCGACCCGGCGATCGTCGACCGCCTCACCCTCACGCCCGAGCGCCTGCACGCGATCGCCGACGCCGCGCGCGACGTCGCCGCACTGCCCGACCCGGTCGGCGAGGTCGTCCGCGGCTACACGCTCCCCAACGGGCTCGACGTGCGGCAGGTGCGCGTGCCGCTCGGCGTGGTCGGCATGATCTACGAGGCCCGGCCGAACGTCACGGTGGACGCCGCCGTGCTGTGCCTCAAGAGCGGCAACGCGGCGCTGCTGCGAGGGAGCTCGTCGGCGTACGACACCAACGTCGTGCTCGTCGAGGTGATGCGCGAGGCGCTCGTCGCCAGCGGCCTGCCGGCCGACGCGATCGCGCTCGTGCCCGGCACCACGCACGAGTCGGTGAAGCACCTCATGACCGCGCGAGGCCTGGTCGACGTGCTGATCCCGCGCGGGGGAGCGGGGCTCATCCGCAGCGTGGTCGAGGAGTCGACGGTGCCCGTGATCGAGACGGGCGTGGGCAACTGCCACGTGTACGTCGACGCGGCCGCCGACCTCGACAAGGCTGTGGCGATCCTCGTCAACGCCAAGACCCACCGCGTCAGCGTCTGCAACGCGGCCGAGACCTTCCTCGTGCACGCCGACGTCGCCGACGCGTTCCTGCCGCGCGCGCTGGCCGCCCTGCGCGACAAGGGCGTCACGGTCCACGGCGACGAGCGCATGGCGGCGTACGCCGAAACGGCGGGCATCGTGTTCGCGCCGGTGACCGACGAGGACTGGGCGGCGGAGTACTACTCGCTCGACCTCGCGGCGGGAGTGGTCGACGACCTCGACGCCGCGCTCACGCACATCCGTCGCTGGTCCTCCGGCCACACCGAGGCGATCGTGAGCGACTCGGCGTCGGCGATCCAGACCTTCATCACCGGTGTCGACTCCGCGGCCGTGATGGTCAACGCCTCCACGCGCTTCACCGACGGCGGCGAGTTCGGCTTCGGCGCCGAGATCGGCATCTCGACCCAGAAGCTGCACGCCCGCGGCCCGATGGGCCTGGCCGAGCTCACCAGCACGACGTACGTCGTGACCGGCGACGGCCACATCCGCACCTGACCCGCGTCGCCGCACCACCCGAGCACAGGTGACGAAAGCGCCCAAGAAGTGGTCGCACCACCGCCCCTCAAGGGCACTTCGTGACCCTTAGGGTCACCAAGTGCCCTTCAGGGGCGCTCTGGCGTCCACAACTCGGCCGGGTGGAGCGAGGGTCACGATCGGGACGCGTCCGCGGGCCGGTCCGGGGATGCGGCCCCGCCCGTTGCTATCCTCGCCTCGACCCGGACCCGGGCATGTGCGTCGCGCCGAGCGACGAGGAGCGAGGAGCGAGGGGTACGCACGATGAGCGCCGCAGCATTCCTGGCCGAGGCCATCTTGGTCGCCAACGAGCACAGCGATCTCCCGTCGAAGTGGTTCTTCGGCGGTTTCGCCCTCGTCGCGCTCCTCGCCCTCCTGTTCGTCGTCACGCGCGTCAACATCGACCGCTGACCGGCGCCGTACGGCTGTGCGTCGCATCGGGGTCCTCGGAGGCACGTTCGACCCCGTGCACCACGGACACCTCGTGGCCGCGAGCGAGGTCGCGTACCGACTCGGGCTCGACGAGGTGCTGCTGGTCGCCGCCGGCCTGCAGTGGCAGAAGACCCGTCCGGACATCAGCCCAGCCGAGGACCGCTACGCCATGACCGTCATCGCGACCGAGTCCGACCCGCGCCTCTCGGCGTCCCGGGTCGACCTCGACCGTGACGGGCCCACCTACACAGTCGACACGCTCGCCGACCTCCGCGCCGCCCTCGGAGACGACGTCGAGCTCTTCTTCATCACCGGTGCCGACGCACTGGCGGGCATCGCCACCTGGCACAGCGCCGACCAGATCCCGTCGCTCGCCCACCTCGTCGGCGTGACCAGGCCGGGCCACGAGCTCGAAGCCCCCGAGGGTCTGCCGGAGGGCTCGGTCACGTACGTCGAGATCCCGGCCCTCGAGATCTCCTCGAGCGACATCCGCGCCCGTGTCGCCGACGGAGCCCCGATCCGCTACCTGGTCCCCGACGGCGTCGAGCGGTACGTCGCCGAGCACGGGCTCTACCGCGAGGTGTCGTCATGACCGACGATCCCCGCCCCGGCGACGAGCACGGCGACGGAACCACGCCCGACCCGTGGGCGCTCCCGGTCCCCGCGCTCGAGCCCTACCCGGGCCAGCAGCCCGGCGCACCCGACGCCGACGGCGGTCCCGACGTGACCGCACCCGTGCCGGTCGTGCCCGCTGAGCCGACGCCGCAGGACGATGCCGAGCACCCGGCGGCCGTCGACGAGGCTCAGCCCAGCGCACCCTCCGGCGTTCCGCTCGCCGCCCCCGTCGGACCGCCGATCGCCGTGCCGCTGGACCCGCCTGCCAGTGAGCCCGTGACCGAGCCCCTCGCCGACGACGACACAGACGTCGTCGACGCCGGCTCCGAGCCCGTCGACGGCGGCTCCGAGCCCGTGGACGGCGGTCGCGCCGCCCGTCGCCGTGCCGCCGAGGCCGCCGCAGCGGCCGCAGCGGCATCGGCTGGTGCCTCGAGCCTCGCGGGCGACGACGCCCCCGCCGACGTCGAGCCGGCCGTCGAGTCCGACTCCGAGATCGACGGGTGGGCGCCGCAGGAACCCGACGCCGAGGACCCGCCTGCAGGCGACCTTCCCGCCGACTGGAGCGAGGCCCAGAGCGCCGGTGGGCGTGCGGCCCGCCGTCGCGCGGCCGAGGACGCGGCGCGGGTGCAGTCGCACCGCGCCCACAACCGGCTCGTGGTCTTCGGCGTCGTCGCCATCGTCGTGCTCGCCGTCGCCGGCCTCGCCTGGACGTGGTTGAGCCGTCAGGCGCCGGCGCCCGACCCGCAGCCGACGGCGTCGGCCTCGCCCACCGGGCCCACCCAGCCGACGCTGCTGCTGCAGGTAGCCGACGACCAGGGCGTCGCGGTCTCCAACGCGCTGCTGTCCGTCGGCGGGCCGCTCGGTCGTGCCAACGTCATCGGCATCCCGCAGAACACCCTCATGGACGTCGCCACGGGCGGCACGCTGCCGTTCGGCCAGATCAACCGACTGCCCGACCCCGGCGGCTCGGCCGGCGCGCTCTCCGACGCGATCGGCGTCGACGTCAACGGCACGCTCGTGCTCGACCCGGGTGCGCTGTCCGGCCTCGTCGACGCGGTCGGCGGCATCACCGCCGACGTCGACGTCGACGTGACGCAGGAGAAGGCCGACGGCACCACCGTGATCATCGTGCCGGCCGGTCCCGGGCAGGTGCTGCAGGGCCAGCAGGCGGAGGCCTTCGCGACCTTCCTCGACAAGGGCGAGACCGAGGAGGCGCGGATGGCGCGCTTCGCGCAGGTGCTGCGCCTCACCGTCGCGAAGCTGCCGACCGACGGCGCCAAGATCGAGACGATCCTCACCCAGCTCGGCGCCTCCGCCCGCGCCACGGTGCCGTTCACGCAGCTCGCCGACTTCTTCCTGCGCCTCAACGCCGACGTCAACGCCGACGACGTCGCGTACAAGAACCTCCCGGTGCAGGGCATCGACACCGGCGGCCCCGCGGCCTACCGCGTCGACCAGGAGGCCACCGCCGTTCTCGTGCAGGACCTCCTGCCCGACGCCCTGCGCACCCCCGGCCCCAACTCCAAGGTCCGCGTGCTCGTGCAGAACGGCGTCGGGTCCCCGGGCCTCAACACCGCTGCGCGCACCCTGCTCGTGGACGCCGGGTTCACCTTCGTCAACGGCGGGAACGCGTCGTCGTTCGGCCAGACCAAGACCAACGTGATCCTCCCCGACACGACGCCCGAGTCACTCGCGTGGGGCGCCGACATCACCAAGGCCCTGGGCCTGCCGGACTCGGCGGTGAAGGTCGCCGAGGACGGGCAGAGCGTCGCCGACGTCATCGTCGTGCTCGGCGAGGACTTCAAGCCCACCGCGTCCTGACGCGCGACGGGTCGGAGAGCCCTCCGGTCCGTGAGAGAATCGGACGTTCCCCGTCGAAAGGACCGTCCGTGACCGCCTCCGCCCGTGCGCTGGAGCTGACCGCCATCGCTGCCGAGGCAGCGGCCGAGAAGCTCGCGGAGGACATCGTCGCGCTCGACGTGTCCGAGACCCTCGTCATCACCGACGTCTTCCTGCTGTGCTCCGCCGCCAACGACCGCCAGGTCAAGGCGATCGTCGACGGCATCGAGGAGGCGCTCGACAAGATCGACGTCGACCCCGTGCGCCGCGAGGGCGAGCGCGACGGCCGCTGGGTGCTGCTCGACTACATCGACATCGTCGTGCACGTGCAGCACGACGAGGAGCGTCACTACTACGGCCTCGAGCGGCTGTGGAAGGACGGCACCCGCATCCCGCTGCCCGAGTCCGTCGGCAAGCCGCGCGACGTCCACAGCGAGCGGGACGGCGACGCAGCGAGCGACGCGTGACCGCGCGCCGGGTCGTCCTCTGGCGGCACGGCCGTACGGCGTGGAACGCCGAGTCACGGTTCCAGGGCACGACCGACGTCCCTCTCGACGAGGTCGGCATCGCCCAGGCCGAGCGAGCAGCACGCGACCTCGCCACCCTTGCTCCCGCGCGGATCGTCGCGAGCGACCTCTCCCGGGCCCGCGTCACCGCTGAGAAGCTGGGAGAAGCTCGTGGGGCTCCCCGTCGAGACCGACCCCGCCCTGCGCGAGACGTACGCCGGCCGCTGGCAGGGCCTCGTGCGCGACGAGATCATCGCGACGGACGGAGTCCACTTCCGTCGCTGGCTCTCCGGCGACGACGTCCCTGCGGGCGACGGCGAGACGCGCACCGACGTCTCGGTGCGCGTGAGCGACGCCGTCCTCCGGCACGCCGACCTGCTGCCGCCGGGCGGCACGCTCGTGGTCGCGAGCCACGGCGGTGCGATCCGCGCGGGCATCGGCACCCTGCTGCACCTGCCGCAGGAGCACTGGACTGCCCTCGGCGGCCTCGTGAACTGCGCGTGGTCGGTGCTCGAGGAGCTCGCGGACGGCCGCTGGCGCCTCACCGAGCACAACGCCCGCTCGCTCCCCGAGGACGTCTTCGGCGACGAGTCCTGACCCGCGCCCGGGCACGAGCGCCGCGCAGGGCACGAGATACGCGAAAAGGCCCGGACCAGATGGTCCGGACCTCTTACTACGTGGAGCTGAGGGGACTCGAACCCCTGACCCCCTGCATGCCATGCAGGTGCGCTACCAGCTGCGCCACAGCCCCGTGCAGTCGTGCCGGGAAAGCATAAGGGAGAGGCCCGCCAGAGGCGAAATCGGCCCTCGGTGCCGGGGGTCGCCGGGGTGCCCGCACTCGGTGGGGTGAGTGCGGCGCGTCCCGGCTTCCGTGGGCGGCGGCCGCCACGTACCCTCGCCGCATGATCTCGGGGGAGCGGCGGATCGCCGCAGTCATGCTGTCGTCCGCGCTCGTCCTGGGCGTTCTCGGAGTCGCACTGCCGTCCACCGCCGCGGCTGCGGCGCACACCACCGCTGATTGCACGGTCTTCGTCGTGGACGGCGTGGCCACCGGCACCGAGGGCGACGACATCATCTGCGGCACCGCGGGCGACGACGTCATCTTCGGCCTCGGCGGCAACGACACGGTCTTCGGGCTCGGCGGCGACGACTACATCGACACCGCAGCCGGCAACGACTGGGTCAGCGCCGGGTACGGCGACGACGAGGTGCACCTCGGGTCGGGCGACGACTATTCCATGGGCGGACCCGGTGCTGACGGGCTGTGGGGCGACGCGGGCGGCGACGAGCTCGACGGCTGGTCCGGCGACGACTCGATCGTGGGTGGCTCGGGCGCGGACGACGTCGACGGTGGCACGGGCGTCGACTACTGCCGCAAGGACACCGGCGACATCCAGAAGTCCTGCTACTTCGACATCTCAGCGCCTTCGCTCGTCAGCATCGCACTCGGCACTCCGACGGTGAGCACGACGTACGCCGACCGCGTCGTCGCCGTGCGGTTCCGGGTCGCTGACAAGGGCACCGGGCTCGCGCGCGTGTCGATGGAGTTCGCCCGCCGCCTGCCCTCGGGCTCCACGCCCAACAAGGTCGACTTCCAGGCGGGCACAGCCTTCGCGGACCAGTTCTGCACGGCGTCGCGCCATGCACCCACGCCGCCGAAGGGTGAGAGCTTCCATCTGCCTGGTGTCGGGCACACCGCAGGCCGGCGTGTACGAGATGCGCAGCTGGATCCCGAGGTGGGCCCCGACGGGCACCTATCGGCTGATGCGTGTTGCGATGTGGGACGCGGCCGGGAACCGCCGCAGTCTGCCCTGGGACACCCTGGTCGACCGCAGGCTTTCCGTGAGCTTCAAGCAGATCGGCCCGGGCGACTCGATCGCACCGGTCGTGCGGGCGGTCGAGGTGCTCACCCCATCCGTGAGCACGACCGATGCGGATCAGCTCGTCGGCGCACGTATCCACGTGACCGATGCCCTCTCGGGCGTGAGCGGCCTCTACCTCGAGTGGGGACGCGTCAAGCGGGTCGACGGCCGGGTCGTGGACTACCTGTGGCCCTTCCCCGCGATGCACGTGAACCCCGCCGATGCGCCGACCTGCGGACCCGACCTGCCGGCGGTCGCGGACATCAAGTTCTCCGAGACGCCGTACTGCCTGGAGAGCGGGACGCTCAAGGACGGCTGGTACCGCGCCTGGGGGGTCTTCCCCCAGTGGATCGGCAAGGGCACGTACGACCTCGTCTCCATCTCCGCAGGCGACCGCGCGGGGAACTCGCGTCTGGAGAACCCGGACGAGGTGCCGAACCACCCGCTGGCCACGAGCATCGAGCAGACCGGCTCAGGCGACGAGACTGCGCCGGTCGTCACGTCGGTGACGGTCGACACCCCGTCGGTCAGCACGGGCGCGCAGGAGGCCGAGGTGAGGTTCACGGTGACGGCGACCGACGCCCTCTCGGGCGTGGCGAGCATCGACCTCGAGTTCGCACCGGCGTCGAACCCGACGCGCGTCGGGCTCGAAGCCTTCGCGGGCTCGGACCCCTGCTCTGAGGCGATCGACTTCTGCCTCGTGAGCGGCACGCTGAACAACGGCGTCTGGACCACGTCCGGATTCCTCCCGGCCCATGCACCCGCAGGGACGTGGACGCTGTGGCGGGTCACCGTGACGGACCGCTCGGGCAACATCCGGCAGACCTCCGGGACGGCGTTCGGCGCCTCGTTCACGAACTCCTGAGGCCTCCCGCACGGCGATCCAAGATCCGTCACCCGGATGGCGCAGTTATGTCGCAGAACGCGTCTCGGGCGTAACAGGGCGCTGCATCGGGCCGTTCTCCGCGCAGACGGGCACACCCCCGTCGACGACGTAGGGAACCGCCATGCTGCTCAGCGCACTGCTCACCTCCAAGGCCGCCGCTGCGGCCGTCGGCGCCGTCCTCCTGGCGGGCACCGCCACGGCAGCGGTCGCCGTCCCGGTCGCCCTGGGCAACGCGGGCGGTCACGCGGCGACGGCGTCGGACGACGAGTCGGGCTCGGACGACCAGTCGGAGTCGGTCTCGGACGACGCGACCAGCACCGTGTCGTCCACCACCACCGACGACTCGACCGGCGGTGCCACGGACGACGCGACCGACGACGCGACGGGCACGGCGACGCCGTCCGCCGACCGCACGAAGGGCCCGGACGCCACCGGCCCGGCGGCGTTCGGCCTCTGCACCGCGTGGGCGCACGGCGGCCTGTCGTACGCGAAGGCCGAGAAGGGCAACCCCGCCGCCCAGTCGCTCGTGACGGCCGCAGGTGACGGCACGGTCGAGGACTACTGCACCGCCGTCCTGCTCGCGAAGAAGGCCACTCCCTCGCCGACCGGCCCGGTCGACTCGCGCATGACCCCGGCGCAGCCCGGCGAGCACGGCCGTTCGAACGCCGCCTCGCACAAGGCCGAGCACGGCAAGCCGTCGCACGCCGGCAAGCCAGCGGGCGCGGGCCAGCACAGCTGACACCGCACCTCGCGCAGCACGACCTCTCGATCGATCCCACCCCACTGCGGCCGGCCCCGGAGACCCCGGGCCGGCCGTGGGCGTCTCCGGGCGCAACCTCGCGAAACCTGCATGTGACGGGGGCTCAGTAGGGTGAGTCGCACGCCACGGCGGACGGAGGGCGCGTGACCTGCAGAGCGGTCCCGATCAGGGCCTGCTCCGCCGTGCCGCGAACCCCGACCGCGTACCACGGTCGCGCGCGATGACCACGCACGACCTCTACACCGCGCTGCTCGTCGGCACGGGCGTGCTGCTGCTCGCCGTCGTATCGGTGCGCTTCTCGCGCTGGGCCGGGCTGCCGACCCTGCTCATCTACCTCGGCTTCGGCCTCGTCCTCGGCGAGGCGGGCTTCGGCATCGAGTACGAGGACGCCGCCCTCACGCGCGTGCTCGGCTTCGTGGCCCTCGCGATCATCCTGGCCGAGGGCGGCTTCACCACCCGGTGGGACTCGATCCGCCCGGTGCTCGGCCGGTCCCTGATGCTCGCGACCGTCGGCGTCGCGGTCAGCGTCGCGGTCACCGCCGGCTTCCTGCACCTGCTGCTCGACCTCGACCTGCGCACGGCGCTGCTGTTCGGAGCGGTCGTGTCCTCGACCGATGCCGCCGCCGTGTTCTCGGTGCTGCGCCGGTTCCCGGTGAAGCGCCGCGTCTCGTCGACGCTCGAGGCGGAGTCGGGCCTGAACGACCCGCTCGCGATCCTGCTCGTCACGCTGCTCGCCTCGGACGGCTGGGACTCGCTCAACCCGTGGTCGACCCTCGGCCTCGTCGTGTACGAGCTCGTCGGAGGCGTCCTCATCGGCCTCGTCGTGGCGCGGCTGGGGCAGGAGATGCTGCGCCGCGTCGCGCTGCCGTCGTCCGGTCTCTACCCGGTCGCCACCGTCGCCATCGCGATGCTGGCGTTCGCCGCGGCCGGCGTGGTCGAGGCCTCGGGCTTCGCCGCGATCTACGTCGCCGCGCTCTGGCTGGGCAACGCCGACCTCCCGCACCGGTCGACCACGGTCGGCTTCGTCGAGGCGCTCGGCTGGATCGCGCAGATCGGTCTGTTCGTGCTGCTCGGCCTGCTGGCCAGTCCCGAGCGACTCCTCGCGGCCCTGCCGACGGCGCTGGTCCTCGGCACCGTGCTGCTGGTCGTCGCGCGGCCCGCGTCGGTCGTGCTCTCGACGTTCCTGTTCCGCGTCGGCGTGCGCGAGCAGGCGTTCCTGTCGTGGGCCGGGCTGAGGGGCGCGGTGCCCGTCGTGCTCGCGACCATCCCGCTGAGCCAGGGTCTCCCGGTGGCGCAGGAGATCTTCGACGTCGTCTTCCTGCTCGTCGTCGTGTTCACCCTGATCCAGGCGCCGCCGCTGCCGTTCCTCGCCCGGCGTCTCGGCGTCGTCGACCCCGAGCACACCGCCGAGATCGCGATCGAGGCAGCGCCTCTCGAGGACATCCATGCCGACGTCCTGCAGTTCGACGTGCCCGGCGGCTCGAAGCTGCAGGGGGTCACGATCGGCGAGCTCCGCCTGCCCAAGGGTGCGGTGGTCAGCCTCATCGCGCGCGACCACGAGCCGCTCGTGCCCGCCCGCGAGATGCGCCTGCGCGAAGCGGATCAGCTGCTCATCGTCGTTCCGCGCCACCTGCGCGCCGACGTCGAGCGGCGCCTCCGGGCGGTGAGCCGGGCCGGCCGCCTCGCGGGCTGGTACGGCGAGAAGGGCGACCCTGATCCGCAGGTCGTGCTGACCGACATCCAGATCCTGCGCGCCCGATTCCGCCGCACCCGCACCGAGCCTGCGGACTGAGCGAGGTCGTCGGATAGCGTGCGGCGGGTGGACGAGCTGCGCACCGACGACGCGATCGCGGCGCCGTTCACACCGCTCGGGCTCGAGCGGGCCGTCGAGCTGGCCACGGAGAGGTACGGCCTCGCGGTCACCGGTGTGCGCCGCTTCGACACCGAGCGCGACGACACCTTCGGCCTCACGGTCGGCGCCGACCGCTACGTGCTCAAGATCGCGAACCCGGCCGACGACGTCGAGGTCGTCACGATGCAGCTCGCCGCCCTTCAGCACGTCGCCCGCGTCGACCCAGGCTTCCCCCTCCCGCGGGTGGTGCCCGACGTCGGCGGCGCTGCGTCCTGCACGGTTGCCGGCACCGACGGCGAGCCGAGGCTCATGCGCGTGCTGTCGTTCCTGCCGGGCCGCACCCTCGACTACGACCGCACGACACCCGAGCAGCGCCGGGCGGTCGGCGCCGCCATCGGGCGGCTCTCGCTCGCGCTGGTGGGGTTCTCGCACCCCGGCGCCGATCGGGTGCTGGCGTGGGACCTGCAGAGGCTCGCGACCCTGCGACCGCACCTGGTCCACATCGACGACGCCGAGGCACGTGCAGACGTCGAGGCCGAGCTCGACCGGTACGACGCCGTGACCGCGCCGGGGCTCGTGCGCGTCCGGCACCAGGTCGTGCACAACGACGCCAACATGGACAACGTCGTCGTCGACGACGCCGGCTGGGTCAGCGGCATCCTCGACTTCGGCGACATGGTGAGCACCGCGGTCGTGGCCGATCTCGCGGTGGCCATGGCGTACGCCGTGCCCTCGGTCGAGGCCCTCGCCGACCCGACGGTCGACCCGTGGCGGCCGGCGTACGACCTGGCGGACGGGTACGTGAGCACCCGCCCGCTGACCGCAGACGAGATCGACCTGCTGCCGCACCTGGTCCGGGCGCGGATGGCGCAGCGGATGCTCGTCAACTCCTGGCTCGCCGCGACCAATCCCGGCAACGCCCATCACACGCTGCGCGCGAACGGCCACGCGATCGCTGCGCTGCGCCGCCTCGTCGCGGCCGAGCCGCCCAGCCCCGTCCAGGGAGTGTCATGAGCGAGCCCCGCACGATCGGTCCGTCGTCGTACTTCGACCCGGCCGATCTCGACCGGCTCGACCCCGTCACCGGCGGCCTCGTGCGTCGACGCATCGACGCGCTCGGCCCGGCGTACCGGCTCTTCTACCGGCAGCCGCTCCACATCGTGCGCGGCTCCGGCACCAAGCTGTACGACCTCGACGGCGTGGAGTACCTCGACACCTACAACAACGTGCCGTCCGTGGGGCATGCGCACCCCCGGGTGACCGCTGCGATCGCGGAGCAGGCGGCGGTGCTGAGCACGCACACGCGCTATCTGCACGAGGCGATCGTCGACTACGCCGAGGACCTGCTCTCGACGCTGCCGGGCGAGCTCCGGCACGTGATGTTCACGTGCACCGGGTCAGAGGCTGGCGACCTCGCGCTGCGCATCGCCAAGAAGCACACCGGCGGCACCGGCGTGATCGTGACGCGCAACGCGTACCACGGCGTCTCGACCGAGATCGCGTCGATCTCGCCGTCGCTGATCGGCGTCGACGCGCTTCCCGACTGGGTGCGGTGGGTGCCGGCGCCGGACACGCGCCGCGTCGACTGGTCGGGCTACGACTCGCTGGGGGACTGGTTTGCCGCGCAGGTGCAGGAGGCCATCGACGACCTGGCTGCGCACGGCGTGAAGCTCGCTGCCTTCGTCGCCGACTCGATCTTCGCCTCCGACGGCGTGCTCGCCGACCCGGCCGGCTTCCTCGCCCCGGTGCGCTCGGTCGTCGCCGCGGCCGGCGGCGTCTACCTCGCCGACGAGGTGCAGCCCGGCTTCGGTCGAACCGGTGACGCGATGTGGGGCTTCCAGCGGCACGGCACGGCCGAGTCGCCGTTCGTGCCCGACCTCATGACGATCGGCAAGCCGATGGGCAACGGGTTCCCCGTCGCAGCCACGGTGATGACGCCCGAGGTCGTGTCCGAGTTCGGCCGCGACATGCGCTACTTCAACACCTTCGGCGGCAACGCCGTCGCGATCGCGGCAGCGCAGGCGGTGCTCGACGTCGTCCGCGAGGAGGGACTGCAGGAGAACGCGCGCGTGGTCGGCGCCCACCTGCAGGAGTCGCTGCGCTCGCTGGCCTCGCGGCATCCGGCTGCGAGCGACGTGCGGGGCGCAGGCCTCTTCGTGGCGCTCGAGTTCGGCCTCGCGTCGTACGCCGAGGCAGAGGACCTCACCCTCGCCGTCGTCAACGGGCTCAAGGAGCACCACGTGCTCGTCGGCACTGCGGGCATCTACAACGACGCGTTGAAGATCCGGCCGCCGCTGTGCTTCTCGCTCGAGGACGCCGACCGCTTCGTCACCGAGCTCGACGCCGTCCTGACCGAGCTCGGGCAGTGAGCCGGTGACGCGGCACGTCCTGGTCTTCGGCGACTCACTCGCCTTCCACGGGCCCGACCAGGCCCACCGGCCTAGCGACCCGCGGCTCTATCCGCAGGTGATGGCCGTGGCGCTGACCGAGGCGCTCGGCGAGGAGGTGCACGCGGACCTCGTCGCACGCCTCGGTTGGACCGCGCGGGATGCCTGGTGGTCGCTGACCAAGGACCCGAACACCTGGGGCGAGCTCATGCCGCGCGCGGACGCGCTCGTGCTCGGCGTCGGGCAGATGGACCACCTGCCGGCGGCGCTGCCGACGTACCTGCGCGAGGGCATCCCGTTCGTGCGCCCGGGATCGCTGCGCCGGCGCGTGCGGACGGCGTACAACGCCGCGGCGCCGTGGGTGATCCGCGCGACCGACGGCCGGATGCGGCAGCTGCCGCAGGCCGCGACCGACCACTACCTCGGCCGCATCGTCGACGGCGTCCACCACTACCGGCCGGGGATCCCGGCGGTGCTGCTCGGGCCGTCGCCGCACGCGGCGCCGTCGTACCCGTCGCACCGCCAGCACGACCCCGCGGTCTCGGCCGCGCGTCGCTGGGCCACCGCCCATGGCACGGGCCTGGTCGAGCTCGACCCGATCGTGGCGCCGTCGCTGGCCGCCGGCACGGGCAACCCCGACGGGATGCACTGGGGGTGGGAGGTCCACACGGCCATCGGTCGCGCCCTCGCCGCCGACCTCCTCGCCCGCTGGTAGTCCCTCATCGCCGTAGCCTGGGCGCATGGCTGAGCCGACCCGCTGGGCGACCGAGACTCCGGACGACCACTCCGAGCAGTACGTCGCCACGTTCCGCGCGTACGCCGCGGAGGGCCGCGACATCTCGGGCGAGGCGAGGCTGCTGGACGCGCTCGTACCGCCCGGGTCGCGGGTGCTGGACGCCGGCAGCGGCACCGGGCGCGTCGGTGCCGAGCTGCACCGCCGCGGCCACACCGTGGTGGGCGTGGATGCGGACCCCGTCCTCGTGGCGGCCGCCCGCGAGGACCACCCCGGCCCGTCCTGGCACGTGGCCGACCTCACCGAGCTCGACCTCGCGGCCGAGGGCCACACCGAGCCCTTCCACGGCGCGGTCATGGCCGGCAACGTCATGGTCTTCGTGGCGCCGGGCACCGAGAGCGCCGTCCTCGAGCGCCTGGCCGCCCACCTCGTCGACGACGGCCCCGCGGTCCTCGGGTTCGCGACCGGCCGCGGCTACGAGCCCGAGCACCTCGCCGCCGACGCGGCCACGGCCGGGTTCGAGGTCGAGCACCTGTTCTCCACCTGGGACCTGCGGCCGTGGAAGGACGGCGCCGACTTCGTGGTCGCCGTGCTCCGCCGTACGCCGAGGTCCTGACCCGCCATCCTGCGCGAGGAAGAACGCCCGGCTCGGCTATCCTGGACGGGTGCGAAACGGCCTCCTGCTTACGGGGCCGCACCGGAACGACAGCCGCTAGGCACCCCCGCCGGCGGCACCGGTGCGGCTGACCCCTCCTGCGTGAGGGGTTTTTCCTTGTCCGGGGCCATGACGAGCTGACGAGAGACATCGATGAGCCAGAGCGACACCACCGCCGAGTTCGACGGCCGCGAGGCCGGGTACGACGTCCATGCCGTGCAGGAGAAGTGGCTGCCGGTCTGGGACGAGATCGCGCCCTTCCGCAGCGGCCGGCCCGACGACACGCGCCCGAAGAAGTACGTGCTCGACATGTTCCCGTACCCGTCGGGCGACCTGCACATGGGTCACGCCGAGGCGTACGCGCTCGGCGACGTCATCGCGCGCTACTGGGTGCAGCAGGGCTTCAACGTCATGCACCCGATCGGCTGGGACTCCTTCGGCCTGCCCGCGGAGAACGCAGCCATCAAGCGCGGTGCCGACCCGGTGAAGTGGACGGCGGAGAACATCGAGCAGCAGCGCTCGTCGATGCGCCGCTACGCGTGCTCGTTCGACTGGGACCGCGTGCTGCACACGAGCGACCCGGGGTACTACCACTGGAACCAGTGGCTCTTCCTGCAGATGTTCGAGCGGGGCCTGGTCTACCGCAAGGACAGCAACGTCAACTGGTGCCCCAACGACCAGACCGTGCTGGCCAACGAGCAGGTCGTGCAGGGCCGGTGCGAGCGGTGCGACGCCGTCGTCACCAAGAAGAAGCTCACGCAGTGGTACATGCGCATCACCGACTACGCCGACCGGCTGCTGGACGACATGTCGCAGCTCGAGGGCAACTGGCCCGAGAAGGTGCTGCTGATGCAGCGCAACTGGATCGGGCGTTCGACCGGTGCGCACGTGCACTTCGCGATCGAGGGCCGCGACGAGCCCGTCACCGTCTACACGACGCGCCCGGACACGCTGTTCGGCGCGACGTTCTTCGTCGTGGCCGCCGACTCCGACCTCGCGGCCGAGCTGGCCGCGGGCACCGACGCCCAGGCCGACTTCGAGGCCTACCTCGAGACGGTGAAGCAGGTCAGCGAGATCGACCGCCTGTCGTCCGAGCGGGTCAAGACCGGCGTCTTCCTGCAGCGCTACGCGATCAACCCGGTCAACGGCGAGCGCATCCCCGTGTACGCCGCCGACTACGTGCTGGCCGACTACGGCACGGGCGCGATCATGGCCGTGCCCGCGCACGACCAGCGCGACTGGGACTTCGCCACGGCGTACGGCCTGCCGATCGTGCAGGTCGTGCAGTCGCCGGACGACTTCGACGACAGCGCAGCGGCGTACGCCGGCGACGGTGCGGCCATCAACTCCGGCTTCCTCGACGGCCTGCGCAAGGCCGACGCCATCGAGCGCATGGTGGCGTGGCTCGAGGAGAAGGATCTCGGCACCGGCGCGATCAACTACCGCCTGCGCGACTGGCTGATCTCGCGCCAGCGCTACTGGGGCACGCCGATCCCGATCATCCACTGCCCCTCGTGCGGTGAGGTCCCCGTCCCGGAGGACCAGCTGCCGGTGGTGCTGCCGCCGACCGACGGACTCGACCTGTCGCCGAAGGGCCAGTCGCCGCTCGCGGCCGCGGAGGACTGGGTCAACGTGCCGTGCCCGCGCTGCGGCGAGGCAGCCCGGCGCGACAGCGACACGATGGACACGTTCGTCGACTCGTCGTGGTACTTCCTGCGCTTCCTCGACCCGTCGCGCACCGACGTCGCGTTCGACCCGGCACAGGCGCGCGAGTGGGCGCCGGTCGACCAGTACACCGGCGGCGTGACGCACGCGATCCTGCACCTGCTGTACGCGCGCTTCTTCACCAAGGTGCTGCACGACATGGGCCTGGTCGACTTCGAGGAGCCCTTCACCCGCCTGCTCAACCAGGGCATGGTCGGGATGAACGGCGCCACGATGAGCAAGTCGCGCGGCAACCTCGTGCGGCTCTCCGACGAGCTGGAGACCAACGGCGTCGACGCCGTCCGCCTGACGATGGTGTTCGCCGGCCCGCCGGAGGACGACATCGACTGGGCCGACGTCTCGCCCAGCGGCTCGAAGAAGTTCCTGTCGCGCGCGTGGCGCCTCTCGGGTGACGTGACGAGCCCCGTCGGCGTCGACGTGACGACCGGCGACCTCGTGCTGCGCCGCGCGACGGCGAAGGCGGTCGACGAGGCGACCAAGGCGGTCGAGTCGTTCCGCTTCAACGTCGCCGTGGCCAAGACCATGGAGCTCGTCAACGCGGCGCGCAAGGCGATCGACTCCGGCGTCGGCGGCGGCGACCCCGCTGTGCGCGAGGCCGCCGAGGCCGTCGCGATCATGCTGTCGCTGGTCGCGCCGTACACCGCCGAGGAGATGTGGGAGCGGCTCGGCCACGAGCCCACGGTGGCTCTGGTCGGCTGGCCGACCGTCGACCCCGCGCTGCTCGTCGAGGACACCGTGACCTGCGTCGTGCAGGTCGCGGGCAAGGTCCGCGACCGGCTCGAGGTGCCGCCGTCGATCTCCGAGGACGAGCTGCGCGAGCTGGCGCTGGCCTCGCCCGCGGTCGTGTCCTCGCTCGGCGGCGCCGGGATCCGCACGGTGATCGTGCGCGCGCCCAAGCTCGTCAACATCGTCCCCGCCTAGCCCCACCCCGCTCGTACTGACCGATCCGTCGCTTCCTGCACCGGGAAGCGACGGATCGATCAGTCTCAGCGACCGGGTGGCAGTGGGTAGGGTCGGCGCTATGGGCAGGGTTGCAGTCGTCACCGACTCCACCGCCTATCTGCCGGCCGACCTCGTCTCGGCCAACGGCATCACCGTCGTGCCCGTGCAGGTCGTCGTCGACGGCCAGGCGTACGACGAGGGCACGCAGATCACGCCGACCGAGGTCGCAGCCGCGCTGCGCCGTTGGGGCGTCGTCACCACCTCGCGCCCGTCGCCCGAGCGCTTCGCCCGCGCCTACGCGGACGCCGCAGCCGCCGGTGCGACCGCCGTGGTGTCGGTGCACCTGTCGGGCGACATGAGCGGCACCTACGACTCCGCGCACCTCGCCGCGCGCGACGCCACCATCCCCGTCGAGGTCATCGACTCGCGCAGCGTCGCGATGGGCATGGGCTTCGGCGTCCTCGACGGCGCGAGGGTGGCCCAGGCAGGCGGGTCCCTCGAGGACGTCGCTGCGGCCGTGCGTGCGCGCATCGGAGAGCAGCTCGGCGCTCTTCTACGTCGACACCTTGGACTTCCTGCGCCGCGGTGGCCGGATCGGCGCGGCCCAGGCGCTGCTCGGCCAGGCCTTGGCGGTGAAGCCCATCCTCGAGCTCGTCGAAGGACGCGTGACGCCGCTGGAGAAGGTGCGCACGAGCTCGCGCGCCCTGGCCCGGCTCGAGGAGATCGTGGTCGAGCGCGCGGACGGCCGCCCGTGCGACATCGCCGTCCACCACCTCGACGCGGCTGAGCGCGCCAGCACTTTGGCCGCCAAGATCCACACGCGGCTCACCGACTCGGTCGTGATGGTCAGCGAGGTCGGTGCCGTCGTCGGCGCCCATGTCGGCCCGGGCATGGTCGCGGTCGCCGTGTGCCCGCGCCCCACCGCGTGATGCAGGCGTACGTCGGTCTCGCCGTCACCTGGGCCGGCAGCAGCATCGCCGTGCAGGTGCTGCTCGTCGTCGGTGCCGCTGTGATCGGGTACGCCGTCGGCATGCTCAACCCGGCCGCGGGCATCGCGCGGCTGCGGAGCACGGACCTGCGAGCGGTCGGCTCAGGCAACCCGGGCGCGACCAACGCCGGCCGCGCGTTCGGCTGGAAGGTCGGCGTCCTGGTCGGCGTCGTCGACATCCTCAAGGGCTACGTCGTGGTGGTCGGGTTCGAGGCCCTCGGCCTCCACGTGCCCGCGCTCGTCGCGGGCCTCGCCGCCGTCCTCGGGCACGTGACCTCGCCGCTGCTGCGCGGCAAGGGTGGCAAGGGGGTCGCCACGTCGTTCGGTGCGATCCTCGCGGTGCAGCCGCTCTGGGCGATCCCCGTGCTGGTGGTGTTCGCCGGCGCGTGGGCGGTCACGCGCCGCATCGGCCTGGCCTCGGTCGCGGGCTGCCTGATGCTCGTGCCCGCCGCGCTGTGGTTCGACGACCCCAGCAGCGACATCGCCTTCGCCGCGCTGCTGACCGTGCTCGTCGTCGTACGTCATCGGAAGAACCTGCAGGCGGTCGTCACCCGCTCCTGACGGGCCGTCCCCAGGCAGAGACGGGGCCGTGTCGTCCCCAGGCGGTAAGGCGCCGCGTGGGAGGAGGTCGCAGGACGCGGCCGAGCATCGGGCGTGCTGCCCCGCCCTCGACCCCGCCCCGACCCGGACGCAGTCCGTGAGCGGCTCCGAGCGCTCGCCGCGGGCGGGGCAGCGCCGCACGACGACGACGGCACCGGTCCGTCCCCGGGCGCACCTCGCTGGGTGCTGCCTATGGCGGCGCGCCCGGTGCTCGTCGCCGTCGGCGTCACGGCGCTCGCCGCGTGGCTGCTGCTGCGTACGGTCACCGGCGGTGCCCCCACTCCGGTCGCGCTCGTGCCCGGCACGCCGATGCCGGTGGTGTCGGGCTCGCTCGCCGGGCGGCCGGGCAGCTCGGCCTCGCCGAGCGCGCAGCCCGATCTCGTCGTGCACGTGGTGGGGGAGGTGCGGCGTCCCGGGCTGGTGCGGCTGCCGCCCGGATCCCGGGTGGCCGATGCGATCGAGGCCGCGGGCGGGCTGAGCAAAGGCGGCAGCTCGGGCGGCCTCAACCTCGCCCGCCTGCTCGTGGACGGCGAGCAGGTCGACGTCGCGCACGACGCGGCGACCGCGCCGCCGGTAGCGAGCGGCTCCGGGAGCGGAGCACCGGCCGGGCCCGTGAACCTCAACACCGCGACCGTCGACGACCTCGACACGCTGCCCGGGGTGGGTCCGGTGATGGCCGGCCGCATCATCGACTGGCGCACGCAGAACGGCCGCTTCGCCTCGGTCGACCAGCTGCGCGAGGTGTCGGGGATCGGCGACCGCACCTTCGAGCGGCTCGCGCCGCTGGTGACCGTGTGACCGCGCGACCCACGAGGGCCTCGATCGCGGCTGTCGCCGTCTGGGGCTCGGCCGCGGCTGTGGTCGGGCTGGCGCCGTCGATCCCGCTCCCGCCCGCAGGGCTCGCGATGGCGCTCGCGCTCGTCGTCGCGGCAGCCCTCGCCCTGGCCTCCCGCCGCACGTCCGTCACAGCCGTCGACGTCACGGCCGTCGGGCTGCTCGTCCTCCTGTCGGCGTCCGTCTCCGCGTGGCGGGTCGCGCCGCTGCTCGACGGCCCGCTCGCGGCAGCGGCGGGCGCGCACTCGTTCGTCCGGGCCGAGCTGGTGACCACGTCCGACCCGCGCGTGCGCGACGGCCGTACGTCGGGCTCGCGACGCATGGACGACGCGTGGACGTTCGAGGCCGCGCTGCTGACGGCCACCGTTACGGGCGAGACGTACGAGCTCGACCTGCCGGTGCAGGTGATCACATCGGGAGACGCGTCCGCAGGCGTCGCCTCGCTGCTGCCCGGCACCGGACTGCACGCCACCGGCCGGCTCCTTCCCGCGGATCCACGTCGTGGCCGAGCTGCCACGCTCATGGCCGACACGGTGGAGGTCGTGCGCGGCCCGCCGCCGGTCCAGGTCGGTGCGGGTGCCGTCCGCGAGTCGCTGCGGGCATCCGTCTCAGACCGGTCGTCGGACGTCCGCGGCCTCCTGCCCGGCCTGGTCGTCGGCGACACGTCCGCGCAGAGCCCCGAGCTCGCACAGGCCATGCGCGACTCGGGCCTCGCCCACCTGACGGCGGTGAGCGGCGGCAATGCGCATTGCTAGGAGGGGCAGGGGAGAACTTCGAGATTGGGTTGTAATGATCTTGATAGCATGCCATCATGGCGTCACGGAGGTGGCCAACTCCAACAACCGCGAGAACTTCAGAGACCTAGCAAACCGCGAGCAATCAGAAACCTAGCCAGCAACTCGTCGCCAAAAAGCATCCTCGCTTGGTATCCCAAACCTCTCACAAACGACGCAGCCAACGATTCCAGTGACACAGCAGTCTTCCCCGCTGCGTCGTCCTCCCCTCGACCACCGGAGGACGGCAATGAACGAAGTCCACACGCACGACATCCAGCGTCAAGCCGTAACCGTTCGGCTTGATCCCGATCTGCACGAGGCACTCCGCACGTACTCGTTCCACACGCGCCGTAGCGCGAACGAGACCATCACGAACCTGCTCCGCGAGTTTCTTGATGGTCCCGGCCGCGCGGAACTCATCGGAGCTGTGGTCACGGAGACGCAGGAGCGCCACGTGGTCGCCCTCGACAAGCTCAGGGGCTAGAGCCAACTGGAGCAAGACGATGACGCACTACCTCACCGTCGCTGACGTGGTCCGCATTCACGACGATCTGGACGATGCGCCGCTTCGAGACCCCTCAGGTCTCGAAGCGGCGGTCGCCAGGCCGCAGCAGACCGTAGGTGGTGAGGACGCGTACCCAACCCTGTATGACAAGGCTGCGGCCTTGTGGACGAGCATCGACGGCCATCAGCCCTTTTTGGAGGGAAACAAGCGCACGGCGTTCACGGCGACCCGAGTCTTCTTCGCGCTGAATGCTCACACCCTTCTGCTGTCGGACTCCGAGGTCTACGAGGTGGCGATGCGCGTGGCTCGACATGAACTGGACGTCACGCAACTCGCCGAGGTGCTGAAGTCGGCGTGCGTGGCCGTCCCGGGCCTGACGGAGGACCAAGAGGTCGATGTCCGACTGGCTGAGGGATCTCAGCACGAGTGACACCTACGACGAGTCGGCCCCGGCGAATTCGCCGGGGCCGACTCGTCGTAGGTGTCGTCCAGACAGTCAGCCCGTCGGTCGTCTGCTGGTCGACGTTCCCCTGCCGTTGCCACGCGCCCGTCAACGACCCTTCAATCATCGGGTCGAGGGCGCCCGGCCTGCACAAGCCGTCACCTACACGGACGACAACCGGGCAGCCATTTCATTCACAGACGATGCCGTCGTTGTCTCGGTCGTTGTACCAGTAGTACTCGGGATCGGTGCCTCGGTAGTAGGGCCCTAGGCCGTGGCTCTTGGCCTCCGTGCAAGTCCCGTAACGCGGGTCGGTGCCGCTGCTGTTGCCACCGCCCCCAGTGCTACCGCCTGAACCCGACGTCGTGGTGGTGTAGCTCACCGAGGCGCGTGCTGGCAGCACAACGGCCTTGGTGCCGCAAGCGCCGGACAGGATGGACAGAAGGGCCGACTTCTCAGACGAGTCAACAGTCAAGCGCCACCGGTACTTCACCTGCATCCACTGGATCGCGTACTTGCAACGGGCGGCGGCCAGAGATGGTAGCCACTGCGCGGGGTCCTTCGAACCCTTGGACAGGTTCGTCGACGCGGAGACAGCGACGAGCGTGGGTCCGTAGGAGAGATCGTTGGCATACGCCTTGCGCGTGGCGACATTCCACTTCCTAGCGCCGGACGTCCATGCCTCGTAGAGCGGGACCAAGTGATCGATCTGAAGACTCGAGGCCTTCTTGATCGTGAGCCCGTCGTAATAGGAGAGCCAGGTTCCGTACTGCACCGTGCAGCGCGACGACGAGGTGAAGGAAGCCTTCGTTCGGGTCTCCTGCAAGAGAACCTCGGCGCGGGTGTTCTGGCAGTCGGAGTTGGCGTCGGTCGGGTACTGGAACTTCTCCCGAGCGTAAGAGGAGAAGCCCACCTCGGCAGCGACCGTCAACTTCGCCAAGAGTGCCCGCGGCGTGACCGCGATCGCGGCCGTGGGCTGGGTCGGCGTGGCCTGCGCGGCCGGCCCGGCAATGGTCATCGCACTCAGGCAAGTCGCCAGAGCTGCGACACCAAGCGTCAAGCCACGTTTCATGGAAGTGCCCCGTTCCCCGTTAGCCGCCTTCTCGCGGCGATGATGTGGCCACCGTAGCGAGATGGGGCGCCCGTTGCCGGAGCACGTACCCAGCGTGGCGCGGGTCCCGCCTGGGTGATGCTGGGTACGGTCCGGATGTGGAGATGTCGTCGCCTGCTCGCGAACGTCTCGATCGCTATGAGCACCGAACAACGATCCCCTTGTTGATCCTCGCCGGCGCATTCCTTGTTCTGTACGCCCTGCCTATCGTCTGGCCCTCGCTTCCGCCCGGTCTGGCATTGGGCGACGAGTTGCTCAGTTTCGCCGTCTGGGTCGTGTTCGTGTGTGACTTGGGTTTGCGCGCGTATCTCTCTGGCAGCCCAGGTCAGTACCTCATGCGGCACCCCATCGACTTCCTGCTGGTGGCGCTGCCGATGCTGCGCCCGCTGCGCGTTCTGCGCGTGTTCACTGCCGCAAACTACGTAATCTCGCGCGGAGGTCGCTTCGCGATCGGGCGCACCGTCGCAGCTGCCGTCGCCGCCACCGCGCTTCTACTGCTCGTTGCTGCGCTGGCGATGCTCGACACCGAGCGAGACGCCCCGGGCACTCACGTTTCAACGATCGGTGATGCGTTGTGGTGGGCAGGTGCGACGGTCACCACCGTTGGGTACGGCGACGTCTTTCCCGTCACGCCAGTGGGAAGGGTGGTTGCCTTCGCCTTGATGCTGGTCGGTATCTCCATGCTCGGCGTCATCACCGCAGCGGTAGCGGCATGGTTCGTACAGCGAACGCGGCAGGGTGAGGACGAGCTGCTGACCGAGATGCGGGCGCAGCGTGAGTTGATTGAGCAGCTCATGGCAGAGGTGTCGGCCTTGAAACCATCAGCCGAGTTGGCCGAAGGGCCGAGCGCGGCCGCCAAAGGTCAAAACCCGTAGCCAACTACGTGCAGAGACCCCGTTGCGGGGAGCAGGTGGAAGCTCGGGAGACCCCCCCCCGTGCCTCAATCGCAGGTCGGCAGCGGCGTCCGGCCATCCACAAGGGCCACGATTGACAATTCCAAGGATCGACCTGACTTGGCTGTGCTGCAGAGGTCTCGTTGAACGATATTGTCCGTGCGCACGTAGAACATTTGATCATCTGACTTCGGGACCACGAGGTAGAAGTCGCTGCTCGGGATCACGTAGCCCACGGCTAAGGTCTGCTTCCCTTTGGCATCTGTGAACGTGATTCTTTCTGTGGCCCCCCACGGAGCAAGGAACGAGAAGGTCACCACCACAAACGTCGCCGTCAGGGTGTACCAGAGCAGGCGTCCAACCGGGTCGCTCAGCACAGCGATCTCCGGGGACAGCGGCGGGTCCTGTGCCGGCGATCCCATTGCCTCCGATTCGTCAGCCTCCTCTGACGTTGACTCCGACTCCGTTCCGGGCCCGGCTTTGTCTTCCCGCTTGACGGCCCACCACATGAGCCCCGCTCCACAGGCCGTTAGCGACAAGATCACGGCTTGTATCGCTGGCATGGCCAAGACGAGGAGGGAAACGAGTAGCACCGCAGTCAAAAGCTGCATCGACAGCAAGCGGCGGCGACGGAACCAGAGCAGGCAAAGAAAGGCCACCATGGCCAGGAACAACGGGAGCACAGCGACTGCCGTAGACAGGGCGAGGCCAACGAGCCCCGCAACCTGAGCAATTGCCTGTGCCTTGCCCCAGTCCCCGTCGGCAAGAATGGCAACTCGAACGGCGACCACTGCCGCCCAGACAAGGCCAGCAAGCCACGGCGCGTTACTGCGCAACCAGTCGGTCAGCCCTGAGACGCGGTTCATATTCGAGTCTGAATCCGACTGCGCATGAGTTGCCACCCGCCGACCGTACCGACGGTCATCCTTCGCACCAAGCATTGTCATGGGTTGCCCGCCGCGACGTCCCTGAAGCGTCCGCGGGCTCTCGTCGCGCCGCTGACCGTGCGGCCTCGAGCTCTCGCCTCGTGACGACCAGGACACGAGCCGAGCTGCCTTGCTAGGGGGTGACGGCGAGCAGCCGTGCGGCCTTCGCGACCTGCGGGATGGCGAGCACCAGACGGGCCTTCACGCGGAACGACCACGCGTCGCGGCTCCACGCAGGGGTGTCGCTCATCTCGATCGACGCGTCCTTGCGCCACACCGCGTAGACACGGCTGCTGTCCGCCACGATGCCGTCCTCGGCGTCGAGGTTGGGCACGATGACGGTGCGCAGGCCGAGGTCCGTGAATGGGTCGACGAGGCTGCCACCGTCGAGCGCGCGGCCCTGCATCTCCGCCACCCACAGGTCAGGGGAGATGAAGATGCGGTCGGGCCTGCCACCTGCGCCGAGGATCTCGCCGCACGCGGCGATAGCAGCGAGCCGCAGCGAGTCGCCGGAAACGGCCGCGCCGAGTCCGGGCACGACGGGCGTGGGTGCCGCGGCGTTCGGGACGGCGGGCGCGTAGAGGGTGTCGCGCTCGGCCTTGACGAGCATCGAGTCGCGGATCGCGTTGGTGATGGCGCCGGTGATGCTGAACTCGCTGTCGTCGATCGCCTCGTTGGTGATCTCGATGAGGCCGGCGAGCTTCGCGGGCGCGAACACGGCGGAGTCGTCGTTGAGCGCGACGGTTGGGAGCTCGGCGCCCTCGGCTCGCCAGTCGAAGCCGGACGGGTCGGCGGCGAGGAAGGTCTTGCTCTCGCGGTTGGTGCGCTCGACGGTGATGTTGCCGAGCAGAGGGGTGTCCTCGAGGGAGTCGTTGAGGATCTTCTGCACGACGGCGGTGGGGAACGGCTCCCCGTTGAAGCTGTCACGGGTGACGGACATGGGTACTCCTGAAGTGGGATGCGGGCGCGCGCGTGCACACCCGGAGAATCGGTGGTGTGTCACGAGCGCTGCCGGCTCGCTGCGGCACCCCGACGCTGTGGGCATGCCGCGCGGTGTCCGCGCCTCACGTGGGTGCTGCACCTTGTCGGCTGCCAGCCCGTCACCGATGCTCGCCGTGTCGGCCAGCTCACCGGATCCGTTGTCCGCTTCGAGGTTAACCCGAGCCTGCGAGGGAGTAAGGCAGGACCGCGGCCCGGCGTGCCGCGCTCGTGTGCACGCCGGGCCACGGTGGTTAGGGGAGGTTGGGGTACATCGGCCGCCAGCCAGCAGTCTCGTCGTCCTCGACGTTAGGCATCGCTTGCAACGTCGACGCCAGTGGGACGCTTGAGACGCCTCGCGTCGACTGCTGCCCACACGCCCGTCGCAGGGTGGCGACCTCGTCCTCGGTGAGCGGCCCCAATGCGGAGCCCCGAGGCTTGTCATAGCGGTAGGCCACCGCGGTGTCGCCGAGCTGCACGCTGACGGCGGTGGGGTCACGGCTGGGGTCGCGAGCGAGCTCACGCAGCACTGCGCCGCACACGACGTCGACGAGCACCTGCGGGTAGTCGGTGGCGATCGTGTCGACGCAGGTTTCGAGGTGAAGGTCGATGTAGACGGAGACCGTCTCGAGGAGCGTCCCTGCGCGATCAAGCTCGGTGTCGCGGAGCTCGCGACCCAACCGTGTCTCGAGATCGCCGACCTCGGCGTAGGGCGGCGCCACTACCCATCTTCCCGGTCGACGGCGGCGAGCCGCTCGGCTTGGTCGGTGAGGCGGCCGAGGTTGAAGCGCGTGTCCTCGGCATCCCGCACGGCCACCGATGCCCGACCCTCGATCCTGGCTGCGGTGCCGTCGTCGATCGCGGTCAAGATTGCCGCGAGCAGGTAGGTGTGCCGTTCCGCCGCCTCCGCCTGCCGCTCGCTCGCCTCGACGAGGCGCCGCAGGAGGGCGAAGAGGGCATCAGGCTCCACGGAGGTGGGGCTCGGAACAGGAGGAACCCAGGCGGGCCGTTGGGCGCTCTGAGCGGCGCGAGGCGGCGTCACGAGGCCACCGCCTCGACGTCGAGCCGCAGACTCTCGAGGGCCTCGTCCAGGGCGCGGTCCGCGCCGTACTCGATCGCGTGTCCGAGCAGCACGCCGAGCGCCCAAGCAGCGTCTGCCGGCGCAGTCTCGAGGAGGTCGCGCATCGGACGCGCCTCGTGGTCGTCGGCGAGGTGTCGTGCGGCATCCCAGGCGACGATGAGCTGGGCGGCGAGATTGGCGTGCGCGGCCTCCGCCTGCTCGCGAGTAGGGCCGTCGTAGAAGTCGGTCATCGTTCGCTCCTCAGTGTGGGTGGGTTCGTTGGTCTTCCGGTGTGCCTTGTGTGCCTCGGTGGGACTTGGTCCCGCTGGAAGCCACCGAGGCACCAAGGCACGGACGCACGTCGATATGCGTGCCTCGCACGCTTATAGGGAGGCACCGAAGGCACCGAGGCACAGTCATGGCGATGCGGCCGAGGCGGCCCAGACCTCGCCGGCGCGGTCGACTGCCAAGGCACGCAGATCACTGCGCCGCCCCTGCGATGAGCGAAGGGAGCTCGATCCGGGCACGACCCTTGTCAGTCAGCTCGAGGACCGTCGACCTTCCCACCTTCACCTTCGCCACGTCGCCTTCAACCACGCAGCGGTCAATCGCCTGCCCAGCACGCTCCGCGCCACTACTTAGCCGCGAACGAAGCTCGGAGCGCAGCTCCCGCGCCGACATGCCGGGGCGCTCTCTGACCAGGTGGAGCAGCTGCATCTCGTCGGCACGGTCGGCGCTGTAGCGCTCTGCGCGCCGTCGGTCGGCCTCGTGCGCCTTCCGCTGTGCTGGTGTGATCCCGGAGGCGCGGACGTCGAGGGCGACTCTGTGGGTCGACTCGTCGAACGTGAGCACGACGTCGCCGGCCTTGCGGTCGTGGCGGCCGTCGACGGCGATTGAGCGCAGGTTGGTGCTCGCGTCGCGGGTGATCGTCCACACGGCGTCCGGCCAGTCGTCGAGCGCGGACGCGCCGCGGCTGCGGCTCTTGTCCCGCCCCGCGTGCACGCCGAGCACCACCTCCCGCACCCCGGCCTCGAGCGCCACGGCTGACAGCTCGTCGAGCCAACCGCGCACCTCCCGGTTGTCGACGTCGGACTGCCCCCGGTAAATGGCCGAGAACGGGTCAACGATGAGAACGCGGGCTGACGCCTGCCGGAGCTGGTCGACCAGCCAGGCTCGGGCTGCGGGCGACTCGATCTCGAAACCCGTACCGCGCATGTGCAGCACCCCGACCGCGTGGGCGTTGCGGATGCCGGCACGGCGCAGCCACCGCCGGTAGGTGCGCGGGCTCACCTCGAGGTTGAGCACGACCACGCGGCCGTCGTCAACCTGCTTCACCGGGTAGGCGTCAAGGAACGGCTCGCCGTCGACGAGGCAGCGCACGAGTTCGACGAGCAGCGTGGACTTTCCAACCTTAGCCGCGCCGATGACGGTCGCGCTTCCGTCGAGGGGCAGGAAGCCTTCGACGCGGTGCACGTCGTCGGTCTCGTGATCGGGGGCGTTCGAGAGGACTTCGAGGGCACTTGGAGCCCTGAAGGCGGCGTCTGCGCGTTCCCTTCGGACCTGTTCGCGGGCCTGCTGGCGACGGCGCTCGTCGGCGACGGCCTCCGCGGCCTTCCGCCTGTCGGCGCGCTCGCTGTAGGTGCCGACTCCGACAAGGCCCCGCGGGTCTCGCCGTAGCTCGAGGAGGTTTGCGCGTACGGCGTCGCCCATGAGTGCCCGCAGGTCCGACTCCGACAGGCACGCCACGGCGACCTCAAGCTCGTCGCGGGGGATGGGCGTTGAGTCGCTCACCTCGATGACTCGCAGAGCACGGCGACGACTCGCGCGGCCTGCGCAGCGCTGAGCTCCGGGGCCTCGTCGGCAGCCTGGCGCGCCAACTCGAGGGCGTCCGGTGTGAGGGCAGTCATCGCTTCACGAGAGCGTCGACGTCTACTGCGCGGAATCGCAGCACATTGCCAACGCGTACGGCGGGCAGCTTCCCGTCGGCGACCCAGCGGCGAACCGTTGTGGCGTCGACGTTGAGGAGCTCCACGACGTCGCGAACGTAGAGCGTGTGATCTTGGATCGAGGGTAGGAGCGGCATTCGGTCTCCCCGAACGGGGATTCCGCTTCGCTTGTCGGTTGAGATCGCCAGGCAGTGCGGAATCCAGAGGGATTCGACTGCCGGGTGCTCGCCATCCGCTGAAGCGCCCCGAGCCTGTCCGGGCGGGATGGTCTTTCCCGACGTGCAACTGCATCTGGTTGGCTACATCAACCGCCGAAAGGCTCGCTTCGGCTTGCGGCTGCTGGTCATCGCCTGTTACGAACGTAGGTCGCGCAAACCGGGCAAGTCAAGCGACGGCGTGTCGTCAGTCCGCGCCGATCCATTCGAACGTCACACGCGACGCATCGAACCTGTTGTGCCCACGAACCTGCGCCGATCGTCGGACGACGACACGTGACAGGACAAGGGGGGCGACGCGCGCGAGCGTCGGAGCGTCGAGCCTGTTGACGTCGAGATCGAGGAGCTCGCGGGAGCCGACGGCGGCGAGGGCGCGCGCGTCGGCGTCGCGACGCTCGGCGTCGATGCTCTTCAGGATCGGGGTTGCCTCGGCGCGGCGCAGCGTGCCGTCCGCGAGCATCGCGAGCACGTCCGCGCGGCGTGCGTCGAGGTCGTCGAGCGCGTCCCGTGCGGCCTGCACCGTTGCGATGTCTCCGCGGCCGAGCGCGGCGACGACGTCCGGACGCGCGAGCCGAGCCCGGAGGGCCTCGCTCACGAAGGCGTCCAGAGACTCCTTCCCGACGGTCACTCGGTAGCACCCCGGTGTCGCGCAGGCGTAGGTCGGGCGTCGACGGTCGAGGACGACGCGCAGAGGGCCTTCGCACTCGCTGCACCGCGCGAGCCCGCTGCACAAGTGCTTGCGCACGCTGGGGCGCTTGGAGGCTCGTCCGGGCGCGGTCATGGCCGCAACGAGCGCCAGGTGCTCGTCGAGGGTGAGGATCGCGGGCCAGTCACCGTCGCCGACGACTGCCCCGCGGTGCACCCTGCGCCCGGCGTACGTCGGCGACACGATCATGCGTCGCACGCTCGACGGGTGCCACGCGCGACCGGTCGGATTCGGGACGCCCTCGGCGTTCAGCGCCAGGGTGATGCTGCGGACCGTGCCACCGGTGAGGAGGTGTTCCGCGATGCGACGCACGATTGCCGCCTGCTGCGGCTGGACGTCCACGCGCAGCAGCTCGCGGCTCGAGGGCGAGTAGATGCGCGTGTACCCGAACACGGGGCGCCCGTGGGGCCTGCCTGCTGCGGCTGATCCGCGCATCCCGCGCTCGACCCGCTCGCGGGTGCGCTCGACCTCGGCGACGTCGACGGCGCCTTGCACGCCGAGCTGTAGGAGGTCACCGGCGTTGCTCGGATCCATCTCGCGGCCGTCGATCACGAGGAGCACTCCGGCGTCGGCGCACTCCTCGAGCAGGGCGCCGAGGATCGATAAGCGACGGGTGGCGCGGCTCTGCTCAGGCAGCACCACTGCATCGACCTTGCGCGTGGCGATGAGGTCGAGAAGCGCGTCGAAGCCGGGGCGCTCGCGCTTACGGCTGTGGCGGCTTGCTCCGATGCCGTCGTCCTTCAGCTCGTCGATGAGGGTCCAGCCGCGGCGTTCGACTTCGGTGCGTGCCTCGCGCTGCTGGTCTCGGACACTCTTGCCGGGGTTGCGCGTGTCGGTGTTCGACTTCCTGGCGTAGGTGATGGCTCGCATCTGCACACCCTAACTATGCACAATTAGCGGTGGCAACGTCGCAGTGGTGGTCGCCGTCGTCGTCGTGCTCGGCCGCCTCGTGGGCCTGCGGCGCGGCGTCGCGCAGCTGCTCGTCGTGGGTCTGGCGGTGGCGGCGTACGTCGTGGTCGCGCGGCCGCAGCCGTCGGTGCTCCGGGCCGCCGCGATGGCCGCGGTCGTCCTGGTGGTGCTGCTGCTCGACCTGCGGGTGAAGCCGCTCGACGCGCTGGCCGTCGCCGTCGCCTCACTCGTGCTGCTCGACCCGTTCCTCGCCCTCTCGGTCGGCTTCGCGATGTCGGTGGCCGCCACGGCCGCGCTGATCCTCGTGGCCGCCCGGGCCGGGCCGGGGCTCGTGGAAGGCACGTGGTGGCAGCGCACTCGCGGGGCGGTCGGTGCGCTCGTGGTGGTGAGCGCGGCTGCCCAGCTCGCGGTCGCACCGCTCGTGGTCGGCATCGGCGGGGGAGTGCCGGTGGGCGGCGTCGTCGCCAACCTTCTCGCCGAGCCCGCGGTCGCGCCGGCGACGTCCCTCGGACTGGTCGCAGCGGTCGTGGGACTGGTGTCGGCACCGGCGGCCTCGGTCGTCGCGTTGCCTGCTGGGTGGGCGGTCTCGTGGATCGCGATCGTCGCCCGCCAGACCTCGGTGCTCGCGGGCAGCCTGCCGTGGCCGTCGGGCTGGGCCGGGGCGGCGTCGATCACCGTCGTCACCGCGCTGGCGGCGACGGGTGCGTGGCTCGCCCGGCGCCACGGCGGGCCGGTGCTGCGCACCTCGCTGGTCGTCGGCGCCGTGGCCTGCGTGGTCGTCGCGGTGGCGCCCGTCCCCGTCGTCGTGCCCGGTGCTCTCGCCTGGCCGCCGTCGGGCTGGCGGGCCGTGATGTGCGACGTCGGCCAGGGCGACTCCCTCGTCCTCCGGGTGGCGACGAGCGAGGCGGTCGTCGTCGACACGGGGCCCGATCCGTCCCTGGTCGACCGGTGCCTGCGGCGGCTCGGGGTCACCCGCGTGCCGCTCGTGCTCCTCACGCACTTCCACGCCGACCACGTCGAGGGGCTGCCCGGCGTCCTGCGCGGCCGGGCCGTGGGCGTCGTGGTCACGTCACCGCTCGACGACCCGCCGGGGGAGGAGCGGCGCGTGCTGCGTTGGCTGACGGACTCCGGTGCGTCGATGCGGACGGCGTCCCCCGGCGACGAGTGGCGGATCGGGTCGGTCCACCTGCGGGTGGTGTGGCCGACGCGGTTCATCCGCGGCGAGGGCTCCGACGCCAACAACGCGAGCGTGACCGTGCTCGCCGAGGTCGACGGCGTCACCTTCGCCCTCGGCGGCGACCTCGAGGAGGCGGCGCAGGACGCCGTGCTCGCGCAGACGCCGGTGACGCCCGTCGACGTCGTGAAGGTGCCGCACCACGGCTCGCGCTACCAGTCGGCGGCCTGGGCGACATCGTTCCGGCCGCGTATCGCCCTGATCGGCGTCGGGGTCGACAACGACTACGGCCACCCCGCCCCCGAGACGGTCGCGGCCTATCGGGATGTCGGGGCGGTGGTCGGCCGCACCGACGAGGACGGCGACCTCGCCGTCGTGGTCGACGACGCCGGAGCGCTCGGGCTCCTGCGCCGCGGCAGGTAGTGCGACCGGTTTGTCGGGGCGGCGTGAGAGGCTGACGCCGAGATGCCGCCTGCCAAGAAGTCCGCCGCCCCCAAGGCCGCGGCCACCACCACGCCCGAGGTCGACGCCGCACGCCACCGCGCGGTCGTCGCCGTCGGCGGCGAGGACTTCCTGGCCGAGCGCGTCGTCGGCGCGGTCGTCGCAGCCGCGCGTTCCGAGGACCCCACGATCGAGCGGCGCGACGTCGACCTCGCGTCCGAGTCCGGGCTCGGCGACCTCGTCGAGGCCTGCTCGCCCAACCTCTTCGGCGACGCCGCCGTGGTCGTGGCGCGCGGCGCCGAGAGCGCCGACGAGCGGATGCTCGCCTCGCTGCTCGAGGCCGCGGAGTCGGGCGAGGTCCGCGTCGTCGTCCTGCACCCGGGCGGGGTGAAGGGCCGCAAGATCGTCGACCAGCTCGCCGCCGGCGGCTACGTCATCGCCCCGTGCGAGAAGGCCAAGGGCCGCGCCGTCGACGACTTCGTCGCCCGCGAGCTGCACACCGCCAAGCGCAAGGCCACCCCGGACGCCCTCGAGGCGCTGCGGGTCGCGATCGGCGACGATCTGCGGTCGCTGGCCGCCGCTTGCGCCCAGCTCGTGAGCGACGTCCAGGACGACCCCATCACCCCTGAGTCCGTCGCGCTCTACTACGGCGGCGTCGCCGACGTCCCCGGCTACCTCGTGTCCGACGCCGTGCTCGGCGGCCGGGCCGTCGAGGTGCTGCGCCGTACCCGCTGGGCGCTCGCCAACGACCCCGGCGCCGGCCCGGCCCTGTCGGCTGCGGTGGCCGGGGGAGTGCGCGGCCTCGCCCGGGTCGCCTCTGCCCCGCGGGGTGCGTCCGAGGCGGACGTCGCCCGTGAGGCCGGAGTGCCGCCCTTCAAGGTCCGCACCCTGCGCGAGCAGGCCGGCCGCTGGCACCCCGCCGCGCTGGCTGCCGCCCTGGTCGAGATCGCCAAGGCCGACGCCGCCGTGAAGGGCCGCTCGGTCACCGGGCGCAGTATGAGCGACGAGGGCCTCGACCGCGACCAGGGCACCTACGTGCTCGAGAGCGCCCTGCTGCACGCCGTGCGCAACCGCTCCCGCTGACCGCCACCTCCCCCAGCAACGCGAGAGGGCGCCACCCCAGCGGGGTGGCGCCCTCTCGGACGTGGTGCGTGCGTCAGGCCTTGGCCAGCGCAGCGGCGCGGGTGGCGATCGCCGACTTGCGGTTGGCGGCCTGGTTCTTGTGGATGACGCCCTTGCTCGCGGCCTTGTCGAGGGCGCGGGTCGCCTGGCGGGCGAGCTCCTCGACCTGGGCGGCGTCGCCGGCGTCGGCGGCGGCGTGGAACTTGCGCACCGCGGTCTTGAGGGCCGACTTGGTCGACTTGTTGCGCAGGCGCGCTGCCTCGTTGGTGCGGTTGCGCTTGATCTGCGACTTGATGTTCGCCACGGTGCCTATCGCCTTCGTCGGTGTCGTCAGGACGCCGGTGGGCGTGCCTGAGTGGAGCCAGGTCTGGAGTGGTGCGTCGGCGCGCGTGCGGACAGCGCGCACAACTGACCTGCCCAGGGTACCCGGCGGCGGGTCCGGGGGCCAAATCCGGTCCGGTCGGCGGCCCGGCACCGCCGCGACCGCCTCGCGACCGGCGAAACCGCAGGTCAGCGGCGTACGGCGACCCCGCAGGCCCGGACGCGGCGCCGGACTCGCCCGCACGGACGTGCGGCGGGCGCACGCCCGCGGACGTGGGACGATGGTGCCCGCGCCTCGTGCGCCGCCTCGGCGGCGGGAGGGCGCCCCCGAACCCGACCCGAGGACGACCAGAGCGCCGTGGCCCAGACCGACCCCGCGAAGCCCGGGTGGACCGACTCCGCGTCCATCCGGAACTTCTGCATCATCGCCCACATCGACCACGGCAAGTCGACCCTGGCCGACCGCATGCTGCAGGTCACCGGCGTCGTCGACGCCCGCCACATGCGCGCCCAGTACCTCGACCGCATGGACATCGAGCGCGAGCGCGGCATCACGATCAAGAGCCAGGCCGTCCGCCTGCCCTACACGGCGTCCGACGGCACCCGCACCACGCTCAACCTGATCGACACCCCGGGCCACGTCGACTTCACCTACGAGGTCTCGCGCAGCCTCGCGGCCTGCGAGGGCGCCGTGCTCCTCGTCGACGCCGCGCAGGGCATCGAGGCGCAGACCCTCGCCAACCTCTACCTGGCGCTCGAGAACAACCTCGAGATCATCCCGGTGCTCAACAAGATCGACCTTCCTGCCGCGCAGCCGGAGAAGTTCGCCGCCGAGCTCGCGCACATCATCGGCTGCGACCCCGACACCGTGCTCAAGGTCAGCGCCAAGACCGGCCAGGGCGTGACCGAGCTGCTCGACGAGGTCGTACGCCGCGTGCCGGCGCCGGTCGGCGACCCCAAGGCCCCTGCCCGCGCGATGATCTTCGACTCGGTCTACGACACCTACCGCGGCGTGGTCACCTACGTGCGCGTCATCGACGGTCGCCTGTCGACCCGTGAGCGCATCCAGATGATGAGCACCGGCGCCGTCCACGAGATGCTCGAGGTCGGCGTGATCAGCCCCGAGCCCGTGCCCAGCGACGGTCTAGGCGTCGGCGAGGTCGGCTACCTGATCACGGGCGTGAAGGACGTGCGCCAGTCGCGTGTCGGCGACACGGTGACCTCCCAGCACAGGGGAGCCACCGAGGCGCTCGGCGGTTACCGCGACCCGAAACCGATGGTCTTCTCTGGCCTCTACCCGATCGACGGCTCCGACTACCCCATCCTGCGCGACGCCCTCGACAAGCTGAAGCTCAACGACGCCGCGCTCATCTACGAGCCCGAGACCTCGGTGGCGCTCGGCTTCGGCTTCCGCGTCGGCTTCCTCGGTCTGCTGCACCTCGAGATCGTGCGCGAGCGGCTCGAGCGCGAGTTCAATCTCGATCTCATCTCCACGGCACCGAACGTCGTCTACCGGGTGGTGATGGACGACGGCAAGGAGATCGTCGTCACGAACCCGAGCGAGTTTCCCTCGGGCAAGATCGCGGAGGTATACGAGCCGGTCGTGCGCGCCACGGTGCTGGCTCCCAGCGAGTACATCGGCGCCATCATGGAGCTGTGCCAGACCAGGCGCGGCTCGCTGCTCGGCATGGACTACCTTTCCGCCGACCGCGTCGAGCTCCGCTACACGATGCCGCTGGCCGAGATCATCTTCGACTTCTTCGACGCGCTGAAGTCCAAGACCCGGGGCTATGCCTCGCTCGACTACGAGACCACGGGCGAGCAGGACGCCGACCTCGTGAAGGTCGACATCCTCCTGCACGGCGAGCCCGTCGATGCTTTCTCGTCGATCGTGCACAAGGACAAGGCCTACGCGTACGGCGTCTCGATGGCCTCGCGCCTCAAGGACCTCATCCCTCGTCAGCAGTTCGAGGTGCCGATCCAGGCCGCGATCGGCGCCCGGATCATCGCGCGCGAGTCGATCCGCGCGATCCGCAAGGACGTGCTCGCCAAGTGCTACGGCGGCGACATCACCCGCAAGCGCAAGCTCCTCGAGAAGCAGAAGGAGGGCAAGAAGCGCATGAAGATGGTCGGCCGCGTGGAGGTCCCCCAGGAGGCGTTCATCGCCGCGCTCTCGACGGACGAGGCCTCGGTCAAGCCCAAGTAGGGGCCGATCGTCCACCCGTCCTTAACTCGCGGGTAACAAAGTCTGGCCTCGCGCCGGTCGGCACGGCAGAGTGTGCGTCACCACACGTCAGGCCGACGGGAGCCCTCAAGGGAGCCCTCGCCGACCAACCGGAGGGACCCCAGAGTGTCCGAGACCACCGAGCCCCTGGCCCCCAGCGCCGGCCGCACGAGCACCGGCCCGGAGCCGATGCCCGAGCCCGCCGCGTCGCTGGGCCGGCTCTTCTTCGACCGCGTCGCCGCCGACCCGGCCCGCGAGGCCTTCCGGGCGCCCACCGCCGGAGGCGGCTGGGAGTCCTGGAGCTGGGGCCGCAGCGGCGAGCGCGTGACCGAGCTCGCCGCCGGCCTTCTCTCGCTCGGTCTGCAGCCTGAGGAGCGCGTCGCGATCGCGAGCAACACCCGCCTCGAGTGGATCTTCTTCGACCTGGCCACGATGGCCGCGGGCGGCGCGACGACCACGGTGTACCCCAGCACCAACGCCGAGGACGTCGCGTTCATCCTCAGCGACTCGGGCTCGCGCTTCGTCATCGCTGAGGACGGCAAGCAGCTCGCGAAGCTGAACGACCAGCGCGGCTCGATCCCGGCGGTCGAGAAGGTCGTCCTGATCGACACCACCGGGATCGACCTCGCCTCGCGCGGCGACGAATGGGTCATCACCTCGGACGACCTCGCCGGCCGCGGCCGTGCACTGCTCGACTCGGACGCCGACGCCGTGACGCGCGCGACCGACGCCGTCCGCCCGGAGAGCCTCGCCACGCTCATCTACACCTCGGGCACCACCGGCCGCCCCAAGGGCGTCGAGCTCACCCAGAGCAACTGGACCTACGAGGCCGCCTCGATCGAGGGTCTCGGCCTCCTGCGCCCCGACCAGCTGCAGTTCCTGTGGCTGCCGCTGTCGCACTCGTTCGGCAAGGTGCTGCTCTCGGCGCAGCTGCAGATCGGGTTCACGAGCGCCGTCGACGGCCGGGTCGACAAGATCGTCGACAACCTCGCGATCATCAAGCCCAACTTCATGGCCGGCGCGCCGCGCATCTACGAGAAGGTCTACGCCCGCGTCGTGTCGATGCAGGCGGCCGAGGGCGGCGCCAAGGAGAAGATCTTCAACTGGGCCATCGGAGTCGGCAAGCAGCACGCCGAGGCCAAGCGCAAGGGCAGCGTCTCGCCGATCCTCGGCGCCCAGCACGCCCTCGCCGACCGCCTCGTGTTCTCCAAGGTGCGCGACCGCCTCGGCGGCAACATCGAGTACCTCGTCTCGGGCTCGGCCGCCCTGTCCAAGGACGTCGGCTCGTGGTTCGAGGCCGTCGGTCTGGAGCTGCTCGAGGGCTACGGCCTCACCGAGACATCGGCCGGCTCGGTCGTCGGCCGCCCGGGCAAGAACCGCGTCGGCTCGGTCGGCCTGCCTTTCCCCGGCACCACCGTGAAGATCGCGGACGACGGCGAGATCCTCGTCAAGGGCGGCGGCGTCATGCGCGGCTACTACAACCTGCCCGAGGCGACGTCCGAGATGCTCGTCGGCGACGGCTGGCTCGCCACCGGTGACATCGGCGAGATCGACGACGACGGCTACGTGCGCATCACCGACCGCAAGAAGGACCTCATCAAGACCTCGGGCGGCAAGTACATCGCGCCCGGTCTCATCGAGGCGCGGTTCAAGGCGCTGTGCCCGCTGCTCGGCAACGTCATCGTGCACGCAAACAACCGCAACTACGCGACGGCGCTCGTCACCCTCGACCCCGACATCACCGCAGGCTTCGCCGAGGCCAACGGCATCGCGGGCGGTCCGGCCGAGTGGGCCAAGGACCCGGCCGTCGAGAAGACCGTCCGTGACGCCATGGCCGAGCTCAACCAGGGCCTCAACCGGTGGGAGACCATCAAGGACGTGCGCATCCTTCCGCGCGACCTGTCGATCGAGGACGGCGAGCTCACGCCGTCGCTGAAGATCAAGCGCAAGGTCGTCGAGACGTCGTTCGCCGACGTCCTGGAGTCGATGTACCCGAACAAGTAGTCGAACGCACCCCTGCCCGTGCAGCCGACCGCGCTCCGCGGCGGCTGCACGGGCAGCGTCGTCAGGAGGCGAGGTCGGCGGGGGTCACGCCCGCGATCGCCAGCATCCGCGGCACGGTGCCGGCGTCGGCGCACACGGTGGCACGCAGGAGGTCGTGGCTGCTGATCCCCTTGCGCCGCACGGAGTCGTGCACGGCGCGGATCAAGACGGCCTTGGTCGAGGTCCCCAGCTTGAGCCGGCGGCGGGGGAGTGTGCGGTGGAGTGCGGTCGAGGGGATCTCGACCCCGGCGCTGGCGAGCGAGCGCGCACGCTCCTCCTCGAGCAGCTCGAGAAGCCGGACGTGGGTCAGGCCGTGGGCGGCGAGGGTAGCCACGTCGTCGTCGCCACCCGCTGCGAGGGCGAGCAGCAGGTGCTCGGCCTCGATCGCGGGCGAGCCCAGGGCGAGCGCCTCCTCCTGCGCCTGGGTGATTGCTCGGCGCGCGGCGGCGGTGAGCCGTTCAGGCATGGTTCCTCCTCGGGTCGGCACCCGCCGCGAGGCGACGGGCGTGCTTCTGGTGGGCGGCCTGCTTCGTGACGCCGAGCGCCTCGGCCACCTGGGCCCAGCTCCACCCCTCGGCCACGGCCCGCTCGACCTGGGCCTCCTCGAGCTGGTCGGCGAGGCGGCGCAGCGCCCCCACGGCCGCGAGGCCGTCGGCGACGGGTCCGAGGGGGTCGTACGTCATCGGTGCCATGCGTCAAGTGAAGTTGACGACGCGGGCTTTTGTCAACCTGGGTTGACGACCTCGTCGCTCCCCGGGCAGGTGGCGTCGGCCGACGGACGTAGGGTCGGGCCGTGCCGTCCCAGCCGCCCCCCGGGGATCCCGCGCCGACCGACGGCTCGCTGCCTCCCGACGCGCTCGCGGGCCTGGGGTCGCGGCCGTTCGGCATCTACGTCCACGTGCCGTTCTGCGCGACGCGCTGCGGCTACTGCGACTTCAACACCTACACGGCCGAGGAGCTCGGCCCGGGCGTGAGCCGCTCGACCTACGCCGACCAGGCCGTCGCCGAGGTCCGGCTGGCCCGGCGCGTGCTCGGCGACGTCGACCTGCCGGTCGAGACGGTGTTCGTCGGGGGCGGGACGCCCACGCTGCTGCCTGCCGGTGACCTCGGCCGCATCCTCGGCGCCATCCGCGACGAGTTCGGCATCGCGCCGGGCGCCGAGGTGACGACCGAGGCCAACCCCGACTCCGTCACGCCGCAGTCGCTCGAGAGGCTGCGCGAGGACGGGTTCACGCGCATGAGCTTCGGGCTGCAGAGCACCGCGCAGCACGTGCTGCGAGTGCTCGAGCGCACCCACACACCGGGCAGGTCGGTCGCCGCCGTGCGCGAGGCGCGCGCCGCCGGCTTCGAGCACGTCAACGTCGACCTCATCTACGCCACACCGGGCGAGACGGAGGCCGACTTCGCCGCCTCGCTCGACGCCGCGATCGGCTCGGGTGCCGACCACGTGTCGGCATACTCGCTCATCGTCGAGGACGGCACGAGGCTCGCAGCGCGCGTGCGGCGCGGAGAGATCGCGGACGTCGACGACGACGTCGCGGCCGACCGCTACCTGCAGGCCGACGAGGCGCTCACCGCTGCCGGCCTCGGCTGGTACGAGGTGAGCAACTGGGCGCGCCCCGGTGGCGAGTGCCGGCACAACCTCGGCTACTGGCGCGGCGACGACTGGTGGGGGATCGGCCCGGGCGCGCACGCGCACGTGGGCGGAGTGCGGTGGTGGAACGTCCGCCACCCCGCGGCGTACGCCGGCCGCATCACCGCCGGCGAGAGCCCGGCCGAGGCCCGCGAGGTGCTCTCGGCGGACGACGTACGCGTCGAGCAGGTGCTGCTGCGCGTACGCCTCGCCGAGGGCCTGCCGCTCGACCTGCTCGACCGTGCGGGCCGTGCCGTGGCCGTCCGGGCCGCGTCTGACGGGCTCGCCGATGCCGCGGTCCTCGGGCAGGGGAGGCTGGTGCTGACCCAGCGCGGACGCCTGCTCGCCGACGCGCTCGTGCGCGACCTCGTCGGCTAGAGGCGCAGACGCATCGAGGCCCGCCCCGCTGCTGCGGGACGGGCCTCGACGAGGTCGAGCAGGTGACTACTTCACCAGGCGCAGGGTGAAGGGGTAGCGGTAGGTCTCGCCCTTGTTGGCGGCGAGGCCGGCGATGATGCAGAAGACGACGTTCACGATGGCGAGCGCGAAGTACAGGAAGACGCCGATGAACACGAACGTCAGCACGAAGGCGATGACGTAGCCGATGATCAGCGTGATCTGGAAGTTGAGGGCTTCCTTCGCCTGGTCGTCGACGAACGCGGAGCGCTTGCCCCACACCAGCATCGCGATGAGTCCGGACAGGAAGCCGATCAGGATGCCGCCGAGGTGGCCGAGCATCGCGAAGGTGCGCTCGTCGCTGGGCGACAGCGGCTGCTCACCGGCGGGCGGCATCGGGGCCGACGGCGGGGGCGGCGGGGGAACGTCGCCGGGGGGCGGGGTCTGGTCGGACATGGTCTCTCCTCAGGTGGCGCGCGGTCGGGCGCCTAGGTTCGCGGGTCCTGCGGGACGACCGTAGCGAGAACGCAGGTCGTGCGGGGGGACGTGGGATCGGACGTTCGTACGGTGTCGCCCGCTCGGCTCAAGGATTCTGAGCGTTACGTGATCATGCGATCACGCAGTGACGACGTCGATGAGCTCCTCGACACGGGCGAGCAGCGAGGGCTCGAGGTCGGCGTACGTGCGCACGTGACCGAGGATCCAGCGCCAGCCGTCGGCGATGTCGGCCTGCGTGGCGTGCGGGCGGCCGAGAGCCGCGAGCACGCCCTCCTTCCACGGCTGCCCCTTCGGCACGACCGGCCATGCGTCGATGCCGAGGGACTGCGGGCGCACGGCCTGCCACACGTCGACGTACGGGTGACCGAGCACGACCACGTGCGGGCTGTGCAGTCTGCGTACCTCGTCGGCGATGCGCGTCTCCTTCGAGCCCGGCACGAGATGGTCGAGCAGCACCCCGATGCGCCGCTCGCGGCTCGGGCGGAACGCGGTCACCGCCGCGAGCAGGTCGTCGGCGCCGTGCAGCGGCTCGACGACGACGCCGTCGACACGCAGGTCGTGCCCCCACACCTTCTCGACGAGCTCGGCGTCGTGGATGCCCTCGACCCAGATGCGCGAGTCGCGGGCGACGCGTGCCCGGGCGCCCGCCACGGCGATCGAGCCGGACGCCGTGCGCACCGGGCCGGTCGGCGCGACGACGGCCGGTCGCACGAGCGTGACGGTCTCGCCGTCGAGCAGGAAGCCGGCCGTGCGGAGCAGGAACGGGCGCCGGAGGCCCTTGCGGTCCTCGAGGACGACGGCCACGCCTGTCGGACCCTTGTCGAAGCCGACCACGGCGCCGCAGAAGCCGCTGGTCGCGCACTCGACCACGAGATCGTGCTCGGCCTCCACCTCGCGGACGACGACGCGGCGCGGCGCGTGCGGGTCCGACGACAGCACGTCGCGGCCGTATCGGTCGTTGGGTCCGCGGGTCACCGGGTCACGTCCTCGTCCTTGGCTGCCTGCCAGCGGCGTCCCAGCACCCAGACGCCCCAGACCGCGACGACGGTGAGGAGCAGCCAGGTCAGGCTGCCGCTGATGTGGATCTGCTGCTCGGTGGGGGTGGGCAGGCGCCCGGCCTGCAGCAGCGAGGTCTGCCACTCCGACGCGGTGAAGACCCAGGTGAGCACGGCCGCGAGCCCGCCGGCCATGTCCCACAGGGCGTGCAGGCCGGACATCGCGAGGTACGTCCACACGAGCTCGCGGGTGAACCGGAAGCGCCCGGTCGCCTGCGCCGACGCGAACAGCGCGCCGCCGATCACCGCGGTCCAGAGCCCGTGGCCGACGGGTGACAGGACGCTGCGGAGGACCTCGATCTCGAGCAGCGCGCGGAGGTCGTAGCCGTCGAGGGTGACGAGCGCGTTGAAGGCGTACCCCGCGGTCTCGAACGCCGCGAAGCCGAATCCGACGGCCGCGCCGAGCACCATGCCGTCGCGTCGCGGGTGCCGCACGACGTCGCGCGCGACCCACCAGAGCGCGCCGAGCTTGGCCGCCTCCTCGATGAGGCCGACCCCGGCGTACATCAGCAGCGGCCGCTCACCGGTGAGCAGCGCTGTCTCGAGGATCGACGCGAGCAGGATGCCGAGCACGCCGCCGACCACGAACGCCTTGAGCACGGTCGTGGGCGAGAGCGACGAGCCGGCGCGGGTCTCGAACGCCCACAGGACGAACGTGGTCGGCACGAGGAAGCTGCCGAGCAGGATCACCGTCGGCAGCAGCGTCGCGTTCTCGGTCCAGTAGGTCACGACGGCCGTGGCGATCCACAGCAGCAGGCCGACGACGAACCATCCCTGCCACGCCGCACGCCGCACTGCCGTAGCCGTCCCCTCGCTCACCCCGGTCCTCCGTCGCCGCTCGCCCGCTCGCCGTGACGGGCTGTGCCCCGATCGCGGTCGAGCCTAGGCGCGAGGGCTGGCCCGGCCCCGGACCCGCGCTGCTCGTGGCCCCGCCGTGGCGCGCTCGGGGCGTGCCCCGGGCGGCTTCGACGTAGACTTGGCACTCGTCCGACGGGAGTGCCAGCGAAAGGTGAGCAGGTGGTCGAGGATCGTCGCCTGGCCGTGCTGCGGGCCATCGTCGAGGACTACGTCGCGACGCACGAGCCCGTCGGCTCGCGGTCGCTGGTCGAGCGCCACGCGCTCGGCGTCAGCCCGGCCACCATCCGCAACGACATGGCCGCGCTCGAGGAGGAAGGGCTCATCGCCCAGCCCCACACGAGCGCGGGCCGTGTCCCCACCGACCAGGGCTACCGCGTCTTCGTCGACCGGCTGAGCCAGGTCAAGCCTCTGTCTGCTGCCGAGCGTCGCGCGATCGGTTCGTTCCTCGACGGAGCCGTCGACCTCGACGACGTCATGCAGCGCTCCGTGCGCCTGCTCGCGCAGCTCACCCGCCAGGTCGCGCTCATCCAGTACCCCTCGCTCACCCGCTCGCACGTGCGGCACATCGAGCTCGTCGGGCTCGGGCCTGCGCGCGTGCTGCTCGTGCTCATCGCCGACACCGGCCGCGTCGAGCAGCGCGTGGTCGAGACCGGCGCCCCGATCACCGACGACCTCCTCGGCCGGCTGCGCGCGCGCATCCTCGAGCGCGTCACCGGTCAGCGCCTCGTCGACGTCCCGGCACGCGTCGCCGACGTCGTCGAGCAGTTCGCCGTCGACGAGCGCCCGGCCGTGTCCGCAGTGATCGCCTCGCTCCTCGAGACCGTGGTCGAGCGGCACGAGGAGCGCGTGATGCTCGCCGGCACCGCCAACCTCGCCGCCTTCGGCGAGGACTTCACGGGCACCGTCCGCCCCGTCCTCGAGGCGCTCGAGGAGCAGATGGTGCTCCTGCGACTGCTCGGCGAGAGCCGCTCGCACGACGTCCTCAGCGTCCGCATCGGTCGCGAGAACGAGGTCGAGGGCCTGTCGGCCACCTCCGTCGTGACCGTCGGCTACGGGCCGGGCGACGACGTCGTCGCGCAGCTCGGCGTCGTCGGCCCCACGCGCATGGACTACCCCGGGACGATGGGCTCCGTCCGCGCGGTCGCGCGGTACGTCGGCCGCATCCTCACCGAGCAGCAGTGACCCCGAGAACCTGACGAGAGAACGAAGAGACTGTGGCCACCGACCTGTACGCCGTCCTCGGCGTCGCGCGCGACGCGACGCCGGAGGAGATCAAGCGCGCCTACCGCAAGCTCGCGCGCGAGCTCCACCCGGACGTCAACCCGGACCCGGAGACCCAGGACCGGTTCAAGGAGGTCACCGCGGCGTACGAGGTGCTCTCGGACGCCGACAAGCGGCAGATGTACGACCTCGGCGGCGACCCGCGCGGCGGGGCCGCGGGGTTCGGCGGCGGCCAGGGCTTCGGCTTCGGCGACATCATGGACGCGTTCTTCGGCACCCAGGCGCGCGGCCCGCGCTCGCGCCGAGGCCGCGGCAAGGACGCGCTGATCCGCCTGCAGGTCGACCTCGCGGAGGCCACCTTCGGCTCGACGCGCGACATCACCGTCGACACCGCCGTGGTCTGCGGTTCCTGCTCGGGTGCCGGCACCGCGCCGGACACCCAGGTCGTCACGTGCACGATGTGCGCCGGGCGCGGCGAGGTCCAGTCGGTGCAGCGCTCGTTCCTCGGCCAGGTCATGACGTCGCGCCCGTGCCCGCAGTGCCAGGGCTTCGGCACGCTCATCCCGCACCCGTGCCCCGAGTGCTCGGGAGACGGCCGCGTGCGTACGCGCCGAACCATCACGGTGAAGGTGCCGCCCGGCGTCGACACCGGCACGCGCATCCAGCTCTCGGGCGAGGGCGAGGTCGGGCCCGGAGGCGGCCAGCCCGGCGACCTGTTCCTCGAGATCGTCGAGACGCCGCACGAGATCTTCAGCCGTCAGGGCGACGACCTGCACTGCACGGTCACGCTGCCGATGACGGCCGCGACCCTCGGCACGGCGGTCGACCTCGAGACGCTCGACGGCCTCGAGCGGATCGAGGTGAAGTCCGGCACGCAGTCCGGGCAGACTGTGACGCTGCGCCAGAAGGGCGTCGCGCACCTGCGCGGCTCGGGCCGCGGCGATCTGCACGTGCACATCGACGTCGCCACGCCGACCAAGCTCGACGCCCAGCAGGAGGAGCTCATCCGCCAGCTCGCCGCGCTGCGCGGCGAGACCACGGCGATCACCACCGTGCAGGCAGGCCGCGTCGAGCAGAGCGGCCTCTTCTCCCGCCTGCGCGACGCCTTCAACGGCCGCTGAGCCGGCCGTGACCGCGCCGTTCTTCCTCGCCGGCTCCGGCGTGCCCCGCGAGGTCGGCGCCGTCGTCGTCCTCGAGGGAGCGGAGGGACGGCACGCGGTCTCGGTACGCCGCATCACGGTCGGCGAGGTCGTCCTCGTCGGTGACGGCGCCGGCGTAGTCGTGGAGGCCGAGGCGACCGCGGTCGTCGGCCGCGACCGGCTTGAGGCGCGCGTGGTCTCGGTCGCCGTGCACCCGTCGCCGTCGCCGCGACTCGTTGCGGTGCAGGCGATCCCGAAGGGCGAGCGCGGCGACCTCTCCGTCGAGCTGCTCACGGAGGTGGGGGTCGACGTCGTCGTGCCGTGGTCCGCGTCCCGGTCGGTCGCTGTGTGGAAGGGCGAGAAGGCCCAGCGCGGCGTGGAGAAGTGGCGCACGACCGCCCGCGAGGCCGCCAAGCAGTCGCGGCGCCCGTTCGTGCCCGTCGTCGAGCCGCTCGCCTCCACCGCCGACGTCGTCGCGTCGATCCGCTTGGCCGTCGCGGCGGGCGGCACGGCGCTCGTGCTGCACGAGGACGCGTCCCTGCGGATGGCCTCGCTGCGACTGCCGCGCACCGGCGACGTCCTGCTGGTCGTGGGCCCCGAGGGAGGGATCGCCGACGACGAGAAGGCGGCCTTCGAGGCCGCGGGCGCGCTCTCGGCCCGGCTCGGCCCGTCCGTGCTGCGTACGTCGACCGCCGGCGCCGTCGCGGCCTCGGTGGTCCTCGCCGGCTGCGGCCGCTGGGACTGACGCCACGCTCCGCCGGATGGTCGCCCACGGGTCCGACGCTTCCCGGCCCGATGCCCTCGTGTCGCCCGACGGAACAGGGGCGGATCCGGGGGAGATGCGTCACGATGGGCGGACGCTGACAGATGGGGGAACGGTCATGGGTTGGGTCATCCTGGGCATCGCGGTCGTGGGCTTCGTCTGGCTGTGGATCAAGGCCAGCCGCAGCCCGCGCGGCGGCGGCGAGGACGTCGCGCAGAAGACGCTGACGGACCAGTCTGCGAACCGTGGGCCGCGCCAGACCGGCGGCCCCATGTAGATCCGGTCCCGCAGTGCCACGACACGGCAGGATCGGGGCATGGAGGCTTCTGGGAGGCGCTGCGGCGTCGTAAGTCCGTCCGGTCGTTCTCGCAGGATCCCGTTCCGGCCCACGTGCTCGGGCGGGTGCTCGACTCGGTGCTGCGGGCGCCGTCGGCAGGGTTCACGCAGGGCAACGAGTTCCTGGTGCTCGACGACCCTGACGCGGTCGCGTGGTTCTGGGCGACCATCGACGACCCGACCAACGCGCGGACCGAGGCCGACACCGCGCTGCTCGCGCCGGTCGTCGTGATCCCGCTCGCGCACAAGGACGCGTACCTCGCCCGCTACTCCGCGCCCGACAAGGAGGAGTTCGGCCTGGCCGACGAGGCGAAGTGGCCGGTGCCGTTCTGGTACGTCGACGCCGGCATGGCCTCGATGTGCATCCTCCTGGCGGCCGTCGAGGAGGACCTGGGAGCGTGGTTCTTCGGCTTCTCCGAGGGCGAGGCCGCGGTGCTCGAGCACTTCGGAGTGCCGCCGCACTTCCGTCCGGCGGGCGCGATCGCCCTCGGGTACGCCGCTGCGATCGATCCGCTCTCAGCCGGGTCCTCGGCTCGCACGCGCCGTCGTCGTACGACGGACGAGCTCACGCACCGCAACGGCTGGTGACGAAGGGGGCCGTCATCGGCCCGTGAAGACCGAGAAGGCCCCCTTCATCGTGATCAGAACTGCTTGATGAGGGCGCCGACCTGGGCGGCGGCCTCGGGGGTGCTCGGCATGTCGGGGTGCGCGGTGGCGGTGTGCATCTGCAGGTGCGCCAGCAGCTCGTCCTTGGTCTCGGTGGCGAACGAGCCGGGGCAGGGCGCGCCGGCGTCGGCGCAGGCGAACGAGTAACCCATGGTGTGCTCCCTTGCTGGGTGGTGGTGGCCCGCCGGCGTCCCTCGTCGTCTGCGAGTCCCTGACACCCAAGGACGAACGGCGACGGGTCAGAAGGACATCTGCGCGGCGGCCGATGAGTGAGACTGTCGCCATGGCGGTGGACGAGCTCGGCGCGAGCATCCAGCAGCGGTTCTTCCCGGACCTCCCGTGCTTCGGCTGCGGGCCGTCCAACGAGCGGGGTCTGCGCCTCGCGAGCTATCCGGCGGACGACGGCGTCGGAGTCGTGGCGTCGTTCACCCCGTGGCCCGAGCACGACAACGGCCTCGGCTTCCTCAACGGCGGCATCATCGGCACGGTCCTGGACTGCCACAGCGCGGCGGCCGTGGTCCTCGAGGCCGAGCGTCAGGGCTGGCCGCCCCTGCCGGGGGCCGCGCTGCCGTACGTCACGGCCGGCCTCGACGTGCGCTACCTGCGACCGGCACCTCTGCGCGACACCGTGCTGCTGCACGCCGTCGTGACCGACCCGGGCGAGGACCAGATGACGGCCGAGGTCGAGCTCATCCACGACGGCAAGGTCCGCGCGACGGCGCTAGCGGTGTGGAAGCGCTGGCGCCCGCGACCTGCCTGATCCGGTCGGCTAGCGTCGGCCCATGAGCGACTGCCTGTTCTGCCGCATCGTCGCGGGGGAGATCCCCGCGACCGTCGTGCACGAGACCGACGAGGTGCTCGCGTTCCGCGACATCGCGCCCGCCGCGCCCACCCACGTCGTGGTCGTGCCCAAGGCGCACCACGCCGACGTCGTGGCGCTCACCGCCGCAGACCCCGACCTCGCCGGGACCCTGCTCGCCGCCGGGGCGGCCGTAGGGGCGGCGGAGGGGCTCGACCAGGGCTTCCGGCTGGTGTTCAACACCGGTGCCGATGGCGGCCAGACGGTGTTCCACGTCCACCTGCACGTGCTGGGCGGCCGCACGCTGACCTGGCCGCCCGGCTAGGCCCCGGCGGCAACCGGGGAGCCCGGCAGGCCGCCCCGCCGTACCATGGTGGCTCCACGACCACGACGAACGAAGGGCAGTCACGGCCCGAGAGGCCGACCCATGACCCCCATCACCACCGCCACCGACATCACGACCACGATCGTGATCCCGGCGTCCCTCGACATGGTCAGCATCCTGGGATCGGGCGACGAGCTCGTCCGCACGGTGGAGCGCGGCTTCCCCGAGGTCGACCTGCACGTGCGCGGCAACCAGTTCACGCTCACCGGCGCTGCCGCCGAGGTCGCTCTCGTCGACCGCGTCGTCGGCGAGATGCTGGCCGTCGTCCGTACCGGTCAGGGCCTCACGGCCGACCAGGTCGAGCGACTCATCACGATGATGCGCGAGAGCGACACTGCCCGACCGGCCGACGTCCTCACCTCGAACATCCTCAGCAACCGCGGCCGCACGATCCGCCCGAAGACGCTGAACCAGAAGAAGTACGTCGACGCCATCGACGAGCACACGATCACGTTCGGCATCGGCCCTGCCGGAACGGGAAAGACCTACCTCGCAGTCGCGAAGGCCGTGCAGGCGCTGAACACGAAGGCGATCACCCGCATCATCCTCACGCGCCCTGCGGTCGAGGCTGGCGAGCGGCTTGGCTTCCTGCCCGGCACTCTCAGCGAGAAGATCGACCCTTACCTGCGCCCGCTGTACGACGCGCTGCACGACATGATCGACCCCGACCTCATCCCGCGGCTCATGACCAGCGGCACGATCGAGGTGGCACCGCTCGCCTACATGCGCGGTCGCACCCTCAACGATGCGTTCATCATCCTCGACGAGGCCCAGAACACCTCGCCCGAGCAGATGAAGATGTTCCTCACCCGTCTCGGCTTCAACTCCACGATGGTCGTCACGGGCGACACGACGCAGGTCGACCTGCCCAGCGGAACGGCGTCCGGCCTCAAGGTGGTCGAGTCGATCCTCGAGGGCATCGAGGACGTCGCCTTCTGCCGCCTGCACAGCCAAGACGTCGTGCGGCACAAGCTCGTCGGCAAGATCGTCGACGCCTACGCGCGCCACGACGCCGAGGTGCACGAGGCCGCGCAGAAGGCCGAGCGCCCGTCGCGCCGGTCCCGCCGGATCTAGGGCGGCGTCATGAGCATCGAGGTCGTCAACGAGACCGAGGTCGACGTCGACGTGGACGCGCTGGGGGCCCAGGCGCGCTTCACCCTCGACCGGCTGCGCATCCATCCGCAGGCCGAGCTGTCCGTCGTCCTCGTCGACGAGGCCGCCATGACCGACCTGCACGTGAAGTGGATGGACGAGCCCGGCCCGACCGACGTCATGTCGTTCCCCATGGACGAGCTGCGCCCCACGAAGGACGACGAGGAGCCCGAGGAGGGCCTGCTGGGCGACATCGTCATCTGCCCGCAGGTCGCTGCGACGCAGGCCGAGACGGCGGGCCACCGGCTCGAGGACGAGCTGGCACTGCTGCTGACGCACGGGATCCTGCATCTCCTCGGCTACGACCACGCCGAGCCCGACGAGCACGCCGAGATGTTCGGCCTCCAGGCCCGGCTGCTGGCCGAGTGGGTCGCCCACGCCGCGGGGGATCGATGACCGCCGAGGGTTGGTCGCTGCTCGTCGCCGCGGTGCTCGTCGTGCTCGCTGCGTTCCTGGTCGCGGGTGAGACCGCCTTCGGGCGCGTCTCCCGTGCCCGCGTGGAGGAGCTGCAGCGCGAGGGCGTCCGCGGGGCGGCCCGGCTGCTCACGCTGCTGGAGGACCGCGCCCGCTACGTGAACGTCCTGCTCTTCCTGCACACGCTGCTGTTCGTGTCGGCCACGGTCCTCGTGACGCGGGCCTTCCTCGAGCTCGTGCCGGGCGACGTCTGGTGGCGGCTCGTCGCGTCGTCGCTGGTGATGGTCGTGCTCGGGTTCGTGGCGCTCGGTGTCGCACCGCGGACCCTCGGCGTCCAGCACGCCGACCGCATCGCGCTGCGCACCGCCGGCGTCGCGCGCGGCCTCGCGGTGCTGCTCGGCCCCGTCACGAGCCTGCTCATCCTCGTCGGCAACGCGCTGACGCCCGGGCGCGGCTTCAAGCGCGGCCCCTTCGCCTCGCAGGCAGAGCTGCGCGAGCTCGTCGACCTCGCCGAGGCCAGCGACCTCATCGAGGACGACGAGCGGCAGATGATCCACTCGGTCTTCGAGCTCGGCGACACGGTCGCGCGCGAGCTCATGGTGCCGCGCACCGACATGGTCTTCGTCGAGGGCACCAAGACGCTGCGGCAGGCGATCTCGCTCGCGCTGCGCAGCGGCTTCTCGCGCATCCCCGTGGTCGGCGAGAACGTCGACGACATCATCGGCGTCGTCTACCTGAAGGACCTCGTGCGCCGCACGTTCGAGCACCACGACGCCGAGCAGAGCGAGCGCGTCGCGAGCCTCATGCGTCCCGTGTTCATGGTCCCGGACTCCAAGCGCGCGGACGACCTCCTCAAGGACATGCAGGCCGCGCGCACGCACCTCGCCGTCCTCGTCGACGAGTACGGCGGCACTGCCGGCATCGTGACGATCGAGGACGTGGTCGAGGAGATCGTCGGAGAGATCGCCGACGAGTACGACACCGAGGTGCCCGAGGTCGAGAAGCTCGCGCACGGCGCGTACCGGGTGCACGCGCGCATGCACGTCGACGACTTCGCCGACCTGATCGGGATCGACATCGACGGCGAGGAGGAGGGCGTCGACACCGTCGGCGGCCTGCTCGCGCTGCGCCTCGGCCGTGTCCCGATCCCCGGGGCCCGGATCACGGTGGACGGCTGGGACCTCACCGCAGAATCCGCCGCCGGTCGGCGCAACCGCATCGGTACGGTGCTCGCCGAGCCGGTCGTGCCGGTGGCGGACGACGACGAGGACGAGGACACCGATGGCTGACGAGATCGCGGCGGGCACGCCGGCCGCCGACCTTCCCGCCGAGGACGCCAAGCTCGCCACGCTCGCCCGTGGAGCCCGCGGCCGCGTCGGCGCTGCCGAGGGCTCCGCCGTGCGCGACGAGACCGGACGCACCTACTCCGGCGCCACGGTCGCGCTGGCCTCGTTGCCGCTCTCGGCCCTGCGGCTGGCGGTCGCGCAGGCCGCCGCCTCGGGCGCACGCGGTCTCGAGGCTGCCGTCGTCGTGCGCCGGGACGCGGAGGTCGATGCCGCAGACGTCGACGCCGTGCGCGACCTCGGCGGTGCCGGAGTTCCCGTGATCGTCGTGGGAACGGACGCGGTCGTCCTCGCCGTCGTCACGACCTGATCCGCAACTGTGACCACCACCGAGGCCGGTGACGCCGGCCGTGGCCGGGCCGTGCTCTCGGTGCTCGCGGCCGCCACGCTCTTCGGCACCACGGGAACGAGCCAGGCGCTCGGCCCGTCGGGCACGACACCGCTGGGCGTCGGCGCCGCGCGCATCGCGATCGGAGGCGCGGGGCTCTTCGCCGTGCTCCCGTGGATCGGCGGCAGCCGCCGCGACGCGCTCGCGCTGTGGCGCACCCGCTGGGGGATCCTCGCCGGCCTGACGACCGCGCTCTACCAGGTGTGCTTCTTCGGCGGCGTCCTGCGCGCAGGCGTCGCCGTCGGCACGCTCGTCACGATCGGCAGCGGGCCCGTCTTCACGGGCATCCTGTCCTGGATCCTGCTGCGCGAGCGGCCGAGGGCGTCCTGGGTCGTGGCGACGTCGGTCTGCGTGGTCGGACTCGGACTGCTCATCGGCAGCAGCTCGAGCGGCGGTCACGCGGACGTCCTCGGCTTCCTGCTCGCCCTGGCCTCGGGTCTCGGCTACGCCTTCTACACCGTCGCCTCCAAGAGGCTCATGAACGACGGCCACCGCAGCGACGAGGTGATGGCTGCGGCCTTCGGCCTCGGCGGCCTCGTGCTCCTGCCGGTGCTGCTCACCCAGCCGTTGGCCTGGCTGGCCACCCCGAGCGGCCTGGCGATGGCGCTGTGGCTCGGTCTCGCGACCACGACGGTTGCCTACGTGCTGTTCGGCCGCGGGCTGCGCCACCTGCCCGCCGGGCCGGTCACCACCCTCGTCCTGGCCGAGCCCGTGGTGGCGACGCTGCTGGGCGTCCTCGTGCTCGGCGAGACGATCCCCGTGCTCGGCTGGGTCGGTGTGAGCCTCGTCCTGGCGGGTCTGGCGCTGCAGGGCGCTGCGTCCCGTCTGGGTGAGGGACAATCACTCCCGTGACCGACACCTCCGAGCACCGCTCCGGCTTCGCCTGCTTCGTCGGTCGACCCAACGCCGGCAAGTCCACGCTGACCAACGCCCTCGTGGGCGACAAGGTGGCCATCACCTCGAGCAAGCCGCAGACCACGCGGCACACCATCCGTGGCATCGTCCACCGCCCCGACGCGCAGCTCGTCCTCGTCGACACCCCGGGCGTCCACAAGCCGCGCACCCTGCTCGGGGAGCGGCTGAACGCGCTCGTGCAGGAGACGTGGGCGGAGGTCGACGTCATCGGCTTCTGCGTCCCCGCCGACGAGCCGGTCGGCCCCGGCGACCGCTGGATCGCGACCCAGCTCGCCACCGCCAAGCGCACGCCCAAGGTCGCGATCGTGACCAAGACCGACCTCGTCGAGCACGAGACCGTCGGCAAGCGGCTGCTCGAGGTCGCCAAGCTGGGGGAGAGCCTGGGCTTCGAGTGGGCCGAGATCATCCCGGTGTCCGCCGTCGCCGGCGACCAGGTGCAGCTGCTCGCGGACCTTCTCGTCGGCCTGCTGCCCGACGGTCCGCCGCTCTACCCCGAGGGCGAGCTCACCGACGAGCCCGAGCTCATCATGGTGGCCGAGCTCATCCGCGAGGCTGCGCTCGAGGGCGTGCACGACGAGCTGCCGCACTCGATCGCCGTCGTCGTCGACGAGATGGTGCCGCGGGAAGGTCGCTCCGCCGACAACCCTCTCCTCGACGTCCATGCGTCGCTGTACGTCGAGCGCGACAGCCAGAAGGGGATCATCATCGGCCACAAGGGTTCTCGGCTGCGCGACGTGGGAATGACGTCTCGCAAGCAGATCGAGGCCCTCCTCGGGACGAAGGTGCACCTCGACCTGCGCGTGAAGGTCGCTGCCGACTGGCAGCGCGACCCGAAGCAGCTGCGCAAGCTCGGCTTCTGATCGGGCGACGGGCCTTCTGCGCTCAGTCGAGCAGGCCGCGCGTGCGGGCCACGAGGCACGCCGTGCGACGGTCGGGGACGTCGAGGATCCGGTAAATAGCCATCGACTCGTGCCGCACGGTGGACTCGCTGTAGCCGATGCGCTGCGCGATGGCCTTGTTGGACAGGCCGACCGACATGAGCCGCAGGATGTCGATGCGCCGCGAGGTGAGCGCGTCGTCCCCTCCGTCCACGCCGTGGAGGGGCCAGGCGGAGGGCACCACGAGCGGCTCGCGCCATGCGTCGCGCACGTGCAGGGACACGATGTCGCGCAGCACGACCATGAGGTCGGACAGGTCCTCGGCGTCAGGGACGTCGGCGTCGAAGCAGACGAGGATCACGCCGGCAGGAGCGCCGTTGGCGACCAGCTGCACGGCCGCGAGCCGGGTGGGACCGTCCGCGTCGCCGGGAAGCGCCGCGGCCGCCGCGGCCGAGGTGCCGAGAAGGTAGGGGTCGCTCTGACGGTACGCGCGCGCCACCGGCCCTTCGCCGCTGGCGGCGAGCACGGGAACGTCGGTGCCGGCGGGCTGGCGGCCGAAGCGGCTCACGGGCACGAGCACGCCGTCGGCGCGCGTGCGCGCGAGGAGCGCGGCGGAGGCGCGGAAGCGGTCGGGGAAGCCGAGGACCAGCGAGCGCAGCAGCCGGTCGTCGTCCGGCCGGGAGGCGACCTCCCGAGTCAGAGCCGTGACGACGTCGCGGATCTCGGTTCGTCCCTGGCGGTCGGGGGAGCCGTGCTGCGCCGGCTCCAGGATCCAGGGGGTGGCGGGGGTGGTCACGTTCGTCTCCGGTGCGCGACCGCGCGGCTCTGCGCGGTGGAGGTCGGCCCGCGGCTGCGCGCCTCGTCCAGGGTGGGGGACGCCGGGTGACCGGTCATGCCCGAGCGCCGATTCTTGAGCGATCGGTGAGCAGGTGTGGCGCTCGCGTCAGGACTCGGACGTCGAACCGTCCGACGTCGCCTCGATCACGGCGTCGGCGGCGGGCAGCCCCGCAGGCGCCACGGCGTCCGGGTCTCCGGCGTACTCGTCGCCCTCCCTGCCCGGCTTCTCGCCCCGGGTCCGGACCTGCAGCTCGGGGATGAGCTCCTTCCGCTCGCCGTACGTGTCCATGACCGCGATGGCCGCCGCCGCCAGAGGGATGCCGATGATCGCGCCGATGGGGCCGAAGATCGCGATGCCGACGAAGACGGACCCGAGCGCGAGGGCCGGGTGGATGTCCATGGTCACGCGGCTCACGCGCGGGGTGAAGACGTAGTTCTCGAGCTGCTGGTACAGGGTCGCGAACGCGACGATCCAGACCACGTCGATCGGCTGCTCGAAGGCGGCGAACGCGGCCGGCACGATGATGCCGATGTACGTGCCGATGGTCGGGATGAACTGGCTGACGACGCCGGCGAACACGCCCATCGGGAGCCAGTACGGAACCCCGATGACGAAGAACGCGACCGAGTGCGCCAGCGACGACAGCGTCGCGAGGATGACCTTCGAGACGACGAAGCCGCCGGTCTTGGTCACCGAGATGTCCCAGACGGTGACGAACACCTTCTGCGACTCGAGGGGCAGCCAGGAGCCGATCGCGCGGCGAAGGCGCGGGCCATCGGCGGAGAAGTAGAACGCGAACACCAGCATCGTGAGCCCGTCGAAGATCGTCCCGAACAGCAGGCCGAACACGCCGAGCACGCCGCCGGCGAGGTTCGTGGCGACCGAGGTGATCTGCGACGGAGAGATCTGCAGCAGCTCGAGCACGTTGTTGGGGTCGAGCTTGAGGCCGAACGTGGAGTTCAGCCACGTGATGATGTCGGTGACGATCGCCGGCAGCTGCTGCACGAGGTCGGCGAGCTGGGTGAAGAACAGGCCGCCGAACAGGCCGAGGAACGCCAGCGTGACAAGCACGATGGCGAAGAGCACCAGCCCGGTGGCCGCACCGCGCCGCCAGCCGTGGTTGGACAGCCACGCGACGCCGGGCTCCATCGCGATCGACAGCAGCCACGCGAGCAGGAGCACGAGCAGGAAGTGGTTGAGCTGGCCGAAGAGCCAGACCGCCACGGTGAAGGCGAGGAACACGAGCAGCACGGAGACGACCGAGCGGCGCAGGGCCTTGTTGTCGAACCGCACGGGGACGGCTTCGGGCTCGTCCCGCTGCGCGATCCTCGCGGTGAGGTCGTCGTCGGCCACCGTGCCTCCTCGCTCGTCCTATCCGACGACGCTACCCCGGGTGCGGGTCCGGTGGGTCCGTCCGCTCGCCGTGTCCCAGAGGGTGCCTGTGGGTGCAGCGGGGGAGAATGCCCGGGTGAGCCTCTACCGCGACGAGGGTGTGGTCCTGCGCGCCCAGAAGCTGGGCGAGGCCGACCGCATCGTCACCCTGCTCACCCGCGACCACGGGCGCATCCGCGCCGTCGCCAAGGGCGTCCGCAAGACCACGTCACGGATCGGCGCCCGGCTCGAGCCGTTCAGCCACGTCGACGTCCAGTTCTACGAGGGTCGCTCGCTCGACGGCGTCACCCAGGTGGAGACCATCGGCTCGTACGGCGCCCAGCTCGTCGGCGACTACTCCCGCTACACCACCGGCCAGGTCATGCTCGAGACCGCCGAGCGCATGACCTCGGAGGAGCGCGAGCCCGCGGTGCAGCAGTACCTCCTGCTGGTCGGCGGCCTGCGCGCCCTCGTCTCCGGCGACCACGACGCGGGGCTCATCCTCGACGCCTACCTCGTGCGCTCCCTCGCGGTCGCCGGCGTCGCGCCGAGCTTCGACGCGTGCGCGAAGTGCGGCATCCCGGGGCCGCACCGCTCCTTCCACGTGGCGGCCGGGGGTGCGCTCTGCAGCGACGACCGCCAGCCCGGGTCGGCCTCGCCGGCCGAGGAGACCTTCGCCCTGCTCGGCTCGCTGCTCTCGGGCGACTGGTCGGTGGCCGACCAGAGCTCGCCCCGGGCCCGGCGCGAGGCCTCGAGCCTGGTCGCGGCGTACCTCTCCTGGCAGCTCGAGCGAGGCCTGCGCAGCCTCCCGCTGCTCGACCGGACCTGAGCCGGATGCGCGGCCTTCGCGGCCGCGTCGGCCTCAGGACCCTGGGATCTGCCCTCATCTGAGCACGGATCGTGGTTACTTGACCGTAGGTTACTCATGCGTATACTTACGCTAGCGTAGGTTACGAAAGAGGTCAGCATGAGCCCGATCCGACGCCGCACCGCGGCGCTCCCCGGTCACGAGATCGCGTACGTCGAGCTGCCCGGCACCGGTGTGCCCGTGGTGCTCGTGCACGGCGTGGGCTCGTCCATCGACACCTGGGGCGACATCCCGCAGCGGCTCGCCGCGGCCGGCCGCGCGGTGGTCGCGGTCGACCTGCTCGGCCACGGCGGTTCCGGGGTCGGCAACGGCGACTTCAGCCTGGGCGCCAACGCCAGCGCGATCCGCGACCTGCTCGAGCACCTCGGCCACGAGCGGATCCACCTCGTCGGGCACTCGCTCGGCGGGGGAGTGAGCCTGCAGCTCGCCTACCAGTTCCCGCACCTGCTCGAGTCGCTCACGCTGATCTCCAGCGGCGGCCTCGGGGCCGACGTCGGCATCAGCCTGCGGGCGGCGAGCCTTCCGGGATCCGAGCTCGTCCTGCGTGCGGCCTGCAGCGCGCGCTCGGTGCGCGCCGCCCGCTGGGTCGCCGCCAGGCTCGCGAAGCACGGCGTCGAGCCGGAGGCGCTCAACCCGCGCGCCCTCGCCAAGCTCGAGGACATGCGCGACGCCCGTCGTCTGGCGGCGTTCCTCTCGACCGTCCGCAGCGTCGTCGGCCCCGAGGGCCAGCGCGTGTCGGCGCTCGAGAAGATGACGGGCCTCGACCCGAGCCGCGTCCTCATCATCTGGGGCGACCAGGACCCGATGCTGCCGATGCAGCACGGCGTCGACGCGCACGCGCTCCTGCCGGGCAGCCGGTTCGTCGTGGTCGAGGGCGCTACCCACCACCCGCACACCCACGCACCGCAGCTCGTCGTCGACGAGATCCTCGCCCACACGGTCGACCGCAGGGTCGCCGCGGTCTGAGCCCGGGTCGCGTGCCCGGTTCGACCGGCCGTGGTGCCACGATGTGCACGTGGCAGGACGACGTACCCGCGGACGTGACGGCGCACGCGTGACCCCTCGCGCGACGCCCGTCTCACCACCGCGCCCGCACCCGAGCGGAGCGACCGCTCCCGACATCCCGGCCGACCAGGTGCCTCGGCACGTCGCCATCGTCATGGACGGCAACGGCCGCTGGGCAAAGGACCGCGGCCTGCCGCGCACGGCCGGGCACGAGGCCGGCGAGGCCAGCCTGCTCGACGTCGTCCACGGTGCGATCGAGGTCGGCGTGGGATGGATCTCGGCGTACGCCTTCTCCACCGAGAACTGGAAGCGCTCGCCCGACGAGGTGCGCTTCCTCATGGGCTTCAACCGTGACGTGATCCGCCGCCGACGCGACGAGATGCACGACCTCGGGGTGCGCGTGCGCTGGGCCGGGCGGCGTCCGCGCCTCTGGAAGTCGGTCGTCGACGAGCTCGAGGAGGCCGAGCGGATGACCGCCGGCAACTCCACCCTCACCCTGACGATGTGCGTCAACTACGGCGGCCGCGCCGAGATCGCCGATGCGGCACGGGCGATCGCGCGCGAGGTCGCCGCAGGCAGGCTCGACCCGGGCAAGGTCGACGAGAAGACGATCGCGCGCTATCTCGACGAGCCCGACATGCCCGACGTCGACCTGTTCGTGCGGTCGTCCGGTGAGCAGCGCACGAGCAACTTCCTGCTGTGGCAGTCGGCGTATGCCGAGATGGTGTTCGTCCCCACGTTGTGGCCGGACTTCGACCGCCGGCACCTCTGGTGGGCGTGCGAGCAGTACGCCGGCCGCGACCGCCGCTACGGCGGCGCGATCCCCAACGAGGAGCTGTTCGGCACCGGCAGCTCCACGGCGGGCTGACATGGGCGCCGGTCACGGCCACTCGCACGGCCCGTCGGTGAGCGCCGGTGGCGCCCACCGCTCGCGCCTCGTGGTCGTGCTCGCGATCACGTCGTTCGTCCTGGTCGCCGAGCTGCGTCGGCGCGCGCCTCACCGGCAGCCTCGCGCTGCTGGCGGACGCGGGCCACATGGCCACGGACGTGGCCGGGATCCTGCTCGCGGTGCTCGCGGTCACCTTCGCCTCACGCCCGGCGACGCCGCAACGCACGTACGGCTACTACCGCCTCGAGATACTCGCGGCCGTCGTCAACGCCATGCTGCTGCTCGCCGTCGCGGCCTACGTGCTCGTCGAAGCCTGGATCCGCTGGGAGTCGCCCGTCGACGTGGACGGGCCGCTGATGCTGGTGTTCGCCCTGGTCGGCCTGGTGGCGAACATCGTCGGCGTGCTCCTGCTTCGGCAGGGCTCGCGCGACAGCCTCAACGTCCGCGGCGCCTACCTCGAGGTGGTCGGCGACGCCCTCGGCTCGGTCGCGGTCATCGTGGCCGCCGTCCTCGTGTGGACCGCGGGCTGGGCCCGGGCGGACGTCGTGGCGTCCGTCGCCGTCGCGCTGATGATCCTGCCTCGGGTGTGGTCGCTCCTCCGGGATGCGATCGACGTCCTCCTGCAGGCGACTCCGAAGAACGTCGACATCGACGAGGTGCGCCAGCACATCCTCGAGACCCCCGGCGTCATCGACGCGCACGACCTGCACGTCTGGGCACTGACGTCCGGCGTGCCGGTGCTCTCGGTGCACGTCGTTTGCACCGACGAGGCGCTGGCCGACGGAGGAGCGGCCGCAGTGCTCGACGCGCTGTGCGACTGCCTCGCCGACCACTTCGACGTCGACCACTGCACGTTCCAGCTCGAGCCGGAGACGCACCGCGAGCACGAGGCAGCCACCCACGCCTGAGCCCGGGAGCAGCGTCAGGCGCGGCAGGCGGCGCAGCGGCCGAAGATCTCGAGCGTGTGGCTGACGTCGTCGTACCCGTGCTCGGCCGCCATGCGGTCGGCCCACGTCTCCACGGCGGGGCCGTCGATCTCGACCGTCGCCCCGCACTGGCGGCACACCAGATGGTGGTGGTGCGTGCCGCCCTCGCAGCGGCGGTAGACGGTCTCGCCGTCGTCGGTGAGCAGCGAGTCGATCTCGCCGTCGGTCGCCATCGCTGCGAGGGTCCGGTAGACCGTCGAGAGCCCGACCGAGTCGTCGCGACGTCCGAGCTCGGCATGGATCTGCTGCGCGCTGCGGAACCCGTCGAGGTCGTCGAGGACCGTCCGAACTGCTTCGCGCTGCCTGGTCGTGCGGCGGGGGGCGGGGGTCGTGGACATCGCAGCCAGCTCAGCTCAGGGACGTGACGGCGTACATGAGGCCGACGCCGCCCAGGGTGGCGACGAGCGTCATGCGCGACGGGTGGTGGGCATGCGCCTCCGGCAGGATGTCGGCGGTCGCGAGATACGTGAGCAGGCCCGCGAACGCGCCGAGGTAGATCGCGAGGATGCCGTCGGACGGCGACAGCGCACCGGCGACGAGCACGCCCGCCACAGGGGCGAGCGCGTCGAGCGCCAGAGCCCCGATCGTGCGGCGCCGGTCATGGCCGGCACGGCGCATGAGGGTCACGGTGTTCAGGCCGTCGGCGAAGTCGTGCGCGAGGACGGCGACCGCGACGGCCCATCCGACCGAGGTGTCGATCTTGAAGGCCAGACCGATCGCGAGGCCGTCCAGGAAGGAGTGGACGATGAGGCCGATCGCACCGAGGGAGCCGGCGAGGTTGTGGCGGTGCTCGCTGTACTCGCTGTCGATCGGCTCGTGCACGCCGGCCGCGCGCTCGACGACGTGCAGCGCGAGGAAGCCGACGATGAACGCGACCATCGCCCAGGGCACGGCCCCGTGGCCGTGGGCACCGTCCGCCTCGTTCGTCGCGCTCTCGGAGAGGTGGAACACCTCGGGCAGCAGGTCGAACGCGACCAGGCCGAGCATCACTCCGGCCGACGCCCCGAGCACGAGGTGCATCCGGTCACGGGCACGGAGGGCGACGATGCCGCCCAGGGTCGTCGAGACGACGGTGGCGAGGGCCAGCAGCAGGGGCACGACGCCGACCCTGCAGTAGTTGAGAATGATTGTCAATCTCAATCGAGCGCGGTGGTCGTTCGGGACTAGATCAGCGAGACGAACCGGGCCACGGCCGCCGCGAGCACGAGGGCGATCACGATCACGCGCATCAACCGCCCGCGGCCGTTGAGGACGGGCCAGGCGAGAGCGAGCAGCCAGCTGAGAAACGCGGCCACCGGGAGCAGGAACACGGCCGACCACGCGTAGGGGACGGCGAGGCCGAGGACCAGCAGGAGTGCGAGCAGCGCGGGCACTAGCCAGGACGGGAGACGGTGCAGCAGGGCGAGGGGGCCGGCGCTCGCGACCTCGAGGCGTCGACGTCCCGGCGAGGACGGTGCCGCGGGCTCGCTTCGGCGGCTGGGGTTCGTCGAGCGCGGCGAGTGCGTCGGCTTGGCCGGGCGCTTCTCGGGGCGCCGTGCGGGGTGGCGCTTGCTCTGGGGCACGGGTTCGATCCTCGATGCGGGGGAGCGGAGCAGGTCCGGAGGCTCCGGTGCCCCATCGTCGCATCCCCGGGGCGCGCCCTACGGTGGGGGCGTGCTCGTCGTCACCCGTCACCGCCTCCCGCTCGCCGGGTTCGCCTCCACCCCGGAGGCGCTCGACGCCGCGCGCGACCTCCTCGCCGTGCTCTCGGGCCTCCCGGGCTACGTCCGCGGCTGGCTCGCGCGGGCCGTCGACGAGCCCGACCTGCTCGTGCTCGCGACCGAGTGGCAGGACGTCGGCTCCTACCGTCGGGCGCTGTCGGCGTACGAGGTGAAGCTGCGCTGGCCGTTCCTGCAGACGGCGGTCGACGAGGCGACGGCGTACGAGGTGCTCGTCGCGCGCACGCCGGACTCCGTGGTCGAGAGCCCCTCCGCCCGCGGCGCCGATGCCGACGAGGTCGGGCTCGGCGAGGCCGCGGCGCCGCACGTGAGCCGCGGCGACTTCGGCTGACGCCCGCTCGGGCGCAGAACCCCGCACGGGTGCGGCCGTACCGTCGCGTAACCTGAACCCGCGCACCGAACGCGTGCGGACAACCCTCGCCGACATTCCAGCCGGATGGAGCCCACCCAGCCATGGCCCTCGATCGCGTAGACGCCGTCGTCAACCTGTCCAAGCGCCGGGGGTTCGTGTACCCCTCGAGCGAGATCTACGGCGGCACCCGCTCCGCGTGGGACTACGGCCCCCTCGGCGTCGAGCTCAAGGAGAACGTCCGCCGCCAGTGGTGGCGCGCGATGGTGCAGGGCCGTGAGGACGTCGTCGGCCTCGACTCCGCGGTCATCCTCGCCCCGCAGGTGTGGGCGGCGTCCGGTCACCTCGACACCTTCACCGACCCGCTCACCGAGTGCCTGTCGTGCCACAAGCGCTTCCGCGAGGACCAGCTCGTCGAGGCCTACGAGCACAAGCACGGCAAGGCGCCCGAGGGTGGCCTCGCCGGCATCAACTGCCCGAACTGCGGCAACAAGGGCCAGTTCACCGAGCCCCGCAACTTCAGCGGCATGCTGTCGACCTCGCTCGGCCCGGTGCAGGACGAGTCGTCGATCCACTACCTGCGCCCGGAGACCGCGCAGGGCATCTTCGTCAACTACGCCAACGTCGCCGGCACCGCGCGCAAGAAGCCGCCGTTCGGCATCGGCCAGGTCGGCAAGTCGTTCCGCAACGAGATCACCCCCGGCAACTTCATCTTCCGCACCCGCGAGTTCGAGCAGATGGAGATGGAGTTCTTCGTCAAGCCCGGCACCGACGAGGAGTGGCACCAGTACTGGATCGACACGCGCTGGGCGTGGTACCTCGACCTCGGGCTCTCGGCGGACAACCTCCGCCTCTTCGAGCACCCGAAGGAGAAGCTGTCCCACTACTCCAAGCGCACCGTCGACATCGAGTACAAGTTCAACTTCGGCGGCTCGGACTTCGCCGAGCTCGAGGGCATCGCCAACCGCACCGACTTCGACCTCAAGGCGCACTCGGCGGCGTCCGGCGTCGACCTGTCGTACTTCGACCAGGAGACCGACGAGCGCTGGTTCCCGTTCGTCATCGAGCCCGCAGCGGGTCTCACGCGAGCGGTGCTCGCCTTCATGCTCGAGGCGTACGACGAGGACGAGGCGCCCAACGCCAAGGGCGGCGTCGACAAGCGCACGGTGATGCGCTTCGACAAGCGCCTCGCCCCGATCAAGGTCGCGGTGCTCCCGCTCTCGCGCAACGCCGACCTCACGCCGAAGGCCAAGGACCTCGCTGCCGAGCTGCGGAAGTCGTGGAACGTCGAGTTCGACGACGCCGGCGCCATCGGCCGCCGCTACCGCCGTCAGGACGAGATCGGCACGCCGTACTGCGTGACGGTCGACTTCGACACCCTCGAGGACCAGGCCGTGACCGTTCGCGACCGCGACTCGATGACGCAGGAGCGCATCGGCCTCGACGCCATCGGCGGCTGGCTCGCCCAGCGCCTCCCCGGCTGCTGACCGCCTGGACGCCGTCCGGGCCCGGCGCCGCCGTCGGTGGTGCCGGGCAGGATGTGCCCGTGCAGACGAAACCCGAGCCCACGACCGTCTCGCTGCGCGAGGCGCGTGACGACGACGTCGACGCGCTCTTCGCGCACCAGGCCGATCCCGAGGCTGCGGCGATGGCCGACTTCCCGTCGCGTGACCGCGAGGCGTTCCTCGCCCACCTCGCGGGGATCCGCGCCGACCCCGAGGTGCGCTACCGCGTGATCGAGGCCGACGGCGTCGTGGTGGGCAACATCGGCAGCTTCGACGCGCACGGCGGCCGCGAGGTGGGCTACTGGATCGACCGTGGCCACTGGGGGCGGGGCATCGCCACCCGCGCCGTCCGGCTGATCCTCGCCGAGGAGCCGATCCGTCCGCTGCAGGCCGGGGTCGTGCCGCACAACGTCGCCTCCCAGCGGGTGCTGGCGAAGGCGGGCTTCGTGCCGGACGGCGTCGACGAGTCCGACGGATACCTGCTGTTCCGCCTCGATCGCTAGCGGCCGCGCAGCTGCACTTCGGTGTCGACGAGCACGAATCCCATGCGGCCGTAGAGCGCCGCTCCCTCGGTCGTCGCGAACATCCACACGACGTCGGTGCCGGCGCGCGCCGCGCCGACGTGCGCCGCCGCCGTGGTCAGCGCGTTGCCGATCCCGCGTCCGCGCAGCCTCTCCACGACGCCGATGCCCGACAGGTACGCCGTGCCCTCACCCCACCAGACGAACGCGCACCCGACCGGCCCGCCGTGCAGGTGCGCGACCACGAACGCGCGATCGGGGTGCGCGTGGTCGTCGTCGCTCACGAGCAGCGCTGCGAGCGGGTCGTCGGCCATCCATCCGCCGTACGCCGCGCGGATGTCGGCCAACGTCGGGTCGTGGTCGAGGCGCACGTCGTCGGGGACGACGAGGGGGAAGGCTGCGGCGACAGCGGCATCCGTGGCGAACACGCCGCTGCGCTCCTCGCGTTCGAGCTCGCCCCAGTCGGTGGATCGCGACTCCGGCGCGCTCACCCGCCAGCCGTGTCCGGCGTCGCGCCTTGTGCACCAGGCGATCGCGGCCGCGGCGTCCGACGGATCCGGCGCAGCGTCGCCGGCGCAGATGCGCAGTCCCCACGGGTGCGGCACACCCATGTCGGCGCCGGACACGGTCGGCGACCGGAACACGGAGTCGTCGTCGCGCCCGACGCCCGACAACGTGAGGATCCCCGGGTAAGACGCCCACGCGCGCGACCGCCACACCTCCTGCTCCGGCGTGAGCACGGTCATGGGCGGCTCTCCGTGAGCGGCGGACGCAGGGTGATCTCGTCGGACGGCGTCGTGAGCACGACGGCGAGCACGCCGGCGCGGCCGGCTGTGACGACCACGCCGTCCATCGCGCCACCCAGCCAGGGCCCGAGCACCTCGGGCTCGCCACCGACCGTGACGCTGCGCAGCCTCACCGTCCCGGCGTCGTGCGTCACCGCCGCCTCACCGGGCATCGGGACGCCGTCGCCCCAGGCGATGAAGAAGGGGAGCGAGCGGTCGGACCGCTCGTCGGGCACTCCCGCGAGCTGCCACGAGAGCGTGACGCCGTCGGGCCGCACGCGGCTGCCGGGCACGAGGTCGAGGCCGAGGCGCTCGCACGTCGCTGCGATGTCGTGCGGCCGCACCGCCCAGCCCCACGCGGCGTCGCCGCGCGCCTGGGCCGAGACCCACGACCCGAACGCGCTGCCCGCGGCCACGTCCGGATCGACGACCGCGACGAGCTCGAGGTACGCCGACCCCAGCGGCACGATGCGGTTGGCCGTGCCCCAGTGCGGGTGCGTGCCGCCGGGCAGCGCGGTGAGCCCCTGGTCGGCGAGCCAGGCCGTTGCCTCGTCGAGGTCGGCGACCCCCATCACGACATGGTCGACCTCGGGCACGCGCGTCATGGAGCCAGCCTGCCAGTGCCAGAATCTGCGCGTGGCGTCGATGAAGAAGGCGAAGTGGCCGCCGTACCTGCCGGCTGATGTGTCGCTGACGGACCTCGGCGACGACCGGCTGGCCTGGCTCGCGGCCGAGCCGGAGGTCGAACGACGGAGCAAGGGCAGCGGCTGGTCGATCGCCGGCGCGCTGAGCGGCGGGATGGGTCGCGACGTGGTGCGCGACCGGCAGACGCAGGTGCGCGCGACCTATGGCCCGGCCGTCGAGGCGGCGGCCGCCCGGCTCACGCCCGACGAGTCGAGCGCGCTGCGGCGTACGGGCATGCTCCCCGCCTGGTTCTTCGACGCCGTCGAGCAGCAGCGGTCGTCGAACGGCTGACGCCGGTCAGACCTGGCGGACTCGGGTGAGCCAGTCGGTGACCATGCGGAAGGCCTCCTCGCGCGGACCCTCCTCGGCGAGGGCGAGGTCGTGGATGCCGTCGGGCACCGCCTCGACCTCGACGCGTGCGCCGAGCATGGGTGCGAGGCGCGCGATGTCGTCGACGTCGAGCACGACGTCGGCGCGACGGATGTCGTCGCTCCAGCCCTTCGGGTGCAGCGAGCGCGCCGCGTGCAGGACGAGCACCGGGGCCTGGATCGACAGGCCGTCCTCGATCTCGGCCTGCGCGCGGTGGATCGCACGGATCCATCCGGCGGTGGCGGGGAAGCCGGCGAGCGGCTTCCAGCCGAGGTCGAACGACCAGGCGCCGCGCGCGCCGTCGTGGATGCTCTCGCCGTAGAGCGGGTCGAGGCTCGGCAGCGAGAGGCCGGGCAGGACGCCGCCGATCGCGGCGAGGAAGGGCTCGACCAGCGCCTCCTGCCACGCGGGGAGGTTCATGTCGAGGAACGGGCTGTTGAGGTACAGGGCGTCCACCGCGCGCTTCTGCTGGCCGCGGTGGGCCTGGATGGCGGCGGCGAGGCCGCCGGTCGAGTGGCCGTTCACGAGGAGCCAGGTGACGCCCTCCTCGCCCACCAGCACCTCGATCGCGGCGTCGATGTCCTCGAGGTACTCGTCGATGCTGCGGCAGGTGTTCGGGTGCTGGTGCTCGAGGAGCGCGCGACCGTGCCGGCGCAGGTCGACGGCGTAGAGGCGCAGCCCCTGCGTCTCGTAGTAGTCGGCGAGGTGGCTCTGGAAGAAGTAGTCGCCGAAGCCGTGCACGTAGAGCACCGCGCCGCCGCTGGTGAGCTGAGTCGTCCGGCGTACGAGCACGGTCTCGGCCGGCCCGTCCCAGGACGGCGGCATCGGAAGGACGGTCTGCTCGAACCCGGGGAGCACGTCCGGGGTCCAACCACGCTTCGGCTCGGTCACGCCCCACACCGTACGCACGCCGCGCCGCCCCCGCTGCCGGAGGCTGCGTCAGCCTTCCGGATTTCTGCCGCATGCGGGGTGTCGGGGATGATGGGCGGGTGACGCATCCGGGGTACGAGCTGCTCGCGCGCGGTGGCGTTCCTGTCGTGCTCGCACCCATGGCCGGCATTACCAACCGTGCGTTCCGCCGCCTCGCCCGTGAGCAGGCCCGTGCCGCGACGGAGGGCGCCGCGACCGGCATCTACGTCACCGAGATGATCACGAGCCGTGCGCTCGTCGAGCGCAACGACGAGACCATGAAGATGATCGCGACCGACGCCGACGAGCAGCCGCGCAGCGTGCAGCTGTACGGCGTCGACCCGGCGACGGTCGCAGCCGCCGTCCGGCTGCTCGTCTCCGAGGACCGCGCCGACCACGTCGACCTCAACTTCGGCTGCCCCGTGCCCAAGGTCACGCGCAAGGGCGGGGGCAGCGCGCTGCCCTGGAAGCGCGGCCTGTTCCGCGCGATCGTCCGCGAGGCCGTGGCCGCTTCCGAGGACGCCGCGCGAGCCGTCGGGCGCGAGCCCGTCCCCGTCACCGTGAAGATGCGCACGGGAGTCGACGACGACCACCTCACCTACCTCGAGGCCGGTCGTGCCGCTGCTGAGGAGGGTGCGGCCTGGGTCGCCCTGCACGGCCGCACCGCGAGCCAGCTGTACGGCGGCACCGCCGACTGGTCGGCGATCGCCCGACTGGTGGAGGAGCTCGAGCCCTTCGGCATCCCGGTGCTGGGCAACGGCGACATCTGGACCTACAGCGACGCGCGCCGCATGGTCGAGCAGACCGGCGCTGCCGGCATCGTTGTCGGGCGTGGCTGCCTGGGGCGGCCGTGGTTGTTCGGCCAGCTCGCCGCGAGCTTCACCGGTCGCGAGGTGCCGGCCGACCCCGGCCTCCGCGAGGTGTCCGCGGTGATGCGCCACCACGCGCAGCTGCTCTCCGAGGTGCTCGGCGAGGACAAGGGCCCGCGCGACTTCCGCAAGCACATCGCCTGGTATCTCAAGGGTTTCGTCGTACGCCGCGAGATCCGTCAGGGGCTCGCGCTCGCGGACACGCTCGAGGAGATCGACGGCTTCATCGCGCAGATGGACCTCGACCAGCCGTGGCCCGGCGAGGTCAGCGAGGGTCCGCGCGGCCGCACTCAGCCCGGCAAGCGCGTCGCGCTGCCGGACCGCTGGCTCGACGACCCGGACGACCTCGAGGGCTTCCTCGCCGACATCAGCGCTGCCGAGCTGTCGGTCTCGGGCGGCTAGTCCTGCGCCGGTTCGTCCGTCGCGGGGTCGATGTCGGACGGCGTCGGCACGGCGCAGACGCCGTCCACGCACGCCACGTCGTCGGCGCCCGGCAGCACCGTGAACGGGGTCGGCGTCGTCACTCCGCCGCCGCCTGCGCCAGCGCCTCGGCGAACAGGTCGGCGCTCTGCGCACCGCTCACGCCGTAGCGGCCGTCGATCACGTAGAACGGGACGCCGTTGATGCCGTAGGCGAGGCCCTGGGCGATGTCGGCAGCCACAGCGTCCCCGTAGGTGCCTGCCTCGAGATCGGCGGTCACCTCCACGGGGTCGAGGCCGACGTCTGCGGCCAGCGAGGCGAGCTCCTCGATGCGCCCGACGTGACGGCCCTGGACGAAGTAGGCGGCGAGCAGCCGCTCCTTCATCTCCTCCTGCTTGCCCTTCGCCTTGGCGAGGTGCAGAAGCTCGTGCGCCTTGAGGGTCTTGGTGTGGTGCAGCGCCTCGAAGTCGTAGTCGAGGCCCTCGCCGGCGGCCACCTGCTTCACGTGGCCGATGAGCTGGCGCACCTGCTCGACCGGCATGCGCTTGTGCTTGGCGAGGAAGTCGATCTCGTCGCCCTCGAAGTCCACCGGGGTGTCGGGGGAGAAGCTCGAAGGAGTGGTACTCGACCTCGACGACGCGGTCGCCGCCGGCCTCGGTGTAGCGGCGCACGCCCTCGGCGAAGCGGCGCTTGCCGATGTAGCACCACGGGCAGGCCACGTCGGACCACACATCCACCTTGAGCACGTCCGCCATGGCCAGCCTCTCCTCGGCCCGCGCGCGCGGGCACCTGTCGGCGCAACAGCAGGACGGTGCGGGCGCATTCCCGAGCCCGAGCACTGGCAAGGAGCCGCCTCACATATCGACGAGGGTACGACGCCCGTCGGAACGGATCAGCCGCTGGCGAGGCATCCCGGGGAAGTGGGCCGCGGCGAACGCGATGTCCGCGTGCTCGAGCGCGTCCGCGACCGCGAGTCGCGTCCGGAACGCACCGATCGCGTCCCGGTCGCCCATGCCGCACCAGCCGACAGCCTCGAGCAGCTCGGGTGCGGAGTGGTAGACGTCACCGAGCAGCCAGAGCCGCTCGCCCTCGGACTCGACCGTCACGACCGTCGTGCCCGGGGTGTGACCGGGAGCCGGGCGGACGCCCAGGGGACCGAGCAGTGGTCCGGCGCCGGTCCACGGCGAGATGCGGCCGAGTGCAGGTGTGAGCGCCCGGGTCGCGACGGGGTCGCCGGGGACGAACAGGGCGAGGTCGTCGGCATGGCAGCGGTACGTCGCGTTTGCGAAGGTCGGGTCGCCGTCCGTTGCCGCCCAGCCGACGTGGTCGGCGTGCAGGTGCGTGATGACGACGTCGGTGATGTCGTCCGGCTCCACGCCGGCGTCGCGCATGCTGTGCAGGAGGCGGCCGTAGTGCTGAGGAGCCACCTCGGGTGCGGGGGCCCAGTCCGTCGGGCCCTGCCCCGCGTCGACGAGGACGATGCGGCCGTCCCCGGTCTCCACCAGGTAGCCGCCGAAGGTCAGCTCGAGGAAGCCGTCGGTCAGCGCGGACTGATGGTCGAGCCAGTCGTCCGCACGGAGACCGAGCGCGTCGGCGACGACGGGGTAGTGGTGGTCCGCCAGGGCGTACAGCCGCTCGGGCGGCGTGAGGAGCGTCCCGTCGTACAGCGGCGTGACCCGCACCGAGCCGACCGTCCACGAACCCTGGCCAGGGAGAGTGGGAGCCGGGATCGGGAGGTCCGTGCTGTCCGCACTGGTCACTGTCACTCCGCATGGTTCGTGGGCGCGCCGTGCAGCGCGCCGAGGTGCTCGCCGATGATCCAGCCGAGGCCGAGTGCCGCCAGGAGCCCGTTGCCCGACGAGTAGCCGCGCGAGCTTGGGCCGGAGATGCCCGTGGCGGTGCCGCCACCGGCGTACAGGCCCGGGATGGTGCTGCCGTCCTCGCGCAGGACCCGCCCGGTCGTGTCGATGTCGAGTCCGCCCTGGGTCGCGAGGATGCCGCTGGTCAGGAAGGCCGCGTAGTACGGCGCTTCCAGCGGACGTCGGTCGCCCGTGCGCTCGTCGAGGCCCTCGAAGCCGGCGAGCGTGCCGGCGAGGGCCTCGCCGTCGATCCCCAGAGCGGCGCACAGAGATGCGGCGTCGTCGTACCGGCGGAAGGCGCCGGCACGCTCGGACTCGCGCATGAGCTCGGAGCGCAGCGACGGCCCGTGCAGCTGCTCGTCCCAGACGAGTACGGCCCGTCTGTCCGGCAGAGCGCGAAGGACCGCGCCCAACGAGGAGTAGCCATGGTCGTGCTCCTCGAGGAAGCGGAGCCCGTCCAGGCCCACGATCATCGCGCCCCAGAAGGGGAGCGCGGGGTTCACGCGGGTCGCGTGACCGGGCACGACCATGCCGCTGCCGAGGAACGAACCCATGTTCCGGGTCGCGGCACCGAGCCTGGTCGCCCACGCGAGGGCATCGCCGGTCGACGTCGAGACGCCCTGGAACACATCCTCGACCGTGTCCGGGATCCACTCTGCGAGCAGGTCCTGGTTGGCCGCGAAGCCGTCCGACGCGAGCACGACGGCGTGCGCCAGCACCTCCACGCGCTCACCGTTCTGGTCGACCACGACTCCGAGCACCGCACCGGCGTCGTCCGCGACGAGGCCGAGTCCGGGGGTGTTGTCGACGAAGGCGATCCGGTCGTCGGCGGCGATGGCGTCCCGCAACGTCCGTACGAGGCGTGTGCCGCCCTCGCGCCCGGTGTCGGTGTGCAGCCGGGGGGCGGTCATGCCGTGGCGGAGCATGTCGTCGCCGATCACCACGGGATGTCCGAGCTCGTCTGCCAGCCACTCGAGGTAGAGCGGCGCGACGGCGCACACGGCCTCGACCAGACGGCGCGTCGACTCGTCCTCGCTCTCGCGCACGATGTCGTCCACCTGTCGCTGCACCGAGTCGTCGATGCCGGCCGCGCGCTGCCAGCGGGTGCCCGCCGCCGCGATGCTGCCGCTCGACACCTCGGTGTTGCATCCGTGCTGCGTGCTCTTCTCGAACACCGCGACCGTGAGCCCTGCGCGCGCGGCGCGCAGCGCCGCGACCATGCCGCACCCGCCACCGCCCACCACGACGACGTCGACGTCCACCGACATGTCAGGCCTGCAGAGTCCGGTAGAACTCGCGCGTCGCCGCGATCGCCTCGGCAGGCGGCTGCGCGTGGAAGAAGCCTGTGCGCGCAGGGCGCAACGCTGTGCGGCGGTAGATGCTTGCCCGGAGCTCGGCCGACTGCAGCAGCACGCCGAGCGAGTCGATGACAGGTACATCGTCCACGCGGGTCACGCCCTGGTCGGCCAAGAAGATGTTGAGCGGTCCCTCGCCCGGCACGATCACGTCGGCCCCATCCGCGATGGCCACCCGCGCCGCAGACTCGAACGCTGCGATCAGCCCCGCGGGTTCGGCGTAGGCCGACATGATGTCGTGAAACCGTGCGTCCACCTGCACGATCGGGCCGACGAGGTCGCCGAAGCCGTAGCTGCGGACGTTGCGCCGGATCTGGTCGCGCAGGCCTCCGATGAAGTGCACGATGCCGACCCGGCTGCCGAGCTGGGAGGCGAACCCGATCGAGGTGTTGCCGAACGCGAGCACCGGGATGTCGACGACGCTGCGGCACTCCTCGAACCCGGTGTCCGGGATCGTGGCGATGACGAACGCGTCGTAGCCCTCGGCCTGGGCCCGCTGCGCGGCACGGACGAACTGCTCCTTGTGCAGCCCGGCGAGATAGGCGTAGCCGATGTGCACGCCCGGGTAGTCGGACGGGTACGTGCCCGGCGCCATCCCGTGGAAGTCGATCTCGGTGCCGTCGCCCACGACGATGGCGAGGTGCCGCGCCATCGCGTCCCGGTAGTGTGGGACGTCGTCGAGCACCGTGAAGCTCTGGTGCCAGATCCTCATGCTGAGGCCGCCGCGTTCGCGCCCGCCACGCGACCGAAGACCGCCCCGCGGAGCACCGAGGTCGAGCCGGTGTAGTTCGTGTAGTACATGCCGGTGATCTCGCCGGCCGCGTAGAGGCCCGGGATCGGCTCGCCGGAGCGGTTCACGACCTTGGCCTCGGAGTCGGTGCGCAGGCCGCCGAACGTGAACACGTTCGCGGCGATGATCGGATAGGCCAGGAACGGACCCTCCTCGATCGGCCGCGACCAGTTCGACTTCGGTACGTCGAGCCCGGTCGTGGCGAGGCCGTCCGGCCGGCTGTGGTCGAAGCCGGCCTCGTCAGGGCACGCAGCGTTGAACTCCGCGACCGTCGCCGAGAGCGCAGCGACCGGAACGCCGATCCGGACCGCGAGCTCCTCGATCGTGGGTGCGGACACCGGCGGTTGGTCGGTGCGGATGCCCACCGAGATGTTCGGCACGCTCGCGCCGCGCTGGTCGTAGACCCACCACGCGATTCCCTCGGTCTGGGCGTGGATCTCGCGCGTCACGCGCTCGTACCAGGCGTCGATCGTGCCGCGGGCCTCGTCGACGAACCGCTCGCCCTCGGAGTTCACGAGGATCCCGTAGTTGAACGCGAAGATCGCCGCCTCGGCCACGCCTGACCGCGGGTCGATCGGCTCGGCGTGGAAGAGCGAGAAGTTGCCCGCCCCGGCGGCGCCGATCGCTAGCGCCATCTCGATGCCCTCGCCCTTGTTGTAGTGGCCGCCGCGCGCCACCGGTCGCGTGTTGATCGCGCCAGGTCCCATGTAGCGGGCGAGCATCTCGCTGTTGCCCTCGAAGCCTCCGGCGGCAAGCACCACCCGGCCGGAGATCACGCCGGCCGGGGAGGTGCGGACGCCGATGACGCGGTGGGCGTCGTCGAGCACCAGGCCGAGGGCGGTCGTCTCGTAGAAGTACTGGGCGCCGAGTGCACGTGCGCGCGCGCTCAGGGTCGTCACCAGCTCCCAGCCACCTCCGACCGGCGACATGCGGGGCGCGCCCTGGGTGAGGAACGGAGTCGGCAGGGCGTCGAACCGCATGCCGTGCGACGTCAGCCATTCGAGGGTCGCGGGCGCCTCCTCGGCGAGCCGCATCACCATCTCGCCGTCCGCCACGTCGAGAGTGCGCATCGGCTGCGACCACGACGAGCGCTCGGCCATCGCATCGGCGAGGACCCCCGGGTCCGGGTGACCCATGTGGTCGCCCAGGAGCCGGTCCTCGAGGTCGTCGGACGGCTTCTCGATCGTCTCCATGCGCAGGAACGCCTCGGTGTAGCGGGTGTTGCCGCCGCTCTCCTCGGGCGTCGCCCGCTCGACGACGGCCACGCGGGCACCCGACTCCAGGGCGGAGATCGCCGCCGACAGTCCGGCGATGCCGGATCCCACGACGACGACGTTGAACTCGTGCGACACCGCTCAGCCCTCCAGGGATGCGAGATAGTCGTCGCTGGAGGCGACGGTGGCGAACATCGGGAGGATCGTGCCGATCGAGAACTCGTGCGCGGCAGGCGAGAACGAGGCGCAGAGGTCCTCGATGACGGTGACGTCGAAACCGGTGTCGCCTGCGTGGCGCACCGCCGACTCCACTGCCAGGTTGGTGGCGACGCCGGCGACCGCGATCGACCGGATCCCGTTGCCGAGCAGCATGTTGGTGAGCGACGTGCCGACGAACGGGTCGACGCTCCCCTTGACGACAACCGGCTCACCCTCGGCGGGTGCCAGCGTCGTGACGATCTGCGCGGCGGGGGAGTCGGCGAGCATCGCTCGGTCCGCCGGGTAGGCGTCCCAGCGCTTCGTGCGGTTCGAGCGCAGCTCGTACGTCGGGTCGAATGCGAGACGCACGTGGACGACGTAAACACCGGCCGCGCGGGCGGCCTCAAGCACCGTCGACGCCCGTCCCAGGACGTCGCGCTCGCGCACCTGCGCAGCCAGCGCGGGCAGGCGGCAGAGGTCGCCCTCCTCGCAGAGCGCGACCTGGTAGTCCACCAGGATCAGTGCCGAGTTCTTCACCATGCTGACCAACCGCCGTCCACGTAGAGGATCTGTCCTGTCAGGTACGCGCCTGCGTCGCTCGCGAGGAGCAGCAGCGGGCCCGTGAGGTCCGTCGCGGGGTCGCCGAGACGGCCGAGCATCGTCCGCGCCGTGAACCACTCGAGCCGCTCGGGGTCGTCGGCGAGGGGCGCGGTCATGCGCGTGGGGTAGAAGACGGCGGGTGCGAGGCAGTTCGCGGTGATCCCGTCACGGCCGGCCTCGGAGGCCACCGCCCTCGTCACGTTGGCGATGCCCGCCTTGGCCGCGTAGTACGCCGACTCCGGGATCGGGCCGACGCGCTCGGCGTACACCGTGGAGAAGTTCACGATGCGGCCGTAGCCCTGCTGCCGCATCGGCCCGAGCACGGCGCGGTCCAGCAGCCACGTCCCGGTGAGGTTGACGTCGATGATGCGCTGCCACTCGGACGGTTCGGTCGCCTCGATCTCGCGGCGGAGCATCGCGCCGGCGCAGGCGACGAGCACATCGACGCGGCCGTGGGCAGCGACCACACCGTCGACGAGGTCGGTGACCGAGGCTGCGTCGGTGACGTCGACCGCGTGCGTGGTGGCAGCGGACCCGCACGCGTGCGCCGTCGCAGCCAGATCTGCCTCGCGCGACACGAGGTCGGCGAGCGCGACGGTCGCGCCGGCGTCGTGCAGCGCACGTGCGGCGTACGCGCCGAGGCCACCTTCGGCCGCGCCGACCACGAGTGCCACCCGGCCCTCGAGGCTGAACAGATCGGTCATGTGCGCACCCCGGCATGCTCCGCTGCCGCCCGGCCCGCGATACGGCCGAAGACGCCGGACTTGCCGACCGACGTCCCGGTCACGTACCCCGCCCCGTGGAAGCCGCCGGTCACCTCGCCTGCTGCGAAGAGGCCGGGGATCTGCTCCCCGTAGACGTCGAGCACGTGCGTCTCCGGGTCGACCGTGAGCCCGCAGTAGGTCGCGAGCACCGACGCGCCGGAAAGGTGTGCGTAGAACGGGGGCTCGACGACCTCGGTCGGCCGGTCGGAGGATCCGGACAGCGACGTCCGCCCGAACTCGTCCGGGCGCTCGCCGCGCACGGCGGCGTTGTAGGACGCGACCGAGTCGAGGAGGTCCTCGACCGGCACACCGATCTTCACGGCGAGCCCCTCGAGGGTGTCGGCGGTCTCGAGCAGGCCGGTCGCGAGCCGTCCCGAGAACCAGTAGATGTGCACCTCGGGGTCGTCCTTGGCCATGACCTGCTCGTCGAACACCTGCCAGGCCACGTGCCCCTCCTGGGCCAGGCACGCGTCCCCGATCGCCTTGTAGGGAAGGGACTCGTCGACGAACCGTCGCCCAGCCAGGTTCACCGCGATCGCGCCCTTGTAGACCGCGAGGATCCCGGTACCCCCCTCGCGGGGGTCGTCGCCGGGGTAGATGCCGAAGGTCCCCTTGACGTACGGGGTGTCGCGGAAGTCGGCGCCGACCTTCCAGCCCATGAGCAGGCCGTCGCCCTCCGAGCCGGGGGAGCCCCCATGGATCGCGTGAACCATCTGGGGCACGAAGCGCTCGAGCAGCTCGATGTTGCGGCTGAATCCGCCCGTCGCGAGCACGACCGCGCCGGCGGGCACGTCGGTGAGGCTGCCGTTGACCTCGCAGAGGACGCCGGTGACGGTGTCGTCCGCGACGATCAGCTGGAATGCGCGGACGCCGTAGACGATCGCGACGCCGAGCTCCTCGGCGCGCTTCACGAGCGTGTCGATCATCCGGCTCGGGTCGGTGGCGTGCGAGCGCGGGACGCTCTGGCCCGAGGCCGCGTGGATGTGGCCGTACTCGACACCGAGGCCTTTGAGCCAGCGGTAGGTGGTGAGCTGCTCCCGGCAGTAGGCGTCGACCAGTGCTTCGTCGTTCCGGTGCTGGCCGGTAGCCAGGATGTCGGCCTTGAGCGCCTCGACCGAGTCCTCGATGCCCAGCTCTCGCTGCTCGTCAGTCCCTGCGTACGCCGTGAGCCCCGAGCTCATCGACGTCGAGCCGCCGGCGTACGCCAGCTTCTCGAGCACGAGGACGGTGGCACCCTGCTGCGCAGCGGCGACGGCGGCCGTGAGGCCGGCCTGGCCCGCACCGAGCACGACGACGTCGGGCCGCGGACGGGTGGCGAGCGCCGAGGCGAGGGTGTGCACGCTCACGAGCCGGCGCCCCAGGCGGCGAGGAAGGTGTCCTCGCTGTCGCCGAAGTCGGCGAGCCGGAACATCGCCTGCCGGTCCTGCCACGACAGCATGCGGTCGGCGTACGACGCGCTCTCACCGGTCGTGCGCAGGTGCCCCAGCGCCTCCTTGCCGGCGTGGAGCATGACGCGCATGAGGAAGTTGGCATAGAGCACGATCGAGAAGCCGAGCCCGTGGAGCTCGTCGACGGGAAGCGGTGGGGTCTTGCCGCCCTCGACGATGTTCGCGAGCAGGGGGACCCCCGTGAACTCCAGACCGATGCGGGCCATCTCCTCGACACCCTGCGGAGCCTCGACGAAGAGGGCGTCGGCACCGGCTTCCAGGTATGCGTGTCCGCGCCGTAGCGCCTCGTCGAGGCCCAGCACGCCTCGAGCATCCGTGCGTGCGATCACGACGAGGTTCGGGTCCGTGCGGGCGGCCACCGCTGCGGCGATCTTGGCCTGCATCTCTCGCTGCTCGATGAGCGTGTGGCCGTCGAAGTGGCCGCACCGCTTGGGGAACGCCTGGTCCTCCAGCTGCAGCGCGGACGCTCCCGCCCGCTCGAAGAGCTGCACTGTGCGGATGACCGACGGCACGTTGCCATAGCCGGTGTCGACGTCGGCCAGCACGGGGAGGTCGGTGGCGGCCACCATCCGCATGAGCTGCCCGAGGATCTCGGTCTGCGACACGAGGCCGATGTCGGGCAGCCCGAACTGCGCGTTGGAGATGCCGGCGCCGGTGGCGTACACCGCGTCGAACCCGGCCATCTCCACGAGCAGGGCGCCGGCAGCGTCTGCCGCTCCGGGCAGCAGGAGCGTCTGGCCGGATGCGAGCACGGCACGGAGCCGTTCTCGGCGGTCCGCGGGGCTGGCGGACGCCAGGGCGGGCGGCAGCTCGGGCGACGGCATGGTTCTCCTCGGGAGCACTGAAACGTTCGCTACGGCGACGTTTCGACGAGGCTAGGAAGCCCGGGGGAGCCGGTCCAGCGCGTCGGACCGCTGGCCGGAACGGTCACGGCACGACCGGGGGACCGAGGTCACGGTCGGGTGACGTCACGCGGGCGCCCCGAACCATCTGGAGCGGTCGTTCCAGCGAGCGGCACGGCGTCATTCCGCCACGTGGGCGCCGTCCCCATCCTGATGCGCACGCCGAACGTTGCCCGGACCACCGGGTCGGGTTCGGACCGCACGCCCTCCCGGCGCACCAGGCTCCCGCCGCCGGAGTTCCTCCTGCATCGCCGCACCTGCGGCTCGACCTGAAGGATCCGACATGACCCTCACGACTCGCTCGACCGGCCTCCGGTCGAAGGTCGCCGTGTCCGCCGCCGCTGCGGCCGCCCTGCTGCTCGCCGCCTGCGGCAGCAGCAGCTCCGGGACCACGTCCAGCTCCGCTGCGGCGAGCTCCTCGACCCCCGCGGCCTCGAGCTCCTCCGCGGCCGCCGACCCGATCGCCGCGGTCCAGGCCGAGCTCGACGCGCTGAAGGCTCCTGTGGCCTGGCCCGCGCCGACCGCCCCGTCCAAGCCCCTCGACATCAAGGGCAAGACCGTCTGGTGGATCCCGATCGGCGACGCCGTCCCGGTCATCCACGGCATCGGCGAGGGCTTCAAGCAGGCGGTCGAGGCCGCCGGCGGAACGTTCAAGCTGTGCGATGGCAAGTTCAACCCGGCCGAGGTCGGCAACTGCCTCAAGCAGTCCGGCGAGCAGGGCGCCGGCGCGGTCGTGACCGCGTTCATCGACTACGCCATGCTGCCGAACGCCTTCGACGCCCTCACCGGTCAGGGCATCCCCGTCCTCGTCGGCGGCGTCCCGGCCTCGGGTGACGCCAAGGTCGGCCCCAAGCTCGGCTTCTTCGACCCGACCGAGCGCGTCAACGGGATCTACGACGTGATCACGAAGTCCGGTCTGGCCAAGAGCGGCACCGACACCAACGGCCTGTGGCTGCGCCTCCTCGACTCCAGCACGACGACGAACGCCAGCGACGCCGGCATCGCCAGCTACAAGGAGATCTGCCCGACGTGCGCTCTCGCGACCGTCGACTTCACCACTGCGAACATCGACAAGCTCGCCTCCGCCGTGAGCGCCGCGTTGGTCAAGAACCCCGACATCAACACGCTGTTCGTCCCGGTGGACTCGTTCGTGCCCCCGGCCGTTCAGGGTGCCAAGACGGCGGGAAAGTCCGACCTCGTCGTGGTCTCCGCCTCGGGTGACCTCGCCAACCTGCAGGCCGTCAAGGCGGGCACCCAGGCCGGCGACTTCGGCAACCCGGTCATCTACACCGGCTGGACCTACGCCAACGCCCTCGGCCAGCTCCTCGCGGGCGACGCCGTCACCCCCGACGACAAGGCGGTCGGCCGCTACTTCGACTCGTCGAACATCGGCGACCTCACCCTCACGCCCGAGGAGTACCTGACCTCGAACTGGTACGGCGACGAGGCCTTCAAGGCGACGTTCCTCGCCGCCTGGGGCGTCAAGTAGGTCCGACGCACCACCAGCGAAGACGGGAAGATCCGATGCAGCGCCTGGAAGCCCGCCACGTCTCCAAGACGTTCGGCTCGACGAAGGTCCTCGACGACGTCGAGCTCACCGTCGAGCCGGGCGAGATCCACGCGCTCGTCGGCCAGAACGGCTCAGGGAAGTCGACCCTCGTCAAGATCCTGACGGGGTACCACTCCCCGGACTCCGGAGCGTCCCTCGCCCTGGACGGGCAGCTCGTGCAGCTGCCCGTCCAGTGGCGGGAGGCCGCGGACCTGGGCATCTCGGTGGTCCACCAGGACCTCGGGCTGCTCGACCAGCTGACCGTCTCCGACAACATCGGCGTCGGCGGCTATCACCATTCGCGCTTGCTCCGGCGCATCGACTGGAAGCGCCAGTCCGCCGTCGCCTCCGACGTGCTCGCACGGCTCGACGTCGACGTGGACCCGTCCACGCCCGTCGCAGCTCTCGGCGCAGCACGACGGGCCGAGATCGCGATCGCGCGTGCGCTGCGCGACCACCGACCCGGTGCCGGGCTCATCGTCCTGGACGAGGCCACGCGAGCCCTCCCGCGCGAGGAGCTCGACAAGTTCCACGCCCTCCTGCGGCGCGTTGTCGCGGAGGGCACCTCCGTGCTCATGGTCAGCCACAACCTGGACGAGGTCCTCGCGCTCGCGGACCGCGTCACGGTGCTCCGCGACGGGAAGGTCGCCGGCGGGGCGCTGCGCACGAGCGAGCTGACCTCGCAGGACATGGCTCGCCTCATGCTGGGCAAGACGGTCGGCGCGTTGACCTCGCGCGGCGTCGACGCGTCCGACCGCCCCGTCGTCGCGCGGGTGTCCGACCTCGCGGGCGAGGGCCTCGCGGCTGTGGACCTCGAGGTGCGGGAGGGCGAGATCGTCGGCCTGACCGGCCTCCCCGGCTCGGGATTCGAGTCGGTGCCCTACCTCCTCACCGGGGCGCGCCGGGCGACATCGGGGGTGCTGCGCACCCGGACCGGCGACCTCGACCTGCGACGCGCCTCGGTGGCCGACTGCATGGCGGCCGGTGTCTCGCTCGTGCCGGAGCGCCGCGACCGGGACGGCCTCGCGCTCGAGCTTCTCGATCAGCGACAACATCGCTCTGCCGAGCCTGCGCCGCCGGGGGACCTCGTGGTTCGTCGGACGCCGGTGGCAGCGCAGGCAGGCCGAGGACCTCATCGACCGGCTGTCGATCAGGACGCGGACGTCGGCGACGCTGGTGAAGGAGCTCAGCGGCGGCAACCAGCAGAAGGTGCTGTTCGCGAAGTGGCTCTCGATCGTCCCGAGCCTGTTCGTGCTCCACGAGGCCACGCAGGCCGTCGACGTGGGAGCCCGCCAGGACATCCTGGCCGCGATCCAGGGCGTGGCCGACAGCGGTGTCGGCGTCCTCTACGTGAGCGGCGAGCCCTCGGACCTCGCCGAGGTGTGCGACCGCGTCCTGGTCCACCGCCCCGGCCAGCGCTTCCTCGAGCTGCGCGGCGCCACGACCGACGCGCTGCTCGAGGCCGTATACGCCACCACGACCACCGCCGCCCCAGGAGGCTCCCAGTGACGCACGAGACCGAGACCGCAGCCGAGCGTCTGAGCGCGGACGACGACGCGACGCAGCGCCTCGTCAGCGACAGCGGCCAGCCGGCCGAGGCGGCGGAGCTGCCGAGCCGCGTGACGCTGCGCAGCCGCTACGAGCCGCAGTGGCTGCATGTCGTCACCAGCAAGTACGCGCTGGTGCTGGTGTGGGCGGCGCTGGCGCTCGTCTACTACCTCCTGATGCCCGACTCGTTCGGCTCCTGGGGGGCTGTGCGCGCCATCTTCGGCGGCCAGCCTGTGCTGGTGTTCCTCGCGATGTCGGCCTTGATCACCCTGATGGTGGGGGAGTTCGACCTGTCGGTCGCCTCGATCATGGGTCTGGCCGCGACGATCGTGCCGGTCCTCGCCGGACTGCACGGGGTCAACATCTGGGTGGCATGCCTGATCGCGCTCGCCGCCTGCCTCGTGGTGGGCGCCGTCAACGCCTACTTCGTCGTGGTGCTCGACGTCTCGTCCCTCGTCGTCACGCTCGGCACGGGCACGCTGCTCATCGGCCTCTCACAGGCGCTGTCGTCGTCCAACGTCGTGTCCATCCAGGACGACATCTTCAGCAACCTGGCGTCGTTCCCCGTCCTCGGCATGCCGGTGTCCTTCTTCTACGGCGTGGCACTCGCCGTCGGCATCGCGTACCTCATGGCCTACACGCCGCTGGGCCGCCACATCCTCTTCGTCGGCGCGAATCGCGAGGTCGCGCGTCTGGCAGGCGTACGGGTGAACCGGATCCGCTTCGGTGCGTACATGTGGTCCTCGCTCGTCGCCGGTCTCGCGGGCCTCGTGCTCGTGTCGACCCTGGGCGGCTTCGACCCGACGTCGTCGGGACAGTTCCTGCTCCCGGCGCTCGCGGCGGTCTTCCTCGGCACCGCCGTCGTGCAGCCCGGCATGTTCAATCCCATCGGCACGCTGATCGCCATCTACTTCCTGTGGACCGGCATCTTCGGGCTCCAGCTGCTCGGCTTCGCGGGCTGGATCCAGAACGTCTTCTACGGTGCCGGCCTCGTCGTGGCCGTCGCCCTGGCGAAGATCGTCCGCAACCGCTCGCGGACGGTCTGACGCCGGCACGCACGACGAAGGGGGCCGGCTCGCAGGATGTGGCCGGCCCCCTTCGTCGTGCGGTCAGGCGTTCTGGACGAAGTCCGTCACGATCCTGTTGAACTCGTCCGCATGCTCGAGCTGCGCCCAGTGACCGCAACGGTTGAGCAGCACCAACCGTGAGTCGGGGATCACCGAGACGAGTCGCAGCGAGTGCTCGAAGTGCACGACGCGGTCGTCGCGGCCGTGCAGCAGAAGGGTCGGCGTACGGATGCCAGCCGCCTGCTCCACCGTGGCCGCGGTGCGGACAGGGCCTCCACCCGCCATCCCCTGCAGGAAGTTGGTGAGGTGCTCGGGACGCGCCTGGGCGTTCTCGGCACGTTGGGCAGCGAGCTCGTCGGTGGCGTTCGCAGAGTCGAAGGTCATGATCTCGACGAGCTTCTTCATCGTGGCCTGCGTCGGGTCCCGGTAGCCCTCGAACAGCACCTTGAGCCCCTCGCTGGGGCCGTCGCCGGCGCCGAAGAGGGTCGGCGTCGTGATGAAGGCGCCCGGACCCATCGTGATGAGGTGCGAGATCCGGTCGGGGTAGCGGGCGGCGAAGGTCACCGCGGTCATGCCGCCCATCGAGTTGCCGATGAGCGCGGCCCTCTCGATGCCGAGGGCGTCCATGAGCTCGAGGACGGCGTTGGGGTGGTCGTAGACCTCGGGCAGCGCCGCGTCCGACCGACCCCAGCCCGGGGCGTCCATCGCGATCACGCGGAAGCTCTCCGCGAGCGGTGCGATGTTGGGCCGGAAGTTGCTCCAGCCCGAGGCACCGGCACCGCTGCCGTGCAGCAGGATCACCGGGTGGCCCTCGCCGGCCTCGTTGTAGTGGATGTTCCAGCTCGGCGTGCGGACGTACCGGCTGGTCGCCTCGTCGGTGAGCTCAAGGGGCATGGGTCATCGCTCCGGTGGGTGGTAGGGGTGTCGCTCGATCGTCGGGCCAGCACCGGTCCGGCTGGAACGCGGTCGTGCCGGTGACCGGTACGGCGGTACCGCCGGCCGCCTGACGAGCGGGTATTCATGACCGGGTGACGACGAGGACCGGGATGCGCGAGGGGACCGTTGGGTCGTTCCCGCTCCAGATGTACTTCGTCCTCGGGTCTCTGATCATGCTGGCGCCCCTGGCGACGGACCTGTACCTCCCGGGCCTGCCTGACCTCGCGGCGTCGCTGGGCAGCTCGAGCGCTCAGGCGCAGCTCACCATCTCGGCGACGATCGTCGGGCTGGCCCTGGGCCAGCTGGTGATGGGCCCGATCAGCGACCGGACGGGGCGTCGCGCCCCGCTGCTGGTCGGCTTCGCCGTATTCGTGGCGGCCAGCCTCCTCTGCGCCGTCGCCCCGAGTATCGAGGTGCTGCTCGCTCTGCGCTTCGTCCAGGGCCTGGCAGGATCGGCGGGCACAGTCATCGCCCGGGCCTGCGTGCGCGACCTGGTCGAGGGCGCCGCGGCTGCACGGGTGCTGTCTCGGCTCATCCTCGTGATGGGGCTCGCCCCGGTGCTGGGGCCGGTGCTCGGCGGCCAGCTGCTGCGCGTGACCGACTGGCGAGGCCTGTTCGTGGTCCTCGCCGGGCTGGGGCTCGTCATCCTCGCTGCGGCGTTCTTCCTGCTCCCCGAGACGCACCCCGAGCACGCGCGCCTGGACGGGCACCCACGGGAGCAGTGGGCAGAGGTGCGCCGGCTGCTGCGCGACCGCGCCTTCCTCGGCTACCTCGGTGTCGGCTCGTTCCTCGGCATCATCCTGTTCAGCTGGATCTCCTCGAGCTCGTTCGTGCTCACCGGGCAGTACGGCGTCACGCCGCAGCAGTACTCGGCCGTGTTCGCCTGCACGGCGACCGCCTTCGTCCTCGGGGCCCAGGCCAACGCGTGGTCGGTCGGCCGGATCGGGCCCCGTCGTGCGTTGCTGCGTGGGCTGGCGGTCATCGCCGCGGCGTCTCTTCTCCTGCTCGTCGCGATAGTGCGCGACGTCCCGCTGCCCTGGGTCGTCGGCACGGCCGTCGTAGCGCTCGGCGGGTACGGCGGCATGGCGGCGAACTCCCAGTCGCTTGCGATGACGCCGCACGGGCGCGTGGCGGGCACGGCGTCCGGGCTGCTCGGCACATCGCAGTTCCTCGCGGGTGCCCTTGTCCCGCCGATCGTGTCCGCGCTCGTGCCCGGCGCGTGGGCGATGCCCGCCACGATGCTGATCGCCGCGCTGGGTGCCCTGCTCATGCTCCTGCTGGTCGTCCCGCGCCCCGCAGGTGCCGCCTGAGCGCCGTTCCGCCGACCGGCACGTGACGCTGGGGCAGCCCGGCACGTGCGTGCGACGCTCCCGTGACCGCGTGGATCAGCCTCGCGCAACCGGGAGGAGCCGTCGTGGCGCGCGACCTCACGTTCGAGTCGACGAGCCGGACGGTCGAGACCCCCCGCTGGAAGATCCACTGCAACGAGGCGGGCGAGGGCCACCCGGTGGTCATGCTGCACGGAAGCGGCCCTGGTGCCACCGGCTGGAGCAACTTCGGCCCCAACATGCCTGCGCTGGCCGAGCGGTTCCGTGTGATCGCCGTCGACATGCCGGGATGGGGTCTGTCGGACGCGGTCACGTTCGACGAGCGCGACCATGCCGGCGCCGCGCTCGACCTCCTCGACACCCTCGGGATCGAGAAGGCCGCGTTCGTCGGCAACTCAATGGGCGGCATGACCGCACTGCGGTTCGCGGCCCTGCACCCCGACCGCATCTCGCACCTCGTCACGATGGGCCCTGGCGCTCCGGGGCCGCGGCTCTTCGGTGCCGGCGACGGCCCGACCGAGGGCCTCAAGGTGCTGCAGGAGGCCTATCGCGACCCGTCGCCGGCCAGCATGAAGCGACTCGTCGAGATCATGACGTTCGACCCCGCCAACGCCACTGATGCGCTTGCGCAGCAGCGCTCGGACGCCGCGCTCGCCCGGCCAGACCACCTCGAGAACTTCGTCGCCGGTATCGGCAAGGCCTTTCCCTTCTGGCCGACCGTGGATGACGTCCTCTCGATCCGCACGCCTGCGCTGCTGTTCCACGGCAGGGACGACCGCGTCGTGCACTACGAGAACAGCCTCGCGCTCACGGCGATGATCCCCGACTCGCGCCTCATGCTGCTCAACCGCTGCGGCCACTGGGCCCAGGTGGAGCACTCGGCCGAGTTCAACCGCCTCGTCACCGATTTCGTCAGCAACCGCTGAGCCCCGGTACGACCCACCAGCGCTCGACAGAGAGGAACCAGTCCCATGACCGCACGGATCAGGGGGTTCGGGTACGCCGTCGTCTCGGCGACCGACCTTGACGCGTGGGAGACCTTCGCCACCGAGCTGCTCGGGTTCGCCGTGGCTGAGCGCACCGACGACATGCTGCGGTTGCGGTGCGACCACAAGGAGTACCGCCTCGACATCCGCAAGGCCGACCGCGACGGAGTCACCGTGCTCGGCTGGGAGGTTGCGGGTGCTGCCGAGCTCGAGGAGGTCGCACAGCGACTCGAGGCCGAGGGCTACGCCATCAAGCGCGAGGATCCGCAGGTCGCCTACCGTGAGCGGTACGTCAGCGGACTCGTGACCTTCGACGACCCCGACGGCATCTCGGTCGAGCTCTTCTACGGCTTCCGCGAGCCGCGGGCCGTGTTCGTGTCGCCGACAGCCGCGCGCTTCGTCACCGGTGCGGGCGGCGCGGGCCACGTGTTCCAGATGGTCAGCGACGAGGCGGCGTACAACAGGCTCTACTTCGACATCCTGGGCTTCAAGTTCAGCGACTACATCGACTTCGGGCCGCTGGCCGCAACCTTCACGCACTGCAACGAGCGGCACCACTCGATGGCGTTCGCGGCCGTGCCCGGAGTGCCCCCGGGCATCGGCCACATCATGTTCGAGGTCGACGACATCGACGCCGTGGGCCGCGCCTACTCCAAGGTCGTCGAGGACGGATTCGCCCCTCTCGCGATGTCGCTCGGGCGCCACTCGAACGACCAGATGATCTCGTTCTACGTGCGCACCCCGTCGGGCTTCCAGATCGAGTACGGCACCGGTGGCCTCACCATCGACGACGACCAGTGGCTCCCGGGCCGATACGACGTCCCGAGCTTCTGGGGCCACGTGCGCGTCCAGAACGCCCCCGACGTCATCGACGCCTAGCCCGCTGCAGCACGACGGGAGTGCCAGAAGACCTTTGTGGTCTCTGGCACTCCCGTGCGTCAGGGGAGGGTCAGCCAGAGCGAGCGTGCGGTCTCCGCGCATGCGACGTCGACGTCGGGGTGTGCCCCGCTCACCGCCACGGCACCGAGCGTCGAGTCGCCACCCTGCAGCACCACGGCCCCGGGCAGCGTCGTGACGCGGAACCCGGCGTGCTCGGTGATCTGGTCGATCAGCTCGGGGTAGTCCGCCTTGAGGCCGGCGAGGGCTCCGCTGTCCGCACGCATCAGAACCGAGGTCCGCGCCTTCGCCCTGGCCACCGACGGGGTGAACCCCGGGGCGCCGTCCATGCGCAGAGAGCCGACCACGTCGCCGTGCGCGTCGACGATCACGACGCTGATGCGCTCACCACGCCCAGCCGCCTCCGTGACGACGGCGTCCAGCAGGGTGCGGGTGATGTCCAAGGTGAGCAGGCTCATCCCCGCATCGTGGTACGACGTGGCAGCGGACGACAACACAGGTGCCGTCCGCCGGGACGGTCAGGCCCGCGCAGCGGCGCGACGGGCACGGGCCGCGGCCTTCGCCTTCGCAGTGAGCTCGTCCTCCCGCTGCGCCACGATCTCCTCGAGCACGGCGACGAGAGCGTCGACCAGCGCATCGAAGTCCCAGTCCCAGGAGTCCATCTGCTCGGCGAGGAAGAGCCCGTCCGTGATGGCCATGACGAGGCGGGCCAGCGTGCGGGGGAGCTCGCGGTCGCCGGCGGCCGGGCCGGCGGAGAGAGTTCCGGCGAACCATGCCGTGAGCGACTTCTCCACGTCGCGCCGGATCCGCAGGAACAGCACCCGAGCGGCCGGATCCTCGTCCTGCCGCTCCAGCGCCACCATGTGCCCGATGCGCAGGAAGTCGGGGGCGTCGCCGAAGCTACGGGTCGTGCGGCGCAGGACACGGGTGAGGACCGTGACGCGCATGTCGCCCGTCGTCGCCAGCGTCCAGGTGGGCTGGAGGTCCAGCCACTCGTCGAACGAGTGCTGCACGACGGCGGCCAGAAGGGCGTCCTTGTCGTCGAAGAACCAGTAGAGGGAGCTCACCGGAAGCCCCGACCGCTCGCAGACGCGGGAGATCGTCGTCCCGACGTAGCCGCGCTCGGTGGCTACCTCGGCCGCCGCTGCGAGCAACCGGGCGCGCGACTCCTCGGGCGCGGCACGGGGGCCCAGGCCCTCGTCGGTGTCCCGCGACGCGGTCGTGCGGCGTCGTCGGGGAGCGGCTGCGAGGCGTGGCGCGACCGCGGCAAAGGCCCGGCCGAGCGAGTCCGTGAGGCGCGCGAAGTTCCAGGCCCGCTCGGTCTGCGCAGCTACGAAGAGGCCGTCGCCCGAGGCCATGAGCAGCTGGGTCAGCACGGCCGACAGGTCGGGGTGCCTCGTGGAGGTCCCGTCCGGCAGGACGTCGTCCCACCAGGCGACGGTGGCGTCGAGCGTCTCCTGACGTACCTGGAGGAATCTGGCCCGCGCGGCGATCTGCTCGTCACCCCGCAGCAGCGCCAGCATGAGGCCGAGACGCCAGAACTCTGGCGCCGACGAGAGCCCGTCGCGCATCTGGGCGAACCGGTGCCGCACACGGTCTGCAGGTTCGCCGACGTCGGAGGGGTCGCGGGTCGGCGTCCCCTCGCGCCAGATCCGGTAGCTGTGCTCGAGCGTCTCGGCGAGGAGCGCGTCCTTGTTCTTGAAGTGCCAGTAGACCGACGACGCAGGCAGGCCCGTGCGCTCGGTGACCAGTGCGACGGTCGTGCCGTCGTACCCGCGCTCGGCTGCGATCTCGAGCGCCGCCTCGAGGATCCGCACCCGTGACTCGTGACCCTGCCGGTGCCGGCGGTCGGTCTTCGGGGGCACGTCCTCGTCCTCTCCTCATGTCGCCGCAGGTCATGGGCCCGTCGGCGCTCGGGCGGTCCCAGCGTAGGGGCCGCCGCTGCTGGCGGCGCGGGCGACGCGTGGTCCGCCCCACGGGACGACGGTGACGGCTGCCTGCCGGACACGGAACCGAAACGTCCCGCTCACCGGAACGACACCTCTTGCGCTTGCCCGGTGACCGGTGTCACAGTCCCCTGTAGCGATCGATACAGACAGGGATCGATCCATCCGAACTTCCCCGTAGGGCTCGTTCCAGGGCGTGAAGCACACGGCCGGGCGGTACGGCGACCGGAAAGGACAGGCGCATGCACGAGGCTGTCGAGGCGATCCACAAGGCCGGTGACGTCCTCCGCGAGGAGGCACCCAAGTGCGACGAGCTGGGTCGGCTCACCGACGAGACGATCCGCATCCTCAAGGAGTCCGGCGGCTTCCGCCTGCTCCAGTCGAAGCAGTACGGCGGCTTCGAGGAGCGTCCGACGACGTTCTTCGACTGGGTGCAGGCCGTGGCGCAGTACAGCCCGTCAGCGGGCTGGATCGCCGGCGTCGTCGGCGTCCACCCGTGGGAGATCGCGCTCATGGACCCCCGTCTGCAGGACGAGATCTACGGCGACGACCCCGACACGCTGGTCGCTTCTCCCTATGCGCCGTTCGGCCGCGCCACCAAGGTCGACGGCGGCTTCCGCTTCTCCGGCCAGTGGCCGTACTCGACGGGCACGGACTTCTGCGACTGGATCATCCTCGGCGGGATCGTGGTCGACGAGGACGGCGCCGTTGGCACTCCTCCTGACATCCGCCACTTCGTGCTGCCCCGCTCGGACTACGAGGTGATCGAGGGCTCGTGGAACGTCATGGGCCTCACCGGCACCGGATCCAAGGACGTGAAGATCGTCGACGCCTTCATCCCCGACTACCGGGTCGTCGAGGGCGTCCGCATGCTGGAGAACGGCTACTCCGAGGAGCGTCAGCCGGGGAACCCGCTCTACAACCTGAACTTCGCGGTGCTGTTCTCTGCAGCCATCGGGTCCGGCACGCTCGGCATCGCGCAGGGCTGCCTCGACGTTTACACCGAGTACGTCCGCAACCGGGTGAGCGCCAACGGGAGCGTCGCCAAGACCGACCCGTTCCAGCTCGCTGCCCTTGCCGAGGCGTACTCCGACCTCGCGGCCAGCAAGCTCGTCCTCAAGGTCATGTTCGACGAGTTCTACGACCAGATGGTGAACGGCATCCCGCTCACGCTGGAGCAGCGGCTCGCCAGCCGGCGTGACCAGGTGCGCGCGTCGCGTCGCGCCATCGCCGCGATCGACAAGCTCTTCAACCTGGCTGGTGCCTCGGCCATCCACACCGACCGCCCGGGCCACCTCCAGCGGTACTGGCGCGATCTGCACGCAGGCGGCAGCCACATCTGCAACGAGGCGGAGAAGCAGTACACGACGTGGGGCGTCCAGTACTTCGGCGGCCCGGTCGTCATGCCCTCCTTCCACTGAGCCATCTTCTGGGCCACGCGCCTCGCCCGCTCGACCTCCGCACGACCCCCAGCAGCTCGACCTGTGCGGCCGGGATCGGCCCCGGCCGCACAGGCGTACCTCGGAGGAGGAACGCATGTCTCAGGCAACAGTTCTCGAGATGGTGCCCGCAGAGCACCAGGACACCGCTCAGGACGAGGACGCGAAGGCGGGCTCCGTCCTCAAGGCGCTGACCCTGCTCGACGTGTTCCGTGGCCACGGACCCACACTCGGCGTGAGCGAGATCGCGCGCCGGGCTGGTGTGGCCAAGTCGACGGCGTTCCGACTCCTCAGCCACCTCGAGCAGGCCGGGTTCGTCGAGCGTGACGGCACCGACTACCGGCTGGGGTGGCGGCTCTTCGAGCTCGGCAACGGGGTCCAGCACTGCCAGCCTCGCGGACTGCGCGACGTGGCAGCGCCGTACCTCGGGGAGCTCTTCGCCCGCACCCAGTTCGCCGTGCACCTCGCGGTGCTCGACGGCTCCGACGTCGTCTACCTCGACAAGGTCAGCGGCCCGCTCTCGCCGAGGACGCCGAGCGTCGTCGGTGGGCGGGTGCCGGCCAACTGCACCTCGCTGGGCAAGGCGATCCTCGCGTTCAGCGAGCCCGCCACCATCCAGCGCACGGTCGAGGGCGGCCTCACCCAGCGCACGCGCTACTCGATCGCCCACCCCGGACGCTTCCTCCAGCAGCTGCGCAAGGTGCACGTGGACGGCATCGCGTTCGAGAGGGAGGAGTCGGCGCTCGGGCTCATGTGCGCGGCGGCGCCGATCCTGCGCGACGGCGTGGCTGTGGCCGCGGTGTCGGTGGCCGGTCCGACCGGGCGCTTCGACCCGGCCCAGGTCGGCACCCACGTCCGACGCGCGGCCGCCCGCATCGCCCGCGACACCTGGGCCTGAGCCACCCCACACGACAAGGAGCCCGGACGCTGTGCGCCTCGCGAACCTGGCCGGACGGCTGACCCTGGTCCTCGACGACGGTCTCGGGGCCGATGTCGAGAGGCTCTCGGCCGGCGCCTTCGGAGCTGACCCGCAGGCGGCCTTCGAGCGGTGGGACACGCTCCTCGCGTGGGGGGCGGAACTCGACCTGGCCGCCGTCGACGGCGAGGCGTTCGACCCCGCCGAGCTGGGCCCACCGGTACCGCGGCCGCGGCAGGTCTTCGCGATCGGGCTCAACTACCGCGAGCACGCCCGCGAGACGGGTGCTGCGATCCCCGATCGGCCCGTCGTGTTCACCAAGTTCGCCTCGTGCCTCACCGGACCTGTGACCGAAGTGGTCGTGGCCGGGCCGTCGATCGACTGGGAGGCCGAGCTGGTCGTCGTCATCGGTCGCGAGGCGAGCCGCGTGGCCGAGTCCGAGGCCTGGGACCACGTGGCTGGTGTCACGGTGGGAAACGACATCTCGGACCGCGACCGGCAGACGAACGACCCGGCGCGACAGTGGTCGCTCGGCAAGTCCCTGCCCGGGTATGGGCCCACCGGGCCATGGCTGGTCACCACCGGCGCGCTGCCGGACCGCGACGACCTCGGCCTCGGCTGCGCTGTCAACGGCGTGACGGTGCAGGAGTCGCGGACGAGCGAGCTGATCTTCCCCGTGTCGCGGCTGGTCGCCGAGCTATCGGCGTCGGTCACCCTGCTGCCCGGCGACCTCATCTGGACGGGCACCCCCTCCGGCGTGGCTCTCGGCAGGCCGGACAAGCCCTTCCTTCGCGCCGGTGACACCCTGCGCACATGGGTCGACGGCGTCGGAGAGCTGCAGCAGCGGTTCGTCGCGGCCCCCTGATGCCCTCGCCGGAGGGCAGCGCCGCCAGCGCGTCCGTACGACGGCGGCATGAGCTGTCGCTGCTCGGCCTCGTCTTCCTCACGACGTTCTCCGTCGGGCTCAACGCGACGATGATGAACGTCGCGCTGCCGAGCGTCGCAGCCGACCTCGATGCCACCGCGGCTCAGAGCAGCTGGACCCTGCTCGTCTTCGGGCTGGTCTCCACCGGGCTGCTGATCCCGTTCGGCCAGGTCGCCGACGTGGTCGACCGTCGGTTGCTCTTCCTCGCGGCTGTGGCTCTCACGACGGCCGGGGGAGTGGTGGTGGCCGCCGCGCCGTCCGCGTGGGTGATCGTGGCCGGTCGCGGGATCCAGGCGGTCGGGGGAGCGGTACTGCTCACCAACGCGGCCGTGATCCTCGCGGGGGTCTTTCCGGGGCCGCGACTGGGTAGAGCGATGGGCGTGTACCTCGCCGGCTTCTCCACCGGCCACGTCGTCGGTCCCGTCATCGCCGGCGTCGTCACCACCGTGCTCGACTGGCGCTGGCTGTTCTGGCTCAACGTCCCGCTCGGGGTCGGGGCTCTGCTCTGGGCCCGGGGTGTCCTCCGGGGGCAGCCACGGCCGTCCGCCGGCAGCCGGGTGCGCATCGACGTCGTCGGGTCGCTCCTGCTGTTCGTCGGGCTCAGCGGCCTCCTCCTCGGCGTCTCGAGGGCGCCGTACTCCGGGTGGTCCGAGCCACTCGTCGTGGCCGCGCTGGCGGTGGCAGTGCTGTGCCTCGCGCCGCTTCCCTGGTGGCTGCGCACCGCGCGCGAGCCGGCCATCGATCCGGACCTGTTCCGGAGCCGCGCGTTCAGCGTGGCCTTCCTCGCCTCGTGCATCGTGATCGTGCCGCGGCTCGCGACGGGTGCCCTCGTCGCGCTGTACGTCCAGGGGGTCGAGGGCGGCACGCCCCTGCAGGCCGCAGCGGTCGTCGCGCCGCTCGCGGTCGGGGTGACCGTCTCCTCGCTTCTCGCCGGGCCGGCCCTTCGCGGCCGCAGGCCCGAGTCGGTCGCGCTGACGACAATCCTCGTGACCGCGGCCGGCGTCGTCCTGCTCCTCGCCTCGGTCGGGTCGGAGCGCACGACCCTTCTGCAGGTCGTCGGCGTGTCGATCGTGGGAGCGGGGAGCGGCCTGTTCGGAGCCGTGAACTCGAGCATGCTCATCGGCCTCGCGCCGCCTGACAAGGTCGGGCGCACGAACGCAGTCAGGACCCTGGGGACGAACGGGTCCTTCGCGGTAGGGCTGGCAGTGGGCCTGACCGTCGTGACGCTGGGCCTCTCCGCCACAGGGGCGCAGGCCTTCTTCTCCGCCGATACCGCTCAGCTGACGACCTCCGACGTCGACTCGTTGCTCACGGGCTACCGCATCTTCTGGGCATCTCTGCTCGCGCTCCTGGTGGCCGCCGGAGTCGCGACCTGGACCACCACGGCAGCTCGTGCCGAGGCCCGGAACGCGTCTCTCGCCCGGCGTGCGTGACCTCTCTACCGTCGGAGTACTGCCCGATCGGGCCGGCCCCGCACCTGAAGGAGTGACGTTCGCGATGACGCCGACAGCGTTCGACGGCCGTCGCTTCCGCGAGACCCTGGGTCACTACCCGACGGGTGTCGCGCTCATCACCGGGTTCGACGAGGCCGGCGAGCCGGTGGGCATGGTCGTCGGCTCGTTCACCTCCGTCTCGCTCGATCCGCCGCTCGTGGCCTTCCTGCCGACGAAGGGCTCGGGGAGGTACTCCCGGCTTCAGTCGGCGAACGTCTTCGCCGTGAACGTGCTGGCCGCCGACCAGGAGGATCTCTGCCGCAGGTTCGCGTCCCGTGGCGAGACGAGCTGGGACGGCATCGCCTGGTCGCGGTCGCCGCTGGGGGCTCCCGTGCTCGACGACTCCGTCGCCTGGATCGAGTGCAGCGTCGAGTCGGTCCAGGAGGCCGGCGACCACTACCTCGTCATCGGACGCGTCCAGGAGATGGACGTCGTCAACCCCGTTGCGCCGCTGCTGTTCTTCCAGGGCGGCTACGGGCGCTTCACCTCGCTCTCCCTCGTCGCGACGGCGGCACCGGACCTCATCTCCGCGGTGCGCACCGCCGAGGCCGCCCGCCCGCACCTGGAGGACCTCTCGCTCCGCGTCGACATGGAGGTCGACGCCATCGCTCACGTGGGCAGCGAGCTCGCATTCGTCGCGACCGCAGGCTCGGGCCCCTCGCACACCGGGCCGATGCTCGGGATGCGGGTGCCGCTCATGGCGCCGCTCGGAGAGCAGATCGCCGCGTGGTGCGAGCCCGACGTGCAGGAGCAGTGGCTCGACCGCGGTGGCATCCAGGACGCCGCCGGACGTGAGGCGCATCTCTCGAGGCTCGCCGTCGCCCGCGCCCGCGGCTGGTCGATGTCGCGACTCGCTCCCGACGAGGAGATCCGCTTCTACGACGCGTTGCGCGAGTACGCGCAGGGCGAGTCCACTCCCGCCCGGGAGCGTGCGGTCAAGGCCACCATCGCGGAGTTCACCGACCGCTACGAGCCGGTGGAGCTGCTGCCCGGGCACCGCTACGACGTCCACTCCATCGTGGTGCCCGTGGCCGGCGACAAGGGCGAGCCTGTGCTGTACCTGCGCCTGGTGCACCTGCCGGCACGTGCTGAGGCGGTGGAGGTCCTCACCTGGATCGACGAGCTTCGTCGCACGGCTGACGCGATCTCGCACACCCTGGGGCAGCGGCCCTACGAGCCGCCGCTGCAGCACGGCTGGGGCTGATCGGCCTCAACGAGACAGGGCCCGCCCGAGAGCCAGGGCTGCGGTGCGGACGGCGGGGGCAAGGCGTGCCGGCTGCAGCTGGTCGGACGGGACGCTCACCGACAGCGCGGCGACGGGCTCGCCGCGCACCAGGACGGGTGAGGCGACGCAGCTGACCCCGAGCGCCGCCTCCTCGTGGTCGTAGCCGACGCCGGCCGAGCGGATCGTGGCGAGCTCGTTCTGCAGGACCACCGGGTCCGAGATGGAGAGAGCCGTCAGCCTGCGCAGCGGCCGTGACATGACCTCCTCGACGAGGGAGGCGGGGGAGAAGGCGAGCAGCGTCTTGCCCACCCCCGTGCTCGACAGCGGCAGTCGCCCCCCGACGCGGGACGGCATGTCCACGCCGGAGTGACCGCGGATCTTCTCGGCGTACAGCACGTCGAGGTCGTCGCGCACCGCGAGGTGCACGGTCTCGTGCGTGGCCTCGTACAGGTCCTCCATGAACGGCAGCGCGGTCTCGCGCAGCCGCCGCTTGATGGGCACGAGCTCGCCGAGCTCGAACAGCGCGCGACCGAGCACCCATCCCTCATCCGTCCGCTCCAGCAGGCCCTGGCCGGCGAGCACCTCGACGATGCGGTGCGTCGTGGACTTGGGCAGGTCCGTCCGGCGAGCGATGGCGGTGAGCGTCTGCGGCTGTCCCGTCGGACGGAACGACTGCAGGATGAAGATGCCGCGCTCGAGCATGGTGTCGCGCGATTCGCCCCTGGTGGCCGGGCGTTCTGTGTCGCTCGAGGTCCGAACAGCAGGGGAGACGTTGGTGTTCCGTGACATGGAACGAAGTGTGCCGCACTGACCGCAGGGAGTCCATGCTGCTCGCATGACGCTCATCACCGACCCGCGGCAGGCCGCCGCCGACCGGCTCTGGGCCGCCGCCGAATGGCGCACGCCGTGCCCGCCCGTGCGTGACCTCATCGCGGCGGACGACGTCGAGTCGGCGTACGCCGTCTCCTCGCTCAACATCGCCCGCCGGCTCGACTCCGGGGCGGTGAGGGTCGGTCGGAAGATCGGGCTGACATCGCCCGCCGTGCAGAAGCAGCTGGGGGTCGGCACGCCCGACTTCGGATCGCTGCTCGACGACATGGTCGTGCCCGCCGGTGGCACCGTGCCCGCGGGGCTGCTGCTGCAGCCCAAGGTCGAGGCGGAGGTGGCCTTCCTCCTCGGCGCCGACCTCGACGGCCCGCTCGAGGACGTCGCGGAGGTCCGTGAGGCCGTCACTGGCGCGATCGCGGCGATCGAGATCGTCGACAGCCGCATCGCCGACTGGGACATCTCGTACGTCGACACCGTCGCCGACAACGCCTCGAGCGGCCTGTACGTCGTGTCCGACCTAGTGGTGCCGCTCACCAAGTTCGAGCCGGTCGACGTCGTGATGTCGATGACCATGAACGGCGCGATCGCCTCGGAAGGCCAGGGCGCTGCCTGCCTGGGCGACCCGCTCCTCGCGCTGCTGTGGCTGGCCCGCACCGTGCGCGACCTCGGCGACCCGCTGCGCGCGGGCGAGGTCGTGCTGTCAGGTGCGCTCGGTCCCATGTCTGTCGTCCGCCCGGGCGACGTCGTCGAAGCGGACATCTCCGGCCTCGGCACGATCTCGGTCACGTTCGCGATGGAGGAGAAGGCGTGACGCGCAACAAGGTCGCGATCATCGGGTCGGGCAACATCGGCACCGATCTCATGATCAAGGTGATGCGCCTGTCGCAGACCCTCGAGATGGGCGCGATGGTCGGCATCGACCCGGCATCCGACGGCCTCGCCCGCGCCGCCCGCATGGGTGTTCCCACCGTCTCGACCGGCGTCGACGGCCTGCTCGACCTGCCGCACCTCGACGAGATCGGCATCGTGTTCGACGCTACGTCTGCGGGCGCGCACATCCACAACGACGCGGCGCTCGCCGGCACCGGCGTCACGATGGTCGACCTCACGCCCGCCGCAATCGGCCCGTACGTCGTCCCCGCCGTCAACCTCGACGAGCACCTCACCAGCCGCAACGTGAACATGGTGACCTGCGGCGGCCAGGCGACCATCCCCATGGTCGCCGCGATCTCGCAGGTGACGCCGGTGCACTACGCGGAGATCGTCGCGTCGATCGCGTCGAAGTCGGCCGGACCCGGCACCCGCGCCAACATCGACGAGTTCACCGAGACCACATCACTCGCGATCGAGAGGGTCGGCGGTGCCGCCCGCGGCAAGGCGATCATCATCCTCAACCCGGCCGAGCCGCCGTTGATCATGCGTGACACCGTGCTCGCCATCGTGGACGAGTGCGACGAGCAGGCCGTGATCGACTCCGTCGCACGCATGGTCGCGCGGGTGGCGTCGTACGTGCCGGGCTACCGCCTGAAGCAGAAGGTGCAGTTCCGCAAGGTCGGCAAAGACTCGGCGGAGCGCGTGCTCGTGCCCGACCGCGAGCCCGCCGACCGCCTGGTGGTGTCGGTGTTCCTCGAGGTCGAGGGCGCCGGCCACTACCTCCCGGCGTACGCCGGCAACCTCGACATCATGACGTCGGCGGCGCTTCAGGTGGCCGAGCGCGTCGTGGCCACGCACGCCAACCCAACGCTGGAGGTCGTCCCGTCATGACGCAGCTCTACATCCAGGACGTCACGCTGCGGGACGGCATGCACTCCGTCCGCCACCAGTACACCCTCGAGCAGGTTCGCGAGATCGCCGCTGCGCTCGACGCCGCCGGCGTCGACGCGATCGAGGTGACCCACGGCGACGGGCTCGGCGGGTCGAGCCTCAACTACGGCCCGGGCCGCCACACCGACTGGGAGTGGATCGCCGCCGCCGCCGACGTCGTGACGACGGCCAAGCTCACCACGCTGCTGCTCCCCGGCATCGGCCGGATCGAGGACCTCGAGCACGCGCACGACCTCGGCGTGCAGTCCGTCCGAGTGGCCACGCACTGCACCGAAGCCGACGTCGCGATCCAGCACATCGGCAAGGCGCGCGAGCTCGGCATGGACGTGTCGGGCTTCCTCATGATGAGCCACATGGCCGAGCCGGACGTGCTGGTGAAGCAGGCGAAGATCATGGAGGACGCCGGTGCCGCCTGCCTGTACGTCGTGGACTCGGGCGGCCGCCTCACGATGACCGGCGTCCGCGACCGCGTGCGCGCGTTCCGCGACAACCTCCGGCCCGAGACCCAGATCGGCATCCACGCCCACCACAACCTCGGTCTAGGCGTCGCGAACAGCGTCGTCGCGGTGGAGGAGGGCGTCTACCGCGTGGACGCCTCCCTCGCAGGCCAGGGCGCCGGTGCCGGCAACTGCCCGATCGAGGCCTTCATCGCCGTCGCAGACCTCACCGGGTGGCAGCACGGCTCGGACGTCATGGCGCTCATGGACGCCGCCGACGACCTCGTGCGTCCCACCCAGGACCGACCGGTCCGCGTCGACCGCGAGACCCTCACCCTCGGGTACGCCGGCGTCTACGGCAGCTTCCTCCGTCACGCCGAGCGCGCGGCCGACACCTATGGGCTCGACACCCGCGCGATCCTCGTGGAGGTCGGGCGGCGCAAGCTCGTCGGCGGCCAGGAAGACATGATCATCGACGTCGCCCTCGACCTCGTCGCGGCGCGCGACGCCGCCGCCGTGTCGGTGTGACGCACTCCTCGCGCTCATGAGTGCGTTTACACAACGTTCAACCATCCCTCGCAAAACCTCGGGGGATAGCGTCGCCAACGGGGTCGGGAGATCCGGCATGGATCGAGCGACCGAGGGTCTGCAGGCTCGGAGGGATCAGGTCATGCCAGGTGCACCGGCGTACGTCTTCGACTTCACCCAGGGGTCCAAGGACCAGAAGGACCTTCTGGGCGGCAAGGGCGCGAACCTCGCCGAGATGACCAACCTCGGGCTGCCGGTGCCGCCGGGGTTCACGATCACGACCGAGGCATGCCGCTCGTACCTGGCGAGGGGCAAGGAGCCGGGCGAGCTGCGGGTGCAGGTCACGATGGCGCTGCGCCACCTCGAGGACTCCCTCGACCGTCGACTCGGCGACCGGCACGACCCGCTGCTGGTCAGCGTGCGGTCGGGAGCGAAGTTCTCCATGCCCGGCATGATGGAGACGGTCCTCAACATCGGACTCAACGACGCGAGCGTGATCGGCCTGGCCGAGGCCAGCGGCAACGAGCGGTTCGCCTGGGACTCCTACCGTCGCCTGATCCAGATGTTCGGCAAGACGGTCCTCGACATCGAGGGCGACCGGTTCGCCGACGCCCTGGACGGCGCCAAGGAGGCCAAGGGCGTGGCGCTCGACACCGAGCTCGACGTCGAGGACCTGCAGGCGCTGGTGCAGCAGTTCAAAGACATCGTGCGCGAGGAGTCGTCCCGCGACTTCCCGCAGCACCCGCGCGAGCAGCTCGATCTCGCGATCCGCGCGGTGTTCGACTCGTGGAACACCGACCGCGCGCGTCTCTACCGCCGTCGTGAGCGGATCCCGCACGACCTGGGCACTGCGGTGAACGTGTGCACGATGGTCTTCGGCAACCTTGGCGAGGGCTCGGGCACCGGTGTCGCGTTCACCCGCGACCCCTCGACCGGAGCACCCGGCTCGTACGGCGACTACCTCGAGAACGCCCAGGGCGAGGATGTCGTCGCAGGTATCCGCAACACCCTCAGCCTCGACGACCTCAAGGGCCTGCTGCCCGAGGCGCACGCCGAGCTGATGACGGTGATGCGCAGGCTCGAGACGCACTATCGCGACCTGTGCGACATCGAGTTCACGATCGAGCGCGGCAAGCTGTGGATGCTGCAGACCCGCGTGGGCAAGCGCACCGCGGCGGCGGCGTTCCGCATCGCGACCCAGCTCGTCGACGAGCACCTCATCCACGAGGACGAGGCCCTCGACCGCGTCACCGGTGCGCAGCTCGCGCAGCTGATGTTCCCCCAGTTCGACTCCTCGGCCGAGCGGCGCCTGCTGTGCAAGGCCGGCGCGGCATCGCCGGGTGCCGCGGTCGGCAAGGTCGTCTTCGACTCGGCTGCGGCAGTCGCCGCGAAGGAGCGCGGCGAGGACGTGCTGCTGCTGCGCCGCGAGACGAACCCGGACGACCTCGAGGGCATGATCGCCGCGGTCGGCATCCTGACCGCGCGCGGTGGCAAGACCTCGCACGCTGCCGTCGTCGCCCGCGGCATGGGCAAGACCTGCGTGTCCGGCGCCGAGGACCTCGACATCGACGTCCACCTGCGCACGGCGAGGTGCGGCGATGTCACGATCGTCGAGGGCGACGTGCTCTCGATCGACGGGTCCACCGGCGAGGTGTTCATCGGCGAGGTCCCCGTGCGCCCGTCACCGGTCGTCGAATACCTCGAGCGCGGGCTCGACGCCGCGCTCGTGGATGCAGACGCGGACACGGCTGCGCTCGTGACCAGCGTCGACCGTGTGCTCGGGTACGCCGACGAGATCCGCCACCTGCGCGTCCGCGCCAACGCGGACACCGCGGAGGATGCCGCCCGCGCGCGCTACATGGGTGCGGAGGGCATCGGCCTCACGCGGACCGAGCACATGTTCCTGGGTGACCGGCGGGTGCTCATCGAGCGCGTGATCCTGTCGGACGACGAGGACCGCCAGGCGGCCCTCGATGCGCTTCTTCCCCTGCAACGCCAGGACTTCATCGAGCTGCTGGAGGCGATGGACGGGCTGCCGGTGACGATCCGGCTGCTGGACCCGCCGCTGCACGAGTTCCTGCCCAACCTCACCGAGCTGTCGGTGCGGGTCGCGGTGGCCGAGGCGAACGGCTACTCCGAGGCCGCCGATCTCAAGCTGCTGGCTGCGGTGCAGCGGCTGCACGAGTCGAACCCGATGCTGGGCCTGCGCGGCGTCCGCCTAGGCCTCGTCGTACCCGGCCTGTTCGGGCTGCAGGTGCGCGCCATCGCCGAGGCCGCCGTCGCCCGCAAGAAGGCCGGCGGCGACCCGAAGGTCGAGATCATGGTGCCTCTGGTCGGCTCCGTGATGGAGCTGCACCTCGTGGCCGACGAGACCGACGGCATCGTCAGCGAGATCGCCGCCCGCGAGGGCATCGACCTGCACATCCCGATCGGCACGATGATCGAGCTGCCCCGCGCGGCGCTCACCGCCCACCGCATCGCCGACGTCGCGGAGTTCTTCTCCTTCGGCACCAACGACCTCACCCAGACCACGTGGGGCTTCAGCCGCGACGACGTCGAGGCCGAGTTCTTCGCGACGTATCTCGACAAGGGCGTCTTCACCGTGTCCCCGTTCGAGACCCTGGACGCCGACGGTGTCGGGCGCCTGGTGAAGATCGCCGCAGAGGAGGGTCGCCGGACGCGGCCCGACCTCAAGCTCGGTGTCTGCGGCGAGCACGGCGGCGACCCGGAGTCGATCCACTTCTTCCACGCGGTCGGCCTGGACTACGTGTCCTGCTCACCCTTCCGCGTGCCCGTCGCCCGCCTCGAGGCAGGTCGCGCGGCCATCGCGGGTGCGGAGTCCGACACCCGCTGATCCAGCGCGCACGACGGCCCGAGAGCGATGCTCCCGGGCCGTCGTGCTGCGTACGTCGTGCGCTCAGCCGCTCGCGCCGGTCGAACCGTGCGACTGCGGCATCTGCTGCAGCTGCGGCCCGCCCGGCTGGGCGGGCATCTGCCCGCCCGGTGCAGTCCCCGTCGTTCCCGAGCTGCTGCCGGCACCTCCGGGCATCAGGCCCGAGCGGCCATGATCGCCGCGGCCGCCATTCATGCCGGGTGCTTGACCCGTGCTGCCCGTGCCACCGGTCAGCCCCGTCGCCGGCGAGGTCGACGACGAGGTATCCGGCGTCGAGGCGTTCGCGCTCGCGATGCCGCCGATCACGGCACCGCCGACCAGTCCGGCCGCGACGAGCGCGACCGGTGCCCCGAATCGCGCGAACGCGGATCCGCGTCGTGCAGGAGCAGGCTCAGGCTGCGGCGTCGTGACGGGCTCGTCCGCGTGGGCGAGGGGTGCCACGTGCTCGATCGCGGGATCGTGGTCCCGCGTGCTGTCATCCACCATCGATCTCTCCTGTCGTCCTGGTGACCGGGGCGGCCGCAGCCCCGCGGGCTGCGGCCGCCCCGGCGCGCATCAGGTGCCGCTCGAGCTGCTGGTGGTCGACGACGTCGTCTGGCCGCCGGGGATGCCGGTGCCCGGACCGTCGTTGTCGTTGGGGTCGGGGTCGACGCCGTTCGCGCCGCCGTGGCCGCCCATACCCATGGCCTCCTCGCCGGTCACGCTGAAAGACGCGTCGACCTCGACCGTGACGGGTGTGCCGCCGGACGTCAGCATGTGCACCTCGTACACGCCGTCGGAGTCCGTCTCGGCCCGCTGCACGGTGGCGTCGGGGTACTTCGCCTGGGCTGCCGCGACGACCTTGTCGAGCGTGGTTCCGGTGAGCAGCGACTCGTCGCTGCGCTGCGGCTTGGTCGGGTCGCCGGCGTTCAGCGGCGCCCTCGGGGCGGTGGTGTCCGCCGAGCTCGAGGAGCTCAACGAGGCCGATGGCGTCGGGGTGGTGGTCGCGGCGTTCGCGCTCACGGCGCCGGCGAGGATGAGGCCGCCGGCGAGCCCGGCCGCGGCGAGTGCGGCGCCGGTGCCCCAGCGGCGGGCCGAGCGCTTCTCGTTCGCCGTGAAGTCGTTGTCGTCCATGGTGTTCTCCGTCTCAGAGGTGAAGTCTCGATATCGGGTCGTGCGTCAGGTGGTTCGGATTCGGGTGGTGCGTATCGCGTGGTGCGGCGGATCGCCGCCCGAGGCGGTGTCCGGTGATGAGGACACTCGCGGCCTACCCTGTGCGCCCGTTGGCCGCGCACCTTCGACGACGCTGAGACCCGTTCGGTCGTGCTCGGGGCCGCGTCCGGTTCGGCGCACGGCGCGTCATCGGCGACACTGGACCCATGGCCGTGCGCACCGAGGCGGAGCCGGTGCCGCAGCGGCGCCGTCGCCCACCCCTGCACGCGTTCCTCGGGGCGGTGGTCGCGCTCCTCCTGCTGGGCCTCGTCGTGCTGCCGCTCATCGGTGCTTCGGTCGTCGTGATGACCTCGCGCACCGACGACCGGACGCCCACGGACGCCGTCGTCGTCCTCGGCGCCGCGCAGTTCTGGGGCAAGCCGAGCCCGGTGCTCGAGGCACGGCTGACGCATGCCGCAGCGCTCTACGAGGACGGCGTCGCGCCCCGCATCATCACCGTCGGCGGCAACCAGCCCGGCGACATCACCACCGAGGCCCAGGCCGGTCGCGACTGGCTCGTCGACGCCGGCGTGCCCCGCGCCCGCATCACGCCGGTGCCCACGGGCAGCGACACGCTGACGAGCCTCACCGCCGTCGCGAAGAAGATGGCCGAGAAGGGGTGGACGTCGGCGACGATCGTCACCGACCCGGCGCACGAGGCGCGAAGCCTCGCCATGGCGCGCGCCCTCGGCATCGACGCGCACGGCTCGCCGACGCAGGACGGCGCCGGCTCGAGCCTCACCCTCGACTACGTCGCCCGCGAGACTGCCGGCCTGCTGTGGTTCTGGACGGTCGAGCGCTGGTCGGTCGAGCAGCTCGTCGGACTGTGATCCGCGGGCGGGCTCGCTAGGGTCGCGGTGATGAGCCACGCCGACGACGACCGTCTCTCCGACGGCTACGCGCCGCACGACGAGACCCGCTGGGTCACCGAGCCGCCCAAGCGCGCCGGCCGGACGGCGTTCGCGCGCGACCGCGCCCGTGTGCTGCACTCGGCGGCGCTGCGCCGGCTGGCCGCCAAGACCCAGGTGCTCGCGGCGGGGGAGAGCGACTTCCTGCGGACCCGGCTCACCCACTCCCTCGAGTGCGCTCAGGTGGGTCGCGAGCTCGGCCTGGCGCTGGGCTGCGACCCCGACCTGGTCGAGGTCGCGTGCCTCTCGCACGATCTCGGGCACCCGCCCTTCGGCCACAACGGCGAGGATGCGCTCGCCGAGGCAGCGGCCGCAGTCGGCGGCTTCGAGGGAAACGCGCAGTCGCTGCGGATCCTGACGCGCCTCGAGGCCAAGACCTTCAGCGACGACGACGGCCCGCGACCCGGGATGCCCGTCGGACTCAACCTCACGCGCGCAGCGCTGGACGCGGCCACGAAGTACCCGTGGCCGCGCGAGGAGGGCCGCCGCAAGTTCGGCGTCTACACCGACGACCTCGACGTGTTCGCCTGGCTTCGCGACGGCGCGCCCGAGGGCCGCACCTGCTTCGAGGCCCAGGTCATGGACTGGGCCGACGACGTCGCCTACTGCGTCCACGACGTCGAGGATGCGATCGTCGCCGGGCACCTCGACATCCGCGCGATCACGGGCGCCGGGGGAGCGGACGACCGTGAGGGCCTCGTCGCCGTCGCGCTCGGCTATGCCCCCGATGCCGATCCCGCCGAGCTCGGCGCGGCCATCGCCCGGCTCACGGCGCTGCCGTTCTGGCCGACGGCGTACGACGGCTCGCTGCGCGACCTGGCCGCCCTCAAGAACCTGACGTCGCAGCTCATCGGGCGTTTCGCCTCGGCCGCCGAGCGCGACACCCGCGCGCGCTGGGGCGACGGCCACCTCACGCGGTACGCCGCCACCCTCGAGGTGCCGCGCGAGCAGCGGCTCGAGGTCGCGGTGCTCAAGGGCGTCGCCAACCTGTGGGTGATGCAGCGCGAGGGCGCCGAGGACGTCTACTCCCGTCAGCGCCAGGTGGTCCACGAGCTCGTCGCGGCGATCAGGCTGCGCGCCCCCGAGGTGCTCGACCCGGTCTTCCGTGCGGCGTGGGACGCGGCCGACGACGACGCCGCCCGCCTGCGCGTGGTGGTCGACCAGGTCGCGAGCCTGACGGACCGCAGCGTCCTCGCCTGGTACGCCGACCTCTGCGCCTGATCCCGATTTGGTAGTGCCAGAGCGCCCTATACGGCGCTTCAGCACTACCGAATCGGGTTACGCGAGGCCGACGGCGGCGTCGAGCATGCGCGCGGTCCGGTCGAAGAGGTCGCGCGCCTCCTCGCGGGTGCGCCCGATCGCCGTCGCGCCCACGCGACCGGCCACCGCGACCGCCGACACCATGTGCAGGGCCACGCCCACCTGGGTCGCCGGGTCCCAGCCGAGGCCGGAGCCGGCGACGAGGTCGAGCACGTCGTCGGGCGTCAGCTGGCAGTACGCCGGGTGCTCGATGTGGTCGCTCGCCACGTAGTAGCGCGGCCCGTCGGCCGCCTGGAACAGGCCCGAGTCCTCGTCGTAGGTGCCGTCGGTGAGGCCGAGCAGCGTGAGCGCCGGATGCGTGGTACCGCCGTTGCGGAGGTTGATCTCGATCGCGTACGGGTGCCATCGGTCGCCGCGCCGCACCATCACGAAGTCGACTGCGAACCGGCCGACGACGCCGCGGCGCGCGAGCTCGCGGCCGATCGCCCGGCCGTGCCGCGTGAGGGCAGGGATGAACTCGTCGCGTGCCGGGAACTCGCAGCCGAGGAAGGTCTGGCCGCTCGGCCCGCCGAGGAGCTGGTCGTGCGTCGAGAGCACCTCGACGAGCCGCAGCGGGCTGGAGCGAAGCTGCACGCTGGGGCTCTGCACCTCGTCGCCGTCGAGCCACACCTCGACCACGCCGCCGATCGTGCCCAGCAGGGCGAGGAAGTAGGCCGGGGAGCAGCCCCTGTCCTCCGGCGCCAGCAGGCACGCGACGTCCGCACCCGTCGTCGGCGACCCCTCGAGCGGTTCGATCATCGCGTTGCCGAGACCACCGACGCCGTCGTCGTGCTTGACGACGAACCGCCGCGTGCCGGGGTGCTCGCTGCGGAGGGTCTCGATCGCCGCCGCCACGTCATCCGCCGTACGCACCCCGTCGACGCCGGGGGCGAACGGCACGGAGGTCGCCGCGAAGACCTCGCGGGACCCGGTCTTCGTGCCGAGGTGCACGAGCGCGGGATGCGTGCCGTACAGCGGGATGTCGAGCGCGAGCGCGAGCTCGGCCTCGGCGCGGGTCGTCATGAACGGCAGCAGCAGCGCGTGCTCGTGGTCGTGCGCGATACCGCGGATGCGCTCGAGGACGCGAGGTCGCTCGAGCAGCTTGTCGGTGAGCGGCCGGTGCGAGTGGTCGCCGATGCTGATGACGGTGAGGCGCTTGTAGAGGTCGCGGTGGTCACCGGGCTGCATCGCGAGGTAGTACTCGACGAGCCGCCGCAGCATCGGCACCGACGTCACGTAGACCACGTGGGTCTTGGGGCTCCGCGCGAGCGCGAGCACAAGGAAGAGGTAGCGCTCCTCGTACGCCGCGAGCACGTTCTCGAGCGCGGGGATGTCGGCGGTGATCGACGAGACGACGACGATCGCGCGGTCCATCGACTCGACGGTGCGGATGGTCATGCCGGGCCACATGTCGGCGAGGCGCCGCTGCAGCGCGCGGAACGTCGCATCGTCGAAGGCCTCGAGCTCGTCCGGGGCCCGAGGCGCCGGCACGACCCCCTCGACCGTCAGCCGGTCGACCACTGGTGTGTCGGCGGCCGCGGTGAGGTCGATCCGTACGTCGTCCGGCATCGGCCCTCCCACCGGCCGGGCGGGCCCACACGGCCCGTCGTGCGGCCAGTGTGGGTGCAGGACGGCGTCGGCGCACCGGGTATCGGCCGAAAGATGAGGATCCGCACGGGTTCGTGAGGGTTGCCTCACCTGCGGCCGGTCGAGGCCGCCGTACGTCGGAGGATCAGAGCGCTGCGCGTACGGCGATCAGGAGCGCCTCGATGTCGTGCTCGTCGGTGTAGACGTGCGGGCTCACGCGCACCTGGCCGTCGATGCCCTGGGCGCGGAAGTCGCGCAGCGCGTAGTCGGGCGGCGACAGGCTCACGTTCACGCCCGCGGCCTTCACCGCGCGGTGCACGTCCGCCGCCGAACGGCCATCGACGGTGAAGACCACGATCCCCGTCCGCACCGTGCCGCGGTCCCGCACGACGACGCCCGGGATCTCCGACAGGCCGTCGCGGATCGCGTCTGCAGCGCCGAGGATCAGCGACCGCGTGATGTCCAGGCCGAGGTCGAGGGCGTAGTCGGCGGCCGCGCCGAGCCCGAGGAGCAGCGCGGGGCTGCGTTCCCACTGCTCGTACCGGCCCCCGCCCTCGACCACCGTGAACTCGTCGTCGTCGACCCACTCGGCGGAGTGAAGGTCGAGCAGCGCCGGCTCGAGCTGCAGCGCGCGGTCAGACAGTGCGAGGAATCCCGTGCCGCGTGGGCCGCGCAGGAACTTGCGGCCCGTCGCGCTGAGGAAGTCGGCGCCGATGGCGGCGAGGTCGAGCGGCATCTGGCCGACCGACTGGCAGGCGTCGAGCACGTACCAGGCGCCGCACCCGCTCTCGCGCAGCACGCGACCCACGGCCTCGGCGGGGTTGAGCAGGCCGTTGTGGCTCGGCGCGTGCACGATCGAGACGAGCTTCACCCGCTCGTCGAGCATCCCGCGCAGCGCCTCGGGGTCGAGCGCGCCGGTGGCGTCGTCCGGGATCGCCTCGAGGGTGATGCCGAGGCGCCGTGCGGCCTGCAGCACGGGGATGACGTTGCTGGCGTACTCCGCCTGCGCCACGAGCACGCGGTCGCCGGGCGCGAACGGGATCGACAGGAACGCCCGCAGGAATGAGTCGGTCGCGCTGGAGGTCAGCGCGATGGAGGACGCCGGAGCACCGACGAGCCGCCCGAGCGAGGCGTAGACCGAGGCGAGCCGGTCGCCCGCCTCGGCCGCTGCCTCGTAGCCGCCGATCGCGGCCTCGCGCCGCAGGTGGGCGGTGACGGCGTCGACCACGACGGACGGCGGCAGCGCCGACCCTGCGTTGTTGAGGTGCACCTGGGTGAGGCACCCGGGGGTGTCGGCGCGGAGGCGGGCGAGGAGCGCGGAGTCGGTCACCCGTCGATCCCACCACAGCGGCTGCGGACGGCGCCGTCGGGAAACCGCCACCTCGCGCAGAGTTCCGCGCCGGGCCGGCCCGCCTGGGGCTGGGGACGGGCCGCCGGTCCCGGTTGGACGGGGTCCGTAGGATCACGACGTGGCTGGCCGGATCCGTGACGAGGACGTCGTCCTCGTGCGCGAGAAGGCCCGGATCGACGAGATCGTGCGCGACTACGTCACCCTGAAGTCCGCGGGCGGCGGCAGCCTCAAGGGCCTGTGCCCCTTCCACGACGAGCGCAGCCCGTCCTTCTCCGTGAGCCCCGCCAAGGGCGCCTGGTACTGCTTCGGGTGCGGCGAGGGCGGCGACGTCATCGGCTTCCTGCGCAAGGTCGACCACCTGTCGTTCACCGAGGCCGTCGAGAAGCTCGCCGGCCGGTACGGCGTCACCCTCCGCTACACCGAGGGCTCAGCGGCGCCCGGACGTCAGGCCGGCAACCGGAGCCGCCTCGTCGAGGCCAACAAGGCCGCGGCCGCCTTCTTCGTCGAGAGGCTGTCCAGCCCCGAGGCCGAGACCGGACGCCGCTTCCTCACCGAGCGAGGGTTCGACGCCGAGGCCGTCGCGAGGTTCGGCGTCGGCTACGCGCCCAAGGGCTGGGACGTCCTGCTCGGGCACCTGCGCGGCAAGGGCTTCACCGACGACCAGCTCGCCGAGGTCGGGCTCGTCGCGCGCGGCGGCCAGCGCGGCGTCTACGACCGCTTCCGCGGCCGGCTGGTGTGGCCGATCCGCGACACGAGCGGCGATGTCGTCGGCTTCGGCGCCCGCAAGCTCTACGACGACGACGAGGGCCCGAAGTACCTCAACACCCCCGAGACCCCGCTCTACAAGAAGAGCCAGGTCCTCTACGGCATCGACCTCGCCCGAAAGGAGATCGCCAAGCGCAAGCAGGCCGTCATCGTCGAGGGCTACACCGACGTCATGGCGGCGCACCTGTCGGGCGTCGAGACCGCCGTCGCCACGTGCGGCACGTCGTTCGGCTCCGACCACATCAGTGTGCTGCGCCGCTTGCTCATGGACGACGGCGTCTTCACCGGCGAGGTCGTGTTCACCTTCGACGGCGACGCCGCTGGCCAGAAGGCCGCGCAGCGCGCGTTCTCGGAGGACCAGCGCTTCACCGCGCAGACCTTCGTGGCCGTCGAGCCGAGCGGCATGGACCCGTGCGAGCTGCGCATCGCCCAGGGCCCGGACGCCGTGCGCGAGCTGGTCGAGCGCAAGGTGCCGCTCTTCGAGTTCGCGATCCGCACCGAGCTGCAGGGTCACGACCTCAGCCGCGCCGAGGGCCGCATCGCGGGCCTGCGTGCAGCGGCACCCGTGGTCGCACGCATCCGTGACCAGGCCCTCCGGCCCGAGTACATCCGCCTCCTGTCAGGCTGGCTCGCCATCCCGGACGACGAGGTACGCCGCGCGGTCCAGGCCGCGGGCAAGAGCCAGCCGCCGGAGCCCCGCAGGACGTACGAGCAGCCGCAGCCGCCGTCGGACGTGCCCGCCGGCCCGCCGCGGCTGCCGAGGCCCGACCCCCGCGACCCCGTCGCCTCGGTCGAGCGCGAGGCGCTCAAGATGGCGCTGCAGTCGCCGCAGCTGGCCGGCACCTGGATCGACGCGCTCGAGACCGAGGGCTTCCGCTCGCCGGCGTACATCGCGGTGCACCGGGCGATCGTCGCGGCCGGGGGAGCGGCCGCCGGTCTCACCGACCGCGCCTGGCTCGATGCCGTGCTCGCCGCGTGCCCGGACGACGCCGTCCGCTCGGTGGTGCACGAGCTCGCGGTCGAGCCGTCGCCCATCGACGAGGTGGACGCCCGCTACGCCCAGTCGGTGGTCGCCCGTCTGCTCGAGATCGACGCATCCCGTCGGATCACCGACCTCAAGGCCCGGCTGCAGCGCATCGAGCCTGCGTCCGAGCCCGACACCTACCAAGCGCTGTTCGCCGACGTGCTCGCCCTCGAGCAGTACCGCCGAGGGCTCCGCGAGCAGGTCGCCGGGGGACCGTCGTGAGGTTCCGTACGCCGGCCGAGGTGCGCGCGCGGGCCGGCGGCGAGCGCGTGCTCGCCTGGGTGCCGAGCGGCGGGTCGGCGGTCGTGGCCACCGAGTCAGCCCTGCTGCTGCCTGACGGCGCCGGGCCGGCGCGTGTGGCGTGGGACCTCGTGCTCCGCGCCCAGTGGGAGGAGGGCGTCCTTGCCGTCACCGTCCAGGAGCGCCCGGGCGGCCGCCCGGAGGTGCTCCGCGTCCCCGTCCAGGGCCCGGTCGACACCCTCGCGGGCGTGGTGCGCGAGCGCGTGAACGCCAGCATCGCCGTGCAGCGCCACGTCATGCTCGCGGGCGACAAGGGGGCGCGCGTGATCGCCCGCCGCGTGCCCGACCAGACCGAGCTGCGCTGGACCGTCGTGTTCGACTCCGGGCTCGACCCGCGCGACCCCGAGCTCCGCTCGCGCGCCGATGCCGCCCTGGCCGAGCTCCGGTCCGCCCTCGGCGTGTGACCCGGTCGGCGCCCCACGATTTCGGTCGGACCGGCCGGGCTTGCTATCCTCCTCGGGCTGCTCCACCGAGCGATCGGGGAGCCGTGCACCATCCCGCGTAGCTCAACGGCAGAGCTCCCGACTGTTAATCGGGCGGTTTCTGGTTCGAATCCAGACGCGGGAGCCACCAGTCGGCGCCGTGCCCCTGCGAGGGGTGCGGCGCCGTCGCATGTCCGGCCTCAGGCGCGGGAGCGCGGGGCGGGCGCGTCGACCGGGTCGACGGTGAGCCAGGGCGGGCCGTCCCGCAACCAGGTCAGCATCACGTCGCCGGAGACCGGTGGCGAGAACAGGTAGCCCTGCGCGGTGCTCACGCCCTCGGCCGTGACGGCCGCGAGCTCCTGCTCGGTCTCCACACCCTCGGCGGTCACGTGCAGCCCGAGCCGGCGCCCGAGCGCCGCGACGGCGGCGACGACGGCGGCGTCAGCGGTGTCGGTGCTCATGCCGCGAACGAACGAGCCGTCGATCTTGAGCCCGTCGAGGGGGAGTGCGCGGATCAGCGAGAGCGACGAGTATCCGGTGCCGACGTCGTCGAGCACGACGGCGAGGCCCTGGTCGCGTGCGACGACGAGCGCCGCCGACGCATTGGCCGGGTCGGCCACGACCGCCTGCTCGGTGATCTCGAGGCCGACCCACGACAGCGGCGTCTTCTCGTGCAGCGCGGCGTCGACATGCAGCTCGATGATCGCCTCGAGCGGCAGCTGGCCCGCGGAGACGTTCGTGAACATGCGGAAGTGGTCGCCGACGTAGCGTGAGACGACGCGGCGGAAGGCCCGGGCCTGACGGGCGATCTCGGCGTCGAGGCTCGGTGGTGAGCCCGACCTCGGCCATGAGCGGCAGGAACATGCCGGGCGGCACGATCTCCTGGTCGGGTCGGCGCCAGCGGGCGAGCGCCTCTGCGGCCACGATGCGCTTGGTGCGCGGGTCGACGAGGGGCTGGTACCACGCCTCGAACTGGTGGTCGGCGAGCGCGTCGCGCAGCTCGTTCTCGCGCTCGAGCCGGGACGACAGCGTCTCGGTCATCGCGCGGTCGAACAGCACGACCCGGTTGCGGCCGGCGCCCTTCGCCTCGTACAGGGCGGCGTCGGCGTACCGCATGAGGTCGAGCGCGGAGATGCCCGGGCCGCTCATCGCGACGCCGACGCTGACCGACACGATCGTGCGCAGGCCGCCGACGAGGAACTCCGGGTCGAACGCCGCGCGGATGCGCTCGCCGAGGTGCAGGGCTGCCTCGACGTCGACGGCGGGGGCCACGAGGGTGAACTCGTCGCCGCCGAGCCGCGCGAGCAGGTCGTCCGAGCGCACGCAGGTGCGCAACCGCTCCGACGCCGCGCGCAGCAGGGCGTCGCCCTCGGCGTGGCCGAGCGAGTCGTTGACGACCTTGAACCGGTCGAGGTCGAGGTAGAGCAGCGCGAGCTCGCCGCCGCCGGCGTGGACGTCGGCGAGTCGGCGCTCGAGGACGTCGCGGAACAGGGCGCGGTTGGCCAGGCCCGTCAGGTCGTCGTGGGTCGCCCGGTGCACCAGCCGGGCGTTGGCCTCGGAGAGCTGCTCGGTGAGCCCCTCCTCGATGATGCGCCCGCCGACGGCCTCGAGGATCGTGCGGTTGACCATCCGCCAGCTGACGTAGAGCGCGCCCAGGAACAGCACGGCCATGATCGCCAGCGCGGGCGGGATGTCGTCGATCGCGCCTGTCGAGATGATGGCGGTCGTGGGTCCGAGGTTCGCGAGCACCAGTGCGAGGAAGAACGGTCGGTACGCCGCCGTCGCGGTCAGCGATGTCGCTGCGGCGGCGATGCAGAACGTCAGGATCAAGTACGCGCCCTGAGGCTCGCTGGGCCGGAGCATCACGAGCGCCAGCGGCCAGGGCAGCGCCGAGAGGACGAGCGCGAGGATGGCGAGACGCTCCTCGGCCAGGAACGAGCGCTCGTGCTTGCGCAGCGCGCGCAGCAGGCCGGTGAGCGCGCCGACCGCCATCAGCACCGCCGCCGTCTCCACGGCTACGTAGCCGACGCGGGCTGCGGTGCTTGCGCCGGAGACCAGCAGCGCGAGGGTCAGGGCGCCGGGCGGACCGATGAGCACCAGGGTGCGGGAGGCGAGAGCCGCACGGCGGACCATCTCCGCGTGCACGCCCTCGCTCTGCGCCGCCACCCGCGAGTGGGGCATTCCCCCTGTCGCCACACCGTCAGGCTACGGCGGCGCCCAGTTCCGTTGCGCGGTCAACGATGCGGCTCACCCGGTCGCGCGTCACGCGTCGCGATGCTCGGCGGCCCTGCGGGCCAGGAGCTCGTCGTCCATGTGCGGGCGTCGTCCGTGGTCGACGTCGGCTGCGGCCACCGGTCGACCGATGAGGAACCCCTGCACGTAGGTGCAGCCGACAGCCATGACGCGGGCAAGCTCTTCGACCGTCTCGACCCCCTCGGCGACCGTGGCGACGCCGAGCGCGTCGCCCATGAGCTGCATGGAGGAGACCAGGGAGTACCCACGCGGGGTGCACACCTGGGACACGAGCGAGCGGTCGACCTTGAGCAGCGCGATGGGCAGACGCGTGACGTCGTCGATCGAGGTGTAGCCGCTGCCGAAGTCGTCGAGGGACACGCGGATGCCTGCCTCGCTCAGCGTGGCCAGGGTGGCGGTCGCGGTCTCCGGCTCCACCATGACCGACGTCTCCGTGATCTCGACGACGAGGCGGCCGGGCTCGACTCCATGCCGTTGGAGGGAGGCGAGGACCGAGCGCGCGAGCCGAGGATCGGCCAGGTGGCGGGCCGAGAGGTTGACGGCGACCGAGACGTGCTGAGGCCAGGTGGCGGCGTCGCCGAGGGCCTGGTCGAGCACGAGATCGGTGAGCGGCATGATGATGCCGGACTCCTCGGCCATGGGGATGAACGACCGCGGTTCGAGCCGGCCGCGCGTGGGGTGCATCCAGCGAGCGAGGGCCTCGTGGGCGATGACCTCGCCGGTCGTGAGGCTCACGATCGGCTGGTACTCGCAGAAGATCTCCTTCGCGGCGATCGCGTCCTGGAGGCCGGCCTCGAGGCGCAGGCGCTCGACCGACGCGTCGGACACGCGACCGCTGAACGACTCCCAGCGGCGGGCACGGGACGACTTGGCGTGGTACATCGCGGCGTCCGCGTGACGCAGCATCATGTCCGCGTCGTCGCCGTCCTCCTGGCGGGCCAGTCCGGCGCTGAGGGAGACGTAGAGCCGTTCGGTGCCGACCCGCAACGCCTGCCCGGGAACGCGGGTGATGCGGTCGAGGAGAGCGACGAGCTCGTCCTCGTCCTGGAACCCGCGCGCGACGATGACGAACTCGTCGCCACCGAAGCGAGACACGAGGTCCTCGGCGCGCACCTGGTCGAGCAGCCACCCGGCGACCATCCTCAGCACGTCGTCCCCGGCAGAGTGGCCGAGGCTGTCATTGATGTGCTTGAACCGGTCGATGTCGATGAAGACGACCGCGCAGGTCTCGCCGTCTGCGGCCGCGCTCTCGAGGGTGGCATCGAGGTGGCGCACGAGCATCGCCCGATTGGGCAGGCCGGTGAGGTCGTCGTGGTCGGCGCGGTGCTGCAGCTCCTCGAGCAGGCGCGTGGTGAGGAGGGACGACGCCAGTCGTTCGGCGAGTGCCGCGCCCGTGGCCAGGTCCGACGCGTCGAACGGCGCTCTCTGGTCCGGCGCCGAGATCTCCAGCACGCCGACCGTTCCGGCGCGTCCGGCGACAGGCAGGAGCATGGTGGTGCAGCGACCAGGCGCACCCAGCATCTGCGCCACCCCGTGCCGCATCGTGACGACGACCGCGTCGTGGGAGCGGACGTCGGGGTCGACAGCGCTGCCCGACGCCCCGTCGGGTGCCGTCGCGTGGACGGTCAGCTGTGCTCGTCGGCCGTCGGCCGACCCGAGCCAGAACCGGACGTCGGCGTCGAGGAGGTCGCGGCTGCGCCGGCAGACGAGCAGGACGGCGTCGTCCGCGTCGCGCGGGCCGCTGCTCAGCTCGGCCCCGAGCGCGGAGACGGCGGTCAGGGTTGCCCGCTGCCAGGCCGCCGACGCGCCGCTCATGGCTGTCCCGTCCGTGGACTGGCCCGCCCGGGGAATCGCACGACGTGCGGTCATCTGACACTGTCCGCGCCCGCGGTCGTCGAGTCCATTCGCGTGGGATCCGCCCGTGGTGCATGCGCGTAGGGTCGAGGGGTGGACCCGGACCTGCACGGAACCGGTACGGAGTCCCTGCTCGACGCCCCTGTGCTGATCCGCGAGGAGGCTGCGGCGGACCGGGACCGGTCTGCGGCGCACCGCGACGCGGCCGCCACCGACCGGGACTCCGCTGCCGAGCACCGGTCCCAGGGCAAGACGGGGCGCCTGTCCTCGCGCGCCGACCGGGAGGCCTCGGCGGCCGACCGTCTCTCCGCCGAGCAGGACCGTCTGTTCGCGGCGCTCGACAGGGAGTTCGCCGAGTTCGACCGCCGCGAGGCCGGCCGCGAGCGCGACGAGCGGGGGGAGGGCGATACCGCGGGGTGGACCGAGGCGGGCCGACGGCGTGAGCTGGCCGCCGTCCTGCGCGACGAGGCGGCGACGCGTCGCGACGAGCTCGCCGTGCACCGCATGTCGCTCGCACTCACCCGCGATCGCGAGGCAGCGTTGCGCGACAGGAACGCTGACATGGTCGACGCCCTCTCCGACCTGCGTGACCGCGCCGCACTGGAGCGGGACCGTGCAGCCGCCGCGCGAGACGTTGCTGCGATCCACCGTGACCTGCTCGCCCTCGAGCGCGAGCGCAACGCGCTCTCCGCAGCGGACACGTCGACCCGTCAGATCGGACTGCTCGTCGTCGAGGCCGAGACGGACCGTCAGCTGGCCTCGGTCGATCGGCTGCAGTCGGCGATGGACAGGCTCGCCGCGATGCAGGACCGGGTCGTCCAGGTCGCAGTGCCGACTGTCGCCGGCGCGGACCCGCGGACCGGGGTGCACTCGGCGGGAGACGGCCTCTACGCGCTGCAGCGCGAGATCGAGGTCGCCGATGCCGGGGGCACCACTCTCCGCGCAGCCCTCGTCGAGCTCGCAGCCGTCCTGGGCGCCTCGACGCGCGGCATCGCCACGATCGTCGACGGCCTGCGAGCCGCGCTCGGCCACCGAGACCTCGTCGTCCGTTGGTCCGGCACGCAGATCCTCGTCGCACTCGTCGGAGACAGCCATCCCGAGGAGCTCGAGGCGATGGCTGCCGCTCTGGGCATCGACCACTTCGTCCTCGTGACCCGCACGGACGGGCAGGGCCTCGAGGAGTTCGTCGCGGCGGTCGTCGGCGCGGCCGAGGAGCCGGCCGCGCTCTGACACCCTTCGGCCGCGCCACCAGGGCTCACTAGGCTGCCCTGGCCGGGGCGGTAGCTCAGCTGGTCAGAGCAGCGGACTCATAATCCGTCAGGTCGTGGGTTCGAGCCCCACCCGCCCCACGAAAGTCGTTGTATTGCCTCGGTTGATGCCTGACAGTTGGGTTTCGGCTGAGGCTTTACATGTCTTCGGCTGATGGTTGACAGCTACTTCGGCTGATTCTTGACACTCCCTTGCATGAGGGAGATGAGTGTGGCTGAGCAGCGGTATCAGGCCGTTCTGGCGGTGATCGCGGAGGGCCGGTCGGTCACCGAGGTGGCCGCGCAGTGGAAGGTGTCCCGGCAGACGCTGCATGCGTGGCTGGCGCGCTATGAGGTCGAGGGCCTGGAGGGTCTGGTCGATCGTTCGCATCGTCCGGTGGGGTGTCCGCATCAGATGCCGGCGTCGGTCGAGGCGCGGGTGCTGGAGATGCGGCGGGTGCATCCGTTCTGGGGTCCGCGGCGGATCCTGGTCGAGCTGGTGCGGGCGGGGGTGGATCCGGTGCCGAGCGAGTCGGCGGTCTACCGGTGCCTGGTGCGGGCGGGGGTGATCGCGCCGGTGCGTCGCCAGCGTCGCAGCGAGGCGTTCAAGCGGTGGGAGCGGGCCGCGCCGATGGAGCTGTGGCAGATGGATGTGGTGGGTGGGTTCCATCTCGCGGACGGGTCCACGGCCAAGGCTCTGACCGGGGTCGATGACCACTCGAGGTTCTGCGTGTCGGCGCGGTTGATGCCGCGGGAGCGCACGCAGGCGGTGTGTGACGGGTTGGCGGCGGCGATGCGCGCTCATGGTGTCCCGGAGCAGATCCTGACCGACAACGGGAAGGTGTTCACGGGCCGGTTCCATCACCCGCCGGTGGAGGTGCTGTTCGACCGGATCTGTCGGGAGAACGGGGTGGAGCACCTGCTGACCGCGCCCCGGTCGCCGACCACGACAGGGAAGGTGGAGCGGTTCCACCGGACCCTGCGCCTGGAGCTGGACACCAGCCAGGTGTTCGGGTCGTTGGCACTGGCGCAGGGGGCGTTGGACGAGTGGGTGGCCTACTACAACGACGAGCGCCCGCATCAGTCCCTGGACGACGCGACGCCGGCGGCCCGGTTCCACGGTGAGCGGGCACCGCGGCCGCGGGCGGTGATGGAACGTCCGGCACGGGAGTCCGCCGCCGGTCAGGAGTGGGTGGCGCGCAAGGTGACCGCGAACGGGGTCGTCTGCGTCGGGGCGCAGCAGGTCAGCGTCGGGAAGAACTTCTCCGGCTCGCACTGCGACGTCCTGGTCAGCGAGGGCCTGCTGCAGTTCTGGATCGGTGACCAACTCGTGAAGGCCGCCGCCCGCACCGACCCCCGACCGATCCGCAAGAAGCGCGCCGCGGGAACCAGTCCCCGGCGTTGAATACAGGAACGGAGTGTCAAGGATCAACCGACCTAGCTCCGTCAAGCATCACCCGAAGGCCTACAGCCCCACGAAAGTCGTTGGAAACAGGCGACTTCTCTGTCGGGCCTCGCGGCGTGACACCGACCCTGACGCCGACTCGGCTCGGAACTGCCCCGATCGGTTCAGTCGAGGAGCCGGTGCAGGCAGGCGTCGAGCCTCTTGTCGGCCTTGGCCCGGGCCTTGGCGATCCTGACCGCAGCGTCCTTGTCGATGCGTGCCTTGTCGCCGCCATCGGTCAGGTAGACGTCCAGGACCGCTCGGTACTTCTCCTCGGCATCGCGCCACTCGGCCAGTGCCTCGGACTTGCTCAGCTTCGCCATGCCGTCGAGGCTAACCCCAGAAGATGAACGGCCGTCGAGTGCAACCGGCCCGGTACCTCCGCCTGGGGCGCGCGGGCAGCATCCGGGGCAGAGTGGGCGCATGGTGGACGGCGTCGGGAACCCATGGGACCGCTTCCTCGCGTGGCTCGACAGCGCGCAGGCACGGCACGGAGTTCTTGGGTTCCCGTACGCGGTGGTGAAGAAGTACGGCGACGACCAGGGCGGCCGCCACGCGGCCCTGCTCACGCACTACGGGTTCCTGTCGCTGTTCCCGCTCCTCCTCCTCGTGGTCACCGGCCTGCGCCTGGTCCTCGCCAACGACCCTGAGCTCCAGGACCGCCTGGTGAAGGCGGTCGTGCCGTCCGACCTCCAGGACACGGTCGGGTCGGCGATCGCGGCGATGCCGTCCAGCGGGCTGCCCCTCGCCGTCGGTGTCGTGGGGCTCGTGCTGTCGGGGCTCGGCATCATCGGGGCGACGTACGAGACCCTCAACGCGCTGGCGGGCGTGCCGTTCCGCAGCAGGTACGGCTTCCTGCCGCGCACCGTCCGCACCCTTGCCGCGCTGGTCCTGCTCGTGGTCGGTGTCGCCGGCGTCGGCGCGATGACGGCGGTGGTCGGTGCCGTGCCCACCGTGCCTGCGCTGTCGCGTCTCGGCCTCTTCGTGGGAGGCGTCGTCCTGACGGGGCTCGTGATCTGGGGACTCGTCGCGCTGCTCGTCCCGGTGCGCACGCACCTCTCCGGCTTGTGGCCCGGCCTCCTCGTAGCGGCAGTCGCCGTGTCGCTGCTGCTCACGTTCGGCGCGGCGCTGCTCCCGGGCTTCGTGGCACGCTCCGGACCTGTCTACGGCAGCTTCGCGACGATCGTCGGCCTGTTCGCGCTGCTGGCCCTGGTGTTCCAGACCGTGGTGATCGCGGGCGAGGCGGCCGTGGTGCTGCGTCGAGGGCTGTGGCCGCGGGCCCTCGACGCCTCGCGCCCGACCGAGGCCGACCAGCGGGCCCTCGCCGCCCTGGCACGGCAGCAGGAGCGCATCGAGCCGCAGCGGATCCGCACATTCTTCCGCTGACCCCTCGCCGAGAGTGCAGACGTGGTAGCGCAGCGTGGCGGGCACCCGGCCGCTCTGGGGACGTTCCGCACCGGTCACGGTCACTCGACCGGAGGATCTTTCGTCACCGTCGGGCATCGCCGCGAAAACGTGACCCGATGCGCTAGCAGCGGACACTCAAGCCCCTTAGGTTGCCGCTGTGCCACGGACGATCTCCGTGGCCGGTTCTACGCCGGGGCGCGCCGCGCAACGGCGACCATGTGGGGAGGAAACAGAGTGCGTCGACCCGTAGTCGGACTCGTGGGTCTCGCTCTGGTGTGCGGAAGCATCGCCAGCGGGGGAGCAACAGCGAGTGCCGTGTCGACCGATGGTGCCAAGGCGCCGTCGGCGGTCTCCAAGGCCAAGAATCAGAACCACGACCTGCCGAACCCGCTCGAGGACAAGCGTCGCGCCGAGCGGCAGGCCGCCCTGCAGGCGGTCCTCGACGGCACGGCGACACCGGTGCAGCGGGGCGGCAGCACCGTCGTCGATCTCGGTACCGCAGCGCTCGGCAAGCCGGCGAACGCGTATGCGCGCCAGCGGTCCGCCGGGTACAGCACCAACAAGACCCACAACTACGTCGAGCTCGCGCGCGAGTCGACGGACAAGATCTTCGTGATCCTGGCGGAGTTCGGCAACGACCGTGACCCGGCGTACCCGGACGTCGACTCCGACCCCAGCACCCCCGGGCCGACGGTGTTCGACGGCCCGCTGCGCAACCAGATCCCCAAGCCCGACAAGACCGACAACGCCACCGTGTGGCAGAAGGACTCCTCGCAGGCGTTCTTCCAGAAGAACTACTTCGGCACCGGGTACGGCGTCGAGTCGCTGAAGACCTACTACGAGCGCCAGAGCTCGGGCCGGTACAGCGTCGACGGCACCGTCAGCAACTGGGTGAAGGTGAAGTACAACGAGGCCCGCTACGGCCGCAACGACTGCGGCGACATCGTCTGCACCAACACCTGGGCCCTGATCCGCGATGCCGCCAACCAGTGGGTCGCCGACCAGAAGCTCGCTGGACGCAGCGACGCCGACATCGCGGCCGAGCTCGCCACCTTCGACCAGTGGGACCGCTACGACGCGGACGGCGACGGCAACTTCAACGAGCCCGACGGCTACATCGACCACTTCCAGATCGTCCACGCCGGCGGCGACGAGGCCGACGGCGACCCGTACCAGGGTGAGGACGCCATCTGGAGCCACCGTTGGTACGCGTACCTCGACGGCTCCGAGGGCAACGGCCCCGCCTCGGCCCCGCTCGGCGGCACGCAGATCGGCACCACCGGCGTCTGGATCGGCGACTACACGATCCAGCCCGAGAACGGCGGCCTGTCGGTCTTCACGCACGAGTACGGCCACGACCTCGGCCTGCCGGACCACTACGACACGGCGGGCGGCGGCGACAACGGCGTCGACTGGTGGACCCTCATGGCGCAGAGCCGTGCGTGGAAGCCGGGCGACCAGGGCATCGGCACGCGCCCTGCCGACCTGTCGGCGTGGGACAAGTTCCAGCTCGGCTGGCTCGACTACAAGGTCGCGTTCGCAGGGGACACCAAGACCCTGAAGCTCGGCCCGCACGAGTACAACACCGCCAACCCGCAGGCACTGATCGTGGTGCTCCCGCCGAAGGACGTCACCATCGACCTGGTGCCGCCGAAGACGGGTGCGAACAGCTGGTGGTCCGGATCCGGTGACGACCTGAACACCACGCTCACGCGCCAGGTCGCCATCCCGGCGGGTCCGTCGGCGGCCCTCACGTTCCAGGCCAACTGGGACATCGAGGACTGCGGCGACACCCCGTGCGACTACGCCTACATCGAGGTCGACGACGGCACGGGCTTCAAGACCCTGCCCGCCGCCGGCGTCACGCAGCCCGCAGAGAACAACGGCATCGACGGCACGTCCGGCGGCGCCTGGGTTCCGGCCACGGTCGACCTGTCGGCGTACGCCGGCCAGACCGTGACGCTGCGGTTCCGCTACGCGACCGACGGTGCGGTCGGTGGGATCGGCTTCTTCGCCGACGACATCGCCCTCACCGTGGGTGCGACGACGGTGTTCACCGACGGTGCGGAGGACGGCGACAACGGCTGGACCACGGACGGCTTCGCCACCGTCGGTGCCTCCTCGACCGCGCCGTACAACCACTACTACATCGCGTCGTACCGTGCGTACACGTCGTACGACACGTACCTGAAGACTGGTCCGTACAACTTCGGGTTCAACGACGTGAACACCAACAAGGTGGAGCACTTCCCGTACCAGGACGGTCTGCTCATCTCGTACTGGGACACCTCGTTCAACGACAACAACAAGAGCGAGCACCCCGGTGAGGGCCTGATCCTCCCGATCGACTCGCACCCCGTGCCCCTGATGCGCAACGACGGCACGCCGTGGCGTGGTCGCGTGCAGGTGTACGACGCCCCGTTCTCGGTGCAGCGCACGGACGCGCTCTACCTGCACCTGAACAGCCAGCTCAACAAGATCAAGAGCCAGGCGGCGCAGCCGGTCTTCGACGACCGTCGCACCTACTGGTACGCGGAGGCTCCGGGTGCGGGCGTCAAGGTGCCCAACGCCGGTGTGAAGATCCGCGTGATCAACCAGCAGAAGACGACCATGTGGATCAAGCTCAGCTCGACCGCCTGAGGTCGATGAGCTGTAACCGCTAGCACGACAGAGCGGGCCGGGAGCATTGCTCCCGGCCCGCTCTGCTGCGTACTGCGCAGGTCGTTCGGCGCTACGTCAGGCGCGGTCGGCGACGAGGTCCTCGGCGATCCAGCGCGGCAGCTCCGCGAGCAGGTGCTCGCGGACGACGCGCGTCTTCAGCGCATGGTCGTCGTGCTCCATGACGTCGAGGCGCACGCGCGGCTCGGCCGCGAGGCGCGCCGCACCGCCGTACCGCTGGAAGCGGCGGTACTGCTCGAGCTCGACGGTGCCGACCGCCGAGGTCACCCGTGTCCCGGCACGCGCGAGGCCGGTGAGCAGCGCGTCGGCGGAGCCGAGCGCTCCCAGCCGGACGAGGGCGTCGCGCACCGCCTGCGCCGCCTGCCGCACGGGCGGCCTGCTGCGCACCCAGTGCCGCGCCTTCCACGAGAGGGAGGCCGTGCCCGCGGCACGGGCTGCCGCCCCGGTGACGGACGGTCCCATCGTGGGAGGGCTCGTGATCCAGATGAGCGGGTTCACGAGGTACAGCGCGTCGGGGTGGACGTCCCGCGCGGCCATGAGGGACGCCCAGGACCCCGAGCAGTGGCCCACCATCACGAGCGGCACGCCGTCCGCGCGCAGGTCCGAGGCCTCGACGGCCTCGCGCACGTCGCGCACGCAGGCCTCGTTGTAGTAGCGCGGCCCCGCCGGCGACGAGCCGAGCGGCGAGTCACCGAGGTCGTGGTGGTCGAACCGCACGACGCGGTGGCCTTCGGCCGCGAGGATCCGCGCGAGGGCGACCCAGGTGCGCGCCGGGCCCACGCGGTAGCTGGTGGCGGTGTCCGCGAGCACCACCGACGAGCGCAGCGTCGTACCTCCGGCAGGACGGCTCGCGATGCCGAACAGCTCGCGCGGGCCGAGCCGCACGACCTCCTCGACCACCGCGCCGCCCGCGAGGTGCGCGGACGGGCAGAGGTGCGGCACCACCTGCGTGCGGTCGGCCGGTGCGTCGCGAAGGAGGCTCTCGGCCACGGCGTCGATGGTCGCGAGGGGCAGCGAGGCCTCGAGCCGAACGGTGTCGAGCCACGCCTCCGACTCCGAGGTGCGCACCACCTCGGAGTGCGGCGCGACGACGGCGGGATCGACCTCGGCCCCCGCCTGCGGCGTCTCGCGCAGCACGAGCGTCACGCGCTGCTCCGGGTCGATCGCGGGCAGCCGCAGCCGGCCCAGCGCCGCAGCCGTGCCCGCGTCGACGAACGTGCCCGGCCCCTCGACGCTGCCCGCCTCGTCATACGCCGTGAAGCCCGAGAGCATGTGCAGCGCGCGGAGGCGCCGGAGGTACGAGCGGCCCGAGGGCCACGGGTCCCACAGCACCACGCGGTCGATCCCGCCGAGGCGGGGGAGGGCGTCGGCGACCAGGACCGCACCGAGGCGAACGCCCACCAGGCTGACGCGCTCGGCACCGGCCGCGCGGGCATGGTCGACCGCGGCCACGACGGCCGCCGTCCAGGAGCCGACCACGTCGTCAGGATCCGGCTCGCCGCTGTCGCCCGAGCCGGGCACGTCGACACGCAGCACGGCGACGCCGTCGGCCTCGAGCCGCTCGGCGAGGAGGCGCAGCGCGCGGTGCGTGACGAGCTGCTCGTCGCCCACCGGCCCGACGAGGACGGCGACCGACCGCGCCCCGCCGTCGGGCACGTGCCACCACGCGAACAGCGGCGTGCCCTGCGGGCCGCCGAACCATCCGGGCGTGGCCGTCACGACTCGGCCCCCCGGCGCACAGCCGCGCAGGTGACGCTGTTGAGCGCGCGCACGACGCCGGTGGGCGCGGCACCCCGGTCGCCGCGCAGCGGCACCGACCGCGACGTGCCCGGGGCGAGGTGGAACCAGGAGTCGACCGGCTCGTGCGCGTCCAGGTCGACCGACACCCACTGGGCGAGGTCACGCGTCGAGACGTCGAGCCTCCACCCGTCACCGGTCGCGACGGCGACGGCACCGAGCCCGACGTCGTCGCGCATGCCGCGGGCGCTACCGCCCACCAAGTGCACCAGGTCGCTCACGACCAGGCCGTCCACGAGGAGCCTTGCGTGGACGGCGTCGTACTGCTGCTCGCCGAAGCGGTAGGCGTGCAGCACGTCGCGGAACGCTCCGAGGACGGCGTCCACGGAGACCGTCGTACCCGAGCGGGCACCGAGACGCAGGGGGTACGCCGCCGAATCTGCCGGGTGGCCTGCGAGGTCGACGAGGGTCACCTCGACAGTCGCGTCGATCGGCTCGGCGGTGTCGTTGAGGGCGTGCAGCCAGAGGCCGTCGAGACCCTCGTCGGTGGCGAGCAGCGCGACCGGCGCCCAGACGCGACGGAGTGCGAGGAGCATCGACTTGGGGCGCCCGTCGACGTCGAGCAGGCCCCAGCCCGCGCCTCGGGAGAGGTCGCGTGCCTGCAGGACGAGACCACCGCTGCTGCCCGAGCCCGGGCGGCGCCACTCGGTGAACACCTCGGTGCCGAGGTGGGCGAGCGCGGCCCGGCCGAGGTCGAGGTAGCGCGCGGGGTCGCTCGCGCGCAAGGCCGCGGGCTCGACGTCGAAGAGCTCGCGCACGTAGTGGTCGCGCACGTCCTCGAAGTCCCAGGGCGACCCGTTGTCCCGCGGCACGCCGGCCGCCCATCGGTCCGATCCCGCGGCGTCGTCGTCGGTCCAGCCCCACGCCCGCAGGCTCACGGGCTCCGGCGGTGCCGCGAAGGCGAGGCACTCCGCGGCGAGACGCACCGCAGCGCGCCGCGTCTCGTGCAGAGGTCGGCGGTAGCCGCCGACGCCGAACCAGTGCGCGACACCGCGCGAGGAGTGAGTGGGCAGGTCGCCGCCGGACGGGCTCGAGGTGACGTACGCCGTGCCCGGCACGACCTGCGCCGCCACGCGCGGAAAGGCCTCCTCGAGCACGGGCATCGCGCGTCGCTCCGCGGGCAGGCCGAGCATCGTCGGCTGCTGCTCGGTCTCCGAGCCTCCGCTCACCACCGCCAGCGAGGGCCTGCCCTGCAGCGGCCGCAGCACCTCGGCGAGCTCGGCCTCGAGCACATCGGTGAGCTCGTCGGGCGGGTCGAGGGTGGCGAGCATGGCGTCCTGCCACACCAGCAGGCCGAGGCGGTCGCACGCGTCCCAGAACTCCTGCCCCTGGTAGACGGTCGTGCCCGGCACTCGCACCATCGTCGCGCCGGCATCGGCGAGGCGCTCGAGCTGCTCGACGACGCCCCTCCCGTCCAGGGTCACGGCGTCGGGTGGCGACCAGACCGCTCCGCGCGCGAAGAACGGGGTCCCGTTGACGCGCACCGAGAGAAGGCCCGTCGGGTCGTCGAGCTCGACGGTCCTGAACCCGATACGGCCGAGGTCGTGCACGAGGCCGTCGACCTCGATGCCGATGGCGTGGAGCGCCTGGGGGCCGTAGCCCGCGGGCCACCACAGGGCGACGTCGGGCAGCACGAGATCGGTGGCGAGCACCGCCTCCTTGCCCTCCACCGGCACCTGCACGGAGACATCGCCGACGCGCACCACGGCGGTCGCGGCACCCTCGTCGGCGCGCGCCAGCACCGCCTCGACGCGCACGTGGCCGGCGCCGCCATCGACGCGCGTGCGGATCTCGCGGCGGACGACGTACGGCGAGGCCAGCGGCTGCAGCGTGACCGGCCGCCATGGCCCGACCGGCGCGTGGTGGGGGGCGAGAGTGGGCATCCGGCCGAGCGCCGTCGTGCGGAACCAGCGCAGCGTGCCGGGAGCGACGAGGGCCGTGCGCCAGCGGGCGCGTGGGCGCTTCTGCTCCAGCAGCGGTGCCAGCGCGGAGCACCGCACGACCACCGTGTGGTCGCCCGCCGGCAGGCCGACATCGGCCGAGAACGCGCGGAACATCGAGGTGCTCGACGCGACGTGGGCGCCGTCGACCCACAGGTCGGCCACGGTCGCGACGCCGCCCAGCCGCAGGCGGTAGGCGCCCGGCTCCGTGACGCGCACCGTGGTGGTCCACCACCAGTCGAGGTCGTCGTACGCCGTCGAGCGGGCGGCCTCCTCGCCGTCCGCGGCGTGCACGGCCCCGGCGGCTGTGCCGGGCACGGCCGCAGCGAGCCAGCGCAGGCCGAGGGTTGCGAGGTCGTCCGGGTGCGCGGCAGCGCCGGCGACGGTGGAGGCGACCTGCCACCCGTCCCGAATCTCGTGCCCGGTGTCAGCCCTCATGCCAGGCGACGACCGAGTCGACCGCGGACTGCCAGTGGCCGGCGAGCGTGACGAACGGTGCGTCGAGGTCGACGGCGCGCCCGCGTGCGAGCCGGGACGCCTGCAGCTGCACGGTCTTCGTGCCGCGCGACACGGCACGGAAGTCCTCCGCGGCGGAGTCGAGCGGGGCTCCGGCGTTGCGGCCGAGCCACGTGCACAGGTCGGCGGCGAGCTCCGCGGTCGCGCCGCACTGCCGCAGCGTGCCGAACGCGTACTTGTGGAACGCCTCGAGGCCCTCGGCCGCGATCCACGGGGCGTCGGCACGGAGGCGGGCGCCGAGGTCGGCGACAGGGTTGCCCGCCGGGCGCCGCGCGAGGTGGTCGCCGACGAGCGCGACCGCCTGGCCGACGAGGTCGGTGTCCTTGCGCAGTCGGTCGAGGCGTACGAGCTCGACGTACGGCGGCAGCACGTCGTCGTCGAAGCGCCGTCCGAGGCGGAAAGCGCCGTCGAAGTCGTCGCCCTCGAGCTCGAAGTAGCCTGCGTTGTGGAAGTAGCCGAGACGGCGCCCGACTGTGTCGACGTCCTGCGGCACGATCGTGGTCTTCACGTGCTCGGTGCGGTACGACGCCCCGGCGGTGTCGGGCAGGTACCAGCCGTCCACCTCGACCGTGAGCAGGTTGCCGAGGGCGAGGTGCTCGACGACGTGGTCGAGCACTGGGCGCCAGACGTTGAGCTCGGACACCTCGATGCCGTACAGGGCGCGCAGGTCCTCGGGCGGGTATTTGAGGAAGGTCCACTGGTCGCCCTCGAACCGCGTGCTGAGGGTGCATGCGCCCGCCGCGCCGGCGTCGAGGCCGAGGGCGTGCAGCACCTCGATCCAGAGGTCGACGTAGCAGTTGGTCTCGGTCCAGTCGCGGTCCGCGGCGTGCAGCGGGTCGGGCACGAACGACGCGGCGGTCACCGGCAGCAGCGAGACCGAGGTCGTCGTCACGGCCACATCGCCGCCCGCACCGAGGCGGGCCACGCGGCCGGGTCGAGGCCGTGGTGGCGCAGGAGCGCGAGCGCGATCCGCTCCATGCCGAAGCCGACGCAGGCGGAGTGCGCCACCTCGCCGTCGGCGGTGCGGATGCCGAACGGCGTGCCGAAGTGGTCCTGGTGGCAGTTGGCCGACACGACCGCGGTGCCCGGCACGTCGTCGCCGTACAGCCGCACGACGAGCTCGAACTTGAGCGCCTGGTCGCGCTGGTTGACCTTGAGCATGCGGCCGGCGCGGCCGAAGAACGGGTCGTTCGCGATCTCCGCCTCGGCGGTGAGGCCGAGCGTGGAGAGCACGTCGAGGCCCCGCTCGATCCACGCCTCGCGGTGCTCGATCGCGTCGTCCGGCGTCCCCACGCGGACGAACTCGTGCATCCGGAACGCCTGCATGCGTGCCGGGTCCGCGGACGGCTCGTGCCGGAAGCAGTAGGAGTAGACGTCGATGACGTCGCCACCGTCGGGCAGCGTGCCGGTGAGTGTGGGGTAGACCGGGTGGCAGGCGGCAGGGACCAGCACGACCTCGCTCGGCTCGAGCTCGACCGTCCAGTCGGCGCCGCTCTCGTGCAGCGCCAGCAGACGCGCGTGACCCTTGTCGTCACCGGTGAACGTGTGGATCGAGCCGGTCAGGTTGGGGAACGACGCGAGGTAGTCGGTGCGGGCGAACACCGTGCGCGGCAGCACCGGCGGGAAGCGCAGGCGCCGGGCCCCGAGGTACGAGCCGGCGGCGACCACGACGCGGTCGATCCCGTCGACGACGTCCTCGAACACTCCGGACCGGCCGTACAGACCCTCGACGTCGGTCCGCACGAGCAGCCCTGCCTCGAGCAGCTCGTCGCGGAAGGCAGCGCGCAGGTTGGTGTCGTCGATGACGGTCATGGCGTCAGTCCTTGTGGACGAGGAGGAGCTGCGCCGTGTTGGCCGCGATGCGGTCGTTGTTGACCATGAGCGCGCCGCCGTACGCATCGCGGACGAGGCGGCCCATGGCGAACGGTCCGTCCTCGCGGTAGCCCGCGATGCCCACGACGAGCAGCGACTTCGTGACGATGTCGATGACCTGCGTGGACGCCGAGAGCTTCACGTTGTTCATCGCGATCGCGAAGCCCACCGAGGTCAGGACGTCGTCGTCGGTGGCGACGGCGTCGAAGCGGGCGGCAGCGCCGTGCACGAGCTCGGCGAGCTCCTGGTGCTGAGTGACGACCTCGACGAGGCGCAGCGCGCCGGGGGGCGTGGTGCCCGGCTTGGAGCGAGCGGCCTTGCGCACGAAGCGGCGCGCGTTCTCGACAGCGGCATCGGCGATGCCGAGCCACACGTGGCCCCACAGCGAGTGCGAGACCGGGAGCATCGTGCGCGCGGACATGTCGCCGTACGGGTCGTCGAGGACGTGCGTGATCGGGCCTTCGGAGCGCAGGACGAAGCCGGGGGAGCAGGTGCCGCGGAACCCGAGGGTGTCCCAGACGCCCGTGGGCTCGAGCTCGAGGTCGTCCTTCAGGCACACGACGAGCGACTGGTCGCTCGGCGGGCTGTCGGGCGTCGCGCGGGCGGTGACGAAGATGGCGTCGGCGTGGAGGGCGTACGAGATGACGGGCGCGTTCTTCTCGAGGCGGTAGCGGTCGCCCACGGTCTCGACGGCGCACGAGCTCGTGCGGACGTCGCCGCCGATGCCGAGCTCGGTGGTCGCGGACGCGAGGATGAGCTGCTCCTCCACGAGGCGGCGGCGAAGCTCGGCGAACACCGGCGAGCGGCCGTGCCGCACCAGGCACGCGGCCTGGATCTGGTGCATCGCGAAGATCATCGCGGTCGAGGCGCAGTAGCGGCCGAGCTCCTCGGTCGCGCGCCCGACCTCGGCGAGACTGGCGCCCCCGCCGCCCTCCTCGACGCTGACCAGCGCCGACATCGCGCCGATCTCCTTGAGCGCGGCGAACGCCTCGTGCGGGAAGCGCGCCTTGGCGTCGACGTCGGCTGCTGCAGGGCCCACGACGTCGCGGGCGATCTCGGCGACGCGCTCGGAGAGCGAGCGGTCGGTGGCCACGACGGTCATGCGTCGACCCGGATCTCGTCGACGGCCTCGACGATCGCGCCGAGGCTGCCGAAGGTGGCCTTCTTGAGGAGCCGTTCCGGGAACTCGAGGTCGAACGCATCCTCGAGCGCGAGCATCACGTTGACGCTCGCGTGCGAGGTGAGGCCGGCGGCGTACAGGTCGGTCTCGGTGTCGAGGCCCGTGACGGGAACCGCAAGGCGGCCGTGCTCCTCGAGGACGGTGCGGACGATCGTGGACGTGTCGCTCACGGGAGTTCCTTCCAGGACGGCGCCGTGAGGGCGCCTGATGCCGCGCGACGAAGATCGTCGAGCAGGTAGTCGGGGTCGCTCCCGGGCGCGCAGAGGCCTACGACGGCGGCGGCCGCGTGGTCGTGCTCGTGGGTGAGCGAGACGGCGAGGGCGGTGATACCGGCCTCGGCGGCGAGAGCGGCGGCGGTGCCGGTGAGGCGCAGGTCGCACGCGCCCGAGTCGAGCCGCACGACCTCGATGCTGGTCCACTCCGGGCGTGCGCCCTCGGGCCGTAGCACCTTGACCACGGCCTCCTTGGCCGCGAACCGGGCGGCCAGTCGCTGGATGCGGACGGAGGGCTCGGCGGCGCAGTAGGACTGCTCGGCCGGGGTGAAGACGCGGTCCAGGTAGCGGGCTCCGAAGCGCTCGACGGAGTCGGCGACGTCCTGCACGCGGACCAGGTCGACACCGACGAGGGGGACGGCGATGAGCGTCGACGCCATGGCACACCCCACCCCTGGTACTCCGGTCGAGCCCTCACACGACCGTGGTCCGACCAGGGTGCCGTCACCGTGCGTGGCGACGCATCGGCCGAGCGGGTGACTCTCCGTGGCCCGGTGGTGCCGGTTGACCGGTCATCCGTCGTCACGCTCCGGATGCCGGTCACGAAGCGTGTCCCGCGGCATCGGGGCGCCCGATCGGCGTACTCCGTCCGGGCGCACGACGAGGGGCGCCGACCGCGACGGTCGGCGCCCCTCGGGGAGTGGGGTGCGTCAGGCGATGACGGCGAACCCGCCGACCCAGCTGGTCTTCTCGGCCGCGGCCAGGGTGATCTGCAGGAAGCCGATGGCCTCGAGCTCACGTGCGCGCTTGAGCGATCCGGCGTCGATCACGGCGAGGCCGCCGTCGGCGACGATCGCGGCGACCGTGGCCTTCGCGTCGGCGTCGTCGCCGGCGAGCAGGACTGTCGTCGGGTTGATGCCGACGGTGCCGGCCACCAGCGTCGCGGCGAAGTTCGTGTTGAACGCCTTCACGACCCTGGAGTCGGGAAGGGCGGCGGCGATCTCGGCGGCCTTGGAGGAGTCGGCCGGCACGACGAGGCCGTCGAAGGTCTCGAAGTCCACCGGGTTGGTGGGGTCGACGACGATCTTGCCGGCGAGCTGCTCGCCACGGGCGGCGACGATCTCGGCCACGGCCGGGTGGGGCACGGCCAGGACGACGACGTCGCCGATGATGGCGGTGTCGGGGGTGGTGGTGTCGAGGATCTGGACGTCGTTGCCGCCCTTGGCGGCGATCGCGGCGACGGCCGAGCCGATGTTGCCCTTGCCGATGATGGTGACGGTGGCCATGGGGTTCTCCCTGAGTCTGCGGGTGATTGCTTGACGTTTCAAGTAACAACGTAGGAGGTAATGGTTGTTCCGTCAAGTAATTGCTACGATGGGCCCATGAGCAGCGGGTCGGACGAGCCGAGGTGGCTGGACGCGGCGGAGCGCGCGGCCTGGGTGCGCCTCGCCGCACTCACCGAGCTGCTGCCCGCGGCGCTCGACGCCCAGCTGCGCCGCGACTCCGACCTCACGCACTTCGAGTACTGGGTGCTCTCGATGCTGTCCGAGGCCGAGGGCGGCACGCTGCGCATGACCGCGCTCGCCGAGCGCGCGAGCGCGTCGCTGTCGCGGCTGTCGCACGTCGCCTCGCGCCTGGAGTCGCGCGGGCTCATCGAGCGGTTCCCGTGCCCGGAGGACCGCCGGGCCACCAACGCCCGCCTCACGCCCGAGGGCTGGGACAAGGTCGTCGAGTCGGCGCCCGGCCACCTCGACGCCGTACGGCACTACGTGATCGACGGGCTCAGCCGCGAGCAGCTGGCGCAGCTGGTCGCGATCGCCGACTCGGTCCTGGAGAACGTCGACCCCGAGCGACGCGTCACGGGCCCGATGACCGAGGGCTCCTGACGCGTCAGGCCGGGACGGGTGCGCCTGCGCGAGCGAGTGCGGTGCGGACGTCGGCGACGAACGCGTCGACCTCCTCGGGCGTGTGGTCCCACGCCGTCATCCAGCGCACCTCGCCGACCGTCTCGTCCCAGTCGTAGAACTCGTACGTCGCACGCAGGTCGTCGATGACCGCCTGCGGGAGACGGACGAACACGGCGTTGGCCTGCACCGGGCGCGGGATCTCGACGAGACCCTCGAGCCCGTTCGCCAGGCGCTGCGCCATCGCGTTGGCGTGGCGGGCGTTGTCGATCCAGAGGTCGGTGCCGAGCAGGGCCTCGAGCTGCGCCGACACGAAGCGCATCTTCGACGCGAGCTGTGTGCTGGACTTGCGGATGTAGTCGAGATGCGGTGCGGCAGAGGGGTTCAGGACGACGACGGCCTCGCCGAGCATGAGCCCGTTCTTGGTGCCGCCGAACGACACGACGTCGACCCCGGCGTCGGTGGTGAATGCGCGCAGCGGCACGTCGAGGTGCGCGGCCGCGTTGGCGATGCGGGCGCCGTCGAGGTGCACGGCGAGGTCGAGCGAGTGCGCGTGGTCGCAGATCGCGCGGATCTCCTCGACCGTGTACGCCGTGCCGAGCTCGGTGGTCTGCGTGATGCTCACGACCTGCGGCTGCGCGCGGTGCACGTCGTCCATGCCGCGGGCCTCGAGGTCGATCAGCTCGGGCGTCAGCTTGCCGTCGTACGTCGGGATGGTCAGCAGCTTGACGCCGCCGACCTTCTCCGGCGCGCCGCACTCGTCGACGTGGATGTGCGCCGTCGACGTGCAGACGACCGAGCCGTAGCGCGTCGTCATCGCGGCGAGCGCGACGACGTTGGCGCCGGTGCCGTTGAAGACCGGGAACGCCTCGGCCTGCTCGCCGAAGTGGCGGCGGAACGTCTCCTGCAGGCGCAGGGTGGTGGTGTCCCGGCCGTACGCCGGCTCGCGGCCGGTGTTGGCCGCGGCGATCGCGTCGAGGACGGCGGGATGGACGCCGCTGTAGTTGTCGCTGGCGAAGCTGGTCACGGGACGAGCACCTTCCGGAGGCCGTTGGCGGTGGCGGCGTCGAGATCCCACAGCGCCACCGTCTCGGCGGCGAGGTCCCTCACGTCGGTGTAGCCGGGGAACGTCTTGCTGGGGTCGGCGGCGCGCATCGCGTCGTGCACGAGCGCCTTGACCACGAGGGTGGTGGCGGCGGCGCGGTCGGGGGCGACCTTGCCGAACGAGTCGGCGAGCGCAGCGGTCCACGCCTCGGCCGCGGACTTCGCCGTGGCGTAGGCGGCGTTGCCCGCGGTGGGCTTCTCGGCGGCGGCGGCCGACACGATGACGAACTCGCTGCGCGGCGAGGCGACCAGGTGGTCGTGGTAGGCGATCGACACGTGCTGCAGGGTGCGGACGAGCAGGTCCAGCATGAGCTCGGCGTCGGCGACGGTGTTGTCGAGGAAGGTCTTGCCGCCGCGCCAGCCGCCGACGAGGTGCACGACGCCGTCCACGCGCGGCGTGCCGCCCGGGTGAGCGTCGGCGACCGCGTCGGCCCAGGCCGTGACGGCTTCTGCGTCGAGGAGGTCGACGACCTGGCCGCTGAAGCGCGACGCGTCGTCGCCGAGGAGGGCTGCGACGTCGTCGAGCTTGGTTTGGTCGCGGTCGGCGCCGACGACGTTCGCGCCGGTCGCGATCAGCGCCTGCACCATCGCCATGCCCGCGGGGCCGCCTGCGCCGGTGACGACGACGAGCGAGCCACTGCCGACGGCGCTCATGCGCGGATCCCGCGTGCGGACTCGACGACGGGGGAGACCTTCTTGGCCAGGATCTCGAAGAACATGCTGAGGGGGAACTCGTCAGGGAGCACGGAGTCGTTGTACTCCTTCGTGGTGGCCTGCGGGCCCATCGCGGCAAGTCCGTGCTGCCAGGTGGAGGCCACGTGCGGCTCGACGTACTCGCTCACGAGGTCGTACGTGGCCTGCCAGTGGCTCACCTTGTTGCGGTCGATGCTCGTGCGGTAGAGCTCCTCGATCCGGCCCAGCAGCTCCTGCGCGACGACGGCGACGGCGTCCCAGTCGATCGTGAGCGCTGCGTCGGACCAGGTGAGCGCGCCCTCGCGGCGCAGCGCCGCGAACAGCAGCTGGCCGCCGACGCTGTCGTAGTTGCGGTGGCGGTTGCCGCTCACGGGGAAGCGCAGGCAGCGGTCGAGGATCACGGCGTACTGCACGAGCCGCGCGCCGGTGACGCCCTGCTTCGCGAGAGCGACGGCGGCACGGAACGCCGTGAGGTCGCAGCGCAGCTCCTCGATGGCATACAGCCAGTAGGGAAGTCGCTGCTTCACGAGGAACGGGTCGAATGGCAGATCGCCGCGCATGTGGGCGCGGTCGTGGACGAGGTCCCAGAGGACGAAGGTCTCCTGCGCGACGCGCTGGTCGGTGAACAGGGGAGCGGCGTCGGCGGGCATCTCGATGCGGAGCCCGTCGACGGCCGCACCGATCACGCGGCGGAAGCGTGCGGCCTCGCGGTCGCAGAAGATCGCGCCCCACTCGAACGACGGCACCTCGCGCACGGCGACGGTCTCGGGGAAGAGCACCGCGCTGTGGGTGTCGTAGCCGGCGGTGAAGTCGGTGAACGCGACGGGGACGAACTTGTCGTTGCGGTACTGCTCGGCCTCGATGCGCGCGACCCACTCGGGCCAGAACACGCTGAGCAGCACGGCCTCGAGCCTGCGCTCGGCGCTGCCGTTCTGGGTGAGCATCGGGAAGAGAACGAGGTGCTCGAGCCCGTCGACGCGCTGCGCCATCGAGTCGAACGCGACGAGCGAGTCGAGGAAGTCGGGCGTGCCGAAGCCGCTCGCGACCCAGCGACGCAGGTCCTCGACGAGGGCCGCGTGGTACGCCTTGTCGTGCGGGAGCTCGGGGGAGAGGGCCTCGACGCCGGCGACCACCGTCGCGATCGCCTGCGCGGCACCCGCGTGCGCGGCGGCGTCGGGGATCGAGCCGTCGGCGGCCTGGTGGGCGCGGATGTCCTCCACGGCGGCCTTCAGCGAGAGCCAGGCCTCGCGGGTCGCGAGCTCCGAGACGGGTGCGGCGTACGTCGTGGTCAACAGATCCTCCGGCGTATCGGGAGCCAGACAGGAAGAATCGCTGTCCGACTCGGGATGAGCAGCAAGAATAGGTGAGCCAACCCTGATACGCCAAATGTAGTTCGGACACGTTCCGACGCCCGCGCCGACCGGTTCGCGCGCCCGCGACGTCGTCCCACGTCGGGCCCGCTCGAGCCCTGCCTGTCGCGGCCGGTCGTCGGAGCCGGCGCCGAGGGAGGGGGTCGACCGCGTGAGCGCTCTCGTGCCTATGCTCGCCCGATCCGATCTCGGGAGGGGCGCGATGACCGCAGCGACGAGTCGCGCCCTCCGGGTGCCGCGATGACGGTCGGGGTCCCGGACGACGTGCGCCCGCACCTGCGTCGGGCGCGCGATCACGTGGATCGGCACTATGCGGACGGGCTCGACCTCGAGACGCTCGCCGCCATCGCCGGCCTGAGCAAGTACCACTTCCAGCGATTGTTCACGGCTACGTACGGGATCAGCCCGGCCGCGCACCTCTCGCAGCGCCGGATCGAGCGCGCCCAGGACCTCCTCCGGGCCACCAACCTGACGGTGACCGAGGTCTGCCACGCGGTCGGGTTCTCCAGCGTCGGGTCGTTCAGCAGCCGGTTCCGGGAGCTGGTGGGGTGCTCGCCGAGCGAGTACCAGCGTCGTTACGCCGAGGGCGCCCCGCACATCCCCGGGTGCTACCTCTTCATGTGGGGACTGGTCGAGCGGAGCTCCGCAACCTAGGAGAAGCGCTCGCGGGAGTGCGGCCGTAGCGTCGCGAGCATGATCACCAACATCTCTCTCGCGTCGGTCTTCGTGAAGGACGTCGACGCGTCCAAGGCGTTCTACGTCGACGTGCTCGGCTTCGAGGAGCACACCGACATCACGATGGGTGACGGCTACCGCTGGTGCACCGTCAAGCACCCGAGCCAGCCCGAGCTCCAGGTGCACCTCACCACTCCCGGGCCACCGTTCTCCCCGGACATGGTCGCCGCGATCAACCGCTCGCTGGACGAGGGCGGCATGAACGGGCTCGGGATGGCGGTGGACGACTGCCGCGCGACCTTCGAGGAGCTCTCGGCCAAGGGGGTGGTGTTCCTCCAGGAGCCCGCCGAGCGCCCCTACGGCGTCGAGGCGGTGTGCCGGGACAACTCCGGCAACTGGATGGTGCTGGTCGAGCAGCGCGAGTACATGGGGCAGGAGTTCGATCACGCGTAACGACTCGCAGCGCCTGACGCGGCGTCGGAGGTCGGCGTCGCGGATCTGGTAGTGGCAAGGCGCCACATGTGACGCCTTGCCACTACCGAATCGGCGGCCGCGCTCGAGGTCCGTGTCGGTGTGTGGAGGTGTCGACTGGCGCAGGGTGATCGGCGGGATTGGTTGGGATTGCTGAAGATTGCTGGCTCCAGGGCTTCCATGGTTAGTAGTACAGGTGTACGATTACGCCATGAGTCAGGCCACCTCCCTCGACGTGGGGCGTGAGTTCGCGCGCCTGGTCGCCGGGGTGCGGGGGATGCTGACGGAGGCGTGCGCGCTGGCCGGGTCGGGTGCGGTGTCCGAGGTGCCGCTGGTGGGTCTGCCTGAGCTGGCGGCGGAGCTGTTCGCGGTGCGCGATGCGGCGCAGTCCCTCGGGATGGTTGCGGTGGATCGCCTCGATTCGTCGGGTGTTCTGCTGTCGCAGGGGTTCGGGTCGACGAAGGCGTTCCTGGCCCAGCGCACCGGGATGGCGCCGGGCAGGGCGGGGTCGGTGGTGTCCGCGGCCCGCACGCAGCGCTCGTATGCCGCGACTCGGGTCGCGCAGGTCGCCGGCCGCATCACCCCGGACCTGGCCGCTGCGGTGGTGCGGGGCAGCGAGGCCGCGATCGCGGACAAGGTCGACGCCGACCGGATCGCCTGGCGCACGTTCTGCGAGGGCTACCTGCTCCCGATCGCCGAGCAGGGCTCGGTGGAGGAGGTCGTCGGCGCCGCCGCGGTCTTGAAGGAGATCCTGGATCCTGAGGCGGCGTCGCGTCGGGCGGAGGAGGCGATGGCCTCCCAGTTCCTGACGGTCACCCAGGTCGGGGACCAGTTCGTGATCAAGGGCGCGCTCACGCTCGAGAACGGGGCAGCGCTCAAGGTGCTGCTGGACCGGATGCGGGATGCGCAGTACCGAGAGGGGTCCCTGACCCCCGAGGAGCAGCCCACCGGTGACGCTGCGGTCGATGAGCGGCGGCGCCGCAACGCGTCCGCGCACCAGGACGCGTTGTCCTTGAACCACCTGGTGCAGCTGTGGCTGGGCAACGGCCTGGTCGGCCAGTCCCACGGGGTCAAGCCGCACATCACCCTGACCACGACTGTCGACGACGTCACCGCCGGGTTCCCCGGCGAGCTGACCGTCCCCGGCTACGCCAACCCCGTCCTGGTCAACGGGGAGACCGTCAAGCGGATGCTCTGCGACGCCGATGTCACCGAGCTGTCCACCGTCGGGTCGGTCGCGGATCGGCACGCCCACCACCACGACGGTGTCCCGTGCCACGGCCCCGCCCACCACGGCCCCGCCCACCACGGCGACGCACGCCGGTCGGCGCACACCCAGGCCCACCACGGCCTGGGTCTGCTGCACCCGGTCGCGGGCTGCGACCTCGATCCGGACTCCGCCCGGCTGCTGCGCCGTCGCGCGCACGTGTGGGACGAGGGACGCCGCTACCGCACCGTCCCACCGCGGCTGCGTCGGGCGTTGGAGATCCGGGACCGGCACTGCGCCTTCCCCGGCTGCCGGACCGGGGTCGGCTGGTGCGAGGCCCACCACCTCCACGAGTGGGAGGCGGGCGGGGAAACCAACCTCGACAACCTGACCCTGCTCTGCCCCCGCCATCACCACGCCGTGCACGAGGGCGGCTGGACCATCGTGACGAACCCCGGCATCGACCCGGGCTGCCCGACCTGGCTCACCTTCGAACCCCCCGACCCCGCACCCCCACGAACCCGGCCCTGAAGAAGGGCCGGCCGCACACGGGATCCACCGGCACGACCGAGAGACCGCACCACCCGAGAGGGCGCGGTCCCACAGTCATGCCCGGAACTCAGCGCGCGACGACCCGCTTCGGGCCATCAGCGTGCTGGCCGCCGCCTCGCTTCGCGGCCAGTGCACTGGAGCAGGGACGGGGCCGCGGGTTCAGCCGTTGGTCGCCTCGGTAGCTGTGGCGTGCTGCTGGGCGGCGTACGAACCGACGGCGACGGCGAGCTTGCCGGCGACTCGGCCGGTCTCGATCTGGGCGAGGGCCTCGCGGGCGTCATCGAAGGAGTAGACCCGCTCGATCGACGGCTTCAGCGAGCCGGCCTCGGCCAGCTGCCGCAGCACCTCGACGTCGGCGCCGTTGCGCTTGGCGATCGCGGCGTTCAGCGAGCGCTTCTCGCCACCGCCGCCGAGGACGAACGTGCCGAAGGTCCGGCCCATCGGCCCGAAGACCGGGCCGAGGATCCGACCGCCCTCACCGCCGCCGACCATCACGTACCGGCCGCCGGGAGCGAGCAGACGACGGCACTCTCGCAGAGGGATGTCGCCGATCATGTCGATCACGACGTCGTACGTCGTGCCCGCGGTGAGGACGTCGGTCGCGGTGTAGTCGACAACGTGCGTCGCTCCGAGCGACTGCACCAGCGAGACGTTGCGCGTGCTGCAGACGCCGGTGACCTCCGCACCGAGCGCGACGGCGATCTGCACCGCCCAGGTGCCGACACCGCCGGACGCGCCGATCACGAGCACGCGATCGCCGTCCGCGACCTTGCCGTGGTCGCGCAGCGCCTGCAGCGCGGTGCCGCCGGCCAGCGGCAGCGTGGCCGCCTCGAGGAACGTGAACGACGCCGGCTTCAGTGCCGTGTGCTTCGCCTTCACCGCGACGAGCTCGGCGAGGCCGCCGCGCTGAGCCTCGGCCATCACCTCGTCGCCCACGGCGAACGACGTGACCTCGGACCCGACCTGCACGACGACGCCCGCGACGTCCGACCCCATCACCGGGTTCTTCGGACGGGTCAGGCCGAACGCGGCCCGGGCGGCGTAGGGCTTGCCGCGGAACAGGTGCCAGTCGGCGGCGTTGAGGCCCACGGCCTCGACGCGGACGACGACCTCGTCGGCAGCGGCGGTGGGGGCGGGGATCTCTCGGACGACGAACGTGTCGGGCGCGCCGTACGCGCTCTGGGTCAGGGCCTTCATGAGTGGTTCTCCACGCTGGTGGGGTACTGGAAGACGTCGTCGAGCGGTACGCCGAAGACGGCTGCGATCTGGAAGGCCATCTCGAGGGTGGGGGAGTACTTGCCCTGCTCGATGGCGATGACGGTCTGGCGGGTGGCGCCGATGCTCTTGGCGAGGTCGGCCTGGGTCATCTCGCCGTGCTCGAAGCGCAGCGTGCGGATGCGGTTGGTGACCCGCGTCGGCCTCACCACTGGGGGAGCCCGCCTCGGTAGGCGGCGATGCGTGCGATCGACTCGGTGAGCGCCGAGAGCATGAAGCAGAGGTAGATGACGTTCGCGATCCAGAACCAGTCCCACTCGGCGAGCGCCATGAGCATCGCGGCGATGCCGCCGATGACCATGAACGACTGGCCCATCCGCGAGCCGAACGCCGAGATCTCGCGGTCGCGCTGGTCGGCCCCCTGCGGGGCGTCCTTGTCGCGGACGGCGATCGAGACGCGGATGCCGATGCTGACCACGATCGCCACGAGGATCGCCGCGCCGATCGTGCCCAGCAGGTACTGCTGGTACGGCGCGTCCACGAGCGGGCCGCCGGCGGCGGACCGCAGCACGAGCACGACGTACGTCGCATAGGTCACGACCGTGATGCCCAGGAAGGCCCAGGTGTTGCGCTCCTCGAAGCCCACGGCTCCTCCTCGTTCGCTCATGTCAAGAATGCTTGACATGGCAAAGGTAAAGCAGGACGTACTCCATGTCAAATGTTCTTAACATTGCGCGCTCGTGGCGTCCGCTGGTCCGGACGGGTGGGGCGCCCTTCAGGCGGGCCTGCCTAGGGTCGATATCTCTCGTGGCACCGTCCGACCGGGCGGCGGCCGCACGTCCACCGAGCAGAGGTCAGCAATGCGTCCCAGCACCCGCCAGAGCGGAGTCGTCCTCGCCGTCTCCGCGCTGTCCGTCACGATGCTGACGGCGACGCCCGCGAACCCGGCAGCGGCCGTGGTCTGCAAGCCCACGCCGGCGATCCTCGCCTCGGCCCCGGTCGCGTCGTACTCGCTGCCCGGCGGCGCGACGGTACGGATCTGGGACACCAACCTGCGCTCGTTCACCGAGAGCGACCGCCGCCTCGCCGTCGTGCGCATCCCGAAGGGGTCGCTGACCCCGGGGGTCGTGACCTCGCCGACCGTCGCGCGCGCCGGCCATGTGTCGTCGATGGTGAAGGGCGACCCGAACGCCGTGGTGGTCATCAACGGCGGCACCTTCAACCCGAGCGTCCCCGGCATCCCGGACCGCGTGCAGATCTCGAAGGGCGTCGTGCGCAAGCTCGTGCGCCAGTCGTACTCCAACGGCCTGTACGGCGGCATCGCCGTCGACTCGGTCAACAAGACCATCACCGGTGCCGCCTTCGACCTGGCCGGCAGCGTCAGCACCCGCGCGGGCAGCGCGATCATCGGCTCGGTCAACTGGCAGACGCTGCCGAGCCAGGGCGTCGCCGTCTACACGTACGCGTGGGGCAACCGTTCGCACCCGGCGGGCACCCGCGTCGTGGTCGTGGCGGGCACCAAGGTCACGAAGATCCTCACCGGCGCTGCGGCCACCCGCCGCCCGGCGACGTGGGAGAAGTACCTCACCGCCCGCAGCGGCACGGCCGCCGCGTCGATGCTCGCCAAGGTGCGGGTCGGCGACGCCGCGAACGTCTGGTACGGCGCCAACGGCACCACGCGCTACGCCGGATACCCGGCCACGCCGTTCAGCCGTCCGTCCGGCGCGACCGGCAGCGGCGGCGCCATCGTGCGCGACGGCGCTGTCGACGCCCCGTGCAGTTCGCGCGACGAGAACCCGCGCCCGCGCTCGGCGATCGCCTGGGACGCCCAGGGCAACATGCTCGTGGTCGCGATCGCCGGCAAGCAGTTCGGCAGCTCGTGGGGCGGTGTCTCGGTCCACCAGTTCGCCGGCCTGCTCAAGCAGCTCGGCGCCGTGACCGCGATCCGTCTCGACAGCGGGACGTCGACGACGCTGTGGGTGCGCAAGACGATCGGTGGGCCGCTCGTGCGCCTCGACCGTCGCGGCGACGACTACGAGCGCGACGTCGTGGACGCCGTCGCCTTCCGCGCGATCTAGCTAGGCGCCGTCTACCAGCGCGGTGCTGTCCAGCAGCGCGCGGCACAGGACGTCGGTGACGGCGGCCTCGAGCCCGCCGTCCATGCCGTCGAGGCTCGGCGTCGTCGAGGCTGCTGCGGAAGAACTCGACCTGCTCGGCGAACCCTGCGTGCGTGGACACGAGCAGCAGCGTGCGCCCGGTCTTCTGCACCAGCGGGTGCACGGCGGTGATGTGCTCGATCTCGCCGATCGACGCGCGGACGTAGAGGGCGCCGCCCGTGGTGGTCGGCAGCTCGACGGTGAACGGCTCGTCGGCGATCACACGGTGCATGGGCATCTGGACCCTCCCTTTCCCCGCGGTCACCGTCGCACGGGGGAGGGGCCGAGCGCACGTGCATCCGGCCAGGATCTGAGCGATACCAACGAAGTCTGACCGGTCAGGTGGAGGCGTACTCGGCGTCCATCGACTCGAGCGAACGCCCCTTGGTCTCGCGGACCACCTTCCAGACGAAGACGAGCGAGACGACGGCGAAGAACGCGTAGATGCCGTAGGCCAGGCCGAGCCCGCGCGCGGCGAGCGGCGGGAACGTCGTGGACACCAGGAAGTTCGCGAGCCACTGCGCGGCGGCAGCGACCGACAGCGCGATCGCCCGGATGCGGTTGGGGAACATCTCGCCGAGCAGCACCCAGACGACCGGGCCCCACGAGAAGCCGAAGAACACGACGAAGCCGTTGGCGGCGAACAGTGCGAGCGTGGCGGCGCCTCCCGCGAGAGTCGGCTGCATGCACGGCGCCTCGCAGGTCGCCGTCGCAGCCACCTCGACGACGGGTGCAGTGCCGAAGAGGTACGCGAGCAGCAGCAGGGAGACCGACATGCCGGCGGAGCCCAGCAGCAGGAGGGGGCGGCGGCCGAACCGGTCGATGCAGGCGATGGCGATGAGCGTGGCCACGATGTTGATGCCGCCCGAGATGACCGAGATCTTCAGGGAGTCGTCCTCGGTGAAGCCCACGGCCTGCCAGAGCATGCTGCTGTAGTAGAAGATCACGTTGATGCCGACGAGCTGCTGCAGCGCGGACAGGGCGATCGCGACCCACACCACGGGCAGGAGCCCGAATCTCGGGCCCTTGAGGTCCGACACCTTCTGCGCCGACTCGCCCTCGAGCTGCGTGCGCATCGTGGCGAGCTCGGCGTCGGTCACCGGCTGGCCGATGCTCGCCATGACCTCGCGGGCCTCCTCCGTGCGGCCCACCGCGACGAGGTAGCGCGGACTCTCCGGAATCGTGCGCGCGGCGAGCAGGTAGACGATCGCGGGGAGCACCTCGACGAGGAACATCCAGCGCCACGCCTCGAAGCCGAGCAGCCAGTCCTGGCTCGCGCCGCCCGCGGCCGAAGCGATCGCCCAGCCCGAGAGCAGGGCGACGAAGATGCCCGACACGATCGCGAGCTGCTGGAGCGACCCGAGCCTGCCGCGCAGGTGGGCGGGCGCGACCTCCGCGATGTAGGTCGGTGCGATGACCGACGCCGCTCCGATCGCGAGGCCGCCGACGAAGCGCCAGAGCATGAGGCCGGCCACGCCGCCGGGGAACGCAGACCCGACGGCGGACACGATGAAGACGATCGCCGCGACCTGCATCGTGCGGGGGCGACCGAGCCTGTTGGCGACGCGACCGGCGTACCAGGCGCCCACGGCGCAGCCGATGAGAGCGATCGACACGATGAAGCCGGTCTGGCCCGGCGAGGTGCCGAACTGCGCCACGATCCCGGGCACCGCTGCGTTGATGACCGAGGAGTCGAAGCCGAAGAGGAAACCGCCGAGGGCGGCGACCGCGGCGACCGCGATCACCCGCCCGCTGCCCTCCCGCCCCGACGGCGCGGCGGACGTTCCTGGCTCGGGCACCGTGCTGCTCATGGCGCAGATGATGGACCGCCGAGCAGTGCTGCACCCCGATATCCGGGGTATGGCCCTGACTCGGCGCAGGCGGTCGGACGGCGTCGCCCCGGGCCGGTCGGGGCGACGCCGGTGCCGGCGCCACGCGGGATCAGCAGCAGTGGCCGGGCCCACCGGCGACCGTGACGGGCGTGCTGGAGGCCGAGGTGCCCCCGGCTCCCAGCAGGGCGGTGAGGGCGAGGGCGAGCAGGACCGCGACGGCACCGCGGCGTCGAGGGGCGCCCGACGGGCGGACGGTGCGAGCGGCGGAGCGGGCGGCGGCGGTGCTGGTCATGACGTCCTCCTGAAGAAGATCGGCTCACCCGATCGGGCGAGTCGTGACACGTAACGTGACAAGTCAGTCATAGAATCAGTCAGAGTTCGAGAGAGGCCATGGGTCTGCGTGCCGCACGGGGGTCGGCACGCAGACCCGTGGTGTGATGGCGGCCCCTGCGGTCGGAAGGACGACGTGGCTCGCGAAGGCGCGGACACCGGGGCGCCGAGCACCTTCGGCGCTCGGCTGCGCCATGCCCGCACGCGGGCCGGCCTGTCCCAGACCGCGCTCGCCGGCGAGGACCTGTCGCCCAGCTACGTCAGCCACCTCGAGGCCGGCCGTCGCGAGCCCACCCCCGCCGTCGTGGCGGTCCTGGCGCAGCGCCTGGGAGTCCCGGTCTCCGACCTGGAGCCCCCCGCCCCGGCGGCGCCGACCCACGACCTCGTGCTCGCCGAGGCCGCGCTCGGGCTCGGCAGCCCGACCGAGGCGGTCGCCCTCCTCGAGCCGTGGCACGAGCGGCTGACCGACGTCGAGTCGCTTGCAGCCGACCCGGTGCTCTTCCGCGCAGGCGAGGTGCGCGCCGCCGCCCTCGAGCGCGACGGCCGGCCGTCCGATGCCGCCCGTCAGCTGGAGCGGCTGCTGCTGGCGGCCGAGTCCGCGCCGGAGCTGCTGCCCTGGGTCCCCGTCACCGTGTCCCTCGTGCGCATCTACCGGGAGGCGGGCGACCTCGGTCGCGCCGTCGACCTCGGGGAGCGCGCCCTGCGTCGAGGCGCCGACCTGCGCATCGACGGCGTGCCCGGGTTCGCGCCTCTCGTGGTCACGGTCGCCGGCGTGTACGACGAACGCGGCGATCTGATGCGGGCGCAAGGGATCCTGGACGACCTCATCGAGCGGCTCGAGGCCGAGGGCAGCGACGACGACCGTGCCAAGGCGCTCTGGAACGCCGCCATCAACGCGACCGAGCGCGGCCACGCGGGGGAGGGGATGCGCCTCGCCGACGAGGCAACCGCCAGGGCTGAGAGCGGCAGCGACCTCCTCGTGCGGGCACGACTGCGCTACTCGAGAGCCTGGATCCTGCTGCACCAGGACCCTCCTCGTGCGGAAGAGGCACGGCGTGAGCTGCGCGCACTCCTCCCGGAGGTGCGCCAGCACGCGGGTGCGATGCTCGTCGGCCCGGTCCTGTCCGAGCTCGCCCGTGCCGAGCTGTTCCTCGGGCGCCCCGAGGTCGCGCGGCGGCACGCGAAGGCATCTCTCGACAAGCTCGACGAGAGCCGCGTCATGGAGCGCGCGCACTCGCTGGTGCTGCTCGGTGCCGCATCGGTGGCGGTCGGCGATGCCGCCATCGGCGTCTCGTTGCTGGAGGAGGCGGCCACGGCACTGGGCGCGGTCGAGGCCTCGCGGTACTCGGCCCTGGCCTGGCGGCAGCTGGCCGAGGTCTACCGGGCGCTCGGCGACGACGCCCGCGCGCTCGAGGCGATGACCCTGGCGCTCGCCGCCGCTGGTCTCGCGTCCGCGCCCGTGCTGCCCGTGGCACCGTCAGCGGCGGAGGGGTCGGCAGCGCGCCGGGCCAAGGCCCGCGTCTGACGCGATAACCCGCGCGCTCCGGCGTCGATGCGGCACGATGCCGCCAGACCGCCGACCCTGACGGAGCCCGCATGAGCGAGACGCCTCCCGCCGCGTCCACCGAGGTGGACGACGGCTCGATGCTCGAGGACCTGTCCGAGGTCGTCGACGTCGTGCTCGGCGAGGACCTCGCGCCGCCGGACCCCGAGGACCCGTGGGAGCGCCGCCAGCGGATCCTCGACTCCTGGACGGCGATGATCCTCGCGATCGCGGCGGTGGCGACCGCGTGGGCGTCCTTCCAGGCCAGCCAGTGGAGCGGTGCGCAGTCCGACGCGCAGTCGGCGTCCTCGATCGCGCGCGCCGACTCGGGGCGGGCGGCGACCGAGGCCAACCAGCAGGTGATCATCGACTCGCAGATGTGGCTGTCGTGGATCGACGCCGTCAACGCGGGCGACCGTCGCAAGGCCGGCTTCCTCGACGACCGGTTCTCCGCACCGCTCAAGGCCGCTCAGGCGGAGTGGGTGGGCGGCGTGACGCTGGACGCCGACGGCGTGCCCGTCACGATCCCGCCCGGCACACCGCTCGACCTCCCGGCGTACGTCGTGCCCGCCCAGGTCACGTCCGACACCGAGGCGGATCGCGCCGAGGCGCTGCTTGCGGAGGCCGACGTCGCCGCGACCACCTCGACCCGGTTCGTCCTCGTCGCCGTGCTCCTCGCGCTCGTCCTGTTCTTCGCGAGCATCGCGCTGAAGTTCACGCGGCCGAAGGTGCAGGTGCTGCTCACCCTGGTCTCGTTGGCGATCCTCGTGATCGGGGTCGTGCGGATGCTGCTGCTGCAGCAGTACGTCTGATCCTGGGAGACCGGCCGCCCTTCACCTCCGTCCAGCGACCTGCTGCGCCGGCACAGCTGCGAGAGGGCACATATCACCGCAGGTGAGAGCGCCGCGTCTCGCTGAGCGGACAGGGCTATGGACGCCGCTCGGCGGTCCGTGATGGGCTGTCGACTGATCACGGAACGGTAACGAGCAGGCGAACGACTCGGGTCGCCCACGTCGTACGCCGATCCAGCAGGTGACGGGCCGCGTATCCGCGCGGGGCCCCGCCTGGCTAAGGAGGAGCATGACCAGGACGACCGCACGCGCCGCAGCATTCGCCGGAGCCCTCTCGCTCCTCGCCGCAGGCATCGTCGTCGCCGGGCCCGCCACCCCCGCGCTCCCCGAGGCCTCCGCCGCCACCGCGGTCTCGCTCACTCCGGTGACGATCACCAGCGCCAAGCTCCCGCGCCGGCCCCCGACGCTCACCAAGCCCATCACGATCCGCGTCACGGACGAGATGGGCGAGATCAAGCTCAGCACCTCCCGCGACTACAGGATCGTGCTGCCGTCGACCCGCACCTGGAAGAACGCCCGTGGCCTGTTCATCACCGGCGGCCACAACGTCGTCGTGATGGGCGGCACGGTCGACGTCCGTGGCGGCTGGAAGGACGGCAGCGGCAAGGTCGTCAAGCGTGCGGCCTACTTCCGCGACTCGACCGGCATCGTGCACGTCGAGGGCGTCCGCTTCATCTCGAGCACGACCCAGCGCCTGACCGAGGGCATCGACATCTCGCTCCCGGGCGCCTACGTCCGCCTGTTCAACGTGCGCATCAGCTCGCTGCTCACCGGCTCGCAGGGCACCAACCACGCCGACGTCATCCAGGCCTGGTCCGGGCCGAAGTCGCTGCTGGTCGACGGACTCACCGCCTCGACGCAGTACCAGGGGATGTTCCTGACCCCGCAGCAGCACAGCTCGTCCTCGGTCGGCCTGTACGACCTGCGTCGGGTGTGGATCGACGGCCGGGGCGCGGCCTACCTCCTCTGGCGCACGGGCAGCTTCCCCGTCCGGACCAGCGAGGTCCACATCACCGGGTCCACCCGGCAGTACTCCGGCCTGTGGCCCAACCGCTCGTCCTGGCCCTTCGTCAAGACCACCCGGCCCACGCACGCGTTCGGCAGCTCCGCCGGCTTCGGCTACCGGTCGCCCGGGTACCTCTAGGCCCTCAGCTCCCTCAAGGCCCCCAGGGCGGCCCCCGCGCGAGCGTCGCGGGGGCCGTCCGGCACGTCCGGGCCTCGCTCAGAGTGAGTGACGAATGGGTCAACCTTTGCGACGAACGGGTGACGGGGTGAACACCCGGTGAATTCGCCGCTTAGCATCGTGCCCACGTCCGTGGTCGTGCGGGCGAGCCACACCACGGAGGATCCCCCCATGAAGTCAGTCATGAGGCGCGGACGCGCGCTCGCGGCCCTGGGCGTCACGAGCGCCCTCGCCGCAAGCCTCGTCGTCGCCGTCCCCACCGCCGCCCAGGCGGTCGCGAGCGTCGGATTCAGCGGGCAGGTGCAGGGGACGTTCAGCGGCACCCTGTCCTCGCTGGGTACTGCGCCCACCGCCACCAAGACCCAGCACAAGGTCTGGTACGCAGGCGGCACCTGGTGGGCCTCGATGCGCAACGCCGGATCGACCGGCTACAGCATCCACCGCCTCGACGGCCGTGAGACCGGCTCGCCCGTGTGGACCGACACCAACGTCGTCATCGACTCGCGCAACGGCACCTCGTCCGACGCGCTGTACAACGCCTCCGCGAACAAGCTCTTCATCGCGAGCCACGTGCTGACCGCCCGCAACACCGACGTCGTCACCGCGAACGCCGACGCGATCCTCACCCGCTACTCGCTGGTCGACGGCGCGTGGGTCAAGGACGAGGGCTGGCCGATCACGATCGTCGCGAGCCGCGGCCTGTCGTCGCTGTCCATCGCGCAGCTGACCGACGGCAAGATCATGGCGACCTACGTCTACAACCGTCGCCCGTACGCCACCAACACCTCGGCGACCGCGAACGGCGTCAACCCGGCGACGTTCGTCAACAACTTCGTCGTGCGCTGGACCAAGAACACCGCGCTGTTCGCCGACGACCTCGCGGCGACGACGCTCACCGGCGACGACGTCTCGGCCATCACCGCCGCCGACGGCTACGTCACCATCGTCTTCAGCAACCAGCGCACAGCGCTGAACTCAGCGGTCGGCGACCCGACCCCGGCCCCGGGCTTCTACGCCGCCCGTCACCGTGTCAGCGACTCGTTCGGCACGGGCAACTTCTTCGGCACCCAGATCGCCTCGGGCGACCTGATCGCCGACAACCACATCTCCCTCGTGACCGACCCCGCCGGTGGCGCGACCTCGCCGGTGTACGCCGCGATCAAGACCTCGAACGACGCGGCCGACCCGATCGACAACGGCGCTCCGCTGCTGCGTGTGCTCAAGCTGCAGCCGGGTTCCGGCGGCACGGTGCTCAACAGCACCAACGCCGGGTACGTCACGGTCTCCGACGCGGCCACCCTCACCACGGTGGGCGACAAGGGCACGCGTCCGGTGCTGTCGCTCGACAACACCCGCCGCACCCTCGACGTCTTCTACGCGGTCGCCAACGACCCGTCGCTGACCACCAACGTCATCGGCGTCATCAAGCGCGTGTCGCTGCCGATCAGCACCTTCGTGCCGGGCGCGCCGACCGTCGTCGCCGCGAACTCCGCGAACTCCGCCGGTGACACGCCCAGCAAGCCCGAGGGCATGTCCGACCCGTCCGTCTCGGCCCAGATCGTGAACTCGACCTCGGGCACGGTCGTCCTCGCGACCGACACCACGGTGGCCAACCTCAACGCGAACCCGCTGCAGATGACGCGCCGCTACTGGTGGAACGACCTGTTCCGCGCGCCGTCCGCCGCGTTCACCGCGGAGATCCCGGTCGCGGGCGACAACACCGCCGGTCTCCGGGTCAACTTCACCGACACGTCGCTCGGTCGTCCGACCAGCTGGGCGTGGAACTTCGGTGACGGCTCGCCGGTCGACAACACCGCCAACCCCGTGCACACCTACGCCGCGGGCGGCGCCAAGACCGTGACGCTCACCGTCAACAACGGCACGGGCCCGGCCTCGACCATCACCAAGACGGTCAGCGTCGGCCAGCCGCCGGTGGCCCGCTTCTCGGGCAAGGCCCCGAACAAGCAGCTGCTCCTCCTCGAGCTCACCGACCTCTCGACCGGTGCGCCCGACTCGGTGCGCTGGACGTTCGGCGACGGCACGGCGCGCACGGTGACCACCCCGGGTGCCGTCGTCCGTCACCCGTACAAGAAGGCCGGCAAGTACAAGGTCACGCTGACGGCCACCAACGGCGCGGGCAGCACGTCCGTCGACCACCCGACGATCAAGACGACGACGTTCTTCTTCATCGTCAACGCCACGCCGAACCGCGTCGCCAAGCCCTCCCGCCTGGTGCCGACCGGCCGCAAGGCGATCGTGAGCTGGAAGGTTCCGAGCGCCCGTGGTCTCGTCATCACCAAGTACTGGGTGATCTGCCGCGCTCCGGGCAGCATCAAGTCCGTGGTCGTCAAGGCCAAGGACGGCACCGTCCAGATCGGTCGGGTCCGCAAGGGCACGGTCGTCGGCCTGGCAGCCGGCAAGACCTACACCTGCAGCGTGAAGGCGTTCAACGCCAAGGGCTGGAGCCTCCCGTCGATCCCGTCGTCGCCGTTCAAGGCCCGCGCCTGATCAGCTAGATCGACGGCTCGACCGCTCGACCGCTCGACAGCACGAAGGGGCGCTCTCCTCGCGGAGGGCGCCCCTTCGCGCGTGATGCAGGGGTGGCACCTGCACCGCGAGCCCCGGTGACGTACGCTCTGCCCGCATGAGCCAGAGGGTGGGCAGGGCGCCGATTTCCCCTGCGCCGCAACCACTCTCCGTCGCCCGCGGACTGCGGAGAGCGACGGTTCCCGCCGTGGTCACGGCGCTCGTCGCGGGGGCGCTCGTGGCCGTGTCGGTCGTGACGGCCCCTGCCGCTCAGGCCGCCACCGGGGACGCCGGCACCCGCGGGGCCTCGCTCGCAGGCTTCGCGAGCACGACCCCCACTGCGGCGAAGCCCGAGAGCAAGCTCTGGTTCGCCAACGGCTGGTGGTGGGCGTCGATGGCATCGGCGACCGGCTACACGATCCACCGGCTCGACCGTCCGACCCGCACCTGGGTGGACACCGGCGTCGTCCTGGACGCCCGCGGCGCCACGCAGTCGGACACGCTGTGGAACGGGGCGCACCTGTTCGTCGCCTCGCACGCCGTGGCCTCGAGCTCCACGGCCACCTCGACCGTGGAGCCGGCTCGGCTGCTGCGCTACTCCTGGACCGGCACGACCTGGACGCTCGACGCCGGGTTCCCGGTGACGATCACCGACACGTCGGCCGAGTCGCTCACGATCGCGCAGACCTCGGCCGGCCGGATCTGGGCCACCTGGACCAAGAACCGCCGGGTGTACGTCGCCCAGACCACCGGGTCGGCGGACGCCGCAGCGGTCGCGTTCGGCAGCGCCGGCATCCCGACGATGGGCAACCTCCTCGCCGCCGACTCGACCGCAGCGACCACCCTCGACGCGGACGACGTCTCCACGGTGGTGTCCGCCGACGGCGTGACGACGCTGGTATGGAGCAACCAGGTCACAGGCCAGACCTGGTCCGCGCGGCGCGCGGATGCCGGCAGCACCTGGACCGCCCTGCCCATCCTGTCCGGGCCCCTGATGTCGGACGACCACCTCAACGTGCGTGCGATCCCTGGCGACCCGGGCCGCCGCGTGGTCGCCGTCCTCAAGACGAGCCTCAACGACTCTGCGCTGTCGTTGCCGACCGACCCGCTGCTCGTGGCTGCCGTGTTCACGCCGAGCCTCGGCACCTGGTCCGCGGGCACGATCGCGACCGTGGCCGAGTCGGCGACGCGGCCGATCGCCGTGGTGGATCCGGCGAGCGACGTGCTGCGCGTCTACTACACCGGCCCGTCGTCGGCCGGCGGCGTTGCGGCTGAGGGCACCGTGTACGAGAAGTCGGCGCCCCTCGGCACGCTGGTCTTCCCCGCCTCGGGAACGCCTGCGCTGCGCGACGCCACGAACGCCACGATGAACAACGCGACCTCGACCAAGCAGGCGGTCAGCGGGGCCTCGGGCGTGGTGGTGCTCGCCGCAACCGAGGCCGCGCCGCGCTACTGGTTCGCCACCTCCGGCGGAGCGGCGGGCGCGCCGGCGCTCGCGGCGTTCTCGACCGCGGCCGGCGCGGATCCCCTGTCGGTGCGCTTCACCGACACCTCGGCCGGGCGGCCCACATCGTGGCAGTGGTCGTTCGGCGACGGCACGACGAGCACGTCGCAGAGCCCGACGCACACGTACGCCACGTCCGGCCCGGTGGTCGTGAGGCTGACGGTCGACAACGCGAGCGGGCCGCCCTCGACCTTCTCGCGCAGCATCGTCGTCGGCATCCCCCCGGTCGCGAGCTACACCGTGACCCAGCCCAGCAGGCAGCTCCTCGCCGTCGACGTGACGGACACGTCCACCGGCGCTCCCGAGTCGGTCACGTGGGACTTCGGCGACGGTTCCGGACCCGTCGCGGCCGCCGTCGGAGCCACGGTGCACCACGACTACGCCGTCGCCGGCTCGTACGTCGTGACCCTGACGGCCACGAACGGGGTGGGATCGAGCACGGTCGACCGCCCGACCTCCTCGGTCGACCTCGGGGTCGTCGTCCACGCGACGGCGGCGAAGATCGCCAAGCCCACGAGGACGCTGCCCGGCCCGCGAGCCGTCACCGTGAGGTGGCGGGCTCCCGCCGCCAACGGCGCGCCCATCACCACCTACCAGGTGCTGTGCCGGACGGGTACGTCGTTCAAGGCGGCGTACGTCAAGGTCGCCGACGGTGCCGGCACCGTGGGCGCCGCGCGGCAGGGGACCGTCAAGGGCCTCACGGCGGGGAGCCGTTACGCCTGCGTCGTCAAGGCGTTCGGGCCGCTCGGCTGGAACGTTCCGTCCGTCGCGTCGACGGCCTTCACCGCCCGCGCCTGAGCCGGTCACGCTCGGCGCTGTCCGGCCCGGCCCGCATGGGCCGAACGGATGAAACCTGCTCACGCCTCGTGCGTACGGGGGGCCAGCCGTCAGGGCCTCGCCGTTGCGCCTCGTACCGTGGTGTGGCTATGGGCGGCCAACGGGGAGCAGACGCCACGGCGCGGCTGCGGCCACGTCGTGCGCGTGCGCGCGCCCTGGTGCCGGTGCTGGCGACGTCGCTGCTCACGACGCTGCTCGTCGGGCTCTCGGTGCCGGCCGCCGCCCCGGCGAGCGCGGCCACCGGAGACTTCGGCACGCCGGGCAGCTCCCTCGTCGGCTTCGCGAGCGCGGCTCCCACCGCCACCAAGCCCGAGAGCAAGCTCTGGTTCGCGCAGGGCTCGTGGTGGGCGTCGATGGCCTCCGCGACGTCCGGCGGCTACTCGATCCACCGGCTCGACCGCGGCACGAGCTCGTGGGTCGACAGCGGAGTGGCTCTCGACCCGCGCCCGGCCACGCAGGCCGACGTCCTCTGGAACGGCACCCACCTCCTCGTCGCATCCCACGCGGTCGCCGCGAGCTCGACGACCACGTCGGCGCTCGAGCCGTCGCGGCTGTTCCGGTACTCGTGGGACGGATCGGCCTGGACCCCGGACGCCGGCTTCCCGGTGGACATCACCGGCACGTCGTCCGAGTCGCTCACCATCGCGCAGACGGGGACCGGCCGGCTGTGGGCGACGTGGACGCTGAACCGGCGGCTGTACCTCGCGCAGACGACGGGGTCCGCCGACGCCGACGTCGTGACGTTCGGGACGGCCTTCATCCCGCTGATGGACAACCTCGCACCGGCCGACTCGCTCGCGGCGACGACGCTCGAGGCCGACGACATCTCGACGATCGTGTCCGCGGACGGCGCCACGACCCTGCTGTGGAGCAACCAGCTGACAGGCACGACGTGGTCGGCGCGGCGCACCGATGCGGGCAGCACGTGGTCGGCGGTGCCGGTGATGTCCGGGCCGCTCATGTCCGACGACCACCTCAACCTGCGCGCCATCCCGGGCGATCCCGCCGGCCGCGTCGTCGCGGTCGTGAAGACCTCGCTGAACGACGCCGTGCTGCCGGTGCCGACGGATCCTCTGCTCCGCGCGGCGGTCTTCACGCCGGCGTCGGGCACGTGGTCGCTCGCGACCATCGCCACGGTCGCGGAGTCCGCAACGCGTCCCGTGGCCGTCGTCGAGCCCGCCACGGACGAGCTGCACGTGTTCTACACGGGACCCTCGACCCCGGGGATCGTGGCGTTCCAGGGCACGGTGTACGAGAAGACGTCGTCCCTGTCGTCCCTGGACTTCCCCGCAGACGGGACGCCGGTTCTGCGCGACGTCGCGAACGCGACCATGAACAACGCGACCTCGACCAGGCAGCCGGCCACGGCGGCGTCCGGCGTCGTCGTCCTGGCGGCCACCGCCACGGCGCCGCAGTACTGGTTCGCCGATTCCGGTCCGCGCCTGCCCGCCGCCCCCACGGCGTCCTTCACGCCCACGGTCACCACCGGCCTGGTGCCCCTGACGGTGTCGTTCGCCGACACCTCCACGGGTGGCCCGACGTCGTGGGCGTGGGACTTCGGCGACGGCGGCACGAGCACCGATCAGAGCGCCACGCACACGTTCACCGACGTCGGAAGCCGCACGGTGACCCTCACGGCCACCAGCGCCGGGGGATCGACGTCGGCCAGCATGACGATCGTGGTGCTGCCGCTGCCGCCGGTCGCCTCGTTCACCACCTCCACCTCCACCGGTACGGCGCCGATGACGGTCGCGTTCACGGACACCACGACCGGAGCGGCGACGTCGTGGGCGTGGGACTTCGGCGACGGCGCCGCGAGCACCGAGCAGAGCCCGACGCACGAGTTCGCCTCGACGGGGACGTTCACGGTCACGCTGACCGCGGCGAACGCAGGCGGCTCGACCACGTCGTCGACGACCGTCACGTCGTACCTACCGGCCGTGGCGGCGTTCGAGTGGGGCTCGGCGGTCGAGACCGGGCCGCTCGCGCTCGCCTTCACCGACACCTCGACCGGCGCGCCGACCTCGTGGCTGTGGGACTTCGGCGACGGCGCCATCAGCACCGACCAGAGTCCGGTCCACGCCTACGCCCACGCCGGGCCGGTCGTGGTGCGCCTCACCGTCGAGAACGCTCAGGGGTCGACCTCGACCAGCGAGGCGAGCCTGATCGTCGGCGGGCCGCCGTCCGCCGGCTTCACCCTGGCGCGGCCCAGCAAGGACCTCCTCGCCGTCGACCTCACCGACACGACGAACGGCTCGCCCGAGTCGCTGCTGTGGGACTTCGGCGACGGCACGACGCAGCAGGCGGCCCCGGGGACGACGGTCCGCCACGTCTACGCGCGGACCGGCTCGTACGCGATCCGCCTGACCGCGACCAACGGCGCGGGGACGAACACGGTCGACCATGCCGGAACGGCGGCCCCGGGATCGCGCGTGCTGGTCACCGCCACCGCCTCGCGCATCGCGAAGCCGACGCGCACGGTCGGCCCGCGTTCTGCCAGGGTGCAGTGGCGGGTGCCGTCGATGAACGGCGAGCCCATCTCGACGTACCAGGTGCTCTGCAGGGCGGGTACGACGTCGGCGGTGGCGTACGTCCGCGTCGTCGACGGCGCGTCGAAGGTCGGGGTCCTGCGCACCGGCACGGTGAAGGGGCTGGTGCCTGGCCGGCGCTACACCTGTCAGGTGAAGGCGTTCGGCCCGCTCGGGTGGAACCTGCCGTCGCTCCCGACGTCCGCCTTCACCGCGCGGGCCTGACCCGCCCGACCTCCAGACCGGGTCTAGCCCGCGGCGTCGAGCGTGCGGGCACCGTGCAGCTGCTCGACCTTGCGCACCACGCGCGCGAGCTGGATCTCGCCGTTGCGCGAGCCGACCGCTCCCGCAGCGACGATGCCGCCGCGCAGCGCCGCGACCATGGCGCGCCGCAGCGGCTCGCGACGGGTCGCCGCGACGAGCGAGCGTGCCGGGCCGGGGAGGCCGTCGAGGTAGACGTCGTCGGACGCCTCGGGGAGGACGTCGGGGTACAGCCGGTGGATCGCCTCGCGACCGCGGCCGTTCTCGAAGCAGTCCGACAGGAACGCGTCGAGCGGGCGGTGGTGCTCGTGCCGCGCGAGGATCGAGCGGTCGAAGACCCCGTGGACGCCGAGGTCGCGCAGCACCAGGCCGAGGATGCGGTCCTCGTGCCGGTAGGTGAAGGGCGGGACGCGCCCGGGCTCGTTCGCCTCGAGGAAGCGGCGCCGCGACATGGAGATGTTGCCCATCCACAGCGCGGTGAGGACGAGGTCGGGGTCCGACGCGTAGCCGGTGCACGCCTTCTCGTACTCCTGCGCGTAGAGCAGCGTCGCGAAGGCACCGCGGGGGAGCGGGTCGGGGACGGTCGTCGGCATGTAGCCGAGCACCAGGACGTCGTCGGTGCCGACGTGGTGCGCGGCGTGGGCCGCCACGAGCCCGGGCTCGGGCATGACGTCGTCGTCCAGCAGGACGAGGATCTCGCCGGTGGCGCTGCGCGCGCCCTCGAGGCGCGCAGCGGAGGCGCCACCTGACGGGCCGACGACGGGTCGCACGCGCGAGTCGCGGGCGGCGTACTCCGCCAGCATCGCCGGGGTGCCGTCGAGGCTCCCGTCGTCCACGACCACGATCTCGTGGTCGCCCGGATCGGCCAGCAGGCGGTCGAGCAGGGCGGAGATCTTCATCCGGCGGTTCCGGGTCGGAATCACCACGCTCACACTGCGCAACATGGGCGTCACACGATCAGCATCCTCGAGGCTCCTGGAGTGGTCCGAACGGCTGAATAACCGTGACTCACCGTGGTAATCCCCCCTTCGGGCCACCCTCGCCGAGCCTCCGCGCCCCTAGTCTGTCATCGCGATGAACGGGCGACGAACGACCACGGGGACCACCGCGCGCAAGCCCGGGGGCGGTCCCGTCGCGCGCCGGAGCACCCGCCTCGTGGCCGCCTCGCTCGTGGCCAGCCTCACCGCCACCCTCCTCGTGGCGGTCTCCTTCGTCGCAGCCCCTGCCGCCAGCGCGGCACCCGGCGACATCGGCACCCCCGGCGCGAGCCTGGCCGGCTTCGCCACCGCTGCACCGACGGCGCCCAAGCCCGAGAGCAAGCTCTGGTATGCCTTCGGCTCGTGGTGGGCCTCGATGGCATCACCGGTCACCGGCGGATACCGCATCCACCGCCTCGACCGTGCGGCCGGCACCTGGGTCGACACCGGCGTCGATCTCGACACCCGCGGAGCCACCCAGGCCGACGTCCTCTGGAACGGCACGCACCTGTTCGTCGCGTCGCACGCCGTGGCTGCGAGCTCCACGACGACCTCGGCGCTGGAGCCCGCGCGGCTGTTCCGCTACTCGTGGGACGGCTCGACCTGGACTCCCGACGCCGGGTTCCCGATCAGCATCACCGGCACGTCGGTCGAGGCGCTCACGATCGCGCAGAACGCGCTCGGCAGGATCTGGGCGACCTGGACCCTCAACAAGCGCGTCTACCTCGCGCAGACCACGGCGTCGGCCGACGCCGCGTCGGTGCTGTTCGGCACGAGCTTCATCCCGTTGATGAACAACCTCACCACCACCGACTCCGCGACCGCGACGTCGCTCACCTCCGACGACATCTCCGCGATCGTCTCGGCGGACGGCGTGACGACGCTGGCCTGGAGCAACCAGGCCACCGGGCAGGTGTGGTCGGCCCGGCGGGTGGACACCACGAGCACGTGGACGGCGACACCCATCGTGTCCGGCACGCTGATGTCCGACGACCACCTCAACCTGCGCGCGATCCCGGGTGACCCGGCCCAGCGCGTCGTCGTGGTGCTCAAGACGAGCCGCAACGACGCCTCGCCGTCCGTGCCCACCGACCCGCTGCTCGTCGCCGCCGTCTACACCCCGGCCTCGGGCACCTGGACGACCGCGCCGTTCGCCACCGTCGCCGACTCGGGCACTCGGCCCATGGTGGTCGTAGACCCGGCCGACGACCAGCTCCACGCCTTCTACACCGGTCCCTCGACAGCCGGCATCGTGGCGTTCCAGGGCACGGTCTACGAGAAGTCGAGCTCCCTCTCGGCACTGTCGTTCTCGGGCGCGGGCGTGCCGGTGCTGCGCGAGGCGTCGAACGCCTCGATGAACAACGCGACGTCGGCCAAGCTGCCGGCGACCGCCGCATCGGGCGTGCTCGTGCTGGCGGCGACGGAGACGAGCCCCCGCTACTGGTTCGCCGACTTCGGCGGTGTCACGCCGCCCACCGCGTCGTTCACGTCGTCGACGACGTCCGGCACGGCACCGCTTCCCGTGTCGTTCAGCGACACGTCCACCGGCGGTGCGACGTCGTGGGCGTGGGACTTCGGCGACGGCGGCACGAGCACGTCGCGCAACCCGTCGCACACGTTCAGCGCGTCCGGCGCCTACACCGTCACGCTCACCGCGACGAACGACGGCGGCTCGACGACGGCCACCACCGTCATCCAGGTGGGAGCGCCCGTCGCGCCCACTGCGTCGTTCACGGCGTCGACCACGTCCGGCACCGCACCGCTCCCCGTGTCGTTCACCGATACGTCGACCGGTGCCCCCACTTCATGGACGTGGGACTTCGGCGACGGCGGCACCAGCACCTCGCGCAGCCCCTCGCACACGTTCTCAGCATCGGGCTCGTACACCGTCACGCTCACCGCCACCAACGCCGGCGGCTCCACCACGGCCACCACCACCGTCGACGTAGCGGCCCCCGTCGCACCCACCGCGTCGTTCACGGCGTCGGCCACGTCCGGCACCGTGCCCCTGGCGGTGTCGTTCACCGACACCTCGACCGGCGGCGCGACGTCGTGGGCGTGGGACTTCGGCGACGGCGGCGCGAGCACCTCGCGCAACCCGTCGCACACGTTCACGGCCGTCGGGTCCTACACCGTCACGCTCACCGCGACCAACGCAGGCGGCTCGACCTCCGCGAGCACCACCGTGGACGTCAGCCTCCCGGCGGCTCCCTCCGCGTCGTTCACGGCGTCGGCCACCTCGGGCAGCGCGCCGCTCGCAGTGACGTTCGCGAACACCTCGACCGGCGGTGCGACGTCGTGGGCGTGGGACTTCGGCGACGGCGGCACCAGCACGGCTCAGAGCCCGTCGCACACCTTCACGGCGGCAGGGACCTACACCGTGACCCTGACCGCGACCAACGCGGGAGGCTCGACCTCCGCGAGCACCACCGTGGTCGTGAGCCCCGCTCCGGCACTGACGCCGCTCGACCGCGTCAACGCCGGCGGCGCCGCGCTCACGGGCGGCTGGCTCGTCGACACCGCCACGTCGCGGTCGCCCTGGTCCAACTCCGGGTCGACCAAGACGGGCGTCGCGACGACGACCTCGGCCATCAACGTGTCCGACCCGTCCATCCCCGCGGGGACGCCGGCCGCGCTCTTCCAGAGCTCGCGCTACGACCTGTCCGGCGGCAAGAACATGATCTGGACCATGCCGGTCAACGGGCTGAAGACGTACACCGTCCGGCTCTACTTCGCCGAGACCTACTGGACCGCCACGGGCAAGCGGGTCTTCGATGTGTCCATCAACGGCACCAAGGTCCTCACCGGCTTCGACATCGTGTCGGCGGCAGGCGGTGCGAAGCGGGGAATCGTGAAGACGTTCACGGTCACGACCGGCAGCCCGATCGTCATCACCTTCGGTCGCAAGACGGACAACCCGCAGGTCAACGCGATCGAGGTCCTGTCGTAGTGGTCACGTCCCCCTCGGACGAGGTCGGCACTGCCGCGGACGCCAGCGCCATGTCCACCGTGCACCTTGACCTCTCCGCCGCCTTCACCGCGCTCGAGCAGTCCGGCGTGCCGTGGGCGGTCCTGCGCGGAGCCCTCGACCGCCCGGGGGGCGACGTCGACGTGCTCGTCCCTCCGTCGCGCCTGACCGAGGCCACCGACGCCCTCGTCGCGAGCGGCTTCGTCCTGCGTCGTGCGCCCGAGCACCGCCCGCACCGCCTCCTCGTGCGGCGCGCCAGCACCGACGACGGCTGGCTCGTCCTCGACGTGCTGCCCGTCCTCGAGGCGGCCGGGCCGCGCAGTGTCACCCTGCCCGTCCTCGACGAGCTCGTCTCCCGGTCGGTCGCGGGGGAGGACGGCGTACGGCGCGTGTCCACCGTCGACCGAGACTGGCTCTCGCTCATCCGCGCCGTGCACCGCGGCCCTGGCTCGCTCACCGGCCTGCCCGTGCTCGACGGCCCGCTTCCCGCCGCCGTCGACCGCGTGCTCGGCACGGGTCAGGCCGAGGCCGGCATCGCCGCCGTCGAGGCGGCTCGGGCCGGCGACGACGCAGCGCTCGTCGCGCTCCTCGACCGCTGGAACCCGCTGCTCAAGCCCGCCCGGGGCCGGGTGGCGAAGGACGTGCGCAAGGTCCGCGACGCCCTCGCCTGGCGCTCGGCCGGGCAGCCTGGCGTGTCCCTCGCCGTGCTCGGCCCGGACGGTGCCGGCAAGACGACGCTCGTCGAGGGACTGCGCGACGCGATCCCGCTCGCCGTCTCCATCCGCTACCTCGGCGTCTTCCGGGTCGACCCGAACGAGCCGCTGTGGCAGCGCGTCCCCGGCGTCGGTCTCGGCGTGAAGCTCGCGAAGCTTCCGCTGGCGCTCCACCAAGGCCGCGGTCGACCAGAGGCGCGGTCGCGTCGTCCTCTACGACCGGCACGTCGTCGACGCCCTGCTGCGACCCGGCAAGCCGACGTTCCGCGCGAGCGTCAGCTACTGGCTCCTGCACCACAGCTGCCCGGCCCCGGACGTCTTCGTCGTCCTGGACGCCCCCGGCGCGTTGATGTTCGCCCGGAAGGGTGAGCACACTCCCGAGCTGCTCGAGGAGCGGCGGCAGCGGTACCTCGACCTGCGCGAGCGCTATGGCAACGTTGTGGTCGTGGACGCGACCCAGGACGCCGAGACCGTGCGACGCGACGTCGAGCGGCTCGTCTGGCGTACCTGGTCGGGCCGGACGTGACCGCCGACGGGGCGCTCGATCAGGGCTCCCTGGGAGGCGGGGACGACAGCGGCACCGACGGCTCGGCCCCGCAACGGGCACCCCGTGGCAAGGCCTCGAGCAAGGCGCAGATGCGCGGCTCGGCACTGCTGCTGATCGGCCGCCTGCTCGGCATGGGCCTCGGGCTCGTCATCCAGCTGCTGCTCGTGCGCGTGCTCACCAAGGACGACTTCGGCTCGTTCGCCTGGGCGCTGTCGATCGTCACGCTCGTGCAGTCGGTGATCCCGCTCGGGCTCGACCGCATCGACTCGCGCTTCCTCGCCAAGTACGACGAGGAGGGTGACGACCGCAAGCTCGTCGGCGTCCTCGTGACCGAGGGGCTCGTCGTCGTCGGCCTCGGCTCCCTCGTGTTCGTGGCGGTCCTGATCTGGCACGGCCGGTTGTCGCCGGGCATCGCGCCGTCGGACACCGCGGCCAACCTGCTCGTGCTCATGGTGCTGCTCGCGCCGCTCGGCGCGCTCGACGCGATGGTGATGAACACCTTCGCCACCTTCGCCCGAGCCCGTGCGGTCTTCGTCCGCCGCTACCTGCTCGAGCCGGGCCTGCGCCTCACGGCGATCGTCGGCGTCTACCTCCTCGGCGCTGGCGTCTACGGCCTCACCGTCGGCTATGTGCTGGCCTCCCTGCTGGGTGTGTCGATCTACGCCGTCATGGTCGTGCAGCTGCTGTCGCGGATGGGCATCCTCGCCGAGCTGCGCGGCCGCGTCACGCTGCCCGTCCGCGCGATGATGCGCGAGGGCTTCCCCCTCATGACGTCCTCGCTCGTGTACGTCGTCGTGATGGCGCTGCCGACGTTCGTGCTCGGTGCTGTGGGCACCTCGGCGGACGTCGCGGCTCTCCGCGCCGTCATGCCGATCGCCCAGCTGTCGATGGCCGCCTCGGGCGCCTTCTGGGTGCTGTTCCCGCCGATGATCACGCGGCAGTGGCAGCGCGGCGACATGCACGGGGTACGGCTCACCTACTGGCGCACCGCTCTCTGGGTCGCCCTCGTGTCGTATCCGGCGCTCGTGCTCAGCGTCTCGTTCGCCCCGCCCGTCACCACGACTCTGCTCGGCCAGCAGTACGCCGCCAGCGCACCGCTCCTGGCCATCACCGCGTTCGGCTTCTGGTTCCAGTCGGCCACGGGTTTCAGCGCGATCCTCATGGCGACGGCCGGACGCCTCCGCTTCATCTTCTTCGCCAACCTCGCGACCCTCGCGATCGGCATCGCGAGCGCCTTCCTGCTCATCCCGCGCTACGGGGCCTGGGGCGCGGCAGTGAGCATGACGCTGTCGCTCGTGCTCGGGAACGTCCTGCGCCAGCTCGGCCTCAAGGGGCTGGCACCCGGCGTCGTCGAGCGGTGGATGGTGGGTCCGTACGCCGCGATGGCGGCCGGGGTCGTGGCCACCGCGCTGCTGCAGCGATGGCTCGGCGTCGGGTTCCTCCTCGCCCTGCTGCTCAGCGCGATCGTGAGCATCGGCGTTCTCGTGGTGACGCTGCCGTACCTCGACGTCGCGCACACCTTCCCCGAGCTGCTGCGCATCCCGGTCGCCGGCGGCATCCTGCGCCGGCTGTCGGCGCGTGGCACGAAGGGCGGGCGCAACCCCTACCTCGTGCCGTCCGCGGGAGCCCCGGAAGCCGCGGGCGACGTGCCGCCCGCCACGGACGGCACGGACCCGGCCGAGCCTCCGCCGCCGCCGTTCGACCCGCGCACCGACGACCCGCTGTTCCTCCTCCCGACCGTGGGAGGCGGCGTCCGCCTCGGGCCGCTGCCGGACGCCGCGCTGGCGGCTGCGCTGGCCGACGTGCCCGACGGCACCTGGGTGGTGGTCGAGCTCGCGCCCACCCGCCGACCGCTCCGGTCGTCGGTCCGCGCGCTGACCGCGGCGGGACTCGCCGACGTCGCCCTGCACTGGGAGGCGCCCCGCCGCAGCTCGCGCTCGATGCTCGTGCCCCTCGACTCGTCGGTCGCCGTCCGCGTGGCCCTCGGGCGGCACGAGGGCAGCCGCCGCGGCCGCGTCCTGTCGGCCGCCGCCCGGGTGCTCGTGCGCCTCGGGCTGGTGTCCTGGGTGGCGCGCGACCGCATCGCCACCGGACGCCGGGCGCGGCCATGAGCACCTACTTCGACAGCGTCATCGAGCAGCTGCGCACCGGCGTGCCGGCGCAGGACTCCGAGCTCGACTGGTGCGCCGAGCCCGCCGTCCTCGCGGACGCGCTGCCGCCTGACGCACGCGTCCTCGTGGTGACCCCGGGCTTCGTGGAGTCGCGCCACGTCGTCGGCCTGGTCCTCGACCGCCGGGGGCGCCTGCGCAGCGTCCTCAAGGTGCCGCGGTCGATCACCGCCGACCATGCCGTGGTGCACGAGGCCACCGTGCTGCGCCGCCTCGGCCAGCGCGCGCCCGGGCTCCTCGGGACCACGCCCGGGGCACTCGCCTGCGTGCGTGTCGATGGACGCCGCCTGCTGCTCGAGAGCCCGCTCAACGGCGAGCCACTGACCCACGCCCGCGCGCGCACCGACGCGGCAGCGCGGGGGAGCGCCCTGACGTGGGTCGACGGGCTGCCGATGACCGGGGAGGCCGACGGGGCCGATCTGCTGGCGCTCCTGCTCGAGCCGCTGCTCGAACGGCTGGTCGCGCTCCTGCCCGAGGGGCACGAGCTGCACGCAACGGTCGCTGCGACGCGCGCCGCCGTCGAGCCGCTGCGAGGCCGCCTGCTGCCGACGGTGTTCGAGCACGGAGATCCCGCGCACCCGAACATCCTCGTCCTCGACGGCCCTGGATCGGCGATCGGGCTCGTCGACTGGGAGCTCGGGCGCGAGTACGGCGTCATCGGGCACGACCTCGCCCAGCTGCTCGCGTTCCTCGCCTTCTCCGAGGCCGGCGTGCACGGCGTGGCGGCCGAGGTGCCGGTGTTCGAGCGAGAGCTGGCCGACCCGTCAGGCGCGTCCCGTCGGGCCTTCGCGCAGCACGTCGGGGCGCGGACCGACGCCGATCTCGAGCCCGCTCTCTTCGCGCTCGCCTGGGCCCGCTCGGCGCTGCGCATCCTCGACCGTCTCGCCCCGTCCGCGGCCGGTGCAGCCGACGATGCCCCCTCCGTCCTGCGCGAGGTAGAGGCGAGCCGGAACGTCGCTCTCTGGCGATCGGCCGTTGCTCCTCGCGGGTGAACCCGGACACCAGCCGATCCCGTCGACCGACGTCGGCGGCGCTGCTGCCTCGTGCGTCGATCGTGAGCGACGTCGGTCATGTCACATCACGTCACCGGAGGACAGGACCGCGACGAAGTCCCTCAGGTCGCCCTTCTCTGGGCCGATCGGGTGAGTGTCGTCGCCTGACGTGACGGATCCAGCACGTACGGAGTGCTCGCGGTCCGTGACGGGGTGAGGAGGGGATCCTCCGGACGGGCCAGGGACGGCCGCATCGACGAGTCACGGAGACCGTCGCCGATGTGCCCACGGGCACATAACCCACATGGCCCAGCAGCGCCCCGAAGGGTCAAGCCGGGCTCTCGCAGTCCCGAAACCCCAACTGTTCGCGCACTTCCGCAAGGCGGCCCCTCACAGCCGTCAGTGCCGACGACAGGAGCACATCATCATGAGCACTTCGTCCTCCGGGCGTCACACGGAGCAGCCGCGGCGCACCGCTGCCGGCACCCGTCGCGTCTCGGCCTCCCCCCGCTCCCTCACCGCCGCGGGCGTCGCTGCCGCTCTCGTCGCGGCCGGCCTCACGTCCGTGTTCGGCGCCAGCGCCGGCGACGCCGCCGTCCCGTCCCTGAACATCGACTCCGGCGGTGCCGGCATCGCCTCCAGCGACGGCACGGTCTGGTCCGCCGACACCGGCTTCACCGGCGGCAAGATCGGCAAGACCTCCGACTCGGTGTCCAGCTCGGACGACGCAGGCGTCGTGCGCAACTACCGCTACGGCATGAGCGCCTACAAGGTCCCGGTCGCGAACGGCACCTACAAGGTCACCTTCGTGATGGCCGAGACCTACTGGAAGGCGAAGGGCAAGCGCATCTTCAGCGCGACCGCCGAGGGCGTCAGCGTCTTCTCGAACCTCGACGTGTACGCCGTCGCCGGCCACGACAAGGAGCTCACCCGCTCCGCGGTCGTCACGGTCAAGGACGGCGCCCTGTCGCTCGCGTTCAAGGCGAGCAAGGACTACGCGATGGTCTCCGGACTCCGGATCGACCCCGTCGACGTCACCGTCGCCCCCGCGCCGGTCACCACGACCCCGGCACCTGCGACCACGACCCCGGCCCCGGTCACCACGACCCCGGCACCCGTGACCACGACCCCGGCCCCGGTCACCACGACCCCCGCGCCCGTGACCACGACCCCGGCCCCGGTCACCACGACCCCGCCGCCGGCCAGCACCAACCCGACGCAGGCCGGTCCGCTGTCCTGGGCACCGCCGGCCCTCACCAACCCGGTGACCATCGACCTGGCCAGCCGTCCTGACGGCAAGATCTCGCTCTCGGCCGGCACCGACTACATCCTGAAGCTCCCGGCCGGCGCGGTGTACACCAACACCCACGGGCTCGAGATCGTGGGCGGCCGCAACGTCGTCATCGTCGGCGGCACCGTCGACGTGGCCGGCGGCTGGTACAGCTCGGGCACCGGTCCTGGCGTCCCCGCGGACGGCATGGTCAAGCGCGCGGCGTACTTCCTCTCGCAGACCGGCACGGTCCACCTCGAGGGCGTGCGCTTCATCTCCTCCTCGGGCAGCCTCTCCGAGGGCATCAACATCAGCGCGCCGCTCGCCACCGTGCAGATCCAGAACGTGTCGATCGACACCGTCCTCACCGGCACCCAGGCGTACAACCACGCTGACGCCCTCCAGGCCTGGAACGGTCCTGAGACCCTCCTGGTCGACGGCTTCACCGCCACCACGGGCTACCAGGGCATGTTCCTCAACCCGCACGACACCTCGACGGCCTCTGCGGTCACCGAGAACTGGGTCCTCAAGAACGTCGAGCTCGTCGGCAACGCGTCCGCGAAGTACATCCTCTGGCGGGTCCGCCCGCCGCAGGGCATCGCGACCTACAACGTGTTCACCTCCGGCGGCCTCGGCAACTGGAACTCCGCAAGCGACTGGCCGAACGTCACCAAGGGCCGCGCCCCGGTCGACTTCGCAGCCTCGGCGGGCACCGGCTACACGAGCCCCGGCTACGTGGGCTGACCGCACCTGCACCATCGCACCGGCCCCGTCCTCGCTGAGGGCGGGGCCGGCGCGCGTCCAGGAACCTGGCGGGTCGGCCGTTCGTCGTCCCGGGGTCGGCCGTTCGTTGCTCTGCGTGACCGGTGGTGACGACCCGGGACGCGGGTCGTGCGACCGCGGTAGGCCGAACAGGTAGATACGGCGGCGCGATGACGACTATCCGTCACCGCTCACCTAGGCTGGTGGTGTCCATGCTCGACGATCTGGGGGTGACGGTGCGCACGTCGTCCACCGAGGAGCGCTCGCAGCCGTCCGTTCCTCCGGCGGCCCCGCGCGCGCCGCGTCGGGCGGTCGTCGCCGTGGCCGCCCTCGTCCTCCTCGTCGCCGCCGTCGCCGCCGTCCTCGCGGTTCGTGCGGCAGGCAAGCCCGCCGCCGGGCCCGCGCTACCGACGCCGACGAGCACCGCAGCCGAGGCCGACCGGCTCACCTGGGCGCCCCCGACGCTCAAGGACCCGCTCACCGTGACCGTCACGGCCACCTCGAACAAGGTCGAGCTGAGCCCGGACCGCGACTACATCGTGACGCTGCCGGCCTCTCCGCTCGTGGTCGCGGGCGGCGTCCGCATCGAGGGCGGCCACAACGTCGTCATCATCGGTGGAGAGATCGCTGTGCCTCCGAAGTCCGAGGCGCCGGAGTCCCGTGACCGGACGGGACTGCTGCTCAAGAACCAGACCGGGACGATCCACATCGAGGGCGTGCGCATCTCCGGCACCGACCTCGCCGAGGGCATCGACCTCGACCAGAGCATGGGTGCCACCGTCGTCCTGCAGAACATCGCCGTCGACGAGGTGCACGGCTCGCGCGACGGCCACCACGCAGACATCCTCCAGACGTGGGCGGGGCCGTCGACGCTCCGCATCGACGGCCTGACGGGTGCCACGCAGTACCAGGGCTTCTTCCTGCTGCCGCAGCAGTTCCTCGACACGCCCCCGGACTCGTTCGACCTGCGCCGCATCGTGATCACCGGCAACCCCGGCGGTGAGAACGGTGGCGCGGCCTACCTCCTGTGGGCTGACGACACCGCGCCGTACCTCACCGCGCAGGACATCGTCCTCGTAGACCAGCGCAGCGACCTCGAGGGGATGCTGCGGCCGTTCGGCGTCTGGGAGGGCGGCGTGCGCCTGGCCACCACCGCCGACGGTGCGAAGCTCCCCGAGGGCACGCCCGGCGTCGGCTACTCCTCGCCCGGCTACCAGAAGGCCGCCTCATGACCACCTTGCTCGTCTGCTCGGGAGGCGGCCACCTCCAGCAGATGTGGACCCTGCGCCCCCGCCTGCCCATCGGCGACGTCACCTGGGTCACCTTCGACACGCCGCAGTCGCGGTCGCTGCTCGCCGGGGAGGACGTCGTCTACGTGCCGTACGCCGCCCCGCGCGACCTCGCGGTCGCGGTGACGATCGGCCGCACCGCCAACGACCTGCTCAAGACGGGCACGTACGACCGGGTCGTGTCGACCGGCGCCAGCGTCGCGGTGTCCTTCATGGTCCCCGCGCGCGCCCGCGGCATCACGTGCCACTACGTCGAGAGCGCCGCCAGGGCGGACGGCCCCTCGCTGTCGGGCAAGATCGTCTCGCGCATCCCCGGCGTCAACACGTACTCGCAGTACCCGGCCTGGGCCGGCGGGCGCTGGCACTACTCCGGCTCGATCCTCGACGCCTTCCGCCCCGGCCCGGCCCGCGTCGGCGCGCCCACGGTTCCCCGGTCCGTCGTCGTCACGCTCGGCACCATCTCGCCGTACGGCTTCCGCCGGGCGGTCGAGAAGCTCCTCGCGGTGCTGCCCGCGGACGCCGAGGTGCTGTGGCAGACCGGCGACACCGACATCAGCGGCCTGCCCGTGGACGGCAAGCACAGCGTGCCCTCGGCCGACCTGTCCGCCGCGGTCCGCGAGGCCGACCTCGTGGTGGGCCACTCCGGCACGGGTTCGGGGCTCCTCGCGATGGCCGAGGGCAAGTGCGCGGTCCTGCTGCCGCGCCGGCTCGCGTACGGCGAGCACGTCGACGACCACCAGGTGCAGATCGCGGCCGAGCTCGACCGCCGCGGCGTGGCCATCGCGTGCGAGGTCGACGACCTCGACGCCGCGGTGCTGAGCGCGGCCATGGCCCGCACGGTCGAACCCGTTCCTGACCCGCCCGTGTTCCAGCTGCTCCGGGACGGTGCCGCATGAGCCGCGCCCGCGTTCAGTTCCTCGCCTGGGCACCCACCGCCGGTCGTGCCCGCGACCTGGCGGCGGACCTCGACGGCGAGGCCGTCACGATCTACCCGAAGCGGCTCGCCGAGCGTCGGCTGACGCCGGTGCGGTACGCCGCCAGCGCGCTCGTCACCGTGGGACGTCTCGTCCGCAGCCGCCCCCGCGCGGTCGTGGTGCAGAACCCTCCGGTCTACCCGGGCCTGATCGGCCTCGGCTGGGCCAGGCTCACGCGTGCCCGCTTCGTCCTCGACAGCCACCCGGCATCCTTCGGCGCCAAGGACAACGCGCAGGCGCAGAAGATGCTCAAGGTCACTCAGCGCCTCGCCCGCCTGGCCGACGGGGTCCTCGTGACCACCGACTCGTGGGCAGACGTCGTGCGCTCGTGGGGCGGGACACCGCTGGTCCTCCACGAGGCGCCGCCGCACTGGTCCACCTCGCCCGCACGGCCGCTGGACGCCCGCCGCCCGCAGGTGCTCTTCTCGTGCGTCTTCGCCTCCGACGAGCCGGTGGCCGAGGTGATCGGTGCCGCGCGCGATCTCCCCGACGTCGACGTCGTCGTCACCGGCGATCCGCGCAAGGCGGGCGACGGCCTGCTCGACGACCTTCCGCCGAACGTCCGCCTCACGGGCTGGCTCGACCAGGCCGCGTACGCCGCCGAGGTCGACGCCTGCGACATCCTGCTCGCCCTGACCACCGAGCCGACCTCCGTGATGCGTGCTGCATATGAGGCCGGCTACGCGCGTCGGGTGCTCGTCATGAGCGACACTCTGACCATGCGGGAGCTGTTCCCCGAGGCGGTGTGCTGCGCGAACGACCGCGCGGGCATCGCCGAGGCGCTCAGCCTCGCCGTACGGGACCACGACCGGCTCGTGCACGACCTCGACACCGTGCGCGCGCGCCAGCAACGACGCTGGGACAATCAACGGCAGGCGCTGCTCGCGATGCTCGACCTCGACGCACCCGCGCGAGCGCGAGACCTGCACGACGACCCGGCGTCCGACGCCGAGCCAGCAACGGAGGCACGACGCCCATGACCTCGACCACCGGCCGCTTCCGTGGTCTCCGACGCTGGCGCAAGCCGATGCAGCGTCGTTGGTACATCGTCCTGCTCTGCGTCGTGGTGGGAGTGGGCGTGGCCTTCCTCGTGTCCTCGCGCACCCCGGCGCTCTACCAGGCCGAGGCCGTCGTCATCGCTCCCGCGGTCGCGCCGGGCGGGCTGCCGCCGGGCTCGCCCGACGCCGCCGCGAAGTCCGCCACCAACTACGCCACGCTCATCCCGCTCGACGACGCCGTGATCGCCGCGGCCGCTGCGAAGGCGGGGGTGGCGCCCAAGGACCTGCGGGAGAGCCTCACCGTCACGAGCGACCCCGGAACGGCGCTCGTCCGCATCGACGTCGTGGCCAAGAAGGCGCTGGTGGCGGTCGACTCCGCGGCAGCGGTCGCCACCACGGTCACGCGGCCGATCCCGCCCGGCCAGATCGTCAAGGACGGCCTGAAGCTCGTCACGGTGCCTGACGCCGCCGTCCGCGTGGGCGAGTCCAGCTCGTCGGCCCTGTTCATCGGCGGCCTCCTCGGCCTGCTGGTGGGCCTGCTGGCCGCCTTCGCGCTCGAGCGTTCCGACCGTCGCGTCGACACGGCCGACGACCTCGCCGATCTCCTCGGCACCCCCGCCACCGACTGGGGCACCGTGACGCCCGCCGAGGCGCGCGCTCTCGCGTACCGCTGGCGGTCGCTCTCGGGCGTCGAGGCGCCCGAGGTCGCCGTCGTGGCCACCGCTCCGATGTCCCGCGACGACGTCAAGGACCTCCTGGCGAGCCTCGGCCCGGACCCTGCCGCGTCGGCCCGCAGCGCTGGGTCCACCACGCCGAACGCGTCGCAGGCCGTGGCCCGCGCCGACGACGCCGGGACGTCGGGCGACATCGGTCTCGTCGCAGTCGGTGCCCCCGGCACCGGCGAGGGCGCCGAGCTCCGCACCCAGACCAGCGACCTGGTCGTCGTCGTCGTCCGCGAAGGCACGCGCATGGCCGTCGTCCGCGAGTCGCTCGTCCGGCTGGGGGAGTACGGCGTCGTGGTGGTGTGGGGCCTGCTCGCACCCAAGCACCGCTCTCACGCACCGGCCACCGCGCCGGCGCCCGCCACCGTCAGCATCGCGAACCGCCTGGAGGGCAAGGCGTGACCCTCGCGCCCGTGCACGCGCCCGCCGCTGCATTCCCCGCACCGGGGCCGGTCCGGTCGGTGCGCACGCTGCGGGTGATGGACGTCGTGCCGCTGCCGGCGTGGGCGATCGTGCTCGGTGCGATCGGTGCGACGGCGGTCGCCGGCCTGTTCGCCGCGCGGCTGCCGATCGTGGGCGTCGCAGTCGTGCTCGGCGTCGGCCTGGGGCTCTACCTCGCCCAGCGGCCCATCCTGCTCGCGCTGATCGCGGTGGCGCTGGTCCCGGTCACGTCGGGCCTGCGCCGCGGGCTGCCGGTGCCGCAGCTGAAGTTCTCCGAGCTCCTCACCGTCTTCGCGGCGATCGTCGTGCTGGGCTTCGCGGCCCGCTACCTGCCCGGGCCGCGCTGGCGCGCCTGGGACTGGGCCGCGCTCGCGTACTGCTTCGGCACCGCGGTGTTCGGCATCCTGAACTCCGCGCTGCAGCAGTCGATCATCACGGCGGACGACGTCACCACGATGCTCGGCCCGATCCAGTTCCTCCTGCTCTACCGCGTCGTGGCCTCGGCCTTCCCGACCCGCGCGCTGCGCGTCGTGGCCCTGCGTGCGCTGCTGCTCGCAAGCATCCCCGTGAGCCTCCTGGCGATCGCGCAGATGGTCGGCCCGGCGTTCTTCCAGAACCTCGCGGTCAGCCTCTCCGGCACAGGCATCTTCATCACGCCGGGCTACGACCCGGTCATGCGTGCGACGAGCGTCTTCCCGATGTGGCACCCGCTCGGCGGCTACCTCGTCGTGATCGCGCTCCTCGCCGTCGCGCTCCTGCTCAAGCGCGACACCACGGTCCTGCCGACGCTCTGGCTCCTCGGAATCCTCGGCATCGCCTGCATCTCGCTGGTGTTCACCCTGACCGCCACGATCCTCGCCGGCCTCGTCCTCGGGGTGCTGGTGGTCGGCTGGGCGATGAAGCGGCTGAAGCTGGTGCTCACCTGGCTCGTCGTGGGCGGAGCCGTCGGGCTCATCGCCTTCTTCCCGCTGGTCGTCGGCCGCATCGCTGAGCAGACCACCGCGACGCGTGCGACGCCGATGGCGGGCGACTCGATCATCCCGCAGACGGTGCTGTACCGCTGGATCGTCTGGAGCGACCAGTACCTGCCCGCGCTGTCGGGGATGTGGGTCACGGGCTACGGGCCGGCCGACCCGCCGGGCATCAGCTGGGACCACACCGAGTCGGGCTACATCACGCTGCTGCTCCGGGGCGGGATCCCGTTCCTCGTGATCGGCGGGGTCGTGGTCTACCTGTCGTGGCGCGCCGCCCGTCGCCGGCTGCTCTCCGCGGACTCCTCGCCGGAGATCGCGATCGCCGCCACCGTCATGGGCATCGCCGCGATCACCCCGGTGATCAACTTCTTCTTCCCCTACTTCACCGCCAGCGGCATGCCGCAGCCGATGTGGGTGGTCTGGGGCCTCCTGGCGGCTGCGATCGGCTCCGAGGACCTCCGGCGGGGCGACCGGGTACCGGTCGCGTCGGAGCCTCGCGGGGTCCAAGCGGGTGCTCGGTCGTCGGTGTAACTCACCGATCGTCGTGGTCGTTCACCCATACGGGTGATGTCCGCCCGCGTGGGCCGAAACCTTCAGCCGTTCGGTGGAAGCAACCTGCACGAAACGGTGCTGAGGTATCCATGAGCGTGACGACGGAGAACCCGTCCGGACGCATGGTGGACAGCAGGGATTGCCTCTCCGTTCATCTCGCGTTCAGGCGGATTGCAGTGTCCGGTAGTCGAGACGTTCGGTGGCCCGGGTCGACTCGGGCGGCAGCTGGTGAAAGGGGGAGAGATGCTCGACGAGGAAGCGGTGGCGGTGGAGCGGCAGCGGGCGCAGAGCGCGGGCCTGGCGCACGCGATCGACGACGCCCTGCGCGCAGCAGACCCCGTTGACCCCGAGGTCATCGCCCTCGTCCCCGGCGCCACGGCGGTCGAGCCGCCGGTCCTGACCAGCGTTCCCCAGCAGACGACCCGTATCTTCAAGGCCGACCTCACTCCCGAGGACCGGCGCCCCGACCTGGAGGCGATCTCCCTGCGCAGGGTCCGCTGGGTCAAGCGCTACATCCGCGGCCTGATCGTCGCCGACGCGCTCGCTGCCTTCTTCGCCGCGTCCTTCGCCCTCGTCCTGCGCTTCGGCGTCGACGCCGGCTACGGCCCCAACGCGATCTACCTGCCGGTCACCCTGCTCTTCCCGCTCGCCTGGGTGGGCGTGCTCGGGCTCGGCCGCGCCTACGAGGCCCGGTTCATCGGGGACGGCACCGACGAGTTCCGCCGCGTGCTCGACTCCGCGGTGCGGTTCCTCGCGATCCTGGCGCTGTTGTCGTACCTGCTCAACTGGGACTTCGCCCGCGGCTACGCCATCGTCGCCATCCCGCTGGCGATGGTCCTCAGCCTGATCGTGCGCGCCATCGGCCGCCGCGTCGAGCGTCGCGCCGAGAGGGAGGGCACGGCCTCGCGCCGCGTGCTCGTCATCGGCACCGAGCGCTCGACCGCCGAGCTCATCCGCCGCCTGCGCCGCCACGACGACCACCCGTTCCTCGTGGTCGGCGCGCTCGTCGACCAGGCGCAGGGCGACACCGTCGAGGGTGTCCCGGTCGTGGGCACCTCTCGCGACGCCGCTGACGCCCTCATCCGGTCCGGTGCGGACACCATCGCGTTCGGCGCGTGGTCGACGCTGTCGCAGGCCGAGCTCCGCCGCCTGTCGTGGGAGCTCGAGGGCACCCACGTCGACATCCTCGTCACGCCGAACCTCACCGACGTCTCAGGCCCGCGCATCTCGGTGCGACCGGTCGCCGGCCTGCCGCTGCTGCACGTCGAGAAGCCCGAGTTCACCGGCTTCCGCCGCGTCTTCAAGGGGCTCTTCGACCGAGGCGTCGCCTTCGTCTCCCTCGTGCTCCTCGCTCCGCTGTTCCTCGTGCTCGCGATCGCAGTCCGGCTCGACTCGCACGGCCCGGCCTTCTTCCGCCAGGAGCGCGTCGGGCGCGCGGGCAAGACCTTCACGATGCTGAAGTTCCGATCCATGAGCATGGACGCCGAGGCGCGCCTCGACGACATCAAGGCCGCCAACGTCCACGGCGACGGCCCGCTGCTCAAGGTCGTCGACGACCCGCGCATCACCCGCGTCGGCAAGTTCCTCCGCAAGACGTCCCTGGACGAGCTGCCGCAGCTGGTCAACGTGCTGTTCGGCCAGATGTCGCTCGTCGGGCCGCGGCCGCCGCTGCCGCGCGAGGTGGCGCAGTACGAGAACCACGTGCAGCGCCGTCTGCTCGTCAAGCCCGGCCTCACCGGCCTCTGGCAGGTCAGCGGTCGCGCCGACCTCAGCTGGGAGGACTCGGTCCGTCTCGACCTGTACTACGTCGAGAACTGGAGCTTCCTGCTCGACATCGCGATCATGGTGCGCACCGTTCGCGCCGTGCTCGCGTCGCGCGGCGCCTACTAGCCGCTGCAGCGTCCTGCAAAGTCCTTGCAACAAGGGCGCTTCCGGCGACCCCGCGTTGTCGCCCGTCCAGGTGCGTTGCTACGGTCCTGCCCATGCACCGCCGCCCGGCTCTCACCTCTCGCCGACACGTCGACCTCGGTCGCGTGTCCTCGCAGATGTGTCGAATGCCCGGCATGCGGCCGTGCGACCGTCCCTAGCGGGACTAGAAAGACTCGCGCCCGAGGCCGGAGAGCACCTTCTCCGGCCTTCGTCGTCCCGCGGTCGCACCCGCCCTCCCGGGCGCCTCGTCCGGCCATCCGGCCACCCAGAACCTCGCCGCCCGCCGCGGCACCCCGATCCTCACCAGCCCTTCCCGCCAGACCGGGACGCACAGAAGAGAGCCACCTGACATGAGCGCCGACTGGAGCTTCGAGACCAAGCAGATCCACGCGGGCCAGACGCCCGACAGCCAGACCAACGCACGTGCGCTGCCGATCTACCAGACCACGTCGTTCACCTTCGACTCCACCGAGCACGCGGCCAACCTGTTCGGCCTCAAGGAGTTCGGCAACATCTACACCCGCATCATGAACCCGACGCAGGCGGCGGTCGAGGACCGCGTCGCCGCGCTCGAGGGCGGCCTCGCCGCGCTCCTGGTGTCGAGCGGCCAGGCGGCCGAGACCATCGCCCTGCTCAACCTCGCCGAGGCCGGCGACCACATCGTGGCCAGCCCCTCGCTCTACGGCGGCACGTACAACCTCCTGCACTACACGTTCCCCAAGCTGGGCATCGAGGTCTCGTTCGTCGAGGACCCCGACGACCTCGAGCAGTGGCGGTCGGCCGCACGCCCGAACACCAAGGCGTTCTTCGGCGAGACGATCTCCAACCCGAAGAACGACATCCTCGACATCGAGGGCGTCGCCAAGGTCGCCCACGAGGTCGGCGTGCCGCTCGTCGTCGACAACACGGTGGCGACGCCGTACCTCATCCGTCCGTTCGAGTGGGGCGCGGACATCGTCGTGCACTCGGCAACGAAGTACCTCGGCGGCCACGGCTCGTCGATCGCCGGCGTGATCGTCGACAGCGGCCGCTTCGACTTCGCCGCCGACCCCGAGCGATTCCCGAACTACAACCAGCCCGACCCGAGCTACCACGGCCTCGTCTACGCGCGCGACCTCGGCGTCGGCTCGGCCCTCGGTGCCAACCTCGCGTTCATCCTCAAGGCCCGCGTGCAGCTGCTGCGCGACCTCGGCTCCGCAGTCTCGCCGTTCAACGCGTTCCTCATCGCGCAAGGCATCGAGACGCTGTCGCTGCGCGTCGAGCGGCACGTGCAGAACGCGCAGCGCGTGGCCGAGTGGCTCGAGACGCGCGACGAGGTGCTGTCGGTGAACTACGCCGGCCTGCCGAGCCTCGCCGTGGTACGAGCGCGGTCAGAAGTACGCGCCGAAGGGCACGGGCGGCGTCCTCGCCTTCGAGATCCAGGGCGGCGTCGAGGCGGGCAAGCGCTTCGTCGAGGGCCTCGAGCTGCACAGCCACGTCGCCAACATCGGCGACGTGCGCTCGCTCGTGATCCACCCGGCGTCGACCACGCACTCGCAGCTCACCGCGGAGGAGCAGGCCACGACCGGCGTCACCCCCGGCCTCGTCCGCCTCTCGGTGGGCATCGAGAACATCGAGGACATCCTCGCCGACCTCGACGCCGGCTTCCGCGCGGCCAAGAGCGCCTGACCTCCATGAGCGACGCCCGGGGTCTCCCTCCTGCCAGCGGTGCCTGGCAGGCGGGTGACCCCGTGGGCGCTCGCAGGTTCGCGCGGCTCGGCGGGCTCGATCTCGAGCTCGGGGGCCGCCTGGACGACGTCACCGTGGCGTACGAGACCTGGGGCGAGCTCGACGCCGACCGCTCCAACGCCGTGCTCGTGCTGCACGCCCTCACCGGCGACTCCCACGTGGTGGGCGACAGAGGACCGGGGCATCCGACGCCCGGATGGTGGGACGGCCTGATCGGGCCCGGGGCCCCGCTGGACACCGACCGCTGGTTCGTCGTGGCGCCCAACATCCTCGGCGGCTGCCAGGGCACGACGGGGCCGTCCTCGCTCGCTCCGGACGGAGCCCGCTACGGGTCGCGGTTCCCGCGCATCACCGTCGGCGACCAGGTGCGGGCCGAGGCAGCCCTCGCAGACCATCTCGGCATCGCGCGCTGGGCGTCCGTGCTCGGCGGCTCGATGGGTGGCATGCGGGCGCTGGAATGGGCCGTCGGCCACGGCGACCGCATCGCCTCGGCCCTGTTCCTCGCCTCGGGTGCCGTCGCGACGGCCGACCAGATCGGCACCCAGACCGCGCAGATCCTCGCCGTCACCTCGGACCGGGGCTGGCGCGGCGGCGACTACCACGACGCGGCGCCGGGGGAGGGGCCCACAGCGGGCCTCGGGATCGCGCGGCGGATCGCCCACCTCACCTACCGCAGCGAGCTGGAGCTCGCGACCCGCTTCGGGTCGCAGCCCCAGGACGGCGAGGACCCGCTGTCGGGCGGGCGGTACGCCGTCCAGTCGTACCTCGACCACCAGGCGGCCAAGCTGCTGCACCGCTTCGACGCCGGCACCTACGTCGCCCTGACGGACGCGATGAACACGTGGGACGTCGGTCGTGGCCGTGGGGGAGCGGAGGCCGCCCTCGCCCGCGTCTCGGTGCCTCTCGTGGTTGCGGGCATCGACAGCGACCGCCTCTACCCGCTGCACACCCAGGGCTTCGTGGCCGAGAACGCACCGGGCACCGTGGGCGGCCTGCGCGCGATCACGTCGCCGTACGGCCACGACGGGTTCCTCGTCGAGCGCGAGCGGGTCTTCGACCTCGTCACCGAGACGCTGCAGCTCGCGCTCGCGAACGTCTGAGCGGCGGCGTCAGATCTCGGTGCAGCCTGCGGCGGCGACGACGGGCGACCGAACGACGACGGTTCCGGTCGCGGTGTCGGAGACCGACGCGCGCACCCAGTAGTAGTACGTGGTGCCGCCGGCCGCGCAGAGCGAGCTGGTCGGCCGGAAGACGTACGTCGTCCCGCTCATGGCCGAGTACGTACGGCTGAAGACCGTCTTGGTGCTGACCTTCACGGGGTTCGTCTTGGACGCCGAGAGACTGCGGAAGACGTCGTACTTCACGTTGTACATGCCCGTGTAGGTCGCCGTGAACTTCACGCTGGTGACGATGCGCATCGTGCTGCCCGAGCCCGAGAAGCTGAGGCTGGCGCCGGCGTTGGTGGCCGCGCTCGCGTGGGCGGGTGCGACGACGGTCGCGCCGACCAGGAGGGCGGACACGACTGCGGTCGCGGAGCGCAGGAACGAGCGAGGTCCGGCGCCGGTCACAGCGACGTGCAGGCCTTGGCCGAGGCGACGGCGGACACGAACGAGGCGGTCCCGCCGGTGGTGTCGGTGACCGTGCCCTGGATCCAGTAGTAGTACGTCGTCGTGCCGGCCGCGCAGTTGGTCGAGTTGGGGCCGTAGGTGTACGACGAGCCCTTGCTGGTCGACAGCGTCTTGGTGAACACCGTCTTGGTGTTGACCTTCACGGCGCTGGACCTCGACGAGGACAAGCTGCGGTAGATGTCGTACTTGACGTTGTAGGAGCCGGCGTACGTCGAGGTGAACTTCACGCTCGTGACGACCTTCATCGACGTGCCGGATCCGGTGAAGCTGATCGAGCCCGACGTCGAGGAGGCCGTGACGGCCTGTGCCGGCAGGGCGGACGCCATGCCGAGGGCGAGCGAGAGCGCAGCTGCTGCACCCACGGTCGTCCACCTGCTCCGGTTCTTGCGCATGCAGACACCGTACGGGCGGAGACGCGACCAGGTCGCCTCCGGAGGCTCCACCGAACACCCGAAAGGGCTCAAGATTTCCTCTCCTCTGCTGCGTGGGAGGAGAAGTGGGGGCGACTGGGCACCTGCCCGGTGCCTACTCTCAGGAGAGACGCAAGGCAGCCGCGCCGGAGCACCGGCCCGCGAGCGTCGATCGACCACGACGCCCGTCGGGGGTCACGAGGCGGAGGCAGGGATCCATGGCAGCGACCGCGGGACGTCCCGCTGCCGTCCGCGCCGCCCTCGCCCTTCTCGCCGTGCTGGTCGTCGTCGCATCCTCCGCGCTCGCCGCGTTCACCCACGGTCTCGTACGCGTCGACCTCATCGTCCTCGCGACGCTCCTGCGCGAGGTGCGCTCGGTGCCGCAGCGGGTCGCCTACGTCCTGCTCGCCCTCGCCGCGCAGCTCGCGGTCGGGGGCCTCGGGGTCAGCCCCGCCGCCGCGGTCATCGGGGTCGTCGAGGCGTGCGCCGTGGCGGCCGCCCTGACCCTCGCGCCGCGCCGAGCCGGCGCCAACGCGGCGCCCGGGCACCGCTTCGCGGTCGTCAGCACCTACCTCGTCGCCGTGGCCGTGCTCGGTGGCATGGCCGAGGCGTGGCTGCTGCCCGCCTCGACGGGGTGGACGACGTTCGCGGAGATGTTCTTCGCCCGTGCGCTCCCGGTCGCGGTCGCGGCGTTCGTCGCCGGGGCCGTCGCCGCCCGACCGACGGTCGGTCAGCGGGCCCGGTCGCCGCTGTCGACGCTCGCCGGCCCTTTCGTGGTCGTAGCGCTCGTGGGGCTCGGGGCCCGGGCGGTGCTCGCGTTCTGGGCGGCCGACGACGCCGCCACGCTGCAGACCGCCGCGGACACGGCGGCCGCGTCGTTCCAGCAGGCCGTCGGCACCGACATCGACAGCTACATGGCCCGCGCCGCGACAGCACCGCGCCTGCCCTGGGACACCGAGGACTCGTTCGCCCAGGCGATGCAGCCGTTCCTCGGCGGCAACACGTCGGTCTCCGCCCTCGCGCTGCTGGCCGGCACGCCCGACGGTCCGACGGCGCTGCAGATCCTCTCGCGGCAGGGGAGCTCGCCCGATCTCGCCGCGGTGATGGGCGGCAGCCCCGCCGACCGGACCGCAGCCACGCAGGTCGTCGAGTCGGGCTCGCTTCAGCTCCTCGGGGTGCGTGACGTCCCTGCGGCCGACGCAGAGCCCGAGCCCTCGCTGGTGTTCGTGACACCGCAGTCGATCGATCCGGCCCCGTCCGTGCCGCGGCTGCTCTCCATGGCCGTGTCGCTGCCCGTCGTCTTCGAGGAGGCCGCAGCAGGTCTCGGTCCGCTCCACGACGAGGTCGCGCTTGTCCTCGTCGAGGTCCCCGCCACGGGGCCGGAGACGACGCTGACGAGCATCGTGCCCGAGGACGCGATCTTCGACGCCGAGGCCGAGCGTGCGGGTGCCGATGCCACGTTCGGCACCGTGACGCTGCGGATCGAGGCGCTCGCCACCGATGCGCTCGGTCCGTCGATGCTCGTGCGCGCCATGGTGCTGCTCGGCCTCGCCGGCTTCGGCATCGTGGCGCTGTTCCTCGTCCTGCAGGCGGCCAACGCGCGCTACCGCGGGCAGCGCCGGCTCGAGGACCGCGAGGAGCTCCTGGCCACCGCCATCGCCTCGGCTCCCGGGCTCGTCGCGCTCATCGACTCCGACGGCGTCGTCCGGATGGCCAACGGGGGCACCGACAAGGCCGCCGACGAGCTCGTGGGTCGCCACGTCGTCGACGTCCTCCCGTTCAGCACGACCGATCAGGACCGGGCGAAGTTCGCGACCCTCCTCGAGGCCTGCGTCACCGGCATCCCCGGCACGCTCGAGCACGTCGACATGACGTCCGAGGAGTCGCTGCGGATCTACCTCGTCAACGCGAGCCCGGTGCACGTGGCCGAGCGCGACGGCGTCCGCGGCCTCATCCAGGTGCAGGACGTCACCGAGCAGCGCGCCCGTGCCGTGCGCGGTGCCCAGGCCCAGAGGCTGCAGGCCCTCGGCACGATGGCCGGCGGTCTCGCCCACGACTTCAACAACCTGCTCTTCATCATCACGGGCTACCTGCAGATGCTGCAGGAGGACGGCCGCGTCGAGGCGCACCCCGACCTGGTGCGGTACGTCGACCGCGCGGTCGACGCCGCGGGCCGCGGCACCGAGATCGCCTCCTCGCTTCTCGCGGTGTCCCGGAGCCAGCCTCTGCAGGCGAGCGACGTCGAGGTGGGGTCGTTCGTGCGCGACATGATGCCGCTGGTGCGCCAGGCCGTCGGCGGCCAGCGCAGCGTCACCCTCGAGGTCGACCCGGGCAGCCATCACGTGCTCGTCGACTCCGGCCAGCTCTCGAGCGCCGTGCTCAACCTGGTCATCAACTCGCGCGATGCGACGGACGTCGGCGGCACGATCGTCGTCCACGTCGGACGCAGGACCCTCAGCGACGGCGTCGCCGACGTGTCGCCGGGTGAGTACGTCGTCCTCGACGTGCGCGACGACGGCTCGGGGATGAGCCCCGAGGTCGGGGCGCGCGCCTTCGAGCCCTTCTTCTCCACCAAGAGCACCGGCAACGGCACGGGCCTCGGGCTGACGGCGGTCTACTCGCTGGCCACGCAGAGCGGCGGCATGGCCACGATCGTCACCGAGCCCGGCAGCGGCACCTCGGTGCAGATGTTCCTGCCTCTCGCAGCGACCGACGTCGACCCCGACGAGCCCGTGGCCGACGGCCCCGTGGCCGGTGCGAGGCGCGTCCTCGTCGTCGACGACGAGGCGGCGCTCGCCGGACTGGTGGGCGCATGGGTCGAGGAGACCGGAGCCTCGGTGCGGGTCGCGTCCACGCCCCTCGAGGCGCTGGAGCTCGCGGCGTCGTTCCACCCCGACGTGCTCGTCACGGACATCCGCCTCGGCGACCCCGAGATGGACGGGATCGAGGTGGCGGCACGGGTGACCGCGCTGCTTCCCGATGTCGCCGTGGTGCTGATGACCGGCTACTCCGACCGCATGGCCGAGGCGCAGGCGATCGGAACCCGGGTGCTCGCGAAGCCCTTCACCAAGGACGAGCTCCACGACGCCTTGCGCGTCCCCGGCGACGTCCTCGCCGCAACCGCGGAGGTAGTGCGATGAGCGACCCGACGACCATGCCGATCGCGCTGGTGGACGCAGGACCCCGCCTGCTGGTGGTGGACGACGAGCCGTCGATCTGCGAGCTGATCTCGGACGTCGCCAACATGGTGGGCTTCGTGGCGCAGAGCGCGAGCACGGCCGAGGAGATCGACCGCCTGCTCGGTGCGGACTTCGACGTGATCGTCCTCGACCTCGCGCTGATCGGCAGCGACGGCATCGCCGTGATGAAGACCCTGGCGAGCCGTGCGCCTGGCGCGCGGGTGGTGCTGGCCAGTGGGGCGTCGGAGCGGATCATCGCGTCCGCGACGCGCGTCGCCCAGCTGTACGGCCTGCAGGTGCTGGGCACGATGCCCAAGCCGCTCGGCCTCTCGTCGTTGCGTACGCTGCTGCGCGACTGCCGAGACGCCGTCCAGAAGTCCGCGCTCGTGCTGCGCCAGCGACCCGACGTCAACACGATCATCGACGACCTGGTGCCGTCGCAGCTGCACGTGCTCTACCAGCCCATCGCGAACGTCGCCGACGGCACCGTCCGCTCGGCCGAGGCGCTGGTGCGCTGGCGGCACCCCGAGCACGGGCTGATCCCGCCCGACCAGTTCGTCCCGGCTCTCGAGCGGCTCGGGCGTCAGCACGACCTGCTCCTGCACGTCGCGCAGCAGGTGGCCGAGGACCGCATGTCGGTGCCGGGCGTCGCCGACCTCGACGACGTGTCGATCAACGTCTCGGCGCTCGACCTCAACGTGCCTGAGACGCCGGACGAGCTGCTGTCCATCCTCGGCCGCGCGGCACCGCCGTCGTCCTGGACGCTGGAGATCACCGAGACGGTCGCGGACGGCGTGGCGGTGACCGCGCTCGACGTCATGACACGGCTGGGGCTCGCGCAGTTCAAGCTGGCCATCGACGACTACGGCACGGGCTCGTCCACCGTCGACCGCCTGCGCTGGTACCCCTTCACCACTCTGAAGATCGACCGCGAGTTCGTCTCGGCGAACCCCATCAACAACCTCAACGACTGGATCATCGTCGAGAACGCCGTCCTGCTCGGCCACCAGCTCGGGCTCGCGGTGACCGCAGAGGGCGTCGAGACCTCGCTGGTGTTCGAGCGTCTGCGCACGCTCGGCGTCGACAAGGTCCAGGGCTACCTCGTGAGCGAGCCGGTGCCTGCGCTCGAGCTGTCGTCGCGGTGCCTTCGCTGGTCGACCGCGCGCGTGACCGGGATGGCGCTGTACTAGCGGGTCCCGCTACTGCGCCGCGCGCGCAGCGGCCCTGCGTACGAGCCAGCGGTCGAGCGCCCAGAGGATCAGGGCGATGACGAGGCCGAGCAGCAGGACGCCGGCGAGGTTGAGCGCGACCGTGCCGTAGCCGAGCGTCGCGACGTCGATGAAGAAGTACGGGTAGGCGCCGATGACCGCACCGCGGATCAGTGCGTACGCCAGCCACACGATGGGCAGGACGAACGAGCCGAGCAGCACCCGCCGATCGATCCACCCGCGGGGCCCGGCCACGACGAACACCACGACCGTCAGCAGCGGCACCGCCTGGTGGATGAAGAAGTTCGCGAGATACTCCCACCCGCGCAGCGTCACGACTCCGGAGAGGATCACGCCGTACACGAGACCCGTGATCGAGATCATCAGCAGCGACGACAGGCGGACGGCGCGCAGCACGGGGGAGTCGCGACGGGAGTCGAGCGCGAGCAGGGTCACCACCACGGCGACGGCGATGTTGCTCCAGATCGTGAAGTAGGAGAGGAAGTCCACGAGCCGTCCGACGAGGCCGTCGATGCCGGGCAGGTTGCCGTAGCCGTACTGGCTCGGCTTGGTGGCCGTGGTCGGGTACATGCCGGTGGCGGAGATCGTCAGCTGGATGGCCAGGCCGAACCAGGCCACCACCGCGTTGACGAGGAACCACTTCTGCGCCCGAGTGCTGCGCTCGATGCCGGTCGCCGTGCCCTGCGTCGTCGAGGTCATGGCAGGACGGTAGTGGCGCAGGGCCGGTCCGGCGACCGGATCAGGCAGCAGCCTCCGGGGCCGCCGGCGCCCCCGCGAGCGCCTTGGCGGCGGTCCGGCTCCAGACGACGAGGCTGAGGACCCCGACGATGATCTGCGGGACGAAGGACGCCGCGCGCCACACGAGCACCGCTGCCGTCGCGTCGCCGTCGGACACTCCAGCGGCGGTGAGGATGCCCAGCATCAGCGCGTCGACGGTGCCGAGCCCGCCCGGCGTCAGCGGGATCATGATGCCGATCTGCGCGACGGCGTACGCGCCGAGCACGGCCAGCGCCGGGGTGTGGTTGCCGCTGCCCTGCACGCCCCAGACCGCGGCGAGCAGGATCAGGCCCTGGGTGACCGAGACGCCGACCTGGGCGGCGGTGATGACGTGCCACCGCTTCTTCACGAGGTCGACCGTGTCGTTGCGGAAGCTGAGCACCGACTGGACCACGTCGACCGGCTGGCGCTTGAAGCGCGTCAGCACCGGGTTGATGATCTTGTTGGCGAGCTCGCCGATCTTCACGGCGAGCGCCTCGCTGCGCATGATGAGCGCGAAGACGACGATCATCGCCGCGAGCACGCCCAGGCCGATCGCGGCGTACTTGACGTACGAGCTTACGTCGACGAGGCCCGAGGCCCAGAGGGCGAACACGCCGAGCACCGGCAGGCCCAGGGTGACGAACACGCTCCACACGCCCACGGCGCCGATCGCGGCGGTCGCGACCGTGGGCGGCACCCGCCAGGAGGCGAGCATCGCGTACTGGACGCCGAGGCCGAAGGCGCCGCCGGCGGGGATGCCGTTGCTGATCGCGAACGCGCCCTGGTTGAGCTGGAAGGCACGGCCGTACGACAGGCCGGGGGTCGCCGCCATGAACGGCAGCGGGTAGAACGCGAGGTAGATCAGCACCATGAGCACGATGAGCACGACGTCGCCGGCACTCATCCGCTTCAGCGACTCCACGGCGTCGGAGTAGCTGCCGATCTGGGGGATCACCTTCACGAAGATGATGACGAGCACCGCCAGGCCGATCAGGCCGAAGATGATCGACTTCTTCTTGTCCAGCGCCGGTCGCGGCCCGGCCGCCGCGATCTCGTCCGCGGCAGGCTCGGACGGCGACGGCGTGCCTGCGTCCTCGGTCATGCGGCGAGCGTAGGGGAGAGCGCGGCGGCGGGAGCCACGGCCCGCGGAATCCGACCCCGCGTCACGGTTTCATCCGTCCGCGGTGCGGCGTGGGAGAGTCGGCCCATGGCCGACGACCTGACCCGCGCGCTCGGCCAGGAGCCCTTCGTCGACCTCGTCAGCTTCCGCGCCGACGGCTCGCCCGCGCACACGCCGGTCTGGGTCAGCGGAGACGGCGAGCGGCTCTTCGTCTCCACCTTCGGCGACTCCCACAAGGTGCGCCGCATCGGGCTCAACCCGCTCGTCGCCGTCGCGCCCTGCGACGGACCGGGGCGCCTGCTCGCGGGGGCGTCGTACGTCGCCGGTCGCGCTGAGGTGCTCGACCGCAGCGAATTCCGGCCCGGCGTGCGCGCGCACCGGGCCAAGTACGGCCGGCACTTCTCGATCATGTGGCCCGCGCGCTGGCCGCTGCGCCTCGTCGGGAAGAAGCGGGTCTGGATCCTGGTGGAGTTGACGCCGGAGGTGGACCTCGTCCACATCGACCCGCCGGTGGTCCACGAACCCTGAGGATGTCCCTGTGAGCACCTTCGACGTGGACGTCGCCGTGGTCGGGTCCGGCTTCGGCGGGGGCGTGGCCGCCCTTCGGCACGCGGAGGCGGGTCGCTCGGTCGCCGTCCTGGAGCAGGGACGCCGCCTCACCCGGGAGGACCTCGAGGCGGGCGCGCGCAGCACGCGCGCGCTGCTGTGGGCGCCCGAGGCCGGGCTGTCCGGCTACTTCCGGCAGACGCTGCTGCGTCACGTCGTGGTCGTGCACGGCATCGGCGTCGGCGGCGGCTCGGTTGTCTACGCCGCGGTCCTTCTGCGCCCGAAGCCGCACGCCTGGGAGGCGCCCGGCTGGGCGTCGACCGGTCTGGACTGGGCAGGGGAGCTCGACCGCCACTACGCGACGGCGGCCTCGATGCTCGGCGTCGAGACCAACCCGTACGTCGGCGCGCAGGACCGGTGGCTCGGTGCGGCAGCCGACTCGCTCGGCGCCGGGTCGACGTTCGCGCCCACGCCGCAGGGGATCTCGTTCGCCGACTGCACGCGGTGCGGCGCCTGCCTGACCGGCTGCGTGCACGGCGCGAAGAACAGCGTCGACCGCACGTACCTCGCGCGCGCGGAGGAGCTCGGGGCCACCATCACGCCGCGCTCGAAGGTGCAGCGCCTGTCGAGGCTCCCCGGCGGCGGATGGCAGCTCGACGTCATCGACCCGCTCGACCGTCGCTCGCCGGTGCGCACGCTGGCGGCGCGCGAGGTGGTGCTGGCCGGGGGAGTGCTCGGCACGACCGAGCTGCTGCTCGCCTCGCGCGACCGGTGGCGCTCGGTGCCGTGGCTCTCGCCGGCCCTGGGTCAGCACGTGCGCACCAACTCCGAGGCGTTCACCGCCGTGCTGCAGCCCGAGGGCGGCGAGGACGTCAGCACCGACGGCGCCACGATCAGCAGCGACTTCCACCCGGACGACAGCACCCACGTGACGCAGAACCGCTTCCCCGCGTCGTACGGCTTCATGCGCTGGTACCTCGCCCCGATCGTCGACGACGAGCGCCGAGGCGCCCGGGCGCGAGGCACCCTCGCCGCGATGCTCCGCGACCCGCGCGCCGCCACCGCCAACATGCGCGCCCGTGACTGGAACCGCCGCATCACCGTGCTCACGGTCATGCAGCACGACGACAACGAGATCGCGCTCGAGCTGCGCCGCGGCCCGCTCGGGTGGGGGCTGCGCTCGCGGCTCGCACCCGGTGCGGCGCCGATCCCGACGTACCTCCCGCAGGCGAACGCTGCGGCCCGTGCCGTCGCTGCTGCGAGCGGCGGTCAGGCGTACGGCACTCTGCTCGACCCCGTGCTGGGCATCGGCGCCACGGCGCACATCCTCGGCGGCGCGGTGATCTCCACCGCCCCCGGGCACGGGGTGATCGATCCGCAGCACCGCGTGTGGGCGACGCCGGACGGCGACGTGCACGAGGACCTGCGGGTGCTCGACGGCAGCGCCGTGCCGGCCAACGTCGGTGTCAACCCGTCCCTGACGATCACGGCCCTCGCCGAGCGCGCGATGGCCTTGCGCTGACAGGGTTTACGAGATCCAGGTGCGGTCGCGCCAGGGCGTGCGGCTGCCACGGGCGTCGGACTGCGACGCGAAGTCCTTCAGCCGTGCGATGGCGCGCGTGCGCGACGCGGTGCTGACGAACGACGCAGCCTCGTCGGCGACGCCGGACCGCCACGTGCGCCCGCCGTGCAGCGAGCGCTTGACCGCTGCGACGGCGTCCGGGCTGCGGCGGGCCACCTCGGTGGCCACAGCGATCGCCGTCTCGAGCAGTGCTTCCGGTGTCGTCACCTCGTCGACGAGACCTGCGTCGTGCGCGGTGTCGGCGTCGTACGTCGTGGCCCGCAGCATCATCGAGCGCGCGCGGGCCGTGCCGACCGCGCGCGCCAGACGCTGGGTGCCGCCGGCGCCCGGCGGGATGGCGGCGGTGATCTCGACGAGGCCGATCCGGCCCTCGCCGCGGGCCATGACGCGCAGGTCGCAGGCGAGCGCGATCTCGCAGCCGCCGGCCAGCGCGTCGCCGTCGATCGCCGCGACCACGACCTGCGGCAGCGTGCCGAGGCGGTCGAGTGCTGCGTGCGTGCGGGCGAGCTCGGCGATGCCCGCGGCGGGGGAGGCGAGCAACGCGTCGCGCACGCGGTCGCTGCGCGAGAGCGCGGCGACGCCGGTGAACGCGAGGCGGGCGAGGCCGTACGGCACCGGGCGCCCCAGCGCCTCGGCGCCCTCGGCGATCTCACCGAGCCGGAAGTGCGGAGCGAAGATCCCCGGCTCGCGGCCGGTGATGACGACGCCGCCGATGGCCGTGGTGGCCGCGAGGCGGCGCCCGAGCTGGTCGAGGTCGGCGAACACCGCGGTGTCGACGAGGTCGCCCGACGGGTTGTCGAGGCGGACGACGAGCAGGCGGGTGCTGCCGCCGCCGTCCGTGGGGACCGGGTCCGGCACCAGAGTGCAGCGCAGCGTGGCGAGGTCGGTCCAGAGGGAGTCAGCGGCGGTGGTCACCCGCTGATCCTGCCGTGCCCCGGGTGCGCCCGGTGGTCAGTCGCCGGTGGTGCCGTCGACCAGTTCGCGCAGGAGGTCGGCGTGACCGTTGTGCCGGGCGTACTCCTCGATCATGTGGACGTAGACCCAGCGCAGGTCGACAGTGCCGTGGCGGCGGTGCTCGAACGTGGAGTCGAGCGGCAGGCCGTCCGCTGCCGCGTCGGCGGCGTCGCACTCCGCGTCATAGGCCATCCACACCTGCTCGGCCGGCATCGAGTCGAGGTCGTCGAAGTCGCCGGTGAGGTTGTCGCTCGGGCCGAAGAGACCGTCGATCTGCTCGCCGCGGAGGTTCGTCCGGAACCACCAGCGCTCGACGTCGGTCATGTGCCGCACGAGCCCGAGCAGCGACATGCTCGACGGCGGGACCGCCCGGGTCGCGAGCTGCTCGTGGGTCAGGCCCTGGCACTTCCAGAGCAGCGTCTCGCGCTGGAACCGCAGCCATGCCTGCAGCGACGCACGCTCGTCCCCGACGTACGGCGGTTCGGCGCGATCGATCTCGGGTGCGGTCCAGGTCATGGGGCTCTCCTCGCTCGTCCACGTGCTCGTGCCCGCATCCTCGCTGCCACCTCCGACAGGCGCCCGAAGATTTCCTGAGGCACCTGCATCCACGGCGGGGCATGCCGCAGAAGTAGGGGCAGTCGTCCGGGTCGCCGGACCTCACCTCGGGAGAGACATGAAGCTCCGCACGCGCATCGCCGCCTCAGCCGCCGCAGTCGCCCTCGGCGTGTCCGGCGTCGCCCTCACCGCCGCCCCGGCCGCGCAGGCCCAGGGCCAGCGCTCGCTCGCCGCGGTGCTCACCGCCAACGGCGGCGGCACGTTCGACACGAACGCCAAGGACTACGACATCGTCACCCAGGCGGTGCTCGCGGTGCTCGCGGCCAAGCCGAACAGCAAGGTCAAGGTCCTCACGGACGGCACCGTCGCCCTGACGGCGTTCATCCCCAACGACCAGGCCTTCCGCCTGCTGGTCAAGGACCTGACCGGCATCGCGCCGAAGTCCGAGAAGCAGATCTTCAACGCGGTCGCCAAGCTCGGCATCCCCACCGTCGAGGCCGTGCTGCTGTACCACGTCGTCCCCGGCGCCACGATCTACTCGTCCGCCGCGGTGAAGGCCAACGGTGCGGTGCTCAAGACCGCCCAGGGCGGCACGCTCGGCGTCGCCGTGTACGCCGGCCCCGAGATCTCCCTCTGGGACAAGGACAAGAACTCGCGCAACGCCCGCGTGATCCTGTCGCAGGTCGACCTCAACAAGTTCAACAAGCAGGTCGCGCATGGCATCGACCGCGTGCTGCGCCCGATCGACCTCCCGCCGCTGGCGCACTGACCCATCGCCCGCACCACGACGCCCCCGGCCTCAGGCCGGGGGCGTCGTCGCGCGTCAGGGGCGTGCGTGCACCTGGAGGGCGACGGCCGGGTCCGTGCCCTCGGCCGCGACATCGTGCACGTGCACCGCGCCGTGGGTGCGCAGGCCTCCCGCGGCGTGCACGCGCGACACCGCCGTACGCCGTCCCGGGGCGGGCCCGTCGGTGGCCACGTGCCAGGTGGTCTCGCGCAGCGCTCCCTGCAGGACGAGCAGCGCGCCGGGGCGCCCGACGTGGTCGTGGCTGCCGCTGCTCTGACCCGGCAGCCAGGCCCCGAGGACGACCTCCCAGCGGCCGTCGGCCCACACCGTCGCGTGGTGGGGCTCGGACGGGTCGAAGCGGACGTGCGCGGCCCAGAGGTCGCGGTGCTCGGCGACCACGCGGGCGACAGCACGCGGATCGGCGGCGTCCCGCAGGTGGTCGGCGATGTGGTGGTTCTGCTGCGCGAGTGCGGTCATGGTCGTGTCTTCCGGTGTCGGGTGGTCAGGGCGTCGAGTGGACGCCGTACCCGAGGGCGGGCGGCGTCAGCCGAGACAGCGACAACAGGCGACAGCGCGCAGCGCGTGCGCGGTGGGGGTCGCCGAGGAGATCACGTGCCGAGCGTAGGGATGCGGTACGAGACCTCGCCACCGAGGTCCGCACAGCGAGACCGGTGCTGCGAACACTTCGCAGAGCCCAGTCGCTCAACCTGATCAATCCGTCGTTTCCGGCGGCGGGTAGCGACGGATTGATCAGGTTGAGCGGAGGGCTGCGGTCATCCTGGCGACCACGTCGCGGCGCGGGTCGTCGCTCATCCAGCGCACGAACCGCCATCCGTCGCCCTCGAGGTCCGACTGGCGCACCTTCTCGGCTCGGATCGTCCCCTTGATCGACTCCAGGTCGTCGCCGTACGTGATCCAGCCGTCGGCCTCGCCGATGACCTTGCGCTTCTCGTCGCAGAAGTCGGCCCAGTAGGTGCGGCGCCCGACGGCGATGGGGAAGCCGACCTCGAGCGACGTGATGCCGGCGGCGAGGAACCAGCCTCGACTCCGGGACTCGGTTGGCGATTCCGCGGCAGGGCTGGCGTATCGGAGGGCGCGGCGTGCCGCTACGACGCCGTGCCATCCGGTGATTGCTCCGAGCGCGTACTCGAGCTCGGCACGGGCAGTACGCGCAGGACCAGGGTCGCGGGCAACCTGTCGCAGGTCGTTCCCCTCCATGCCCGACTGGCGGCTCACGATCGCGCGCATCGCGGCGTCCAACGGGATGAGCGCCGACCAGAGCGAGCGCGAGCGCGCGAGATCGATAGCCGTGCGCCGTAGGTCGGTCGTGGGGATGCCGTCGACGACGGTCACGAACCGGTCGGCGATGGGTGATCCGCGCACCACCAGCCCGGGACCGGTGTAGTCCCGCGCCCCGGGGATGCAGAGGCTGACGTGGTCGGGTGCGGACGTGACAGGCCGAGGGCAGTCGACCACCAGCGCGGCGGAGTCGTGCGTGGCGAACGCACCTGGCCCAACGGCGGTAAGCGCCGCACGCACGGCCGCGACGTGCTCCCGCCGCAGGGCAGCCCACGCCGGTCGCGGATCGTCCTCGGGTCCGTCATCGGCAACCTGCACGAGGCCGTGCCGAGGCCTCACGATCACTCCTCGCCGGAGTGCGGCGCGGAGCTCCCCTTCGGTGAATCCCGACGCGAGGGCGAGGCCAACAGGAACTGCCGACTGACCGAAGCGTGCGGCGAGACGGCGCGCGGTGTCGTGCGGACGTTGGATCGCTGGCATGGCGACCACGGTGCCCGTTCCCGCAAGCCTCGCGCGGACTCCGTCCACAGGCCCGTGACACTGATCAATCCGTCGTTTCCTGGCATGGGAAACGACGGATTGATCAGTGCGAGCGGTGGGGTCAGACGGTGGCGGGGGTCTCGGCGAGGGGCGGGACGACCTCGACCGTGCCGCCCGGTGCCGCCGGCAGCGTGAGCCGTACGACGGCCCCCGGGCCCTCGGCCGCGTTGCCGATGCTGAGCGTGCCGCCGTGCGCCTCTGCGACGGCCTTGACGATCGCGAGGCCGAGGCCGCTGCCGCCCGTGGCGCGCGAGCGGCTGTAGTCGCCGCGAGCGAACCGCTCGGTGGCCCGGGGGATGAGGTCCTCGGGGAAGCCGGGGCCGTCGTCGCGCACCTCGACCCAGGCGTGCGTGTCGTCGCGGCCGACCACCGCGGTGACCGACGTGCCCGCCGGAGTGTGCGCGCGGGCGTTGGCGAGCAGGTTCGCCACGGCCTGGTGAAGGCGCGAGGCATCCCCGACCACGGCGACCGAGAGGCTGTCGTCGGGGACGTCGGCGGCCCAGGTGTGGTCGAGCGCGGTGGCGCTGACCTCGGCCACGGCGTCGGCCACGAGCGGTCCGAGCTCGAGGCGGTCCTGTGACAGCGGCCGCTCCTCGTCGAGCGAGGCGAGCAGCAGGAGGTCCTCGACGAGCAGGCCCATGCGCGAGGCGGCGGCCTCGATGCGGGCCGCGGCCTGGGCTGCGGCCTCGGGGTCGGACGCCGCACCGCGCCGCATGAGCTCGGCGTACCCGCGCACGGAGGCGAGAGGCGTGCGCAGCTCGTGACCGGCGTCGGACACGAAGCGGCGCAGGCGGTCCTCCGTCTCTGCGCGGGTGCGCAGCGAGGTCTCGACGTGGTCGAGCATCGCGTTGACCGCGAGGCCCACCTGCCCGACCTCGGTGGTGGAGGTGGCGTCCTGAACACGACCTGGGATCACGACGTCGCCTCGGCCGAGGGGCAGGCTCGCGACCTCGCTCGCGGTGTCGGCCACGCGGCGCAGCGGCCGCAGCTCGCGGCGCACGAACCACGTGCCCGCGAACGCCACGAGCAGGACGGCGAACGTCACGGCGACGATCTCGACGAGCAGGAGGCGGTTGGCGACGCCCTGCGCCCGGGACAGCGGCGTGACGGCGATCAGGGTGACGGCGTTGCCGTTGACCGTCGCCGGGATGGCGACGGCACGGCTGTCGCCGAGTGCCTCGAGCTCGATCGTGACGGGCCCGGCGTCCGAGGCGGTGGGGATCGTCGAGAGCGCCGCGGCGTCCGCGGCGGACCACGGCTCAGGCTGGGTGCCGCCGGGGATGTTGCCCTGCAGAGGCGTCGCGGTGCCGTCCGCGAGGAGGACGACGGTGGCCCCGTTGATGTCCCAGGCGCGGATGACGTCGCGCCCGCTGCCACCGCGTCCGTCGCCGTCCCCGTCGACGGCTGCGAGCTTCGGCTGCATGAGCGCGTTGTCGAGCTGCTGCACGGTCCACGACCGGAGGGCGAGGAACGTCGCCGCCGCCACGACCACGAGGGTCGCTGCGGTCACCGCCACGAGGCCGATCACGAGGCGCCGCGACAGCGTCATGGAGGCCCATCGGCTCGGACGCACCGCTGCGGGCACGTCGGACGCCGGCCCCGGGTGCGAGGCGAGCACCTCGGTGCCGGGCAGGTCGACGTCGGGCGTGAGGGACATGGTCAGTCGCCTGCCCGCGGGGCGCGCAAGACGTAGCCGACACCGCGCACCGTGTGGATGAGCGGCTCGTTGTCGCTGTCGACCTTCTTGCGCAGGTAGCCGATGTACTGCTCGACGATGTTGCTGCGGCCGGCGAAGTCGTAGTGCCACACGCGGTCGAGGATCTGGCTCTTGCTGACGACGGTGCGCGCGTTCTGCATGAGGAAGCGCAGCAGGTCGAACTCGGTCGGCGTCAGGTCGACCAGCTCTCCGGCGCGACGGACCTCGCGGGTGAGCTCGTCCAGGGTCAGGTCGGCGACGGTGAGCACCGCGCCGCGCTCGTCGAGTCGGCCGGTACGGCGCAGCACGGCCTGCAGCCGCGCGAGCAGCTCCTCGAGGCTGAACGGTTTGGCGATGTAGTCGTCGGCACCGGCGCGCAGGCCCGCGATGCGGTCACGCGTGTCGCCGCGCGCGGTCAGGAAGACCGCGGGCAGGTCGGGGTGCTCTGCGCGCAGGCGGCCGAGCAGGGTCACACCGTCGTCGCCGGGCAGCATCATGTCGAGCACGGCGATGTCGGGGCGGAGGTCGCGCGCCACGCGCATCGCCTCGTCGGCGTCGCCCGCGGTCGCGGTGCGGCAGCCGTCGAAGCGCAGCGCCGTCGAGACGAGGTCGGCGAGGTCGGGCTCGTCGTCGACGACGAGCACGCGGACGGGCGGGACTCCGTCGGCCGCACGCAGATAGCTCTGCGGCAGGTCCGTGTCGTCGGTGCGCGTCGTGCTGGTCACTGTCATCGCTCCTCGCCCCCCGCAACGGGGATGGACGTCGTGAAGGCGGGACCCCAGGCGGTCGTGGTGTCGCCGTCGACGACGTACGCGGACCATCCTGGCAGCGCCGCGAACCAGCGTGCACCTTCGCGGCCGGACACGAGCAGCGCCGTGGCCAGCGCGTCGGTGAGCGCGCCGTCGGTGCCGACCACGGTGGCCTGCCGGGCACCACGCGCGGCCTCGCCCGTGCGCGGGTCGATCACGTGCTCGCCGCGCTGGCTGACGCCGGACGTCGCGATGGAGGCGTCGCGGATGTCGGCGACGAGGGCGATCGCCAACGGGTCGTCCGGGTGCGCGACGCCGATGGGCCAGCCGAGGTACGCCGACGAGCCCGGGATCGGGCCGCGGCAGGCGAGGTCGCCGGCGGCGTCGAGCGAGAACGAGCGGAAGCCGTGCTGACGCACGATGTCGGCGCACCGGTCGGCGGCCCAGCCCTTGACGAGGCCGCTCGGGTCGAAGCCTCCCGGCGCGGCCCACGGGTCGAACGCGCCCTCGGTGAGGCGACGCGCCTCGAGGCATCGGTCGATCACGTCGGCGACGTCGTCGGCCACGACCTGCTGGCCGCCGCGACGCAGGCGCGAGACGACGCTGTCCTCGCGGAAGGTGGAGAACACGCGGTCGATGCGGTGCAGCTCGGCGCGCACCGACTCCCACGCGGCGTCGACCCCGGCGTCGGTGGCGTGCTCGTCGCGGACGTCGAGGGTGACGACGGTGCTCCACACGTGCTCCATGCGCGTGCGGACGGTGCCGGGCACCAGGGCGGTGGTCATGCCAGGCCTGCTGCGACCAGCGCCGACTTCAACGACGACGCGAAGCCGACCGAGGTGTACGTGGCCCCGCTGACCCCGGCGACGTCGGCGCTCTGCGCCTGCAGCGCCTGGTCGACCAGGTAGGGGACCGCCACGTTGCTGATCTGCGCGCTGCGCGGATCGTTCTGCGGTACGGCGAGGGCCTGGACGTCGACGACTCGACCGCCCGTGACGGTGATCTCGACCTGCACGTCGCCATAGCCGCGACCGACATCCACGACGTCACCGGTGTAGGTGCCGTCGGCCGCGGACGAGCTGCCCGACGTCGCCGACGCCGAGGGCGTGGCAGTCGTGCCCGAGGCGGACGAGGACCCGGCCGAGGTGCCGGAGGACGCGTGGGTCTTGGCGGCCGAGGCGGTGGCGGTGCTGGCGGCGTCGGGGTTCAGGGCGAGGACGGCCGCGACGCCCGCGAGGGTGCCTCCGCCGACGAGGATCGCGCGCTTCATCGCACGGCCTCCTTCTTCGTGGTGAACGAGTAGTACTCGGGGGAGTGGAACGAGAACGAGTCGTCGTGGACCTGGTCGGCCGGCATCTTCAGCACGTGCGAGGCCTCGCGGACCGCCTCGACGAGCGCGTCTGGGCCGCAGGTGTAGATGTCGCGGCTGCGGACGTCGGGCACGAGGTGCAGCAGGGTGCGGGCGTTCATCGGGTAGTCGCGGCGGCTGCCCACGAGATAGCGCAGGCGCACGCCCTGGCGGGACCGTGCGATCGCCTCGAGCTCCTCGCGCAGCACCAGGCCCTCCTGGTGGCTCGCGCGGAACAGGATGTCGACGGCGACGTGCCTCGGGAGGTCGTCGAGCAGCGAGCGGATCGGCGCGACGCCCACGCCGCCGGCGATGAGCACGACGCGGTCGGTACGGCGCTCCTCGGCGATGAAGATGCCGTACGGCCCCTCGGCGATGACGCGCGTGCCCGGCTTCAGGCCGGCGAGGCTGCGGCTGTGGTCGCCGAGGTCCTTCACCGTGATGCGCAGGTAGCGCGCGTCCTGGCCGATCGACAGCGAGTACGGGTGCGACTGCCACCAGCGGTGGCGGGTGAGGAAGCGCCAGCCGAAGAACTGGCCGCCCTGCACGTCGAGCGCGGCGAGGTTGCGGCCGCTGACCCAGATGCTGATGGTGTCGGCGTTCTCGCGGACGACGGCGTGCACCTTCAGGTTGTGGCGCAGCGAGAGCCAGATCGGCGCCGCGACGCGGAAGACGACGAGCGGGACGAACGTGATGACGTACAGGCCGATCCAGGCCCAGCGAGCCCACTGGTGCGTGACGAACGGCTGGCCGAGGGTGATCTGGTGCAGGTAGGCGAGCGCGATCGCGAGGTAGAAGTACAGGTGGGTCACCCACCAGGTCTCGTACTTCATATGGCGGCGCGCGACGCGCCAGGACGTGATGCCGGCGACGAGCATGAGGACGAAGCCGGCGAACGCCGGGAGCAGCCACGGGTAGACCGTGAGGAACGTCCAGCTCTGGGACAGGAACGAGGTGGCGGCGGAGGCGCCGTACCCGGCGGTGACGAGGACGACGTGCGCGGCGACGAGCACGAGCGAGAGCGGGCCCAGCTTGCGGTGCCACGAGATCATGCGGTCCATGCCCACGGCGCGCTCGACGACCGGGACGCGGGCGACGAGGAAGATGACGAGCAGTGCGAGGTAGGTGCCGACGAGGCCGGCCCAGCGGGAGAGCTCGATGAGCAGCGCGCCCGGGCCCGCGACGCCGGTGCTGGTGGCGAGCTGGATGCCCACCACGAGCCCGAGCCCGACGCCGGCGAGCGCGACGGCGACGTCGCCGGCACGACGTGCACGGCGGTCGCGGCGGGCCGGCGCCGGAGGCGTCGCCGACGTCCGGCGGGAGAGGGTGGCACTGCTCATGACACGAACGATGGCGGCCGTTCCTGTGAGGAACCTGTGAGACGCCCCCGGGCCCGCGTATGAGCGCCGGCTGAGCGTGGCGAGGGCCGCCTCACGCCGGGCGGATCGACCTGCAGGAGGCAGCCGCAGCCCGGCTCGCCTAGGGTCGGGGCGTGATCAGCCGCGTGGGATCCCGCTGGGTCGTCGTCGGCGTGAGCGTGCTCGTCCTCGGCTCGATGCTCGGCGCGGTCTTCCTCGGGGCGAGCTGGTTCTAGCCCGACGCCCGGCCTCTAGAACTAGAAGTGGAAGGGCTTGGGCGGTGCGGTGAGCGAGGCGCGCGGGCAGGTCGCGAGGTCGAGCGAGCCGTAGCCGAGGGCCTTGTCGCAGAGGGAGGACACGGTCCAGCCGAGCTCGGTGCCCCGCTTGGTCACCGTGGCGCGGTAGATGGTGATCTCGTACCGCGTGGGCGTGCCGTAGGCGACCTGGATCGACCCGATGAGCTGGGATCCGCCCGGCTGGCCGGCCGCGGCCCAGGGGGTGTCGTAGAGGGCCCAGCGCGAGGGGTCGGAGAGCCACAGCCCGCCGTACTGCACGTCCTGCAGCGCGAGCTCGACGAGGATCGCTCGCGCGGACTCCTCGGGCACGATGGCGGCGGGCCGGATCACCTCGGTGACCACGCCCTCGTCGTACATCTCGGTCATGAAGATCTCGCTGTCCGACATGTCGACGTCCTCCCCTCTGCGTGCGCCGGCCAAGGCCGGCACGTCCCCCACGGCCCCGCGGGAGCGGTGCCGTCCCTCACACCTTCGGCAGGTCGGGGTCGTGGACCCAAGCGCGGGGGCGGAGTTGGTCCGGACGGGTGACAGACCGCCGGAGGTCGACGTACGTCACACAGCGTACTCATTCGGCTACAGAAAGCCAGACATCTGCGTGGCGGGTGGTGCGGGCGTGGCGCGGGAGGTTATCGTTGCCTCGCGTTCGTGTACGTGCTCGTGCTCCTCGTGAGGCCGCTGGGGAAGGCGTCCCTGACACGAGAGAGAGCTGGCGATGGCCGAACGCAGTGGCACCCCGGGCTCCCGTGAGCCCCGCGGCGCACGGGTCACCCGTGGCGTCGTGTTCGTGCATTCCTGCCCCCGGGCTGTGGCGACCCACGTCGAGTGGGCCCTCGCGGACATCCTGGGCGCCCGGGTCGAGCTCGACTGGTCGCCCCAGCCCGTGCAGGGCGGCACCGTCCGCGCCGACATCAGCTGGACCGGACCGGTCGGCACCGCGGCCCGGATCGCCTCGGCCCTGCAGGGCTGGCGCAAGCTGCGGTTCGAGGTCACCGAGGAGCCCACCGCCGGCTCGGAGGGGGAGCGCTACTCCGGCACCCCGGTCCTCGGCGTCCACCGCGCCGCGATCGGCCCGACCGGCGACGTGATGCTCAGCGAGAACCGCGTCCGCGCCGCGATCGCCCGGGCACTGGAGATCGGCGAGCCGGTCGAGGACGAGATCGAGATCCTGCTGGGCGGTCCCTGGGACGTCGAGCTCGAGCCCTTCCGCACCGCCGGGGACGGCACCCCCGTCCGCTGGCTGCACCAGGTGGTCTAGCGCCGCCGCCGTACCTCCCCTCCTCCCTGAGGGAAGAACGAAGGACCCCCCGGACCTCGCGGTCGGGGGGTCCTTCGCGTGCACGTGCCGGGGACGGGGCGGTCCAGCACCGAAGCGCCTCGCCCCCGGTGCCAGGGGCCGCCTAGAGCGGGATGTTGCCGTGGTGACCGCGGATGTCCGGGTCGGCGGCGAGCGCGTCGGCGAGGGCGCGGGCGAGCGCGCCGCGCGTGGTCTGCGGTGTGACGACCTCGTCGACGACGCCGATCGCGACCGCCTTCTCGACGCCGCCCGCGATGCGGGTGTGCTCCTCGGCCAGCTCGTTCTCGACCTGGGTGCGGGCGTCGGCCGGCACCTCGGCGAGCTTGCGGCGGTGCAGGATGCGCACGGCCGCCACGGCTCCCATGACGGCGACCTGTGCGTCGGGCCAGGCGAAGACCTTCGTGGCGCCGAGCGCGCGAGCGTTCATGGCGATGTAGGCGCCGCCGAAGGCCTTGCGGGTCACGACGGTCACGCGCGGCACCTCGGCCTCGGCGAACGCGTGCAGCAGCTTGGCGCCGCGGCGCACGACGCCGTCCCACTCCTGGCCGACGCCGGGGAGGTAGCCCGGCACGTCCACGACGACGACGAGCGGCACGCCGAACGCGTCGCACATGCGCACGAAGCGGGCAGCCTTCTCGGCGCTCGTCGCGTCGAGGCAGCCGCCGAGGCGCAGCGGGTTGTTGGCGATGACGCCGACCGCACGCCCGCCGAGGCGACCGAGGGTGGTGACGATGTTGGGTGCCCAGCGGGGGTGCAGCTCGAGCGCGGTGCCCTCGTCGAGCAGGGCGTCCACGATGGGGTGGACGTCGTACGCGCGCTTGATGTTCTCGGGCATGAGCGCGGCGAGGTCGACGTCGGCCACCGCGGTGACGTTGAGGGTTCCGTGGGTGCCGAGCAGCGAGGCGAGGCGGGCGCCGTCGTCGAGCGCCTGGCGCTCGGTGGCGGACACGACGTGCACGACGCCGGAGCGACGGCCGTGCGGCTCGGGACCGCCGAGGCGCAGCATGTCGACGTCCTCGCCCGTGACCGACCGGACGACGTCCGGACCGGTGACGAACACGCGGCCCTCGGGGCCGAGCACGACGACGTCGGTGAGGGCCGGGCCGTACGCCGCACCACCGGCGGCGGGGCCGAGCACGACCGAGACCTGCGGGATCCGGCCCGAGACGCGGGTCATGATCGCGAAGACCAGGCCGACGGCCTGCAGGCTCTCGACACCCTCGCGGAGGCGGGCGCCGCCGGAGTGCCACAGACCGACGATCGGGACGCTGGCGGCCGAGGCCTTCTCGTACGCATCGACGATGACCTTGCAGCCCTGGATGCCCATAGCGCCGCCCTGCACCGTGGGGTCGGTGCAGAACACGACGACGGGGGTGCCGTGCGCGATGCCGCGGGCGGCGATGACGCCGCAGTCGTCGACGGCGGAGATGAGCTCCATCGTGCCGTCGTCGAGGAAGGCCTCGAGGCGGACGAGCGGGTGGCGCGGGTCGAGGTCGGTGACCTCGACGTCGGCGCCGGCGACTGCGGTCATCAGATGCTCCGGAAGACGAGGGCGACGTTGTGGCCGCCGAACCCGAACGAGTTGTTGAGCACCGCGGCGTCGCCGGAGCGGAGCTCGCGCGGAGCGCCGTACGCGACGTCGAGGCCGATCTCGTCGTCGAAGTCCTCGAGGTTGGCGGTGGGCGGTGCGAGCCGGTCGCGCAGGGCGAGGATCGCGGCCACGGACTCGACGGCGCCCGCGCCGCCGAGCAGGTGGCCGGTCATGGACTTGGTGCCGCTGACCACGACGCCGTCGGAGGCCGCGCCGAGCGCGGTGCGGATCGCGAGCGACTCGGCGATGTCGCCCAGCGGCGTCGAGGTGGCGTGCGCGTTCACGTGGAGGATGTCGGACGCCGCGACGCCGGAGGCCTCGAGCGCCGAGGTGATCGCGCGGGTCGCGCCCCGGCCCTCGGGCTCGGGCTGCGCGATGTGGTGGCCGTCGGCCGACAGGCCGACCCCGGCCACCTCGGCGTAGATCCTGGCTCCGCGCGCCACGGCGTGGTCGTAGTCCTCGAGCACGAGGCAGCCGGCGCCCTCGCCCATGACGAAGCCGTCGCGGCCCTTGTCGTAGGGGCGGCTGGCGCGCTCGGGCTCGTCGTTGCGGGTGGAGAGGGCGCGCATCGCGGCGAACGCGGCGATGGTGATCGGGTGGATGCAGGCCTCGGTGCCGCCGGTCATCACGATGTCGGCGCGACCGCTGCGGATCATCTCCGCGCCGGTGTGCACGGCCTCGGCGCCCGACGCGCAGGCGCTCACCGGCGTGTGGATGCCGGCCTGCGCGCCGAGGTCGAGACCGACCCAGGCGGCGGCGCCGTTCGGCATGAGCTGGGGGACCGACATCGGCGACACGCGGCTCCAGCCGCGGGTGTTGAGGATGTCGTAGTTGTCGAGCAGGCTCACAATGCCGCCGATGCCCGTGGCGACGGCGACGCCGAGGCGCAGCGGGTCGATCTCGGGCGAGCCGGCGTCCTTCCACGCCTCGCGCGAGGCGATGAGCGCCAGCTGCTGGGAGCGATCGAGCTTGCGTGCCTCGACGCGGTCCATCACCTCGCTGGGGTCGACGGCCACCTGCCCCGCGAACCGGACGGGGAGGTCGGCGAACCGCTCGTCCTCGACCAGGCGGACGCCGGACCGGCCGGCGAGCAGGCCCTCCCACGTCGAGGGGACGTCGCCACCGACGGGGGTCGTGGCACCGAGTCCGGTGACGACGACGCGGCGGGGTGCGGAGGTCATGGACGCTGCTCCTTCGCTTGTTGCTGTGCGGTGCACCGGGGTCTGGTGCTGCGCGGTGGACGGTGCTGCGCCGGCGGCGTCCCGGTCGGGGACGCCGCCCGCGTCAGCTCGTGCGGCTGGATCAGCCGGCGTTGGCGTCGATGAAGGCGACGGCGTCGCCGACGGTCTTGAGGTTCTTGACCTCGCCGTCGGGGATGCTGACGCCGAACTTGTCCTCGCACGCCATGACGACCTCGACCATCGACAGCGAGTCGATGTCCAGGTCGTCGACGAAGGACTTCTCGGGGGTGATGTCGGCGATGGGGGTACCGGCGACCTCGTTGACGATGGCCGCGAGGCCCTCGAGGGTCTGAGACACGTTGCTTCTCCTGCGTTCGGTGCTGGACGGGGTGGTGCTTCCTGGTCGTGCGGGTCGTGCTCCCGGTGCCGTGAGGCAGCGGGGGACTAGGGGATCTCCACCACCTGGGCGGCGTAGGCGAGGCCCGCGCCGAACCCGATGAGGAGGGCGAGCCCGCCGTGCTCGACCTGGCCGCTCTCGAGCATGCGGTCCAGGGCCAGCGGGACGGACGCCGCCGAGGTGTTGCCGGTCGTGATGATGTCGCGCGCGACGACCACGTGGTCGGGCAGGTTGAGCTGGCGCACGATGGCGTCGGTGATCCGGTTGTTGGCCTGGTGCGGCACGAACGCTGCGAGGTCGTCGACCCTGACGCCGGCGGCGGCGAGGGCCTCCTGCGAGACCTTGGCCATCTCGCCCACGGCCCAGCGGAAGACCTGCTGGCCCTGCATGACGAGGGCGGGGAAGCCCTGCGTCTGGTCGTCGCGGTACTCGGTCCACGACTGCGTCATCGTGATCGCGTCCTTCTGCGCGCCGTCGGCGCCCCAGACGGTCGGCCCGATGCCGGCGTGGTCGCTCGGGCTCACCACGACGGCCCCGGCGCCGTCGGCGAAGATGAACGAGGACCCGCGGTCGTCCTGGCGCACGAAGTCCGAGAGCTTCTCGACGCCGATGACGAGGACGTGCTCGGACTGACCCGAGCGGATGAGGTTGTCGGCCAGGCCGAGCGCGTAGCAGAAGCCCGCGCATGCGGCGGCGACGTCGAGCGCGGCGGCCTGGGGGGCGCCGATGCGGTCGGCGATCTCGGCAGCGGCCGAGGGCGTCTGGTAGGGGTGCGACACCGTTGCGACGAGCACCATCGACAGGTCGGTGGCAGCCAGGCCGGACGCGGCGAGCGCCTTCTCCGCGGCAGCGAGGCCCATGTCGCTCACGGTCTCGTCCGGCGCGGCCCAGCGGCGCTCGATGATGCCTGAGCGCTCACGGATCCACTCGTCGGACGACTCGATCCAGGTGCAGATCTCGGCGTTGTCGATCACGCGCGCGGGCCGGTACGAACCGGTCGAGACGATGCGGCTGCCCGCGCGCACAGGCGCCGCGGTGATGCGGGCGCTCACGCGCGGCCCGCCACGGGGTGCAGGCGCACGATGGGCTGGCCGGGGCTCACGGGGTCGCCGTCCTCGACGAGCCACTCGACGACCGTGCCGCCGTGCGGCGCGAGGACCGGCTGCTCGTCGCGGAGGTTGACGATCGCGCCGATCGCCGCGCCCGCGACGAGGCTGTCGCCCGCCTCGGAGGTGACGCCGAGGCGGAACGTGCCCTTCGCCGGGGCGACGAGCAGGCGCCAGGTGGGCGACTGCGACGTCGGGGCGACGGTGGCGTGGCGCTCGATGAGGTCCCAGGCCGCCGGAAGGTCGTCGGGGGTGTTGAGCGCGAGCGTCTCGACGCCGGGAAGGCCGCGCTTGGCCAGCCCGGTGAGCGTGCCGCCGGGGGTGAGCTCGAGCAGCGCCGTGACGCCGATCTCGCCCATCGTCTGCATGCAGAGGTCCCAGCGCACGGGGTTGCTCACCTGGGTGACGAGGCGCGTCAGGACGTCGCGTCCGCTGTGCACCACCTGGCCGTCGGCGTTGCTGATGAGGCGCAGGCGCGTGTCGTGGACGTAGATGCTCCGTGCGAGCGCGGCGAGCTCGGCCACGGCCGGGCCCATGTGGTGCGTGTGGAAGGCCCCGGCGACCTGCAGGGGACGCAGGCGCGCCTTGGCAGGCGGCTCGGCCGCGAAGGCCTCGAGCTGCTCGAACGTGCCCGCGACGACGATCTGGCCGGCGCCGTTCTCGTTGGCAGCGGTGAGGCCGTGCTTCTCGGCCGCGGCCAGGATCTCGTCGCGGTCGCCGCCCAGGACGGCCGTCATGCCGGTGGGGGTCACTGCGGCTGCGGACGCCATCGCGCGGCCGCGCTCGCGGACGAACACCATCGCCTGCTCGGCGGTGATGACGCCGGCGCCGACGGCCGCGGTGATCTCGCCGACGCTGTGGCCGGCGCCCGCGCCGACCTTGCCGTAGGCCTCGGCGGGGTGGGGGAAGAGGCTGACGAGCGTGACGAGCCCGGCGCCCACCAGCAACGGCTGCGCCACGGCGGTGTCGCGGATGGTGTCGGCCTCGCTCTCGGTGCCGTGCTTCACGAGGTCGACGCCGGCGACGGTGGAGAGCCAGCGGAGGCGGTCCTGGAAGCCGGGCACCTCCAGCCAGGGCGTGAGGAAACCGGGGGTCTGAGAGCCCTGTCCGGGCGCGACGACGACGAGCACGAGTTCAGCCTCCCCGGAGCCTTGGTCACGCGATGGTCACGGCCCGGCCAAACCCGGCCCGTGAACTTTGTAGGTTTCCTACAACAGGGTACCGGTCAGGAGGGTCCCGCGTCGGCACTGAGCCGCCCCAGGGCGAGGGCCATTCGCAGCGACCACGCGTCACGCGGCATCGTCGGCGTCAGGCCGGTGACGTCGGCGACGCGGCGCAGCCGGTACCGGACGGTGTTCGGGTGCACGAACAGCTCCCGCGCGGTGCCCTCGAGCGAGCCTGTGCGCTCCAGGTAGGCCGACAACGTCTCGACCAGGGTCGGGTCCTCGGCCAGCAGCCGCTCGTACACATCGGTGACGAGGCGGGCCACCGCGTCGCCGTCGCCGTCGAGCGCGCGCTCGGGCAGCAGGTCCTCGGCGAGCACCGGCCGGGGTGCGTCGGGCCAGGCGTTCGCTGCCCGGAGCGCGGTGAGCGACTCGCGCGCGCTGCGTCCGGCGTCGGCGAGGCGCGGCACGACCGGGCCGACGACGACCGGGCCCGGTGCGAAGTGCGAGAGAACGGCCCGGGCGGCTGTGGCTGCGTCCTTGACGCCGCCCAGGACGACCACGAGCCGCTGCGCCTGGACGCCGGTGAGCGCGTCGTAGCGGTGGTGCCGGGCTGCGCGCTTCACGCCCTCGGCCACGGTCTCCGGATCGCCCTCCGGTGCGTGGCCGGTCACGACGCAGATGCCCGTGACCGAGCCCCAGCCGAGCGCGGCGCCGCGCGAGACGACGTCGTCGGCGAGGTCGTCGCGCAGCAGGGCGTCGAGCACGAGCGACTCGAGCCGCGCGTCCCAGGCGCCGCGCGCCTCGGCTGCACGGGCGTACACCTGTGCCGCGGCGAAGGCGATCTCGCGGGAGTAGAGGAGCATGCCCTCGCGGACCCACGGCAGGTCGTCCGGGCCGACGATCTCCGCCACGTGCTCCTCGACGACGGCGATGGTCGTGCGCACGAGGTCGACCGTCTGCTGCAGCGAGACCGCGCGGACGAGCTCCTGCGGCGCGGTGCCGAAGACGTCCGCGGTGATGGCCGAGGCGCCCTCAGGGTCGCGGAACCAGCGCACGAACGCCGCGATGCCGGCCTGGGCGACGAGGTTGACCCAGGAGCGGTCCTCGGCGGACATCGCGGCGTACCAGGGCAGCTCGGACTCCATCCGGGCCGAGGCCGCGGTCGCCAGGGTGCCGGTCGCGCGCTCGAGGCGGCGGACGGTGGCGGCGCGCTGGCGCCCGCTCGCTGACGGCACGGGCGCAGCCTAGGCTGCGAGGCCGTCGGACTGTCGGAATACGACAACCGGTAAAGTGGTTGAGCGATCAACTACCACCGTTGGAGGATCCGTGACCACCCCGACCACCACCTCGCTCACGCCGTCGGTCGACCTGCGCCGCTCGGCGGACCGCTTCGCGACCGACCTCGGGTGGCTCGACAGCAAGCACTCGTTCTCGTTCGGGCAGCACTACGACGCGGCCAACACCCACTTCGGCCTCCTGCTCGTCTCCAACGACGACGTCGTCGCGCCCGGCACCGGCTTCGAGACGCACCCCCACCGCGACATGGAGATCGTCACCTGGGTGCTCGACGGCGGACTCGTGCACCAGGACTCCGAGGGGCACAGCGGCGTCATCGCGCCCGGCCTCGCCCAGCGCATGAGCGCCGGCACCGGGATCCTGCACTCGGAGAAGAACGACTCCTGGCGGCTCACCGGCGGCGACACCCACACGGACCCCGTGCACTTCATCCAGATGTGGGTCGTGCCGGACACCCCGCGCCTCGCGCCCGGCTACGAGCAGCTCGACATCACCACCGAGCTCGAGGCAGGCGGCCTCGTCACGGTGGCCTCGGGCATGGCCAAGCACGCGGACGACCGCGCGATCCGGATCCAGAACAAGTACGCCGGCCTCCTCGCCTCGCGCATCGCCGACGGCGGCAGCGTCGAGCTTCCCGGCGGCGCCGTTCGTCCACCTGTTCGTCGCGCGCGGCTCGGTCGAGCTCGAGGGTGCGGGCACGCTCGAGACCGGTGACACCGCCCGCATCACGGTGTCCGAGGGTCAGCGCGTGACCGCGGTCGGCGGCCCTGCCGAAGTCCTGGTCTGGGAGATGCACGCGACCCTGGGCTGAACACTGGGCTGAGGCCCGACGACGAAGGGCTCCTCCGTGACGGAGGAGCCCTTCGTGCTGTCGTGACCTGGGCGCTCAGCCCGCGCCCTCGGTGTTGCCGGCGTCGGCCTTGCTCGGGTCGGTGAGGTGGTAGCGCGCGATGGCCTCGGCCACCTGCTCGCGGCCGTACTCGCCGCGGGCGGCGAGGGAGGCGAGCGTGCGCACGACGATGCTCTCTGCGTCCACGAGGAAGTGGCGGCGCAGAGCCCCTCGGGTGTCGGACATGCCCCAGCCGTCGGTGCCGAGCGTGGCGTAGTCGGACGGCACCCAGCTGCGGATCATGTCCTGCAGCTCGCGGATGTAGTCGGACACCGCGACGACCGGGCCGGGACGGCCGGCGAGGCGCTGCGTGACGTACGCGGTGCGCTGCTCGCCCGTCGGGTCGAGCAGGTTGTGCCGGTCGGCGGCGAGGCCGTCACGGCGCAGCTCGGTCCACGAGGTGACCGACCAGACGTCGGCGTGCACGCCCCACTCCTCGCGCAGGATGCGCTGGGCCTCGAGGGCCCACGGGACCGCGACACCGGAGGCGAGCACCTGGGCGCGCGGGCCCTCGCCCTCGCCGGCAGGCGCGAGGAGGTACATGCCGCGGACGATGCCGTCGACGTCGACGCCCTCGGGCTCGGCAGGCTGCACGTACGGCTCGTTGTAGAGCGTCAGGTAGTAGAAGACGTCCTCCGGGGTCTCGCCGTACATCCGGCGCAGGCCGTCCTTGACGATGTGGCCGAGCTCGTAGCCGAACGCCGGGTCGTAGGCCACGACCGCCGGGTTGGTGGCGGCGAGGAGCGGGCGAGTGCCCGTCCTCGTGCTGCAGGCCCTCGCCGTTGAGCGTCGTGCGACCGGCGGTGGCGCCGAGCACGAAGCCGCGCGCCATCTGGTCCATCGCCGCCCAGAAGGCGTCGCCGGTGCGCTGGAAGCCGAACATCGAGTAGAAGATGTAGATCGGGATCATCGGCTCGCCGTGCGTGGCGTACGACGTACCCGACGGCGGTGAACGACGCGACGGAGCCGGCCTCGTTGATGCCCTCGTGCAGGATCTGGCCGGTCGTCGACTCCTTGTACGCCAGCATCAGCTCGCGGTCGACCGAGGTGTAGGTCTGGCCGTGCGGGGAGTAGATCTTCGCCGTCGGGAACAGCGAGTCCATGCCGAACGTGCGGGCCTCGTCCGGGATGATCGGCACGATGCGCTGGCCGATCTCCGGGTCGCGCATGCAGGTCCTTGAGCAGCCGCACGAACGCCATCGTGGTGGCGACCGCCTGCTTGCCCGAGCCGCGGTTGACGGCGTCGTAGACCTTGTCGCCGGGCAGCATCGAGCGGCTTGGCCGACGACGCGCCGCTCGGGCACGCCGCCGCCGAGCGCCCGACGCCGCTCGAGCATGTACTGGATGTGCTCGTGGTCCGTGCCGGGGTGGTAGTACGGCGGCAGGTACGCGTCCGAGCTGGTCGTCCGCGATGCGGGATCTGCAGCCGTGTCGCGGAATCCCTTGAGGTCCTCGAGGGTCAGCTTCTTCATCTGGTGCGTGGCGTTGCGGCCCTCGAAGTGGTTGCCGAGGGTCCAGCCCTTGATGGTCTTGGCCAGGATGACCGTCGGCTGGCCCTTGTGCTCGGTGGCCGCGCGGTAGGCGGCGTACATCTTGCGGTAGTCGTGGCCGCCGCGGCTGCAGGCCCAGATCTCGCTCGTCGGTCCAGTCCTCGACCAGCTTGCGGGTGCGCGGGTCGCGGCCGAAGAAGTGCTCGCGGACGAAGGCGCCGTCCTCGGCCTTGTAGGTCTGGAAGTCGCCGTCGGGCGTGCGTGTTCATCAGGTTGACGAGCGCGCCGTCGCGGTCGGCCGCGCAGCAGCTCGTCCCACTCGCGGCCCCAGACGACCTTGATGACGTTCCAGCCGGCACCGCGGAAGAACGACTCCGAGCTCCTGGATGATCTTGCCGTTGCCGCGCACCGGGCCGTCGAGGCGCTGCAGGTTGCAGTTGACGACGAAGGTGAGGTTGTCGAGCTCCTCGCGGCGCCGCGATGCTGCAGCGCGCCGCGGCTCTCGGGCTCGTCCATCTCGCCGTCGCCGAGGAACGCCCACACGTGCTGGTCGGAGGTGTCCTTGATGCCGCGGTCCGTGCAGGTACTTGTTGAACCGCGCCTGGTAGATCGCGTTCAGCGGGCCGAGGCCCATCGAGACGGTCGGGAACTCCCAGAACGTCGGGCATCAGCCGCGGGTGCGGGTAGGACGACAGCGCCGCCCGCCGGGGTGCGACGAGCTCCTGGCGGAAGCCGTCGAGCTGGTCGGTCGACAGGCGGCCCTCGAGGAACGCGCGGGCGTACATGCCGGGCGAGGCGTGGCCCTGGAAGAAGATCTGGTCGCCGCCGCCGGGGTGGTCCTTGCCGCGGAAGAAGTGGTTGAAGCCCACCTCGTACAGCGACGCGGTCGAGGCGTACGTCGAGATGTGGCCGCCGACGCCGACGCCGGGGCGCTGGGCGCGGTGCACCATGATCGCGGCGTTCCAGCGCACGTACTGCGCGGATGCGGTGCTCGATCGTCCTCGTCACCGGGGAACCACGGCTCGCGCTCGGGCGGGATCGTGTTGATGTAGTCGGTGCGAGCGCAGGCTCGGCACTCCGACGTTCTGCTCGGCGGCCCGCGCGCAGCAGCGACAGCATGAGGTAGCGCGCGCGGTAGGGGCCGGCGTTGTCGACGACCGAGTCGAACGACTCGATCCACTCGCCGGTCTCGTCCGGGTCGACGTCGACGTACTGGGTGGGGAGACCGCCGGCCAGCAGGGGCTCGCGATCGCGTCCGGGTGCCACGGGTGTGTCCATCTCCTCGGGTTGCAAGGAAGTGCGGGCGGGGGCGCCGTTGCCCTCGAGGTCGGGCGACCGGCCTCGGTGGAGGGGGACCGGCGTCCGTGCGTGCTGCGCCGTGACCCCCGGGTTGCGGGGAGACGCAGGCACCATCCTGCCGGTTACCCGCGGGTCACCGCAGCGCGGCACTCGCGGAGCGTCGTTCCGGGGCCGTCTCGGGGGTCGTCCGGGGCCCTCACCAGCGACGACGCGCGGCGCGGTCGTGGCCGTGGTGCTTGCGTGCGTGGCGCGCGGTCCGGTGGACTGTCCCCACACGGGGCGACCAGCACCCGTGCGACGGCAGGACCACAGGAAGCGGAGGACAGTCGTGACCGCGACGGCGGACGGCGCGGGGGCCCAGAAGAGCCTGGCGGCTCGGTTCGGGATCGCCTCCGGCCAGGTCGTGCAGGAGATCGGCTACGACGACGACGTCGACGACGACCTCCGTGCAGCGATCGCGACCGCCACGGGCGCAGAGCTCGTGGACGAGGACTACGACGACGTCGTCGACGTGGTGCTGCTGTGGTGGCGCGAGGACGACGGCGATCTCGTCGACGCCCTCGTGGACGCCATCGCGATCCTCGCCGACCAGGGCGTCATCTGGCTCCTGACGCCGAAGCCCGGCCGCGACGGCCATGTCGAGGCGAGCGACATCTCCGACGCCGCGCCCACGGCCGGCCTCCAGGCCACGAGCACCCTCTCGGCCTCGCGCGAGTGGCAGGGCACCCGTCTCGTCGCCCCCAAGGCCTCGCGCCGCTAGTCAGCCTCGACCGAACGGCAGCCGGCGCAGCAGCGACCCGACCGCCGACACGGCGCGCATGCTCGCGGAGAGCGCTGCGCCGCCCGGGATCCCCGGCACCTGCTCGACGAGCGGCGCCAGCGCCATCAGCCCCGGCACGTCGTGCAGCACGAGCTGCTTGCCGGCCATCGCGCGCGGCACGTCGGCGCGGCTCGCCGTCATGTCGAGCAGCATCCGCACCGAGCCCTCCACCCGCGGCCCGAGCCGGTCTGCGTCGGCCGGGTCGAGCTCTGCCGTGCGCCACGAGCCAGGGATCGCACCGACCCCGGCCACGAATCCCGGCGTCACGGCGACCAGCGAGGCCCGCAGGCCCTGGCGCGCGGCGAGCGCGCCGATCGTGTCCAGGACTCCGACCAGACCCAACTCGAGCAGCTCGTCCGGAACGAGGGCGCCGGCCTGCTCGAGGTCCAGCGCCGACGTGGCGAGCGGGTACGTCGAGGCGTGCAGGAACGTGAGCAGGGGCAGCGTGCCGAGCATCGACGCGACGGGCAGATGCCCCTCGGCGTACGACTCGGGCGACTGGAGCCACTCCGACATCTGGGCGCCCTGCGAACGCACGGCCGCCTTCACCGCGTCCACGGACTCGTGCCGGTGGGCCTCGCGGACGGCGTCGACGAGCGCTGCCTGGTCGTGGTCGCCGGTGACGCCGCGCCGGGCCTCGGCCACGAGCTGCGGCAGCGGCCGGTTGTCGTCCCACGCGCCGAGCGGGGTGATCACCTCGCGCGCGGTCAGCCCCTTCGCGCGCGTGACCGCGTCGAGGTCGAGCGGCTCGACCATGTCGGCGAACAGCGTCCACGCGCGCGCCACCGACGCCGCGAGAACGTCGCGGTCGGTGGTGCCGAGCCCGCGGTCGCCGGGGCTCGGGATGAGGGAGTCGGGGAGCTGTGCCACGATCGAATCCTGCCGTGGTGGGGACGCTTCCGCGGCCCAGGGCCAGGAAGGGCATCCGCATGTCGGTCGAGGTGGGCCAGGAGGCCCCCGACTTCGAGCTCAAGAACCAGTTCGGCACCCCGGTGTGTCTCTCGTCGTTCCGCGGCGAGAAGACGGTCGTGGTCGTCTTCTACCCGAAGGCGTTCACGGCCACCTGCACCGGTGAGCTGTGCGAGATCCGCGACGAGCGGTCGGTGTTCGAGAACGACGACACCGTCGTCCTCGGCATCTCCTGCGACACGACGGCCACGCTCAAGGTGTTCGCCGAGCAGGAGGGCTACGAGTTCCAGCTGCTCAGCGACTTCTGGCCGCACGGTGCCGTGACCCAGGAGTACGGCGTCTTCTTCGAGCCCGGCGGCTTCCCGCTCCGGGCGACGTTCATCATCGACAAGGCCGGCATCGTGCGCTGGTCGGTCGTGAACGGCCCGGGCGACGCGCGTCGCACCCAGGACTACCGCGACGCCCTCGCGTCGCTCGCCGCCTGACCATCGCCACCGACGCCCGGTGGCACCATCGGTGCCATGGGCTGCCTCCGCTGCGGACGTCGCCAGGTCGACCCGGACTCCGGTCCGTCGACCTGGCGTCGTGCGGTCGTGGCGGGGGAGCAGGTGCTGGTCTGCCCCGACTGCCAGACCGACGGCTGGGCCGACGCTCTCGACCGGTGCGCGTCCTGCGGCTCGACGTCGCTCGTGAAGCGGCTCGGCGACGTCACGTGCCGGCAGTGCGGGCACGTGGGGGCCTCGGTCGCTGCCGGGGCTACGGACAGCGCCCGTGACAGCGGCACAGCGCGCGAGGAGCTGGCGTCCGACGTGGCCGCAGCGCTCGACCGGCTGCTCGGCCGCGGCTGATCGGCTCGGACATCGTCCGGTCTCGAGATGCGGAGCGGCCCGACCGGCCGCAGGATCTGTCTCGGCAGCCGCACCGGAGGTGGCCCGAGAACCCGCCGGTGCGGCTGTCCCGCGTCCTGGGGGCGTCGTCGGGTTTCCTCCTGCCGCGCCCGCTTCGGTACCCTCGCCCGTCGGATCGGCGCACGTCGCCGGCATCCGGGCGCATAGCTCAGCTGGTTAGAGCACCTCCCTTACAAGGAGGGGGTCGGGGGTTCGAGTCCCTCTGCGCCCACCGTCGGGGACGTGGGCCCCCGCTGGCGGCAGCCGCGCCCCGCGTCATGCGCGCTGGGACCGCCGCCAGTAGGGGACTCTGCGCCCACCTTGTTCGTGGTGCCTCCGTTCGCCCTCGCGCAGGGAGAAAAGGTTGACCTCCTCGCATCAGGGACGAAACGGACTGTTCACATCCCCAGGAGATGGTTCTCATGCCCGGCCGAACCTAGGCCGGGTCAAGGCTCGGGTGACCTGCGAGCCGGACTGCTCCTCGGAGCGGTGCTCGTCACCCGCTCGAGGGCCCGTCACCTACTGGGGGGTGGCGGGCCCTCGCCCTGCCTCCACCACAGTCTCCGCGTCGAGCAGTTGGAGGAACGCCTCCACGACCGTCGGGTCGAAGTGGGTGCCGGATCCCTCGCGGATCGTCTCGCGCGCCTCGTGGGGCTCCATGGGCTGCCGGTACGGCCGCACCGACGTGATCGCGTCGTACACGTCGACGACCGCGAAGAGCCGCGCCTCCATGGGGATCTGCTCGCGCACGAGTCCACCGGGGTAGCCGCTGCCGTCCCACTTCTCGTGGTGGCAGCGGGGGATCGCCAGTGACGACCGCAGGTACTCGATGCCCTGGAGCATCTGCACGGCGAGCTCGGGGTGACGTCGCATCTGCACCCACTCGTCGTCGGTGAGCGGACCGTTCTTGCCCAGGACATCGTCGGGGACGCCCATCTTCCCGATGTCGTGCAGCGTCGCCCCTCGCCGTACGTCGTCCAGCGCCCGGCCCTCGAAGCCGAACCGCCTCGCCAGCTCGACGGTGCGTCGGGTCACCCGCTCGGTGTGCTGCGCGGTCGAGCGGTCACGGATGTCGAGGGCAGCCGCCCATCCTGCGAGCGTGTCGTCGTACGCCGACTGCAGGCGCGTGGTCGAGTCATCGACACGACGGAGGTAGCGCAGCGAGACCACGTACAGCCCGATGGCGGTGATCGCGACGAACCCGAGTCCCTTGACCGACTGCAGGTAGCGCTCGGCGTCGTCGTTGCCGAAGGCGAGCCGGCTCGCGAGACGATCGGAGGTGAGGATCCAGACGAACGACACGGCGCCGTACCCGACCGCCAGACGCAGCGCGGCGCGCGTCGGCCTCGTGCTCCTCATGGTCGCTCCGTCCCCGTCCCCCACGGCCATGGTGGACCTCGGGGCGCACGATGTCTGCGTACGCGGGCTTCGTCACACCGTCGTGACGTGGCGCGTGGTCGGGACGGCGCACGATGTCCGGTACCCTGGGGACATCTCGCCGAGCACCGGGTGGCACTGACCCCGCGGCGAATCCCTTCTCACGACGGGGACGCGCTCCAACAGCGCAGCGCCCCGAGCCTCCGGCCCAGTGACCGGTTGCGGTGCACCCGCACGGGAACGCACCACGGTCACCGACGACGCATCCCTGTGCGCCCTCGCTCAGCACGAGCGGGCTGCGCGCTGTCATGCGGGTGACCACCCTGACCCGGAAGGTCCCATGACCATCACCACGAACACCCGTGACGACGCGCGCCGCGACAGGCCGCGCCGCCGCACCAACGGCACCAAGGGCATGAACCCGAGCACCGGGCTGCCCAACACGCCGGCACCCGTCGCCGGGCCCACCGTGGCGAAGGCGCCGGTCAGCACCGACTTCGCCGTCCTCGGCGTGCCGCAGAACCTCGTCGACGTCCTTGCCAAGCAGGGCATCGAGTCGGCGTTCCCCATCCAGTCCGCGACGCTGCCCGACTCCCTGTCGGGCCGCGACGTGCTCGGCCGCGGCCGCACCGGCAGCGGCAAGACCATCGCGTTCGCGCTGCCCCTGGTCGCGCGCCTCGCCACCGAGCGCCGCAAGGCCGGCCGCGGTCGCCCGCGCGCGCTCGTGCTGCTCCCGACCCGCGAGCTCGCCACGCAGGTGCACGACACGCTGCTCCCGCTCGCCGAGGCCGCGGGCCTGTCGACCATGACCATCTACGGCGGCGTCGGCCAGGGCGGCCAGGTGAAGGCGCTGCAGCGCGGCGCCGACATCGTCGTCGCGTGCCCCGGCCGTCTCGAGGACCTCATGCGCCAGGGGCACGTGCACCTGGACGACGTCACCGTCACCGTCCTCGACGAGGCCGACCACATGGCCGACCTCGGCTTCCTCCCCGGCGTACGCCGGATCATGGACACCACGCCGTCCGACGGCCAGCGCCTGCTGTTCTCCGCCACGCTCGACAACGGCGTCGACGTGCTCGTGCGCCGCTACCTGTCGAACCCGGTCACGCACTCCGTCGACGACGACGTGCGCACCGAGCCCGACATGGAGCACCACGTCCTCACCGTGACCGCCGGCGACAAGCCCGCGGTCGTGCACGAGCTCGCCTCCGGCGAGAGCCGCTCGGTGCTCTTCATGCGCACCAAGCACGGCGCCCGCAAGCTCGCCCGCGACCTCACCCTCGCCGGTGTGCCCGCGGTCGACCTGCACGGCAACCTCGCGCAGAACGCCCGCACGCGGAACCTCGAGGCGTTCCGCAGCGGCGAGGTGAAGGTGCTCGTCGCGACCGACGTCGCAGCCCGCGGCATCCACGTCGACGACATCGCGCTCGTCGTGCACGTCGACCCGCCGACCGAGCACAAGGCCTACCTGCACCGCTCGGGCCGCACGGCTCGCGCCGGTGCCTCCGGCATCGTCGTCACCCTGCAGACCTCCGCCCAGCGCGGCGACGTCACGCAGATGACGCGCAAGGCGGGCATCCGTCCGGCCCTGTCGTCGGTGCAGCCGGGCTCGCCCGAGCTGCTCGAGCTCACCGGCCCGCGTGCCGCGTTCGTCGAGCCGGTCGCCCGGCGCGAGGAGCCGGCCTCCGGCGGTCGCTCGCGCGGCGGCAACGGCGGCGGCGGCGGTCGCTCGCGCAACGGCGGCGGCAACGGCGGATCTCAGCGCAGCCCGCGCAGCGGATCGTCGTCGTCCCCGAAGCAGTCGTCGAGCCAGGGCGGTCAGCGCAGCTCGCGCAGCGGATCCTCGGCCGGTGCGGCTCCGCGCCGCTCGGTCTCGGAGTTCTCGGCCGGCGCCGGTCGCCGCAGCCGCTAGTCCACGCAGCACGAAGGCCCCGCACGTCCTCACGGACGTGCGGGGCCTTCGTCGTACGGCGGGGGCTCAGGCCTCGGTGGCGGAGGCCTTCTGCGCGGCGATCTGGGCGTGGACCTCGGTCATGTCGACGTTCTTCACGGCGCTGATGAGCTGCTCGAGCTGCGCGTCGCGGAGGGCGCCGGGCTGCGAGTAGAGCAGCACGCCCTCGCGGAAGGCCATGAGCGTCGGGATCGACGAGATGCCGGCGGCACCGGCGAGCGCCTGCTCCGCCTCGGTGTCGACCTTGCCGAACACGACGTCCGGGTGCGCCTCGGAGGCCTTCTCGAAGACCGGGGCGAAGTTGCGGCACGGGCCGCACCACTCTGCCCAGAAGTCCACGAAGACGATGTCGTTGGTCGTGACGGTCTCGTCGAAGACCTCACCCGTCAGTTCGATCGATGCCACGGGACTTCTCCAGGGTCGTTGGTCGGTGCGTGCGGTGCACCGGTCAGAACGCCGGCGCCCGGCGTTCACATTCCCACCGATGGCGCCGCGAAGCACGTGCGTCAGGCCACATCGGCGGACGGCCTCGTAGGCTCCGGGCATGAGCGAGCCCACCGTCGCGGACATCGTCGCCGCCGTGCACCGCCGTTACGACCCGGCGGGGGCCGAGCCGTGGGACGCCGTGGGCCTGGTCTGCGGCGACCCGTCCGCGCCGGTCCTCCGCGTGCTCTTCGCCGTCGACCCGACCGAGGAGGTCGTGACCGAGGCCTCGGCGTGGGGCGCCGACCTGCTGGTCACGCACCACCCGCTGCTGCTGCGGCCGGTGTCGTCGGTGGCGGCCACCACTCCCGCCGGCACCGTGGTCCACCGGCTCATCGTCGCCGGCTGCGCGCTGCTGGCAGCGCACACCAACGCGGACGTCGCGCTCGACGGCGTCTCGGACGCCCTGGCCGAGGCCGTCGGCCTCACCGATCTCGTTCCGCTCGCGCCCGCCGCGGACGGCGTCACGGGCCTCGGGCGGATCGGCGTCGCGCCCGCGGGGGAGACCCTCGGGTCGTTCGCCGAGCGGGTGCTCGTAGGGCTGCCGACCACCGCCCACGGCGTCCGCATCGCCGGCGACCTGCACCAGCCCGTGCGCCGGGTCGCCGTGTGCGGCGGCTCGGGCTCCGACGCCCTGGGCGCGGCGGCGGCCGCCGGTGTCGACGCGTTCCTGACCGCCGACCTCAAGCACCACGTGGCGCTCGACCATCTCGCCGCGGGTGGCCCCGCGCTGCTCGACGTCGCCCACTGGGCGTCGGAGTGGCCGTGGCTGGCGCGGGCCGCAGCGCTGCTCGTGTCGGACCTGGCCGCCGACGGCGTTACGGTGGAGGCCCGCGTGTCGGAGATCGTGACCGACCCGTGGACCGCACGCCTGTAGCTCGACCGCACCACTGACACCAGAACATCGAGGAGACCGGTGAACGCCGAGCCCGCTGTCCAGCTCCGCCTGCTCGACCTGCAGGCGCTCGACGCCCGTCTCGACCAGATCGAGCACCGTCGCCGTACGCTCCCGCAGCTCGCCCAGATCGCCGAGCTCGAGGGGAAGTACGCCGGTGTCCGCGACCGGGTCGTCGCGGGCGAGACCGAGGTCAGCGACCTCGAGCGCGTCATGGCCAAGGCCGAGACCGACGTCGAGCAGGTGCGCCAGCGCGCCGCCAAGGACCAGGAGCTGCTTCTCTCCGGCCGCGTCGGGTCGGCGAAGGAGCTCGAGAACCTCCAGCACGAGGTCGAGTCGCTCGCCCGCCGCCAGTCCGACCTGGAGGACTCCGAGCTCGAGGTGATGGAGAAGCTCGAGGACGCACGCGCGGCTCTCGCCACCGTCACCGCCGAGCGCGACGCCATCACCGCCGACATCGACCGGCTGAAGGCCGAGCGGGACGCGGCCTGGGCTGACGGCGACCGGGACAAGGAGTGGGTCGGCTCCGAGCGCACGAAGGTGCTGCCCGAGATCCCCTCCGACCTGCTCGCGCTGTACGACAAGCTGCGCGCCGACCACAACGGGGTCGGCGCGGCTGCGCTGCACCAGCGCCGGTGCGAGGGCTGCCGCATGGAGCTCACGCCGACCGACATCGGCCGCATCCGCACCGCTGCGCCGGACGAGGTGCTGCGCTGCGAGGAGTGCCGCCGGATCCTGGTGCGCACGCCGGAGTCCGGTCTGTGAACCGTCGTCTCGTCGTCGAGGCCGACGGCGGGTCGCGCGGCAACCCCGGGCCCGCGGCGTACGGCGCGGTCGTCCGCGAGGCCGCGACGGGCGAGGCGCTCGTCGAGCTCGCCGGGCACCTCGGCCACACGACCAACAACGTCGCGGAGTACACCGGGCTGCTCGAGGGCCTGCGCGCCGCGATGGAGGTCGACCCCGAGGCCCACGTCGAGGCGCGCCTGGACTCCAAGCTCGTGGTCGAGCAGATGAGCGGCCGCTGGGCGATCAAGAACGAGACGCTGCGCCGGATCGCGCTCGAGGCCCGCGACGTCATGCCGCGCGAGCGCGTCACGTTCACCTGGGTCCCGCGTGAGCGGAACAAGGCGGCGGACGCGCTGGCGAACGAGTCGATGGACGCCGTCGAGCGCGGTCGCGACGGCAGCATCCGGCGCGTCGTGGCCGACTCGTACGAGACCGAGGTCGAGGCCGACCCGGTGCCGCCGGGGCCGCGCCCGGCGATCGTCGGATGGGGCCCGGACATCGGCACCCCGACGGTCACGGTGATCGTGCGGCATGGCGTCACGCAGCACTCGGTCGAGCGTCGCTTCTCCGGCTCGGGCGGGCGCTTCGACCCGCCCCTGATCGACCAGGGCCTCGCGCAGGCCGAGGCGGCCGCGCTCGAGGTGGCGCGCCGGGGCGGGGCCGACGTCCTGCTCTGCTCGCCGATGCAGCGCACCCGTCAGACCGCTGAAGTGATCGCGCGCCACCTCGGGCTCGTGCCCGTGCCGGTGCCCGGCCTCGAGGAGGCGCGCTTCGGCGAGTGGGACGGCCTCACGTTCGCCGAGGTGATGGCGCGCTGGCCGTCGGAGATGTCGGCATGGCTGGAGTCGCCGCAGGTGGCGCCGCCCGGCGGCGAGTCCCTGCAGCAGGTCTTCGACCGGGTCGGTGCGGCGCTGGACGGCGTCCTCGCCGAGCACCGCGGCGCGCGCATCGTCGTCGCCGCGCACGTCGGCTCGATCCGGGCGCTCACGGCTCGTGCCCTCGGCTCCCCGCTGTCGTCGATGAACCGCATGGAGCTCGCTCCGGCGTCGCTCACCACGCTCACCTGGTACGCCGACGGCAACGCCTCGATGCGCAGCTTCGCCGAGTCGAGCCACCTCGAGGGCCTCAGCGCCGGCTGGACGCCGTAGGCCGCCATGCGCAGCCGCTTGGTCGGTGCCGTGGTGGCGGGGCTCGCGCTCCTCGTCGGCGCTGCACCGGCGTACGGCGTGGACGTCGTGCCGCCGCCGGTCGACGCCGCGGTCGACTACCAGCTCGGCGCCGCCTACGCGCCGGCGGCCGGGGTCACGGTGGTGACGCGCGACGTCACCTCGACTCCGGCGCCGGGCACCTACGGCATCTGCTACGTCAACGCCTTCCAGACCCAGCCGGGCACGCGGCCGTGGTGGCGGGCCCACCATCCGTCGCTGCTGCTGCGCGACCGGGCCGGCCGCCTCGTGGCCGATCCCGACTGGCCGGACGAGACCCTGCTCGACACGTCGACCTCGGCCAAGCGGCGCGAGCTGCTCGCCGTGGCCGACATCTGGCTCGCACGGTGCGCGGCGAAGGGCTTCCGCGCCGTCGAGCCCGACAATCTCGACTCGTGGACGCGCTCGCGCGGCCGGCTCACGATGCGTCACAACGCGGGCTACGCCGGCGCCCTCGTCGCGCACGCGCATGCCCGCGGTCTCGCCGTCGCGCAGAAGAACGACGTCGACATGCTGCGGCTGCGCAGCACGACGCGGTTCGACTTCGCGGTGGCCGAGGAGTGCCAGGTCTATGCCGAGTGCGGTGCCTTCACCGCCGTGTACGGCGACCACGTGATCGAGATCGAGTACACCGACGCGGGTGGCCGAGCGAACTTCCGATCCGCCTGTGCCGCACGGGGTTCGCGGATCAGCATCGTGTACCGCGATCGCGGCCTCGTCGCACGGGGCAGGCCGGGCTACGCCTTCGCGACCTGCTGACGGCGTACGCCGCTACAGCAGGATGCGGGGGAGCGCGTCCTCGGCGGGCATCTGCACGTGCACGTTGAAGATCGGCGGCACGTGCTCGGCAGGATCCACCGTCACGAGCGTCGCGCCGACGTCGGAGGCGTAGCGGATGAGGTCGGCGGCCGTGCTCACCTCGCCGGACGTGCCGACAGCGAGGAGCAGGTCGCACTCGCGCACCGACCGCCGCGCGGTCATGTGGGCGTCGACATCGAGCTGCTCGCCGAACAGCACCACCGACGGCCGCAGCCAGCTGCCGCACTGCGGACAGGTGGGGGTGTCCGCGTACGGCGTGACGTCGCGCGGCACGGAGTACCCGCATCGTGCGTAGCAGTGCGTGGCGAACAGGGTCCCGTGCAGGTGCGCGACCTGCGGGCTGCCGCCGCGCTCGTGCAGATCGTCGATGTTCTGCGTCGCGAGCGTCACCGCTCGGCCGTCGGCCAGGGAGTCCGACTGGTACGCGGAGATCGCGCGGTGCGCCGGGTTGGGCTCAGCGGCGAGGATGGACTGCCGACGCGGGCCCCAGTAGGCCCACAGCTCGGGCAGCGACCCGGGAAGCCCGGCGCTGTGGTGCAGGGCCGCGATCTCGGAGTCCTCGTAGATGCCGCCCTTGCCGCGGTACGTCGGCAGCCCGGAGGCCCGGCTCACGCCTGCACCGGTGAGGACCAGCACTCGCCGAGCAGCGGCGAGGACGTCGCGCGTGACCGCGAGGTCGTCGTCGTGGCGGTAGGTCGTCGTGCCCCTCATGGATCGCCTCTCCGTGCGCTGCGTCTCGACACTAGGCCTCGCGCCGACAGCGACGCCTGTCCTGCGCCAGACGTGGTCGGTGTCACGGAAGTGATCGTGTGCGGAGACGGTTGCACCTGACATGGACCAGCTGCCCGTCACCGTCGTCGTCTCCCGCCGCCCGGCCCGCGGCCACGAGGCCGAGCTGGCCCAGTGGGCGGAAGGGCTGATCGATCTGGCGGAGCGATTCCCGGGGTACGTCGCCGGCGAGCTGATGGAGACGCACGACGCGGACGGCGACCTCGTCGTCGCGATCTCGTGGGCGAACGCCGACGCCGTGCAGTTCTGGGAGCGCAGCGACGAGCGCGAGGCGTGGCTGGCCAGGGCTGACGAGCTGCTCGCGGGACCGGCACGGGCCGAGGTGCTGAGCGGCTTCGAGTCGATCTTCGCGCCGTCCACCAGCTCCTCGCCGGTGCCGCGGTGGAAGACCGCGGTGGTGATCGCGCTGGCGATCTATCCAGCGTCGCTGCTGGTGCAGCTGGTCCTCGGCCCGGTGGTCGGCGGCTGGCCGCTGCCGGTGCGCGTCCTCGCGACGACGCTGATCCTCGTGCCGTTCATGGTGTGGGCGGGCGTCCCGTGGCTGAGCCGCCGCCTCGACCGTTGGCTCCACTCCGCCTGAGCCGCGGCCAGGCGGCGGTTGTCACGCCAGCTCCAGAGTCGCGTGGCGCCGGCTCTGCCGCTCGAAGTAGAACAGCAGCGCCATGCCGATCACCGAGTAGACCAGGCCGATCGCGACCTCGTCGCGCAGCAGCGGGAGCACGTCGGTGAAGGGCACGCCCGACGCGATCGCCCGGCCGGCCTCCATCCCGTGCGACAGCGGCAGGACGTGCGAGACCTGCTGCATCCACCCGGGAAGCGACGAGACGGCGGCGTACGCGCCTCCGAACACGATCAGCAGGCCGAGGATCACGTTGGACAGGGTGGCCGTCTCACGGACGCGCAGGCCGATGGCAGCACCCGTGAGGCCGAGCCCGGTGCACGAGAACGACGTGATCGCGAGCACCGTGAGCAGTGGCAGCCAGGTCGACGGCGGCAGCGAGACTCGCAGGACCAGCGAGCCGAGCACGAGCGAGACCAACGAGACGAGGAATCCGTTGAGGATCACCGGGAGCGCGCGCCCGAGGAACAGAGGAAGGCGTCGCGCGGGGCTCACGAGCAGAAGGCCGAGCGTCTGGGTGCGGCGCTCGTCGGCGATCGTGTTGCCCATGGCGAACAGCGCCGGGATCGCGGCCGCGAGCACGCTGGCGCCGATCAGGAAGAAGGTGCTGTCGCCGACACCGGCGTCCTTGCCGACGAAGGCGAAGAACAGAAGCTCCATCAACGGCGCGACGATGAACGTGGGGATCAGCACCCACGGCGTGATCCAGGTGAAGAGCGCCCGGTAGCTGGTGAGGCCGCCGAGGAAGAAGATGCGCAGCGAGGCGTTCACCGGGCGCCCCTCACGTCAGCGCCAGCGTCGCGCGCTCGCGCGCGGAGTCGACGAGGCGTCGGGCGAGCACGACGCCGATCACGGCATACACCGCACCGGTGAGCAGGCAGAGCGCCATGTCAGGCCACGGGTTCCCGCCCAGAGCGGCGTCGCGGACGGCCGCGACGCCCCAGGTGGGCGGCAGCAGCCAGGAGATCGGCGCGACCCACGAGGGGAGCAGGGACAGCGGCACGAGGAAGCCGCAGATGAGCCAGATCGGGAACTCGAACACCGAGCCGAGCGCCCAGGCCGATCGGTAGCGGATCGCCGTGACCGCCTGCAGGAACCCGACGAGGCCGAGGGAGAACGCCAGAACCAGCGCGGCGAGGACGAACACCAGCGGCTGGTCGAACGAGACGGGGATGCCGAAGGCGACACGGCCCCACACCAGCGTCGCGACGAGGCTCCACAGGCCGATGGTCGCCATCGAGATCGTCGCCGGTACGACGGTGAGCCAGAACGCGGTCGGCGAGGCGACCAGCAGCTCGAGCGTGCCCTGACGGCGCTCGGCCTGCAGCGTGATCGCAGCCGTCGTGCTCACCGCCGACCACACGCCCATGCACGCGGCTCCGACCGCGGCGGCCACGAGTGCCTGCGGATCGCCGTTCTGGCGGTACATGAGGAACACGGTGGTGGCGAAGAACAGCGGGTAGACGATCGACAGGAAGCCGTCGAAGGACGACCGGCTGCGCATCTTGAGCTGCAGCCACCAGGTCACGGCGACGAGCCGGATCATCCTCATGCCTCACGGACCAGCTCGACGTAGGCGTCCTCGAGAGTGGGCTCGCGGGTCGACACGCGGCCGAGTGACAGACCGTCGAGGAGAGCGAGCACCGCTGGGGTGGCGGTGCTGGCCGCCTCGGTGCGGACGACGAGCATCTGGGCGCGGTCGCCGTCCTCGACCGACACCCCCGTCACCCCGTCGATCGCGCGCACGGCGTCGAGCCGGTCGTCGACCGCGTCGAAGACCTCGACCTCGACCACGTGACCGTCCGAGACGCGGTCCTTCAGGTCCGCCGGCGTCCCCTCGGCCACGATCCGACCGCCCGCGATCACCGCGATGCGGTCGCACAGCTCGTCGGCCTCGAACATGTAGTGGGTGGTGAGCAGCACGGTGACGCCCTGCGCCGTCAGGTTGGCCACGGTCTGGCGCAGCTCGCGCGCACCGACGGGGTCGATCCCGATGCTGGGCTCGTCGAGGAAGACGGCCTCCGGCTTGTGCAGCAGGCCGCGTGCGATGTGCAGCCGCTGCCGCATCCCGCGCGAGTAGCCCTCGACCCGCTCCTGCTCGCGGCCCGTGAGCCCGACGAGCTCGAGCAGCTCGCCGATGCGCGCCTTCTGCTCGCGCGGGGGTACGCCGTACAGCTCGGCGAAGTATCGGAGGTTGTCGAAGCCCGACAGTCGCTCGTACAGGCCGCGGTCGCCTCCGAACACGTAGCCGATGCGCCGGCGTACCTCGCGCGGCTCGGCCACGACGTCGTGCCCCAGCACCCGCGCGCTTCCGGTGGTGGGCAGCAGCAGCGTGATGAGCATCTTGATCGTGGTGGTCTTGCCGGCGCCGTTGGGTCCGAGGAGGCCGAACAGCTCGCCGCGCTCGACCTCGAACGAGATGCCCTTGACCGCCTCGACGGGCTGGCGGGACGACCGGCGGATCCCCGTCCGCGCGGAGTACGTGCGCCCCAGCCCCTCGACCTCGATCACCGGCACCGGCGTCCTCCTCGCTCGCGCTCGACCGAGGATCCCCGGCACGCTCACCCTGCCAGCGACCACAGACGTGGGGCCAGCGCATTGCCGAGCGCGCCGTCGAACCGGTGGCGGGAGCCGGCGACGCGTGCGATGGGCCCTAGCGCGGCGTGCGCCAGACGGACACGTGGGTCTCGCTGTCGGACGTGAACGGCGTGCCCTGCCAGTCCTCGGTACGCCGCTCGAGCTCCATCCCGGCGAGCTGGGCCATGAGGTCGAGCTCCGCGGGCCAGACGTAGCGGAAGCTCCCGACGCCGTAGCGGGTCGAGCCGTCGGCCATGCGCGTGTAGTGGTGCGACTGGCTCTCCTGCGTCACGAGGTCGAACGTGTCGAAGCCGGTGTGCGCCTCGGAGACGTCGAACGGCACCGCGACCTGTCCGGGGGGCAGCCGTCGCAGCGGCGGCACGTACACCTCGACGACGAAGCAGCCGCCCGGCACCAGATGCGCGGCGGCGTTGCGCAAGCAGGCCACCTGCTCGGCCTGCGTCCGCAGGTTCGTGATCGTGTTGAAGACCAGGTAGACAAGGCTGAACTCGCCGCTCACGCGGGTGCCCGCCATGTCGCCGACGACCACGGAGAGCTCGTCCTCGCCGACCTTCGCGCGCAGGCGCTCGACCATCGCGGTGGACAGCTCGATGCCCGACACTCGCACGCCACGTCGCAGCAGCGGGATCCCGATCCGGCCGGTGCCGATCGCCAGCTCGAGCGCGCGGCCGTCACCCGCCAGCTCCGCGAGGAGGTCCACGGCCGGGTCCACGACCTCGGGCCGGAACATGTCGACCGCGTCGTCGTCGTAGACCGAGGCGGTGTCGTCGTCCCACACGTCGCTGCTGACCATGCAGCCACCCTGCCAAGGACGAGCGCGAGCGGCGAGCGATTTCGGACTGCGGCTACGCGCCGGTGACGGCGAGGGCGACGACCGCGCCGACCACCACGACCGGCACGCCGACGAGGCCGAGCGCACCGAACTCGCGCCAGCCCACCTCGAGTCCGCGGGCGCGGCAGCGCTCGCGCCAGAGGAGCGTGGCGAGGGACCCCCACAGGAGCACGAGCGGTCCGCAGTTGACGCCGACGAGCAGCGCGAAGGTCCGCAGGGTCGAGCCGGCCGTCGGCTCGAGGGCTGCGTACGCCGGAAGGTTGTTGACCACGTTCGACCCCACGGCCGCGACACCCGAGCAGCTGCAGCAGCGAGCCGACGTCGTCGCCGGAGCCGGTCAGCCGCACGAGCGCCTGGTCGAGGCCGTGCGCGTGACCGGCTCCGACGACCAGGAAGAGCCCGGTCACGAGCACCACGAGCTGCCACGGCACCAGCGCGAACCGGAGCACCTCGCGACGGCGTACGGCGAAGGCCACGACCAGCACGAGCGCCAGCGCCGATGCCGCCCACGCCACGGGCACCCCAGCCACCGCGAGCGGGCCCAGCAGCGCGCAAGCACCGGCCGAGAGCCAGAACAGCACGCGGTCCTCGACTCCGGGAGCGTCCGGCATCGCGTAGCGGCCGCGCAGCGAGGTCCGGTAGCGCACGCCGAGCACCACGACGGTCAGCACCACGGCGGCGAGCGCGGCGAACCACGACACCGACGCGAACTCCACGGCCGTGAGCCGCAAGGAGTCCTGGGCGAGCAGGTTCGTCAGGTTCGACACCGGCAGCAGCAGGCTCGCGGTGTTCGCGAGCCACACGGTCGTCATCGCAAAGGGGAGCGCGGGCAGGTCGAGCCGCGCCGCGAGCGCGAGCACGACGGGCGTCAGCAGCACCGCGGTCGTGTCGAGCGACAGCACGACCGTCGCGAGCGTCGCGAGCACCACGACGAGCAGCCACAGCAGCAGCACGGAGCCGCGTGCCCACCGCGCGCACTCGCGCGCCGCGACGTCGAACAGGCCCGACGCGTCAGCCAGCTCCGCCAGCACCGTCACGGCGACGAGGAACACGAGGATCGGCGCGAGCCGCAGCAGCACGTCACCGGCGGCCCCGGGCGCGAGCAGCCCTGTCACCACCACGAGCAGGCCGCCGACGGCGGCGAACCGCCACACGGGCGGCTACAGGTCCGACACGACGACGTCGAGGGTCATCGGCCGGCCGGGCTTCGGACGCGGGCCTGGCTCGGCGACCACACCGGCCTTCTCGCACGCGTCGGCGAGCTCGTCGAGCGTGCGCGGGTCGGCGCCGTCGACCAGCCACTGCCGCAGCAGTAGGCCCTTGGTGGCCTTGTTGAAGTGGCTCACGACCTTGCGGCTGCCGTCCGGCATCTCCTGCAGCACGCGCACAGCCACCGTGCGGTCGGCGACGGCCCCGGTCGGCTTCCACAGGTTGGCGTAGACGCCCGAGCGAAGGTCGATGACGAGCCCTCGGCCTGCCGCCTCGGTCATCGCTGCCGCGAGCGGGTCGCGCCACACCGCGGCGAGCGATCCGAGCGACGGGATCACCGAGTCGCCCGAGAGCCGGTACGCCGGGATGCGGTCGGTCAGCCGCACGGCGCCGAACAGCGCGCTCTGCACCACGACGCTGCGCGTGGCGCGGCGCTTGGCCGCGGCATCGAGCGACGCGAGGTCGAGCGACTCGTAGATCACGCCGGTGTAGACGCGCCCGGCGACGGCGGTCGGCTCGATGAGGAGCCGGGCGTCGCGCGCGACCTCGTCCGTCTGGCGCTCCGACAGCCCGAGCACCTCGCGGGCCTTCTCGGGCCGGGTGCGGGCGAGGTCGACGAGGGCGTCGAGCACGCGCTCGCGCGTGGCCGTGAGACCGGGGAACGAGAGGCCCTCGAGGTCGAGAGCGGCGCCGCGCCGCGCAGGGGTCTTGCCCTCCGAGGGCGGCAGCAGCACGAGCACCCGCCAATCCTTCCACCCCACCCGTGAACCTGATCAATCCGTCGCTTCCGGGTGCGGGAAGCGACGGATTGATCAGTGCGAGCGGTGGGGGAACCGGGGTGCTGGGCGAGCGCGCGGCACGTACGGTGCTCGGGTGACCCGACGCTGGCTGCGCGCCCAGACGCGGCAGGGCGACCTGCTCCGCGCCGGCTTCGCCGCGGTGCGCGACGAGCAGGGGGTGCCCTCAGCGTTCCCGGCCGACGTCCTCGCCGAGGCCGAGGCAGTCGCGTCGAGCGCCGAGCCGCCGCCCACGCCGGACGGCGAGGAGCGACGCGACGCCACGGGCATCCCGTTCGTGACCATCGACCCCGCGGGGTCCACCGACCTCGATCAGGCCGTGTGGATCGAGCGACGGGGGAGCGGCTACCGCGTGCACTACGCCATCGCCGACGTCGCCTCGTTCGTGCGCCCGGGTGGCGCGATCGACCTCGAGGCGCACCGGCGCGGCGTCACCTTCTACAGCCCCGACCTGCGCACGTCGCTGCACCCGCCGGTGCTCTCCGAGGGGGCGGCCAGCCTGCTGCCCGGCGTCGACCGCGCGGCTGTCCTCTGGCGCATCGACCTCGACTCGGCGGGCCTCCCGGTCGAGGTCGACGTCGAGCGCGCGCTCGTGCGCAGCGTCGCCCAGCTCGCGTACGGCGAGGTGCAGAAGGGCATCGACACCGGCACGGCCGACGAGTCGCTCGTCCTACTGCGCGAGGTCGGGCTGCGCCGCCAGGAGCTCGAGGTCGCGCGCGGAGGCATCGACGTCCGCGTGCCCGACCAGGAGATCGAGGCCGACGGCCCCGGCTTCCGTCTCGCGATGCGCGCACCGCACCCCGTCGAGTCGTGGAACGCGCAGATCTCGCTGCTCACCGGTATGAGCGCGGCCCGCATGATGCTCGACGCCGGTGTGGGCATCGTGCGCACGATGCCTCCTCCGCCGGACGAGGACTACCAGCGCCTGCGCCGCACCGCGGCCGGTCTCGGCATCGACTGGCCCGACGACGTCTCCTACGCCGAGCTCGTCCGCCACCTCGACCCGCGCCCGCCGGCGCACGCCGCGTTCCTCAACCTCGTCACGATCCTGCTGCGCTCGGCGGGCTACACGGTCGTCGACCGCGAGGCGGACGACGATGCCCCGGACGTGCTGCGCCATGCCGCTGTGGCCGCGCCGTACGCGCACGTGACGGCACCGCTGCGTCGCCTCGTCGACCGCTACGGCGCCGAGTGCTGCCTCGCGGTGGCCGCAGGGCGCGAGGTGCCGCAGTGGGTGCTCGACGGCCTGCCCGCGCTGCCTGACGAGATGCGCACGGCCGACCAGCGCGCGCGGGCGCTCGACCGCGCCTGCGTCGACCTCGTGGAGGCCGTGATCCTCGAGCAGCACGTGGGCGAGGAGTACCAGGCGGTCGTCGTCGACGAGCGCAAGGACTACGACGTCGTGCAGCTGCACTGGCCCGCCGTGCGCACGCATGTGGCCGGCGGGGGCCTCGGCCTCGGGCGCCGCGTGCGGCTGCGGCTCGCGGCCGTCGACACGGCCCGACGCCAGGTGCGGTTCGAGCCGGCCGGGCCCGAGGCCGCGACCGGGTAGCCTTGCCAGCGCAGACGAGCCGGTCGGGCGGCCGCGGCACCCCTGGGTGCCGAGGAAAGTCCGGGCTCCGAAGGGCAGGGTGGTGGCTAACAGCCACCCGGGGTGACCCGCGGGACAGTGCCACAGAGAACAGACCGCCGTCGGTGCTCGCACCGGCGGTAAGGGTGAAACGGTGGTGTAAGAGACCACCAGCACGGCCGGTGACGGTCGTGGCTCGGTAAACCCCACCCGGAGCAAGGTCAAGACGGAGGCTCCGGCCTCCTGCGCAGGCGTTCGAGGGCTGCCCGCCCGAGCCTGCGGGTAGACCGCACGAGGTCGTCGGCAACGGCGATCCCAGATGGATGGTCGCCCCCGGTCGCTCGCGACCGGGACAGAACCCGGCTTACAGACCGGCTCGTCTGCACACCCCGGTCAGGTGGCGCCGCGTCACGCCGCCGGGACCTCGCACTGGATCCGGACGTCGCCCGCTGTCCCCTCGCAGTGGTCGAGCCCGTCGCCGCCGTCCAGGGAGTTGTCGCCGGCCCCGCCGTCGAGCCGGTCGTCGCCGGCGAGACCGCGCAGCCGGTCGTTGCCGCCCCCACCTTTGAGGACGTTGGCCCCCGCCGACCCCGTGATCCGGTCGTCGCCCTGGCCGCCCGAGAGGTTCTCCACGCTGCTCGTGATGCGGTCGCGCTCGCCCGGCTTCCCGTCGTTGCGGGTGCCGTCGAGGCTGAGGTTCACCCCCACCGTGCGGCCGTAGTAGTCGACCGTGTCGGTGCCGAAGCCGCCGTCGAGGGTGTCCGCACCGGGCCCCCCGAGCATCCGGTCGTCGCCGTCGCCGCCGCTCAGCGTGTCGTCCCCGCGACCGCCGACGAGGATGTCGTTGCCCTCCTCGCCGTAGAGGGTGTCGGGGAACTCGCCGACTCCGCCGACCAGGAAGTCCGGCCCGGCGCCCCCGCGCAGCATGTCCCGGTTGGCCTCGCCGTACAGCTCGTCGCCTCCGTCACCGCCGTAGAGGCGGTCGACGCCCGCCCCACCCCGCAGCGTGTCGCCGCCCGGGCCGCCGTACAGCGTGTCGCTGCCGTCGTTCCCGCTGAGGGTGTCGTATCCGGCTCCGCCGATGAGGATGTCGTCGCCGGGACCTCCGAACAGCCGCACGGAGTACGTGAACGCCCCGCCGTTCTCGTAGTGCTGGGGCTTGTCCGAGGCGTCGAGGACGTCGTTCCCACCGAGGCCGAAGACGACGTCGTAGCCGTCGCCGAGCCCGCAGATCACGTCGCGGCCAGGCGTCCCGACGATGCGGTCGTCCCCAGGGGTCCCGGTGATGGTGCACCGCGCGGTGCCGCTGAACGCAGCGGCGTTCGCGGTCGGGAGGGCTGGTAGCTGAAGGGCCACGAGGGCGAAGGTCGCTGTAGCGACAGAACCGGCACGGATCACGAAGGTGGCACTGTGTGTGCTCATACCTCGATCGAAGCACTCGATTCGGGGGGATTCCTGCTGACGAGCAGCGCCTGAGGGCCGGGGGAGTGGGTCAGGAGGCGACGGGGAGGACCGAGCGCGGGAGCACGGTGACCTCGGCGTGCGGAGCGGGGAGGGTCATGAGCGTGGCGCCCGCGTGGCGCACCGTGCCGGCAGCGCAGTCGGTGCAGAACGCGACCAGGTAGGAGGGCACGTCGGCGCCGGCGTTGCGACGGTCGTACGGGGTCCGGCAGCGGGTGCAGATCGTGAGCATGGGGCAATCGTGACCCCCCGCGGTTTCGGCTCGGTGACAGCGGTGTCTCACGTGTGTGCCCCGCCACAGCGAGGCGTCCCGGAAGGCCGTTCCTCACGGGAGGCTCAAGGCCCGATCAGGTGCGGTTCTCACGCAGCGTGCGCACCCTGAGGGGTCCGGTGGAGGTGGCATCAACCGAACAGATGAGATCGCGAAATCCCTTGCCCCGTATGGACTAACGAAGGTCACTCAGCATTACCGACGTGGTTGCGGATCGGTCATTCTCTTCTTGCGGCGCTCCACCGGCACCGCAGCGGATCTCCACCGGATCCGTGATCGAGGAGGCTTCGACCCGCGACCGTCGAGACGGTCACCGATCCCCGCAAGGGGCGGCGTCGCGGAGAGCCAGTGGTGAGACCGGCCTCGAGGAACGAAGACCCCCCACCCCGTTCCCCGATCAGCGAGGTCACATCATGAGCATCACCTCCCAGCGCACCGCCTTCCGTGCCGCCGTCGCCGCCGTCGCCCTGGCCTCCACCATGGGTCTCGGCGTCGCCACCGCGATCACCGCGTCCGCCTCGGACAACCACGGCTCGTCCTCGTCGCACGACGAGCACGGCGACGACAACGGCAGCAGCTGCGACGAGCAGGGCGGCCAGGACGGCGAGCACGGCGACGACAACGGCGACTCGCGCCACAACGACCTGCGCGCCTCCGCCGGCCACGACAACAACGGCGACAACGGCGACAACGGCAACCACGGCGACAACAACGGCAACCACGGCGACAACAACGGCGACCACGACGGCGACAACGGCCAGTGCGACGACAGCAGCCCCGTCGTCGACCCGACCGACGAGCCGACCGACACCCCCACGGACGAGCCGACCGACACGCCGACCGACGCGCCGACCGACGTCCCCACCGACACCCCGACCGACACCCCGACCGACGCTCCCACCGACGCTCCCACCGACGCTCCCACGGACGAGCCGACCGACGGCGTCACCGACGCTCCGACCGACGAGCCCACGGACATCCCCACCGACGAGCCGACCGCGACCGACGTGAAGTCCGAGTCGCAGGCGCCGGCGTCGCTGCCCAGCACGGGCGGCAGCGCCCCCCAGCTCGCGCACACCGGCTCGAGCACCGGCGTCCTCCTCGGCCTCGGCGGTGCGCTCCTCGCCACCGGCGCCGTGTTCCTGGTCGCCGGCCGCAAGTCCGAGAACGCCTGACCGAACCCCGACGAGGCGTCACCCCGATCGACGGGCGCCTCGCAGCTTGACCGCCCGACCTCCGGACCCTGTCACGGTGGATGTGGGTCCGGATGCCGTCGCAGTCGACTGATCGGGACGACGCGAGGCAACGCACGAGGCCCCCGTCCGAGCATCACGCTCGGGCGGGGGCCTCGTCGTCGTACGGGGCGGGCCGTGCGGGTCAGGCGGTGCGCTGGGCCTCGCAGTCGGGGGACTGCAGGTGCTCGGCGACGACCGCGAGCGCGGAGCCGAGCGCGGCGAACTGCTCGGGCGTCAGGAGGTCGACGAGATGCTCACGGACCCCGGCCACGTGCGTCGGGGCGGCACCCTCGAGGACCGAGAAGCCGTGGTCGGTGAGGACCGCGTTGGCGCCGCGACGGTCGGTCTCGCACGCCTCGCGCTTGACCCAGCCTGCCTTCTCGAGCCGGTCGACCTGGTGCGAGAGACGGCTGCGGCTGGAGAGCGTGTTGTCGGCCAGCTCGCTCATGCGCAGCCGGCGGTCAGGCGCCTCGGAGAGGCGGACGAGGATCTCGTAGTCGGCCATCGTCATGCCGTGCGCGGCCTGGAGCTCGCGCGAGAGACGGTCCGACAGCAGGGTGGACGCCGCCAGGTAGGCGCGCCAGTGCCGCTGCTGCTCAGCATCGAGCCACTCGGTGGTCATGGGACAAGGCTACGGCGGAACAGCAGATGATTGAAAGCCGGATCATGTTCCTCCGGTCACGTCCGGATCAGGAATCGAGGTCCCAGAGCCGCACCCCGCCGGTGATCCCTGCGGTGTTGGCCACGACCCGGGCGTGATGAGGCAGGTCGGCCGGATCGAGGTGCTTGGCGTTGCCGCCGCCGATGTGGATCGTGTCGAAGAACAGGAACCGCTCGTAAGCCACGATCGCCTCGACCACCCGGCGGCCCCAGCGCTCGTTCCCCACGTGCTTGCGTGCGACGTTGCCGAGCTGCTCCTCGAACGAGTCGCCCTTGCGGAACGGTGCGTGCCCCGCGTCCATGTGCGGCAGGAGCTTCCCGTCGAGGAACATCGCGGTGCCGACACCGGTGCCCAGGGTCATGACGAACTCGAAGCCCTCGCCCGCGACGACCGCGCAGCCCTGCACGTCGGCGTCGTTGGCAACCTTGGTCGGTACGCCGAACGCATCGGACAGCGCCGTCGCGAGGTCGAACCCGCGCCAGGCGGCCTCGAGCGCCGGGTCGGCGTCGCCGTCGTACGCCGCTCGGGACAGCGACGGGATGTTGCGGACGCGGCCGTTGCGCACGAGGCCGGGGAAGCCGACGGTGACGCGGTGGCGCTCGCCGAGGTCCTTCGTGAGGTCGAGCACCGCGCCGACGAACTTCTCCGGCGGGCACGGGTACGGCGTCTCGACACGGACGCGCTCGGTCAGCATCTCGCCGCGCGGGTCGAGGATCGCGGCCTTGAACCCGGAGCCGCCGATGTCCACGGCGAGCGTCCGGACGTCCTCGGGCCATGCGGTGCCAGTCATGGCAGGGAATCTACAGACCCGTGCCGCGCATCGCGCCCTTGGCAGCGGGTGAGCCGCCGGACGGGGTCTACGGCAGCGTGAGGATCTCGACGCCGTCGTCGGTGACGAGCACCGTGTGCTCGAACTGCGCGGACCGACGCAGGTCGGACGTGACGACGGTCCAGCCGTCGTCCCACATGGTCCAGTCGTGCGCGCCGAGGTTGATCATCGGCTCGATCGTGAAGGTCATGCCCGGCTCGAGGATCGTGGTCGAGCCCGGGTCGTCGTAGTGGAAGACCACGAGCCCGGAGTGGAAGGCCTCCCCGATGCCGTGGCCGGTGAAGTCGCGCACGACGCCGTAGCCGAAGCGGCGCGCGTACGACTCGATGACGCGACCGACGACGTTGAGCTGACGACCCGGGGCGACGGCCTTGATGCCGCGCATGGTGGCCTCGTGCGTGCGCTCGACGAGCAGGCGCGACTCCTCGTCGACCTCGCCGACGAGGAAGGTCGCGTTGGTGTCGCCGTGCACGCCGTGGATGAACGCTGTGATGTCGATGTTGCAGATGTCGCCGTCGCGCAGGACCGTGGTGTCGGGGATGCCGTGGCAGATGACCTCGTTGAGCGAGCTGCACAGGCTCTTGGTGAAGATCGGCCCGCGGCCGCCGCCCGGGTAGCCCAGCGTCGACGGGTAGGCGTTGTGGTCGCAGAGGAACTCGTGCCCGATGCGGTCGAGCTCGTCGGTGGTGACGCCGGGCGCGATCGCGCGTCCGACTTCCTGCAGCGCCTGGGCCGCGAGCCGCCCGGCGCTGCGCATGCGCTCGATGGTGTCGGCGTCCTTCACCTCCGAGCCGGTCCATCGCTTGGCGCGCGGCTGGCCGACGTACTCGGGACGCGGGATGTGCGGCGGGACGCTGCGCATCGGGCTGATGACGCCGGGCGAAAGTGGCATGGTGAGGAGTCTAGGTGGAGGGTGCTGGTGCGGCGTCCCGGCGCAGGCCGGCGCCGACGGCACGCGCGACCCGAGGACGACGACGAGGAGATGCGATGAGCGGCGACTGGTGGTTCAACCTGCGCACCCAGAAGGTCGAGCAGGGGCTCGGCGACCCGAACGCCGAACGGCTCGGTCCGTATGCGACCGAGGCCGAGGCCGTCGGAGTCCTCGACCGGATGGCCAAGCGCAACGAGGCGATGGACGCCGAGGACGACGACTGACGAGCGCCGCGTCGATCCCGGCAGAGCACGACGTCCGCACTGAGCACGACAGTGACACCGAGCACGACGAAGCCCCCGGCACCGTGAGGTGCCGGGGGCTTCGTGACGAGCGGAAGGTCAGGCCTTCTTCGCCGCGCGCTTGGCCGGAGCCTTGCGAGCCGGAGCCTTGCGGGCCGGGGCCTTCTTGGCGGGGGCCTTCTTGGCAACAGCCTTCTTGGCCGGAGCCTTCTTCGCCACTGCCTTCTTGGCGGGGGCCTTCTTGGCAACGGCCTTCTTGGCCGGAGCCTTCTTCGCCACTGCCTTCTTGGCGGGGGCCTTCTTGGCAACGGCCTTCTTGGCCGGAGCCTTCTTCGCCACTGCCTTCTTGGCCGGTGCCTTCTTGGCAACGGCCTTCTTGGCCGGAGCCTTCTTCGCCACTGCCTTCTTGGCCGGTGCCTTCTTGGCAACAGCCTTCTTCGCCGGAGCCTTCTTGGCTACAGCCTTCTTGGCCGGTGCCTTCTTGGCAACAGCCTTCTTCGCGGTGGTCTTTGCAGCCGCCACGATGCCTCCCTGAGTCGTCTTCCAGCCTTGATGCCGAAAGCCATCATTCGAACTGTGACAGAGACTGCCAGAAACTCCGCGCATCTTCGCGTCGCACAGGCACTTCGTGTCGCGCGCATGGTATCGACGCAACGGCGTTGAAGCGATGCCCAACGACGCGAGCTCGTCGTCAGTCGTTGCCGTCGACGGCCTTCAGCTCACGCGCGCTGCGCACTGCTGCGACGTCGGGCGACGTGCGCACGTCGTACTTCCACATCGTCGGCAGCGCGGCAGCGAGCGCGACAACGCCTGCAGCGCAAAGGATCCCGCCTGACGCGATCGAGAAGCCGAGACCGCGCCACTGAGCTGTGAGGCTGACGCGCGCGTTGCCGAGCTGTGGCCCGATCGCGTACGAGAGGAACTCGATGCCGGCCAGACGACCACGCAGCTCGTCCGGGATGGACTGGTTCCACACGAGAGAACGGAACACGCCGCTCACCATGTCGAACGCGCCGGCGAGGGCGAGGAAGACGAGCGCGACCCACAACGTCGGTGCGAGACCGAACGCCGCGATGGCCAGGCCGTAGAGCGATGCGGCGACGACGATCGCCTTGCCGTGACGATGGACGCGCGAGGTCCAACCGCTCGTCAGCGACGCGATCGCGGCACCGACCGACGACGCCGCGTAGAGCAGGCCGAGAGCCCAGGGCGCGTCGAAGCGCGCGGCGACGAACGGGAACACGGCCCACGGGAACGCGAGCACCATCGCGAGGGTGTCGACGGCGTACGTGCCGAGGAGGTCCTTGCGTCCCCACGCGTACCGCAGGCCCTCCGCGATGGCGCCGATGCCGGGCGTGCCCTCGTCCTGCATGCGGCCGCGGCTCTTCAGCGTGAGGAAGATGAGGAACGAGAAGACGTACGACACCGCGTCGATCGCGTAGGCCACCTGCACACCGAGGTACGACGCGACGAGGCCTCCGAGCGAGGTGCCGATGATGAAGCCGACGCTCCAGCGCAGCGACATCAGCGCGGCGGCGCCCCCGAGCTGGTCGTGCGGCACCGTCTGCGGCACCAGCGCGTCGACCGACGGACGCTGCAGCGAGTCGCACGACGCGAAGAGCGCGCCCACGACGAACAGCACCCACACGTGCGGGTCGGGCAGCAGTGCGTTGACGAGCAGGATCACCGAGCCGAGGCCGAGGCAGACCTCGGTCGCGAGGATCATGCGACGTCGGTCGACGTGGTCGGCGAGCGCACCGCCCCACAGGCCGAAGACCAGGATCGGGATCACCTCGGCGAGGCCGAGCAGGCCGACGACGACGAACGAGCCGGTCAGCTGCTGGGCCTGAAGCGGGATCGCGACGAACGTGAACATCGAGCCGAGGTAGGACACGACTCCTGCCGCGAACAGCGCGCGGAAGTCGCTCGAGCTCCGCAGCGGCGAGACGTCGAGCCGCCATCGGCTCCTCGGCGCATCGGTCGCCGCCGTCCAGGCGTCGCCAGAGTGGTCGGTGCTCACGGGCGGCCAGTCTGGGGCACGGTTCGAGCGGCGTGCGCGGGAGTTTCCGCGTTCACCACTCGCGGGTCGCGGGGGACCCCTGGATGGTGTCGAGCGCACGGGCGAGCCGGTCGCGGAACCCGAGCCGGCCGCTGCTCGGCGGAGCCGAGGTGAGGCTGGTCCTCGCCGGCCGCCGCGGACACGAGGTGCTGCACCGTGTCGAAGGAGACCTCGGGGAGCGAGAGGTCGACGTCGGTGAGGCCGAGGCCGTCGAGCGCGAGCGCGAGGCCCGAGGGCTCGCCGGCAGCGGTGAGGCCGCGCGACGGGACGATCAGCTGGTCGTGCGCGAGGCCGGCGAGGTCGGTGTCGCCACCGTCGATCGTGAGGAGCGTGGCGCCGGTGCGCCGCGCGTCGGCCAGCCGCTCGAGCAGCTGCTCGGTGGGGTCGTCCGGCGCCACGACGAAGAGCGTCTCGCCGCGACGGGCGGCCACGATCCGGTCGAGGCCGAACGACAGGTGCTCGGGCGCCCCCGGCGGCGGCGACCAGCGCACGAGCGTGGGGGACAGGGTCGGGATCCCGGCGTAGCGCGACTCGTCGTCGAGGTGGGCCGCGAGGTGCCATGGCTCGTGCGTCGGCGTGCCCACGAGGAGGAGTCCGTCGCCATGGTCGGTCGACCGGCGCAGGCTGCGGGCGAAGCCGCGCGTGCGGTCGATCCAGCCGGTGCTCGACAGCACGTCGCGCAGCAGGTTGACCCTCGAGACGTCCACACCCGCATCGTGCCGCACCCGGCCCCGAAGAGCCCGCACCCGCCACCCGTGCGGCGCACGTGCCGCGGCGGTGGGCCCGGTTCGTCCGGGACCCCGTCGAAGCCCGTCCCGGCCCATGGCAGGGTGGGGCCATGACACGGGGGTTCATGAGTACGTCGATCGCGGTCGTGGTGGCCGCGCTGCTCGCGCCGCTGTGCGCCACGGCGCTGAGTTCGGCGCCGGCCGCGGCTGCGGGCGTCGTCGTGCCGACCCAGGTCGACGGAGGGCCGACGCTCGCCGACGTCGTGGTCGTGGGCGGTGGCCCGTCGGGCATCGCCGCCGCACTGTCGGCCAAGGACGCGGGCGCGCGCACCGTGGTGCTGCTCGAGCGCACCGACTACCTGGGCGGGCAGGTCGCGGCGGGTGTCGGGACGATGGACGAGGGGTCGCGCGACCGGTTCGACCAGCGGGCCGACGGCATCTGGAACCGCATCGTCCGGGCCTTCCTCGACGAGTACGCGCGCATCGGCTGGCCGCACGCCAGCACCTGCTACGGCGCCGGGTCGAGCGGACGCTCGGTGTGCGTCTCGCCGTCGGTGGGGCGACGCGTCTACACCCGACTCCTGCAGGACGCCGGCGTCATCGTGCAGCTCGGCGTCGACGTAGCACCGGTGATGACGGGCACCCGCATCACAGGCGTGCGCTGGACGCGCACGATCGCGCCGAAGCAGTCCGACGTGATCGCGACGTCGGTGGTGATCGACGCGAGCGAGAACGGCTCGGTGCTCGTGCCCGCGGGTGCGGCGTACCGCTCGGGCAACGGCCTCGGGAACACGCCCGGCTCCGCGCCCGCAGGCCACATCCAGCGCATCACGTATGCCGCCGTCGTCCGCTCCTACGGCGGCGGGACGATGCCGAAGGCGCTCAACCTCGTGGGCGCCCCGTTCCCGACGCCGGTGGGCGACAAGAACCCGGCAGCCACGAAGGCACGGGTCCTCGCGTACTTCGCCTCCCGCGTCGTGAAGGGCGGCTCCTCGTACAACAACTCGCAGGGCCTGCCGTGGAGCCCCACGTGGGCGCTGCAGTACCGCGGTCTGCCGAACCCCGGCAAGACGCCGTACTTCGCGTCGCAGCCGTGGCGCATCACGCGGACGGTCCTCAACTACGCGAACGACTACCCCACCTGGCAGGCGGGCGACCTCGGCGGCGCCGAGCTCTCGGTGCGCTACCTCGAGGACCCGGCCTACCGGCACCGGATCGACTGCCGCGCGAAGCTGAGGTCGATCCAGTTCGTCTGGTACATGCAGAACAAGCTGGGCCAGCCCACGTGGTCGGTCGCGACGGACGAGGGCTTCGACACGCCGTGGAGCCGCACCCAGCGGTGCAACGGCGTCGAGCTGAAGACCACGTACGCCGCGTTCGAGGCTGCGATGCCGGTGATCCCGTACACCCGCGAGTCGCGCCGCGGCGTGGGTCTCACGACCCTGACGGGGAGCCAGGTGCTCCGCACGCCGCACGGCGAGGCCATCGCAGGGCCGCACGGGGAGACCAGCGCGTCCGCGGCGCTCGTGCAGCCCGCCGACACGATCGCGATCGGCTACTACCGCAGCGACATGCACGGAGGGTCGGCCGCCGCCGACCTCGAGAGCGGGCTCGAGACCACCGCGGACCGGCCCGCGACCGTCGGAGGCGTTGTTCCCGTGGGGCCGTACGGGATCCCGCTGCGTGCGCTCGTCAGCGCCGACGTGCAGGGCCTGATCCTCGCCGAGCGCAACATCTCCCAGACGCGCATCGTCAACGGGGCGACGCGCGTGCAGCCCGAGATGACGGCCGTCGGCGCGGCAGCGGGGACGCTGGCGGCGCTGTCTGTCGCGCAGCGGTTGGCCCCGTCCGCGGTCAGCGCTCGCGACGTGCAGTACCGGCTCACGCGATCGGGTCAGTTCCTCAGCGTCAGCCGCTTCCTCGACATGGACCGCGACGACCCGGCGACGGCGCCGTTCGAGCTGGCCGCCCTCGCCCAGATCGACCCGGACCGCACGCACACGGCCGCCAACCCGGACGGGACGGTCACTCGGGCGACAGCTGCGACGTGGGTGCGCCGTGCGGCCGGGCTCAGCCGCGCCGCTACGGCGGGGGGAGTGCTGCGCGACCTCGACGCGGCGGCGCAGTACGCGCTGGACGCTGAGGCGCTGCGGCTCGCGGGGGTGCCGGTGGCCTGCGCGACGGGCCGGTTCTGCCCCGACGCGCTCATGACGAGGGCGGAGCTCCTGCTCTGGGCGGCCTACGCGCTCGATGCCGCGCACGGCACGACGTTCGGCAGCACCCCGCTGCCGGCGACGCCGGTCTTCGACGACCTGGCGGGCGTGCCCGGCGCTGCGGCGGTGTCGGCGTACGCCGCTCACCTCGCCTCGGAGCACGGCACGACGTTCGGTGCCTCGCTCGTCCCGGACGACCCGCTGCTGCGGCGCGACCTCGCGTCATGGCTCGGGTGGGAGCCGTTCGACCCGACGCTGCGCTAGCGGCTGCGGGCCGCCCGGGACGTCGTGCGTCAGGACTTGGGGTCGGGGCCGTACTCGTTCGGCCCGCTGGTGCCCTCGAGCAGGCAGAACACGAACAGGATGATCGCGCCGATGCCGCACAGCAGCGACAGGAACCACCACCAGCCGCTGCGGCCGGTGTCGTGGAGCCGGCGGATGGTCACCGCGATGCTCGGGATGAACAGCAGCAGCGCGACGATCGAGTAGGCCCAGCCGATGGCCTGGTCCTTGAAGTGCAGCCCTGCGGCGTTGTCGATGACGGCCGCGATCACCAGCAGCAGCACCGAGAAGGCGACGAACCACCAGTACTCGGACCGGCGGGCGCGGCCGCTGAACGTGGCGTACTTGCTGAAGACGGAGCTGCACGGCCTGCGTGGGGCCCATGGGCGACACCTCTCATGCGGACGCCTGACGACGTCGTTCGGTGCACGAGGATGCCGCCTGGGCGCGCGGGAGCCCGCGCGGCACGCCGCGCGGGCTCCGTCGCTACCGGCCGGTAGTTCAGCTGTACGTGTGCTCCTCGGCGGGGTACGCGCCCGAGACGACGTCGGCGGCCCAGGCCTGCGCGGCGTCGTGCAGCACGCCCTGGACGTCGGCGTACTTCTTCACGAACTTCGCGGTGCGGCCGGGCGTCAGGCCGGCCATGTCCTGCCAGACGATCACCTGGGCGTCGGTGCCCGGCCCGGCACCGATGCCGACCGTGGGGATCGCGAGCACCTGCGAGACCTGTGCGGCCAGGTCGGCGGGCACCACCTCGAGGACGACCGCGAACGCGCCCGCGGCCTGCATCGCCTTGGCGTCCTGGAGCAGCGTGACGCCGTCCTCGCCCCGGCCCTGCACCTTGTAGCCGCCGAAGGCGTGCACCGACTGCGGCGTGAGGCCGAGGTGGCCCATCACGGGGATGCCGGAGGACACGAGCAGCTCGACCTGCGGGAGCACGCGGGCGCCGCCCTCGAGCTTGACCGCGTGGCAGCCCGTCTCCTTCATGAAGCGGCTGGCCGTCTCGAGCGCCTGCGCGGGGGAGGCCTGGTACGACCCGAACGGCAGGTCGGCGACGACCATGGCGCGCTGCGAGCCGCGCACGACGCCGGCGACGAGCGGGATGAGCTCGTCGACCGTGACGGGCACGGTGGAGTCGTAACCGTAGACGACCATCGCGGCCGAGTCGCCGACGAGCAGGACGGGGATGCCCGCCTCGTCGAAGACGCGCGCGGTGAGGGCGTCGTAGGCGGTGATCATGGGCCACTTCTCGCCGCGGGCCTTGGCGGCGGCGAGGTCGTGGACGGAGACGCGGCGTCCGACGGACGAGCCGCCGTACAGGGGCTCCGGGACGTGCGGGGACGTGCTGGTCATGACGACCTCCAGGCGACTCGAGTCCCGAGGTGGGTACCCGTTCGAGAGCCATGGTGACACGAAGGCCCCCCGGCGTCACCTACCCGGGTGCGCTCGCGTCGTCCGTTCGATACGGTACGGTTGCGTTTCGATATTGGTGAGGCTCGCCTCACACCGTCCGGCCGAGGGGGTCGGACCACCGCACCAGGGCCCGTCGGGGGACGCCGGCCGCTAGGAGAACCCCATGTCCGACTCACGCGCCGCCCGTCGCGAGGCAGCCGCCGAGGCACCCACCGCCGGCTGGCAGACCTCAGGCGCGGGCCATCCCCGCCGCTGGGCGATCCTCGGTGTGCTCGTCACCAGCCTTCTCGTGGTCGTGCTCGACAACACGATCCTCAACATCGCCCTGCCGACGATCCAGCGCGACCTCGGCGCCGACCAGAGCCAGCTCGTCTGGGCCGTCGACTCCTACATCCTCGTGTTCGCCGCGCTGCTGTTCACCTGGGGAGTGCTCGGCGACAAGTACGGCCGCAAGCGGATCCTCATGATCGGCCTCGTCATCTTCGCCGTCGCCTCCGCGATCTGCGCGTTCGCGACGACCCCGGCGATGCTCATCCTGTTCCGCGGCGTCATGGGCATCGGCGGCGCCGCAGTCCTCCCGGTGACGCTCGCCGTCATCACCGTGGTCTTCCCGCCGCACGAGCGCGGCAAGGCCATCGGCGCCTGGGCCGGTGCGGTCGGCGCGGCCGTCGCCCTCGGCCCGGTGCTGGGCGGCCTGCTGCTCGAGCACCCGGAGTGGTTCAACGGCCTGACCGGCAACGACTGGGGCGCCGTCTTCCTCATCAACGTGCCGATCGTGATCATCGGCCTGATCGGGATCATCGTCGTCGTCCCCGAGACGAAGAACCCGAACCCGCAGCGCCTCGACATCCCCGGTCTGCTCATCTCGTTCACCGGTCTCGTCCTGCTGGTCTACGGCATCATCCACGCCTCGGTGACGCTCACGTTCCTCACGCCGTCCGTGTGGATCCCGATGGTGCTGGGCATCGCGGTGCTCGCGCTGTTCATCGTGATGGAGGCCCGCAGCGACCACCGCAGCTTCGACGTCACCCTCTTCAAGAACCGCGGGTACGCCGTCAGCCTCAGCGCGGTGAGCCTCGCGTTCTTCGCGCTGTCGGGCATCACGTTCACGCTGCCGTTCTTCCTGCAGTCCATCCGCGGCTACTCGACCCTGTCGGCCGGACTCTGCTTCCTGCCGTTCGCGGTCGGCCAGATCATCGCTGCGCCGCGCAGCGCCAAGATGGTCGAGCGGTTCGGATACAAGCGCGTCATGACCTTCGGCCTCGTCGCTGTCACGCTGGCCCTGCTCGGCGTCGCGTCGCTGTCGCTCTCGACCCCGCTCTGGCTCGTGCTGGTCATCTTCTTCGTGTTCGGCTTCGGCATGGGCAACGTGATCGCCCCCGCGTCGACAGTGATGCAGAACGCGCTGCCCCTGGCCCGCGCCGGTGCCGGCTCGGCGGTGCAGAACACCGTGCGCCAGGTCTTCGGTGCGTTCGGCGTCGCGGTCATCGGCACGGTGCTGGCGACGCAGTACGCGTCCAACGTGCGGCCGGTGCTCGAGAAGCTGCCGGCCAACCTGCCGCCGGAGGCCGTCGACGCCGCCACCAACTCGGTGGGCGGCACGGTGCGCGTGCTCGACTCGCTCGCGGCGAACGGCGCCCCGGCAGAGCTGGTCGCGCAGGGCAAGGCCATCGCGTTCGACTCATTCCTGTCGGCCGCGCACGTCACGAGCCTGATCTCGATGGCGCTCGTGCTCGTGGCGGCCCTGGTCGTCTGGTTCCTGCTGCCGCCGATCACCCCGCCGCAGAAGGGCCGTCCCGCCGGTCCAGGGGGCCCGGGCCACGAGCACCCGCACGTGGGCGAGGCGCACACGCGCGAGGAGGCGAACGCCGAGGCCGCCGCGCTCGAGGACACGTACGCCACCGAGGCGGCCGAGGAGTACATCGCCCCGACCGCGAAGGGTGAGGCCGAGAGGTCGTGACCGTCAGCCGTACGCGCGCGCCCGGACGTCCTCGCGACGTCCGGGCCGACTCGGCGATCCTCGACGCGGCGCTCCACCTGCTCGCCGAGGTCGGCCCCACCGGCCTCTCGGTCGAGGAGGTCGCGACCCGCGCCGGCGTCAGCAAGGCCACGATCTACCGCCGCTGGCCCACCAAGGACGACCTCGTGGTGGCCTCGCTCGGCGCGCTCGTGATGGGTCTGCCGGACGACGTGCCCGAGGGGACGGTGCGCGAGGGGATCCTCTTCCTCGTCGACGCCTGGTGGCGGTCGTACGTGCAGACCCCGAACGGGCTCGTCTTCCACCGCGTCATGGCGCACGCGAAGTCGAACCCGCGCCTGTTCGAGTCGTTCTACGACACGGTCATCGAGCCGCGCCGCGAGACGTTCCGCGTCGTGCTGCGCCGCGGGATCGAACGCGGCGAGATCCGGGCGGACGCCGACCTCGAGCTGCTCATCACGCTCATCATCGGCACGAGCGTCTACATGAACCAGGTGCGTTCGAGCGGCCGCGACCCGGCTCCGGGCGCGGGCTCGACCCAGGTCGTCGACGCTGCGCTCGCCGGCTTCCTCGCGCGCTAGCCCTGCTCGGGCAACGTCTCGCGCCAGCGGTTCGTGACGGGCAGACGGCGGTCGCGGCCGAAGCCCTTGGACGAGATCTTCGTGCCCGGGGGGTACTGCCGGCGCTTGTACTCGGCGACGTCCGTGAGCCGCAGCACGCGCTCGACCAGCGCCTGGTCGAACCCATCGGCCACGAGCTCGGCTGCGCCGCGGTCGTTCTCGACGTAGTCGTCGAGCAGGTCGTCGAGGACGGCGTAGTCGGGCAGCGAGTCGGTGTCGAGCTGCCCGGGCCTCAGCTCGGCCGACGGCGGCTTGTCGATGCTGTTCGGCGGGATCGGGGGAGTCTCGCCTCGCGCCTCGGCATCCGCGTTGCGCCAGCGGGCGAGCGCCCACACGTCGACCTTGGGCACATCCTTGATGGGCGCGTAGCCGCCGACGGCGTCGCCGTAGATCGTCGAGTAGCCGACCGAGAGCTCGCTCTTGTTGCCGGTCGCCAGGATCAGGTGGCCCTCGGAGTTCGAGATGGCCATGAGCGTGGTGCCGCGCACGCGCGCCTGCAGGTTCTCCTCGGCGAGGCCGGTGAGGTGCAGCTGCCCCATGAACGCGTCGACCATCGGGGCGATCTCGACCGTGCGGTAGTGCAGCCCGGTGCGCCCGGCCATGTCGGCGGCGTCGCCTTTGGAGTGCTCGGACGAGTAGACGCTCGGCAGGGAGACGCCGTGCACGTTGTCGGCGCCGAGCGCGTCGCACGCGATCGCCGCGACGACCGCGGAGTCGATGCCACCGGACAGACCGAGGGCGACCGAGCGGAACCCGTTCTTGCGGATGTAGTCGCGGAGGCCGACGACCAGCGCCTGCCACACCTCGGCCTCGTCGCCGAGCCGCGGCGCCACGGTCGCCGGCTCGGCGGCGTACGGCGTAAGCGGGAAGCCGATGGCGGCGGTCGACGCGCTCGTGGTCGGGTCGGCCATGGGGAGGTCGAGGTCGACGACGAGCAGCGTCTCCTCGAACTGCGGCGCGCGGGCGACGAGCGCGCCGGTGGCGTCGACCACGAGGGAGTCGCCGTCGAAGACGAGCTCGTCCTGGCCGCCGACCATGTTGACGTAGGCGAGCGCGCAGCCCGCCTCGACCGCGCGTCGGGCGCACAGCTCGAGACGTACGTCGTCCTTGTTGCGCTCGTACGGCGAGCCGTTGATGACCACGAGGAGGCCGGCACCGGTGTCGCGCACCTGTGCGACGGGGCCGCCGTCCTGCCAGAGGTCCTCGCAGATGGCGATCGCGACGTCGACGCCGTCGACGCGCACGACGGTGGTGGAGCTGCCCGGCACGAAGTAGCGGAACTCGTCGAAGACCCCGTAGTTGGGCAGGTGGTGCTTGGCGTAGCGGGCGACGACACGGCCGCCGGTCACCACGGCGGCGGCGTTCTGGGGGCCTCCGCGCGGACGGCCGAGCCGGTCGCGGCCGTCGTCGATCACGTCGAGGTAGCCGACGACCACCACGAGCGCGCCCAGGCCCTCGTCGACGAGCCGCCCGGCCAGGTCGTCGAGTGCAGCCCGGCTGGCGGCCTGGAACGACGGCCGCAGCGCGAGGTCCTCGACCGGGTAGCCGGTGACGACCATCTCGGGGAGGGCGAGCAGCCGTGCGCCGGCGGCGTGGGCGTCGCGGGCGGCGGTGAGGACGAGGTCGAGGTTGCCCGCGAGGTCGCCCACGCACGGGTTGACCTGGGCGAGGGCGAGCCGGAGCTGGGGCACGTCGCAAGCCTAGGCGGAGGAGTCGCCGGGCATGTGGCGAGGCGACATGTGCCTGTCACACGAGGTAGGACAAGATGACCGCATGGACAAGCAGACGGAGTTCGTCCTCCGGACGATCGAAGAGCGCGACATCCGCTTCGTGCGCCTCTGGTTCACCGACGTGCTCGGCATGCTGAAGTCGGTGGCCGTGGCCCCGGCCGAGCTCGAGGGCGCCTTCTCCGAGGGCATCGGGTTCGACGGCTCGGCGATCGAGGGCTTCGCCCGCGTCTTCGAGTCCGACATGCTCGCCAAGCCGGACCCGAGCACCTTCCAGGTGCTGCCGTGGCGCGGCGAGAGCCCGGGCGTCGGCCGCATGTTCTGCGACATCCTCATGCCCGACGGCAGCCCGTCGTACGCCGACCCGCGCCACGTGCTGAAGCGTCAGCTCGCCAAGGCCGCAGAGCTCGGCTTCACGTTCTACACGCACCCCGAGATCGAGTTCTTCCTGCTCGAGCAGGGGTTCGCCAAGGGCGAGGTGCCGACGCCGATCGACCAGGTCGGCTACTTCGACCACACCCCGCACGGCCTCGGCTACGACTTCCGCCGCCAGGCGATCACGATGCTCGAGGCGATGGGCATCTCGGTGGAGTTCAGCCACCACGAGGGCGCACCCGGCCAGCAGGAGATCGACCTGCGCTACGCCGACGCGCTCACCACCGCCGACAACATCATGACCTTCCGCCTCGTGGTGAAGGAGGTCGCGCTCGAGCAGGGCGTGTACGCCACCTTCATGCCGAAGCCGTTCGCCGAGCACCCGGGCTCGGGCATGCACACCCACCTGTCGCTGTTCGAGGGCGACCGCAACGCCTTCTACGAGGCCGGTGCCGACTACTCGCTGTCGAAGGTCGGACGCAGCTTCATCGCCGGCCTGCTGAGGCACGCGCCGGAGATCACCGCCGTCACCAACCAGTGGGTGAACTCCTACAAGCGCCTCGGGGGCGGCGGCGAGGCTCCGGCGTACGTCTGCTGGGGCCACAACAACCGCAGCGCCCTCGTGCGCGTGCCGATGTACAAGCCGAGCAAGGGCAACAGCACGCGCGTCGAGTTCCGCTCGATCGACACCGCGGCCAACCCGTACCTCGCGTTCGCCGTCATGCTCGCGGCCGGCCTCAAGGGGATCGAGGGTGGCTACGAGCTGCCGCCCGGCGCCGAGGACGACGTGTGGGCGCTCACCGAGTCCGAGCGGCGTGCCCTCGGCATCGAGCCGCTGCCGACCTCGCTCGGCCAGGCCCTCACGGTGATGGAGCGCAGCGAGCTCGTCGCGGAGACCCTCGGCGAGCACGTCTACGACCACTTCCTGCGCAACAAGCGGCAGGAGTGGGCCGACTACCGCCGCCAGGTCACCCCCTTCGAGCTCGCGCGCTACCTGCCCGTCCTGTAACCCCTCCGGCCCGGCTCCGTGCGCCGGTCCTCGAGCGAACAAGGCACCCCGATGACCTCCCAGACCATCGAGGGCGCATCCGCGCCCGTCCGCCTCCTCGTCGTGCAGAACGACCCCACCGATCCGCCGGCGCTGCTCGGCGACTGGTGGGAGGAGGACGGCGTCGAGATCGTCGTCGTGCGCGCCGACCAGGGCGAGACCGTGCCGACGGCGCTGCCCGACGACGTCGACGGCCTGGTGGTGCTCGGCGGCGAGATGGCCGCGTGGGAGGACCACGTGGCCCCGTGGCTGCCGGACGAGCGCACCCTCGTGGCGAGCACCGTGGCCTCAGGGGTCCCCGTCCTCGGCGTCTGCCTCGGCGGCCAGGTGATGACGCTGGCGTGCGGTGGCGTCGTCGACCGTGCGCCCGTGTCCGAGGTCGGCGTGTACGAGATCGAGCTCACCGAGGCCGCGGCCGACGACCCGGTCTTCTCGGTCCTCCCACAGGGCGTCCCCGTCGCGCAGTACCACGGCGACGCGATGATCGAGGCCCCCGCGGGCGCGGTGCTGCTCGGCCGCACGCCCGACTGCCCGATCCAGGCCTACCGCCTCGGCGACGCCGCGTGGGCGGTGCAGTTCCATCCCGAGGTCGACGTCGAGATCCTCGGCTCGTGGTTCGCCGACGACCCGGCGCCCGTCGAGAAGTGCGGACGCACCACCGACGCCGTGCTGACCGAGATGGTCGACCGGTCCGAGGAGATGCGCGCCGCCTGGCGTCCGTTCGCCGTGGCGTTCGCCGACGTCGTCCGCGCATCCGCCGGCAGTCCGCGGCCCTGATGTCGCTCGACGGCACGGCCGAGGGCCGGACGGGAAGCCTGCAGGGGCGTCTCGCCCGGCTCGGCTTCGCCGACGCAGCGCTCGCCGTCCGCCTCCTCTCGGACCCGGGCCTCGTCGGCCTCGGCACGGCGGCGCTCGACGACCTCGGCCTCGCCGCCGACCCCGACCTCGCGCTCGCCTCGCTTGCGCGCATCGCCGAGACGGCCGACCCGGCTGCGCGCGCGTTCGTCGAGCAGTTCGACGTCGACGCCGAGACCCGACGTCGTGCGCTCGCGGTGCTCGGCGCCTCGGCCGCGCTCGGCGACCACCTCGCCCGCAACCCCGGCGACTGGACGGCGCTCTGCGCGCGCGACGAGGACGACCCGGACTTCGCCCCGGCCGACGTCGTTCGCCGCGAGCTCCTGCGCGCCGTCGGCGCCGAGCCGCGGTCCTCGGAGCCCATCGCGTCCGGCACGGGAACCGAGACGCTCACGGCGCTGCGGGTCGCCTACCGGCGACGGCTGCTGGCGATCACGGCGTCCGACCTCGCCGACTCGGCGTCCTTCGTCGACGTGTCCGCGGCGCTGGCCGAGCTGGCCGATGCCACGCTCGAGGCCGCGCTCGCGATCGGCCGTGCCGAGCACCCCGACGCCGCATCGCTCGCGCGCATCGCGGTGATCGCGCTCGGCAAGTGCGGCGGGCGCGAGCTCAACTACATCTCCGACGTCGACGTCGTGTACGTCGTCGAGCCGGCAGAGGGCGTCGACGAGACCGAGGCGCTGCGGGCGGGCACGCGGCTCGCGCAGTCGCTCATGCGCGCCTGCAACGCACCGACGTCGGAGGGGTCGATCTGGGAGGTCGATCCGAATCTCCGCCCCGAGGGGAAGTCCGGCGCGCTCGTGCGCACGCTCGCGTCGTACGACGGCTACTACCGGCGCTGGGCGTCTACCTGGGAGTTCCAGGCGCTGCTCAAGGCACGGCCCGCCGCGGGCGACCTCGAGCCTCGGAGCCGCGTTCGTCGACCTCGTCACGCCGTTAGTGTGGGGCGCCGCCGACCGGCCCCACTTCGTCGAGGACGTGCAGGCCATGCGCCGTCGCGTCGAGCAGAACGTGCCGGCCAAGGACGCCGACCGTCAGCTCAAGCTCGGCGCCGGCGGCCTGCGCGACGTCGAGTTCTCGGTGCAGCTGCTGCAGCTCGTGCACGGCCGGAGCGACGTCATGCTCCACAGCTCGACGACCATGACCGCGCTCGAGTCGCTGGCGACGTGGGGGTACGTCGGCCGCGAGGACGCGTCGAACCTCTCGCAGTCGTACGCGTTCCTGCGCACGCTCGAGCACCGCATCCAGCTCTACCGCCTCCGCCGCACGCACGTCGTGCCGGAGGGCGACGACGACCTCCGCCGCATCGCCCGCTCGATGGGGATGCGCACCGACCCGGTCGCCGAGCTCAACGAGGCCTGGAAGAAGCACCGCCGCGAGGTGCGGCGGCTGCACGAGAAGCTGTTCTACCGCCCGCTGCTCAACGCCGTCGCCCGGCTCGACGCAGGCGAAGCGCGGCTGACGCACGAGGCGGCCCGGCAGCGGCTCGAGGCGCTCGGCTACAACGACCCCGTCGGCGCGCTGCGCAACCTCGAGGCGCTGACCTCCGGCGTCACGCGCCGTGCGGCGATCCAGCGCACGCTGCTGCCGGTCATGCTCGGGTGGTTCGCCGTAGCGCCCGACCCGGACGCAGGCCTGCTGGCGTTCCGCCGCATGAGCGACTCGCTCGGGTCGACGCCGTGGTACCTCCGTCTGCTGCGCGACGAATCCCTTGCGGCGCAACGGCTCGCGACCGTCCTGGCCTCGAGCCGGTACGCGTCCGACCTGCTCATGCGCGCGCCAGAAGCGGTGACGATCCTCGCCGACGACGAGGAGCTCGTGCCGCGCACGCGCGAGACCCTCGACGTGGAGGCGCTCGCTGCCGCGCGCCGGCACGAGGATCCGGAGGTGGCGGTCGCCGCCGTGCGCGCGCTGCGCCGTCGCGAACTGTTCCGCACCGCCGTCGCGGAGCTGCTCGGCACGGCCCAGGTCGACGACGCGGGCGTCGCGCTGTCGGCCATCGCCGGCGCCACGATCGCCGGCGCGCTCGAGATCGCCGAGCGGGCCGTGATGGCCGAGCGGGGGAGTGCCCTCCCCACCCGCTTCCTCGTCGTGGCCATGGGTCGCTTCGGCGGCGGCGAGCTCGGCTTCGCGAGCGACGCCGACGTGCTCTTCGTGCACGACCCGCTGCCGGGGGCCGACGACCGCGACGCGCACGAGGCCGCGCTGGCGGTGGCCGCCGAGCTGCGGCGGCTGCTCATGATCCCGACCCCTGACCCGGTGCTCGAGGTCGACGCGTCGCTGCGGCCCGAGGGGCGCAACGGCCCGCTGGTGCGCACGATCGCGTCGTACGCGTCGTACTACGAGAAGTGGTCCTCGACCTGGGAGGCGCAGGCGCTGCTGCGCGCCGAGCCCGTGGCCGGCGACGACCAGCTCGGTCGTGAGTTCGTCTCGCTCATCGACCCGCTGCGCTACCCCGAGGGCGGCATCGCCGAGAACGACGTGCGCGAGATCCGGCGGCTCAAGGCCCGCATGGAGGCGGAGCGGCTGCCGCGCGGCGCCGACCCCGGCCTGCACACCAAGCTCGGTCGCGGAGGGCTGTCGGACGTCGAGTGGGTGGCGCAGCTCCTGGCGCTCCAGCACGGCTACGTGGTGCCCGAACTCCGGACGACGCGCACCGTCCCGGCGCTCGTCGGCGCGGTGGAGGCCGGCCTGCTCGACCAGGAGGACGCCGACCATCTCGTGGCGTCGTGGCGCATCGCGACCCGCGTCCGTGACGCGGTGATGCTGGTACGGGGCCGAGCGAGCGACATGGTGCCGACCGACACGCGCGACCTCGCCGCCGTGTCCCAGGTGCTCGGCTACGCTCCCGGCGAGAGCGGGGCACTGCTGGACGACTACCGGCGGATCACGCGTCGCGCACGGGGGGTCGTGGAGAGGGTGTTCTACGCGTGAGCGCTGCCGACGAAGGTCGGACTGGTGGTCGTCAGCGCGCCGGTGTCCGTGAGGTCCTGGCCGTGCCCGAGTTCCGCGGGCTGGTGGCCGCCCAGGTCGCCAGCGAGGCCGGCGACCAGATCGCGCGCGTCGCGCTCGCCCTGCTCGTGCTGTCCGACACGGGGTCGGCGCTGCTGGCCGCCGCCACCTTCGCGGTGTCGTTCATCCCGACCTTCCTCGGCGCCGCGCTGCTCGGCTCGCTTGCCGACCGCTTCAGCCGCAAGTCGCTCATGCTGCTCGCCGACGTCGCGCGCGCGATCGCGATCGCGGTGCTCGCGCTGGCCGCCGGGCCGGGCGCGCCGCTGTGGCTCCTGTTCGCGCTGCTGTTCGTCGCCGAGCTCTTTACGCCGCTGTTCGAGTCGGCTCGCGCCGCGTCGATCCCGGACGTGCTCGGCACCCCCTCGCTCGTCACCGCGGGCACGGGCCTGACCCGGTCGCTCCACCTCGCGAACCAGGCGATCGGCCTGGTGCTCGGCGGCATCGTCGTGCAGCTGACCTCGCCGCAGGCCGCGCTCTTCATCGACGCCATCTCGTTCGTCGTGTCGTACGCGCTGATCGCGGCGTTCGTGAAGAACCGGCCGTCGATGCTCGACGCCACCGAGTCGGTCGGTCAGCTCTTCGCCGATCTCGCCGAGGGCTGGCGCATGCTCATGGCCGACCGCTCGCGCCGCGCCCTCGTCCTGCTCGGCTGGGGCATGGCCGCCTCGCTCGTCGCGCCTGAGGCGGTGGCGCTCGCCTACGTGCGCAGCAACGGCGAGCTCGACGCCTGGGGCGGCGTGCTCATGGCGTCGGTGATCACCGGTGCCGCGCTCGGCTCGATCCTCGTCGGACGCCGTGCACCGCGGGACCAGCTCGACCTCGTGCTGCCCCTGTCGATCGCCGTGTGCCTGCCGCTGCTGTTCACGGGCATCGAGCCGCCGATCGTCGTGCTCGTCGTGCTGTGGTTCGTGTCGGGCGTGGCCCAGGCCTTCCTCGTGCCGGTGATGTCGTTCACGACGCTGCTCACCAAGAACGAGCACCGCGGCCGGGTGATCGGCATCGCCAGCGCCGGCTTCGCCGCGGTGACGGCGCTCGGCTACCTCGTTGCCGGTTTCATCGCCGACCGCACCAGCCCCGCCTTCTCCGTCACGATCATGGCGGTGATCGGCCTCGTCGTCGTCAGCATCGGCTTCCTGCGCTGGCCGTCCGCCCGCCTGCGCAGCGACGTCCGCGCGCTCGAGCTCGCCGGCCACTGACCGCGGCTCAAGCTGCGAGGTAGGCCCGCACGGCGTCGGCGTCGCGTCGCAGGGCCTGCTCCGCGCGCTGCGGCAGGGACCAGCCCTCGCGCACCTCCCAGGTGAGCGTGCCGCCGGCGAGCCGCCACACGGCCGGTGCACGGCCGTCGACGAGGGCCACCGGGCGGAAGATCCCGTTGCTCGTCACGACGCCGAGGTCCTCGCCGAGCACGCGTTCGCGCGACACCCAGCCGTGCAGCAGGGGGTCGAACGGGCCGAGCAGCACCGGCTCGGGGAGTGCGGTGTCGTCGGGCTGCTCGGCTCGCAGCGAGACGAGGCCGTCCCCGTGCTCGACGAGGTGGTGCACGCCCGCGAGCCCGGTGCGCGCGTCGCCGAGGGTGAGCCCCGTCCAGTAGGCGAGGTCGCGGTCGGAGGCCGGGCCGTGGCCGACGAGGTAGCGCCGTGCGAGCTCGGCGAGGAGCACGTGGCGGTCGGGCAGGGCGGGCTGCGGCCCCAGCCAGGTGAGCGGGTCGGCGAAGAGCTGCTCGCCGCCCGCCACCGGCCCGCGCAGCACGTGGCCTTGCGTCGTCGCGGCCCCGAGCAGGTGCACCAGGGCCTGGCCCTGGGTGCGCACCCCGATGGCGTCGAGCCGCTCGCGCAGCTGCGCGCGGCTCTGCGGGCCGTCCTCGCGAAGCGTGCGCGCCACGAGGGCGACTCCGCGCTCGGCCATCGCTGGGTCGACGCCCTCCTGCTGGAGCCGCCGCTTCGTGGCGGTGGTGAGCTGCGGCGCGAGCAGGGCGTGGAGCCAGTGCCTGTCCTCGGCGGTGACGAGGTGCAGCGTGCCGCGGCCCAGCCAGTCGACGACGAGGCTGCGGTCGTCGGTGAGCGCCCGGTCGACGGTCGACGCGGCCGCGACGGTGGAGCGGGCGCGTACGGCGAGGCGGAAACCGCGGCCGTCCTGCGCCTGCACCGCGAGGATCCGTTCGACCACGGCCACCGGGTCGGACGCCGCCCGCTCGGTCAGCTGTTGTGCGCGAAGCCTCGCGACGAGAACCGGGTCGGGGGCTCCGGCTCGCGTCATGCCCCGATCCCACCACGCGGGGCCGACGGCCGTCCGCGCCAAGGGTCGGTCAGGGGGTCACGCGGTGCGCTGCCAGCGGTGCGACGGCGCGCTGCAGGAGCACGGCCGGGCGCGACGCCTCGCCGGGGACGTCGATGTGTCCGCGCGACAGGAACGACCAGCCGACCCTCAGGTAGAGGCCGTGCGCGGGCGAGCCGGGCAGGCAGCGCAGCCACAGCTTGTCGGCCCCGAGCTCGAACGCGGCACGCATCCTCGCCGAGGTGAGGGCCCGCGATGCGGCACCCCCGCGGTGGTCCGGGTGGACGGCGAGGCGGCACGACTCCATCCACCGCACGCGGCGGTCGCCGCGCGCCGACGGCGGGGGAGCGGCCGCGCGGAGGCCGGCGACCCCGACGATCACGCCGTCGGGCTCCTCGACGACCAGGCAGGCCGCTAGGGGCTTGCGGAAGAACCACTCCGCGAGGTCCGGGGCCTGCGAACCGCCCACCCCGGCGGGGTACGTCGGGTCGCTCGTGCGGCACGCGGCGTACACGTCGAGGATGGCTGCCAGGTCGGAGTCCTGGGCGTGCCGCGCCAGGGGTGCCGGGGTGTCCGGCGTCCGAGGGGCGACCAGCGTCTGCGTCATCACGCTCACGCGCGCAGCCCAGCGGCGGATTCGGTCATCCGGCTCGTGTTCAGCCGACGCGTCGGTGAACGTCCGGTGACGACCCGACCGTCCCGTGTCGCGGGACTCCGGGCATCGGTGCGTGCGCCCGCGCGGCATGCTGGCGTGCGTGACGGATGCGCAGGCACGCCCCGAGATCGGATCCACCGTCGACGCCGCAGGAATCAGCACCAACTACCTGCACGCAGGTGCCGGCGCGCCCGTCGTGCTGCTGCACGGCTCCGGCCCGGGCGTCACGGCGTACGCGAACTGGCGGCTCACGATCCCGGCGCTGTCGCCGGAGCTTCTCGGTCTACGCGCCGGACCTGGTGGGCTTCGGCTTCACCGAGCGGCCGGACGGCGTGGACTACTCGATGGACACGTGGGTCGGCCAGGTCGTCGGCTTCCTCGACGCGCTCGGCCTGGAGCAGGTCGCGCTCGTCGGCAACAGCTTCGGCGGCGCGCTGGCGCTGCGGGTCGCGGCGCGGCACCCCGAGCGGGTGTCGCGACTCGTGCTGATGGGGAGCGTCGGCGTCCCGTTCGAGATCACCGACGGGCTCGACCGCGTGTGGGGCTACGAGCCGTCTGTCGAGAGCATGCGCGAGCTCATCGGGATCTTCGCCCACTCGCGCGCGCTCGTGACCGACGAGCTGGCCCAGGTGCGCTACGAGGCGTCGATCCATCCGGGGTTCCAGGAGTCGTTCGCCGCGATGTTCCCCGCGCCGCGCCAGCGGTGGGTCGACGCGATGGTGACGCCGGACGACGAGATCGCACGCTTGCCGCAGCCGACGCTCGTGGTGCACGGTCGCGAGGACCGTGTGATCCCGCTGTCGAATGCGCTGCACCTGCTCGACGTCGTGCCCGACGTGCGGCTGCACGTGTTCGGCCGCTGCGGGCACTGGACGCAGATCGAGCACGCCGACGCGTTCAACCGGCTCGTGCTCGACTTCCTGACGCCCTAGCGAGGGGCCTCAGGTCAGTCGAGGCAGAACTCGTTGCCCTCGGGGTCGGCCATCACGATGTGGCCGTACGACAGCGGCGGCGCCGGCTCGTGACGACGCAGCCGACTCGCGCCGAGGGCGACGAGCCGCGTGCACCCCTCTTCCAGCGCTGCCATGCGCTCGTCGCCCTGCAGCCCAGGTGCGGCGCGGACGTCGAGATGGACGCGGTTCTTCGCGACCTTGTCCTCGGGCACCTGCTGGAAGAAGATCCGCGGCCCGTGGCCGTCCGGGTCCTCGATGGCGGAGCTGGAGTTGCGCTGCTCCACGGGGACGCCGATCCGCTCGAGGAAGTCGTCCCAGGCCGCCAACGGGTCGGCACCCTCGGGCAGCTGGACGCCAGGGGGAGCGGGGTGCACGTAGCCGAGGACGTCGCGCCAGAACGTCGAGAGGCCGCGCGGGTCACGCGCGTCGAACGTCACCTGCACGTGCCGGCTCATCTGCTCTCCTCGGCTGGGGCGCGTAGGTCGAATCCTCCACCCCGCGAAGGCCGCTGCGCACGGTCTCGGGCATGTCGGTGGGCCGGATGCCCTGGTGGGGGTCCGGCTCACGGCTGTGCGTGGTGGTCAGAAGGGCGGGATGTCGTCGGCAGGGTCAGGCGCCGGCGGTGCGTCGGGTCGACGTCTCGGCGGCGGTGGTGGGTCGGGGTGGTCGAGGAAGGGTCGGGGCGGGATGTGGAGGACCTGACCGCGGCCGGTGGTCCAGGTGCACGACCCGTCGGCCCGGGATTCGGTGATGTCGACGCGCCTGGCCGTCTTGAGCTGGTGGCTGCCGATGCAGAGGCCGCCGCAGTTGTCTGCGCTCGTGGGGCCGTGGGGTGCCTCCTCGGCGTGGTCCATCTGCAGGCGGGTGGAGGTGGGGATGTGCTGGTGGACGGGGTTGCGGCAGATGTCGCGCGCGAGGAGGAAGCGGCGCAGGCCGGGGTCGGTGTAGCGGCTGCCGACGTCGATCAGGTGGTCGGTGGCGGGGTCGGTGACGAATCGGCGCCAGGCGGCGATCCCGGCGGCGAGCTCGCGGCCGATCGCGGCGGGGACCGGCTGGCCGTCCAGCAGGGCGATGCGGTCGCGCTCGCGGGTCAGGGTGAGGAAGTCGATGACGAGGTTGCCTTCGTAGACCACGGAGGCGGCGCGATCCCAGACGACGGATCCGTCGGAGTTCACGGTGCCGAGGACGCGGGCCGCGAGGGCGTCCGCGCGGGCGGTGTCGGCGTCGGGCTCGTCCTCGTCCTGACCATCGCTCGTGGCGACGTCGGTGCCGGGTGCCGGCTCGGGGGCCGCGCTCCGGGCGGCCTTGCGTGCCTTGTTCTTCGCCCGGGTGGCCTTCTTCGTGGCGCGGGCGTCGGCGGCGATGGTCTCGTAGACGGCGTTGACCAGGGCCCAGTCGTCGACGTAGCCGAGCATGCCCATGCCGTCGGCGAGGCGCTTGGCCCAGACCGTGCGCTCCTTCTTCTTGGCGCGGCGGTGGCGTTCGGAGGCGTCTGGGTCGAAGCGGGCGACGAGCTTCTCCACCTCGGTGGCGAACTGCCCCGGCGTGCGCGTCAGGGCCCTGGTCAGCGCGCGGGTGGCGATGGCGGCGATGGCATCGGGGTCGGTGACGTAGCGGGTGCGGTCGACCAGGACGGCCAGGTGCCCCCAGGACACCCGCCCGTCGCGCAGCGCGCTCAGGAAGGCGGGGTAGTGGCGGGTGATGGTGCGGGCGAGCCTCGAGGGCTTGGCCGGCGGCGTACTCCGAGGTGCGGCGCGCGATCGCGACGTCGTGCCGCAGCTCCTGCTCGTCCAAGCCGGTCCAGGCGGGGTCGTCGTCGGCGCCGCCGAGGGCCATGAGGGTGCGGACCCTGAGTGCCTGGGTGAGGCACTCCACCCGGTCGAGGGCGGTGAGGATCCGCAACTGGTCCGCGGGGTCGGTGACCGTGGCCGGGTCGAGGTCATGGAGCAGCACGAGGTCGAACGGGTCGGCTGCACCATCCACCGCGGCGATCAGGTCGAGCTCGGAGAAGGGTCCCGCCTCGACCGGCTCGCAGTCGGGGCGCACCTCCTCGCGCTCGGGCGGGAACTCCCGCCACAGGGCTTCGGCGAACGCACGCTCCTGCTCGGGCGGCACCGGCGACCAGTCGGGCGGGAACGCATCGTCGTACGTCTCGTACGTGGTCGACATGGTCACCTCCCTCGGGTGCTGGGCGAGTGATCACATCATCCACGGCACCTCTGACAGTGCGACCGGGTCCTGGGCGCTGCATGAGGGAAAAGTGTTCAGCCCCAAGCGAACACGGCGTTCGTTCGCTCAGTCGTTCGACGGCGACATGGCGCGCTCGGGGCGGTCCGGCTCACGTGAGCGGTGCTCGAGCGCAGGGCCGGGGCGGGGTCGGTCAGACGCCCATCCAACCCGGGACAAGCGCCTCGGCCACTCCCAGCGCGAGGCCGGGGGGCGCACCGACCCGGAGCGGGAACACGTCGGCCTCGGTCGCTCCCAGGGCGGCGTACATCTCATTCCGGTAGGCCTCGGCCACTCCGAGCATCCCGCCCCAGAACCCGAACATCCGATCGCCGACGAAGACGTGCGGCTGGAGAGCCCCGACGTCGCCCTCCTGGATCGACGGCGTGATGAACGCCGGGAGCGTCCTGCCGTCGGGGAGGGTCGAGATGGCGGCCACCACGTACATGCCGGAGCGGGGATCGACCGGCAGGCGATCGAGGTACGGGCGGAAGGTCTCCTCGTCGGTGTCGTCGTACCAAGGCTCGCCGTGGTCCGCGACATGGCAGCTGACCCACACCGAGTGCCGCACGAAGTCGTCGGGCGCAAGGTCTCCGAACGACTTCAGCTCCGGCGTCTCGGTCACCCGGCCACCTTAGGCAGCCGAGCCCCGGAAGCGATCGAGATCGGCAGCTCTAGGTCGCTCGTCGGTAGTCGTTTTGCGCGGTATAGACCGCGTTTCGACTACCACCCCGACTACGTCCCCGTCGTCGGTAGTCGTTTCGCGAGGTATAGACCGCGTTTCGACTACCGGCAGCCGAAGCGACGCCGAATACCGGTTCTTTCTTGGCCTGTCGCGGGTTCCCGGATGGTCAGCTGCGACGACACGGCAACCGGCCGGCGAGAGACAGACCCGGAGGCTGATCGCTCAGGGCCGCGTCCGGCCCCCGGCCGGCGATCCGGTGGATTCCGAGGTTTGGGATCCCTGAAAGCGGGGCACTAGCCCTCGTGCCCTGTGCCCAGGTCCCGTCGAGCGTGCCGTCCGCACGCTGGTGGCGGGCCGCCCCTCGCGTTAGCGTCGCGGGCACGACGCACACCTGCGACGAGGAGCAGCACGGATGACCCAGAGCACCGTTCGACTGTCCGTGCCCGCCGAGACCGGCTGGGTGTCCCTCGTACGGTCCACGGCGGTCGCCGTGGCCTCACGTGCGGGCTTCGACCTCGAGCAGCTCGAGGACGTCCGTCTCGCTGTGGGGGAGGCGGCGGGTCTCCTGGCCGCGAACGCTCAGCCCGGCACCGTGATCGACGCGCGGTTCGAGCTCGAGCCCGACGGTGTCCTCATCAGCGTCACCGGGAAGTGCGAGAGCTCCGTCGTCCCTCGTGAGGACAGCTTCGCCTGGGCGGTGCTCGCCGCGCTCGTCGTCGACCTGTGGGCCGAGGAGACGCCGGACGGCGTCACCATCTCCCTGCGCGCCAAGCGATCCATCAGCGTCGCGGACCCTTCGTGACGCCTCCCACGGCTCACGCCGAACCGCCGTCGACGGGCGGAGCCGCGCCCGACGGCGCCCCCGACGTCGAGCCCGGTCAGGACTCCGGGCCCGACGTCGTGCTGCCGCGAGGCTGGTCCGACGCGCACCGGGCGCGCGAGCGCGACCTCCTCGAGGTGCTCGCGTCGTCCGACGTCGACTCCGCCGAGCACCAGCGCGCACGCAGCGAGCTCGTCACCCTGCACATCCCCCTGGTTCAGTACCTCGCCCGCCGGTTCCGCGACCGCGGCGAGCCGGTGGAGGACCTCACCCAGGTCGGGATGATCGGCCTGCTCAAGGCAGTCGACAGGTTCGAGCCCGAGCGCGGGGTCGAGCTGGCGACGTACGCGACGCCCACGGTCGTCGGGGAGATCAAGCGGCACTTCCGCGACAAGGGCTGGGCGATCCGGGTGCCCCGCCGGCTGCAGGAGCTGCGCATGACGCTGGGGCAGGCCACGGCCGAGCTGTCGCAGCGCACGGGCAGCTCGCCGACCGTGGCCGAGCTCGCCCAGCACCTCGGCATCAGCGAGGAGGAGGTGCTCGAGGGTCTCGAGGGCGCCCAGGCCTACAGCTACACGAGCCTCGATGCGCACGTCGGCTCGTCCGACGACTCCACCTCGCTCGTCGACCTCATGGGCGCCGACGATCCGCAGATCGAGACCATCGAGTACCGCGAGTCGCTGCGCCCGCTGCTCGCCCAGCTGCCGGCGCGCGAGCGACGGATCCTGGTGCTGCGGTTCTTCCACGGCATGACGCAGACGCAGATCTCCGAGGAGGTCGGCATCTCGCAGATGCACGTGTCTCGCCTGCTCGCCAAGTCGCTCGCCGTGCTCCGGGAGGGCCTTCTCGAGGACTAGCCGTTCACTGACCGGCGGTACGCCGCCCCCGCGTCGACCGGCGTCGACCGGCGGCTGCGGCCGGCGTCAGGCGCCGAGGTCCGCCACGGCCTGCTCGAGCGAGCGGGTCGTGGTGAGCGCCGAGTCGAGCTGGGTGATCGACATGACCCGCGCCACCGGGCCGCTGCTCGGCAGCACGAGGGTCAGCGATCCGCCGCCCTCGGACAGCTGGGAGTTGGCGCGGACGAGCTGAGACAGCGCCGCGGAGTCGAGGAACGTGACCCCGGTGAGGTCGGCGACGACAGTCGCCTCCTGGCCGCTGCCGGTGAGGATCTCGAGCAGCTCGGGTGCGTTCGCGATGTCGTACTCGCCCTCGAGCGTGATCACGACCGGTGCGGTTCCCATGGGCGTATGCCTTTCGTTGGTCGTCATGATCCTGTCCCGTCCTGCTGAGCCACGCGGGCCCACACTGCCTTGCCGTGCTCGGTCTCGCGCACGCCCCACTCGCTGCTGAGCGAGTCGACGATCAGCAGTCCGCGTCCGCGCACCGCTTCGTGCGAGAACGCCACCGGGGCCAGGGGCACAGGAGCGCCGTGATCGTGCACGCTCACGAGCACCGGGCCACCAGGCTCTGCTGCGAGCTCGAGCGATGCCGGCGGCAGACCGTGCTCCACGGCGTTGGCCACGAGCTCGCCTGCTACCAGGATGGCGTCCTCGACGATGTCCGGAGACCTGGCACCGACGAGCGCGCTCCGCATCTCCGACCGCCACCCCGCCCGCCCGACCTCGTCGAGGGCGAGGGTCATCGCCACCCGACCACGGTCGGTGGCGGAGGGCTGCCGCCTCTGCGTCACAACGGTCCTTCGGCTGGTCACATCGCTCGAGCGCACCTGATGGGATCCCAGTACCCTGCGCACGGACGGTCAAACATCGTTGTCATGGTAGATCCGGGGAGGTCGCCGTGCGCCGCGCCACGTGGCTGCGCAGTCGTCGGACGTGTCGCCTACGGTCGTCCCCGTGACGCACCCGCAGCTGTCCTCGTTCGACGTCGTCGCCGGCGACCCGTCGTCGTGGGTCGTTCTGCACGTGCCGCACTCGGCCACCGCGATCCCGGACGACGTCCGGGCGCGGATCCTGCTGGACGACGCCGCGCTGACCGCCGAGCTGCGCGCGATGACCGACGCCGCCACCGACCGCATCGCCGAGCACGCGGCGGCGGTCACGTCGGTGCGGCCCTGGTCGTTCGTCAACCGGCTGTCGCGCCTCGTCATCGACCCGGAGCGCTTCACCGATCCCGACGAGGAGGAGATGAACGCGATCGGCATGGGCGCCGTGTACACCGCCACGTCGCACCTCGCCCGTCTGCGCGAGCCAGACCCCACGCACCGGGCCGACCTCCTCGCGCGCTACTTCGAGCCGTACGCCGCCTCGCTCGCCGATCTCGTGTCGGCCCGCCTCGAGGCGCACGGCCGGGCGGTGATCCTCGACGTCCACTCCTACCCGCGCGACCTCCTGCCCTACGAGCGGCACCCGCACGCCGCCCGCCCGGCCGTCTGCCTCGGGTTCGACGGCCGGCACAGCCCCGAGTGGCTGCGGCGCAACGCGATCGAGGCGTTCGCGGCGTGGGAGGTCGCGGTCGACCAGCCCTTCGCGGGCACCTACGTGCCGCTGCGCCACTTCGGCACCGACGAACGGGTCTCGTCGGTCATGGTCGAGATCCGGCGCGACCAGTACCTCGACCCCGACGGCGCTCCGATCCCGGCCGAGGTGGCGCGGCTGGGTGCCGCCCTCGCCGCACTCGTCGGCTCCATCGACCAGGCGTCCGCATGACCGTCGTGACGCCCGAGCTGCTCGACGCCGCGGCCACCCGCGTCATCACCGCGCTCGCGGGGCCGGAAGCCGTCGTGCGCGACGACCAGCGCGCGGCGGTGGCGGCGCTCGTGCTGGAGCGACGTCGCGCCCTCGTCGTCCAGGCCACGGGGTGGGGCAAGTCGGCCGTCTACTGGATCGCGGCCCGAGCCGTGCGCGACGCCGGTGGAGGCCCCGTGCTCGTCGTGTCGCCGCTGCTGTCGCTGATGGGCGACCAGGTCGCGGCGGCGCAGCGCGCCGGGCTCACCGCGGCGACGCTCAACTCCGGCAACCTCGACGACTGGCCGGACGTCGAGCGCGCGCTCATGGCGGGCGACGTCGACGTTCTCCTCGTGTCGCCCGAGCGCCTCGCCAACCCGCGCTTCTCCGCCACCGTGCTCGACGTCCTGCTCCCGCGCCTCGGCCTGCTCGTGATCGACGAGGCGCACTGCATCTCCTCGTGGGGACACGACTTCCGGCCCGACTACCAGCGGATCGCCGGGCTTCTGCTCGCCAATCCCGAGCTCCCGGTGCTGGCCACCACCGCCACCGCCAACTCCCGTGTGACGGCCGACGTCGCGCAGCAGCTGGGCGACAACACCTTCGTGCAGCGCGGCCGGCTCGCGCGCGAGTCGCTGCACCTCGGCGTGCTGCCCGGGCTCAGCTCGCTCGACCGGTATGCCTGGACCGACCAGGCGCTCCGCCTGCTGCCCGGCTCGGGGATCGTCTACTGCCTCACCGTCGCCGACGCCGACCGGCTCGCGGGCTTCCTCGCCGAGCGCGGGCACGCGGTGGCGGCGTACTCCGGCAAGACCGAGACCGCCGACCGCGCGCGCATCGAGGCAGCGCTGAAGGCCAACGAGCTCAAGGCCGTGGTCGCGACCTCGGCGCTCGGCATGGGCTACGACAAGCCCGACCTCGCCTTCTGCATCCATGTGGGGTCGCCGTCGTCGCCCGTCGACTACTACCAGCAGGTCGGGCGTGCCGGCCGTGCGCTGCCCGAGGCGAGCGTGGTGCTGCTGCCGGGCGACTCCGACGAGCGGCTGTGGGAGTGGTTCGCCACCGCGAGCGTGCCGAAGCCCGACGAGGCCGCTGCCGTGCTCGGCGCGCTCCGCGAGCAGGGGCCGATGAGCGTGCCCGCGCTCGAGGCGGCGACCGGCGTACGTCGCACCCGCGTCGAGCTGCTCGTGAAGGTGCTGGCCGTCGACGGCGCGGTAGCGCGCGAGGGAACGTCGTGGGCCGCTACCGGGCAGGAGTGGTCCTACGACCACGAGAAGTACGACGCGCTCGTCGCTGTGCGCCGGCGCGAGTCGGACATCATGCGCGAGTACGTGCGCGGCGGCGACTGCCTCGAGGTGCTGCTGCGTCGCTCGCTCGACGACCCGACGACACCGGGGGAGCGGTGCGGCCGCTGCTCGGTCTGCACCGGCTCGTTGCCCGCCGGGCTGCCCGCCACCAGCGACCCCGAGTCGCGCGAGGCCGCCCGGGCCTGGCTGCGCGACCTCGTCGTGCCGCTCGAGCCGCGCAAGATGTTCACCTCGGGGATCGATGCCGCGAGCGGCAGATCGCAGTGGCGTGGGCGGATCGCGCCGTCGCTCGCCCTGGCGCCCGGCCGCGCGCTGGCCTTCGCCGACGACCCCGCCTGGGAGCTCATGGCCACGGTCACCGGGCCATCGGCACCCGACGGGCCTGCCCCCGACTGGCTGCTGGCCGCGCTCCAGCGTGCGTTCGGCCGCTGGCTGCCCTCGCTCCCGCAGCGGCTCGAGGCCGTCGTGCCGATCCCGAGCACCCGGCACCCGAGACTCGTGCAGTCGCTCGCCTCGACGATCGCGCAGGGGATCGGCGTGCCGCTCGTACAAGCGGTCTCGCTGGCCGGTCCGCCTCCGCGGCCCGACCTGTCACCCGCGGCCCGGGCGTGCGCGCAGGCGGCGCGCATCTCGCTCGTTCCCGGTGCCGCCGTGCCCGAGGGTCCCGTGCTCCTGGTCGACGAGACCTGGCGCAGCGGCTGGACGGCGACCCTCGCCGGTGCCCTGCTCCGCGAGGCGGGCGCGCGCAGCGTGACGCCGTTCGTGGCCCACCAGCAGCCCTCCTGACCGACGGCGGACTCGGCTGCTCACCGGGTTTCGCGGCCTGGGCGCCGGGTAACCCCAGGGTGCCCGGGGCGAGACCCCCCTCCCGTCCCGGGCGCCACATCCGGTCCGGGAGGTCGAGGTGGGAGACGCAGCCGCCGGGTCAGGCGCTGCGGCGCTTGCTCTGCTTGGCCGACGCCGCCGCCTTCTTCGTGGTCGAGCGCTTGGCCCCTGCGGAGGCACCTGCGGCCTTCGTGGACGTGGTGGACCGGCTGGTCTTCTTCGCCGCGCTCGCGCGGGTCGCCGTGCTGGCTCGCTTCGCCGGCTCTGCCGCAGCGGCCGTCCGCTGACCGGCCTTCTTCTTCGGAGCCGCGTCCTTGACGGGTCTGGCGGTCGGCGATGGGCGCCGCTCTGCTGCAGCGTCGGTGCGCCCGCTGCGCTTGACCGATTCGCGCAGCGCTGCCATCAGGTCCACGACGATCGCGTCGCCGTCGTCCTCGCCCGCGGCTGCGACCTCCGAGGGCACGCCGCCACCGCCGGCGAGCTTGCGGTCGATCACCTCGAGCAGCGCCTCGCGGTACTCGTCGTGGAAGCGATCGGGGTCGAAGTCGCCGGCCAGGCTGTCGATCAGGGACGACGCCATCGCGAGCTCCTGCGGGCGGATCTCGGCATCGGCGTCCAGCACGCCGAAGGTCGGGCTGCGCACCTCGTCCGGCCAGAGCATGGTCTGCAGGAGGATGACGTCGTCGCGGACCCGCAGCGCCGCCAGCTGGGACTTCTGCCGCAGCACGACGCGGACGAGGGCCGTGCGCTCGGTGGTCCGCAGAGCCTCGCGCAGCAGCACGTACGGCTTGAGGGCGCGCGGCTCGGGCTCCAGGTAGTAGCTGCGGTCGAAGAGGACAGGGTCGACCTGGTCGGACGGGACGAACTCCAGCACGTCGATCTCGCGCTTGCCGCGCACGGGAAGGCTGTCGAAGTCGCGGTCGTCCATGACCACCAGCTCGCCGCCCGGCGTCTCGTACGCCTTGGCGAGCTCGTCGTACGCGACCGGCTGGCCGTCGACCGAGCAGGTGCGCACCATCTTCACGCGGCCTCCGTCTGCGGCGTGCACCTGGTGGAAGCGGACGTCGTGATCCTCGGTCGCGGCGTGCAGCTTCACCGGTACGTTGACGAGCCCGAACGAGACGGACCCCTTCCACATCGACTGCATGGCCGCTCTCCTCGCACCGTCAGGACACCAACGAGGGAGATTCCCGTGAACCACGAGCACCAAACCTGGCCCGGCAGCACCGGTGCCGCGGCATGAGCGCGTCGGCGGGCGGCTCGGTGACGGTCGCCGGGCGCGAGGTCCGCGTGACGAACCTCGACAAGGTGCTCTACCCGAGCACCGGCACCACCAAGGCCGACGTGCTGCAGTACTACCTCGGCGTCGCGCCGCGGATCCTCCCCGAGCTGCGCGACCGTCCGGTCACGCGCAAGCGATGGCCGGACGGCGTCGACCATGAGCCGTTCATCGAGAAGAACCTTCCGCGCGGCACCCCCGAGTGGGTGCCGCGCATGACGCAGCACCACACGGGGGAGCGGTCGGGTCGTCCTCCGCGGGACCTCGACTACCCGCTGGTCGACGACGAGGCCGTGCTGGTCTGGCTGGCGCAGTCCGGCGCCCTCGAGCTCCACGCGCCCCAGTGGCGGGCCGACAGGGCCACGGGCGAGCCGCTGCTTCCCGACCGGCTCGTGGTGGATCTCGACCCCGGCGCGCCCGCAGGTCTGGACGCCTGCGCCGAGGTGGCCATCGCCGCTCGCGACCTGCTGGCAGCTGACGGCCTCGTCGCCCGCGCGGTGACCAGCGGCTCGAAGGGGCTGCAGCTGTACGCCGACCTCACGCCCGGCGATGCGTCCGAGGCGGTGGCACGCGTGGGGTCGGTGTCGGACTACGCGCACACCCTCGCCCGCGCTCTCGAGGTGGGCTTGCCCGACCTGGTCGTGACCCGGCAGGCGCGTGAGCTGCGACCCGGCAGGGTGCTGGTCGACTGGAGCCAGAACAATCCCGCCAAGACGACGATCGTGCCGTGGTCCCTGCGCGGCAGGGAGAGCCCCACGGCGGCGACACCGGTGACGTGGGCTCAGGTGGAGGGCGGAGGTCTCGCGCAGCGGACTCTGGCGGAGGCTCTGGAGCTCGCCGCCCACGAGGGCCGCTCGGGGACCTAGGTCGCGCGCAGAACGAGCACGGCCATGTCGTCCGGTGCGGTCGTGCGGTACCAGTCGACCGACCCGAGCACGTGCTCCACGGTGTCCGCGGGGCGCGGGTCGGCGAGCGCGCCGAGCATCTTGAGCAGCCGCGCCTCGCCGAACTCGATGCCGTGCCTGCGCGCCTCGGTGACGCCGTCCGTGTGCAGCAGCAGCACGTCGCCGGGGGAGAGGTCGACGGACGCCGTCCCGATCCGCACGTCGGCGAACGCGCCGAGGAGCATGCCCGGGTCGCCGACGTGCGCGGCGACGTGGTCGCGCACCACCACGGGCAGGCAGTGCCCCGCGAGCGAGATCTCCACGTGCAGCCCCTCCTCGCGGCGCGTGAGCCGCAGCATCGCCGCTGTGAGCAGTCGGGGCTCGTCTGCCCAGGCGCCCTCGACCAGCGCCCGGTTGAGCCGGCTCAGGGCCTCGGCCGGCGGCATGTCGCGGGCGAGCGCCCGCAGCGTGTGCCGCACCATGCCGGTGAGCCCTGCGGCGGTCACACCGCGCCCGGCGACGTCGCCGATCACGACGACCAGCGAGCCGTCCAGAGCCGGGAAGGCGTCGTAGAAGTCGCCGCAGACCTCCGTGCCGGTCTCCGCGGGCTGCAGCCCCGCGGCCAGGTCGACCCCCGGCCACTCGGGCAGCGGCCCGGGCATGAGCGAGCGCTGCAGTGTCTCCGCCACGCGGGTGCTCTCGGTGAGCAGGGCGTCGTTCGAGGACATGAGGCGGTTGCGGTCCAGGGCCGCGGCCAGGTGGTCGGCGAGCGTCTGCAGCAACGACACGTCCTCACTGCCGAACTCGCGCGGCTCGCGCCATCCGATCGACACGATCCCGAGGTTGCGGCAGCCGGACACCAGCAGCAGGTTGGCCCACGCCTGCTGCGGCAGCTCGTGGACGTCGAGATCGGGGAACCGCTCGCGCTGGTTCATGGCGTCGGTGATGAGGATCGGCAGCCCGGTGCGGACCAGCTCGCGTGCGAGGGACGAGTCGCGCACCTGCCAGGTCGACCAGTCGGAGACGGGCGAGCCGCTCATGCCGACCGTGGCGATCTGCGTGCACTCGACGCCGTCCTCGTCGAGCACGTTGAGCGCGCCGGCCTCCGCGCCCAGCGCTGTCACGGCGTGCTCGAGCACCACGGCGCCGGCCTGTGAGAGGTCGACCGTGTGGGCGAGCTCGGCGGCGACGGCCTGCAACGAGCGAAGACTGGCGAGCGCTGCTTCGGCGCGGCTGCGCTCGCGACCAGGGTGCTCGGCGGCGATCACGCGGCGCAGCGCGGCCGAGCAGAGCATGGTGACCGATCCCGCCATCGCGAGGACGTCGGGGGTCATCTCGTCGGTGTCGCACCAGCCGAGGCCGAGGACGCCGAGCGGTGTGCTGTCGTGCTCGAGGGGCAGAACGGCCAGCGCCGAGTGCTCGAGGTCGACGTCGGCCAGCGACGGGTAGCGCGCGTGGAGCTCCTGCACGGTGTGCACGACGACCGGCTCGCCGGAACGGAGGGCGTCGCCGGCGGGAAGGTGCAGCCCGGTCTCGTACGTGTCGAACGCCAGCACGACGGGGGTGGGCGTGTTGACCGACGCGACGAGCCTCAGCGTCTGCCCGTCCTCCTCGACGAGGGAGACGGTGACCATGCTTGCCCCCAGGAGGGGCGGGCACTGCGCGGTCATGACGTCGACGACCGCTGTCGTGTCGGTCGCGCCGGCGAGGTCGGCCGCCAGCGCGATGAGGGCGTCGGTGGCGCTGTCGAGCGGCACTGCAACCACCCCCTCGCGGTCGACGCGGCGGCGGCTCCGAGGTCGAGGCCGTACGCGTACCACCGGTATGCCCCGTGGTGGACCGCTCAAACCCCGTGAGACCGCCCAGGAGGACGACGAGGGCACGCCCGCAGTGCGGGCGCGCCCTCGTGGACGTGCGGTCGAGCGGTGGTGCCTAGAACCAGTGGGCCCGGCCGGCGACGGGGCGGGTGCGCCCGACGAGGGCGAGGACGACGCCGACGACGGCGAGGATGACGCCGAGCGTGACGAGGATCGACACGTGCGCGATCCATCCGACGAGGACGAGGATGAGTCCGAGAACGATCATGGTTCCTCCAGGTTGTGCTGCCGTGCGGCGATGAGCCAGCGGTCAGCGGATGATGCGCGGTGTCGGAAGGCCGTCGAGCATCGACACCAGGTCGTCGGCGTGCTCCTCTTCGACGGCGAGGATCTCCTCGAGCATCCGTCGGGTGGTGGGGTCGCTGGACCCGAGCCACTCGATGATGTCCGTGTACGACGCGACGGCCACACGCTCGGCCACGAGGTTCTCCGTCACCATGTCGCGCAAGGAGTTGGCCTCGACGTATTGGCTGTGCGAACGCGCCTCCAGCGTCGAGGGATGGAAGTCGGGCGTGCCTCCGAGCTGGCTGATGCGGGCGGCGATCATGCCCGCGTGGCGCAGCTCCTCCTCCGAGTGGACGAGGAACTCGGCCGCGATGGGCTCGGCGTCCATACCGCGAGCCGCGTAGTGGTGCTGGCGGTAGCGCAGGACGCACACGACCTCGGTCGCCAGCGCGGTCTGCAGCATCTGCACGACCCGGTCGACATCACCGCTGTACGCCTCGGTGACGGCACCCTTGTCGATGTTGGCGCGTGCCTGGGCGCGCAGCGTCTCGACGTCGCGGATGAAGTCGCCGGCGGGGCGCTGCGGATCGGTGCCGCGGTCAGGTGCGAGCACGGCGTGTCATCCGGACCAGGAGCAGCACGACGATGGCGCCGAGGACGGACCCGATGAGGCCCGAGGTCTGGAAGGCGCCGTCGGCGCGGTCGGCCCCGGTGAGCGCGTAGCCCAGGAAGCCTCCGACCAGGGACCCGACGATGCCGAGGACCGTCGTCGCGAGCAGCCCCATCGAGTCGTTGCCGGGCAGGATCGCCCGGGCGATGAGACCGGCGATGAAGCCGATCACGATGGTGACGATGATGAACCAGAGCATGTTCTTCTCCTTGATCCGCCACCCGATCGGTGGCGCGGGTCCTCGAATGCCCTTCGTACGCCTGGCTAAACCTGGTGCCTGCCGTCGGTCGTCGATGCCACCGTCGTCAGCACCGTCACGAGCCCTCGGGTGACGGCTGGGCCGCGCCCTGATCGTCCGCGGTGGAGTAGCCCGACTCGCGGCGGGTCTGCTCGTCGGTGGTGACCCCGGTGCCCCCGCCGTCGGCGATGGCCTCACGCTCGTCGCGCTGGCGACGCGCCTTGTCCTCAGCGACCTGGTCGGGCTCGTGCCCCTGCTCGCTCACGGGTTCGGTCATGGCGTCGGTCAGACGCCGGTGGGGTGCGTCAGGCTCGCCTCGGCCGGGCCTGACCCGTTGCCGCGGGTCGGAGCCAGGCTGTCGATGCGCTGGGCCAGGTCGTCGGCGCCCTTGGCCATCGCGGTCGAGGCGCGCTCGGCAGCGACGTCGCGGACATCGGTCGCCGCGCTCTTGGCGGTCGACGCGAGGTCGTCCAGGCCGGATCGGCGGGTCAGGGCCTGCCAGCTGTTGCTCATGCGGTCGTACGCCGGGCGTCCGGCACGGGCGCCGAGCACGTAGCCGACGGCGCCGCCAACGGACAGGAGGATGAGCTTCTTCATGGTTCCCCTCGGGGGTGAGCTGTCGTTCGGCGGGGTCGGACGACGCCGCCGCTGCCTCGGCACTACCCGTCGCTGCCGTCGCGAAACGCGTTCGGGCCACCCTGCGACGTGCGTCGGATCACGGCCTCGACGGACCGGTCCTCGTGCGGGTCCTGCGTCTGAGGGTCGTCGGTCCACGAGCCGTCGCCGTCGGATGAGGCGTCCGGCTCGGGCTGGCTCTGATCGGTGTTGTCGTCCGGTGCTTGGCCGGCCACGGGGTGCGTGCTCATCGGTCCTTCGCTCCTGTCAGTGACGGTCTGCGTCCGGTCCTTGTTTGCCGCTCTCCGGCTGTGGGTACTGGGGTGACGCCGCGTGGTTGCGTGTCACGCAGAGAGAGCGGAGCAGTGATGGCGTCCGGAGCCTCTGGGCCACGAATCAGCGGGTGCTCGCACGACATCTCGGGTGTTCCCTGCTCGCTCCCGACCAAACGGAGTCGTCTGCGCGTCACTCCCGTTCGTCCGAGCACGATGGAGGTAGCCGCATGCGGATAGCACTGGTGGTCGAGGCGGGTGCCCGTCAGGGCGGTCGGGACACGGTCGTCGCCCTGCTGCGTCGCCCTGTCGCGGAGCTCGGCACCGATCTTGCGGCGCTCGGCCACGATGTGGTCGTCGTCGAGGCCCGACAGCCTGCAGGGCGACGCCCGGCTCAGGGTGCACCCTCCCTGGAGATGCTCGACAGGATCACCCGCGGCACTGCCGGGAGCGTCGACACCGCTGTGGCGGTCGTCCGCTGCACCCGGCGCAAGCAGCTGCTGGACGTGATCGACCCCAACAGGATCGATGTGGCACTCGCCGTGGGGCGCGGCGCCGCGGAGCTGCTGGAGCGGCTAGGCCCCGATCTGCATGTGCCCTGGGTGTGGAGCGCCGGCGCCGACGACCTGCGCTCCGTGCCGGGAACCGTCGGTCCGTGGATCCCGCGGCGCGCCGCACGCGTCGTCGTGGGCTCCCTGGACGAGGCCGAGCGGCTCGCACGGGCAGGAGTGGACGGCGAGAGCTGCGACGTCGTGCCGTGGGAGCTGGCCACCCCCGGCCAGGGAAGCAAGGTCATGGGGGAGGTCCAGGCCGTCGCGGGCTCGGTGCTGACGACGTCCGGGGCCGGCGGCGCCGGCGTCAGTGACGTCATCCGCGCCGTCGCCGTCCTGCCGGAGCTGAGGCTGAGTGTGGCGGTGGACGAGGCGCACGCGGCCGACGCCCACCTCGTCGACCGTTGGTCGCGGCTCGCGAGCGGCCTCCGCGCCGGCGACCGCATCAGGTTCGTCCGCGTGGCCTCCGGAGAGGGCCTGCGCGTGCTCGTCCGGTCCACGGACCTCGTCGTGTCGTTGCCGCACGGCCGTCCGGAGTCGTCGCTCATCGCCACGGCCATGTGGGCGGGCACGCCGGTCGTCGCCAGTGACGTCCCGGGGGTCCGCGAGCTCATCGAGAGCGGCACCACCGGCCTGCTCCTCCCGGCGGGGCAGCCGCGCCGGCTGGCTCGGGCGCTGCGCGTGATCGGACGCGACACCCCGGCCCGCTCCACCTGGGCGTGGTCCGCGCACCGTCGTGCCATGGAGCGGTTCGACCGCCATGGTGCCGCGATCCTCGTCGCAGTAGCGCTGGACACCGCCCGTGCCGACGCACTGGGTGCGGACCTCGCCTCTTCCGGTCACGATCGGCTCGACGACGTCGCCGTGGGGTAGCTCACGAGGATGCTGCGCGTTTGGCCCACCGACGCGGGGGCATCCCTTCGCTGCCGCGTCTGCGGCGCACGTGAGGAGCAGACATGACCAACGACCCAGGTGAGCCCGGCCCCGTGCCGCCCGTCGAGCCCGGCCCAGACGTGCCGGAGCCCGTCGTCCCGACTCCGGAGCCGATGCCGCCGGTCCCTGCACCGCCCGTGGGGCCGTCGCCCGAACCCCTGCCCGGTCCCGTTGCACGGCAAGGCGTTTAGCCCCACCCGGGCAAGGGAATCCGGACGGAAGCACTATTCATCCAACGCGAAAGGACGTGCGTGACATGAGCACCGAGGACAAGGCCAAGAACCTCGCCGAGAAGGCCGGCGGCGTCATCAAGGAGACCACGGGCAAGGTGACCGGCAACGAGTCGCTGGAGGCCGAGGGCAAGCTCGACCAGGCCAAGGCAGACGTCAAGCAGAGCGGCGAGAAGGTCAAGGACGGCCTGCGCGACGCCACGAGCTGACGCCCGCCCATCGCACGGACGGCACGTAGCCGAGCACAGGAGGCGCACATGACCACGCACGAGCACTCAGTTGTCGTGGATCGACCGATCACGACCGTCTACGACCAGTGGACGCAGTTCGAGTCCTACCCGCACTTCATGGACAACGTGGAGTCGGTGCGACAGATCGACGACACGTTGACGCACTGGCGGGTCTCCGTCGGCGGCGTGTCGCGCGAGTACGACGCCCGCATCGTCGAGCAGCACCCGGGCCAGGTCATCGCCTGGTCCAGTGTGGACGGCCCGGAGCAGGCGGGGCGAGTCACCTTCGCCAGCCTCGACCCCGAGCACACGAGGGTGACGCTGCGCCTCGACTTCGAGCCGCATGGCGTCACCGAGCGCGTCGGCGACGCGCTGGGTGTCGTCTCGTCGTCCGTCAACGGCTCGCTCGAGAGGTTCAAGGACTTCATCGAGGAGCGCGGTGAGGCCGAGGGCGGCTGGCGCGGCACCGTCGAGGAGGGCGCCGGCGACACGTCCGTCGACCTCACCGACTACCCGCTCCGCGATCAGGAGCGCGCCGCCGGGGCGGGCGGAAGCCTGGGTGACGGAGCGGGGATGCCTGGTCAGCGGAGCCCTCTCTCCGGTGGACCCGGTGACGCGCGCTGACCGCACTCGCGGTCGGAGATGAACGTCGACCAGTCCGTCGTCGTGGCCGCACCTGTCGGCGAGCTGGACATCACGCGCCTGGACGAGATCGACGCGATGCTCGCCTCGGCGCCGCTCGACGGTCGACTCATCGTGGACCTGTCCGCCGTGCAGTTCGTCGACTCCGTGACCCTGTCGCGGTTCGTGCGCGCGCTGCGCCGCCGCGAGGAGGCCGGTGGCAGGCTCGTGCTCGCCGGCGCTCAGGGCGCCGTGCGGCGGGTGCTCTCCATCACGAGGCTCGACTCAGTCCTGCCCTACGAGGATGACGTCGAGGCAGCTCGGTCCTACCTGCGCGCGTTGGAGTAGCGCGCAGGTGGGCCGACCCGCCAACGGGTACCACGGTCCCCGAGTCTGCGACCTCACGAGGCCGCACCCATCAACCCGCACCGTCCTGGGAGGTCGGATGTCGTCCGCACCACGACCCGGAACGCGATGGGTGGCACTGCCGGCTACGGTCGAGAGCCCCTCGCGCTCACGAGAGTTCGTGCGCGAGGCCCTGCTCGATTGGAGCCTTCGCGCCCTGATCGACGACGCGGTCCTGCTCGTCAGCGAGCTGGCGAGCAACGCCGTCCTCCACGCGCACACCGCGATGGTGGTCGGCGCCTGCTGGACCCCGTCGACGGGCGTCCTGCGCGTCTGCGTCCTGGACGACGACGCGACCGAGCCGGCGCTACGGCATGCCGATGCCACAGCGACCTCTGGGCGCGGCCTCGAGATCGTGGATCGCGTCGCGACCCGCTGGGGGTCCATCCAGGGGGCCGAGGGCAAGAGCGTCTGGTTCGAGCTCACCCCGGCAGCGTGACTGCGCTGCTCAGCCGCGGCGGCTGATCACCGCGACCGGGCTGCGGCCGTCGCTCGGCGCGAGGTCGGACGTGAGCTCCTCTCCGCGCATGAAGCCGCGGACGAGATCGGCCGTCTCGCGCGGGTGGCTGTAGTTGATGGCGTGCGCCGCGTCCTTCAGCACCGCGATCGTGATCTGGTCGATGTCCATCTGGCGCACGATCTCCTTGATCCGCGCGGCCGGGGGCAGCAGCGGGTCCCGCACCCCGAGCACGCCGAGCAGCGGCTTGTCGATCTCGATGAGCGCCTGGAACGCCGGGAACCGCGTCATCGCGACGAAGAGCTTGTACGTCGTCACGACCCCGAAGCTCACGTAGTCGGGGACGGCAACGGTGGCCATCGACGGCGGTTCGCGCGGGGTGTCGCGGATCAGCTGCCAGATGGCCCGCGAGAGCGGTTGGCTCTGGACGCCGCCGGCCGGCGACACCATCACTGCACGCTCGAGCCGGTCGGGGTGGCGCTGGGCGAACGCTGCGAGAACGGTGCAGCCGAGCGAGTTGCCGACCACCGTCGCCCGCTCGACTCCGACCGAGTCGAGGAACGCGGCAGCCGAGTCGGCGAGCTCGGGGATCGTCAGCACGTGGTCCGGTCGGGGGCTCCGTCCGAAGCCGGGCAGGTCGGGCACGTACGTCGTGAACTCGTCGGCCAGGAGGCCCGCCGTCGGCACCATGTAGCTGCCGGAGATCGCGAAGCCGTGCAGGTGCAGGATCGTGTCGGCCCCCTCGACCTCGTGCGCCCGGTGGTACACCGGGGTTCCGCGCACGATGGACCAGCGGCCCTCCAGCTCGGTCGTCGTGCTCACGGCTCTCCCTCCCACGATCCGGCGACGCACAGCCTGCCCGGGAGCCCCCGTCCGTGTCCTGCGGTCACAGGATGTTGATGGCCCGCGCGATCACCAGTGCGACGAGCAGGAGCGAGGTCGAGGACTCGACGACCATGAAGAGCTTGGCCCAGTGGCGGATCGCGGAGACGTCGGTGGGGCTGAACGCGGTCGAGGTGTTGAACGACACCGCGAAGTAGTCGACGAACTGCGGGTACCAGCCCTCGCCGACGAGGTGGGGCAAGGACTGCTCCGGGAAGACGAACGCGGGCCGGGGCTCGGTGCGCCCGTGGGCGCGGGCGGCCGGGCCACCGGAGTCGAGGTGCCAGAACCACAGCGCGAACGCGACCATGTTGGTGAACAGGATGATGCCGCCGATCACGAGCAGCTGCCCGGCGTCGGCGAAGGACGACTTGTGGAGGATTCCGAGCACCAGACGCACGGCCGCCACCAAGGTGAAGAACGTGATGATCGCGATCATGACGCCGGTGAGGATCCGCAGCCAGCGCACCTCGCGGTCGATGCGCCCGGGGTCGCCGATCACGAGGACCAGCAGCAGCACCACGAGGAAGACGGGGAACGCGATGCGCGTCCACGGCGCGAGCCGGAAGTCGTCGGGGACGAAGAGGTAGAGCACGGCGACCGCGAGCACCGCGAGCGCCATCGGGAGCCGTCGCTCGCCCCGCCGTGCCTCGGTCATCGACCCTCCCGGGGCGAACGTACGCGAGCGGCGGGGTCGAGTCCCGCACTCAGCGCGGCGTGCCGCGACGCGCTGCGCGTCGACGTCGCACCACGTCGCGCATCGGGGGCACGACGATGCCGTCCTCCGCGAGGCGGGTGCGGACGACATGACGGGTCCGCAGGATCCCTGCGACGCCGATCGCCCAGATCACGTACTGCACGCTGAACGCCGCTCGGAACCCCTCGAGCGAGTACGACGACCCGCTGCCGGTCCAGTCGAGCACGAGACCGATCAGCAGGATGACGATCAGCGCCGACACGAACCCGCCGACGTTCACGATGCCGGTGGCCGTGCCGATCCGGTTGGGCGGGTTGAACGTGCGCGCGTAGTCGAAGCCGATCATGGACGCAGGGCCGCCGACTGCGAGCACGACCACGAGCAGCAGCAGCAGCCACCGAGGCGCCGGGCCCGCGAGGACGAGGACCGCCGTCCACACGGCGATGGTCGTGCCGACGATGGTGAGCACGATCCAGCTGCGGCGCAGCGGATGCCGGGCCACCGCCTCGCCGAGGAAGGGTGCGGCGACGAGGCCCACCACCGTCATCACGCTGAACAGCACGCTGGCCTCGGCCCGGGTGAGGCCCTGGGCGGACACGAGGAACGGGTACCCCCACAGCAGCAGGAACGCGGTGCTCGCGAACGGCGTCGTGAAGTGGGTCCACAGTCCGAGCCGGGTGCCGGGGTGCTTCCACGCGCTCACGAGATCGTGCCGCACCTGGGCCCACGACGGCGACGCCTCGTCGGTCCGGTTGCCGGTCGGGGTGTCGCGCACGACCAGGAACGCGAGGACGGCGAAGAGGACCGACAGCGACGCTGCGGACAGGAACGCCGGCGTCCACCCCGGGCCGTGCAGCAGCGCGGCGAGCGGGATGATGCTGAGGAGCTGGCCGGTCTGCCCGACGAGGCCGGTCACCTGGGTCATGAGCGGCACTCGCCGCGGCGGGAACCACGCGGTGACGAGGCGCAGCACCGCGATGAACGTCATCGCGTCGCCGGCCCCCACGAGCACCCGGGCAGCGAGCGCCGCGGGGAACGAGTGCGCGAGCGCGAGGCTCACCTGGCCGACGGCCATGAGGACCGCACCCGTCACGACGAGCACGCGCGGACCGACGCGGTCGACCATCACGCCGACCGGCACCTGCATGCCGGCGTACACGAGCAGCTGGACGACGGCGAAGGTGCCGAGGACGCCGGCCGACACCTCGAGGCGGGCGGCGGCGTCGAGCCCTGCGACGCTCAGCGACGTTCGCTGCAGCACCGCGATCGTGTAGGCGCCGACGGCGACGGCCCAGACGAGCCAGGCCCTGCCGCTGATGCGCTCCACCGGCTGATTGTCCCGCAGCGAGGAGGTGTCAGCGTGCGACGTACCGCCTGGCGGTCAGCCGACCTTCTCCCAGACGACGATCGTGTTGCCCTCCTGCATGAAGACGTGGGCCATGCGATAGCCGTTGGCGTGGCGCTCGTTGGCCGCCGAGCTGAACTTCTTCATGTTCACCGAGCCCTCGTTGACCTCGATCTCATAGTGGTCGCCGTTCTTGCTGCCACCGGTGAAGCCGCCGATCCCGAACATGAGGCCCTCCTCGAGTGCGATGTGAGGGGTCCAGCCTGCCAAGAACACCCCAGGACCGCCGAGGAACGGGCGCTGTACGCAGGTCATGCACCCGGACTCGGCGCGGCGTGGCGGTCGAGCAGCTCGCAGATCGCGTCGACACCACCGGTTCGGTAGGCGATCCAGTCGCGCCCGTGCTCGCGGGAGGCCGCGGACTCGAGCTCGCGCGACCACGTCGCGAGTGCGTCGGACGATGCCTCGCCGAGGTCGGCTCCTCGGAGGGCGGCGCGCTGCACCCCGCGGAGGGCTGCCCAGCGGCCTTCGGCGTACTTGATACCCGGCACCGGGACCCCAGCACGGCTGAACGTGCAGACGGCGGCACCGCCGGCCAGTCGCGAGAGCGTGAGGGCGGCGTCCTCGAGCAGCGTGCCGAGCAGGTCTGGTGCGGCGGGGTTCATGACGCCGTCGCGGAGTCCGGGACACGGCAGGACCTCTCGCCCTCCAGCCTGCGCTGAAGTGCGTAGGCGAGCAGTGCGATGCCGGCCACGGCGAGGAACGGCTGCACCGGTGCGAACCACTGCAGGGCGCCTGTGTACCCGAGTGCGAGCAGCGCGATCTTGTTGCACACCGGGCAGCCGACGGCGAGGTAGGTCAGGAAGCCGCCCGCAAGCCCGACCCGGCTGAAATCGTCGCGCACCTCCGGCGCACCTGTGCGCACGTAGGTCGCGGCGACGAGACCCGCCAGAACGGATGTCACGATCAGGGCGGGCCAGGCCCACCCCGTCACCGCGACCTCGCGGCCGAACACCGGAGTCGGCACGAGCACCGTGGGGCTGCCGAGGACGAGCACCGTGCTGATCGTCGCGAGGCCTGCGGCCACCCAGCGGCGTCGAGGCCACTGGGCGAGCGCCGCCCAGGCCGAACGGTCGTACGGCATGCGGTGCGGCTAACCGGTGACGATCGAGGCGCCGGCGGACTGGAGGTCGGCGATGCCGCCCTGCAGGTTGTACACGCTCGTGAAGCCGGCCTTGCCCATCGCGTCCGTGGCGAGCCCCGAGCGGCGGCCGCTGTGGCAGTAGACGGCGTACGTCGCTGCCTTGTCGAGCTGGCCGATCTGCGCGTCGAACGTGGGTGCCTCGACGTCGATGTTGATCGCTCCGTCGACGTGGCCCTGGGCGAACTCGCCTGCGGTGCGGACGTCCACCACCACGACCCCGGACGTGGATGCCTTGGCCAGGAAGTCCTGTGGGCTCACGGTCTGCACGCTGCTGCCGCCACCGCAGCCGGCGAGGACCAACGAGCCGACGAGGGCGATGAGGGCGAGCACTGCCATGCGGGCGGGGTTCTTCACGGGGATCTCCGGGTCGTGGTGGGGAGGGGTGTCAGACCGAGGCGTTGGCCGCGGCCACCTGGGCGCGGATGTCGTCCATGTCGAGCTCGCGCACCGCGGTGATCAGCTGCTCGAAGTCCTTCTCGCGCAAGGCACCCGCCTCGCGGTAGACGAGGATCCCGTCGCGGAACGCCATGAGCGTGGGGATGGCGGAGATCTGTGCGGCGGCGGCGATCGACTGCTCGGCCTCGGTGTCGACCTTCCCGAAGCGGATGTCGTCGTGGTTGTCGGACGCCTTCTCGAAGATCGGGGCGAACGCGCGGCACGGGCCGCACCATGCGGCCCAGAAGTCGACGAACGTGATGCCGTCGGCGGTCACGGTCTGCTCGAAGGTGTCGCTGGTGAGCGTCAGGGTGGCCATGCTGGTCCTCCAGGAGTCGGGGTCTCTGCCCTGCTGAACACTATACCCCCCGGGGTATGTTCCCAGGTACCCCCAGGGGTAGGTGAGGCGACCCTGCGCGGTTCGGGGTCGATCTCTCAGCGGGCGTTCATCACGGCCACAGCGTCGTCCGCCAGAGCGGGCCGATGGTCATCTCGGAGCCACCCGCGATCAGCAGGAGGCCCGATGAAGGAGGACGACGATGACGACACGTCGAACCGCACTCGCGACCACGGCGGGCGCAGCGGCGATGGCCTTGATCGCAGCGGGTGTGCTGGTGGGCTCGGCCCAGGCGCAGCCCGTGAACGCTGCCGCCGGCAACGGCAACGGCAACGGCAACGGCAGGGCAGGGACCGGTACCCACGCGACCGCCGGCACCCACTCCGGGACCGGCATGAACGCCGGAACCCGCTCGGGCAGCCGGAACGGTTCCGGGAACGCCGGCGCGACCCGAGGGTCAGGTGGCGCAACCGCCACAGCTGCTCTCACGACCCAGCAGACGGCGGACCTTCTGGCCATGGTGGAGGAGGAGAAGCTCGCGGGCGACGTCTACGCGACGCTGGCAGCGCAGTACGGGGACGCCGAGCTCGCGCGGATCGCGGCGGCGGAGGACAAGCACGCGGCGTCGCTGCGCACGCTGCTGACGCGCTACGGGATCGCCGACCCGACCGTCGGCTACGCGGCAGGCGACTTCCCCACCGCGTCGTTCCAGACCCTGTACGACGATCTCGTCGCCCGGGGTTCGGTCAGCCTTGTCGCTGCCGACGTGGTCGGCGCCGAGATCGAAAGGATGGACATCGACGACCTCACCCGGGCGATCACGGACGCGGGGGGTCACGCCGACGTCCAGCGCGTGTACACCAACCTGCGCAACGGATCCCAGCACCACCTGACCGCCTTCACGAGCTGATCGCGCGCCGCTGCCGGGGACGGTGGCCTGCAGGAGCACCGGGGGCTACGCTCAGGGACCGATACCCCTAGGGGTATCGGTCCCTGAGCGCTCGGGACCACATGAGGCAGCCGACGAACAGGGGAGCAACGCATGACGACCTCGATCCTGGCGGTGGTCGCACACCCGGACGACGAGTCGTTCGGCCTCGGCGCACTCCTGGCCCAGGCGGCCGCGGAGGGTGCCCGCGTAGGTGTGCTCTGCCTGACCCACGGGGAGGCATCGACGCTGCACGGCGTCGACGGAGACCTGCGCGAGATCCGCGAGGCGGAGCTGCACGCGGCAGCGAGGCGACTGGGCCTGTGCTGGGTGCGGCTCCTCGATCGGCCCGACGGCGGGCTCGCATCGCTCGGAGGGGCCCTCGTGGCTGACGTCGCAGCGGCCGTCAGCGCCTTCTCGCCGGACGCGCTGCTCGTGTTCGACTCCACCGGTATCAGCGGGCATCCGGACCACGTCGCGGCGACGCAGGCGGCGGTGCAGGTCGGTCGGCGTGCGGGTGTCGATGTGGTGGCCTGGACGCTGCCCGAGTCGGTCACCCGGCAGCTCGACGAGGAGGGGTTCCCCGGCTTCGTCGGCGTACCGGATGCGGCGGTCGACGTCACCGTCGAGGTGGACCGGGCGGCGCAGCTCGCCGCGGTGCAGGAGCACCCGAGCCAGGCCGTGCCGGGCAGCCCGCTGTGGCGACGGCTCGAGCTGCTCGGCGACCGGGAGCACCTGCGGTACCTGCACAACGAGCGCTCGAGCAACACCCTGCCGTTCGGTCGCGTCGGGAGTCCGACCGACGCCCCGGCCGACCGGGATCAGACCGCGCGCACCGCGTTGTAGTCGCAGCGCCACATGGCCTTCTCGATCACCGCGTCGAGGGTGTCGTCGACCGGTGCCGTCGAGACGCCGTCGGCCAGCGCGGCTCGCGCGACCGCGGCCGCGACGACCGCGGAGGTCGCACGCAGGTCGGCCACACGGGGGAGCAGCGAGGCCCCCGGACCGTGAGCATCGGCCTTGCCGGCCACGGCCTGGGCGGCCGCGAGCAGCATGCCGTCGGTGATGCGCGTGGCGCGAGCGACGATGACGCCGAGGCCGAGGCCCGGGAAGACCAGCGCGTTGTTGACCTGGGCGATCTCGTACGTCGTCCCGGCGTACGACACCGGCGGGAACGGGCTGCCGCTGGCGACGAGGGCGCGGCCGTCGGTCCACTCGAGCAGGTCGGCGGGGAACGCCTCGGCCAGAACCGTCGGGTTCGACATCGGCATGATGATCGGGCGGTCGACGTGGGCGGCCATCTCGCGCACGACGTCCTCGGTGAAGGCCTGCGGCCGGCCCGACGTGCCGATCAGGATCGTCGGCTGCACCCGGCGTACGACCTCCGCGAGGCTTGCGCCGCCGTACTCGGCGTCGACGTCCCACGTCTCGACCTCGGTCACCGGGCGCGCGAACGGCTCCTGGAAGTCGCGCAGGTCGGGGCGGGCGTCGGTGAGGAGGCCGTGGCGGCCGACGCACCAGAACTGCCGCGTTGCGACGTCCCGGGGCACGCCGGCCACGACCATCGCGTCGCGGATCTGGTCGGCGATGCCGATCCCCGCGGTGCCTGAGCCGTACACGACGACCCGGTGCTCGGCGAGAGGGGTGCCGCTGACGTCGCTGGCCGACAGCACGGCCGCGAGGCTCACGGCGCCGGTGCCCTGCATGTCGTCGTTGAAGGTGAGGACCTCGTCGCGGTAGCGGTCGAGGATGCGGCGCGCGTTGGACGTGCCGAAGTCCTCCCAGTGCAGGATCGCGTGAGGGAAGAGCTTGGTCGCCGCGGTGACGTAGCGGTCGATGAAGGCGTCGTACTCCTCGCGCCCGATGCGCGGCTTCGCGACGCCGAGGTAGAGCGGGTCGTCGAGCAGCTCCTGCCGGTCGGTGCCGACGTCGAGCATCACGGCGAGCGTGCGCGCAGGGTTGATGCCGGCGGCGGAGGTGTAGACGTTGAGCTTGCCCACAGCGATCTCGATGCCGCCGACGCCCCAGTCGCCGATGCCGAGGATGCCCTCTGCGTCGGTGGCGATGATGAGGTCGACGTCGTCGCGCGCTCGACCAGTGGCGAGCAGCGCGTCCTCCATGCTGTGCGGGTCCTCGATGGACAGGTAGACCCCGCGCGGGCGGCGGTACTCGTGGCTGTAGCGCTGGATCGCCTCGCCCACGGTCGGCGTGTAGACGATCGGCAGCATCTCCGGCAGGTGGTGGCCGAGCAGGCGGAAGAACAGCACCTCGTTGCGGTCGTGCAGCGCGGTGAGGAAGACGTTCTTGGCGAGGTCGGTCGGCTGGTCGAGGTACTGCAGGTAGGCGCGGCTGGCCTGCTGCTCGAGCGTCAGAACGCGCGGCGGCAGGAGGCCGACGAGGCCCAGCTGCTCGCGCTCAGCCGTGCTGAACGCCGTCCCCTTGTTGAGCCGTGGCTCGGCGAGCACCGCTCGTCCGCGCAGCGTGGTCTCCCACGCCTCGTCGTCGTCGTTCCAGCGGATGACGTGCTCGGGCCCGGTTCGCATGGTCACCTGTCGACCGTAGGCGCGTGCCTCGCCCGAGGGGCTGATTCGGAACGTGATCCTGCAGACACCCTGGGGGGTATCAGGCGTGTCTCACTCGGTCCCGGCTGACAGCAGCTCGCGCACTGCGGACACCGTCGGCACCCGGCCTGACACGACGACCTGCTCGTCGACGACGAGGGCCGGGGTCGACATCACGCCGTATCCGGCGATCGTGACGTAGTCCTCGACCTTCTCGATGCTGGCGTCTAGGCCGAGCTCGGCCACCGCCTGGCGCGTGACGCGCTCGAGGTTCTTGCAGTTGGTGCAGCCGGGGCCGAGGACCTTGATGATCATGGACTTCTCCTGGGTGGGTGGGGGAGGGTCACGCCGGGAGCAGCGCGTTGAACAGATAGCCGACCACCACGATCCCCGTGCCGACCACCCCGACGTAGGCGGCCAGCAGCTGGGGCTTCAGCACGCGGCGCAGCAGGATCATCTCGGGCAGCGAGAGCGCGACGACAGCCATCATGAACGCGAGGAGCGTCCCCATCGGGAGGCCCTTCTCGTACAGGGCCTGGACGAGCGGCATGATGCCGGCGGCGTTCGAGTAGAGGGGGATGCCGATGCCGACCGCGACGAGCACGCCGAAGCTCGAGCCCGGTCCGGCGTACGTCGTGAAGAACTCCGTCGGCACCCAACCGTGGATGACCGCGCCGAGCCCGATGCCGACGAGCAGGTAGGGCCAGATCTTGCGCAGGACCGTGCCGACCTCCTCCAGCGACATGGCGACGCGGTCGTCGAAGCTGAGCCCGAGGGACGGGTCGACCGGGTTGCCCCGCAGTGTGGTCTCGAACACGAACGGCTCGACCCACCGCTCCACGCCGAGGCGCCCGAGGATCCAGCCGGCGACGATCGCGATGACGAGACCGGTGCCGACGTAGATCGCCGTGATCTTGATGCCGAACAGCGTGAGAAGCATGCCGATCGCGATCTCGTTGACCATGGGCGATGCGATCAGGAAGCTGAGGGTCACGCCGATCGGGACACCGGCGGAGACGAAGCCGATGAAGGCGGGGACCGCCGAGCAGGAGCAGAAGGGCGTGACGACCCCGAGCCCGGCAGCCATGACGTTGCCGACACCTTCGCGCTTGCCGCCGAGGAGGGCGCGGGTGCGCTCGACGCTCATGTACGACCGCAGGAAGGTGACCGTGAAGATGATGAGGACGAGCAGCAGGGCGATCTTGATCGTGTCATACAGGAAGAAGTGGATCGTCTCCGTGACGCGCGCCGCCGGGTCGAGGCTGAGCGCGCCGTAGAGGATCCAGTCCCACAGGTGCTCGTTCAGCTGGTACGCCGCGAACCACAGCGCGCCCGCTGCGGCGAGCGTGAGTCCGCGACCACGGCGCGTCTCCGGCATCCGTTCCAGCAGGCTCATGGCCGGTTGCCGCCCGGAGACGTCGGCAGTGCGGCGGCGATGCGGTCTCGGGCGTCGGTGGCGAGGGCGTAATCGATCCATCGGCCACGACGCGTGGCCGTGACCAGGCCGGCGTCGCGCAGCACCTTCAGGTGATAGCTGAGGAGGTTCGCGGCGACGGGCACGTGCTCCTGGATGTCGCACACGCATGCGGGCTGTGCTGCGAGGCGGTTCAGCACTGTCCAGCGCACGGGGTCAGCCACGGCCTGGAGCAGTGCGACCGAGGCGTGGTCGGACGGCCGTGGGCGGGACAGTTCAACGCTCGTTGATGCAGCCACGCTTGAAGCGTCGTCCTGCAGAGTGCGGCGTTGCGCGCCAGGCATCGAGGTGTGTCGTACAGAACACCCGCCGGCATCCCTCCGCGACGGCGGTTCAGGACGACGTGGTCCCGGCGGAGGTCACGAGTCGGTGCACGAACGCGAGCTTTGCGACGACCGGCTCGGTCAGGGTGAAGGGGTAGAGGTCACGCTGCCCCATCGAGCGGTTGACGCGGTTGAACATCATCGACAGCCAGTGCCAGTCGCTGAGCGCGCGGTCGAGTCCCAGGTCGGAGTAGTCGGCGGCGGGGACGACGTCGTGCAGGATGACGCCGTCCACACGGTCGGAGTCCAGGACGACTCCGGCGGCTGCCGCCGTCGCGAGCGTGCCGGTGATGTGCAGGTAGTGGGCGAACGTCTCGGCGAAGTCCTCCCACGGGTGCATCGTGGCGTACTCCGAGATGAAGCTCTCGACCCAGTCGTCGGGCGCGCCGAGCCTGTAGTGCCGGTCGAGCGCGTCGGAGTAGCTGGCGCGCTCGTCACCGAATAGCGCCCGGCACTCGCCGAGCAGCGGCTCGGAGGCGACGAGCACCTGCTGGTAGTAGTGGCCGACCTCGTGGCGGAAGTGGCCGAGCATCGTGCGGTAGGGCTCGCCGAGCCGAACGCGCAACGCCTCGCGATGGGCGTCCAGGCTCTCCGCGAGGTCGATGGTGATGACCCCGTCGGCATGCCCGATCACCACCGGCTCGCCGCTTCGGCTCGACAGAAGGTCGAAGGCAAGACCGCCGTCCCGCTCGTAGTAGGGCACGACGGGCAGCCCCAGCGCGAGCAGCTGCACCAGGAGCCGGCGCAGGGCAACAGCAGTGTCGGCGAGCTTCTCCAGGGCGATCGTGTCGTCGGAGTCCGGTCGTCGACGGGTCAGCCGGCAGGCGAAGCAGCGCCCGGACTCGTCCTCCTGCGACACCAGCCAGTTGCACTGCCACGACCAGTTCGCGCAGCGCACCCACGTCGTGCCGTCGACCTCCGTCCCCTCAGGTGTTGCGGGGACCATCGAGAGCGAGGGGTAGTGGTAGCCCATGCTCGATCCGCAGGTCACACACTCCTGCAGCTCGAGGAAGGCGACCGTGCCGCAGCGGGGACATCTCGGTGCGGCCATGTCCGGCACCCTACAAGCGGGCCACTGGCCACTTACGCGGGCACCCCGGGGCTTGGGTGCGGCAGACTCGCGGCGTGCGAGCCCGAGACATCGCCGTTCCGGCGCCAGTGGTCGTCCCCGGCCAGCCGTTGACCGACGCCCTGCGCGCCCTCGTGTCCGCCGGCCTCCCTGGGCTTGTGGTGGACGCCGACGGCCGGTTCCTCGTGATCCCGGCGTCGCAGGTGCTGCGGGTCGCGCTGCCGACCTACGTGCGGGACGACCCCTCGCTCGCGCGGGTATGGGACGAGGCGTCGGCCGACGCCCTGTCGGCCACGCTCGGCACGCTGACCGTGGCCGACCTCGTGCGGGCGCTCGACCGGCCCGAGCGCGCGCCCGACACCGCTGTGGACGGTGACGCGACCGTGGTGGAGATCGCGGCGGTGATGTCCGCCGCCCACGTGCCGCTCGTCGCTGTCGTGGACGCGGGGCGGTTCCTCGGCGTGGTGACCGTCAACGGTCTGGTCGATCGACTCATCGCATGACACCGATCGCCTGGGTCGCCGTCGGTCTCTTCGTCGGCGTCTACGTTCTCATCGCGACCGAGCGGATCCACCGGGTGGCGGCCGCGCTCGGGGGAGCGGCGCTCGTGCTCGGCTTCGGGATCGTCCGGTCCGAGGAGGCCTTCTACTCGCACGAGACGGGCATCGACTGGGACGTCATCTTCCTGCTCCTGGGGATGATGCTCGTCGTCGGAGTGATCCGGCGGACCGGCGTGTTCGAGTTCCTGGCAATCCGGTCAGCGAAGCTCGCTCGCGGCCGGCCTTACCGCGTGCTCGTGCTGCTGGTGCTGGTGACCGCTGGGGCCTCCGCACTGCTCGACAACGTCACCACCGTGCTGCTCGTGGCGCCGGTGACGCTGCTCGTCTGCGACAGGCTCGGTCTCAACCCCATCCCGTTCCTCATCGCCGAGGCGCTCGCGTCCAACATCGGCGGCACCGCGACACTCGTGGGTGACCCGCCCAACATCATCATCGGCAGCAGGGCCGGACTCACGTTCACCGACTTCCTCGCGCACCTCGCCCCGATAGTGCTCGTGATCCTCGCCGCGTTCCTGCTGCTCGCGCGGGTTCTCTTCCGTTCGGCGCTCGTGGGTGACCCGGCCAAGGCGTCGGCGCTGATGGCGCTCGACGAGCGCGAGGCCATCACGGACCACCGGCTGCTGCGTCGCAGCGGCGTGGTGCTGGCGCTGATCCTGGTCGGGTTCCTGCTGCAGCGGCAGACGGGCGTCGCGCCATCCGTGGTTGCGATCGTTGGTGCCGGCGTTCTCATCCTGCTGTCACCGCTGCGACCGCAGGAGCTCGTAGCCGACGTCGAGTGGGAGACCCTCCTGTTCTTCATGGGTCTGTTCGTCCTCGTCGGGGCACTCGTCCACGTGGGTGCACTGCAGGCGCTCGCCGACGTCCTCGCGGGCGCCACCGGTGGCGCGGTGGGCCCGACGCTGATCCTCGTGCTCGGCGCGTCGGGGGTGATCTCCGCCGTCGTGGACAACATCCCCTACGTGGCCGCGATGTCGCCGGTGGTCGAGTCGCTCGTGACGACGTACCCGGCGCTCGGGCAGGACGGCTCGCTGTGGTGGGCCCTCGCGCTCGGTGCCGACCTCGGTGGCAACGCGACCCTCGTCGGCGCCAGCGCCAACGTCGTCATCGTGGGCATCGCGGCGCGCAACGGCCTGCACATCTCGTTCGCGCAGTGGCTGAAGTACGGCGTACCCACGGCGGCTCTGTCGATCGCCCTGTGCGTTCCTTACCTCCTGCTCCGCTACGCCTGAGCGCCGCGCGACGTGTGGCTCGCGCGCCGGGTCGCGGACAGCGAGCTGGAGCCGCGGCCCGCGGGCGTCAACCGGACGCGGCCACGACGGCCTCGGCGACGGCGAGGTCCTCCCAGGCCATGCCGACGGTCTTGACCACGAGCGGCCTGTCGTCGAGCGGGGAGACCGTCCCGAGCACGACGTCGCGCATGCGGACGAGGGTGTCGGCATTCAGTGTGCCTTCGGTGATCGCGAGCACGACGTCGCCGGCCTCGCGCAGCGCGGTCGAGATGTCCTCGACCACAACCGTCGACCGTGCCAGCAGGGCGCCGTCGAGGCTCACGGACATGTGGCTCGTAGGCCCCGACGGCCACGACGATCGCGTCGTCGCGTACGTCGTCGGTCGCGAGCACCGGGGTGCGGGCATTCGTGGCACAGACGATCACATCGGCCTCGTGCAGGCGTCGCCGGGCCTCGGCGCTGCCGAGCGCATCGGCCGCGACCGGTGCTCGCAATGGGTCACGCACGAGGTACCTCGCCGTCTCCAGCGCCCGGACGGCCGCGAACGCCGCGACATGCCCGTGGGCCTGTGCGCCGCTGCCGATCACCACGAGGTGGATGGGGCGGTCGGGGAGCCGGCGCAGGACGGCGGCCACGGACACGGCCGGTGTGCGCAGGGTGGTGAGAGCCGTGCCGTCGAGCATGGCCGTGGGCGCGAGTGTCGCGCGGTCGAAGAGCAGGTACTGCGCGTGAACGAGCGGCAGGCCCTGCGCCGGGTTGCCGGGCGTCACCGTCACGACCTTGATGCCCATGGCGGTGGTCGTCTCGGCAGGCATGAGCAGCATCTGGCCGTGGGCGAGGTCGACGCTGCTGCGCGCTGGCCCGATCGCGGGGTCGACTCCGTCGCGCAGCGCGCGCACGATCGCCTCCGTCGCACCGGCGTACCCGAACGACATCAGCGCATCGGCGTCGTAGTACGGCAGCGAGGACGACAGCATGCCGGGATCCCTTCCTATCGCTCGGAGGACGGACTCAACCACGACGATCGCACCGAGTCCATGACAGCCCGAAGGCCCGCCCCACGAGGGGGCGGGCCTTCGGCTGTGTCCGGGTGGGTACGGCTCAGATGTCGTAGTAGCACCTGAACCTCCCGGTCTCGGGCCCTATCCGGGCCTCTGACCTGCAGCGTTACACACGTCGGGACATGTGCTCGTGTGCGAGTACGGCCGGCCAGGTATCGAGTTGTGCCAATCCTGTGCGAAACGGACAGCAGCTGCGGGCGCTGGCTCAAGGTGGTGGCCACCAACTGTGCGCAGGTGGTTGACAAGCACACACACGAGCGAGATTCTGGCGCAAACGTTTCGCGCAATCGTTTCGATGGGACTTCACATGGCCACGATCGTCGATGTCGCCCGCATCGCGGGGGTCTCGCTGTCGACCGTCTCCCACGTCATGAACGGCACGCGCCACGTCTCGGACCACACCCGCGCACGTGTGGAGAGCGCCATCGCGGATACCGGCTACGTGCGGGATGCCTCGGCACGTGCCATGCGCCGGTCGCAGACAGATTCGGTCGGCCTGATCGTCTCGGACACGGGCCAGCCGGTATTCGCCGAGATGGTTCGAGGCGTTGAGGAGCTGGCGAGCCAGCACGGCTTGACGTTGCTCCTCGCGAACTCTGCGGAGGACCCCCGCCGTGAAGCGGAGGCCTTGCGCGTTCTGGCCGAGCGCCGGGTCGACGGGCTGATCATCGCGACGTCGGGGGGATCGGACCCTGCGCTGCTCGAGCGGTGGCGGTCGTCCGGCGTCCCCATGGTGCTTCTCGACCGTCTTGAGGACACGACCCTCGACCAGGTCGGCGTCGACAACCTCGAACCCATGGCGGAGCTGGTCTCGCACATCCTTGACCACGGCCACAAGCGCGTTGCTCTACTCGCAGGCGACCTCGGTGTTGCCACCCTGGCCGAACGACGGCTCGGCTACCTGGCGGCACTCGAACGGCACGGGATCGTGCCGGACCCATCTCTGATCATCACCGGGACAGGAATGGCGGGTGACGCGGAGAAGGCGGCGCTGGAGCTCTTCGCACGAGCTGACCGTCCGACTGCCCTCGTCACCGCGTCGACACCCATGGCGGCCGGCGCCCTCCGTGCCGCGGCGCAGCTTCAGCTGCGGATCCCCGACGATCTCGCGTTCGCCGCGTTCGACAACCTGCCGTACGGCGATCTGTTCTCGCCGCCGCTGACCACAGTGGACCAGCCCGCTGCCGAGATCGGCCGGGAGGCCATGCGCCTCCTCCTGCGACGCCTTGCCGACCCGAAGGCTCGACCCTCGACGGTCCGCCTCAGCCCGACCTTCAACCACCGCGCGTCCTGCTGCTCTGGCCCGGACGCGGTTCCCGCCCCACAACGTCCTGCACCCGCCCTGGGCGGCAGGAAGAAGAGCCCGGCGACGACCTCCAGACGGCGTTCGGGCACAACCATGAAGGGATGAGCGATGTCAGCAACACGTCGCACCGGACTCCGCAGGCTGCTGGCACCCAGCGCTGCTCTCCTCGGTGCAGCCCTGCTCGTAACCGGCTGCTCGTCGGGCAGTTCGGACGGGAGCCCGTCGACCTCCGGCTCAGGCTCCGCCACGGCATCGGGAGCTGGCTACACCGCCCCGCCCAGTGACATCACGGCCACTCTGACCATCTCCAACTGGGGAGACCCGGCAGATCAGGCGGTCTACAAGGGCGTTGTGGAGCGGTTCAAGAAGAAGTACCCCAACGTCACGGTCAACGACAACTTCACGCCCATCACCACGTGGACCGAGTACGTGAACAAGCTCGTGGCTCAGCAGGCGGCCGGTGACTCTCCCGACGTCATCAACATCGCCATCGAAGGTGTCCGCCTCGGCGTGTCCAAGGATATGTTCGCCCCGATCAGCGACTACATCGCCAACGATCCCGAGGGCGCCAAGATCGCGGGCGACGTGGACCCGACCCTGCTCAACAGTCTCGCTGTCAACGACACCCAGTACCTGATGCCAGGGACGTGGCAGCAGATGGTGATCTACTACAACACCAAGATGTTCGCGGCGGCAGGCATCACCCCGAACCCTGACTGGACATGGGACGAGTTCAAGGCGGACGCACAGAAGCTGACGACGGGGAGTGGCGGCTCCAAGGTGTACGGCTTCGGCATCCCGAACTTCAACTTCGGCCTCACGCCCTGGCTGTACACCAACGGCACCAGCCAACTGAACGCAGACTGGACGGCATCCAACCTGACCGACCCCAAGGTCGCCGAGGCGTACCAGTTCGTGGCTGACCTCGTGAAGGACGGCGTGGCGCCGGCACCCAAGGGCGCAGACCCCTACCAGCTGTTCCCTGCCGGGAAGATCGCCATGACCGGGGCGGGCCACTGGCTCGTCAACGGGTTCAAGACCGCAGGCTTCGCTGACTACGACATCCTGCCGTGGCCGAAGAAGACCGAGGCCTCGACCGTGTTCGGCACCTCCGGCTTCGGAATCTCGCCGTCGTCGGAGAACAAGGACCTGGCCTGGGAGTACATCAAGGAGCTCTCCGGCGCCGAAACGCAGGCAGAGTGGGCCAAGCTCGGGTCGGGCAACCCAGCTTCCAAGACCGCAGCGTCGAGCCCGGAGTTCCTTGCTGCACCTCCCAAGAACTCGCAGCTCTACTACGCGGTTCTGTCCACGGCGAAGCCGGTGGCAGCGCCCACGGTGTTCAACGTCCTCGACCCGGCGGTGACCCGAGCCATGGAGGAGATCTACGCGGGCACTCCTGCTTCCGAGGCACTCGCCAAGGCCGACCAGGAAGTGACAACCGCTTTCGCGGACGAAGGCTGACGAAGGCCGGCCCGTCCAAACCCCACCTGCAAGAACTCGCGGAGAGGTGCCAACGATGACCTCCGACCTCGAGGCTCCGGCGCGCAGGCGCAATCCTGCGCGCCGGAGCGAGGCGGTCACCGGATACCTGTTCATCGGCCCTGCCGTGCTCGGGTTTCTGCTGTTCGTGCTTGGCCCGCTAGTCGTGGCCGCGTACCTGAGCTTCACCAAGTACGACATCGTCACCGCACCCAAGTTCATCGGCCTGGACAACTACAGGCGGATGCTGACCGACGAGCGTCTCCACACGACATACCTGAACACGATCATCTACGTGGTGGCGGCCGTGATCCTGATCAACGGATTCGCGTTGATCCTCGCCGTCCTTGTCAACCGCCGGCTGCCCGCCGGGATCAGCCAAGTCCTGAAGTCCGCCTACTTCTTCCCGTCCTTGGTCGGTCTCGTCTACGTGTCGGTGATCTGGCAGGCCCTGTTCCAGCAAGACACAGGGATCGTCAACTACTACCTGACCTCGGTCGGACTACCCAGAATCGACTGGCTCAACGGTGACGTCGCAGGCAAAGCCACTGTCATCATCGTCGACACGTGGCGCAACGTCGGTTTCGCGATGTTGATCTTCGTCTCGGCGCTCCAGGACGTGCCCAAGGACATCATCGAGGCCGCCGAGATCGACGGAGCCGGTCCGTGGACCCGCTTCCGTCGAGTGGTGGCTCCGATGATCAGTCCGGCGATCTTCTTCAACGTCACGATCACCACGATCGGTGCATTCCAGATCTACGAGTCGATCATCGTTCTCACCGGTGGAGGGCCGGGGGACTCCACCCGCTCGATCGTCATGTACATCGCCGAGCTGGCCTTCCAGAAGTTCCGGATGGGCTACGCATCTGCCGTGTCTATGACCCTGTTCCTCATCATCCTCGCCCTGACGGCGGTCCAGTTCCGCATGCGACGAAGGTGGGTCCACAGTGAGTAGCCAGCAAGACCTAGGGCGCGGAGCTGCGGAGACGGTGCGCCATGCCTCCCGACGTCGAGGGCAGTCGCAGCGAGTTCGAAGGTCCGGCCCAGGCGGAGTAGTCGCCACCATCGTCCTTGGTCTTGGCGCCTTGGGCATGGTGGCGCCGTTCCTGTGGATGTTCTCCACGTCGATGCGTCCTGCGGCCAAGGCCTACGACCTACCGCCCAACTGGTTGCCCTTCCCCGTTCAGGGGGAGAACTACATCAACGCAGTCACCGGGCCCGTGCCGCTCCTGCACAACATGCTCAACAGCGCCGTCATCGCGATCGTCGTGACCCTCGCCCAAGTCGTGCTGTGCCCCATGGCCGGGTATGCCTTCGCCCGCCTGCGATTCCCGCTGAGAAACGTGCTCCTCGTGACGCTGCTGGCTTCGCTGATGGTCCCCGTCCAGGTGACGATCATCCCGTTGTTCATCCTCATGCGGAACCTGGGACTGATCAACAACCCGCTGTCGCTGATCCTCCCTGCGCTAACCGGCGCATTCGGCGTGTTCCTCATGCGGCAGTTCTTCTTGGGCCTCCCCGAGGAGATCCTCGAGGCGGCTCGCATCGACGGAGCCGGTCCGTTCACCGTGTACCGCCTCGTGGCGCTTCCGCTGGCCAAACCGGGCCTCTCGGCACTGGGGGTCATCACGTTCCTCGCTACCTGGAACGCCTACTTCGCCCCGTCGATCTTCCTCAACAGCATCGACACAGCCACGATGCCGCTCGCCCTCGTCCTCATGCTCGGCCCCTACAAGACCGGCGACGTGGCCATGATCATGGCGGCCACGACGATCGCGATCCTGCCTGCCTTCCTCGTCTACCTCGTGGCGCAGCGCTGGATCGTCGAGAGCCTCACCTCGACCGGCGTCAAGGGCTGAACGAGCCCCCTCCTCAACCTCGAAAGGAACACACATGGCACCCGGCCCTCACGGCCTGCTCGCCGACCTCACCCATGTCCGCGACGCCAGATCCGCGCGCTCGTCCAGTTGGGACCAGAGCGGTCGCAACAAGGACAACTGGGTAGTGGGGCCAGGTGAATCCGTCGTCCTCGCCGACATCGAAGGCCCAGGCTGCATCACCCACATCTGGATGACCCAGTCCTGTCGCATCACCCCAGGGCCCGGGCTCATCCCACCCGAGCTCGTCGGCGTCCCCATGCTCGAGATCCACAACGCCCTCGGGGTGAACTGGGAGATCGTCGACCCGGACTACTACCGCAAGATCCTGCTCAAGATCTTCTGGGACGACCAGGAGCACCCGAGTGTCCTCGTGCCGCTCGGTGACTTCTTCGGCCTCATGAACTCCCTGTCGGGCAACTACTCCTCGATGCCCTTGTCGGTATCGGCCAAGGACGTAGAGACGCACACGTTCGGCGGGAGCGCGTCGTTCAACAGCTACTTCCAGATGCCCTTCGGGACGCGGGCCCGGATCGAGGTCGAGAACCAGAACGACATCCCCTACTTGCAGTACTTCTACATCGACTACGAGCTTTACCGGGAGCCGCTGCCTGAGACCACCGCCTACTTCCACGCGCTATGGCGAAGGGAGAAGCCTTGCGACGGTTGGGGTCCGGACCTTCAGACCAACAGCTACGAAGTCGGATCCGTTCCGAACCTCGACGGCCAGGGCAACTACGTCATCCTGGATATCGAGGGGGAGGGCCACTACGTCGGCTGCAATCTGGCAGTTCGCCACTTCCAGGGTTCCTGGTGGGGCGAGGGCGACGACATGATCTTCATCGACGACGACACCTGGCCTCCCAGCCTTCACGGCACTGGCAGCGAGGACTACTTCGGTCACGCGTGGGGCATGCAGCACAACGCATTCCCTATGTGCGGGACCATCGTCCACGAAGAAGACGTCCCTGGCTTCCAGCACTCCTACCGCTTCCACATCACCGACCCGGTGAGGTTCAAGAAGCGCATCAAGGTCACCATCGAGCACGGGCACGCCAACCACCTCGCTGATGACTTCTCCTCGACCGCCTACTGGTATCAGAAGCTGCCCACGGTCCCGTTCGGCGTCCTACCGGTCGGGGACCGTCTCCCGCTGCGCGCCACCGGCCCCGGCACCGCGACGCCTGCGCAGGCGACAACCGACGCGCAGAAGGCGGCTCGCGCGGGTGCGGCTGAACGGAACGAAGCATTCCAGAAGGCACGGCGGGACTTCCTCGCCGGCCGTGCGCAAGAGACGCGGGCATCTTCGGACGGCAACGTCGCCCAGGCTGCCGACATCCGCCGGAGGTACCTGTCCGGTGAGTAACGATCGGCAGCGCCCGGCGCTGCACTTCACAACCCAGCAGGGCTGGACGAACGATCCGCACGGCATCGTCTACGTAGACGGCCGCTACCACATGTTCTTCCAGTACTACCCGGACGGTGTCACCTGGCACCCGGCGTGCCATTGGGGTCAGGCTCTATCCGATGACCTCATCGTCTGGACGGAGCTGGAGGTCGCTCTCGCACCAGTTGTGGGCGAGATCGGCTGCTGGTCGGGGTCTGCCGTCGTGGACCAGGACGGCCCGGTACTCGCGTACACCCGCATCGCCCACGACGACTGGGGCAGAGGAACGGTGGCCCTCGCGAGACCTGCTCGTACCATGGCCGGCTGGATCCGCACCCCACCGGACGCCGTTCTCGACGGGCCTCCTCCGGGACTCGACATCATCGCCTTCCGCGACCCACAGATCCGGCGGCGCGGGGCCAGCTGGGTGGCCGTGATCGGGGCCGGGCTCGTGGGGCACGGCGGCTGTGCGCTGCAGTACGGCGTGTCGGCTGACCTGACGGAGTGGGAGTTCGAGGGCGTGCTCGCCTCGCGCAGCAACGACGAACGCGCACCGGTATGGAGCGGCAAGGTCTGGGAGTGCCCGCAGTTCCTCCAGGTCGACGGGCACTGGGTCATGTTGGTGTCGGTGTGGGAAGACGACACCCTGCACAACGTCGTCTACGCGCTCGGCGAGTACGACGGGTCGACGTTCTGCCCGAGTTCATGGGGCACCTTCAGCCACGGACCGCAGCTCTACGCGACGACGACCTTCGTCGACAAGGACGGATCACCCACGGCCATCTCCTGGCTCAGGGAGGAAGGCAACACGGCACCCGCAGGGTCACCCTGGTGCTCGGCGATGAGCCTGCCTCATCGGCTGTCCGTCAGGGACGCCAAGCTCCACGTAGCCCAGCACCCTGCCCTCTGGGGCCGATTTCCCCTTCACCTGCTGAAGACGCGCTTGGAGCCGGGAACGGCGACGGATATGGCACCTCCGGCGAGCACTCCGTGGAGGCTCGTCTCCGGTCTCGCGGCGGACTCACAGCTGACGGTGGACGTCGTCATGCCGCACTCTGGCTGGTCCCTCGTTGCCGATGCGGCTTCAGGGCTTGTCGCGGTGGAACGCGCTGATGGCGAGGTCTTGATGACCATCCCAGGCGAGCGTGGACGCGGCGGCACTCTCGACATGGTCGTCGACGCCGACATCCTCGAGGTGACTTGGTCAGCTGCTGAGGGCGTCGGTTCGGTTCGAGTTCCGTCGGGGGAGCAGGCGACGGCGCGCATCGCCTCGGGCGGGTCGGACCCGGTAGATGTCGATCTCTGGGTACGGGAGCGCCCGTAGATCGATCGGGTGATACCGCCGAGCTCGCGGGACCCGCCCCAAGGCCCGGATGCGCCTCCCCTCCAGGAGGAGCATCCGGGCCTTCGACTAGACAGAGCCGCGCCCTCCTCCAGAAGGGCGCGACCCGGTCACGTTAGCAACGATGGTTGCAACACAACGCTCCCTCGTGAGGACACGACACCAAAGGGCTCGGAAGGCGGAATGCCCGAAGGCCCGCCCCACGAGGGGGCGGGCCTTCGGCTGTGTCCGGGTGGGTACGGCTCAGATGTCGTAGTAGAGCTCGAACTCGTGCGGGTGCGGACGGAGGCGGATCGGGTCGACCTCCATCGTGCGCTTGAACTCGATCCACGTCTCGATGAGGTCGGGCGTGAAGACGCCGCCCTCGAGGAGGAAGTCGTGGTCGGCCTCGAGCGCGTCGAGCACCTCGGTCAGCGACGCGGGCACCTGCGGGATCGCAGCGGCCTCGTCCGGCGGGAGCTCGTAGAGGTCCTTGTCGACGGGCTGCGGGGGCTCGATCTTGTTCTTGATGCCGTCGAGGCCGGCCATGAGCATCGCCGAGAACGCGAGGTACGGGTTGCTCGACGGGTCGGGGCAGCGGAACTCGATGCGCTTGGCCTTCGGGTTCGAGCCGGTGATCGGGATGCGGATGCAGGCCGAGCGGTTGCGCTGGCTGTAGACCAGGTTGACCGGAGCCTCGTAGCCCGGCACCAGACGGTGGTACGAGTTCACCGTCGGGTTGGTGAAGGCGAGCAGCGACGGCGCGTGCTTGAGCAGGCCGCCGATGTACCAGCGAGCCATGTCCGAGAGGCCGCCGTACCCGAGCTCGTCGTAGAACAGCGGGACGCCGTCCTTCCAGAGCGAGCAGTGCACGTGCATACCCGAGCCGTTGTCGCCGAACAGCGGCTTCGGCATGAAGGTCACGGTCTTGCCGGCGTGCCACGCGACGTTCTTGATGACGTACTTGAACTTCATGACGTCGTCGGCGGCCTGGAGCAGCGTGTCGAAGCGGTAGTTGATCTCCTGCTGACCGGCGGTGCCCACCTCGTGGTGCGCGCGCTCGACCGAGAGGCCGACCTGCTCGAGGCCGAGGACCATCGCGTCGCGGAGGTCGGCGAAGTGGTCGACCGGCGGCACCGGGAAGTAGCCGCCCTTGTAGCGGGGCTTGTAGCCGCGGTTGCCGCCCTCTTCGGCGCGACCGGTGTTCCAGGCGCCCTCGACGGAGTCGATGAAGTAGTAGCCGGCGTTCTGCTTGGTCTCGAAGCGGACGTCGTCGAAGATGTAGAACTCGGCCTCGGGGGCGAAGAACGCGGTGTCCGCGATGCCGGTGGTGGCGAGGTAGGCCTCGGCCTTGGCGGCGACGTTGCGCGGGTCGCGCGAGTAGGGCTCACCGGTGAAGGGGTCCTGGATGGAGAAGTTGATGACGAGCGTCTTCTCCTTGCGGAACGGGTCGAGGAAGGCCGTCTTCACGTCCGGGACGATCTTCATGTCCGACTCGTGGATGGCCTGGAAGCCTCGGATCGAGGACCCGTCGAACATCTGACCGTCGGTGAACAGCGCCATGTCGACGGACTTCGCCGGCACGTTGAAGTGCTGCATCACTCCGGGCAGGTCGCAGAAGCGCACATCGACGAAGACAACGTCCTCGTCCTGGATGAACCGGAGCACTTCCTCCGCGTTCTTGAACATCCATCCTCCTCGCGGGGTCCCCGGCTTCGCCGACGGACTGTGGGGGCATCACTACAGCTGCGGCGGGCTCGCCTCAGCGTTCTCGGGGAACCTACGGGGGCGGGATTTCCCGTCGGTGTCCCGATTGTTTCGACCTTGTTTCCGAGCATGACAGCCGCGAAAAAGGGGGCACGGGCCGCCCGGGGGCCCACTCGCGGGTCCCGTCGAACGGGCCCGCGGCACCGTCGCCGCGCGTCGGGGCACAGCCTGCCAGAGCCTCGGGATCCTTGTGCGGCGGGGTGCCGATGAGGCCCCGGCCGAGCCCGTGACATCGAAGCGGTAGCCGAGGCCGGCCGCGGTGATCAGGTAGCGGGGCCGCGAAGGGTCGGGCTCGAGCTTGCGTCGCAGCTGCGCGAGGTAGACGCGCAGGTAGTTGGTCTGGCTCCCGTACGCCGGGCCCCACACCTGGGCGAGGAGGTCGGCCCCCGGCACGAGCAGGCCGTCCGCGCGCACGAGCACCTCGAGCACGCCCCACTCGGTCGGGGTCAGGTGCACCTCGGTGCCGTCGGCGAGGTGCACGGACTTGCGGCCGAGGTCGACCACGAAGTCGGGCGTCGTCACGGTGCCGGCGCTCGCCACCGGCCCGGCGCGTCGCTGGGCGGCGCGGATCCGGGCGAGCAGCTCCTCCATGCCGAACGGCTTGGTCAGGTAGTCGTCGGCGCCGGCGTCGAGCGCGGTCACCTTGTCGGCCTGGTCGCGCCGGGCCGACAGCACCACGATCGGCACGCCGCTGGTCGCGCGGACCTGCTCGATCACGGCCACGCCGTCGAGGTCGGGCAGCCCGAGGTCGAGCACCACGACGTCGAACCTCCGCGTGGTCGCGAGCGCCACTGCCTCGACGCCGGACGCGGTCGACGTGACGCCATGCCCGCGCGAGCGCAGTGTGAGCACGAGCGCCTTGCGCAGCTGCTCGTCGTCCTCGACCACGAGGAGGTCGGTCATCGCGCACCCCCACGGGCGATGGGCAGCGTGACGCGGGCGGTGAGCCCGCCGCCCTCGGTCTCGCGCAGCTCGAGCTCGGAGCCCATGGCCACGCAGAACCGGCGCACGATCTCGAGGCCGAGCCCGGTGCTGCCGTCGGCACTGCGCGACGCGGCCAGCGGCGGTGCGGCGGTGACGGCCGCCGTGAGCCCCGGCCCGTGGTCGACGACGTCGACGACGACGGCCGAGGTCCGCGGGGTCGCGCGCACCTCGACGGGGCGCCCGACGCCGGCGCGGCCGTGCCGCAGAGCGTTGGACACGAGGTTCTCCACCACGCGCTCGAGCAGCACGGGGTCGGCGGACACGAGAGGGAGCGCGTCGTCCACCTGGACCAGCACGGCGCCCGGGGCTCGGCCCGCGACGGCCGCGGAGACGAGGCCGTAGAGCGCGACGGCCTCGCGCCGCACCGGCAGGCCGCCCGCTTCGAGCCGGCTCATGTCGAGCAGGTTGGAGATCAGCTCGTCGAGCCGCGTCGTCGAAGCGTCGACGGTGTCGAGCAGCTCGGTGCGCGCCTCGTCGTCGAGCTCGACCTCGGGGGAGCGCAGCGTGTCGACGGCGAGCCGCAGGCCGGCCAGGGGCGTACGAAGGTCGTGGCCGACGCTCGCGAGCAGGGCGGACCGCGCCTCGTCGACGGCTGCGAGCTCGACGGATCGTGACTTCTCGAGGTCGAGCTGCTCGCTCTCGTAGGCGCGCACGGCTGCCGCTGCGAGCGAGGCGATGAAGTCGGGGTCCTCGGCGATGCGCGGGACTCCCGTCCCGACGAGGCGGTAGCCGTCGGGGCCCTGGGCGTCGAGCACCACGTCGTCGTCGGCGGTGGGCTCGCCGCGCCGCGCGACCACGGTGCCGTCGGCGCGGATCAGCTGCAGCTCGGCCAGGTCGAGGGCACGTCGTACGCGCTCGAGGGACCCCGCGGTGTCGGAGGCGACGTCGCCCATGAGCATCGCGCGCGAGGCAGACGCGGCATCGCGTGCCCTGGCCCGCGCGGCGAGCTCGACGAGCCCGGCGGTCACCGCTGCCACGAGTGGGAAGACCACGAGGGCGACGAGGTTCTCGGTGCTCGCGACCTGGAAGGTGCCGTACGGCGGGACGAGGTACCAGTTGACGATGACCACGACGGCGAGCGACGCGAGCACCGCCAGCACGGGGCCGGTGACCAGCGCGAGCGCCACGACGACGGCGAGCATCACCAGCAGCACGGCTGCGAGGTCGAGCGGCACGTGCGCCGATGCCAACGAGGCTGCGAGCCAGACGAGGGCGACGCCGACGACGAAGGCGGCGACGCGGACTAGCGGCTGACGGCGCACCAGGGATGCGCCGTCAGCCGCTCGTCCGTTGCTCATGCGTCCGAGTCTGGCACCCGCGGTCACCGCACCGCGTTCTCGAAAGCCTGGGTCGGGGCCGCGTCCTCGAGCTGCATCGGCACCGAGATCACGATGACGCCCTTCTCCTGGCGCAGGCGCACGCGCAGGCGCAGGGCGCTCTGGTTGTGCAGGAGCGCCTCCCACCAGTGGCTCACGACGTACTCGGGGATGAAGACGGCCACGATGTCGCGCGGGCTCGTGCGCCGCAGCGTCCGCACGTGGTCGAGGATCGGCTGCGTGAGGTCGCGGTACGGCGACTCCAGGCACACCAGCGGCACGGGGATCCCGCGGTCCGCCCAGGCCTGCTGCAGCGCAGGGACGTCGCTGCGCTCGGTCTGCACGTGCACGGCCTCGAGGTGGTCGGGGCGCGTCGCGCGGGCGAACGCGAGGGCCTGCATGGCCGGCGAGTGGAGCCGCGAGACCAGCACGATCGCGTGCACGCGGCTGGGCAGCCGCACGCCGCCGGGCGCAGGAGCCATACGGTCGTCGAGCGCGCGGTAGTGCCGGTGGATGCCGATCATCACGGCGTAGAACAGCGGGACGGCGATGATCACGAGCCACGCGCCGTGCGTGAACTTGGTGAAGACCACGATCACCAGCACGACGGCGGTCACGGCCGCTCCGAGGCCGTTCACGACGCGGTCGCGTTGGATCCGGGTGCGCTCCGACGGCAGCGCGGTCCGCAGCGTGCGCGTCCAGCACCGCACCATGCCGGCCTGCGAGATCGTGAACGAGAGGAACACGCCCAGGATGTAGAGCTGCACCAGGCGGGTCACGCTCGCGTCGAACGCGATGATCAGCAGCACCGACGAGCCGGCGAGGAACAGGATGCCGTTGCTGAAGACGAGCTTGTCGCCGCGCCGCCCGAACTGCCGCGGGAGGTAGCCGTCGCGGCCCAGCACCGAGGCCATGATCGGGAAGCTGTTGTAGGCCGTGTTCGCGGCGAGCACGAGCACCGCCGTCGTGAAGATCTGCAGCGCGAAGAAGCCGATCGACCCGGCACCGAACACCGCGGTGCCGAGCTGTGCGAGCACCGTCGGCTGCACGACGTCCGACGGGAGGCCGAGCGAGGCGTTGTCCTCGGAGTACTTCACCCCGGCCTGGATCGCGAGCCACGTCACGCCGCCGAACATCGTGATCGCCAGGACGCCCATCGCGAGCAGGGTGCCCGCAGCGTTCTGCGACTTCGGCGGCTTGAAGTAGGGCACGCCGTTGGAGATCGCCTCGACACCGGTGAGAGCGGTGCAACCCGACGCGAACGCGCGCAGCAGCAGGAAGATCGCGGCGGCCCCCGTGGCCTGCGCGGCCTGCGACGACAGCGACGCCGACTCCGCGACCACCGGCTGGCCGAGCAGCATCTTCACGCCGCCGACGACGATCAGGGTCATGACGCTGACGATGAACAGGTACGTCGGCGCAGCGAACGTCTTGCCCGACTCGCGCACGCCTCGGAGGTTCATCAGCGTGAGCCCGATGACCAGGCCGACGCTGATCTCGACCGTGTACGGCGCGAGGTCCGGGAACGCGGAGGTGAAGTTCGCGACTCCCGAGGTCACGCTGACGGCGACCGTGAGGATGTAGTCGACGACGAGCGCGCTCGCGGCCACGAGCGCCGTGCGCTGGCCGAAGTTGTCCTGCGCCACGGCGTACGCGCCGCCACCGTTCGGGTAGGCGTGCACCGTGCGTCGGTACGAGGTGACGACGATCGCCAGGAGCGCGATGACCGCGAGCGCGACCCAGGGCGTGAACATCAGCGCGGCGGTGCCGCCGAGCACGAGGACGAGCAGGATCTGGTCGGTCGCGTACGCGACGCTGGACAGCGGGTCGCTGCAGAAGATCGGCAGGGCGAGGCGCTTGGACAGGAGGGTGCGGTGGCCCTCGGACGAGTCGATGGGGCTGCCGACGAAGGCGCGCTTGATGATGCTCACGGCTATGTCGTACGCCTGGGGCAGCGACGGCATCTCGCCGTCTTGACGCGATCTTGACGCCCGGGCGGGAACCCTGACGCCGCCTTGACACCGGGGCTCCGCGGGTGCCGCGACCTGCGGCGGCGGCGTCGCCGTACGCCGCATAGCCTGGGCCGGTGGCACGCGACGAGAGCACACCCGGCGAGGACCAGCAGGGCCCCGGCCTGACCCGGCGCGACCTCGGGTCGTGGCTGTCCGGCCCCGGCGCCGTGCTGCCGCCCACCCAGGACTGGCCCGGTCAGCGCCTCGGTCTCCCCGACGACGGCCCCGGCTCGATCGCCCGCTGGGGACGCCGCCTCGGCGCGCTCCTGGTCGACTGGTTCGCAAGCGTCCTGCTGGTGCGGCTGCTGTTCTCCGGGCTCACGTACGGCACCCCGGCGTCGTCCTTCGCGACGCTCGGGGTCTTCCTCGTCCAGCTCACGCTGCTCACCTGGGCGACGGGGTCGTCGTTCGGCCAGCGGATCTTCGGCATCGGCGTCCTGCGGCTCGACGGCACGCCGCCGGGCTTCGTGCGCGCGTTCCTGCGCAGCCTGCAGATCTGCCTGCTCGTGCCGCCGCTGATCTGGGACCGCGACATGCGCGGCCTGCACGACCGCAGCCTCGGCCTGGTCCTCGTCCGCCGCTGACGGCGGCGCGATCCAGGCAGCCCGGCTCAGACGGGCAGGGTTGCGATGTCGCCCTCGACGATCTCGCGGTCGTCCGGGTCGGCCACCTCCGCGAGTCGCGCGACGGCCTTGGCCTTCCACTCGGTCGCGGCCGCCCGGTCGCCGGCGACGGCGTAGGCGCGGGCGAGGCCTTCGTACGCCGAGGCCAGCAGCCAGGTCTCGCCCTCGACGTTCTGGGCGTGCTCGAGCGCGCGACGAGCGTGGTGCACCGCGGGCTCGCCGCGGCCGAGGGTGGAGTAGACGCGCGAGACCTGCCAGTCGCCGATCGACCGGTTCTTCTCGTCGCCGACGCCGGTCCAGAAGTGGCGCGACGCGTGCGCGGTGTGCACGAGCTCCTCGTCGTCGGCCGGGGTGCGGTCGGGCTTCTCGAGCAGCTCCCACACGCGGTTGTAGAGGGCCTTGGCGAGGGCGGTCTGGGACTCGGTGTCGAGGCTGCCGGTGGTGGTCTGCGACATGACGTGCTCCTCGGGGGAGTGGTCGTGACCCTGGTCGGGGTCCACGAGGTGGGTGAGACGGTGCAGGACCCGCTGCAGCCGGGTGACGCGCGCGGTGACCCGGTCGCTGTGCCGGGCGAGGAGCGCGCGGCGTGCGGTGGGGTCGTCCTCGGCGAGGACCGCGCGGACCTCGTCGAGGGGCACCTCGAGCTCGCGCAGGAGCGCGACGGTGCGGGCGTCGTCCACCTGCGACCGGGCGTAGCGCCGGTAGCCGGTGGCGGGGTCGACGTACGCCGGTACGAGCGCACCGACCTCGTCGTAGTGACGCAGGGCGCCGACCGACAGGCCCACGAGCCGGGCGAACTGCCCGATCGGGAGGGTGCTGCCGGGGGTGCCGTCTGCCTGCATGGGCTCAGGCTCCGGTCTCGGGTAGCCCGAGAGTCAAGCGGCCGCTCATGCTCAGGTGAGCGGGTCGAGGCCGGCCGCCTCGAGTGCCTCGCCGAGGATGCGGATCGCCCGCGGCCCCACACCGTGCAGCGCCAGCAGGCGCCGCGCAGGACGGCCCGCGACGAGCTCGAGCGAGGTGATGCCCTCGTTCGTCAGGGCCCTGGTCGCCGGGGCGCCGATGTTCGGGAGCGCGGTCATCGTGCGCTGCGGGTCAGGCGCGGGGGATCTTGGTGCCCTTGGGCAGCGGGCCCTTGGGGATCGGCAGCGGCGTCGTGGTGAGGGCGTCGAGGCGCTTGCGCAGCGCGTTGACCTGCGTGGGCTTGAGCGCGCGGTCGAGCTTCATCACGTGGCGCTGCAGCTTGCGGATCGGCACCTGGCCCGGCTCGTTGCCCGACTGGATCTCGATGATCGGGGTGTCGCCGACGTACCGCGCGTGCCGCTTGCGCTCGTTGGCGAGCAGGTTGGCGGCGCGGGAGGCGGGCGCCTCGGACACGAGGATCACGCCGGGGCGACCGAGCACGCGGTGCACGAGGTCCTGGTTCTTGGTGACGCCGACGGCCGGGGTGACGAACCAGCCCGAGCGCAGCGAGCTGAGCGCGGACGCCGCGGCGCCCGGCTGGCCCTCGATCGACGCGTACATCGCGGCCTCGGCGCGGCGGGCGAAGATGAACGTGGTCGCGAGCAGGGCGGTGGGGACGCCGAGGATCACCCAGAACCAGAACGGCCCGAGGAAGCGGCCGAGCAGCAGCATCACGAGGAGCGTGCCGAGGAAGACCCCCGCCATGATCCAGGGGATCTTGGGGTCGTTCTGGCGCGTGATCTTGTACGCCTGGCGGATCTGCGCGATGCGGCCGGTCGGGGCCGAGGACGGCGCGTTGCTGCTCACGGGTGTGCGCTCCGGGGGTCGGTGGTGAGGTGCCCAGGGTAGGACGCCGGGGCCGCTCGGGACGAACCGCCCGGCCGCCCGTGCTCAAGCGGAGGCGCCGCCGGTCACGATGGTCGCTCCGCGGCCTGCCGCGCGGGCCTCGAGGGCCTGCTGGTGCAGGCGCCCGGCGCGGTACGACGAGCGCACGAGCGGGCCGCTCATCACGCCCGCGAAGCCGATGCGGGTGGCCTCGGCGGCGAGCTCGACGAACTCCTCCGGCTTCACCCAACGGGTGACCGGGTGGTGCTTGGGGCTCGGCCGCAGGTACTGCGTGATCGTGATCAGGTCGCAGCCGGCGTCGTGGAGGTCGTGCAGCGCCTGGACGACCTCGGGGATCTCCTCGCCCATGCCCAGGATCAGGTTGGACTTGGTCACCATCCCGGCCGCGCGGGCCTGGGTGATGACGTCGAGCGACCGGTCGTAGCGGAACGCAGGCCGGATCCGCTTGAAGATCCGGGGCACGGTCTCGACGTTGTGCGCGAGCACCTCGGGGGCGGCGTCGAAGACCTGCTGCAGGAGCTCGGGCTTGCCGGAGAAGTCGGGGATGAGCACCTCGACGCCGGTGCCCGGGTTGAGCTCGTGGATCTTGCGCACGGTCTCGGCGTACAGCCAGGCGCCCTCGTCCTCCAGGTCGTCACGGGCGACGCCGGTGACGGTGGCGTACTTCAGGCCCATCGTGGCGACGGACTCCGCGACGCGACGGGGCTCGTCGCGGTCGAGCGGGTCGGGGCGGCCGGTGTCGATCTGGCAGAAGTCGCAGCGGCGCGAGCACTGCGAGCCGCCGATGAGGAACGTGGCCTCGGCGTCCTCCCAGCACTCGTAGATGTTGGGGCAGCCCGCCTCCTGGCACACCGTGTGCAGGCCCTCGGACTTCACCATGCCGCTGATGCGCTGGAACTCGGGGCCGGTCTTGAGCGTGGTCTTGATCCACGACGGCTTGCGCTCGATCGGCACCTCGGCGTTGCGCGCCTCGATGCGGAGCATGCGGCGGCCGTCCGGCGCCGTCTGCACCACGTCGTCGGTCGCGCTGGAGTCGGTCGTTCCGACGGTGTCGGTCACGTCAGCCTTCCTGCTCGAGGAGTACGCCGTACTGCGCATCGAGCGCGGCGATCACGGGTGTGAGGGCGTCCTGCACGGTGATCGTGCGGCCGAGCCTCGGCGGTGAGGCTGGTGACGCCGGCGTCCTCGATGCCGCAGGGCACGATCCGGTCGAACCAGCTGAGGTCGCAGTCGCAGTTGAGCGCGAAGCCGTGCATCGTGACGCCGCGGCTGACGCGGACGCCGATCGCGGCGACCTTGCGCTCGGGGCGCGTGCCCTGCAGCGGGGAGTCGGCCGCGACCCAGACGCCGGTGCGTCCCTCGACGCGAAACGTCTCGAGGCCGAATCCGGCGCAGACCGTCATGAGCACGTCCTCGAGCACGCGGACGTGCTCCACGACGTCGATCGGCTCGGCGAGCCGCACGATGGGGTAGCCGACGAGCTGGCCGGGGCCGTGCCAGGTGATCTGGCCGCCGCGGTCGACGTCGACCACGGGTGTGCCGTCGGACGGCCGGTCGGCGGGTCGGGTGCGCTTGCCGGCGGTGTACGTGGGCGGGTGCTCGAGCAGCAGGATCTCGCCGGCCGAGCCGGTGGAGACGACGCGATCGTGCGTGGCCCGCTGGAGGTCCCAGGCCTCGGCGTACGGCACGAGCTCGGGGCCGAGACCGACCACGCGGAGCGGGATGCCGCCCACGGCGCCGGGCACCCGAGCCGACGCACCCACCTGCACAGTCACGTCGGCAAGCCTAAGCCCGCTGAGACCGACCCGCCCCACCCGCTCGCTCCCGGCGTAAGCGGGGGCGGCTGCGCAGGCGTCAGTCGGGGTAGACGGACTCGTTGCTGCCCTCGGTGGCGTCGAGGCGGGCCTTCTGGTCGGCGCTGAGGTCGAGGTACGCCGCGCGCGCGGCGGAGTCGGCCGTGGGGTAGCGGGAGAAGCCCGGGATCGGCACGACCGTGGGGCCCTGCGAGACGAGCCAGGCGAGCGCCACCTCGTGCGCGGTCACCTCGGCGCCGGTGGACTCCGTGCAGCTCGGCCGCGACGGCGGCGAACTCCGGGTACGCCAGCGGCAGGTTGCGGGCGTCGTCGCCGCCGCCGAACGGCGACCACGGGAAGTAAGCGACGTCGTTCGCGATCGCCCACTCGAACACGTCGGTGTCGCCGCGGTAGCGGGGGCTGCGCTCGTTCTCGACGGCCGCGATCGTGCCCTCGCTGACCTCCCACGCGATCCGCGCCTCGTCGAGGTTGATGTTGCCGATGCCGATGGCGGGCGCGAACCCGGCCTCGCGCACGGCGAGCATGCCGCGCACGGTGTCGGCGTACGGCTGCTGCTCGCGGTTGACGCGATGGTTGAGGATCGCGTCCGGCTCGAAGCCGAGGGCCGTCACGCTGGCCTCGGCGGCGCGCAGCAGGTAGTCGCGCGAGCCGTCGCGGCCCCACTCGCTCTCGGGCGGGCCCGGGGTGCGCGTGATGCCGATCTTGGTGATCACGACGATGAGGTCGCGTCCTCCGGCCCAGGTGCGCACGGCCTCGCCGACGATGCTCTCGTTGTGCCCGACCTCGGACGCGCTCGGCGCGTAGATGTCGGCGGTGTCGACGAGGCGCAGACCGGCGTCGAACGCGTGGTGCAGCACCGCGATCGCCTCGTCGCGCGGCATCAGCTCGCCGTCGGCGCGGGCGTTGGACAGCGGCATCGCACCGGTGCCGATCACGGGCAAGGGCTTGTCGGTCAGCAGGGGGATCGTGGTGGTCCTCATGAGTCCACCTCACCACAGGTGCGGCAGTCGCACGCGGGCGGCAAGTCGCACTGCGTCGGTCAAGGACGGTTGCAGCGCATGCGGCGCTCAGGCGATCGGGCCGGGGGCCAGACGCGCCTCGACCACGCCACCGTCGGCGGTGCGCTCGACGCGGTACGCCGCCGGCCCGGTCTCGGGGTCGACGTCGTAGTCGGTGATCACGCGGACCGGCTCGGTGCCCTCGTACAGGATCCCGACGCGGTCGTCGGTGCAGTACGACAGCGGCAGCTCGCCGCTGCGCACGAGCGACTGCAGCATCGGACGGCGCTGCTCCTCGCTGTCGTAGTGGACGCCGTTGCCGTACGGGATCAGGCCGAGCCCGCCGGTGACGATGCGCAGGTCGGGGCCGAACGAGTCGGTGGTGCCGCCGACGTGCCAGCAGATCGAGCCGGCGCTGACGCCGCCGAGGACGACGCCGCGCTCCCAGGCGTCGCGCGCGGCCTCGTCGACCCCGTGCACCCGCCACAGAGCGAGCAGGTTGGCGACCGAGCCGCCGCCGACCCAGACGACGTCGGCGCGGCCGAAGGCCTCCTCGGGCGTCTGGTTCGGGTACGGGAACAGCACGAGGTGGTCGGCGTCCACCGAGAGGTCGCGCGTGGCCTGGTACGAGAGCGCGAGGTAGTTCTTGTCGTCGCCGGACGCCGTGTGCACGAACAGCACGCGCGGCCGGTCCTTGCCCGTGAGGCGCAGCGCCTCGAGGAACGTGCCGCCGGGGCGCCGGGCGTTCTCGCGCCCGCTCTCGGCCAGCATGAAGCCGCCGCTGGTGGCCAGGATCCGTCGCGTCGTCATGCCGCCGAACCTACGCGAGCCGCGCGCGACGCGCTCTCACGATCCGTGCGGGTGCTCGCGCAGCAGGGCGGTGGCGATGCGGCGTCCGCTGACCAGGGCGCCCTGGATCGAGGCGGTGTCACGGTGGTCGCCCGTGACGTACACGCCGTCGTACGTCGGCTCGCGCGTCAGCGGGGCACCCGGCGGCATGGAGGGCACGCAGCCCGCGATGCGATGCACGGCCACGGTGTCCCAGCGGCTGACGTCGCAGTCGTGGAGCAGTGCGAGGTGGCGGCGTACGTCGGACTCGTCGACGTCGAGCCCGAGCGCGGTGCTCGCCACGAGCGCGTCTCCGTCCCGCGAGTACGCCGGTGCCGCCGACGACACGGCGACCGTGTTGACGACCGGGCCGCGGCGGTCGGGGTCGACCACGAGCACCGGGATCCCTTGGGTGAGAGCGGAATCCGGAACGTCGGCAAGGTGCCACCAGGTAGTGCCGGGGTTCATCGGCGGCACCTCGAGCCCAGGCAGCAGCGAGGCCGCAGCACCGGCGTCGGTCGCCACCACGACCGCGCGCGCAGCGATGACCGTGCCGTCCTCGAGCGTCGCCGATGTCGGCGACACAGCGCGGACCGGCGTCGAGACACGCACGTCGAGACCGGCGGCGAGCTGCGCGGGGATCGCGCCCATGCCGCGAGCCGGGACCGCCGGCGTTCCGCGGACGAACGACCTCAGCACCAGCTCGACGAAGCGGCGCGAGGTCGTCATCGAGCTGTCGAACAGCACGCCGGCCAGGAACGGCGCGAGCACGCGGTCGGTGATCTCGCCGAACGGCTTCAGCCGCACGCCTATGGTCGTGTCGACGCGGTCGATGATGCGGTCGACGGGCAGATAGCCGACTCCGGCGGCGTACGCCGCGAAGCGCAGCTGCTGGATCCGCGACCCCGGCGTCGACAGAACGGTCGAGCGCAGAGCTGACGGCGTACGCCGCGGGTCGGCCACGACGGGCCGGCGACCGTCGGCGCCCGCGAGCATCACCCCGGCCGTGAACGGCCGCATCGCCAGCGCATCGAGGTCGAGCACGCGGGCCGCCTCCGGGTACGCCGGGTTCAGCAGCTGGAAGCCGCGGTCGACCGTCACGCCGTCCACGACGTCGCTGCGCATCCGGCCGCCGACGCCGTCCGACGCCTCGAGCACCACCGCCGACCGGCCGTGCGCCGCGAGATGCCGCGCGGCCGCGAGCCCGGCGAGGCCGGCCCCGACGACCACGACGTCCACCTCGGCCTCGCGCTGCGCAGTCACCCCTCGATCGTCCCGGGTCGCGTCGGCGCACGCACCTCCGCATCCTGTGGACGGCGGCAGCGGGGCCCGGCGCGCAGCGGGCACGGTTCGGGCATGAGCCGCAGCCACGACCCCCACGAGCCCCTGCCCACGGTCGAGCGCACCGGACCGTGCGCGGCCGACCCGGACGCCGTGCCCGCGCTGGTGCGCCCGCTCGACCGCCTGAGAGCCGTCGAGGCACCGACGCTCGCGCCGCTCGTGCGCTGGTCGGCGTCCGACGCCGGAGCCGTCCTCGTCCACGAGGTGCCCACGGGCGCCGTCCCCCTCGACACCCTGCGCCGCGCGGGGCCGCTGCGGGCCGGGCACGTGCTCGCCGTCGCCCTCGCCGTCACCGACGCGCTCGTGGCCCTGCACGACGCCGGTCTCGCGCACGGCTCGGTCGACCCGATGAGCGTCCTCGTGGCCCCGGACGGCTCGGTGCACCTCGCCGGCACCGGCCTCGGCTGGCGGGCGGCGCCCGGGATGCTCGGCGGCCCGACGCCCGAGGCCGACGTCGCCGCGGTCGGCGACCTGGTGCGTCTGCTCATCGGGCGCGGGGGAGCGCCGGGCGCGCTCGTGCTCGCGGCGCTCCGGGCCTCGGACTCCGACCCGCTGCTGCGTCCGGAGGCAGGGGGCCTTGCCGGACTCCTGCGCGCCTGCGGCCGGCCCGAGAGCCTGCTCGACGCCCTCTGGCACCAGCCCGGCGCCGCGCTGCCGCAGGCGGAACCCGACGCTGTCAGTGCTCCACGGTCCGCGACCGGTGCACCGCCACGTCCAGGCGCCCCGCGGAGCACGAGCGCGGCGGTGGCGGGCGCCGAGGTCGCCCGCGCTGCTTCCGGCACCCCCGGCGGCCGCGCCCGCGCCCGACGCGAGGCGGCGCCGGCCCGTCGGCGCCCGGCCATGAGCCTGCGCACCATCGCGACGGTCGCCCTTGTCGCGGTGGTGGGGCTGGGCGCGGTCCGCGCCGTCACCGCGGTCGGTGCCCGAGCCGCCGAGGCGGTTCCGGCGACGTCGCAGGCGGCGGTGGCGGAGACGTCCTCCGCGAGCGCCGACCCGATGCCGACCGATGGCGGCCCCCGGACCGCCACCACGCCATCGATCGCAGACCCGCCGGCACTGGACCCGGGCGCCGGCCTCCAGCAGGCGGTCGACTGGGTGGGCGTCCTCGCCGCACTCGACTCCGGGCGGCGTACGGCGCTGGCCTCCGGATCGCGCGACGACCTCGCCCGGTGGGTCGATCCCGCCGGTGCCGCCTGGGGGCGGGACGCCGCGCTGCTGCAGAGGATGTCGGGCTCGGACGCACGGATCCAGGGAGGCGAGCTGGTGCTCGAGGAGGTCCGGCCGCTGCGCGCCGAGGCGGGCCGCGTGCTCCTCGCCGTCCGCGACCGGCGTGCGGCGTACGACGTGGTGCAGGACGGCGCCACCACGCATGTGCCCGAGCGTGCGGCGGCCTGGTGGACCGTGACGCTCACGCCGCTGCCGGCCCTCGAGGGCGAGGGCTGGCGGATCGCCGAGGTCCGCGGCCGCGAGGACCGCGCCGGCTGATCAGCCGAGCATGTCCGCGATGATCGCGGCGATCGTGGCGTGCTGGAACTCGAAGCCGCTGGCGGTCAGCGCCGCGGGCTCCATCCGCTGGTTGATGGTGAGCTCGTCCGCGAACTCGCCGAGCACGGCCTTGAGGCCGAAGCCGGGGGCGGGCAGCAGCGACGGGCGCCCGAGGGCGCGGCCGAGGGCCTTGGCGAGGTCGCCGTTGGTGGTCTGCTCCGGGGCGCCGAAGTTGGCAGGGCCCACGAGGGAGTCGGTGTCGATCGCGTGCCGGATGCCGCGAACCTCGTCGGTGAGCGAGATGAGCGACCACCACTGCTTGCCGTTGCCGAGCGGGCCGCCGCCGCCGAGCTTGAAGATGGGGAGCCAGCGGCCGAAGGCGCCGCCGTCGGGGTCGGCCACGGTGCTGGTGCGCGGATGCACGACGCGGACGCCGACCTCCCGCGCCGGCTCGGCCGACAGCTCCCACGACGCGCAGACCTGCGAGAGGAACGTGCTGCCCTGCGGGCCGTGCTCGTCGACGGCCACCGGGCCGGTGTCGCCGTAGAAGCCGCTCGCGCTGCCGGAGACGAAGACCGCGGGCTTGCTCGCGACGTCGGTGATCGCGGTCGCCAGGCACGTGGTGGCGCCTACCCGCGAGTCGAGGATCTGGTGCTTCCAGGCATCGTTCCAGCGGTGCTCGGCCACGCCTGCTCCGGCGAGGTTCACGACGGCACGGGCGCCGTCGATGGCGTCACGCAGCTCCGGCGTCACGCCCGAGGCGCCGAGGGACGGATCCCACTGCACCTGGCCCGCGGCGGTCGGCGTACGACGGACGAGCGTGACCACCTCGTGGTCGTCGGCCACCAGCGAGGCCACGAGTGCGGAGCCGATGAGACCGGACGAGCCCGAGATGACGACCTTCATGACCTCAGTCTGTCCGTCCGGCTGGCGGACCGCCATGTCACGCGGAAGCGCGCTCCTGTCGGTCCTCCACGACCTGCTTGAGCTGCTCGAGCATCAGCCGCCAGGTCTTCTCGTACTCCGGCACCCCGCGCGGGCTCTTGCCCTCCTGCGTGACCGTGACCCGGGTGCCGTCACCGCGGTGCTCGAGCTCGTACGTGACCACGTGCTCGTCCTGCGGGGTGTCGGCCACGGCGCTGCCGCCGCTGCGGTGCGTCGTGGACAGGCGGTGGGGCTCGTCGACGTCCAGCACCGTGCCGGAGTCCTCGAACGGCTGGCCGTCCCAGAGGCCGCTCCAGGTGATGGTGGAGCCGGGCGTCCAGTCGCTCGCCACCTCGGCACCGGCCATCCAGAGCCGGGTGAGGTCCGGCGAGGTGATCGCGGCCCAGACCTCGTCGGGTGCGGCGTCGACGTCGATGCTCGCGCGGGCGCTGTTCTGAAGGTTGTCGGTCATGAAGCAGGCATACCCGCACTGGCCGGTTCCATGCGCGCGACGTCCGACGGCCTCGGAATGCGGACGGGCCGCCCCGGAGGGCGGCCCGTCGTCGGTGCGTGTTCCTACAGGCCGAGCTCGGCCTCGAAGTTGGCGTCCTCGAGGCGCTGCTTCATCGCGACCAGGAATCGGGCGGCGTCGGCGCCGTCGACGATCCGGTGGTCGTAGGTCAGGGCGAGGTAGACCATCGAGCGGACGGCGATCGAGTCGCTTCCGGTCTCGTCGGTGACGACGACCGGGCGCTTGACGACCGCGCCGGTGCCGAGGATCGCGACCTGCGGCTGGTTGATGATCGGGGTGTCGAACAGCGCGCCGCGGCTGCCGGTGTTGGTCAGCGTGAACGTGCCGCCCGAGAGCTCGTCCGGGCTCACCTTGTTGGTGCGCGTGCGCTCGGCGAGGTCGGCGATCTTGCGCGAGATGCCCGCGATGTTGAGGTCGCCGGCGTCGCGGATGACCGGGACGAGCAGCCCCCGGTCGGTGTCGACCGCGATGCCGAGGTGCTCGCCGTCGTGGTACGTGACGGTGCCGGCGGCCTGGTCGATCGACGCGTTGACCTGCGGGAACTGCTTGAGCGCCTCGACGGCGGCCTTGGCGAAGAACGGCAGGAACGAGAGCTTGACGCCCTCGGTGGCCTCGAACTGCTTCTTGACCTTGCCGCGCAGCTGAGCGATGCGCGTGACGTCTACCTCGACGACCGAGGTGAGCTGCGCCGAGACATGCAGCGACTCGACCATGCGCTCGGCGATCACCTTGCGCAGGCGGGTCATCGGCTCGGTGCGACCGCGGAGCGGGGACGCCGCGACGGCGGGTGCTGCGGCCGCGGCCGCAGCGGCCGGAGCGGGCGCGGCCGCCGTGGCCTTGGCGGCCTCGGCAGCAGCGAGCACGTCCTGCTTGCGGATGCGTCCCCCGACGCCCGTGCCGGTGAGCGACGCGAGGTCGACGCCGTTGTCGGCCGCGAGCTTGCGGACGAGCGGCGTGACGTAGGTGTCGGACGCAGCTGCAGCGGGAGCCACCGGGGCAGCGGGAGCCGCCGGGGCGGCGGGCGCCGGTGCGGCCGGGGCGGGAGCCGGGGCCGGAGCGGCGACGGGGGCCGGAGCTGCCGGGGCGGGAGTCGGCGCCGGAAGCTTCGACGGGGGCGGGAGCAGCCGGAGCGGGAGCAGCGGCCGGAGCGGCGCCTGCGGCGCCGACGACCCCGAGCGTGCCGCCGACCTGGACGACAGCGTCCTCGCCGACGGTGATCTCGAGCAGCGTGCCGGCCACCGGCGACGGAATCTCGGTGTCGACCTTGTCGGTCGAGACCTCCACCAGCGGCTCGTCCACGGCCACGGAGTCGCCCACGGCCTTCAGCCAGCGGGTGACGGTGCCCTCGGTGACGCTCTCGCCCAGGGCGGGCAGCACCACGGGGGTGCCGGCGCCGGCAGGGGCGGCCGCAGGCGCTGGGGCCGCGGGCGCAGCCGGGGCCTCGACGACGGGGGCTGCGACGGGCTCGGCCACCGGGGCCGCGACGGGCTCCTCGACGGGCGCGGGGGCAGCGGGCGCCTCGGCAGGCGCTGCTGCGCCGGCCTCGTCGGCAGCACCGATGACGCCGAGCTCTCCGCCGACGGCGACGACCTCGTCCTCGCCCGCGGTGATCGCGAGCAGCACGCCGGAGGCGGGCGCGGGGATCTCGGTGTCGACCTTGTCGGTCGACACCTCCACCAGCGGCTCGTCGGCCTGGACGGTGTCACCGACCTGCTTGAGCCAGCGGGTGACCGTGCCCTCGGTGACGCTCTCACCGAGCTGGGGCAACGTGACGGAGACCGACATGGCCTGCGTGACTCCTTCGGTACGGGGACGTTCGGGCGGTGCAGCCGCGCGTCAGATCCTGGCGCGCGGCCCGGGGTGTGTCAGGAGTGTGCGTGAAGAGGCTTGCCGGCAAGGGCCAGGAAGGCCTCGCCGAACGCCTCGTTCTGGGTGGGGTGCGCGTGCACGAGGGCGGCGACGTCCTCGGGGTAGGCCTCCCAGTTGACGACGAGCTGGCCCTCGCCGACGAGCTCCCCGACTCGGGCGCCGACCATGTGCACGCCGACCACAGGGCCGTCCTTCTCGCGGACGAGCTTGATGAAGCCGGTGGTGCCGAGGATCTGGCTCTTGCCGTTGCCGCCGAGGTTGTACTCGTACGCCTCGACGTTGCCGTCGCCGTACTTCTCCTTGGCCTGGGCCTCGGTGAGGCCGACCGAGGCGACCTCGGGCTCGCAGTAGGTGACGCGCGGGATCCCGGCCTCGTCGATGACGCGGGGGTTGAGGCCCGCGATCTCCTCGGCGACGAAGATGCCCTGCTGGAAGCCGCGGTGCGCGAGCTGCAGGCCGGGGACGATGTCGCCGACGGCGTAGACGCCGGGGACGTTGGTCTGCAGGCGCTCGTTGGTGAGCACGAAGCCGCGGTCCATGGCGACGCCGACACCCTCGTAGCCGCAGTTGGCGGTCTGCGGGCCGCGGCCGACCGCGACGAGCAGGACGTCGGCGGTGAGCGTCTCGCCGCTCTCGAGCGTGACGGTGACGCTCGACGCGTCCTGGGTGACGCCGGAGAACCGCACGCCGGTCTTGGCCTTGATGCCCCGCTTGCGGAAGGCGCGGTCGAGGGCCTTGGAGCAGGCCTCGTCCTCGTTCGGCACCAGGCGGGGGAGGGCCTCGACGATGGTCACGTCCGCGCCGAAGGACTTCCAGACGCTGGCGAACTCCACGCCGATGACGCCGCCGCCGAGCACGATCGCGGACTGAGGCACGTAGTCGAGGCTCAGCGCCTCGAACGACGTGATCACGCGGCCGCCGATCTCGAGACCGGGCAGCGAACGGGCGTAGGACCCCGTGGCGAGGATGACGGCCTTGGTCGCGGTGTAGGTGGTGCCGGCGACGTCGACCGTGGTCGGCGAGGTCAGCGTGCCCGTGCCCTCGACGAGCGTGATGTCGCGACTCTTCACCAGGCCCTGCAGGCCCTTGTAGAGGCGGGCGATCACGCCGTCGCGGTAGCCGTAGACCTTCTCGATGTCGATGCCCTCGAAGGTGGCCTTGACGCCGTACGCCTCGGACTCCTTCGCGGAGTCGGCGACCTCGGCCGCGTGCAGCAGCGCCTTGGTCGGGATGCAGCCCCAGTGCAGGCACGTGCCGCCGAGCTTGTCCTTCTCGATGAGCGCCACCGAGAGGCCGAGCTGGGCTCCGCGCAGAGCAGCGGCGTAGCCGCCGCTGCCGCCGCCGAGGATGACGAGGTCGAACGAGGTCCCGGACACGGGCGCTCCTCATGGGTGCGTGTGATACGAGTGCAGCGGTCAGTGGCCCGAGGTGACGGGCGTCGACCCATCCTTCCACCTGCGGCGGGTGCACGTGACCGCGGGTGATGCGCCGTCGGCGAACCTCTGGCTACCCGTCGGTAGGCCAGGCGGCCTCGCCGCTCTCGGCCCAGGCGATCACGTCGGGCCACTCGCCGTACCCGTCGCCGAGGGCGAGGTGGCCCCCGCCCGGGACGACGACGACCGGGAGGCCGAGAGGATCGGCGAAGACGACGTCGACGCCCTCGGCGCACCACGAGTCGTCGCCGCTCCACACCAGGAGCGTTCTGCCGGCCGAGTCGGCCACCTGGTCGGCCGTCAGCGTGCCGTCGGCCGGCCGCAGCACGAAGCCCGGCGCCGCGTCGGCCAGAGCCGAGGGCCCGGCGGGGGACACGAGCAGCACCCGGTCGGGGCGTACGGCGAGACCCCGCGCGACGGCGTGCAGCCACGTGACGGCGCCGAGCGAGTGGCCGACGACCGTGAGCGGCCCGTCGCCGGCCTCGTCGAGGATCGCGAGCTCGGCGTCGATGAGGTCGAGCCACGTCGTGAGGTCGGGGGTGTCGGTGTCGGGCAGCTGCGGGTAGACCACCACGTGCCCGGCCCGGCGCAGCGCGGCCGTGAGCCGACGCTCCCAGTGCCCTTCGGGCCGGCGGTTGGTGAGCCCGTGCAGCACGAGGAACCGCTGTGTCGTCATCTGTCCTCCGGATGTGCGAGGAGCCCCGCCCCGGCTGCTGCCGGGGCGGGGCTCCGATGCCCTGCGGGTCGTGCGGGTCGCGCGGTCGATCGGTCGGATCAGACGGCGCCGTCGGCGAGATCCTCGGCGAGCTGCACCAGGGTGCGGACGGCGCTGCCGGTGCCGCCCTTGGGGGTGTATCCGTGCGGGCCGCCTGCGTTGTACGACGGGCCCGCGATGTCGAGGTGCGCCCAGCGCTGGCCGTCCTTGACGAACTCGGCCAGGAAGATGCCGCCGGTCATCATGCCGCCGTGGGGGCGGCCGACGAGCGGGATGTTCATGATGTCGGCGACCGAGCTGTCGAGGTTGGCGCGCAGCTCCTCCGGGAACGGCATCGGCCAGGCGGCCTCGCCGGCGCGCTTGGAGGCGTCGTGCACGGCCTCGCGGAGGTCGTCGTCGTTGGCCATGATCCCGAAGGTGCGCGATCCGAGGGCGACGACGGCAGCGCCGGTGAGCGTGGCGACGTCGACGATGACGTCGGGCTTGTCCTCCTGGGCGCGGACGAGGCCGTCCATGAGGACGAGGCGGCCCTCGGCGTCGGTGTCGATGACCTCGACGGTCTTGCCGCCGTAGGCCCGGATCACGTCGCCGGGGCGCTGGGCCTTGCCGCTCGGCATGTTCTCGGCCACGCAGAGGTAGCCGGTGACGTTGACGGGGAGGCCGAGCTTGGCGATGGCGACGACGGCGGCCGCGACGGCCGCGGCGCCGCCCATGTCGCCCTTCATCTCGTGCATGTTGAGCGAGGGCTTGATCGAGATGCCGCCGGTGTCGAACGTGATGCCCTTGCCGACCAGGGCGAGGTGGGCGGTGGCGCCCACGGGGCGGTAGGCGAGACGGGCGAGGCGCGGCGGGTTGGCCGAGCCCTTGCCGACGCCGAGGATGCCGCCGTAGCCGCGGGCCTCGAGCGCGCCCTCGTCGAGGATCTCGACCTCCACGGCCAGGTCGGACACGGCGTCGGCGGCCGCGTCGGCCAGGGCCGCCGGGGGCAGATCGCCCGAGGGGGTGTTGACGAGGTTGCGGGCGAAGTTGACCGCACCTGCGATCGCCTTTGCGCGGGCGACCGCGGCGACGGTCTCGGCGTCCTTGGCGTCCTTCACCGCGAGCGTGATGCGGTCGACGGGCGACTTCTGCGCCGCCTTGCTGTCGACGCGGAAGTCGTCGAAGGAGTACGCGCCGAGCAGCGCCCCCTGGGCGACGGCGTCGAGGGCGGAGGCGGACTCGACGGGGAGGGCGAGGGCGGCGCGCTTGCTGCCCGCGACGGAGCGGACGGCGTTGCCGGTGGCGCGGCGCAGCGCCTCGTCGGTCCAGGGGCCTGCGCCGAGGCCGACGGCCACGACGACCGGTGCGGCCGCGATGCCGGCGCCGGGCACCTTCACGACGTCGCCGGCCTTGCCGGTGGCGCCGAGGGCCGCGAGGGCCTCCTCGAGCTTGCGCTTGGGCGCGGCCTTGAGGCCCGCGGCCGGCCCGGCGAGGACGGCGCCCTTCTTGCGGCCGCCTGCGGGGACGGTGGCGACGACGAGGACGTCGGTCGCGAGGGCGGCGATGTCGCCGGAGTTCAGGGCAAGGGTGGTCACAGTGCGCTCCCGTGGTCGAGGTCTTCCCAGAACCTACCGGCAGGGACGCCGTGTGACCTCCCGTCTGCCGGGTCGGGCGGCCAGCCGCACCGGAGCGGACCTCGCCCGTGGCCGGTACGGTGCGGTGCGTGACCGACGCCTCCACACCGCTGCTGTCCCCGCTCCACGACCGCCACCTCGCGCTCGGCGCGAAGCTCGGCGACTTCGGCGGCTGGTCGATGCCGCTCGAGTACGCCGGCGGCGGCGTCGTGGCCGAGCACACGGCCGTGCGCGAGAGGGTCGGCGTCTTCGACGTCTCGCACCTCGGCAAGGCCTCCGTGACCGGCCCCGGTGCGGCGGCGTTCCTCGACTCGGTGCTGACCAACAGCCTCGAGCGGATCGCCCCCGGCAAGGCGCAGTACACCTTGCTGTGCGACGCGAGCGGCGGCGTCGTCGACGACCTCATCGCCTACCTGCACGGGCCGGACGACGTCTTCCTCATCCCGAACGCCTCGAACACCACCGAGGTCGTGCGGATCCTGGCCGAGGCCGCGCCCGAGGGCGTCACCGTGACCAACCTGCACCACGAGCACGCCGTCCTGGCCGTGCAGGGGCCGCGCTCGGCCGCGCTGCTCGACGCGCTGGGCCTGCCCTCGGCCCTCGAGTACATGGCGTTCGTCCCGGCGACGCTGGCCGGCACCGACCTCCTGGTCTGCCGCACCGGCTACACCGGCGAGCACGGCTACGAGCTCGTCGTGCCGTGGGCCGCGGCCGCCGCCGTGTGGGACGCGATCCTCGAGGCGGGCGCACCCGACGACATCCGGGCGTGCGGCCTCGGCGCCCGCGACACCCTGCGCACCGAGATGGGCTACCCGCTGCACGGGCAGGACCTCTCGCTGTCGATCAGCCCGGTGCAGGCGCGCGCGGGCTGGGCGGTCGGCAGGAAGAAGCCTGCCTTCCACGGCCGCGACGCGCTCGTCGCCGAGAAGGAGGCGGGCCCGGCCCGTCGCTCGGTCGGCCTCGTCTCGCTCGAGCGCGGCATCCCGCGGCCGCACATGACCGTCTCGTCGGTCGACGGCGCGCCGCTGGGAGAGATCACGTCCGGCACGTTCTCGCCGACGCTCAAGGTCGGCATCGCCCTGGCGCTGCTCGACACCTCGGCCGGCCTCGTCGACGGCGACGAGGTGCTCGTCGACGTCCGCGGCCGGGCGTCGCGCTTCGCGGTGACGACGCCGCCGTTCGTGGACCGCTCGACCCGCTGACCCGACCCGACCGACCCGTCTGGCTCAGCCCCGCGCGGCCAGGGCGTCGATCCGGTCGATGAGCCTCTGGATGTCGGCCTTCGTGGCCGGCTCCGCGCCCTCGCGGTAGTTGAACGTGATGGCGCCGTTCGGGTCGAGCTGGGCCGTCGCGACGTCGGACACGTGCGCCCCCTGCTTGAGGAGCGCGTCCGCGACGTCGTTTCGGCGCAGGGCCATCCTCCGCAGCGCGTCGTCGTCGTACTCGCCGTCGCGGACGATGACGGTGGGGCTGCCGTCGATCCACCGCGCGAGGGTGTCGTTGCGGGCCGCCAGTCGCACGACGCCGGCGTTGATGCCGAGCAGCACTGCGGCGCCGATGAGGCCTCCGACCAGCGAGTCGTCCGGGCCGATGATCGCGTTCTGGACGACGTTCGACAGCAGCAGCACGACCACGAGGTCGAACGTGTTGAGCTGGGCGAGGTTGCGCTTGCCGACGAGCCGCAGGAGAACGGCGATCGCGACGTACACGAGCACGGTGCGGAGCACCTTCTCCAGCAGCGGGATGCCGGGCACCACGAGGTCGTTCCAGAGCGAGGAGTCCATGGGGTCATCGTGACCCCGTGCCTCCGGACGCGCGACAGGCGCCGTCCCGGGTGGGGAGGCGCCTGTCGTGGGGCCGCGGCGGGTGGCCGCGGGGCGTGCGTGCTACGGGGTGGTGGCGACCGACGTCTGCTCGCCCAGCTGGGCGGTCGAGTTGTCGTACGTCACGAGGCCGAAGACACCGAGCGAGATCACGAGGCCGACCATCGCGAGGGCGTACATGCCCTTGATGAAGCCGTCGCCCTGCTCGGCGTCGGCGGCGCGACGGCGGGCGGCGGAGGTCAGGTACGCCGGGACGGCGGGGGCGGCCGGAGCAGCGGGCTGCTCGGCGTCGAAGTCGAGCTGGAACTCGCGCATGTCGTCGGTGGTCGCAGTCATGGGGAAATTCTGACAAGAAGGTGAGCCTGCCCTTGCCTGGCGGAGCGTGACCTCGGCCACGACGGGCCCGCTGGGACGGTGACCTCCGCCACACGAGGGGGTCCGCTCTCACATCGTGGACATCCCGGCCGTACCAGCGGGTCAGGGGAGCAGGGCGAGCGCCAGCAGGACGGCGGTGAAGGTGAGCTCGACCGTGGCGCCGAGGACGTCGCCGGTGATGCCGCCGAACCGGCGTACGGCGCGGAGCACGACCAGGGCGCCGACCGCGAGGCCGCCGATCGTCGCGATCACGAGCGCGGCAGCGAGCCGGCGGCCGCCGTCGTCGTCGCCGAGGCCGAGCCACACCGCGAGCAGCCCGGCGGCGACGGTGAGCAGCGCGGCGGCCACCACCGGCACGGTGCCGGCGACCGTGGCCCCGAGGCCGTCGGGCCGGGCGGACGGCGCGAGCCGGGTGCAGGCCCACACCACCGCGAGGCGGCCGACCACGCAGGCCGTGACCAGGCTGACCGTGCCGCGGCCGGCGAGGTCGCACGCGGTGAGGGCGAGGATCTGGACGATCAGCACCAGGATCAGCGTGACGGCGCCGAACGCCCCGATCTCCGGGGTGCGCATCACCGCGAGCCGGCGCTCCCGCGCGCCGTCGTCGTCGCCCTTCACCCCGAGCGCGTCGGCGGTGTCCGCGAGGCCGTCGAGGTGGAGGCCGCGGGTGAGGACCGCGAGCGTGACGATCGCGAGCGTGGCGGCCACGAGCGTCACGACGATGTGCGTGCGGTGGCCGAGCGGCGAGAGCCGGACGAACAGGATGACGCCGGCGGCGACCATCGCGAGCAGGGCTCCGACGAACGGCGCGAGGAGCATCGCCCGTCGCGCCGTCGTGCGGTCCACTGTGCGCGGCGGCGGCACCGGCAGGATCGTGAACGTGCCGAGCGCGAGGCGCACGAAGTCGGGCATCAGGGCTGCTCCCTGTCCGAGACGCCGGCCTCGTCGAAGGTCGCCATCTCGCGGAGCGTCGCGCCGGCGGCGGCCAGGACCGGCAGCGCGATCAGGGCGCCGGTGCCCTCACCGAGGCGCAGGCCGTAGTCGACGAGCGGGTCGAGCCGCAGGCGCTCGAGCGCGGCCTTCGCGGACGGCTCGGTCGACAGGTGGCCGGCGAGCCACCACTCCCGCGCGCGGAACGACATCCGCTGCGCCACCAGCGCGGCTGCGCACGACACGACGCCGTCGAGCAGCACGGGTGTCCGCCGGGCGGCTGCGCCGATGAGCAGGCCGGTCATGGCGGCGATGTCGGCGCCGCCGACGGTCGCCAGCAGGGCGATCGGGTCGCCCTTGGCGTCGCGGCCGCGACGCATCGCGTCGCGGACCGCCGCGGTCTTGCGCATCCACGTCGCGTCGTCGATCCCGGTGCCGCGCCCGACGACGGACGCGGCGTCCTGGTTCGTGTACAGCCCGGTGATGACGGCGGCTGGCGTCGTGTTGCCGATGCCCATGTCGCCGGGGATGAGGAGGTCGGCGCCGGCATCGACCTCCTCGTCGGCGATGCGGACGCCGAGCGCGAACGCCGCCTCCGTCTCCTCGCGCGTCATCGCGTCCTCGCGGTCGATCGAGCCGCTGCCGCGCCGTACCTTGTCGCGCACGACGTCCTCGGGCACCGTCGCGCCGAGCTCGGCCCAGTCGACGTCGACCGCGACGTCGACGACGCGGACGGTCGCGCCGTTCTGCCGCGCGAGCACGTTCACGGCGGCGCCGCCGGCGAGGAAGTTGAGCACCATCTGCGCGGTGACCTCGGGCGGGTACGCGCTCGTGGCGGCAGTGCGGGCGACGCCGTGGTCGCCGGCCAGGACGATCACGCGCACGCGCTCGAGCGGCCGCGGCGGGCACACGCCCTGCACCGCGCACAGCCACAGGGAGAGGCTCCTCGAGCCGCCCGAGCGCCCCGGTCGGCTTGGTGAGCCGCGTCTGCCGCTCCGCTGCCGCGGCGCGGGCGTCGTCGTCCGGCAGCTCGATGCGGGCGACGAGGGCGTCGAGGTCGAGGGTCACGGTGCTGCTGCGCTGCTTCCGGGCGTGAGGGGCAGGACGGTGCCTGCGACGACGAGGGACACAGCGTCGCACTCGGCGGCGACGCGGGCGTTGAGGCGGCCGAGCAGGTCGCGGTAGAGCCGGCCCGACTCGTGCTCCGGCACGACGCCGCTACCGACCTCGTTGGAGACCAGCACGACCGTGCGCGACGTGCGCCGGACGGCGTCGACCAGGGCAGCGACCTCGACGTCGACATGTGACAGCGCCTCGCCTCGGCCCGGGGAGCCTGCGGCGTGCTCCCACATGCCGGCGGAGTCGAGCACGCCCGCGAGCCACAGGGAGAGGCAGTCGACGAGCACCGCCGACGGGCCGGGCGACTGCAGCAGCTTCGCGACGTCCAGCGTCTCGACGGTCGACCACGTGGCCGGTCGACGGGCGCGGTGCAGGGCGACGCGCTCGGCCCACTCCGCGTCGCCGTCGCGGGCGCCGCCGGTGGCGACGTACTCGACATCGGCGGTGGCCGCGAGCATCCGCTCGGCCTCGTGCGACTTGCCCGAGCGTGCGCCTCCCAGCAGCAGCGTCCGTCGCGGCGTCGTGGGGCGCGACACCGACTCCGACGGCCCGACCCGCAGCTCGGCGAGGTCGTCGACCACACGGACTCCCCAGGGCGCCAGCACGCGCGCGAGCTCGGGGCCCGGCGGGTTGTGGTGGCTCAGGTGGACGGCGACGACGTCGGTCGTGCCGGTGAGCGCACCGCACTCGCGCAGCCGAGCCAGCTCGCGCGGCAGGGTCGCGAGGTCGAGGTGGCCCGTGCCGTGGTCGGCCTGGGCGCCGAACGTCTCCTCGACGAGCAGCAGGTCGAGCGCCGCGCCGTGCAGCACGTCCACGGTCTCCTGCGGGAGCGGCCCGGTGTCGGTCGCGTAGAGCAGGCGCGCACCGTCGGGCGCGGTGACGTCGTACAGCACCGCGTCGGCCGTCAGGGGGTCGTGGCCGACGTCGTGCGCGGCCGCGAGCACGCGCACGACGTACCCGTCGATCGTGAGGACGTCGCCGGGCGACACCTCGGTGAGCGCCACGGAGTCGTCCGGACCGATCCAGTGCTCGCACGCGGCCATGACCGAGCGCGGGCCGACGACCTGCAGCGCCGACGCCGGTCGCGCCCACGAGCGCGCGAGCAGTGCGGACGGATCGAGGTGGTCGGGGTGCGCGTGCGTCACGAGCACCGCGCGCAGCTGCTCGAGGCTGCGCCCGGCGCGGGAGGCCTGGCGCGGTGCGTCGGGTCCGCAGTCGAGCAGCAGTGCGTCGTCGACGAGCGCGGAGGTCGTGGTGCGGACGGTGCCCGTCGATCGTGCCCAGTCGCAGGAGGCGCACGTGCAGAAGGGGTTCGGCCATCCGTCGGCCGCGCCGGTGCCGAGCATCAGCACCTGCATCAGCGGGCGTCCTCGAACCGAACCGGCACCTCGAACGCGGCCCGTCTCGACGCTCGCCGCAGCGCGGTGAGCACCGGCCGCCCCGCGACGAGCACGAGCACCACGGTGAGCACGGCGCGCGGGATGTCGTAGCCGAGCGAGGTGGCGAGGCTGAACAGGATCCAGTGCTGCAGGTTCTCGAGCACCGGTGCGCCGGGAACGTACGACAGGCCGGGGGCGAAGCCCTGGTCGGCCGTGATGAACGGCCAGAACCACAGGTTGAGCAGGAATCCGTAGGCGAGCGAGGCGAAGGCCGCATAGCCGGCGAGCAGTCCGAGCTCGCGTCGGCCGGTCGCGCGCGGAAGCAGGCCGGCACCCACGCCGACCCACGCGGCGCCGACCATCTGGAACGGCAGCCACGGGCCCACGCCGCCGGTGACCATGGCCGAGGCGAACATGCCGACCGAGCCGAGGCAGAAGCCGAAGCCGGGGCCGAGCGCGCGGCCACCGAGCACCAGCACGATCCACATGGGCTCGAACCCCGCGTGCCCGCTGCCGAACGGCCGCAGGGCTGCCGCGACGGCGGAGAGCACGCCGAGCAGGGCGACGCCCTTGGCGTCGAGCCCGCCGTCGGCCACCTCGGCCAGGACGACGGCGAGGACCAGCGGCAGCATCGCCGCGAACAGCCACGGGGCATCGGCCGCGTGCGCCACGATCGCCGACCCCGCGGGGGCCATGAGCGGCCAGGCGAAGGCGAGCAGGCCGACGGCGCTCGCGAGGATCATCGCGACGAGCGAGCGGCGGCCGACGCGCACGGCGCTGGGGCGCCCCGAGCGGACGACGTAGACGTCGACCGTGCCGTTCGCTGCCGGCGGCAGCGCGGTGGCGGTCACGACGCCGCTACCAGTGCGGCGGCGACCTCTGCCACCGTGAGCCAGGGCTGCGGTGCGAGCACCTTGCTCACCTGCGGGGCGAACATCGGCGACCCCACGACGACCTCGGTGGCCGGGCCGTCCGCGACGACCTCGCCCTCCGCGAGGACGACGACGCGCGTCGCCACCTCTGCCGCGAGCTCGACGTCGTGCGTCGCGAGGATCACGCAGTGCCCGTCGGCAGCCAGCTCGCGCAGGACGGCGACGAGCCGCCGCTTCGCGGCGTAGTCCAGGCCGCGCGTCGGCTCGTCGAGCAGCAGCACGGGCGGGTGGGCGGCGAGGACGACGGCGAGGGCGAGGGCGAGGCGCTGCCCCTCGCTGAGGTCGCGCGGGTGCGTGTCGTCGTCCACGCCCGGTGCGACCCGGTCGAGGATCGCGCGGGCCGTGCCGGGCGCGACGCCGGAGTCGCGGTCGGCGGCCGCGCACTCGTCGCCCACCCGGTCGGCCACCAGCACGTCGGTGGGCTCCTGCGGCACCAGTCCCACGCGTGTCACGAGCTCTCGACCGCGCAGGGCCGCGGAGGTCGCACCGCCCACGGTCGCCGACCCGGCGGCGGGGGAGTGGAGGCCGACGAAGGTCGAGAGCAGCGTCGACTTGCCGGCGCCGTTGCGCCCCATGACGGCGACGATCTCGCCCTTGTCCGCGGCCACCGTGACACCGCGGAGCGCGGCCACCGAGCCGTGGCGCACGACGACGTCGAGCGCGGATACCGCCGGCGTGCCGGACAGGACGTGCAGCGAGGAGCGCGAGCGCAGGACGGCGTCCTCGACGAGCGGCTGCAGCCGCTCGCGCAAAGGACCGGCGGCGCGGCGGGCGTCGCGCACGGACAGCGGCAGCGGCGACCACCCGGCGAGGCGCCCGAGCTCCACCACCGGGGGAGCGACGGGAGCCGTCACCATCACCTCGGCGGGCGTGCCGACGACGAGGGGCTCGCCTCCGCCGGGGACGACGATGACGCGGTCGGCGTACTGCACGACCCGCTCGAGCCGGTGCTCGGCGAGCAGCACGGTGACGCCGAGATCGTGCACGAGCCGCTGCAGCGCGGCCAGGACCTCTTCTGCCGCACCGGGATCGAGGGCCGATGTGGGCTCGTCGAGCACGAGCACCTTCGGGTGCGTGGTGAGGACGGCGCCGATCGCCACCCGCTGGCGCTGCCCGCCGGACAGCGAGCGCAGCGCGCGGTTGCGCAGGTCGTTGAGGCCGAGCAGGTCGAGCGTCTCCTCGACCCGGCGACGCATGACGTCCGGTGCGAGGCCGATCGACTCCATGCCGTAGGCGAGCTCGTCCTCGACGATGTCGGTGACGAAGCCGCTGAGCGGGTCCTGCGGCACGACGCCCACGACGTCGGCGAGCTCGCGGGGCGGGTGCGTGCGCGTGTCGCGGCCGGCCACGGTGACGCGGCCGCGCAGGGTGCCGCCGGTGAAGTGCGGCACCAGGCCGTTGACGCAGCGCAGGAGCGTCGACTTGCCGGTGCCCGTGCGACCGACGACGAGGACGAGCTCGCCCTCGGGAATGTGGAGGTCGACGTGGCTCAGCACCGGTGCGGGGGAGCCGTCGTAGGTGACGGTGACGTCGTCGAAGCGGATCACGCGGCCACCCCCTCGGGCTCGCGGTCCCGACGAGCCGGGACGGGCTGGACGGTCATCATGCCGGGGGGCGGGGGCGTGACGAGACCCGGCAGGGCGGCGAGCAGGATCGCTGCGACCGGCAGCAGGGGGAGGGCCGGCCAGGCCGGCGGCGCCACCGGGCCGACGAGGACGGCGGGGTCGGTGATCGAGACGGCGACCACGACGACGGCGACGAGCACCCCGGTGCCCGCGACGATCCACTCGGGCAGCGCGAACGGGTCGGGGCGGTAGCGCGTGCGGATCGAGCGCCGGCCCGCGAGCAGCACGCCGATCGTCCCGGCGGCCACGCCGAGCACGAGCAGCGGCAGGCCGAGAGCACCGGCCGTGCCCGTGTCGAGCAGCGCGTAGACGCCGAGGCACATGCCGAGCAGGCCCAGCAGCAGGAGTGCGGCCGACGTACGTCGCAGGGCGGGCGACTGAGCGCCCGTACGGCCGTAGCCGCGCGAGTCCATCGCCGCGGCGAGGTCCACCGCCCGCTCGAGCGCACCCTCGAGCACCGGCAGCACCGACCCCGCGAGCGCGCGGGCGCCGCGGTCCGGCCGACCGCGCAGGCGCCGAGCCGTGCGCACGCGGCCGACGTCCTGAACGAGCTGCGGGGCGAAGGTCATGGCGACGACGACGGCGACGCCCACCTCGTAGAGCGCGGCCGGCACCGACGCGAGTAGCCGGGCGGGGCTCGCCAGCGAGTTCGCAGCGCCGACGCAGGCGAGCAGCGCGGCGAGCACCATGCCCTGGTAGACGGCGGCGAGCAGCTCCTCGAGGGTGACCGGGCCGCCGAGGCTCACGCCGGCGAACCAGTCGGGGAGCGGGATCTCGGGCAGCTGCAGGAGCACGGTCGTACCGGCGCCCGAGCCGAGCACCACCGCGAACGCCACGCGGATCGCGATCACCACGAGGCCGAGCCGGAGGAAGACCGCGTACGACCTGGCCCAGGGCGCGTCGGGGCGACGACGGGCCACGACCCAGCCGGCCACCGCGACGATCAGTGCGAGCAGCAGCGGGTTGGTGGTGCGGCTGACGGCGGTGGCGAGCCCGAGGGCCCAGACCCACCAGGCGACGGGGTGGGTCCAGCGCGGGAGCGCGCGGCTGCCGAGGGCGTGCGCGGTGCGGCTCATGCCCGCCTCCCGCGCGCTGTCCACCAGGCTCCGATGCCGACGGCGGCGACGAGCGCGACCCCGACGACCGGCGCCATGGGGCTGCCGCCGGAACCGCCCTCGGTGCCCGAGGCCACGGGGGCCCCGGAGCTGACCGGGAGCGGCACCTCGGTCGTCGGGTCGACCGACGTCGAGGGCGCAGGCGACGCCGTCGTCGCCTCGGGGACGGCGCTGCTGCTCCCGGTGGTCGCGGCCGACGACGACTGCTCACCGGCTGAGGCCGTTCCCGCCGCCGCGCTGCTGGCGACGCTGCCGCCACCGGTCGCCGACGCGGTCGGTCGGGCGGTGCTGGGCTGGGGCTTGGGGGCGGCCGTGGTGGGTTTCGGGGACGGCGTCGGGTCGGCCACGACCGCCGCGCACTCGGTGCGCGGATAGCGGTCGATCCCGCACACGAGCCCGTTGTCGCCGAACCGCAGCGAGACGCCGGCCGCGTTGAGGAGGGCGACGCCGGTGGCGTTGGCGGCGACCGTCACGCACTCGACGCGCACGGTGCCTCCGCCCGGAGGCGCCTCGCCCGGGGGAGCGTCGGACGCCGTGCCGTAGTCGACGACGACCGCGACGCGCTTCTCGCCCGCGCCGGCAGGTGTCCCGGCGAGCGACGGGCAGAGGGAGTCGAACGGCAGCGACGCGCGCGGCGACTTCTTGCCGCCCGCCTCGGTCGTGACGGCGAACCTCCAGCCGAGCACCGCGCCGTCCTTCGGGCGGTCGCTCGCGGGGCCGAGCTGGGCGAAGGTCCAGGAGGTGGCGGCGGGCTGCCCCCACCAGTAGGTCCAGTAGCGGTACGACGCGGCCTCGGCGGCCGGGGCCGCGACGAGCAACGCGACGAGGACGGACCCGAGCACGCCGAGGACGGCGGCCGCACGTGCGGCCGCCGTCCCCCGGCGTGCGTCGGTCACGAGTGGCTGCCCTGGCGGCGGGTCAGCCCGAGCGCCACGGACCCGAGGAGGAGCAGGAGCGCACCGGCACCTGCGAGGCCGGGCGTGAGCGGCGAGGCGCCCGAGGGCGCGAGGCCGCCGTCGCTCGTGCCGGACGGGGTCGGCGTGCCGGTCGTGGGCGTCGGTGTCGGCGTCACCGAGGCGGGAGCCGTGCGCATCGTCGCGCCGACCCTCGCGACGAGGTCGGCCGCGGTCGCCGGCTTGCCGTCGGCCGACACGACCGCGAGCGCGGCGAGCGAGAGCAGCCCGGGCGCCTCGTCCGAGACGGCCTTCGCGGCGGTCTTGGCCGCCGGGGCGGTACCGACCTCGGCGAGCAGCACGTCGAGGGCGGCGTCGCGCTGGGTGCCGCCGACTCCGATCGCCGACAGGGCGAGCACGGCCCACGCGGTGTCGCCGGCCGAGACGGTGCCGGGCTTGCGCTCTCCCGTGGTGAAGTCGAGCTGGGGGATGGCGTTGCCGTAGGTCTCGAGCGTGCGCGCGATGTAGCCGCCCGCCAGCTCGGCCGGGGTCACGGGCAGCGCCGCCGCCGGAGCGGCGGCACCGGCGACCGCGGGCGCGGTGGGCGTCACGGTCGGTGCGGGGCAGTCCACGCGGGGGATGTCGAGCGACGGGGCGTCCGCGACGAACGGGAGCGCAGCTCCGGTGATGGCGAGCGCCGCCTGCACCGTGGCCGCGTCGTTCGCGGTGCCGGCGGAGAAGTCGGCGTAGGCGAATCCGCCGTCCTCGTTCGTGGGCACGCCCGGACAGCCGACCTGCAGGCCGACGAGGTAGTCGGCGGCCGAGACGCCGCCGGAGGTCACCTGGGTGGGGGCCAGCCCGACGGCGTTGGTCGCCATCAGCGCGATGGCAGTGGAGTTCACGTCGGACGTGCCGCCGAGGAAGTAGGGGAAGCCGCCGTCGGAGTTCTGCGCACCCTCGAGCCAGGCGAGAGCGCCGTCGGCGGCGTCGAGCTCGCCCAGCACCGTGAGCGCCGCGGACGCCAGCGCCGTGGAGTTCGAGTCCTCGCCGACGAAGTTCGCGGGGTCGGACTTCGTGCACGGCTTGGTCGTGTCCTCGCGGAACGCCTGGAAGCCGCCGTCCGCGCACTGCTGGTCGAGCAGCCAGGCGACCGACTCCTCGGGCGGCGCCTGGTCGGCGGCCGCGAAGGCGAGCAGGGCCAGCGACTGGCGGAAGACGCCGTCGTACGTCGGGTCCTGCGTGCCGAACAGGCCGACCTGCACGGGGGCGGTGGCGGCCGAGGCCGACGGCGCGGCGAGCGCGGCGGAGGCCAGGAGCGCGGTGGCGGCCAGGAGGCCGGCGATGGCACGACGAGCAGCGGGCGGGCGCCCGGAGGGGACGGTGACCACGGGGGTCCTTTCGGTGGAGCGGGCACGAACCAAGTGGTCCGGACTGCTCCCCGTACGACGAAAAACCCCTCGAGCCGTGGTCCGTGAGGACCGGGCGCGAGGGGCGAGAGGTCGGACCAGGGGGACGGTCCGGGCTCGTTCCGTAGACCTCGACGGATGTGAGCCGATCTCGCGCCCGCCAGGTGCTCCGGCTCGCAGTCGTTCCCGTCCTCAACGGGTCGACCACCTACGGTTGCGGGTTCAGCGCCGGATTCGGACCGGCTTCCCCTGGACGTCAGGCGCGGGTGTTCAGTTGTGACCCCCACGGTAGGGGGCCCCTGTACCTGACCACGCGCCGGTGCCCGGAGTCAAAGGTCGTCGCATCGCCCCAGGTGGGTGCCCCGCCGGGCGTGTCGGACGACACCGGCCGCTCGCAGCGGGATCTCTCGCGTTCGCTGCCCGGGACGCCGATGATGACCGTGACGATCAGCGCTGGCGGAGGTGACGGCATGGCACGACCGACGACGACCGGGATGCACGAGGTGCGTGTCCCCGTCGCCGGCATGACCTGCCGCGCGTGCGAGACCCGGGTGTCCAAGGCGCTGACGAAGGTGCCGGGCGTGGAGTCCGCCGTCGTCTCGGTGCGCCGCGGCGAGGCCTCACTGATCGTCGCGGACGACGTCGACCGTCCCGTGCTGGACCGGTCCGTCGAAGCTGCCGTCGCCGGGGCCGGCTACCGCGTGGGCCGTGAGCCGTGGGTGAGCCCGGACGTCACGGTGTGGCGCGAGGCGCTCGTGGCAGCCGCCGTCGTGGCTGTCGGCGCGGTGCTCGTCGCCTTCTTCGGCCTGCCCGACCTGCTCTCGGGCTCTGCCTCGACGTCGTCCGGGAGCCTGCTCGTCGTGCTGCTCGTCGGCCTGGCGGCCGGCGTCTCGACCTGCATGGCCCTGGTGGGCGGTCTCGTGCTCGCGGTGTCCGCCTCGCACGCCGCGGCCGTCGGGTACGAGGACGGCCGGCCGCGCCCGGGATCGCTGCGGCCGCATCTGGTGTTCCATGCGGGCCGGATCGTCGGCTTCGCCCTCCTGGGAGCCGCCCTCGGAGCGATCGGCGCCCAGATCGGCCTGCCGGAGAAGGCGCAGGCGGTGCTGACGCTCGCCGTGGCGCTCGTGATGGCCGTGCTCGGCATCCGGCTGCTGCGGGTGTCTCCCCGTCTCGCCGCGTGGTCGCCGTCGCTGCCGCCGTCGCTCGCCCGCGCGCTCGGCGTCGAGCAGCGCTCCTCAGGGCCGTACTCCGACGCCCGCACGGCCGCCCTCGGAGCGCTGACGTTCTTCCTGCCCTGCGGCTTCACCCAGGCCATGCAGCTCTACGCCATGACCACCGGCTCGGCGCTCACCGCGGGGATCACCATGGCGGTGTTCGCGATCGGCACCGCGCCCGGCCTGCTCGCCGTGGCGGGGCTCCCGCGGATCGGCTCGGCCGCGGTGCGGCAGCAGGTGCTCGCGATCACCGGCGCCGTGCTCGTGGCGTTCGCCCTGGTCAACGCCGGCGGCGCCGCAGCGCTCCTCGGCTGGACCCAGCGGGCCACCGAGGTGCCGACGGCGATCACCGGAAACGTCAGCGTCGGCGCGACGACCCAGACGGTGACGATGGAGCAGACCACCCGCGGCTACGTGCCGCAGACCACGGTGGTGAAGCCCGGTCTGCCGATCCGCTGGGAGATCACCTCGGTGTCCGACCTCAGCTGCGCGGCGTACCTGCGCGGGGTGAGCTGGGAGTGGAAGGCCAACCTGCGGACCGGCGCCAACGTCGTCGAGCTCCCCGCCCTCGCGGCCGGGGAGCGCTACGACTTCGCGTGCGTCATGGGCATGTACAGCGGCTCGCTGGTGGCGGCCGCGGCCTGAGCCGGCTTCCTCAGCCCGCCGGGTGCAGGCTCATCGGGCCGTAGACGACCCGCTCGCCCTCGAGCAGGGTGACGGCGTCCACCCCGGCCTCGAGCAGGCGCGCCCACTCCTCGCCGATCCAGGTCTCCGCATCGGCCTGGCTCGGGAAGCCCTCGGGGACGTCGGTCGGCGCCGTCGCCACGGGGTCGCCGGACGTCGTGACGTACCGCCACGTCCAGTCGGTGTCGCCGCTCATGCCCTCACGCCCTCGGGTTGGGGGACACGGTGAGGCGGGGGTCGGTCTCGACGACGTCGCCGAGCACGATGTCGATCGCGTCGAGCAGCTCGGGCTCGAGCACGACACCCGCGGCCTTGACGTTCTCGACGACCTGCTCGGGACGGCTCGCCCCGATGATCGCCGAGGACACGTTGTCGTTCTGCAGGACCCACGCGACGGCGAGCTGGGCCATCGACAGGCCGGCCTGCTCGGCGAGCGGCTTCAGCTTCTGCACCTGGGTCAGGATCTCGTCGGTGCGCAGCCGCTCGGTGAAGTGGCCGCTGGTCGGGTCGGTGGCGCGCGAGCCCTCGGGGGCGGGCTGGCCCGGGAGGTACTTGCCGGTCAGGATCCCCTGGGCGATCGGGCTCCAGACGACCTGCCCGAGACCGAGCTCCTGGCTCGTCGGGACGACCTCGGCCTCGATGACGCGCCACAGCATGGAGTACTGCGGCTGGTTCGACACGAGGCGGTCGAAGCCCATCTGGTCGGCGATCTCGACCGCCCGACGGATCTGCTCGGCGTCCCACTCCGAGACGCCGATGTAGAGCGCCTTGCCCGAGCGCACGACGTCCTCGAACGCGCGCATCGTCTCCTCGAGCGGCGTCTCGTGGTCGTACCGGTGGGCCTGGTAGAGGTCGACGTAGTCGGTGCCGAGGCGGCGCAGCGAGCCGTTGATCGACTCGAGGATGTGCTTGCGCGAGAGCCCGCGGTCGTTCACGCCCGGGCCGGTCGGCCAGTAGACCTTCGTGAAGATCTCGAGTCCCTCGCGGCGCTGGCCGGCCAGGGCCTTGCCGAGCACCGACTCGGCCTTGGTGCCGGCGTACACGTCGGCGGTGTCGAACGTCGTGATGCCGACCTCGAGCGCCGCGTTCACACAGGCGATGGCGGCGTCCTCGTCGACCTGGGACCCGTGGGTGATCCAGTTGCCGTAGGAGATCTCGCTGACCTTGAGGCCGCTGCGGCCGAGACGTCGATGCTGCATGCCCCGACCCTATGCGGGGCGGGTGACGGGCGCGATCGAGCGGCGCTAGGCCTTCGGCTGCTTCTTCGCCTTCGGCACGACGGGCTGGCCGTTGTAGCGCACCTTGGGCGGGGGCAGGCGGAGCTTGCGGATCTGCAGGCTGCGGAGGATGCCGTACGAGAGGGCGCCCCTGCGGGACTCGTCCGGGAACCGCTCCGGCAGCGTCTTGCGCAGGCGGAACCACAGGAACAGCGAGTCCAGGATGACGCCGAGGAGCATCGCCGACCAGGCCCAGAGCAGGACCACCTGCACCCACTGGATCCGCACGAAGCCGGCCACGAGCACGACCAGGGCGACGGGGATGAACAGCTCGCCTGCGCTGATGCGGCCGTCGACGAAGTCACGGACGTAGGACTTGACCGGGCCGGCGTCGCGGGCCGGGAGCCGGCGCTCGTCGCCCGCCTGCAGGGCCATCCGGGCCTCGTAGCGGGCCTGGCGGTCGGCCTCGCGCGCGGCCTTCTTGTCGGCCTTCGGGTCTCCCGTGGTGCCCGAGAGCCGCGCCTTGCGGGCGGCCTCGGCCTCCTTGCGGGTGGGCGTGGGCGCGCCCTTGCCCTGGGCCGACGGGGCGGGCTCGGTGGTGGGCGCGGACACCTCGGTGTCGGAGCTCTTGCGGCGGAACACGCCGTCACTCTAGGCGTCGCCCAGGCGCGCCGACCAACGGGCAGGCCCCCGCCCGAGGGCGGAGGCCTGCCGAGGAGGTGGGGCGCGTCAGGCGACGGTGGTGACCACGTAGCCCTGGACGGTGAACTTCACGACGGCGTTCTTGTTCACGTACAGCGTGAAGCTGGTGGTCGCCGAGGTCTCGGGGAGGTTGACGTAGGCGCCGGCAGTGGCCCAGTCGGCGCAGCTGTTGGTGCCGGCGTCCCAGCCCGGGGCGAAGCCGGTGCCGCACCCGAAGTCGCTCGGGTCGGTGTCGTCGTCGAGGAGCTCGAGGAAGACCTTGGGGGCAGAGGTCTCGCCGACGCGGACGATCGTCGCGGCGGTGTTGGTCGAGGAGAAGGTCCAGCTGCCGCCCGAGGACTTGGACTGCCAGCCGCTCCAGAGCGGGGACTTCACCGTGGTGCCGACCTTCCAGCCGGCCTTGAACTCGCCGGAGCCGAGGGAGTCGCTGTCGTCAGCGAGGTTGATCTTGGTCACGTGCCACGTGGCGGTCCGCTGCTTCACGCGGACCGAGCGCCACTCGGTCCAGGTCTTGCCGAGCATGTCCTTGGCGACGAGCTTCACGGCGTACGTCGCGCCCTGGGTGAGGGCCCCGCTGGTCGAGCTGGTGAAGGTCCACGAGTTCGTCCACGTCTCGGTCTGGCCGTCGACCAGGTATCCGACCCGGGCCGACTTGTCCGACTTCCAGATCTCGCCGGTGACGTTCACGTAGCCGGTGGTGACGACGCTGGCGCGGATGGTCTTGGTGTCGGCGGTGACCGGCGCGTACGAGATGCAGTCGGTCGCGCAGAGGCTGGCGGCCGAGGCGGGCGTCGCGACGCCGAGGGCGCCGGCCGCGAGGGCGACGGTGGCGGCCAGGGCGGTGGCCGCGCGGCGCAGGGTGGTCTTCATGGTGCTCTCCTTGGTCCGGGCCGGACGGCCCCTGGTCCTGTCGTGGCGCCCGGTGGCGCCGCTCGTGGACGAGTCTCGGGATCCCAGGTGCGTGGGGGATGGGTAGCGACTACTCAGATCGGTGCCGCGGCTACTCACCGCACGTGAGGGGTCCGCTGGGGGTGGGACCGGGGGACAGGCCGTCGACGGCCCGATAGGTTGGGACTCCGCACTTTGGAACTCCGCGGTGCCGTCGTACGTCGGCACGGCAGGACGCGTTCGACGTCGCAACGAGGAAGGGACGCCCACGATGGGCCTCTGGCAGCGCTTCACCCTGATCTTCAAGTCCAAGGCGAACAAGGCCCTGGACAAGGCAGAGGACCCGCGCGAGACGCTGGACTACTCCTACGAGAAGCAGCTCGAGCTGCTGCAGAAGGTGCGCCGCGGCGTGGCCGACGTGGCCACGAGCCGCAAGCGCCTCGAGCTCCAGATCACCCAGCTCGAGCAGCAGAGCACCAAGCTCGAGGGGCAGGCCAAGGCCGCGCTCGCCGGCGGCCGCGAGGACCTCGCCCGCGAGGCGCTCACCCGTCGCTCCGGGCTCGCCACGCAGATCACCGACCTGCAGACGCAGCACGCCGCGCTCGCCGACCAGGAGGAGAAGCTGGTCCAGGCCAGCCAGCGACTGCAGGCCAAGGTCGAGGCCTTCCGCACCAAGAAGGAGACGATCAAGGCCACGTACTCCGCAGCGGAGGCGCAGACCAAGATCAACGAGGCCTTCTCGGGCATCAGCGAGGAGCTCGGCGACGTCGGCATGGCTATCCAGCGGGCCGAGGACAAGACCGCCCAGCTGCAGGCCCGCGGCCAGGCGATCGACGAGCTGCTCGCGTCCGGCGCTCTCGACGACCCGACCGGCACGAGCAAGGACTCGATCACCCTCGAGCTCGAGCGCATGGCCAGCGGCAACGACGTCGAGGCGCAGCTCGCCGCGATGAAGGGCGAGATCAGCGGATCCGCCCCTGCTCCGGCCATCGAGTCGGCCGACAAGCCGCAGGCCTGATCCACCGTCCCGCAGTCACGTCCCGAGAGGGGTAGTCACGTGCTCATCCGCATCCTGGGCGAGGGGCAGTACGAGATGCCCGAGTCCGCGCTCACCGAGCTCAACCGTCTCGACGCCGCCCTGGAGGCAGCGCTCAAGACGCCTCAGCCCGATGTGACGCCGGCGCTCGACGCGCTGCTCGACTTCGTGCGCACGACGGGCGTCCGCCCGCCGGACCACGAGGCCCGCGAGTCCGACGTGATCCTGCCGTTCGCCGACGCGAGCGAGGACGACATCCGCGCGATGCTGAGCGAGGAAGGCCTCGTGCCGGACCAGCCGGTCGGCTGAGAATCACCTGTACGTCTGCCGGGCCGGGGAACGCTTCCCCGGCCCGTCGGCGTTCCATCACCAAGGAACGTCCCCGCACGACGACCAAGGAGGATGACGGCTGTGGCCGCCACGCGGTACGCCAGCGACAAGGGCCTGACGAGGCGCATGGTCGGGACGGCCTTCGGGCTGGGCCTTCTCTACGTCGCGCTCGCCGCCGTGCTCATCTCCTTCGGCATGAGCACCGCGTTCGTGCTGATCATCTCCGGCGGCATGCTGTTCGGGCAGTGGTACTTCTCGGACACGATGGCGCTGGCCGCCATGCGCGCCCGCGTCGTCACCCCGGAGGAGGCGCCCGAGCTGCACGCCATGGTCGATCGCCTCTGCGCCATGGCCGACATGCCCAAGCCGCGCATCGCCGTGTCCGACACCGACGTCCCGAACGCGTTCGCCACCGGCCGCACTCCGAGCCGCGGGGTCATCTGCGTCACCACGGGGATCCTGCGCCGCCTCGAGGCCGACGAGCTCGAGGGCGTGCTGTCGCACGAGCTCTCGCACATCGCCCACCGCGACGTCACGGTGATGACGGTGGCGTCCTTCGCCGGCGTCGTCGCCGGTCTGCTCACCCGCATGGTCATGTGGGGCGGCATGGGCCGCGACAACCGCGACCAGAACGCGGCGCTGATGTTCATGGTGGTCTTCCTGGTCTCGGTCGTCGTCTACGTGCTGTCGTTCCTGCTCACGCGTGCGCTGTCGCGCTACCGAGAGCTGTCGGCCGACCGCACCGGCGCGCTGCTCACGGGCAAGCCGAGCGCGCTCGCGTCGGCCCTCGTGAAGATCTCCGGCGACATCGCCACCATCCCGGACCGCGACCTGCGCTCGATGGAGGCGGTGTCGGCGTTCGCCTTCGCCCCGGCCGTCACGAGCAAGGCCTCGCTCTCCACGCTGTTCATGACCCACCCGCCGCTCGAGAAGCGGCTCGAGGAGCTCGCGAAGGTCTCCGCCCAGCTCGGCCAGCGCTGACCGTTCAGCTCGAGTGCACGTCCGGGCTGGCTCCGGTCGGGTCGGCGCACGAGGCGCCGGGCTCCGGCGTCTGCGGTCCGTTGGTGTAGGCGTCCAGGAAGGTCGCGATCCGGGGGTCGTCGACGCTGTCGGCGCCCATCTGGTGGCCCCACGCCGTGACGGTGACCGGTGCCGTGAGACCTGGGTACGGCGAGCCGAGGCGGTAGTTCACGCCCTCGATCAGCGCGTGCAGCTTCTCCACGTCCGCCGGTGCGAGCGTCGGCGCCCACGTGACCCATACGGCGCCGTGCTCGAGCGAGTGCACCGCCTTCTCGTTCGGGATCGCGGCGTCGTACACGCGGCCGTCGCAGGCGACCCACACCGGGTTGTGCGGTCCGCCGACAGGCGGGGACTGCGGGTAGTCGACCGCGCCGTCGACGTGGTCCTGCACGAGCCCGGAGTAGGTGCGCTCACCCGACACCACGGTCGTGCCCGAGGACGACGCCGACCCGGTGGGGGCGGGCGACGCCGTGGTGCCGCCGTCGGACGCGCTGGCGGCGCAGGCGGACAGCAGCAGGGCGGACGCCGACACCGGCACGGCCACGAGCAGGGTGCGCTTCACCGCTCGAGTATCCCCGACCCTCACGAGGACGGGCGCACGCGGGGCCCGACCCCCGGGCCTGACGGGCGATCGGATTCGACGCTGCCGAACGGGGGACCCGGACGTATCGTCGTGGCATGACGGACCGGTCGGCTCGGCGCTACGGCGACGATCCCGTGCTCGAGCGCGCGACCCGTCGCGCGGTCGCCGCCGTGGCCGGCGCCGTCGTCCTGCTCGTCCTCGGGCTCACGGTCGTGGTGACCGTCTTCGCCGCCAAGATCGGGCACTGGGGTGCGTTCAAGGTCATCGGGACGACGCACGGACTCGCGCTCGTGGTCCCGTTCGCGATCGCGGTGATCTGGCTGCTAGGCGAGCTGCGGCGAGCCGAGCGCGGCACGTCGCTCGGACGGGGTGACATCGCCGAGGTGCCGCCGGGCGACCCGCTGCGCGTCGCCCTCGAACGGCTCGCGGCCCTGGCCGACGTGCCCGCTCCGCCGCTGCGCATCGTGGCCTCCGAGCGGCCCAACTCCTACGTGGTCGTCGAGATCGACCGCGTGCAGGCGATCTGCGTCACGATGGCGGCCGTGGAGACATGCACGCCCGCGGAGCTCGACGCGATGCTGGCGCACGAGCTGTTCCACATCGCGCACGGCGACGCTCCGCTGACGAGCCGCCTCGAGGCGATCGCCGAGCTCGCCGACCGCAAGGTGGGCTTCCTCGCCGGGTGGATCGTCCCTGCGGTTCGCAGCCTCATGCGCCAGCGCGAGCTCTCGGCCGACCGTGCTGCGGCGCTGCTCACGGGCAGCCCGAGTGACCTCGACGCCGCGGTCCGCACGTGCACGGGCGCGAGCAGCGGGCCCGCCGACCTGCGGCTGGTGATGGCGGTGCCGTTCGCGGAGGCGTCGCCTGCCGGACCGCTCGACCGGCGTACGCACCCCAGCGTGGACGAGCGTGCGGCGAGCCTCGCCCGCGTGGCCGCCCAGCTCGGGCAGCGCTGAACGCACCGACCCGCACGCCTGCCGATCGGTGCTCCGCGGGGTGATGAGGGAGAGTGGTGCCGTGGGATTCCTCGACTCGATCCTCGGGCGCAGCAAGCCGGCGCGCCCCGACCTCGACAACCTCTTCGGGCTGCCCTCGGCCGCCATCACGCTCGACGCCTCGCTCGGGTTCCACCCCACGGGCACCGGCTCTGTCGCGTTCCGCGCGCCGGAGGGTCGCGCCTTCGCCGACGTCCAGGCCGAGGTGCAGGCGCTGCTCGACGCGGGCGGCGGCCCGAAGGTGCAGGTCGAGGTCGACTCGTACGGCTACACGTGGCTCGTCTGCAGCAACGACCCGCCCGACGCGAGCGCGCTGGTCACCGACCTGCACGCCGTCAACACCACGCTGCAGGACTCGGGCTTCGGCTCGACCCTGCTCTGCTCGCTGGTCACCTTCACCGACGGATCGCGTACGGCGGGGCTCGTGTACCTCTACAAGCAGGGCACGTTCTACCCGTTCGTACCGGCGAAGAGCACCGGCACGACCGTCGACGGCAAGCCGATCAACAAGCGCGACAACCTGCTCGAGATCCAGCTGCGCGACCTGCTGGGGGACGACCTCAAGATGGAGGCCGACACCAGCCGCTGGTTCGCCGTCTGGGGCGCCCCCGGCCTCTAGTGCGAGGTCAGTCCTGGGCTGAGGGCGGGGTGGCACCGACGCCGGGCAGGGCGAGCATGCGGTCGAGCGCGACCTTCGCCCAGTGGGCGACGTCGGGGTCGACCTCGATGCGGTTGACGACGTTCCCGTCGACGAGGTTCTCGAGCGCCCACACCAGGTGCGGCAGGTCGATGCGGTTCATCGTCGCGCAGAAGCACACCGTCTTGTCGAGGAAGACGATCTGCTTGTCGGGGTGCGCGAGCGCGAGGCGCTTCACGAGGTTGAGCTCGGTGCCGATGGCCCAGGCGCTGCCGACGGGGGCGGCGTCGAGGGTCTTGATGATGAACTCGGTCGAGCCGACGTAGTCGGCGGCGGTGACGACCTCGTGCTTGCACTCGGGGTGCACGAGGACGTTGACGCCCGGCACGCGCTCGCGGACATCGACCACCGACTCGAGCGCGAAGCGGCCGTGCACCGAGCAGTGGCCCTTCCAGAGGATGACCTTCGCCGCGCGCAGCTGCTCGACGGTGAGGCCGCCCTGCGGCTTGTGCGGGTCGTAGACGACGCAGTCGTCGAGCGAGAGCCCGAGGTCGAGCACCGCGGTGTTGCGACCGAGGTGCTGGTCGGGGAGGAAGAAGACCTTCTCGCCCTGCTCGAACGCCCACTCGAGGGCGCGCTGCGCGTTGGACGACGTGCACACCGCGCCGCGGTTGCGACCGGTGAACGCCTTGATGGCGGCGGTCGAGTTCATGTACGTGATCGGGATCGTGACATCGGTGATCCCGGCGTCCGCCAGCACGTCCCATGCGTCCTCGACCTGGCCGATGGCGGCCATGTCGGCCATGGAGCAGCCCGCGGCGAGGTCGGGGAGGACGACCGCCTGGTCGGGTCCGGTGAGGATGTCGGCGCTCTCGGCCATGAAGTGCACGCCGCAGAACACGACGAACTCGGCGTCCGGCCGGGCCGCGGCGTCGCGCGCGAGCTTGAACGAGTCGCCCGTGATGTCGGCGAACTGGATGACCTCGTCGCGCTGGTAGTGGTGACCCAGGACGAAGACGCGGTCGCCCAGCTTCTCCTTGGCCGCGCGGGCGCGGGCCACGAGGTCGGGGTCGCTCGCCGCGGGGAGGTCGCCCGGGCACTCGACGCCGCGCTCGGACTGCGGGTCGGCGCCGCGACCGAGCAGAAGCAGGGCGAGGGGGGTCGGGCTGGGGTCCACGAAGCTCTCGGTGCTCACGCGCACATCCTCCCAGACGGGTCCCGGACCGGCCGGGCGACCGTCCGAACCGCGTCACCCGTGCAACGCTCGACAGGGCTCGCTGCTTCCGTCCCGGTACGGTCGATCACGTGAAGGTCCTCCTCGCCCCCGACAAGTTCGCAGGCACGCTCTCGGCTCTCGAGGCCGCGGCCGCCATCACCGAGGGCTGGCTGCGCACGGCACCGGGCGACGAGATCGTGCAGGTGCCGCTGGCCGACGGCGGCCCTGGATTCCTCGACGCCCTCGAGCGCACCCTCGGCGGTCGCCGCGTGGAGCGCGAGGTCACCGGCCCGCTCGGCCTCCCCGTGACCGCGTCCGTGCTCGTCGTCGAGGGCACGGCGTACGTCGAGTCCGCGTCGGCGTGCGGCCTGCACCTCGTGCCCGTCGACCTCCGCGATCCCGTGCGCACCACGACGTACGGCGTGGGCGAGCTGATCGCCGTGGCCGTGGCGGAGGGCGTCGAGCGCGTCGTGGTCGGCCTCGGCGGCAGCGCGACGAACGACGGCGGCATCGGCATGCTCGCCGCCCTGGGGGCCACGGCCGAGGGCGCCGAGGGCGCAGACGTCACGGCCCTGCTGGCCCTGGGCGCCTCCGCCCTGCGCTCGGTGCAGTCGGTCGACCTCTCGGCAGCGCGTGCGTCGCTGGACGGCGTCGAGCTCGTCATGGCCACGGACGTCGACAACCCGCTCCTCGGCCTGCGTGGGGCGGCCAACGGGTTCGCCCGCCAGAAGGGCGCCGACGACGGCGCCGTGATGGAGCTCGAGGGGACCGTCGAGCACCTGGTCGAGGTCGTCGGGCGTCGCCCCGACGGCAAGGACCCGGCGGTCGCGCTCGGCGCCGGTGCGGCGGGCGGTCTCGGCTACGCGCTCCTTCACCTCGACGCCGTCCGGGTTCCGGGCATCGCGACGGTGCTCGACACCCTCGGCTTCGACGCGCTGGTCGCGGCTGCCGACCTCGTCGTGACCGGCGAGGGGTCCTTCGACTGGCAGAGCCTGCGCGGCAAGGTCGTCTCGGGCGTCGCGGAGACCGCGCTCGCGCACGGCCGGGCCTGCGTCGTGCTCGCGGGCCGCGTCGAGGTCGGACGCCGGGAGTACGCCGCGACGGGCATCAGCGGTGCGTTCGCCGTCGTCGACGACCTCGTCGCCCGCGGCATCCCGGAGTCCGCCGCCCTCGAGCAGCCGGCCGAGCACCTCGCGGCCCTGGCGGAGCGCGCGGCTCGCACGTGGGGCGGAAGGGGCTGATCGGCCCCGGCCGTGGCACGATGGTCCTGGTGAGGGTGTCCTCACCCGGTGGGAATACGACGCCGGGTGGCCCGGTTGGCCCTCACGTACCGGAACGACCAGTCGCATCACGGAGGACAGCCGCATGACCGCCGACGTCACGATCGAGACCTCGACCCCCGTCTCCGACGGCATCCTGCTCACCGACACCGCGTCGTCCAAGGTTGCCGCCCTGCTCGCGCAGGAGGGCCGCGAGGACCTCTCGCTGCGCGTCGCAGTGCAGCCCGGTGGCTGCTCGGGTCTGCGCTACCAGCTCTTCTTCGACGACCGCTCGCTCGACGGCGACATCGTCAAGGAGTTCGGCACCGTCAAGGTCGTCACCGACCGCATGAGCGCCCCGTACCTCACCGGCGCCACGGTCGACTTCGTGGACACGATCGAGAAGCAGGGCTTCACGATCGACAACCCGAACGCCGGCGGCTCCTGCGCCTGCGGCGACTCGTTCAGCTAGACCGCCACACGTCACGAAGGGCCGCACCCGCGAGGGTGCGGCCCTTCGTCGTACGACCCACCCGCTCACACTGATCAATCCGTCGCTTCCCACGCCCGGAAACGACGGATTGATCAGGTTCAGCGCGGGGGTCAGGTGCGGGTGACGGGGATCTTCAGGCCCGTGGCCGCATCGGTCAGGGTGCGGGTGCCCAGAGGTGCGTCGAGCTCCACGACGACCTTGATCTCCTGGGCGATCTCGATGCACGCCTGGTCGGGGCCGAGGGTCGAGCGGCCGACGATCTGGACCTTCACCGCGGACGACGACTCGTCGGCGATGCCGGTGTACTCCGAGCACACGCCGCCCCACCCGACGAGCGCGAGCGTCGTGCCGTTGGTGTCGAGGTACGCCTTCTCGATCGCGGGAGTCTCCGCACCGGGCTGGCCGCCACCCGTACCGGTCGACGGATCGGTGCCGCCCCCATTGCCCGGCGGGGTGCCGGGATTCGGCGTCGGCGGCGCGACGGGGGTGTCGACCGGTCCGCTCGGTCCCGGGTTCGGCGGGATGGCGCTGCCGCCTCCGGTGCCCGCACTCGGCTCGGGTGCCGGCGTCGGGTCGGCCAGGTACTCGTCGGCGACGGCGACCTGCACGAGCGGGTCGTCCCACCCGGCCACCTGGAACAGCCACGCCGGCACGAGGATCGGCGTCATGCCCTCCCACGAGAGCGTCAGCCCGAAGGCGGCGCCGGTGACGGCCATCGGCTCGGGAGTCGGGCACGGGATGGGCTTCGGGTCGTCGCCGGGGGACTCCAGGGGGCCGGGCGCGATCTCGGGGCAGGCGATGGCGGCCAGCGCCCGCGGCAGCTGGTCGAGCCGGTCGAACGCCTTCTGCGCGCTGATCACGGGGTAGTCGCCGTCGGCCGTGAGGTCGCCGAGCCACCCGGTCGCGCCGAGGACTCCGGTCGTGTCGACGTCGACCACCGTGCGCAGGCCGGCGGTGGGGAGGCCGGCCACGGTCGGGTCGCCGACCACCATGGCCACGGTGCCGCTCTGGCCGGATGCTCCGCCGTAGACCCTCGGCTGGGCGTCGACACCGGCTGCCGTGAGCACCGGCTCCGCCGCAGCCAGTGCGGCGTCGTCGCTGACGAGGGGCAGGTCGTTCGCGGTGGGTGCGTCGGACGGCGCGTCGGGGGGCAGCGGAACGGTCACCGACACCGGTTCGCCGCCGACGGCGCACGACACCCCGGTGCTGCCGTCGGTGCGGTCGACGTCGACGAAGTACGACGGGCAGTCGGTGCTGCGCGAGAAGGACCACTGGCCGGCGGCGTCGCTGCGGACGCGGAGGCTCGCCCGCGGCACCGTCGACGACCCAGCCGTGCGCGTGCTTGTCGGGCGCTGCGGTGAGCCCGAGCGCGGCCGCGAGGGCGCGGACGTCGTCCTCGCCGGGGGCCCCCGTGAACCGCAGGACCGGTCCGGTCCCGGGGCCGGTGGGGAGCGTGCCGTCGAGCGTCCAGCCCGCGGCGATCTTGCCGCCGGCCGAGTCCGCTCCGGCTGCGGGTGCGCCGGCCATCGAGGCCTGGCCGATGCGCAGGGGGGCAAGGCCGGAGCTGTCGCTCGCCACCTGGGTGCCGCAGCCCGCGAGGGCGAGCACCGCGACGACGCCGCCGGCGGCCAGCGACGTGCGAGTCGTCCGTGCTGTCTTGCGGGTCTCCGTGCTGGTGGTCATGGTCGAACCTCCCTGCCGTGCCCGATCATCGTCCTCGGGCGTCTCCCGGTCCCGTACGCCCCTGTGACGCCGGTCACCGCGTGCCGGTTCCGTCGGGCGGTTAAGGTTCTGCGCGTCCGAGATCGCGGCGCAGCCCGCACGACCACCACGAGCACCACCACGAGAAAAGAGGGGCCGTGCGCGTCTGCGTGACGGGGTCCATCGCGACCGACCACCTCATGACCTTCCCCGGCAAGTTCAGCGACTCGCTCGTCGCGGACAAGCTCGACTCGGTCTCGCTGTCGTTCCTCGTGGAGGACGCTCGACATCCGCCGTGGCGGCGTCGGCCCCAACATCGCGTTCGGCATGGCGGTGCTCGGCGTGCGCCCGGTGCTCGTCGGCGCGGTCGGCCCCGACTTCGCGGACTACCGGTCGTGGCTCGACCGGCACGGCGTCGACACGGCGTCGGTGCGCGTGTCCGACGTCCGGCACACGGCCCGGTTCGTCTGCACCACCGACTCCCAGCAGTGCCAGATCGCGTCGTTCTACGCGGGGGCCATGAGCGAGGCCCGGGAGATCGAGCTCGGCCCGATCGCAGACCGCGTCGGGGGCCTCGACCTCGTCCTCATCGGGGCGAACGATCCCGAGGCGATGGCGCGCCACACCGACGAGTGCCGGTTCCGCGGCATCCCGTTCGTCGCCGACCCGTCCCAGCAGCTGGCCTGGTCGGACGGCGACGCCATCAAGCAGCTGGTCGAGGGCGCGGCGTACCTGTTCAGCAACGAGTACGAGTCGAGCCTCATCGAGCACAAGACCGGGTGGACCTCGGACGAGGTGCTCGCGCGGGTCGGCGTTCGCGTCACCACCCTCGGCAAGAACGGCGCGCGGATCGAGGTGGCGGGCCAGCCCGCGATCGAGGTCCCCACGCCGCCCGAGGAGGTCAAGGCCGACCCGACCGGCGTCGGCGACGCGTTCCGCGCCGGCTTCCTGTCGGGCCTCACCTGGGGGCTGTCGCACGAGCGTTGCGCGCAGATCGGGTCGTTGCTGGCGACGTACGTCATCGAGACGGTCGGCACCCAGGAGTACGACCTCGCGCAGCAGCACTTCCTCACGCGGTTCACGGCGACGTACGGCGAGGACGCCGCGGCCGAGGTCGCGGGCAAGATCCGCTGCGCCCGCCAGTAGTCGCAGGGTCGTGCCCGTGACGCGCGTCGAGCCGGAGCCCACGATGTGGGTGCTGCCCGACGCCGCGCTCGGCGAGCCGGGGCAGGAGGTGCTCGGCGTCGGTGCCGACCTCGAGCCCGGCACGCTGCTGGCCGCGTACCGCGGCGGGCTCTTCCCGATGCCGCTGGACACCGACGGCCCGCTCGGCTGGTGGTCGCCGGACCCGCGCGGCGTCCTCCCGCTGGACGGGCTCCGGGTGACCCGGTCGCTCGAGAAGTCCTGCCGCCGCTTCACCGTCACGGTCGATACGGCCTTCGAGGACGTCATGCGCTCGTGCGGCGACCCGAGGCGGCCGGCGGGCTGGATCACCGAGGAGTTCATCGAGGCGTACGTCGAGCTGCACCGGCTGGGCTGGGCGCACTCGGTCGAGACCCGTTCCGCCGCAGGCGATCTCGTCGGTGGTCTCTACGGAGTTGAGATCGGCGGCCTGTTCGCAGGCGAGTCGATGTTCAGCCGCGAGCGCGACGCGTCCAAGGTCGCCCTCGTCGCGCTGGTGGACGTGCTCGCCGCCGCACCCGGCCCTGGCCGGCTGCTCGACGTCCAGTGGATGACCGACCATCTCGAGACGCTGGGCGTCGTGGAGGTGGACCGCCTCGACTACCTGGACCTCCTGGCCGCCGCGCTGCCGCTGGCTCCGGCGTTCAGGGGCTGACCGCGGCGAGGCGCTAGGAGTCGGCGGGCTCCGCGTCGAGGGGCACCACCAGGTAGCCGCGGCCGCGGCCGTCCGGCGCCGGGCCCACCCACGCGACGGTGCGGCTGCGGAAGCCGCACCAGGCGGGGACGTCGGTGTCGGCGGCCGCGTCGTCGGCGAGCAGCAGGATCCGTGCGTCGGGGTGCACGCTCGCCATCCGCGCGAGGGAGATGATCGGCTTCGGGCATCGGCTGCCGCGCTCGTCGACCAGACGGTCGTACGCCGGCGTCTCGGTCTCGCTCATCTCAGCTCACAGCCCTTCTGCGTCCAGCGTCGCACGGACGCGCGCGACGACTCCGGGCAGGACGGCGAGGAAGCGGTCGACGTCGTCCTCCCGGACCCCGGACGGCAGCGACACGCGCAGGTTGCCCTGCGTCAGCGCGCCCATGGCGGCGAGGACGTGGCTCGGCTCGAGGGCGTCGGCGACGCAGGACGAGCCTGACGACGCGGCGAAGCCCTCGGCGTCGAGCAGGTCGAGCAGCGTCTCGCCGTCGGTGTAGAGGCAGGAGAACGTCACGACGTGGGGGAGACGGTCGACGGGGTCCCCGAGCACGACGACGTCGGGCACGACCTCCGGGACGCGCGCACGGATCCGGTCGACCAGGGCCGAGAGGCGTGCGGACTCGGCCGCGCGCTCGGCCTCGGCCTCCTCGAGAGCCGCGGCAGCGGCCACGGCCAGCGGCACGGCGACGAAGCCGGGCACCCGGCCGCCCTCGCGCGGGTCGTCCGGCGACGGCGAGCGCCAGCGGACCCCCGTGCGGACGGCGAGGACGCCGACCCCGGCCGGCCCGCCCCACTTGTGGGCGCTGGCGGTGAGCACCGACCACCCCGAGGGCACGGGGTCGCGGCCGACGGACTGGGCGGCGTCCACGAGCAGGGGGACGTCGTGCTGACCGGCGATCGCGGCCGCGGCGGCCACGGGCTGGCGGGTGCCCACCTCGTGGTTGGCGCTCTGGACCGCGGCGAGCGCCACGCCGTCGCCGCCGACCACGTGCGCGAACTCGTCGAGGTCGATCCGGCCGAGGGCGTCGACAGGGACGGCGACGGGATCGCCGTACGCCCGGGCCGCGTGCAGCACGCTCGAGTGCTCCACCGCCGAGGCCGCGATGCGGGTGCCCGTGCGCTGACGGCCGCGGGCGAGCCCGGCGACGGCGAGGTGAACGGCCTGCGTGCCGGACGCCGTGAAGGAGACCTCGTCGGGACGTGCGCCGATGCGGGCTGCAACGGACTCGCGAGCGGCGTCGAGCAGCAGCCGGGCCCGGCGGGCGTCGCGGTAGCGGCGGGACGGGTCGGCCCAGCCCTGGTCGAGCGCGGCGTCGAGGGCGGCCCGGGCCGAGGCCCGGAGGGGCCCTCCGGAGGCGGCGTCGAGGAAGCCGCCGGGCGCTTCGGCCGAGTTCTTCGGTGAGGCTTGCCTCACACCGTCGGACGCACCACGCCGGGCGGCATCGTCGCTGGTCAGATGCTGCGCCACGCCCTGACGGTAATGCCCCACCCCGACAGGTCGGGGGACCCTTGCTGCGCTAGTCTCGGCGCGTACGTCAGACCCGTCCCCGGGTCGTCACGAGCCGCCCCCACCCGGCGGCCCGCTGTCGTTCCGGGGGCACCACCTCACCAAGGGATGGCGATCCGTGCGCTCGACCCGCTCGCAGCGCCCCTCGCGGGCTCGCCGCGTCGCACTGGCCGCTGGCGCGGCCCTCGTGCTGGCCGGCACCGCAGGGTGCTCCGCCGACACCGAATGGGGTCGTCTCGGCTACCCCGAGCCGGCCACGGAGCAGGGCCCCGTCCTGCTCTCGTTCTGGCAGAACGCCTGGATCGCGGCCTTCGCGGTCGGCGTCCTGACCTGGGGTCTGATCTTCTGGGCGATCATCGCCTACCGGAAGCGGGCCAACTCCGGTGCTCCGGTGCAGACGCGGTACAACGCGCCGCTGGAGATCCTCTACACCGTCGCGCCGGCCGTGATGATCGCCGCGCTGTTCGTGGTGACGGCGCGCGACCAGGCCTACGTCACCAAGCTCACGGCCGACCCGCAGAACACCGTCGGCGTCGTCGGGTTCAAGTGGAACTGGGGCTTCAACTACGAGGAGGGCGCGTACGACGTCGGCACGCCCGCCAAGCCGGCCGACCTCTGGCTCCCCGTCGACGAGCGCACCCGCTTCCAGCTGACCTCCCCGGACGTCATCCACTCGTTCTGGGTCCCGCAGTTCCTGTTCAAGATGGACGTCGTCCCGGGTCGCCTGAACGAGTTCGAGCTCACGCCGAACAAGGCGGGCATCTTCGCCGGCAAGTGCGCCGAGCTCTGCGGCACCGACCACTCGCGGATGCTGTTCAACGTGCACGTCGTGTCGCGCGCCGAGTACGACGCGCACATCGCCCAGCTCAAGGCCGCCGGCCAGACCGGAAAGCTCGAGACCGGTCGGATCGTCACCTCGGGCGACGCCGGCGGCAACACCGGTCGTGACATCGCCACTGCAACCCCGGGAGCTCTTCGTGACGCTGCTCAACGACCGCCCGGTCGTCAACGAGCCTGACCCCGACGGCATGACGACGGCGGATCCCGCCCGTCGCAAGTTCGGCCGCACCTTGGTCAAGTGGATCACCTCCACCGACCACAAGGTCATCGGCTACATGTACATGATCGTCTCGTTCTCGTTCTTCATCTTCGGCGGCGTCATGGCGCTCGTCATCCGTGCCGAGCTGGCGCAGCCGGGCCTGCAGTTCGTGTCCAACGCGCAGTACAACCAGCTGTTCACGATGCACGGCTCGATCATGCTGCTGCTGTTCGCGACGCCGCTGTTCGCCGGTTTCGCCAACGCGCTCATGCCGCTGCAGATCGGCGCCCCGGACGTCGCGTTCCCGCGTCTGAACGCCCTCGCCTTCTGGTTCTTCGTCGTCGGCGGCGTGATCGTGTGCGCCGGCTTCCTGACCCCGGGCGGCGCGGCCGACTTCGGCTGGTTCGCCTACACGCCGCTGTCGAACGCGATCAACTCGCCGAACGTCGGCTCCGACCTCTGGATCCTGGGCTTCACCCTCGGTGGCCTCGGCTCGATCCTCGGCGCGGTCAACTTCATCACGACGATCTTCTGCATGCGCGCGCCCGGCATGACGATGTTCCGCATGCCGATCTTCACGTGGAACGTGCTCTTCACGAGCGTCCTCGTGCTGATGGCGTTCCCGGTGCTCGCGGCCGCGTTCGTGGTGCTCGAGGCCGACCGCAAGTTCGGCGCCCAGGTGTTCGACGCGGCCAACGGCGGCGCCATCCTCTGGCAGCACCTCTTCTGGTTCTTCGGCCACCCAGAGGTCTACATCCTCGCGCTGCCGTTCTTCGGCATCGCGTCGGAGATCCTGCCGGTCTTCAGCCGCAAGCCGATCTTCGGCTACAAGGGCCTCGTCTTCGCGACCGCGGCCATCGCCGCGCTCTCGGTCGCGGTGTGGGCGCACCACATGTACGTCACCGGCGCGGTCAACCTGCCGTTCTTCTCGTTCATGACGATGCTCATCGCCATCCCGACCGGCGTGAAGTTCTTCAACTGGATCGGCACGATGTGGCGAGGGTCGGTGAGCTTCGAGACACCGATGCTCTGGACCCTCGGCTTCCTCGTCACGTTCCTCTTCGGCGGCCTCACCGGCATCCTGCTCTCGGCCCCGCCGGTCGACTTCCAGGTCTCCGACTCGTACTTCGTCGTGGCCCACTTCCACTACGTCGTCTTCGGCACCGTCGTGTTCGCCATGTTCGCGGGCTTCTACTTCTGGTGGCCCAAGTGGACGGGCAAGATGCTCGACGAGAGCCTCGGCAAGGTGCACTTCTGGCTGCTGTTCATCGGCTTCCACACGACGTTCCTCGTCCAGCACTGGCTCGGCGCCGAGGGCATGCCGCGCCGGTACGCCGACTACCTCGCCTCGGACGGCTTCACGACGCTCAACGTCGTGAGCACGGTCGGGTCGGCCATCCTGGCCGTGTCGATGCTGCCGTTCTTCTACAACGTGTGGAAGACCGCGCGCACCGCGCCGTACGTGACCGAGGACGACCCGTGGGGCTGGAGCCGCTCGCTCGAGTGGGCGACCTCCTGCCCGCCCCCGCGGCACAACTTCACCTCGATCCCGGTCATCCGCTCGGAGTCGCCGGCGTTCGACCTGCACCACCCGGAGCTCGCTGACCACCACGGCCACGGCCGGGCCGTGGACGCGCTCGTCGGCGCCGACTCGAAGGGCGACCAGTCGTGAAGATCGAGGGAGCCCTGTTCGCGATCGGCACCGCGTTCTTCGGTGTCGTCGCCGCCGCCTACTGGTTCATCACCAAGGAGATCGTCGGCACCACCGCCCTCGCCCTCACGGGCGGGCTGGCGTTCCTGGTGGCGTTCTACCTGCTGTTCACCGCGCGCCGCGTGGGGACGCGCCCCGAGGACGACCCGCTGGCCGTGATCGAGGACGCCGAGCCCGACTACGGCTTCTTCAGCCCGCACTCGTGGTGGCCCATCGCGGTGGCGATCGCCACCGGCATCACGATCTTCGGCCTCGTGTTCGCGGTCTGGCTCCTGATCCTGGGCATCGGCCTGCTGATGCTCACGCTCGTGGGCTTCGTCTTCGAGTACTACGTGGGCGAGTTCGCCGACTAGCACGTTCCGACGCCCACGAAGGGTCGGGATCCGCATGGATCCCGCCCCTTCGTCACATTCCGGACCCTCGTGCGGGCCAATCGTCACGCATCCGTCACCCTGGAGCGGTGGACCGAGGCGTCCTACCTGCCGACACTGACGACAGGACCTGATCACCGAGCGGGGCGGAGGTGCGACGTGCGACGTCCTCGACGTGCGCGCGCTGCCGGCCTCGGCGTGCTCGCCCTGGGCACCGCGCTCGTGCTCTCCGGCTGCGGTGCCGGCACCCTGGAGATCCGTGCCGGGTCGGTCGCACCCGGGTCCACGGCCCGGATCGAGATCACCCCCGCCGCGACCGGCAAGCCCGTCGCGCCGGCCTCCCGCCTGGTCGTCACGGCCGACTCCGGCCGCCTGACCGGTGTGCGGGTGCTCGGCCCCGACGGCGTCGTCGAGGGCAGCCTGTCGGTCGACGGCCGCACCTTCGTGGTCGCCGGCGGCCGGCTGGAGTACGCCACGTCGTACACGGTCGAGGCGGACGCCGTCGACCGCGTCGGCCTGCCCACGCACACGACGACCACGGTCACCACCGTCGCCCCCTCTACCTTCCTCGGCTTCACGATGTCGCCGCGCGACGGCGGCACCGTCGGTGTCGGCATGCCGATCACGCTCACGCTGGACCAGCGCCTGCCCACCACCGCGGCCAAGGCCGCGTTCGAGCGGTCGTTGGCCGTACGGGTGGACGGCGAGCAGGTCGAGGGCGCGTGGTCGTGGCAGTCGGACAACGTGGTCCAGTACCGCCCCGCGGAGTACTGGCCCGGCCACGCCACGATCACCGTGACCTCCCGCCTCAAGGGCCGCAAGCTCACCTCGTCGATCTGGGGCGAGTCCGACCGCACGCTCACGTTCGCCACGGGCGCGGCGATGGTGTCGTTCGTCGACATCCAGAAGCACACGATGCGCGTGACCCGTGACGGCAAGACCGTGAAGCGGATCCCGATCACGACCGGCAAGGACGGGTTCACCACGCGCAGCGGCGTCAAGGTCATCTCGACCAAGGAGACGACGCGGCTCATGGACGCGTCGACCGGCGGGACTCTTGTGAACGACCCCGAGTACTACCGCCTCGAGGTGCAGTGGGCGATGCGCCTCACCAACTCCGGCGAGTTCATCCACGCCGCTCCCTGGTCCGTGTCGCACCAGGGCAAGGAGAACGTCTCGCACGGCTGCACCGGCATGAGCACCGAGAACGCCAAGTGGCTCTTCGACCGGTCCCGCATCGGCGACGTCGTGGTCTACACCGGCAGCAACCGCCGGATGCAGTCCTGGAACGGCATCGGCCTGTGGAACACGGCGTACGACGAGTGGAAGACCGGCTCGGCGCTGTCCTGAACGGCTCGGACCGGGGGTGCGACGCGCTGCCGTGGTCGGATTCGGTCCCCGTGCCGGCGCCCGGCGGCTGATCAGTCCTCGGAGGGGTCCAGGAGGGCCCCTGCGGGCCCGAAGAACCACCGTCCGGCTCTCCGGACCAGGCACCTGCCCCGGTGGCCCAGGGCGGCCTGGATCGCGAAGCTGACGACGTACCAGGTGCCGAGGCCCGCGAGCAGCCACGGTCGTACGCCGGGCAGCCAGATCCAGACGGCCGTGCAGATCAGGCCGAGGACGACGGCGCCGAACCAGGCCGAGATGCGCCCGGGCACCTGGCCGAGCTCGCGGTTCTCGCCGGGGCCGCTGCGGCCCGTGTGGCCGCGCCGGCAGCCGGTGCCGATCCGCCGCGGCTGCGCCGGCACGGGGTCGCCGTCGGGCCGGGGCAGGGGAGTGGTGTCCACGCGCCCAGCCTGCCAGCGGGACAAGCCCGGCATGCGCGAAGGCCCGGTCCTGCTGGACCGGGCCTTCGTGGTGGTGCGGGTGACTCAGTGCGAGTCGGGGGTGAGGGTGCTCGGCGCGTGCTTGCCGGCCGCCTCGAGCTCGGCGACCTCGTGGTCGTGGAGCTCGTGCCCGTGGTGCGCGGCCTCCTCGAGCTCGGCCGCCGTGGGCTTGGCGACGTTGTCGCCGAAGTAGGCCTGCGAGAGCTTGGCCCGCCAGCGCTTGCCGCGCAGGCCCGGGGTGGCGATGCCGTTCTCGTCCGTGGCCGGGGGAGCCTCGATCGGGACGACGTCCTCCTTGGAGAGGATGACCGCCCTGACCTCGTCGGAGACCGGCGTGTGGATCTCGATGAACTCGCCGTGCGGGAGGCGCAGGATCTGCCCGCTCTCGCGGCCGTGGAGCAGGAGGTCGCGGTCGCGGCGCTGCAGCGCGAGGCAGAAGCGGCGGGTGGCGAGGAACGCCAGCGGCGGGATCACGAAGATGCCGATGCGGGTGAACCAGATCAGCTGGTTGATCGACAGGTTGAACGCCACCGCGATGATGTCGTTCGCGCCGTTGATCACCAGGATCCCGTAGAACGAGATCACCATGACGCCGATGCCCGTGCGCGTCGGGTTGTTGCGCGGGCGGTCGAGCAGGTGGTGCTCGCGCTTGTCGCCCGTGATCCAGCCCTCGAGGAACGGGTAGGCGAGCAGCAGCGTCACGAGGATTCCGGGCATAACGACGGCCGGCACGAAGACGTTCCAGCTGATGGTGTGACCCCAGATGTTGGTCTCCCAGCCCGGCGGGATCGAGCGCAGCATGCCGTCCAGGAAGCCGATGTACCAGTCGGGCTGCGAGCCCGCCGTCACCTGGTCGGGCACGTACGGGCCGTACGCCCAGATCGGGTTGATCGTGACGAGCGCACCCATGAGCGCGGTGACGCCGAAGACCACGAAGAAGAAGCCGCCGGCCTTGGCGACGTACACCGGGAAGAGCGGGAAGCCCACGACGTTGGTGTTCGTGCGGCCGGGCCCGGGGTACTGCGTGTGCTTGTGGTAGAAGATCAGCACCAGGTGCAGGCCGATGAGCGCCAGCAGGATGCCCGGCACGAGCAGCACGTGGAACGTGTACAGGCGCGGGATGAAGTCGTTGCCCGGGAACTCGCCGCCGAAGATGAAGAACATCAGGTAGGTGCCGACCACGGGGATCGACTCGACGATGCCCGCGACGATGCGCACGCCGACGCCGGAGAGCAGGTCGTCCGGCAGGGAGTAGCCGGCGAAGCCCTCGAGCAGGCCGATGAGGATCATCGAGCCGCCGATGACCCAGTTGAACTCACGGGGACGGCGGAACGCTCCGGTGAAGAAGATCCGGAACATGTGCACGATCATCGCGGCCATGAAGAACAGGGCCGCCCAGTGGTGGATCTGGCGCAGGAGCAGGCCGCCGCGGACGTCGAAGCTGATGTCCAGCGCCGAGGCGTAGGCCTCGGACATGTGGATGCCGACGAGCGGGGTGTACGAGCCGTTGTAGATGATCTCGGTCATCGACGGCTTGAACCAGATCGTCAGGTAGACGCCGGTCAGCAGCAGGATGATGAACGAGTAGAGCGCGATCTCGCCCAGCATGAACGACCAGTGGTCGGGGAAGACCTTGCGCAGGTTGGACTTCAGGAGCGAGCTGATCGGCGCTCGCTCGTCGGCACGGCTGATGGCCTTGCCGGCCTCGTTGACGATGACGCTCATGCGCCACGCTCCCAGAAGCTCGGGCCGACGGGCTCCTGGAAGCCGTCGGCGGCCACCAGGTATCCCTCGTCGTCGACGGTGATGGGCAGCTGCGGCATACGGCGCGCAGCAGGTCCGAACACGACGTTGCCCGAGTCGGCGAGGTCGAACGTGGACTGGTGGCACGGGCAGAGCAGGTGGTGCGTGCGCTGCTGGTACAGCGCGATGGGGCACCCGACGTGGGTGCAGATCTTGGAGTAGGCGAGGATCCCGTTGTAGTCCCAGCCGTCGTTCTGCTGCGACCGGATCTCCTCGGGGCGCATGCGGACGAGGATGATGGAGGCCTTGGCGCGCGCGTTCTGCGTGCCCTCCTCCTCCTGGATCTTGTCCAGACCCTCGGGGGAGGCGGAGACCAGCGTGCCGACCTTGAGATCCTCGGGCCGGATGGGCTGCAGCGTGACGTCGACGACGATGCGGTCGCCCTTCTTCCACACGGTCTCGCGCAGCGAGGTGCCCGGCAGCGGACCCATGTCCTTGAGCAGGACGATCAGCGGCACCGGGAACAGGGCGAGCGCGCCGATCAGCGTGCGGCGCACGAGCTTGCGCTCGGCGAAGCCGGACTCCGCGACACCGGTCTGGAACGCGGCGAGGGCGGCGTCCTGGTCCTCCTTGGGCGAACCGACCGGGTGACGCTCGTCGGTGACCTCCTCGTCGGCCATGAGCTTCTTGGCCCAGTGGATGGCGCCGGTGCCGATGAGCAGCACCGCGCCGCCGAACGTGAGGCCGAGCAGCAGGCTCGAGGAGTTGACGATCCCGATCGGGCCGAGGTTGACGAAGTTCGAGGTCGGCACCGTCACGTAGAAGACGATGAACGCGACGACGAGCAGCGCCGACAGCGCGAACATGATCGCGACCTGGCGCTCGGCACGGCGGGCAGCGCGCGGGTCGGTGTCGGTCACGCGCAGGTGGTGCTGCGGCAGCGGGAACTGCGGCTCGTCGCCGTGCCCGTGGGCCACGAGGTCCGTGGTGCTGGTGTCGCTCATCGAACCTTCGCCCCGATCCACACAGCAGCGGCCAGGAGGGCCCCGAGGCCCGCCGTCCAGATGAACACGCCCTCGGTGACGGGGCCGAACGAGCCGAGCGCGAGGCCGCCGGGGGCCTCACCGCTCTGCAGGTTCTTCACGTACTTGATGATCGCCTGCTTCTGCTCGGTCGGCATCGTGGAGTTGGGGAAGTTCGGCATGTTCTGGGGACCGCTGACCATGGCCTCCCAGATCGTCTTGTCGCTGGAGTTCATCAGGGACGGCGCGTACTTGCCCTCGGACAGCGCGCCGCCCTTGCCGGCGAAGTTGTGGCACTGGGCGCAGTTGGTGCGGAAGAGCTCGCCGCCCTCGGCGAGGCTGGCCTCGTCGGTATTGAGCTCCTCGGAGGTGGGGATGGCCGGCCCGGGGGCGAGCGAGGCGACGAAGGCGGCGAGCGCCGCCACCTCCTCGGCGGAGTAGGAGTACGGCTTCCTCGGCGCCTGGTTGGTCGGGCCGGCGAGCGGCATGCGCCCGGTGCTGACCTGGAAGTCGACCGCGGCAGCGCCCACGCCGATGAGGCTGGGGCCGTCGGTCGAGCCCTGCGCTGCGAGGCCGTGGCAGGTCGCGCAGCCCTCGAGGTAGAGCTTCTTGCCCTCCTCGACCTGGGATGCCGACGCCGTGGGCGCCGAGGCCTCTGCCGATCCGGTCACGGCTGCGTAGCCGATCCCGGTGGTCAGGAGTCCCACCATGAGGACGGCGAGGCCGGTGGCCTTGTGCCGTCGGACTGAGCTGCTGGTCACGAGTGAGCCTTCACGTGTCGTCGTGCGGGATGGAGATCAGCGGCGGAGCCGGGCTACTTGATGAGGTAGATCATGGTGAAGAGGCCGATCCAGACCACGTCGACGAAGTGCCAGTAGTACGACACCACGATCGCGGTGGTCGCCTGGCGGTGCGTGAAGCGCCGCGAGACGTAGGTGCGTCCGAGGACGAAGAGGAACGCGATGAGACCGCCCGTCACGTGCATGCCGTGGAAGCCGGTCGTGAGGTAGAAGACCGAGCCGTACGCGCTCGAGGAGAGCGTGACGCCCTCCTTGACGAGCTCGGCGTACTCGGTGACCTGGCCGGCGATGAAGACCGAGCCCATGACGAACGTGATGATGAACCACATCCGGAGCTTCTGGACGTCCCCGCGCTCGGCGGCGAACACGCCGAGCTGGCAGGTGACCGACGACAGCACCAGGATGATCGTGTTCACCGTCGCGAACGGGATGTTCAGGATCTCGGTGAACGTGCTCCACTCCTCGATGTTCACCGCGCGGAGGGTGAAGTACATCGCGAAGAGAGCCGCGAAGAACATCAGCTCGCTGGACAGCCACACGATCGTGCCGACCGAGACCATGTTGGGTCGGTTGGCAGGCGCGTGGGCGGGTGCGTTCTCGATCACGGTTGCGGTCGCCACGGGGAGGATTGTGGCAGGTCCTGGGCCCTTGCACCCGTCCACCCCCCGAGTCCGTGTCGCGGCTGTTACCCGGAGGCCGTGCACGCACGCTCACAGCCCCTGACCTGCCGTGATGCACGAACGCACAAGTGAGGTAAGCCTCATCTCCTACCACGTCCGGAGAGCGTCCGCCCCGACCCCGGTGCGCCGTTCAACCGGGCGCCCCCGCGTCGCTACGATTCGGGGCATGAGCACCGCCGAGCGCACCCTCACCGTCCTCGTCTACTCGTCCGAGGCGCCGGTGCGCACCGCGGTCCGCCAGGGCCTCGGCCGCCGTCCGGCAGCGGACCTCCCCAAGGTCGAGTACGTCGAGTGCGCGACCGAGCCGGCGCTGATCCGCCGCCTCGAGGAGGGCGGCATCGACCTGTGCATCCTCGACGGCGAGGCTCGGCCCTCCGGCGGCATGGGCATCACGCGCCGCATGAAGAACGAGATCTACCAGGCCCCGCCGGTGCTGCTCATCATCGGCCGCCCGCAGGACGCGTGGCTCGCCACCTGGTCGCAGGCCGAGGCCGTCGTGCCGCAGCCGCTCGACCCGGTCGTGCTCGCCGAGACCGCGGCGACCCTCCTGCGCCCGCGCGCCGCCCTCACCGCGGGCTGAGGTCCGACGCCGCCCTGCGGCCGGCGCGGGGCGGTGCTCGGTTGTCACGGGCCCGGACGGGCCGTCGGTGGTGGTGACACCGGCGCGCCTCGAGGTCCGGGCCAGCACCGCCGCACCGCGCCGCAACGACCGCTGAGGACAACGACCATGACGCTGCTCGATCCGACGACGCCCCAAGGCGCCGACCACCGGGCCTGGCTCGACGCCGAGGCCGACCGGCTGCTGCGCTGGGCCGCAGGGTCCGCCCATCCGCTCGGAGGCTTCGGATGGCGCGACCGGTCCGGCGGTCTCGACGCCGCCCGCGGGCGACCGCTCTGGATCGGCTGCCGGATGGTCCACTGCCTCGCGCTGGGGTCGATCCTCGGCCGCGAGGGGGATGGCGCGGCCGCCGAGCGTGGCATCGAGGCGCTGCTGTCGGCGTACCGAGACCCTGAGCACGGCGGGTGGTTCGCGGACGCCGACCGGCCGGGCGGGGGCCGCAAGGAGGCCTACGGCCAGGCGTTCGTGATCCTCGCGGGCGCGTCCGCCACCGTGGCAGGCCGGCCCCGTGGTGCCGAGCTGCTCGACGCTGCGTTGACGACGTACCTCGAGCACTTCTGGGACGCCGAGACGCAGATGCCGTACGAGTCGTTCGCCCTCGACTGGAGCGACTGCGAGGACTACCGCGGCGGCAACGCGGCGATGCACACGGTCGAGGCGTTCCTGGCCGCGGGCGACGCGACCGGCGACCCGGTGTGGCGCGAACGCGCTGCCGCGATCTGCGCGCGGATGCTCGACGCCGCCGAGGCCCAGGGCTGGCGCGTCCCCGAGCACTTCGACGCCGACTGGCGGGTGCTGCCTGACTACAACGTGGACTCGCCGCGGCACCCGTTCCGGCCGTACGGCGCGACGCCGGGCCACGCGTTCGAATGGTCGCGACTGCTGCTGACGCTTGCTGCCGCGCACGACGTGCCGGAGGGATTCGTCTCCGCCGCCGGCTCGCTGGCGGCCACGGCGTGGGACGACGCGTGGGACGGCGCGATCGGCGGCTTCGTCTACACGACCGACGCCTCGGGCGTCCCCGTCGTGCGCGAGCGCTTCCACTGGGTGGCGTGCGAGGCCGCACTCGCGGCGTGGGCGATGTGGCGGGCGACCGGCGACCCGCTGTGGTCGGCGAGGTACGACGAGGTGCTCGCCTTCACCCGCGCGCATGTCGTCGATGCCGCGGTGCCGGGCGGCTGGTGGCACGAGCTGTCGGCGTCCAACGAGCTGGTGCAGGTCACCTGGACGGGTGCGCCGGACGTCTACCACGCGCTGCAGTCGGTGCTCCTTCCTCCGCTCCAGCTCTCGCCCGGGCTCGCCGTCGCGCTCGCCCGCTAGCGCGGGAACCTCTCCGCTCCTCTCCCTGCGCCGCGGCTAGGGTGCGTATGTGACCTCGGCACCCGCGTCCCCGGCCGCTCCCGACCCCGGCTCCCGCTCGTGGGCAGACCTCATCAGCGCGCTGCTGCGCCGCGAGGACCTCACCGCTGCCGACGCCGAGTGGGCGATGGGCGGTGTCATGGCGGGCGACGCCACTCCGGTGCAGCTCGCGGGCTTCCTCGTCGCGCTGCGGGCCAAGGGCGAGAGCGCCGCGGAGGTGTCGGGTCTCGTCAGCGCGATGCTCGCGCACGCCGCCGCGGTCGACCTCGCGCCGTCGATCGGGGCCACCGTCGACACGTGCGGCACGGGCGGCGACCGCTCGCACACCGTCAACATCTCGACGATGGCCGCGGTGGTCGTCGCAGCCGCCGGTGCGCCGGTGGCCAAGCACGGCAACCGCGCGGCGAGCTCGGCGGCCGGGTCGGCCGACGTGCTCGAGGCGCTCGGCGTCGCCGTCGACCTGCCGCCGGCCGGTGTCGCCGAGGTGCTCGAGCGCACCGGCGTCACCTTCTTCTTCGCCCCGGTGTTCCACCCGGGGATGCGGCACGCGGCCGTGGCCCGCCGCGAGCTCGGCGTGCCGACGGTGTTCAACGTGCTCGGTCCGCTCGCCAACCCGGCCCGTCCGGCGGCCCAGGTCGTCGGGTGCGCCGACCTGCGGCTGGCACCGGTGATGGCTCAGGCGCTGCTCGACCGCGGCACCCGCGCGCTCGTCGTACGCGGCGAGGACGGGCTCGACGAGCTGTCGACGTCCGCGCCCACGCGAGTGTGGGACGCGACCGGTGCTGCCGTGGTGGAGTCGGTCATCGACGCCGCAGACCTCGGCATCGCCCGTGCAGGCATCGACGCGCTGCGCGGGGCGGACGCCGCCTTCAACGCGGACGTCGCCCGGGCGATGCTCGCGGGGGAGCGGTCCTCTGCCCTCGACCCGGTGCGTGACGCCGTTCTGCTGGGTGCCGCAGCCGCGCTCGTGGCGCACGACGCCGTGGGTCAGCCGCCGTCGTCGGTCTCGGTGGGCGACAGGCTCTCAGCCGCGCTGCCCCGGGCGACCGAGGCCGTCGACTCCGGCGCTGCCGGTGCGCTGCTCACCCGCTGGATCGAGGTCTCCTCGAGCCTGGCCACCCGTTGAGCCGCGTGCCGCTGCCTCAGTCGAGGCCGATGGCGAACGCGCTCTCGAGGTCGTGCTTGCTGTAGGTGCGGAACGCGATGTGCGTCTCCGTCGCCAGGATCCCGGCGACCCCGCCGATGCCGTCGGTGACCACGTGGCTGACGTCGTCGAGGGCGCGGACGCGCACCATCGCCACGAGGTCGAGGTCGCCGGTGACCGAGTAGACCTCGGCGACTCCGTCGAGCGCGGCGACGGACTCGGCGACGCTGTTGACGGCGTCGACGTCGGTGCGGATGAAGACGATCGCGGTGACCATGGCGCCAGCCTAGGCCCGCGTCGCGGTGCGAGTCAGCGGGTCAGCCGGCGGGTCGGAGGCGGCGCTCGACCGACGGCCGGGCCACGACCTCCGCGCTGCGCGCTCGGTGCAGCCGTGAGAGCAGCCCCGCGGCGCCGTGCGCGGGCAGCGACCAAGAGACGGGCTCGGGGCCGGGCACGAGGCGGACGCCGTCCTGCTCGAGCCAGCGCAGGATCCGCACGGTCTCCTCGACCAGCGCCGCAGGCACCGGGCCCAGGGGTGCGGCCACCTGCTCCGAGGTCGTGACGAGCGCGTGCACCGCGGGGCGCGGGTCGACGCCGGGCCGCACCGTGACCGCGCCGGCCAGGCGGCCGTGGCGCACGACGTGCACCTCCCACCCGCGGTCGGCGGTGGGCCGTGCGGCGACGAGCTCGGGCAGCGCGGCGAGCGACGCGATCTCCTGGGCGCGGGCCGCGCCGCGGGCGAACGCCTCGAGCCGGTCCCGCCAGAGCGCGGCCTCCTCGTAGCGCAGGTCGAGGGAGAGATCGTGCAGGCGGCGGGAGAGCGCCGCCTCGATGTGGCGGACGTCGTCGAGGAGCGCGTGCCGCGCGGCGTCGACGTGGACGGCGTAGCCCTCGACGTCGACCGCACGGGTGCACGGCGCGGGGCAGCGGCCCATCTCGGCGAGGACGCACGCGGACCCCGTGCCGCCCACGGGCATGCGCGAGGTGCACGTGCGAAGCGGTATCGCGGCCTGCAGCGCCTCCACGGCCTCGAGCGCCGTGCGGCGCGAGCCGAACGGCCCGAGGTAGGCGGCACCGGAGGCGACGTCGTCCTTCACCGCGCGCACCACCGAGAGCCGCGGGAACGGCTCGACGGTGAGCTTGACCCACACCGAGCGCTCGGGGTTGCGGCTGCGACGGTTGTAGCGCGGGGCGAGCTCGGCGATGAGGCGCAGCTCGCGCACCTCGGCCTCGAGCGGGGTGGCGGTGGTGATGGCGTCCACGCGCGAGGCGACGCCGACCATCTCCGCCATGCGCGTGCGCGTCTCCGACGCCGTGAAGTAGGTGCGCACACGCGACCGGACGCGGCCGGACTTGCCGACGTACAGCGCCCGCCCGCGGTCGTCGCGGAAGACGTAGACGCCGGGGGAGTCGGGCAGGCCCTCGGCGAGGTGCCGCTTCTTGCGCTGCGCGGGGGAGACCCGCGACGTGTAGGTGGCGAGCTCCTCGAGGGAGTGGACGCCCAGGGACCCCACGCGGTCGATGAGCCCGTGCAGCACGTCGACGGTGGCGCGCGCGTCGGACAGAGCGCGGTGGTTGGGGCTCGTGGTCGAGCGGAAGTACGGCGCCAGCGTGGAGAGCTTGCAGTTGGGCACCTCGTCCTTCAGCAGCACCGCGCGGGCGAGGCGCGCGGTGTCGAGGACGACGTGGTCCGGGAACGGCCGGCCCAGCTTGGCGCAGGCGCCCTTGAGGAACCCCACGTCGTACGGCGCGTTGTGCGCCACGAGGACGCAGCCGGCGGCGAAGTCGAGGAACGACGGCACAGCGACGCCGAGCCGTGGCGCGTCGACGAGCATGGAGTCGGTGATGCCGGTGAGCACCGCGATGAACGCGGGCACGGGGATCCCGGGGTGGACGAGGGTCTGGAACTCGCCGATCACCTCGCCGCCGCGCACCTTGACCGCGCCGATCTCGGTGATGCCGGCCTCGACGGGCGAGCCGCCGGTGGTCTCGAGGTCGACGACGACGAACGTGACGTCGGCCAGGGGCGTGCCCAAGTCGTCGAACGAGGCCTGCTCCTGCAGCAGGGTCGGCCCTGCTGCGCGGGGCACGCGACCGGTCGACCTCATGCCGACGACGCTAGGCGGGGGGTACGACGGCGACCCGGAGGCGCGCCGCCGTAGGGTCGTGGCCCTGCCCCACAGCACCGACCCGAAGGATCCGCCGTGGCCATCGCCCTGCCCGACGACGACACCCGCTGGCGCTGCGGCCAGTGCGGCAACCTCACCCGTTTCGACGTCGTCCGGTCGAGCCGCGTCCGCGAGTTCTGGCACCTCGACCTCGGCGGCGTGCCGACCGTGGAGGAGACCGAGGTCCTCGGCGAGGTCGTCGAGTCGGTCAGCTGCCGCTGGTGCGGGGCCGTCGACGCCGTCGAGCTCGTGCCGCGGCCCGAGGCCGGCGGCCCGAGCGACGACCCGACCGGCGCCTGAGCGCACCGGAGTCCGCCATGACCACCGCCGAGCGCCCGCTCGCGGGCATCCGCGTCGTCGACCTCACCCGTCTGCTCCCGGGCGCCTACGCCACGTCGCTGCTGCTCGGCATGGGCGCGGACGTCGTGAAGATCGAGGACCCGCGCGGCGGTGACGGTCTGCGCGTCTCGCCGCCGTACGGCGGGACGGGGGAGTCGGGGCTGTTCCTCGCGCTCTGCCGCGGCAAGCGGTCGGTGGCCCTCGACCTGAAGAGGCCGGCCGCGCGCGACGCGCTGCTGCGCCTGGTCGCTGCGTCGCACGTCGTCATCGACTCGTTCCGCCCGGGCGTCCTCGATCGGCTCGGTCTCGGCCCGACCGCGCTCGCGGCCGCGAACCCGGCGCTCGTCCACGTGTCGATGACGGCGTACGGCGAGGGCTCGCGGGCGGCCCTCCCCGGCCACGACCTCAACGTCGAGGGGTACGCCGGAATCCTCGGCCTCTCGCGCGGCATCGACGGATCGGCCGCGATGCCGCCGTTCCCCATGGCCGACATGGCCTCCGGGCTGCAGGCGGCGCTGGCGGTGGTCGCGGGGCTCCGCGTGGCCGACGCGCAGGAGGCGCCGGCCACCGACACCCCCGCGTTCCGTGCCGACGTGACGATGCTCGACTCCGCGTTGTCGCTGACGGCGATCGGGCAGGGCTCGGTCCTGGCCACGGGCGAGGCCCCGCCCGTGCCGGACGTCCTCAGCGGCGCGCTCGCCTGCTACGGCGTCTACCGCTGCGCCGACGGCGCCGAGCTCGCGCTCGGCGCGCTCGAGCCGAAGTTCTTCGCGCGTGTGGCCGAGCTGGTGGGCGACCCGACGCTGGCGGACGCGCAGTACGACATCGCCGGCCAGGACGCTCTACGCGGCCGGCTCGCCCGGCTGTTCGGCACGCGCCCGCGCGAGGACTGGCTCGAGCTGCTCGAGGACGACCAGACCTGCGTGACGCCGGTGCGCACGGCGGCCGAGGCGCTCGCCGACCCCGACCTGCGCGACCGCGGCGTCCTCGAGGACGTGGCCCTCGCCGACGGTCGGACCGCGGTCGCGGCGCGGCCCGTGGCGTGGCTGCCGGCCGACGGCGCGGTGCTCGGTGCACCGGCGCTGGGCGAGCACACCGACGAGGTGCTGCGCCCGCTCGGGGTGGATCCCGCCGACCTCGGCTGAGATCCGGCCCGGACCCGTTGTCGGACCCTGTTCCTACCGTCGTGGGCAGGTGGTCGGAGTTCCCCTCTCCGGCCCGTGACCGTCCTGAGGTGAGCACCGTGATCGTCGACTGCGACTCCTGTGCCGTGCGTGGTCCCGCGTGCGGAGACTGCGTCGTCACGTTTCTTCTCGGCCCGCCCGACTGGCTGGCCGTCGACGGGCTGCCGGGGGAGGAGGCCGCGGCCCTGGCCGTGCTCGCCGACTCCGGCCTGGTGCCCCCGCTGCGCCTCGTCCCGCGCGGCCCGGACCCGGCAGCGGGCGACCGGCCGGCCTCGGCGCCGCGTGCGGTGTGAAGCGGATCACAGATCGATCTCGGTCCGGTCACGCCCGAGTGTCGGGAAGGCGGCTGGGAGGTGGCCGCCCCGGGTGTTAGTGTCGCCGCAGGTGTTCGTGAGCCGCCGTCATCCGACGGCAGCGAGCACCCCGTCGAGTTCGAGACGGGTCCCGATCCCGGGGCCTTGATCGGAGCCGGGGACCCACTTCCCCCGGGGCGAATCGGCGGCAGACGACCGGCAGCGACCGGGAGCGAGCCGTCGTAGGGCGATCTTCCAGCCCGAGCCCGTCAGCTCACCCGGTAGACGGTCGTGGGAGAAGGAGGCCGCCTTCGTGGCGACCAGCACCACTGCGCTTGCTCGCGTCCGCGGCACCCGTGCCGCACGCATCGCCGCCCCCGTGGCGGCCCTCGCCCTCCTCGTGGGCGGGCTCGCCCTGTCGACCGCTCCTGCCTCGGCCCAGCCCACCAAGACCATCGAGCAGGTCCAGGCCGAGATCGACGCCCTCGAGGCCGACGCCGCCAACGCTGCCGAGGCCTGGAACGAGGCCCGCACCCTGCAGAACTCCCTCGACGCCAAGATCGCCAAGCTGACCACGCGCATCGCGATCGCGAAGAAGTCCTACGAGAAGACCGCGGCCGGCGTCGACGCCATCGCCCGCGCCGCCTACGCCTCCGGCGGCATGGAGCCGAGCCTGCAGGCCCTCCTCGCCGACGACCCCGAGCAGTTCCTCGAGCAGAGCGCCGCACTCGACCAGGTCGCGCGCTCGCAGGGCACCTCGCTGCGCCGCACCCAGGCCGCGCGCCTCGCCCTCGCCCAGCTCGAGGCCCAGCTCACCCAGCAGCAGACCCAGGCCGACGCCGCCGCGGCGCAGGCCAAGGCCGCCAAGGCCAAGGTCAGCGACAAGCTCGCCGAGGCCCAGCGCATCCTCAGCAGCCTCAAGGCCGAGGAGCGCCAGCGCCTCAACCGCCTGCAGCAGGCACGTCGCGACGCCTCGGCCCGGGCCGCCGCCCGCGCGCAGGCGGCGATCCGCGGCAGCCGCGACACCACGCGCGGCAACACCGGTGGCAGCTCGTCCGGCTCCGGCTCCTCGACGAACAGCACCCCCAGCACCCCGAGCGACGTGTCGGGCCGCGCCCGCATCGCCGTGGCGTACGCCCTGGCGCAGGTCGGCAAGCGCTACGTCGCCGCTGCTGCCGGTCCGAACTCCTTCGACTGCTCGGGCCTCACGATGGCCGCGTGGGGTCAGGCCGGCGCCTACCTCCCGCACTTCTCCAAGGCCCAGTGGGGCGCGACCTCCCGCGTCAGCCGCGGCGACCTCCGCCCCGGCGACCTCGTGTTCTACTTCGGCGGCGGCGCCCACCACGTCGCCATGTACGTCGGCGGCGGCATGATGGTCAGCGCCTCCAACCCGCGCGACGGAGTCGAGCTCATCGGCGTCTGGAGCCCGTGGTACGGCGAGCGCTACTCCGGCGCCGGCCGCGTCGTCTGACAGGCAGCGCCTCGCCCATCGCAGCACCCGACCGCCGCGCCCGCACCAGCGGGCGCGGCGTCGTCGTCTCCGCGGCCGTCCTCGCGGCGGGGCTCGCCCTCGGTGCCTGCAGCCCTGCCGGCGACCAGCCCGGGGCCACCGCGTCACCGGCCTCGAGCAGACCTGCGTCACCGACCTCCTCGGCGACCGCATCGGCCGACGCCCGCACCGGGACGTCGTCGCCGGAGACCGCGGTGGCCGCGACCCTGCAGGAGCGCGCCCGCGCCTTCGTGACCGCCGACCTCGCCGCTGCCCGCGCGACCCAGGCGGCCGGTGCTGTGGTCCCGTCCACGGCCCGGATCGTGCGACTCCCGCTGGCGAGCTGGCAGTACGTGGTCACGGCCACGGGTGCGCCGGAGGCGTCCGGGCTCGTCGACGTCCGGGCCACGCTCACCTGGCGGGTGGAGGGGGAGTCCTCCGGCAGCGAGGTGCGTGAGCGGATCACGATGCGCCTCGCCTCGGGCCGGTGGCTCGTGGTCGCGGAGAAGGCCCTGGACGACGCACTGCCGCCCTGGGAGCTCGGCCCGCTCACGGTGGTCCGCGGCGAGCGCAGCACTGTGATCGCTGTCGGTGCCGCCGGCGCACGGGCGAAGGCGACCGCGCGCACGGTCGACGAGGCCGTGCTCGGGGTCACCGAGCTTCTGGGGCGACGACTGGCAGCGTCGCGCGGTCGTCGTGCTCACGGGCACCGACCAGCAGATGGCCGACGGCCTCGGGTGGACGGTCGGGCACGTGCGCCGCTTCGGCGCGGTCACCACCTCCGTCGGCTCGGTGGCCTCCGCTGCGGCACCGGCCGACCGGGTCTGGACCCGGCTCCCGCTGTGGGACGACCTGCCCGAGCGCTACCGCTCGGTGCTGCTGCGGCACGAGATCACTCACGTCGCCTCACGGGCCACCTTCAGCCAGGGCGTGCCGCTGTGGCTCGAGGAGGGCCTCGCCGACCACATCGGCTACGCCGGGTCCGGCGTGCCCCTGGCGATCGCGGTGCGGGAGCTGCTGGACGTCGTGCGACGCAGCGGTGTTCCGCGAACGCTCCCGGGCGACGCGACGTTCGACAGCGAGTCCGCCGGCGTCGCGTACGCGGGCGGCCACCTGGCCTCAGAGATCCTTGCCGACCGTTGGGGCGAGGCGGGTCTGCGCCGGGTCTACCGCCTCACTGCGACCGGCGACAGCACGCCGGCGAAGAACCTCGAGCGCGCCCTGCGCGAGGTCACGGGCCGAGGGCTGGCGGCGCTCACGGCCGACTGGCGCACCCGTGCCGCCTCGCTGGCGCGCTGATCGGGCACCATCGTGGCCATGCCGCAGCCCCCCGTCGACGTCGACCGCGACTTCACGACCGAGGAGCAGCGACGTGAGCGGGCCTTCCGACGGCGGGTCCGGCCGTGGGGCCTCGCGGGGATCGCGCTCGGCGTCCTCGTCCCCACCGTTCTCGCCGGCACGGGGGCTGCGGGCGCCGTCGCCGGCCGAGCCGGCGCAGACTGGTCCGCGGTCCTCGCGGTCGTCACCCTCGTGCTGCTGAGCGGCCGTGCCGTCACCCTGCCCGGAGCGGTGGCCGTCCGGCGCGAGTCGCTGCGGGTCGGGCTCGCGGCCGGCAGCTGGAGCCGCTGGTGGCGCGACGTCGCGGTGTCCTTCGTGCTCGGCTGGGTGCTGACCTCCGCCGCGGCGCTGGCGTGGGTCGCCGCCGCCGCAGCCCTCGACCGGTGGTGGCTCGTCCTGGCGGCGGGCGTGGCGGTCGTGGTCGTGGTCCTGTCGTTCGTCGTGCCGGTCGTGGTCGAGCCCCTGTTCGCGCGGTTCGAGCCGCTGCCCGACGGCGAGCTCCGCGACCGCCTGCTCGCCCTCGCCGCCGAGGCGGGCGTCCCCGTCCGCGACGTCCTCGTCGCCGACGCGTCGCGGCGCACGACAGCCCTCAACGCGTACGTCTCCGGGCTCGGTCCGACCCGGCGCGTGGTGGTGCACGACACCCTGCTGGATCGCGGTCGGGACGCCGAGGCTGCGGCGGTCGTCGCTCACGAGCTCGGGCACGTCGTGGCGCACGACGTCCGCACCGGCACCCTCCTCGGCGCCGCGGGGGCAGCGGCCGGAGTGCTCGTGGCCGCCGTGCTCACCACCTGGACGCCGCTGCTGGACGCTGCGCACGCCACCGGTCCGGCCGACCCCGGCGTCGTCGCGCTGCTGCTGGCGCTCGGCGCCTGGGCCGGGCTTCTCACCGCGCCGGTCCAGAGCGCGGTGTCCCGACGGGTCGAGCGCCGGGCCGACGCCTTCGCCCTCGACCTCGCGCGCGACCCCGTGACGGTCGCGTCGATGCACCGCTCGCTCGCGGTCACCAACCTCGCGCCGCTGCGGCCCGTGCGCCTGCTGCACCTGTGGTTCGGAACGCACCCGACCTCGCCCGAGCGCATCGCGGCCGCCCGGGCCTGGGCGGTTGAGCACGGCGCCGGCGGCGTACCGGACCTCCGCCCCGCCTGACGGGGCTCAGCCCGCGGGCCACCCGGTGGAGCCCGGGGCGGCGAGGATGAGGGTGTTGCCCTCGCGCGCCACCTCGGTCCATCCGCGCTGCGCCACGAGGGCACCAGCCAGAGGCTCGTCGATGCGCAGCACGGCCGCTGTGGGGTCGAGGTCGTCGACCATGTCCTCCCAGCCGGGGCGCGCGTACATGAGCGTGTCGGTGTACTCCCCGATGTACTCGCCGCCGTAGCGGTCGGCACGGCCGTCGATGGCGACGAGGACGTGCGGGGGTGGGCCGCCGAAGAACAGCAGGGGCCCGGAGATGTTGTAGGTGTTGAGGACCCGCTGCGGCTGCGGGTTGTCGCGCACCTTCGTCAGCAGCGCCTGCGGGATGTCGGGGTCGACGGCGGGCGTCTGGGTGACGGCCAGGACGAGGCTCAGGGCGACGCCGACTGCGGCGATCCCTGCCGACACCCGTGCCAACGGCTGCCGGGTGCCGGCCGGCAGCGGGTCGTCGTCACCGATGGCGCGGGCCATCGTGCCCACCACGATCGGCGCGAGCATGAGCACCGCCGGGGTCGAGGACCGCCAGGCGGAGTAGCCGAAGACGAGCAGCACCAGCACGAGCACGACCTCGCCCCGGGTCGGCCCCTGCCTGCCGCGGGCCCACGCCACGACCACGGTCAGGGTCAGCAGGCCGATCGCCAGGGACTGCCAGTCGACGGTGCGTACGGCGCCCCACTCGGCGATGGCCGCGGTGCTCTCGCTGAAGCGTCGGGCGGCCAGCACGTTGTCGATGCCCGACGGCGACACCATGGCCGCGAGGCCCGTGGCGATCGCGAGCAGCAGAGCCCGCAGGACCAGGCGCGGCTCGCGCAGGCCGTGGTCGAGCACCCAGGCGACGGCGGCGACGACGAGCATGATCGGGAGCAGCACCCAGCCGCCGTGGACGTTGGCCCACACGACGACGAGCGGCAGCACCACCCACCAGCGGGGGAGGCGGCCGTCGCGCCACAGGCGAAGGCCCCACCAGCCCACCAGCGGGGCGAGGATGTAGGTGAGCTGCTGGCTGCGGTCCTGGCTCGTCATGGCGAGCGCGAGACCGCCGAGCGCGAACGGCCAGGCCGCCGCTCGCGCGGGCCGCCGGTACAGGGTCACGGCGGCGAGGACCAGCAGAGCGAGGATCGTCGTCACGGTGCGGTAGACGACGAGCGAGCTGAACCCGAACGTGTCGTGCATCCAGGCGAAGAGCACCTCGGCCAGCCACTGGGTGCTGACCCACGTGTCGGGCACCGGTGCGAACGACCAGCCGCGGCCGGCCTCGGTCACGGGCGTGCCGTCGAGGATCTCCCGGCCGATGAGGATGTGCCAGTAGAGATCGATGTCGTCCAGCGGTCGCGCCGCCGAGCGGATCGGCACGAGCAGCGCCGCGACGGCGGCGAGCAGCAGGAACGGCGCAGGGCGCGCCGCAGCGCGCGGTGCGTCGGCCGGCTCGTCGACGACGACGTCGCTGGCGCTCATGCTGCGTACCCCCTCGTGCGGTGCTGCGCGGTCCCTCCGTGCGGAGGCACCTGGACATGATCGAGGGGGCCGCCGGGCGTGAGCCCGGCGACCCCCTCGGTGGTCACGCGGTCGTCAGCAGGTGCCCGAGCCCTGCGCGGAGATGCAGGAGTTGGTCTTGCTGAACGCGCTGTTCACGCGGTTGCCGAGCAGGAAGACGACGGCGACGATGATCGCGGCGATGGCGGCCACGAGCAGGCCGTACTCCACGGCCGAGGCGCCCTCGTCGCGGCGAAGCGTGGTGCGGATTCGAGTGATCATGGGAGTGCCCCTCCAGTTACGCGGTTCCCCCGATGTCCGGGGCAGTGACTCAACTATGGCAGCGGAGCGTGACCGCCAACTCCCTCGTCAAGCCGGATGGGGGTCGGACGTTCGGACGATTCGTGACTGACCGGTCACCCATTGGAACCAACGAACGGGGCCCGCGTAGCCGGTCACGGGCTGTGGGTACCGGTCGGGCACCCGTTCGGAGGGCTAGAGCCCCGGCTCGTCGCGCTTGAGCAGGCCGAGCCGCAGCGCCGTCATGAGCGCCTGGGCGCGGTTGCCCGCGCCGAGCTTGTCGTAGAGCTTGCTGATGTGGGTCTTGGTGGTCGACTCGCTGATGAACAGCTGCCTGCTGATCTGCGCGACGCCGAGCCCGTCGGCGAGCAGTCCCAGCACCTCGCGCTCGCGCGGCGAGAGCTGAGGGCCGGTGGGCGACATCTTGCGGCGCATGGCCTCGTTGAGGTCCGCCGAGGTGAACGACCGGGGGGCGCTCGCGGCGTGCCGGGCGGCAGCCACGACGTCCTCGGACGGCGCGTTCTTGGGCACGAACGCCGAGGCGCCGGCCTCGAGCGCGTCGAACAGCGTGTCGTCGCCGGCGTACATGGTGAGGATGACGATGCCGAGCTCGGGGTCGTCGTTGCGCAGCACCCGGCAGGCCTCGATGCCGTTTCCGTCGGGCAGGCGCACGTCGAGGATCACGACGTCGGGCTGCATGAGCGCGATGAGCCGACGGGCGTCGGCGAGCGACCCCGCCTCGCCTGCGACGGTGAAGTCGCCGTCGCGCTCGAACGCGCGGCGCAAGCCCTGGCGGATGAGCTCGTGGTCGTCCACGAGAAGGACGCTGATGGCCATGAAGTCGTGCCCCCTTGAACGGTGGACCGATCATGTCACGCAGGCGGGCCAGCAAGCGCGGGACCGGTGCGCGTGGCGTCTACGAGGTCGTGCGGCGCGCGTCGGTCGCCTGGCCGAGGGTCACCTCGACCACGGTGCCACCGCCCACGCGCTGACGGATCGTGAGGGTCGCGCCCAGGCGCGAGGTGCGCTCGCGCATGACGTCGAGACCGAAGGAGTCGGGCCGCGGCGTCCCCATGCCGCGGCCGTCGTCGGCCACCCGGAGGAACGCCCGCGGCGGGTCGACGCGGCAGGTGACCCACAGGTTGCGCGCCCGGGCGTGCTTGCGGGCGTTGGTGATCGCCTCCTGGGCGACTCGCAGGATCTCGGTCTCCGCCTCGATGGGCAGGCGGTACGGCGACTCGTCGAGCACGAGGTGGACCGTGAGGCCGGATCCCGTGCCGACGCTGCGGACATAGCCGGTGAGCGCTGCCCCGAGCCCCGCAGAGGGCTGGACGTCGCTGCGCAGGTCGAAGATCGACAGGCGCAGCTCGCTGACGATGCGGGTGAGCTCGTCGCGGAGGCCGCGCAGGTCCTCCTTGGCCTCCGGGTCGGTCGTGCGCGCGGTGAGGTCGTCCACCACGAAGCCGAGGGCAGCGACCTCCTGGGCGACGCCGTCGTGGATCTCCCGGGCCAGGCGACGGCGCTCCTCCACCGTGGCGAGCGCGCGAACCTCGCTGAAGAGCTGGCCGGTGTCGATGCGCAGGGCGGCCTCGTCGGCGAGCTGCTGCGCCCGCGCGATGTCGCGGCGCGGCCACGGGCCGCCGGCCCGCTCGATGCCGATGAGCCCGACGCGCCGGTCGCCGAGGCTGAGCGCGAGCACCGCGGAGTGGCCCGCGGCGTGGTCGCCGAACGTGCCGCTCTGCTGCAGCGCCTTGCCGGAGTCCCACACGCGCGCCCAGACGCCCTCGTCGATGTCCGGGACCCACTCGATGTGGTCGGCCCCGAAGTACGCCAGGGGCATCAGGACGCCGCCGCCGGCCGAGCCGTAGAGGGCGCCTCGCTCGAACTCGACCTCGTCGTTCATCGCCGTGAGCACCTGCTGGGCGAGGGCCACCTCGTCCAGGCCGGTCGGCAGCGCGCGGGCGACCTCGCGCAGGCGGGTGAGGAGACCGTGCGCGGTGACGTACGTCGACGTGGCGGCGCGCTCTCGGGCCGTCACGCGCCGCGCCCAGCCGCCGACGACACCCGTCGCCACGCCGATGCCGATCCACGGTGCGATCGCGGTGACCGACCCCGTGCCGGTCAGGGTCGCCCCCACGGCGACGCGGCCGCCGGCGACCGCGGCGACCGACAGTGCGGACGCGAGCAGGGCGAAGGCGATGCCGGAGGTGAGGCCCGCCGCCAGGGGCGGCACGATGAGGTACGGAAGCAGGGAGGCCTCCAGCGGCTGCCCGAGCCCGATCACCGCCCCGGCGGCCACGGCCTCGACGATGGGCCGCCAGCGCAGCCACGTCCAGGTGCGGGGCATCGGGAGGCTCGCGAGCACCGCGATGCCCGCCAGGAGGGCGAGGTCGCGCACCGGCACCGTCGCGCCGGCGAGGCCGTTGAGGTAGCACAGGAGCCCCACGAGGGCGAGCACGCCGAACCGGACCACAGTGCTCGTGGACTCCGACGGGTCCGGCGTCCATCGGGACTGGCCGGGCAGGCTCGTGCTCATCAGTGCTGACGGTGGCACATCGGGGCGGTCCGCCGCGCGGTGGGGCGGTCGCCACGCCGAACGGGTTCCGCCCACCGTCCGCGGTCGGCCCGCCGCTCTGCCAGCATGTGCCGCATGCCCGATGACCCGACCTTCGAGGGGCGGCTCTCCCGTCTCTCCGACGTCCTCGACGAGACCGACGCCCGGCTCCGCCGGGGCGAGGCCGCGTCGCACGCGCCGTGGGCGACGGGCTTCGTGCCTCTCGACCAGTACCTCAGCGGCGGCCTGCGACCGGGTGAGCTGCACGCTCCTCGGCGGGCCGCAGGGCATGGGCAAGACCACGTTCGCGCTGCAGGTGGCCCGTCAGGTCATCGCCGCCGGCCACGCCGTGCTCTACGTGTCGTACGAGCACGACTCGGTCAACCTCCTCGAGCGCCTCGTCGCTGCGGAGGCGGGGGAGCGGGCCGGGGTCGACGCCGTCCCCCTGCGATCGGTGCGTGCGCTCCTCGAGGGCGACGGCACGTCGGAGTCGCTCTCGGACATGCTCGCCGAGACCCCAGGAGGCGCCGAGGCGCTGGCCGCGGTGTCGATCGACCTCGAGCGCCTGCACGTGCTCCGCGGCGGCATCGACACCTCGATCACCGACATCGCAGACGCCGTGGCGGCGGTGACGGCGTCGGGCGGCCTGCGCCCTCTCGTCGTCGTCGACTACGTCCAGAAGATCTCGATGGAGGGTGAGCGCGCTGCGGACGAGGAGCGCCGCATGGCCCACGTGGCCGGGGGCCTCAAGGACCTCGCGCTGACGGCGCTCGTCCCGGTGATGGCGATCTCGGCGAGCGATGCCGCCGGCATCAGCGACGGCAAGCGCCTGCGCACGCAGAACCTCCGCGGCGCCTCGAGCCTCGCCTACGAGGCCGACGTCGTCCTCGTGCTCAACGAGAAGTACGACGTCGTCGCACGGCACCACCTGGTCTACGGAGCGGCGAACGTCGAGCGCTTCCACCAGTTCGCCGTGCTCTCGATCGAGAAGAACCGCGGCGGGCTCGCGGGCATCGACCTCGAGTTCCGCAAGCGGTTCGAGCAGGCGCGCTACGAGCGCGGCGGCGAGCTCGTGAAGGAGCAGCTTGTCGACGCCCGGCTCTACGTCGAGTAGCGGCTACACGCCGCTGAAGGCGTTCGCGATCTGGATGACGGCGGGGCCGAGGATCGCGATGAAGAGGACCGGAAGGATGCAGAAGATCAGCGGGAACAGGATCTTCACCGGCACCTTCTGAGCCGACTCCTCGGCACGCTGCGAGCGTCGGGTGCGCATCTCGCGGGCCTGGATGCGCAGCACGTTCGCGACCGGGATTCCGAAGGAGTCGGCCTGCACCATCGCGGTGATGAAGCCGCGCAGGTCCGAGACGTCGGTGCGGTCGGCGAGGGCCCGCATGGAGTCCGAGCGCGAGGTGCCGAGCTGCATCTCCTGCAGCACGCGGAAGAACTCGTCCGCGAGCGGGCCCTGGGTGTTGCGGGCCACCTGGGAGAGCGCGGCGTCGAACCCGAGGCCGGACTCCACGGAGATGACCAGGAGGTCGAGCGCGTCCGGCAGCTCCTTGAGGATGCGCTCGGACCGGTTGTACGCAGCCTGGTACAGGATGATGTTCGGGGCGTAGAACCCGAGCACGGCGAGGCCGATGCCGAGGATGATCGCCCACAGGACGCTGCCCGCGAGCAGCGGCAGCACGACGCCGAGCGAGCCGCCCACGATCAGGCCGAGCATCTTGAACGCCACGATGCGGTCGCTGTCCCACCCGGGCGGGTTGCCCGCGAGGTCGAGCTTGCGACGCATGCGCGCGGTCTGGTCGCTCGGGGTGAAGCGGCGGCCGAGACGGGTGAGCCAGTTGAAGAACGGCTCGCCGACGCGCTCGCCGAACGGACGGTCGAGGTCCTGGCGCATGCCCGCGGGCGCCGCCTTGATGGCCTCGACCGCCGCGAGCGATCGTGCGACACCCGTCGGCTCGCTCCTGCCGGCGAAGGCGAAGAAGACGCCGATGATCCCGAAGAACACGGCCGCGAGACCGGCCCAGAGGAAGACGGAGCTCATGTCAGACCTCCACCTTGACGACCTTGCGCAGCCAGAACGAGCCACCGATCAGCAGGATGATGCCGACCACGATCATCAGCAGGCCGATCGGCGTCTGGTAGAGCACGCTCAGGTATTCCGGGCGTGCGATGACCAGGTACACGATGAACAGGATCGGCAGCAGCGTGAGGATGACGGCCGAGAGGCGACCCTCGGCGGAGAGCACGTCCACCTGCCGGCGGAGCCGCTCGCGCTCGCGCATGGTGGCGGCGACGCTGCTCAGCACCTCGGCGAGGTTGCCGCCCACCTCCCGCTGGATGCGGATGGCCATGACGACCCAGGCGAAGTCGACCGAGTTCATGCGGCGCGCGACGGTGTCGAGCGCGTCCTCGATCGGGACGCCGAGGCGGGCCTCGACGATCGCGCGGTTGAGCTCGGCAGCCATCGGGCCGTCGGACTCGCGGACCACGGTGTCGATCGCCTGCGGCAGCGAGTATCCGGCTGCCAGCGAGCCCGAGAGGAGTTGCAGGGTGTCGGGCAGCTGCGCGGCGAACCGGGCCTTGCGGCGCTCGTCCTTGATCGCGATGTACGCATAGGGCAGGAGCAGCCCGATCACGAGGCCGATGAACGTGGCGATGATGTTGAAGCCCGACAGCAGCGTGAAGAGGACGGCGAGCGCCACGGCGACGCCGATGTGGATCAGCAGCCACTCCGCGGGACGCAGCGGCACGCCGGCGGCCTCCAGCTTGAGGGCGAGGGCGCCGTCGATGTCGCGTCGCTCGACCATGCGGCCGGCGAACTCGACGGCGGACCTGGCGACGCCCGAGCCGGACTCCTCCTCGGCGCGCGGTGTGAGCGAGTAGCGCGACAGGCGGCGGCGCAGGCGACCCGAGGTCTGCGAGTCGCGGTCGGTCGAGAGGAACGCGACACCGAGCAGGGCGAACAGGCCGACCCCGAGCGCGCCGAGCGCGACCGGCAGCAGCCAGCTCTTGCCGAAGATGCCAGGGTCTGCGGGCGCGACCGGCACCGGGCCGTAGGCCTCGGTCGGGTCGGCCGAGGGGACTGCACCGGCGCCGGGGAGGACGTAGAGCGCGTCGTCGGTGACCTGCGTGCCGCCGGCGTCCGCCGTGACCGTGACGTTGACCGACGTTCCGCGCATCGCCTCGGGCACCTGCGCGGTCACGGCGACAGCACCTGCCTGCGCGAGCGCCGCGGCCTCGAACGCGGCCGTGAGCTGCTGGGTGTCCGTGGCCGGCACGACGACGCCGCCGCCGCCCGCCGCTGCGAGAGCGTTCAGCTGGGCGGAGTCGACCTGCGGCCCCAGGGCCACGGCGTCCAGCGTGACGCCGGAGGACGCCAGCGATGCGACTGCCTTGGCCTCGGTGTTGGCGGAGTCGACGTCCTTGCCGTCCGAGAGCAGGAGCTGACTGCGGATGCCGTCGGTGCCGAGGAGACGGTCGGCCTGGATGACAGCGTCGAAGAGTGCGGTGCCGCCCTTGAACTCGAGGGTGTCGAGCGCCGTGGAGACCGCGGCGTGGTCGGCGGTGGGCTCCACGACGATCCGGGGCGTGGAGTTGAACGAGACGAGCCCCACCAGGACGTCGGCCGGCACGCCGGCCAGGTAGGCGCGAGCAGCGGCCTTCGCCGGCTCGGCGAACCCCTGCGCCGCCATGCTGCCGCTGGTGTCGATGGTCAGGACGGTGACCCGCTTGGGCAGCGCGGTGGCCTGCGAGGCCGGGATCGCCTGGGAGTCGACGTCCGAGCCGCCGATCGTGACCTTGACCGAGTTCGGGTCGAGCGTCTGGCCCGCGGGGAGACCGAGCGCGGAGAAGCCGATCGTCAGCGTGCCGTCGGGGTTCGGGCTGAAGCCGTCGATGCGTCCGGTGACCGGGGTGGTCGTCGCCGACGCCGGACCGGCGACAGTGACGGCCGCCAGCAGCGCGACCGCCGCTGCGGCCGCGCGCGCCAGGCGCCGACGAGTTGAACCACCACGCATGGATCAGGCTCCGAACTTCTCGAAGGCGAAGATCGTCGGGTCGACGTGCACCCCGCTCGCAGCGAGCTTGTCGAGGAACTTCGGGCGCAGCCCGGTCGAGCGCAGCTGGCCTCTGGCCACGCCGTTCTCGTCGTACCCGGCGGTGTGGTCGAAGACGAAGATGTCCTGGAGCGTGATCACGTCACCCTCCATGCCGACGACCTCGGTCACGTGCGTGATGCGGCGTGAGCCGTCGCGGAAGCGCGACTGGTGCACGATCAGGTCGAGCGCGCTCGCCACCTGCTCGCGGATCGCCTTGAGCGGCAGGTCGGCGCCGGCCATGAGCACCATCGTCTCGACGCGGGCGAGCGTGTCGCGCGGGCCGTTGGAGTGCGCCGTGCAGATGGAGCCGTCGTGGCCGGTGTTCATGGCCTGCAGCATGTCGAGGGCGGCGGCGTCGCGGATCTCACCGACGACGATGCGGTCGGGGCGCATGCGGAGCGAGTTGCGCACGAGGTCGCGGATCTTGACCTCGCCCTTGCCCTCGATGTTCGGCGGGCGCGACTCGAGGCGGACGACGTGGTCCTGGTGCAGCTGGAGCTCGGCCGCGTCCTCGATGGTGATGATGCGCTCGTCGTCGGGGATGAACGACGACAGCACGTTCAGCGTCGTGGTCTTCCCGGCGCCCGTGCCGCCCGAGACCATGACGTTGAGCCGGCCCCGGACGCAGTCCGACAGGAACTGCGCCACCGTGCTCGTCATGGTGCCGAAGGAGATCAGGTCCTCGGCCTCGTACGGGTCGGCGGCGAACTTGCGGATCGTGAGCATCGGGCCGTCGATCGACAGCGGGGGCACGATGGCGTTGACGCGCGAGCCGTCGGGCAGACGGGCGTCGACCATCGGGGACGCCTCGTCGATGCGGCGGCCGACGCGGGCGACGATCTTCTCGATCGTCCGGCGCAGGTGGGCGTCGTCGTTGAAGTGGCCGTCTGCCGGGTAGAGGCGGCCGGCGCGCTCGACGTAGATCATCGACGGGCCGTTGACCATGACCTCGGTGATCTCCGCGTCGCGCAGGAACGGCTCGAGCGGGCCGTAGCCCAGGATGTCGTCGGCGATCTCCTGGGACAGACGCGCACGGTCCTGGACCGTGAGCGGGGTCTCCTCGTGCGAGAGGACGTCCTGCAGGGTCGCGCGGACCTTGGACTCGAGCTCGTTCTCGGTGAGGCGCGAGTCGTAGAGCTGCGGCCCGAGGCTCTCGAGCAGGCTGGCGTGCACGGCACGCTTGAGCTCGGAGTACGGGTCGGAACCCGAGGCGCGCCGCGAGCGCGGGCCACCCTCGTGGGCGCCCTCGGGCAGGGTGCCCGAACGGCTCCGTCGCGCCTGTGCCAGGCGATCGGCGAGGCTCACTGCTACCTCCTCCACAGACGCCCGGAGCGCCTGTCTGCTCGCATCTGGGCGGGGATCGCGTCATCGCTGCTCGGGGCCACCAGCACGTGCTCGTCGACGAAGGCCTTGATGGCGAGGCTCACGGGGTTCTTCGGCTCGTCGACGACGATGGCGACACCGCGGTTGGTCGAGGCCGGGACGTCCCGGCTCGACGGGATCTGCGCCACGATCGGCGCCTTGAGCGTCTTCTCCACCTCGGACAGCGCGAGACCCACCTTGGAGTCGGCGCGGTTGAGGACGATGCGCAGCTTCTCGCGCGAGTACCCGATGAGGTCGAGCGTCTCGAGCGTGAGCTTGAGGTTCTTGAGCGCCGGGATGTCGAGCGTGGCGAGCAGGGCGACCATGTCGCTCCGGTCGAAGGCAGCCAGCACGTTGTCGTCGAGGGCGGGCGGGGTGTCGATGACGACGTAGTCGAACTCCGTGCGCAGGACGTCGATCACCCGCGTCACGAGGCCCACGCTGATGGTGTCGGCGGTGCTCGGCTCCATCGGGGCGACGAGCGCCTGGACACCGCTGGCGGTGCGGCGTCATCAGCGAGCGGACGGCCTCACCGTCGAGCTCCTCGCCGATCGCGACCGCGTCGCCGATCGTGTGCGTGGGGAAGAGCTGCAGCGCGATCGCGACATCGCCGAAGGCGAGGTCGAGGTCGAGCAGGGCGACCGTACCCTTGCCGCTGATGGCGATCGAGGTGGCGATGTTGGTGGCCAGCGTGGTCTTGCCGCAGCCGCCCTTCGCCGAGAACACGGTGACGACACGGCCGCGCGCCTGCTGGTCGACGTAGTCGTCGCCGCGCTCCATCTGCTCGCGCAGGCGGCCCGCGATGTCGCGCTGACGGCGTACGGCCCCCGCGAGGCCGGCGAGGTCGCGCTCCTGCACGACCTCGCGCACGCCGGCGCGCAGGGCGTCGGACAGGATCGCGGTGTCGATGCGGCGGCGCACCATCACGACGCCCAGGCTCGGCCGGCTGACCCGCAGCGTCTCCGCCAGGGCGAAGACGTCCTGCTGGTCGACGCTCGGCCCCAGGACGATGCAGTCCTCGAACGGGTTCGTGTCGAGGTGCGCCCTGAGGACGTCGAGGCTCGGAAGGACGAGCGCGTCAGAGCTGAGCGCGCCCTTGATTGCCTCGACGCCCGTCGGGTCGAACTCGACGATCGCGGTCATGGTCGGTGCCTCGTTCCCTCGTGCTCGCGCTGACGGATGGCGGAGCGGTGATCAGCGGAACAGGTTGGTGTCGTCGACACCCGGGTCGGCCGGCGTGACGTCGGAGTTCTCGTCCATCAGGGCGAAGTAGAGGCCGTTGTAGGTCGGGTCCGCCGCGAGGCCCTGGGCGTAGATGATCTTCTCGGCCTCGGCCTGGGTGACGGCGAGCGTGAGGATCGCGGACGACGCCTGCTGGTCGCCGTTCTGGTTCGGCGCGGCGTTGAGGCCGGTCGCACCGACGCCGATCACGGTGATGTTGGCGAGGAGCGTGCGGATCTGAGGGCCGCCGGTGGCGAAGATCGCGACCGTCGAGCCGGGCGAGACGAAGCCGGCGACGCGCTGCGGGTCACCGAGCTCGAGGGAGAGCGCGACCTTGCCCTTGGGCAGCGGCAGGCGGGTCAGCTGACCGGCGGAGCCCCACTGCTGGGCGATGATCTGCTGCCCGGGGTAGATGGTCACGAGCGAGACGAGCTCCTGGAGAGGTGCGGCGTCGGACAGCACGCCCTGCACCTGGGTGTTCGCCGGGATCTCCTTCTCCTCGAACGCGCCTGCGCTGGAGGCGGCAGCACCCGTGGTGCCGGCGGCGATCTCCGACTTGGCGACGATCACCTTGACGAGGGCCTGGCCCTCCTGGGCGATCTTCTCGGCGTTCTGGGCGTAGAGGAAGACCAGCACCACGCCGAGCACTGCTGCCAGCAGTGCGGCGATGAGCAGAATCGTGCGACGACCCATGAGGACCTCTCGCGGTCTGACCACGACGTGCGCGGCTCTGCGGACGCCCGGGGTGGTCCGACGACCCCCCTGGCGGGTGCCATCACCCTCACGATGACCCCGCACGTACGGTAGCGGTCGTCGCCACCGGTGGAACGCTCAGCAACGAGGGTTGCTCCGTTCGGTACGGCAGATCGGCCGAACGTATGACCCAGAGTGACCGGTCCGACGACCCGGTCGTGACGATCGGTGAGGCGCTCACGCGGACGGACGCCCTCCCGCCGACGAGCTATCCGGCGGCCACCGTCGCCACCACATGGGCGCGCACGACGGGGTCTGCCCAGCGCCGCTTCGTGCGGCTCCAGGAGTACGCCGCCCAGGCGAGGATGCCGACGGTGAGCAGCAGCGGGGGGACGACCGTGCGGCCGAACGTGGCCGCCGAGAACCCGAGGCCGACCAGGGTGGTGACCACGGCGAGGCGGGCGGAGTACACCGCCATGGTGCCGGGTGGTGCGGGCGTGTCGCGGGGTCCGCGCAGGTCGGCCCGGTGCGGGCGCGTGACCGAGAGCCGCATCGCTGTCGCGACCACCAGCGCCGTGCAGCTCACCGCAGCCCCGAGCGCGCAGACGAGGTCGACGAGGTCCGGGGGCGAGCTGGCGCGCAGGCCCGCACCCACGAGCACGAGGACGACGGGGAGCGAGCACACCTCGGCCACGACGCGGGCCTTGCTGCGCAGGACGTCGTCAGGGTCGTGAGGGAGCGTTGCGATCCACAGCGACCCCGAGCCGTCCAGGCACATCGCGTTGACGCCGAACAGCAGCGCGGCGCCGGAGGCGACGAGCGGCGGAAGCAGGGCGATGGACGACCAGGGCAGCGAGGCGAGCGCGGCCGCGGCCACCGGCAGCACGCCGAGCACGAGCAGACCGCGGCGGAGCGGCGGCGAGCGCCACAGCGAGGCGCGGTCGACCTGGACGAGCATGCGGTACGCCGTCGGCCCGGACTCGAACGCTCGGCGCTCGACCGGTCGGGACAGCGGGCCGTCGACGCCGAGGTCGCCGGGGCGTCGCAGGGCCCAGTCCGCGACGCGGACGGCGACGAGGTAGCCGAGTGCGGTCACGACCAGGCACCCGAGCACGAACGGTACGAAGCCGGAGGGGACGAGCGCCGCGGCCTGGAGCTGCGCGCCCAGGACCGACAGGGTGGGCGAGTTGTCGAGCAGCACGGATCCGCGGTCGGTCGCGATGACCCAGCCGCCGATCGCGAGCAGCACGCCGAGCAGGGCCCAGGTGCCGCGGCGCCCGCGCTTGGTCCGGCGTACGCCGACGATCCCCCAGCCGAGCGCCTGCCCGACGGCGGTGCACGCGATCAGGTAGGCCACGAGCACGCCGACGGGGGGCAGTGCGCCGCCCTCGCCGCGGACGGCGTACCCGGTGGCTGCGGTGAGCAGCAGCACTTGGAGGTACCACGCGATGTTCAACGGCGAGAGCAGGAATCCGACGCGCACGAGCGTGGCGATGCGCACCGGGAAGGAGACGAGCTGGGACTCGGGGACGCAGCTCTGGCCGCCGCCGGCAGCCAGCGGCGCGACGATGCACAGGAGCGCGAACGCGAGCATCGCGGAGGGCAGCAGGGCCGCGACCTCTCCGGTGCGGTCGATCGAGGCGCCGAGGTCGCCGAGCCCGATGTCGGACGCGGTCTCCCTGCCGAGGCGCGAGGCGGCGCCGCCCACGACGCCGAGCACGATGAACGCGACCGCGAGGACGCCGAGCACGGCCAGGCCGGTCTGGACGCGCAGCGAGCGGATCATCCGCCAGCGCAGCGCGAAGAGCGGCCCGACCTGGGCGCGGCTCACGACAGCAGCGCCCGGTAGCGCGCGGCGCCGTCGTCGCCGGCGAGGTCGGAGGCAGGGGCTGCGGCGACGACCTTGCCGCCCCTGAGGACCACCGCCTCCTCGCACGCCTGGACGGCGAGCCCGAGCAGGTGGGTCGACACGAGGACGGCGGCGCCGCGCATGCGGGCGCGGCGGATCTCCTCGAGCGTGGCCTCGACGCCGAGCGGGTCGACGCCGTCGAACGGCTCGTCGAGCAGCAGCACGCCGGGCTCGTGGAACGCGGCGAGCAGGACCGACAGCCGGCGCCCCATGCCGTGGGAGAAGCCGGCCGTCACGCGGTCGGCCGCCCCGGCGAGGTCGAACCGGTCGAGCAGGTCGCGGGCGCGATCCTCCCAGGCGGCCATGCCGCGCAGCCGCGCGGCGAGCTGCAGGTGCTCCCAGGGGGTCGCGCGCGGGATGAGACCGCCGACGTCGGGGCAGTAGCCGACGACCTCGCGGGCGCGGCGCGGCTCGCGCACGGCGTCGACGCCGGACACCACGACCGTGCCGGCGCTGGGAGGCAGGACGCCGCCGAGCACGCGCAGAGTCGTGGACTTGCCCGCACCGTTGCGCCCGACCAGGGCGACGGCGCCGCCGGCCGGGACACGGAGGTCGAGGCCGTCGACTGCGTGGACGGAGGCGAAGGTGACGGACAGGCCTCGCACGTCCACTGCCGCGTGCTGGCCGCCCGTCTCGGTCATAGGGAGAATCCTGCACCGCGACGGGCCGATCGGCGCGTCAGCCTGTGGCGTACGGGCGACGCGGCGTGACGAGCGCCGCCCGTACGGCCTAGGCCCGGCTAGGAGTAGAGCGCCTCGACGTCCGTGCCGAAGTCCTTCATGACGACGCCGCGGCGCAGCTTCATCGACGGCGTCAGCTCGCCCGTCGCCTCGGTCCAGTCGACGGGCAGGACCTTGAACCGGCGGATGGACTCGGCCGTGGACACCGCCTTGTTGGCCTCGTCCACCGCTGCCTGCAGGTCGGCGAGGAGCTCGGGGTCCTCGGCGAGCTCGGCCGCGCCGGTGCCTGCCGGCCTGCCGTGCTGCGCGGCCCACGCCGGCAGCGACTCGGGGTCGAGGGTGATGAGCGCCCCGATGTAGGGCTTGTTGTCACCGACGACCATGCACTGGCTCACGAGCCAGTGGGCGCGGACCCGGTCCTCGAGCACGGCGGGTGCGACGTTCTTACCGCCGGCGGTCACCAGCAGCTCCTTCTTGCGTCCCGTGATGGACAGGTAGCCGTCGGCGTCGAGCTCGCCGAGGTCGCCGGTGCGGAACCAGCCGTCCTCGGTCATGACCTCGGCGGTGGCCGCCGGGTTGTTGAAGTAGCCCGTGAAGACGTGCGGACCGCGCAGCAGCACCTCGCCGTCGTCCGCGATGGCCACGCCCGCGCCGGGGAACGGCCGTCCGACCGATCCGACCCGCAGCATCGTCGGCCGGTTCACGGTGGTCGCGCCCGCGGTCTCGGTGAGGCCGTAGCCCTCGAGGATCGTGACGCCGATCCCGCGGAAGAAGTGGCCGAGGCGGTCGCCGAGCGGGGCGCCGCCGGACACCGCCCAGGCGACGCGGCCGCCGAGCGCGGTGCGCAGCTTGCCGTAGACGAGCCGGTCGAACACCGAGTGGCGCAGGCGCAGGCCGATGCCCACCGAGCCGGCGTCGAGCGCGCGGCTGTACTCCTCGGCGGTGTGCGCCGCCTTGTCGAAGATCGAGCCCTTGCCCGCGGCGATCGCCTTCTGCTGCGCGCCGTTGAACACCTTCTCGAACACGCGCGGAACGGCGAGGAGGAACGTCGGCCGGAAGCCGGGGAGGTCCTCGGTGAGCTTGGTGGGGTCGGGCGCGTGCCCGAGGGTGACGCGGCCGTGGATGCAGGCGATCTGGATGATCCGGCCGAAGACGTGGGCCAGGGGGAGGAACAGCAGGGTCGAGGCACCCGGCTGCTTGAAGACCTCGGGCGTTGCGGCCACGACGTTCTCGGCCTCGAACGCGAAGTTCTCGTGGGTGAGCTCGCAGCCCTTGGGGCGGCCGGTCGTGCCGGAGGTGTAGATGATCGTGGCGAGGTCGTTCGGCCCCCGCGAGGTGCGTCGTGCCTCGAGCTCGTCGTCGGCGATCCCGCTGCCCTGCGAGGCCAGCGTGTCGAGGGCGCCGTCGTCGAAGACGTAGACGTCGCGGACGCCCGGGAGCCCGTCGGAGACCTCGGCGAACACGTCGACGTGCCGTGGGCTCTCGAGGAAGACCGCGACGGCTCCGGAGTCCGAGAGGATCCACGAGACCTGCTCGGCGGAGCTGGTCTCGTAGATCGGGACGACGACGCCGCCCGCCCACCACACGGCGTAGTCGGTGACGGTCCACTCGTACCGCGTGCGGCTCATGATCCCGACGCGGTCGCCCGGCTGGACGCCCGTCGCGATGAGGCCGCGGGCCACGGCCCCGACCTCCTCGGCGAAGCGGGCGGCGGTGACGTCGACCCAGGTGCCGCCCACACGGCGGGCGAGGGCGATCGCGGCCGGTGCCTCGGCCGCGTTGCGCACGACGTCGTCGGTGAGCCGGGCCGAGCGGGTGACGGGGACGAGGGCCGGTTCGTGGTGCTCGCGCATGGGTCCTCCTGGGGTGGGTGGTTAGGACACCCTAAGTTGATCACGTGACGGACGCCGCACCGGAGCGCGGGACGTGCCGCGCAGCGTGCCAGGATCGGGGCGTGCCTGCTGTGGATCTCGTGGACGAGACGTTCGTCGTGTCGGACCGCGCCGCCGTCGCCGCCGTCGTGGCCGACCCGGTGTCCTGGCGCGCCTGGTGGCCCGAGCTCGAGCTCGTCGTCTTCATGGACCGGGGGCTCGACGGCATCCGGTGGTCGGTGTCGGGCCGCTGGGTCGGCTCCCTGGAGATCTGGCTCGAGCCGATGGGGGACGGCGTGCTCGTCCACCACTACGCACGCCTGGACCCCGTCGACCCCGGCACCGGTGGGCCTGCGCCCCTGCCCAGCACCCCGCGCGGGTGGCGGCGGGCGGCCCGTGAGCGCGCCCTCCGGGCGCGGCGGTGGAAGCGCTCGGTGTGGGCGCTCAAGGACCAGCTCGAGGCCGGGCGGCGCCCGGGGGAGTCGCGCGTCGGCTGAGCGCCGCCGGGCCCGGAACCCTCTGGTCGGACGGTCAAGGCGGTCGCGACGCCTGCCGATGACCACATCGTGCCGATCCAGTCACGCTGTCCCTCATGCTCGGCCGCGGTCCCCTCGGGCGCGGCCTGGTGCTCGTTGTGCCACGCGGACCTGCGCGCCCGGCGCGAGCCCGCCCGCCTCGCGCCCCCGGTCGACGACGTGCTGCCCACGACGTCCGCCGCGCGTCCTCCCCGTGCCATGGCCATGGCCGCCGGCGTGGAGGAGCCCGAGCCCGTCGGTCGCCGCGAGGCCGGTCGTCACGCCAAGGAGCCCGAGCCCGTCGGGCGCAGGGAGGCCGGCCGCCGCGCCGCCGCACCCCGGGCGTCCGTCCGTGCGCACGACCCCATCGACCTCGAGGGTCTCGAGCTCCCGACCGGCGAGGTGCCGCCCGAGCAGGTCGAGGAGCTCGCAGACCGGATGCTCGCCCGCCTCGCGCTGTCCGACCAGGGCCCGCGCATCTTCGACCCGTCCCGGGTTCCTGGCGGCAAGTGGGCCGTCGCAGGTGCCGGTGCCGTCGTCGTGGTGATCGCCCTGCTGGCCGTCTACTCCGTGCTGGGCCTCGTCCTCGGCCGTTAGCCCGGCCGAGCCGGACCTGCGGAGCGACCGCACGCCTCCTAGGGTCGTGCCGTGCGCATCCATGTGGTCAGCGACGTCCACGAGCGCACCGATGCCCTCGCCCGCTCCGCCGACGGCGCGGACGCCCTGATCTGCCTGGGCGACCTCGTGCTGTACCTCGACTACGAGGACTACAGCCAGGGCATCTTCCCGACGTTGTTCGGCGCCGAGCGCACGCGCCTGTTCGTCGAGCTGCGCACCGCGAACCGGTTCACCGAGGCGCGCGAGCTGGCGGCCGGCTGGTGGGAGGACGTGCTCGCCCGCGAGGGGCGCGCGCGCCCTGACATCGTCGAGTCGCTCGTCGACGCGCAGTACGCCGAGATGTTCGCGGTGATGCCGGAGCCGGCGTACCTGACGTACGGCAACGTCGACCTGCCCGCGCTGTGGTCGCGGCACCTGCGGCCCGGGCACACCGTGCTCGACGGCCAGACCGCAGACATCGGCGGGCTCCGGTTCGGCTTCGTGGGCGGAGGGCTGCTGTCGCCGATGCGCACGCCGTACGAGATCGACGAGGACGCGTTCGCCGCCAAGGTCGAGGCGCTCGGCGAGGTCGACGTCCTCTGCGCCCACATCCCACCCGCGCTGCCCGAGCTCTGCTACGACGTCGTCGCCCGCCGCTTCGAGGTGGGGTCCCGCGCCATCCTCGAGCACGTCCGGCGCACCCAGCCGCGCGCCGTCCTGTTCGGGCACGTCCACCAGCCGCTCGCGCGCCGGGCGCGGATCGGACGCACCGAGTGCGTCAACGTCGGCCACTTCCGCGCGGGTCGGACGCCGTTCGCGCTGTCCTGGTGACGGCGCGGCGGTAGGGTCCGCGCCATGGCTGACCGCACCGAGTCGAGCATCGTCATCAACGCCGCCCCCGCCGCCGTCATGGCCGTGATCGCGGACATCAAGGCGTACCCCGAGTGGAGCGACGGCGTGAAGTCCGTGACCGTGCTCACCGAGTACGAGGACGGCCGCCCCGCCGACGCGCGCTTCGTGGTGGACGCCGGCGCCATCAAGGACACGTACGAGCTCGAGTACGACTGGGCCGACGACGACTCGTCGGTGTCCTGGACCCTGACGACGGGCCAGATGCTCAAGGCGCTCGACGGCGTCTACGAGCTGAGCGGCAACGCCGACGGCACGACCACCGTCGTCTACCAGCTGGCCGTCGACGTGAGCATCCCGATGATCGGCATGATCAAGCGCAAGGCCGAGAAGGTCATCGTCGACACCGCCCTGCGCGGCCTCAAGGAGCGGGTCGAGGGCACGGGCTGACCCCCGCGCACGGGTAGGTTCGTCCCGTGCGGGTTCTCCTGGTCGCAGGCAAGGGCGGCGTCGGCAAGACGACCGTCGCCGCGGCGACGGCGCTCGCGGCCGCCCGGGACGGCCGACGCACCCTCGTGGTCAGCACCGACCCGGCCCACTCGCTCACCGACGCGCTGGGGCTGACGGTCGGGGGAGCGCAGGCACGCGACTGGCGCGTCGCCGCGACGCCGCAGCGGGTGTCGGAGGCTCCGGGCCACCTCGACGTGCTGCAGATCGACGCCCGCGCACGCGTGGACGCCTCGTGGACGACGATCCGACGGGTCGCGGGCGGTCTGCTCGCGGGCGCCGGCGTGGATCCGCTCGTGGCCGAGGAGATCGCCACGGTGCCCGGCATCGAGGACATCCTCGCCCTCCTGGACGTCGCCGAGCACGCCCCGGGGTACGACGCGGTGGTCGTCGACTGCGCGCCGACGGCCGAGACGCTGCGGCTGCTCGCCCTCCCGGAGGCCCTCGACCGCCTCGTGCGTCGCGGCCTCCCCGTCGAGAGCCGCATCGTGCGTCTGCTCACCGGTCAGGGCTTCCGGCCCGAGACGGCCGAGGCGCTGGACGCGCTCGACGACCTCTGCGCGCGGCTGCTCGCCGTCCGGGAGCTCCTCGCCGGACCCGACGCCGCCGTCAGGCTCGTGACGACGCCCGAGAAGGTCGTGCTCGCCGAGACCTCGCGCGCCCGCACCACGCTGGCCCTGCTCGGGCACCACGTGGAGAGCGTCGTCGTGAACCGCGTGGCGGCCGGGCCCGGGTGGCCGGCGCCGCTCGTCGACCGCCACCGCGAGGTGCTGCTGCTCGCGCGCGACCGCTTCGCGGCGCTGCCTGTGCGGCACGCGCCATACACCGAGGCGGAGCCGGTCGGCGTCGAGGCGCTGCTCGCCGTCGCCGACGTCGTGCTCGCCGGCTCCGACCCGCTCGACCTCGGAACCGCGCGTCCGTCGTACGGCCTCGCCGGCGCCGACGACCTGTGGTGGTTCGACCTCCCGGTGCCCGGCGCCGAGGCCGACGACCTCGAGCTCTCGATGACCGACGACGGCGATCTCGTCGTCGACCTCGGTCCGCACCGCCGCGTCGTGGCGCTGCCGCCGCTGCTCGCGCGCTGCGAGGTCCACGGAGCATCGCTCGACCTCACCGACGCGGGTCGCGTCCTGCGCGTCCGGTTCCGCCCGGACGCCGACGCCTGGCGCATGCCTGCCGACACGGGAGGAACGCCATGAGCGACCAGGCTCCGCGCGCCGGCGCCGAGGCCGCCAAGCTGCTGACGGCGGCCCAGGAGTGGCTGCGGACGACGGCCCCGCACCTCGCGCCGGTCGACGCCGACGGCGAGACCTGCTCGTGCCCGGTCTGCCGCGGCATCGTGCGCCTGCGCGAGACCGACCCGGACTCCGTGGCCCGCTGGGTGGATGGCGCCGTGGCCGCGGTCGAGCACGTGCTCGGCGAGGCGGCCGCCGGCGTGGCCCAGGCGACAGGCGGAACGTCGCCCCCGGCGCAGGAGTCCGCTCCGGCCGACGGCGGGGATCCCGACGCTGCCGCACCGGACCAGCCCGGTGCCGACGACGCATCGACGGCAGGGCACGATGATGCGCGCACCCGCAGGGTCCGGCGCATCCCGATCGACGACGCGACCGCCCCCGGCACCTCGTCAGACCCTGGCTCCGCCACGTCCCGCTCGGGAGGATGACCCGCATGTCCCTGACCATCGGCGTCGACATCGGCGGTACCAAGATCGCCGGCGGTCTCGTCGACGAGTCCGGGTCGATCCTCGCCCGCGCCCGGCGCGAGACCCCGGCCCGGTCGACCTCCGCCATCGCGCTCGCCATCGTCGAGGTGGCCAACGAGCTGGTCGCCCTCGCATCGCGGGACGGCCTCGGCGCGGTGCAGTCGGTGGGCCTCGGGGCGGCAGGACTCGTGGACGAGACGCGCCAGGTCGTGCGGTTCGCCCCCAACCTCAGCTGGACCGAGGAGCCGCTCGCGGCGCAGGTCAGCGCCGGCTGCGGGCTCCCCGTGGTCGTGGAGAACGACGCCAACGCCGCGGCCTGGGGCGAGTTCCGGTTCGGCGCAGGGCGCGACGAGCACTCGCTCGTCATGGTCACCGTCGGCACGGGCATCGGCGGCGGCATCGTCCTGCGCGACCACCTCGTCCGCGGCGCGTACGGCATGGCGGCCGAGTTCGGCCACCTGAGCCGCGTGCCCGACGGCCGCCTCTGCGGCTGCGGCAAGCGCGGCTGCTGGGAGCAGTACGCGAGCGGCAACGCCCTGCTGCGCGAGGCGCGCGAGCTCGCGGCGGACCAGCGCGACCACGCGCAGCTGCTGCTCTCGCTCGGCGACGGCACCCCCGAGGGGGTCAAGGGCAAGCACGTCACCGCCGCGGCCCGCCAGGGCGACCCCGTCGCCCTCGAGGCGTTCGCGCACATCGGCCAGTGGCTCGGCTCGGGCCTCGCCGACGTCGCGGCGCTGCTCGACCCGGCGATGTTCGTGATCGGCGGCGGGGTGTCCGAGGCGGGCGACCTGCTGCTGCTCCCCACGCGTGCGGCGTTCGAGGCCCACCTCGTGGCACGGGCGCACCGCCCGCTGGCCGCGGTCGTCATGGCCCAGCTCGGCAACGACGCCGGCATGGCCGGGGCCGCGGACCTCGCCCGCCTGCTCGAGGACTGACCTGGGCCCGCCCCTGGAGCGTGCGTGACGGCGCCGTAGCAGGGCGTGACGGGTTGTGACACACGGGTGAATCACCCTCACGGGCGGCGTCACCGCCGTCCTCCGAACGTACGATGACGTCCGGAACCGACGGTCGACGCTCTGTAGCGGCCTCCGTGGGACAGTGGAAGAACGACGGATCGTTCCGTCGCGTTACAGACGGGTGGGCACATGCTCCGGACGACCGGGCCGCGCGCGAGCCGCCGCGCCGCTGCTGCGGCGCCGCGCCGCAGGCTGTCGCGCCTGCGCTCGGACTCCGGCGCCGCCGCCGTCGAGTTCGCCCTCGTCGCGCCGCTGCTGTTCCTGCTCGTCTTCGGCATCATCGACTTCGGCCTTGCGATCAACGCCCGCATCGTGGCCGCCAACGCCGCGCGCGAGGGCGCGCGCGTCGGCAGCCTCGGCGGCAGCGAGGCCCAGATCCGTGCCCAGGTGGCCTCGGCTGCCTCGACCCTCCCGGGCAACACGGTCACCGTGGCCTGCAAGACGCCCGCCGGTGCCAACTGCACGTCGTACGCCACCGGCGCGACCTCGGGCGGCACCGTGATCGTCACCGTCACGTACACCTACAAGTGGATCACCTTCGTCGGCGGCGGCTTCGGGGGCGATCTCACGATCAACCGCTCGTCGCAGATGCGGATCGAGTGACGCCGTGATCATCCGACGCATCCGCCACGCGATCACCGCCGACCGCGAGAGCGGCGCCGTCGCGGTCCTGGTCGCCGTCCTCGCCGTGGCGCTGTTCGGCGCCGCTGCCCTCGCGATCGACGTCGCCAAGCTCACCTACGAGCGGCAGAACCTCCAGAACACGCTCGACACCGCGGCCCAGGCCGGCGCGTACGAGCTGCCCGCCGACCCCACTGCAGCCCGCGCGCAGGCTCTCGCCTTCGCGGCAGCCGCCGACTCGAGCGTCACGCCGGCCAACGGCCTCACGATCGACTTCTGGTGCATCGTCGCCTCGACCGGTGCTGCGAAGACCGTCGACACCACGCAGATCCCGAGCACCTGCAGCCCCGGAGCAGCGCCGTACAACGCAGTGCGCTACCCGGGCCTGGTGTGCAACACCTCGCGGTGCGCGATCCCCTGCGACGCCAGCATCAACGGCACCACCTGCAACACCATCCGGGCCGTCGCCGACAAGAACGTTCCGTTCTCGTTCGCGCCCGCGATCGGCATCGGGTCGGGCCAGACCGGCGCCACCGCCTCGATCGCGTGCAAGGGCTCCTGCGGCGAGTCGTCGCCCAACCCGCTCGACGTGCTGGTGATCGGTGACCGCACGGGATCGATGTCCACGACCGACCGCAACTCCATGGTTGCGGCGATCAAGGGCATGGTGAACACCATGGACCCGGCGTCGCAGTACGTCGCCCTCGGCACGATCGGCAAGAGCCTGCCCACGTCGGCGTGCTCCACCGACGACGCCGGCAGCTCGACCACACCGGGGGCCACCTGGATCCCGGTGCGCTTCTCGAACGACTACCAGAGCAGCACGGGCATCTTCCAGAAGGGCCTGAGCTGCCTCCCGGCCTCGGGCAGCGGCACCGACCTCGCCTCGCCCATGAAGGCGGGCGCGCGATTCCTGCTCGGACCGACCTCGCCCTGGGACACCGCCAACAACATCGCGAGCCTTCCCAACCGGGTCGGCACCCCGCGCAAGGTCATCATCTTCGAGACCGACGGAATCCCGAACGAGGGCAACGACCCGGGCACCACTGCCCTCGCGACCGCAGGCGACGTCGGATCCACCAACACGACGACGGCGTGCAACAACTTCCGCACCGTCGCCACCAACGCCAAGGCGCAGGGAATCCTCATCGTGACGGTGGGTTTCGGGGACGCGATCAGCCAGAACTGCACCGGCAGCGGCAGCGCCAACACCTACCTGGCCGAGGCCGCCTCGCCCGACACCTCGGGCAACCCGAGCCGCGCCGACACGAACTGCACGACCGCGGCCGGACGCACCGCCGAGAACTCCGACGGCGACTTCTACTTCTGCGCAGCCACGGGCTCTGAGTTCTCGCGGATCTTCCAGACCGCGATCGGGCAGATCACCAAGTCGATCCGCTTCGTCCCCCTGCCGGGCTGACGCCACCGCTCGAGCCGCTGCGGCTCGCGTGTCACAGAACCGCGCCGTCGTCCCAGCCGTCGTCGTCGCGCGGACGGTCGTGCATGCGCGCCACGAGCGTGCCGAAGCCGCCGAGGAAGCTGACGAGCGCGAGCAGCGTCACCCAGCTCTCGAGCCCGATGCCGAACAGCGCGGCGATGATGATGAGCGTCGGGCCTCCCAGCAGCGCCGCCCAGGCCAGCCGCGTGACGCGGTCGGCCTCCGGCAGCGGCGGCGGCGGGGGTGGCACGAAGTGGTCCTCGTCGTCCCGCGGGGCCTGCTCCTGGGCCTCCGCAGGATCCGGGGCCGGGGATCGGCGCACCAGCCGCGAGGAGAGCGGAGGCCGCTCCGAAGGCGTGCCTGGCTCGTCGTCGGACGCGGTCTCGGGCACGTCCTCGAGGACGGACCAGCGCGGGACCGGGTCGCTGCCGGTCACCTCGAAGCCGGCCACGATGTCGGCGAACATCGAGTCGACCTCGTCGGTGCCGAGCTCCTGCCGGCGACGCCGGTCGCGTGCCGCCTCGGCAGCGGTGGCGGCGTCCTCGGCGTCCTCGCGGCGGGCGGCGTCGGCGTGGAACTCGGCCCGCAGGCCCGGCAGCGCGCCGGCGACGACCGACTGCGCGAGGTCGAGCTGCTCGTGGTCGACGTGCACACGCTCGGTGGGGCGCTTGGGCGGCGTGGTGGCACGTGACGCCATGCCGATCTCACCGACGACGGGCTCGGCGAGCGCCGTCACCCCGGCGTCGCGCAGCAGCCCGAGCACGTGGTCGGCGACCGGCGGGTCGACGTCGACGAGCGCGACGTAGCGGGCCGCGCGGGGCAGCCCGTTGTCGCGACCGGTCGGCGTCATAGGACCAGTGTCAGGCCTGGGCGGACGAGCCCGCGACCCGGTGCACGAACTCCACCGACCGCTCGAAGATCGAGCTCGGCGTCGTTGTCGACCGTGGCCACGTGGTAGCTGTTCTCGAGGACGACCTCGGTGACGTCGGTGCTCGCGACGTTGGCGAGGATCCAGGCGGCGTTGCTGGGCTCGACGACGTGGTCCTCGCGCGAGTGCAGCAGCAGCACCGGGACCGTGACAGACCGGATGTCGGCCTTGATGTCCTTCCAGGCGGACTGCAGCGAGTACACGCAGTGCAGCGGCATCTTCTCGTAGGCGCCCTCGTCGACCCCGGGCTTCTTGATGTCGTTGCGGACGCCGGGGAAGGCCTTCACGAGGTGCCGCAGCACGGGGAGGAGGACGGCGTCCTTGCGCTCGGAGTGCACCGCGGGGTTCACCAGCACGATGCCGGCGATGTCGCTGCCACGCTTCTCCGCGAGCCGCAGCGTCAGCGAGCCGCCCATCGACAGGCCCATGACGTAGACCTGCTCGCAGCGGGACACCAGCGAGGTGAGCACGCGGTCGACCTCGGCGTACCAGTCCTCCCATCGGGTGACGGACATGTCCTGCCAGGTCGTGCCGTGCCCGGGCAGGCGCGGCATCTCGACGGTGAACCCGGCCTCGACGAGGTGCTCCGCCCAGGGCCGCATCGACTTCGGCGAGCCGGTGAAGCCGTGGATCACGAGCACGCCGACAGGGCCGCCCTCGTGCGACAGGGGCTCGGCTCCGGGGATCAGCGGCAACGGGACTCCAGGGTGCGCGGGGCGGCGCCGGGGCCGCGGCAGGGGGTGCGGGGAGGTGCGAGGGTGACGCTACCGCCGCGCCTGCGTTGCCGGGGGCCCTTCACGCGCCGTACTGTCGGCGTCGCGCCGCTGACCAGCGGCGACGGGCGCGGGACAGGCTCGTGAGCCAGGTGGGGCCGACAGGCCCGACTCTGCACGGGGAGGAGGAGGCAGCCGGTGTTCTACTGGGTGTGCAAGTACATCCTCATCGGTCCGCTGCTCCGCCTCCTGTTCCGACCCCAGGTCGAGGGCCTCGAGCACCTGCCCGAGGACGGCGCCGCGATCCTCGCGGGCAACCACCTGTCGTTCTCCGACTCGATCTTCCTTCCCATGGTGTGCAAGCGGAAGATCACGTTCCTCGCCAAGAGCGACTACTTCCACACGCCCGGCTTCAAGGGCTGGCTGACCAGCTCTTCATGTCCGCCGTCGGACAGGTGCCGGTCGACCGGTCCGGTGGCAAGGCGTCCGAGGCCGCGCTGCGCACCGGGCTCCGGGTGCTCGACGGGGGCGCCCTGCTCGGCATCTACCCCGAGGGCACGCGCTCGCCTGACGGCCGCCTCTACCGCGGCAAGACCGGCGTCGCCCGCATGGCCCTCGAGGCAGGCGTGCCCGTCATCCCGTGCGCGATGGTCAACACGCACCTCATCCAGCCGCCCGGACGCGTGCGCCCGCGGATCATGCGCGTGAAGATCGCGATCGGCGCGCCGCTGGACTTCTCGCGCTACGAGGGCATGGCCAACGACCGCTTCGTCCTGCGCTCGATGACCGACGAGATCATGTACGAGCTCATGCAGCTCTCCGGCCAGGAGTACGTCGACATGTACGCCGCCAAGGCCAAGACGCTCTCGGCCGACGCTGCGCTCGAGGTCGAACAGCCCAACCCCGACGACCTCCGCGCCTCCTCCTCCGCCGCCTGACCCCGGGCTAGAGGGTCGCCCAGGACTTGCTGCGGTCGACCGCGACGCGCCAACGGCGGTGGGCGCGGTCGTCCCGCGGCCCCGGCTCGAACCGGGCGTCCCGCTTGACCGTCGTCGCGATCTCGTCCTGGCTCGCCCACACGCCGGTCGCGAGGCCGGCGAGGAACGCCGCCCCGAGGCCCGTCGTCTCGAGCTGGGCGGCCCGGGCGACGGGCACCTGAAGGGCGTCCGACTGCAGCTGGCAGAGGAACCCGTTCGCCGAGGCGCCGCCGTCCACCGCCAGCTCGGCGAGCTCGAGGCCGCCCTCGCGGACCATGAGGTCGACGACGTCGCGCACCTCCCACGCGATCGCCTCGAGCGTGGCCCGCACGATGTGGGCGCGGGTCGTCCCGCGGCTGATCCCGAGGATCGTGCCGCGCGCGTGCGGATCCCAGTCGGGAGCGCCGAGACCGGTCAGCGCCGGCACGAACACCACACCACCGGAGTCGGGCACCGACCGCGCGATCGCCTCGGTCTCCGATGCGCTCGCCACGATCTGCAGGCCGTCGCGCAGCCACTGGACGGCGGCGCCCGTGACGAACACCGCGCCCTCGAGCGCGTACTCCAGCCGGCCGTCCGGGTGCTGCCACGCGACCGTCGTGAGCAGGCCCGTCGAGGACGCCACCGGGCGCGCACCGGTGTTCACCAGCACGAACGATCCTGTGCCGTAGGTGCACTTGCTCGTGCCGACGGCGTAGCAGGCCTGGCCGAACAGCGCCGCCTGCTGGTCGCCGGCGATGCCCGCGATCGGCAGGTCGAGGCCGAGGAACGTCGACGGGTCGGTGCGGCCGATGACGCCGTACGACGGGACCACCTCCGGCAGCGCGTCGATCGGCACGTGGAAGACGTCGCACAGCTCCTGGCTCCAGGCGCCGGCGTGGATGTCGTAGAGCAGCGTGCGGGAGGCGTTGGACGCGTCGGTCACGTGGTGCAGGCCGCGCGTCATCCGAGCGACGAGGTACGAGTCGACCGTGCCGACGGCCGTGCGCCCGGCCGTGACGCTCGCCCAGACGTGCGGCTCGTTGAGCGCGATCCACGCCAGCTTGGTCGCGGTGAAGTACGCGTCGAGCCGCAGCCCGGTGAGGGCCGCGACGCGCGGCTCGTGGCCGTCCTCGCGGCAGCTGGTCGCACAGGCCCGCCGTACGCCGGTCCTGCCACACGATCGCTCGCCGCGGGGCAGCCGAGCGTCTCGCGGTCCCAGAGGACGGCGGTCTCGCGCTGGTTCGTGATGCCGACCGCCGTGGGCTGGTCGCCGTCCGGCCCGAGCATCTCGAGCGCTTCCCGCACGGCGGTGAGCGCGGCCTCCCAGACCTCCCTCGGCTCGTGCTCGACCCAGCCCTCGGTGCGGGAAGTGCTGCGGGAACTCCGAGTAGCCGCGCGCCACGATCTGCGCGTCGGCCGAGACGATGAGGGCGGTGACGCCGGTCGTGCCGGCATCCAGGGCGAGCACGCTCACGGGGGAGGACCTCCGGGTGGCGGTGGGGCCGGCGGTCCCGGGCCCCCTCTGCCGCGCACGCTAGCGCGGCCGGAGGGCACGCGTGGAGCACCTCCCGCTGTCCCGTCGTTCACCCTGTCCGCCCGGGTGTCTCGTACGTCTCCTGCCCGGTCGGAGGGGGAGCGTGCACACGCTGCCATCGGTGCGGTTGGATAGGGGAGGTCAGGCGTTGACAGTGCGGTCATGCCTCCCATCCCTGTCCCCAACCGCATGAGGAGAACCATGCGCGTCGGTGTGCTGACCGGTGGCGGCGACTGCCCCGGTCTGAACGCAGTCATCCGAGCGGCCGTCCGCAAGGGCGTCACCGAGTACGGCTTCGAGTTCGTCGGCTACCGGGACGGCTGGAAGGGGCCCCTCGAGGGCCTCACCATGCCGCTCGGCATCCCGCAGGTCCGCGGCATCCTGCCGCGCGGCGGGACGATCCTCGGCTCGAGCCGCACCAACCCCATCAAGATCGAGGGCGGTGTCGACCGCATCAAGGCGAACATGGACGCCGCCGGCGTCGACGCCCTCATCGCCATCGGCGGCGAGGACACCCTCGGCGTGGCGACCAAGCTGCGACGAGCTCGGCGTTCCCGTGGTCGGCGTCCCCAAGACGATCGACAACGACCTCAGCGAGACCGACTACACGTTCGGGTTCGACACCGCCGTGAACATCGCGTCCGAGGCTATCGACCGCCTCCACACGACTGCCGAGTCGCACCACCGTGTGCTCGTCGTCGAGGTCATGGGCCGGCACGCCGGCTGGATCGCGCTGCACGCCGGCATGTCCGGCGGCGCCAACGGCATCCTCATCCCCGAGGTCCCGTTCCACCTCGACGAGGTCGTGGGCTGGGTCGAGAGCCGGTTCCAGACCAACTACTCGCCGATCATCGTCGTCTCCGAGGGCGCGCTGCCCGCGGACGGCGAGATGGTCACCAAGGACCAGTCGCTCGACGCCTTCGGGCACGTGCGCCTCTCCGGCATCGGCGACTGGCTGGCCTCGGGCCTCGAGGCCCGCACCGGCAAGGAGGCCCGCGCCGTCGTGCTCGGCCACATCCAGCGCGGTGGCACGCCGACCGCGTTCGACCGCGTCCTCGCGACCCGCTTCGGCCTCTCGGCCGTCGACGCCATCGCGGCGAAGGACTTCGGCAAGATGGTCGCGCTGCAGAGCACGGCGATCGTGCGGGTGCCCTTCATCGAGGCGACCGGCGTCCTCAAGACCGTCCCGCTCGAGCGCTACGAGGAGGCCCGGCCGTTCTTCGGCTGAGCCACCGAACGCCTACGAAAGGCCCCCTTCGTCTGCGATGAAGGGGGCCTTCGTCGCCTAGAGCGCAACACACGCGGCATTCACCGGCAGCGCGGCGAGGCCTCGGTACGGCGCCCCGATGACCCGCAACTACCCTGGACCCATGGTGGATCACATCTCCTGGCCCGACCTGCCCGCGGCGCAGCAGCCCGTGTGGCCGGACGCCGCGGCCCTCGACGAGGCCGTGGCGCGGCTGCGCACGCTGCCGCCTCTCGTGTTCGCGGGCGAGTGCGACAACCTGACCGACCGGCTGGCCCAGGCCGCCCGCGGTGAGGCGTTCGTGCTCATGGGCGGCGACTGCGCGGAGACGTTCGACACCGCGACCGCCGAGGACATCCGCGCCAAGCTCAAGACCGTGCTGCAGATGGCGATCGTCCTCACGTACGGCGCCTCGCTCCCCGTGGTGAAGGTCGGCCGCATGGCCGGGCAGTACTTCAAGCCGCGCAGCAAGGCGCTCGAGCTGCGCGACGGCGTCGAGATGACGTCGTACTTCGGTGACGGCGTCAACGCGCTGCCGTTCGAGACCGTCGGGCGCGTGCCGGATCCGCAGCGGCTGCTCCGCAGCTACAACACCGCGAGCTCCACGCTCAACCTCGTGCGCGCCTTCACCCAGGGCGGGTACGCCGACCTGCGCCAGGTCCATGCCTGGAACCAGGACTTCGTCGCCGAGACCCCCGCGGGTGACCGGTACGAGAAGGTCGCGGGCGAGATCGACCGCGCGCTGTCGTTCATGGCGGCCTGCGGTGCCGATCCCGAGGAGTTCAAGCGGGTCGAGTTCTACGCCGGGCACGAGGCGCTCGTCCTCGACTACGAGAAGGCCATGACGCGCATCGACTCGCGCACGGGCGACCTCTACGACGTCTCCGGCCACTTCGTCTGGATCGGCGAGCGCACCCGTCAGCTCGACGGCGCCCACGTCGACTTCGCGGCGCGGATCAGCAACCCGGTCGGCGTGAAGCTCGGCCCGACCACGACGCCGGAGTTCGCCGTCGAGCTCTGCGACCGCCTCAACCCCGACAAGGTGCCGGGGCGCCTCACGCTCATCACGCGCATGGGCGCCGGCACCATCCGCGAGGCGCTGCCGCCGATCGTCGAGAAGGTCACCGCGAGCGGGCACCCGGTCGTCTGGGTCTGCGACCCGATGCACGGCAACACCCGAGAGGCGGCGTCCGGCCACAAGACCCGCTCGTACGACGACGTCGCCGACGAGGTGCGCGGCTTCTTCGAGGTGCACAAGCGCCTCGGCACGTTCCCCGGCGGCATCCACGTCGAGCTCACCGGCGACGACGTCACCGAGTGCGTCGGCGGCACCGAGGGCGTCACCGAGGACCAGCTCGGCGACCGCTACGAGACCGCGTGCGACCCACGCCTGAACCGCGTGCAGAGCCTCGAGCTCGCGTTCGACGTCGCCGACTTCCTGCTCGACCGTCCGCGTCCCTGATCAGGGCTCGAGGCAGCCGGGCACGACCCTGCGCACCTGCACGGCCTCCAGCTCGGGCACACCGGGCTCGCGGTACGTCCGTAGGGGTTCGCTGAGGCAGCCGACCAGTCGCCCGTCGGAGTCGCCCCCGCGTGCGCGCCGCGCCGGAAGCGTGAACTGGTAGTCGTAGTCGACGACGTACTCGATGCCGCGCGCATCGACATAGTCGGCGAGCGTGTCCGAGAGCACGTACGGCACGACGTCGTCGTTGACCAGCCCGTCGAGGTTGACCACGTCGCGCTCGGAGTAGAACGCGAGCACGCCGGCGTTCCACGCGCCTACCGTCGCGCCGAGGTCCTGCGTCCGCAGGGACAGGGCCGCGGCCTTGGTGGGGATCTGGTTGGGCCACGGCGCCGCCATGATGATGCTGAGACCCACAGCCGCGTACACCGCCGCCACCAGTGCCGCAGGCACGAACAGATGACGGCCGAGCGCGGCGCGGCCGAGGCTGGCCAGCAGCACCGCGCACGGCACCATGAACGACGCGGTGTACCAGTACTGGACGTCGGCGTTGCGCGAGTAGACGAGCACGTAGCCGATCACCGCCAGGACGCACGCCAGAGCGAGGGTGACTGATCTCGCCGGCACGTCGCCGCTTCGCATCCCTCGCACCAGAAGGACCAGCATCAGTCCCGCTACCGCGAGCCAGGCCGGCCCGGCGAACGGCACCTCGGGGAAGAACGGCGTCAGGGTGCCTGTCACGAGGGTGATCGGTACGTCAGCCGCGCCCGAGGCTGCGCCGCCGCCGGTGGTCGCGAGCACGTCGGCCCAGTGCGCCTTCACGCGCACGCTGGCCTGCAGCAGCTTCTCCCGCGATCGCGTAGTTCTGCAGCGTCACGAGGGCGAGGCCTGCCACTGCGCCGGCGAGCACGAGCAGCCCACGGCGCAGCCATGGATCCCCACCGGTCAGTCGCCTCGTGACGAGCGCGGCCGCGACAAGGCAGAACGGCAGCATCCCGAAGTCGCTTCGCGCCGTCGAGCCCAGCACGCCGAGCGCGACGAGCCCTACCGACCCGGCGACGCCCGGCGTACGCCGGGCCGAGACCGCGCACACAGTGGCTGCTGCGGCGAGCACCACGAGCCACGACTCCATGAGGTACGTCGCCTGCAGTAGCGCCAGCGGAGTCGCGAAGACGGCCACGACGAGCGGCACGGTCGAGGAGCCGAGAAGACGGGTCGTGGTCACGCCGGTGAGCGTCGCCGCCGCCCCGAGCGCGAGGGCGGACGCCGTGCCTACGACGATCAGCAGGGTTCGCGCGTCGAGGTCGCCCGTCACGTGCTGCAGCAGCACCAGGAGGTAGGCGTAGAGCGGGTGGAAGCCCGTGGTCGGCGCGGTGCCGTCGAAGGTCCACCTGCCGTCCTCGACCATGTTCCGCGCGAGCTGGAAGTAGTAGAAGGCGTCGTCGGGCACGGCGGCTACGTAGAGGTCGCTCGGGTCATGGGCGAGCAGGATCATGCGGAGCAGGCCGAGCGCCGCGACGACGGCGCCGCCCAGGACGGCGGCACGGTAGGTGCGCAGCTGAGCGCCGGCGGATCCTGCCGCAGCCACCTGTGCCCCCTGTTGTCGACGACGACATCGCCAGCCTAGACGGCCGGGAGTGCACGACCGCGGACGCGGTGGGGTCCGATTTCCGCCAGTTAGAGGTCCGTGGGATGAGGCAGGATCTCCTCCATGAGCAGTGCCGCCGTCGTCGACCAGCCGGGCCTGGCCCCCGCTGGTCTGGACGCCGACGCCGCGTACGCAGCCCTCGCCGCCCGTGACCGGCGGTTCGACGGCCGCATCTGGTTCGGCGTCACGAGCACCGGTGTCTACTGCCGGCCGGTCTGCCCGGCGCAGACGCCGAAGCCGCAGAACGTCCGCTTCTTCGCCGCACCGGCCGCGGCGGTCAGCGCCGGCTTCCGTGCCTGCCGGCGCTGCCGCCCGGACTCCGCCCCGGGCTCGCGCCACTGGGACCACCGGGGCGACCTCGTCGGCCGGGCGCTGCGCCTGATCGCCGACGGCTCGGTGGACGACGGCGGCGTCGCCGGCCTCGCCCGCACGCTGCACGTCAGCGAGCGGCACCTGCACCGAAGCCTCGTCGCGGAGGTCGGAGCAGGCCCGCTGCAGCTCGCCGTCAGCCGTCGCGCGCAGACCGCGAAGCTGCTCGTCGAGCAGACCGACCTGCCGCTCGCCGAGATCGCGTTCGCCTCGGGCTTCTCGAGCATCCGGCAGTTCAACGACGTCATGCGCCGCGAGTTCGGCATCGCGCCGTCGGGCCTGCGACGTACGCCGTCCGCACAGGTGCCGTCCGCGGACCAGGCCCTGGTGCTGCGCCTGCGGCTGCGCCCACCGTACGACGCCGAGGCGCTCGGCTCGTTCCTGGCCGCACGTGCCGTGGTGGGGCTCGAGGAGCACGTGCCAGGACGCCGCTGGACGCATCGACGCGTCGTGCCCCTGCCCACCCGCGCCGCCGTCACCGAGGTGAGCGTGCACGGCGACCACGTCGTCGTCCGCTCCGGCTCAGATCTGCGCGACACGGCCGCCCTCGTCCGCCGCCTACGCCGGTGGCTCGACCTCGACGCCGACCCCGCAGCCGTGGGCGCCGCGCTCGTCGAGGACCCGGCTCTGGCCCCGCTGGTCGCCCGTCGACCTGGCCTGCGCGTGCCGACCACGGTCGACCCGTGGGAGACGGTCGTGCGCGCGGTCGTCGGGCAGCAGGTGTCGGTCGCTGCCGCGTCGACGCTGCTCGGCCGGCTCGTGGCGGGCCACGGCGCGGAGCTCGAGGGCGAGAGCCTGCGCGCGTTCCCGCGGGCCGAGCAGATCGCGGCGGTCGACCCGGCGACGATCACGGGCATGCCCGCCTCGCGCGCACGGTCGCTCGTCGCGGTCGCGGAGGCCGTCGCCGATGGACGCGTCGACCTCGCCTCGCCCGACCTCGACGACCTCGAGTCGCACCTGCTCGCTATCCCCGGCGTCGGCCCGTGGACGACCGGATATGTGCGGCTGCGCGCGCTCGGCGACCCGGACGCCTTCCCGGCGACCGACCTCGGCATCCGGCACGGCGCCCGCGCGCTCGGCCTTCCGGACGACGCCCGCGCGCTCGCAGCACGTGCCGCGGCGTGGAGCCCGTGGCGGTCGTACGCCGCCCAGCACCTCTGGACCTCGCTCACCCCCGCCTCGACCGAGGAGACCTCATGACGACCAGCACGCTGCCGCCGTACGAGACCGCCGAGGTCGCCCTGCCGGGCGGCACCGTCGTCGTGGTCGCAGATCCGGCCACCGGCGCGGTCGTCGCCTCGGGCTACAAGAGCCTCGAGGACACGTTCGCGTTCCTCACCGAGGCCGAGCAGGCGCGCGGCCACCGCCCGGCCCCGCGCGGCGGCGGGTCGACGAAGGCCGCGGTGGACGCGCTCGGGCGGTACGCCGCCGGCGGCCTCGACGCGCTCGACGACGTGCTCGTCAGCCAGCCCGGCGGGCCGTTCCTGCAGCGGGCCTGGACCGAGCTGCGCGGGGTGAAGGCGGGGGAGACCGACTCCTACGCCGGTCTCGCCGAGCGGGCCGGGAGCCCCGCCGCCGTGCGGGCTGCGGGCCAGGCCTGCGCGCGCAACAAGGTCGCGCCGTTCGTGCCCTGCCACCGCATCGTGCGCACGGACGGCACGCTCGGCGGCTACGCCTACGGCCTGCCGGTGAAGGCCGCCCTCCTTGTGCACGAAGGAGCACGAACCGCCGAGAGCGGCACGCTCTTCGACTGACCGGTCCGACCTCAGGCCGGGTGGGCCCGCTGCACCACGGCGTGCGCGGTAGCGCCGACGGCGACGGCGCCGGCCGCTCCCGCGAGGCCCAGGGCGAGCACGACGATCCCGTCGAGCGCGCCCGTCAGCTCGTGGGCGGCCGCGGCGGGGATGACTGCGGAGGCGAAGCCGTAGGCCGCGAGCCGTGCGGCCTTCTCGCGTGGGGGGCCGTCGAGGAGCATCCCGATCGCGAGGGCGGCCACGGCCCACGGGAGCAGGAGCCACCACCCGGGCACGGGCACGACGGTCGCGACAAGGCCGCACACCACGCCGAGCGCCAGCGCGATCACGCCGTACAGGGTCTGCCGACCGGCCGAGGTCGACGGGTCGCGGCCGAGCAGCAGGTGAGCACTGCCGACGACGGCGAGCAGCAGGCCGACCGCCGTCCCCGTGAGCCAGCTCGACAGCGCCATCCCGGCGACGGCGAGGGCAACGAGGTGACCGACGACGACGAGGGTTCCGAGCGCCACGAGGCTGACCTGCAGGCGTCTGTTCATGCCGTTCTCCCTCTCGCGGCGCTCGTTGCCTCCGCGGACGACACGGTGGCTGAGAGCTCGACCACCAGGGCGTGCAGCTGCTCGAGCCGCGCCTCCGGCCAGCCGGCCACCAGCTGGTCGAGGCGGGTGCGGAGCCGGGTCGACGCGCGGACCGCCAGGCGACGTCCGCTCGGGGTCAGGGCGAGGGCGACTCGGCGTCCGCCGTCGGGGTGGCTGCGCGAGCGCACGAGATCCCGCTCGGTGAACCAGACGACGCGCTTGCTGACCGCGGGCACCGACACGTTCAGGGCGGCCGCCAGCGAGGTGACGTCGAGCTCGGCGTGCTCGAGCAGGGGCATGAGGAAGCCCAGCTGGCTGTGGCTGAGCCCGAACTCCTCGCGCAGGAGGTCGTCCGCGGCGGCGTCGAGCCGGGCGGTCAGCAGGTGGAGCGAGCGGGCCAGCTCTCCCGGGATCATGGAAATGACTTAACCAGTTAACATGTGGATAGGCAACCGGGCGGGAGGATGCCGAGGGGCGCGACGCCGCGGGGTGGGGACGGTTCGGGACGACGGGTGTGCGGCGGCCGGAGTGTTGTGAGGCGCCGGGGCGCCGGACAGGACAGGATCGACCACGTGAACGACCACACGACGGCGATCGAGAACCGCGCGCGCACCTGGCTGCGCGAGGCGGTCCGGTCGCGCGACACGGTCACCGTGTCGGCGCTGCGCAGCCTGCTCGGCGCGATCGGCAACGCCGAGGCCGTCGCCGTCCCGGTCGACACCGCGCCCGCGTCCAGCTCCGAGCACGTCGCCGGCGCGGCGCTCGGCGTCGGCGCTGCGGAGGCCCAGCGCCGACAGCTCTCGGACGACGACGTCGCCGAGATCGTCCGTGCCGAGATCGCCGAGCGACGTTCGGCGATGCAGGTGTACGGCAGCAGCGCAGCCTCGCACCGGCTCGCGGCGGAGGTCGTCGTCCTCGAGGGCTTGCTCACCGTCCGGTCCTGAGCCCGCGAGCCAGCGCGCCCCGGGGCCGCCGCACCCCTAGGGTGCGCGGGTGGAGACCACTGCACCCGCGACCGCGCCGCCCCTCGGCTGGACGGCGCGGCTCGGCCGGGCCTGCGCCCGGAGCCCCCGCCGCGTCGTCGGTGCATGGATCCTGCTCGCGCTCGTGCTCGGGCTGCTCGTCGGCCGGTTCGGCGCCGCGACCACAGACGACCTCACCATCCCCGGCGCCGACAGCCAGGCCGCGATCGACACCTCTCGTGCGGCATTCCCCGACGCGCCGAACCCGGCCCAGCGGCTCGTCCTCACGGCTCCGTCCCTGTCCGGTGCGGATCAGAGCGCGGCGATCGCCGCTGCCGTGACGGCGCTGGAGGCGGAGCCCGAGGTCGCCAGCGCCACCGCGCCCAGCGAGCGCAACGGCCAGCTTCTCCGCGGACTCCGGCACGGGCACGATCAATCTGGTGCTCACGGTGTCGGGCAAGGACATCACCAAGCCGGTCGCCGAGCGGCTCAGGACCGTCACCACGGATGCGGTGGCCGCCGGCGGCATCGAGGTGACGGCAGCCGACCAGCTGGCCGCCGTGCTCGACCGCGAGACCGATCGCCGGGCCGAGCTGATCGGCCTCGTGGCCGCCCTCGTGATCCTGCTCGTGGCGTTCGGCTCGGTGGCCGCGGCGCTGCTGCCGCTGGGCACCGCGATCGTCGGCCTCGCCGTGGCCATCCTCGGCCTCGGCCTGCTCGGCCACGCCGTCGACATCCCGGCCGTGGCGCCCTCGCTGGCCTCGATGATCGGGCTGGGCGTCGGCATCGACTACTCGCTCTTCGGGCTCAACCGGTTCCAGCGGGCGCTGGTGGACGGCGACGACCCGGTCAAGGCCGCTACCACCACGACCGCGACGGCCGGACGTGCGGTGCTGTTCGCCGGCTTCTCGGTCATCGCGGCGCTGTCCGGCCTCGCGCTGGTGGGCATGCCGCTGATGCGCAGCCTGGCGATCGCGTCGGGGCTCGCGGTGCTCGTGGCCTGCGTCGCCGCCGTCACGCTGCTGCCCGCGTGCCTCGCCTGGCTCGGCCCGCGGCTCGCGACGCGCAAGCCGGAGTCGCTGGGGGAGGCCGGCGGATGGGCGAGGCTCGCGCGTCGCGTGGCGCTGCGGCCGTGGCTGGTCCTGATCGGCAGCACCGTGGTGCTCGCGCTCCTGGCCGCCCCCGCGCTGAGCCTTCAGCTCGGCCAGCTCGACGCCGGCTCCTGGCCCGCCTCGACCGAGCAGCGGCAGTCGTACGACAAGCTCGCCGTCGGCTTCGGGCCCGGCGCGAACGGACCGCTGCTCGTGACGGCGACGTACCCCTCGGCGCTGACCGGCCCGACGGACCCCGCAGCCCTGGCGCTCGCGACCGCGGTGAAGGGGGCCGACGGCGTCGTGGCGGTGTCACCGCCGCAGGTGTCGGCGGACGGCCTCGTCGTGCGGCTCTCGGCGCAGCCCTCGACCGCGCCGTCCGACCCTGCGACGCAGGACCTCGTCGCGTCGCTCCGGTCGGACGTGCTGCCCGCCGCCGCGCCGGACGCGCAGACCCACGTGGGTGGGTTCACCGCGGGCAAGGGCGATCTCACCGACCGCATCGCGGGCCGCATGGTGCTCGTGGTCGGCGCGGTCGTGCTCGTGGCCACGTTGCTGCTGCTCGTGGCGTTCCGGGCGCCGATCGTGGCGCTCAAGGCCGCGCTCATGAACCTGCTGTCGGTGGGGGCGGCGTACGGCATCCTCGTCGCGGTCTTCACCTGGGGCTGGGGCGCGGGGCTGCTCGGGCTCGAGGCGCCGGTGCCGATCGAGAGCTATGTGCCGCTGCTGATGTTCGCGGTGCTGTTCGGGCTCTCGACCGACTACGAGGTCTTCGTGCTCACGGCTGTCCGCGAGGAGTGGGTGGCGACGGGCGACGGGCGCGCCTCGGTGGCGAGCGGCATGGCCAAGACAGGCCGCGTGATCACGTCGGCCGCGCTCATCATGATCTGCGTCTTCCTCAGCTTCACGATGAGCCACGACCCCGTCATCAAGATGATGGGCATCGGCATGGCGGCGGCCGTGGCGGTCGACGCGACGATCGTGCGCGGCCTGCTCGTGCCGTCGACGATGACCCTGCTCGGAGACTGGAACTGGTGGCTCCCGGCCTGGCTCGACCGCATCCTGCCGCACGTCCACGACCCGGCCTAGCCACGGTCGTCAGGCGGAGCCGGATCCCGGTGCAAGGACGAGCTGCGCGTCGGGCTCCCCGAGGTCGACGAGGGCGGTGAGCGCTGCAGTGTCGCTGCCGCAGGCGTCGAGCGGGAGGCGCGGCACGTAGGTCGCACCCTCGGGGCTGACCAGGATCACCTGCGCCGTCCAGATGAGCGGCGCTCCGGAGCAGAAGTACGAGCCTTCCGGCGGCTGCTCGTCCGGGCGCCCGAGCGCCGCCACGGCCGGCTCGATCCCGGACGTGTAGCGCTTCTCGACGTACGCCGAGGACGCCTCGATGCCCGGGTCGCACAGGACGACGGCGGAGATCTCCAGGCCTTCGATCGACACAGGCGCACCGGCGTTGCCGCCCGCCTCGGGGCACAGCGGCGTCGAGGGCAGCGCGGCCGGCCCCGCGGGCACGACGGTGGGTGCGACGTAGGCCGTCGAGCCGCACGCGGAGACGGCGACGAGCACGGCCGCGGCCACCACGACCTTCACCGCTGCAGCGCGCATGCGTCCCCCAGTCCCGATGCGTGCTGACGGTCTACACCCGATGGGAGTGCCGACGCATCCGCTGCTGACGCCGGTGCCGGTGCCGACCACCCGACGCTAGCGGCCGAGGGGCGTGGCCGGGCGGCGGTTCGACAGCGGCGCGAGCTGGCGGACGGCCGTGGCCAGTGCGCGGAGGTCGCTGTCGACGAGGGCCTGCGGGCCGTCGCAGAGCGCGGTCTCCGGGTGCGGGTGGACGTCGACGATGATGCCGTCGGCACCGACCGCGATCGCCGCGCGCGAGAGCGGCACGACGAGGTCGCGGCGCCCGCCCGAGTGCGACGGGTCGACGACGATCGGCAGGTGCGAGAGGTCGTGGGCGACCGGCACCGCGGCGATGTCGAGGGTGTTGCGCGTCGCCTTCTCGAACGTCCGGATACCGCGCTCGCACAGCACGATGTCGAGGTTGCCGCGCTGCGCGATGTACTCCGCGGCCATCAGCCACTCCTCGATCGTGGCGGTCATGCCGCGCTTGAGCATGCACCGGCTTGCCGACGTCGCCGACCGCCTGCAGCAGCGTGAAGTTCTGCGCGTTGCGGGTGCCGATCTGCAGCATGTCGGCGTGACGACGCCACGAGCTCGACGTCGGCGACGTCGACGACCTCGGTGACGACCGGCAGGCCGGTCTCGGCCCGGACGTCGGCCAGGATCTCGCAGGCCGCGCTCGCCGAGACCCTGGAAGGCGTACGGCGAGGTGCGCGGCTTGAACGCGCCGCCGCGCAGCAGCGTCGCGCCGGCGGCGATGCGCCATCTGCGCGGCCTCGAGAGTCTGCTCGGGCGTCTCGACGGCGCACGGGCCGGCGATGAGCGTGAACGTCTCCGGGCCGATCGGCACGCGCGTCTCACCGACGTACACCGTCGACATGTCGGGGTGGTGCTGGCGGCTGACGAGCTTGAACGGCGTCGAGATGCGCACGACCTCCGCGACGCCCGGCAGCGTGCGCAGGTTGAGGCCGTGGAACGTGTCGACGTCGCCGACGAGGCCCACGATCGTGCGGGTGTCGCCGCGGCTGACGAACGCCTCGCCGCCCGCGCCGGTCGACGCGGTCGACGACGGTGTCGATCTGCGCGTCGGTGGCTCCAGGAGCCATGACGATGACCATGTCGGTTCGTGCCTCTCAGTCGTGTGCCGTCCCGGGGACGCAAGAAGCCCCGGCCGGTGCGGCGCGGGGCTTCGGGGGTGGTGCGCGTCAGGCAGTGCGACGGCGACCCACCCGGGGAGCCCCGGGCCGGTAGCCATCAAACGCGTTCTGCGAGATGAGCACGGTTCGAGGGTACACACGTGTGTCCGGCTGCTGGACAGGGGTTCCGCCAGCTGAGACGCCGTCGTCCTCACCATGAGCCCGATTTGGTAGTGGTAAGGCGTCACCGGTGACGCCCTGGCACTACCAAATCGGGGGGTGCGGGGGGTGGGCGGGGTCAGACGACGTTGATCTGGACGGTGGTGCCCCACGGGATCTGGGTGCCGGCCTTGACCGACTGCTCGACCACGCGGCCGAACGGCGTGAAGCCGATCGGATAGGTGACCTTCACCTTGAGGCCGAGGTCCTTCAGGGCCTTCACCGCGGCCTGCTCGTCGGTGCGGAACAGGTCGGGCATCTGCACGAGCGGCGGGCCCTTGCTGATGACGAGGGTGACGGTGCCGCCCTTGGGCACCGTGGTGCCGGCCTTCGGGGTGGACGAGACGACGCTGCCCTCGGCCACGGTCTTGCTGTAGTCCTCGGCGTACTTCACCTCGAGGCCCGCGGCCTTCAGCGTGGCCGTCGCGTCGTCCTTGGTCTGGCCGGTGAGCTTCGGGATCTTGACCGGCGCGGGGCCCTTGGACAGGACGAGGTCGATCGCCTGGCCCTTCTTCAGCGGCGTCGTCGACTTGGGGGAGGTCGAGATGACGAGGTCCTTGTCGACCTTCTCCGAGTAGTCCTTGGACACCTTGCCGACCGTGAGCGAGCCGTCCTCGATGGCCGCGGTGGCCTCCTCGAGCGACATGCCCGCCACCTGCGGCACCTCGTAGCGCTCCGGGCCTTGGGACACGACCGCGGCGACCGTGCTGCCCTCGCGGACGTCGGTGCCGGGTGCAGGGTCGGTCTTGATGATGTCGCCGAGCTTGACCGTCTCGCTGAAGTCCTTCTGCGTCGCGTCGAGGGTGAGCCCGAGCGGCGTGAGCTTGGCCGAGGCCTCCTTGGCCGTGAGACCGGCGACGGTCGGCACCTGCACGGTCTTGCCGACGCCGAGGTACCACGCGCCGAACGCCACACCGGCGGCGAGCAGCAGCACGAGCAGCAGCGCGATGGGGCCCTTGCGGCGCTTGCGCTTGGGGGCCTTGACCTTCGCGGCTTTGCCGTTCTGCGGCGGCGGCGTCGGGCCGCGGTACGCCGCCTGCACGCCGGCAGCGCCGTACTCGCCCGTGACGGCGTCCGTCGTCAGCGGGACGATGAGCGTGGCGGCCGAGGCGGAGTCGTCGAGGACGCCGAACGGCCGCGGCACAGGCAGCGTTCGCTTGGCGTTGCGCACGTCGGCGAGGAAGGCCGCGGCGTCGGGGTAGCGGTCGTCGGGGTCGCGCGCGGTGCTGCGCGCGACGAGCGCGTCGAGCTGCGGCGCGGTGCCGGGGCGGACGCTTGAGGGGACGGGCACCGCGGCGTTCACGTGCTGGTAGGCCACCGACAGCGGCGTCTCGCCCGCGAAGGGGACGGCGCCGGTGACCATCTCGTAGAGCAGGATGCCCGCGCCGTAGACGTCGCTGCGCGCGTCGGCGATGCCGCGCTCGACCTGCTCCGGGGACAGGTAGGCGACCGTGCCGATGAGCAGGCCCTGGGTCGCGGCGGTCGACGTCGCGGCGGAGATCGCGCGGGCGAGGCCGAAGTCGGCGACCTTCACGCGGCCGTCGTCGGTGAGCAGGACGTTCTCGGGCTTCACGTCGCGGTGCACGAAGCCGGCGCGGTGCGCGGCCTCGAGGGCCTGCAGCACCGGGTCGAGGATGGTGAGCGCCTGCTCGGGGGAGAGGCGGCCGTGCTCGCGCAGGACGTCGCGCACGGTGCGGCCGGGGACGTACTCCATGGCCAGGTAGACGAGGTCGCCGTCCTGGCCCTGGTCGTAGACCGCGACGACGTGCGGGTCCGAGAGTCGGGCAGCGGACTTGGCCTCGCGCTGGAACCGGGAGACGAAGGTCGCGTCGTCGGCGAGGCTCGCGTGCATGATCTTGAGCGCGACGACGCGGTCGAGGCGGAGGTCGAGGGCCTTGTAGACCGTGGCCATCCCGCCCCGGGCGAGCCGCGACTCGACCTGGTAGCGGCCGTCGACGACCCGACCGACGAGTGCGTCGGTCGAACGCGTTCCGGCAGACGACTCCACGATCGGCGAGTCTACGTTCGGTTCCGGGGTGCTCCCGGCTGGCGCGCCGTGCGCGCCGGTGTGAACCGTGCTCGATCCGGTGCGCTGCGTGACCGGAATCCGGGCGCGGCGCGCCGTCGCCCCCGCGGTGCGGGCGCCCGCGTCGGCGTGCAGGATGGCGACGTGGCCCACGGACGAGCGTCGATCGCGCTGACCGACGCGGAGGTCGACGCCCTGCTCCGGGCGGGCCGCACGCTGGTGCTCGTCACCAACGGCCCGGACGGCGTCCCCGACCCGGTGCCCATGTGGTACCTCGTGGACGACGACGGCGTGGTCTGGATGCGCACGTACGCCAAGAGCCAGAAGGTCCTCAGCCTGGAGCGCGACCCTCGGTTCGCCGCGCTGGTCGAGGACGGCGAGCGCTACGCCGAGCTCCGCGGCGTCCAGCTCTCCGGGACGGTGGAGCTCGTCGAGGACGTCGAGCGCATCTGCGAGGTCTTCGCCGGCCTGATGGTGAAGTACGAGGGCCTCGAGCCCGAGCACGTGGAGTCGGTGAAGGCGGCGTACCGCGAGCGTGCCCCCAAGCAGCGCGCGCTGCGCCTGCACGTGACACGCACGGTGTCGTGGGACCACGCAAAGCAGGCGGGCGCGTGAGCCGCTTCGCCTACCTCGGCGTGCTGCTGTTCGTGGTGGTCGGCACGGCCTGGCTCGAGGTGCTGCTGCGCGCGCGGGTCTACCGCCGCTGGCGCCGGCTGCTCCTGACGCTGCTGCCCGTCGTCGCCGTGTTCGTCGTGTGGGACCTCTACGCGATCGCCTCGGGCCACTGGACGTTCGACCCGTCGCAGACGACCGGCGTGATCCTGCCGGGGGACCTCCCGCTCGACGAGCTGCTGTTCTTCGTCGTCATCCCGATCGCCGCGCTGCTCACCCTCGAGGCGGTGCGCTCGGTGAAGCGGTGGGAGGTCGGCGACGAGCCGCCTGGCTCCGTCGTGGACGGCGTACGGCGGGACGACGCATGAGCTACACCCAGCTCGCCGTCCTCGGCATCGTCGCGGTGGTCGTGCTCGACCTGTTCGTGCTGCGCACCCGGCTGCTGCGGCGCCGGGTGTTCTGGGCGGCGTACGCGATCGTCGTGTTCTTCCAGCTCGTCACCAACGGCGTGCTCACCGGGCTGCGCATCGTGCGCTACGACGGCGAGCAGATCATCGGGTCGTCGACGCCGGTGGACGCCGCTCCGCCGTTCCTCGGCAACGGCCGCATCGCGTTCGCCCCGGTCGAGGACCTCATGTTCGGCTTCGCGCTCGTGGTGCTGACCCAGGTGCTCTGGGTCTGGCTCGGACGACGCGGTGTGCAGCGCACGCCGTACTCCGGCCCGCCGAGGATCCCCATGCCCGGCCAGGCCGACGACCCCCGCTCCTGACCGCATCGTTCGGCTGTCCCACGGCAGGCCGAAACGGCATCGGGACTCGGGTTCGCGATCCCGGTGTTGAACTGCCGTGGCCTGGGTAGTGCGTGGCCACCAGGGAACTCACGGACAGGAGAACCATGTGCTCAAGGACCCGACAGGGACCATCGCTCCGATCATCGTTGTCCGCGACATCGTGCGGCCGTAGACACCTACACAGCGGTCTTCGGCTTTGAGCGACTGCGCTACTTCGACGGGAACGAGGAGTACGTCCCCCTGGGTCGCGGTGACGCCCAGCTCCACGTGATGAAGGGCGAGTCCGCGAACCCGAATCACGACCATGTGGCGCACGTGGCGGACGTCTTCCTGTGGGTGGAGGAGCTCGACACCCTCGTCACCGCTGCACGCGACGCTGGTCTCTCCATCACGCGCGGCCCTGAGCGATACGACAGCAGCCCGCTCGCGACGACCGAGGTCGTCGTCGAGGACCAGGACGGCTACTGGTTCTGCTTCGCGACGGCCCGCCTGCCCTAGTACGCCGGCCGGCGCGTCGCTCTGGATCCGCCGGCCCGTTCGGGCAGGGCGATGCGCCGTGCCCGGGTGAGGACACGGCCGATCGGCCACGGTGGTCGGTGGTGCCCGGTCTAGAAGGGCGGGATGTCGGCGTCGGGGTCGCTGGGCCCGGGGTCGCTGCGTCCGGGCCGCGGTGGGGGCAGGTCGGGTGGCTGCCAGCCCATGAACGGGCGAGGTGGGATGCGGACACGTTGGCCGAGCATCGTGACGAGGGTGACCGAGCCGTCGGCTCTGCCGTCGACAAGGTCGATCAGGCCGGCTGTCTTGATCTGGTGGCAGCGCTTGGAGATGCCGCCGGTGTTGGCAGGGTCGGACGGTCCGTCGGGGAACCGTACGGCGTGGTCCATGTCCAGCAGCGAGATGCTGCGGCAGCCGCAGCCGGGGATGCGGCACCCGCCGTCGCGGTGCAGGACGTAGTCCCTGAGCGGGCCGGGGAGGTACTGCTCTCGGCCGTAGTCGAGGGCGACACCGGTGACCGGGTCGGTCACGATCCGGCGGAACGCCTGGGCGTAGCCGGCGATGTCCCGAGCCATGGAGGCGGGGATCGGGCATCCGTGCAGCAGGGCAGGGTTGTCGCGCTCTCCGCGGAGGGTCTCCAGATCGATGACCAGCTGCACGTGGACCACGGTCTGAGCCTCGGGGTCGAACACGACCGACCCGTCCTCGGCCTGGGTGCCGAGGATGATCGCGGCCGCCGCGTCGGCAGCGCAGGCGTGCATCGTCGCGTCGGTGTCCCCGGCCCGGGCCGCTGCGGTGCCACCGCGGGCGGCCTGAAGGTCCTTCGCCGCGGCGCGGATGCGCTCGTGCATCGCGGCCACGGTGGCAGCGTCGGTCTTGATGCCCAGCATTGCCATCCCGTCCGGCAGGCGGCAGGTCCACACGTCACGGTCGGCGTGGGCCTTCTTCCGGCGCGCGGGGGCGTCGGGGTCGAACGCGATGATCACCTGCTCGAGGGCGTCCTCGAACCGCGGCGGGGTCAGCTGCAGGGCCAGGGGGAGGGCCTGCTCCCCGATGAGCACCAGGGTGGCGGCGTCGTGGATGACCCGGGTGCGCTCGAGCAGGATCCGCACGTGCCGGTCGGTGATCCTGCCGGCCGCCAGCGCCTCGTGCATCGCGGGGAAGACCAGCCGGGTCGCGCGGGCGGCGTCGATCATCTGGCCGGCGGCACGCAGGGATGACCGGCAGGCGACTGCCAGGTCGATCTGGCGCGCGCCCTCTGCCACGTAGTCGGACTCGTGCGCCAGCACGGGCACCAGCGACAGCACCGCGTCATAGCGACGTGCCGCGATCGACGCCTCGACGCGGCTGAGAACCTTCACGTAGGCGATCCGTGCGAGCGGGTCGTCCAGCGTCGCGGGATCGGTGGCCTCCAGCAGCGCCAGATCCTCCGCGCCGCATCCCGCCGGCCGTGCAGCCGCGGCGATGATCTCGGAGGCCGTGACGCCGCTCGACTCGTCCGCCGGCTCCGTGTCGGCCACGAACGCGAAGTCCAGGAGGTCGTCGCGGTCCCACGGTGCGAGGTCGTCGCGATACACCGGACGATCCATGTCCCGCGGGAACAGCCGCGCGAGCTCGGCCACCAGCGCGACCTCGTCCGCCGTCGGGAGCGGCGACCACGACTCGTCCGCCGGCAGCTCGAACGGGTACGCCGAACCGAACGGGTCGGTCATCAGATCGACGGACATGGTCACCTCCCTTCGCGACACGACCATCATGCCGAGGGGGTCTGACAGTGCAGTGGTCGTCGGAGGGGTCTATCCCCGGAAGTCGTTCCGCTGCACGCGAACACAGCCACAGGCAGGCAACAGGATGCGGTCAGGCAGGTGCTCGCGCAAAGAGGGACGAGCGACGCGGAGCCGGCGACCGGGTCAGGTGCTGGCGGGGGCGTGCAGGCCGTGGGGGTGGCCCTCGCCGTACTTCTTGCGCGCGCGGCGCGCCTTGTTCCACGCGGGCAGGGCGACGGCGAGACGGCGTCGCTGCGAGACGGTCGCGCGGCGGGTGAAGACCTCGTAGTCGATCTCCTCGACGGCGTCGACGATGCCGCAGTAGAGGATGCGCGCGGCCTCGATGCACGGCTGCGACGACGGGTGCAGCAGCGCGATGCCCGCGCGCGACTCCTCCTCGAGCGCCCGCACCCGCGCGATCTGGACCTCCAGCGCGGCGCGGATCGACGGCGTCAAAACGCGCTTCTCGAGGTCGGCACGCGTGACGCCGAACTGCGCGAGGTCCTCGAGCGGCAGGTAGACGCGGCCTCGGTCGAGGTCCTCCCCGACGTCGCGCACGAAGTTCGCGAGCTGGAACGCGACGCCGAGGTCCTTGGCCCGCTCGTACGCCTCGGGTGCCGACGGCTCGAGGATCGGCACCATCTGCAGGCCGATCACGGCGGCCGATCCGTAGACGTACTCGTACAGGTCGTCGTACGTCGCGTACTCGGTGACCGTGAGGTCCATGGTCATCGAGTGCAGGAACGCCTCGAAGTGCTCGACCGGGATGTCCCAGCGCTGCACGGTGTCGACGACGGCCTTGCAGACCGGGTCGTCCGACGCCCCTCGGCGCAGGTCGGCGAAGAACAGCTCGCCCCACGAGCGCAGCCAGTCGGCCTTCTGCTCGTCCGAGAGCGTCGAGGCGAGGTCGTCGACGATCTCGTCGGCGTACCGCGCGAAGCCGTAGAGCGCGTGCACGTACGGGCGCTTGGCCGGCGGCAGAAGCAGCGTGGCGAGGTAGTAGGTCTTGCCGTGCTGGGCGTTGAGCTCGCGGCAGCGCTCGTACGACGTCCGCATCGCGGGATCGGTGATCCCGGCCCGGTCGAGGTCGCGGCTGCTCATGACGCAGATCCTCCCATCCCGTCGGCGCGAGCACCTCACGGCGCGAACCAGAAGCCGCCGCTGACGAGCGCGCCGCCGTCTGCCACGATTCCGTCCGTGTCCGGAACCTCCCTTCACCGCCGTACGCCGACCCGCCGAGGTCCTGGCGTGCTGCTCGCCGTCCTGCTGGCCGTCCTGGGCCTCGCGGTCCTGACCTCCTGTGGCAGCAGCAAGGCGGCATCCACGACCTCTGGCGGCGCCGGCGCCGGCTCATCGGTCTCCGACGCCGCCGACCTCGCTCCGGCGAGCGCCACGACCGACCTCGGCACCATCGCGGTCGACCAGCTGCCGCCCGAGGGTGTCGACACGCTGCGCCTCGTCGCGTCCGACGGTCCGTTCCCGTTCTCCAAGGACGGCGTGACCTTCCAGAACCGCGAGGGCATCCTGCCCCAGCAGAAGTCCGGCTTCTACCGCGAGTACACCGTCATCACGCCGGGGTCCTCCGACCGCGGCGCGCGGCGCATCATCGGGGGCGCGGACGGCTCGCGCTTCTACACCGACGACCACTACTCCTCGTTCCGCGAGGTCGTGTCAGGAGCGGGTTCATGAGCAGCGTGCTGGAGCGGCTGAAGGGCGTCCGCCGCCTCGAGGACGCCACGATCGAGGAGCTCGAGACCGAGGCCGAGACGCTCGAGTGGCGCTGCGTCGTCCTCGACGGCGCCGAGGTCGAGGACCGCGAGTCGTTCCTGCAGATGTGCGACGAGGCCTTCGGGCTGCCCGACTGGTTCGGCATGAACTGGGACGCCCTCGAGGAGTGCCTCGGCGACCTCGACCTCGGCGAGGCCGAGGGAGTCCTCGTGGTGTGGGCCTCGTGGGGCTTGCTGGCCGAGGCCGAGCCGAAGGCGTTCGCGACGGCGCTCGACGTGCTCGGCAGCGCCGTGCGCGGCTGGACCCAGGACGGCGTCCGCGGGGGAGTCGTGCTCCTCGGCGACGGCCCCGAGATCGACGTCGACGAGCTCTAGCCGGACGCCGCCGCCCGGGACTCTCGCAGGATCTGCCAGGTGCGTCGCGTGGCGATGACCGCCACGAGGCAGACGAGCACGAGGCGCAGGGCGATCAGGGCGACAGCCACCGGGCTCAACGCGGTCGCGTGGGTCGAGGTGACGGCGTCGTACAGCCAGGGGTAGAGCGCCTGGGCGGTCGCAGCGGCGCACAGCATGAGGTAGGCGCTGGTGCGGGCACGGGCTTCTCCGGTCACGGCCAGCAGGACCACGACGATGGGCAGCAGCCACGCCATGTACTGCGGGCTGAACACCTTGTTCGACAGCACCAGCAGGCACACCCCGGACAGCATCGCCCAGGCGGCACCCGTGAGCAGCCCGGGGTGGGTGGCACGACGCCAGAGCGCTGCGGTCGTGCCGAGGACCCAGACGAGCGACGCCGCGGTCGCGACGGTGGCCAACGCGCCGAGTGCAGCGGTTCCGGGACCGCTGACCTCGAACGACAGGGACGCCGGGTAGTCGACCACGTAGCCGTCGACCCCCAGGGACCACAGCACCATGGCGGGCAGAGCGAAGAGCGACTCGATCTGCAGGCCGCGGTCGGTCTGGTACGCGAGCGGCGTGAGGAGGCGGTCCCACCCCGTCGTGGCCGCAGCCGCCAGGACCAGCACGACCGAGGTGGCCCCGGCCGCCACGACCGCTGGGCGGCGGCGCGGACCCGCAGCGGCGACGAGCCCCACGAAGATGCCCGGCCACAGCTTCACCCCGGCGGCGAGCACCGTGAGCGCGGCAGCCAGACGCGGCCGCGGCACGGCGAGCAGCAGGGCGGTGCCGACGAGCGCCCCGGTCAGGAGGTCGAACCGGAGCAGGAGCAAGGGACCGATGAGCACCCCGGCAGCGAGCCACGCCGTCACCGCCCGGGGCGAACGGCCGACCCTCTGGAGCACGGTGAGGAACGCGCCGTCGACGCACAGCATGAGGAAGACGAACCACCAGCCGTACGGCTTGATCTCGCCGCCGGCCAGGAGCGACGGGATCGTGAGCCACCAGATGGCAGGCACGGGGTACTCACGCAGGGTGCCGGGGAAGTCTGCGTCCGCCTGGCCGGTGATGACGGTGGCGTAGTAGTTCACGTCGTTCACCACGTACGGCGCCAGCGGGACGAGCACGACCACGACGAGTCGGGTCAGCAGCCAGAGGATCAGCAGTCGCACGCCTCGCCAACGGGCGTCGGGGTCCGTGCGGCCCCGGAGCACGACCGTGATGCCGCGCTCGAGCGCCGCCATCGCCCGGTCGAGGGCGCCGGGCGTGGTCGCGGACATGCGGGGAGTCTTCCAGCCTGTCGCGGCACCGGGGTGAGCGACGCTCCGACGGACGGCGCCCGTCAGTCGACGTCGGCGAGTGCGGCCTGCGCGCTCGTCTCGCTCCACGCCCTGCGCCAGGCGTAGACGACGAACCCGACGAGGAACACGTCGCGGAGCGTCAGGAGAAGCACGCCAGGGATGTTGGCCCAGTAGATCTCGGACACCCAGAGGTAGAGGATCGGGTAGATCACCTGGGTCAGGACGCCGACCGACAGCAGCAGCACCACGAACCGGCGTACGCCGGTGTCTCCGCGAGGCGCCACGGCGACCATCGCGATCGCGATCGGCGAGAGCCAGAGCAGGTACTGCGGGCTGAACACCTTGTTGGTGAGGATCAGCAGGCCGGTGGTGGTGAGCATGATCCAGCCGACGGTCTCGGCGCTGATCGTCGCGCCGCGCTTCCAGGCGCGGAACCACAGGGCGGCCATCGCGAGCAGCGACGCGGCAGTCGCGAGCGTGGCCAGCGTGATGAGGAAGCGGTCGCCGGGGCCGGCGATCTCCGAGGTGATGAAGCGGGTGAAGTCGACGACCCACGGGTCGTGCGTGAACGCCCAGGCGATCATCAGCGGCAGCGCCGGCACGGACTCGATCTGAAGGCCGCGGTCGCCCTGCCACGTGAGCGGGGTGAGGAGCCGATCGAGGCCGCCGAGCGCGACGATCGTGCCCGCGATGACGAGGCCCGACACGACCGTGGTCGCCACCACGCGCCAGCGGGTCTTCGCGGGTGCCGCGAGCGCGGGGAGCAGGACGGCCGGCCACAGCTTGATGGCCGCACCCGCGGCGACGAACACGGTCGCGAGGCGCGGCCGCCGCTCGAGCAGCAGCACCGACGCACCCGCCAGGATGCCGGGGACGACGTCGAACCGGGTGACCATCAGCGGGCCCATCATCGGCCCGGACGCCAGCCACAGCGTGACCGCGGGGCTCTGCTGCTTGCCCGCGCGGACGTAGAGCAGGCGGCAGAAGGCGGCGTCGAAGGCCAGCATCATGCCGACGAAGAGCGTCGCGTAGACGATGTGGTTGCCGAACGAGAGCACCCACGGCAGCCCCACGAGCGCGAGGACGGGCAGCGGGTACTCCTTGAGGACCTCGGTCAGCGGCGATCCGTCGTTCAGCTTCGCGAGGTTGTCGGCGTAGTAGAGGACGTCGTTGATGATCGTCTGCTCCGGCAGCGCGAGGAGCGCGAGCATCACGAGGCGCGTGACGATCCAGCCCACCGCGACGCGGCGGCCGGGGCGCAGCCGGCGCCAGGGGGCGCCGTGGCCGACGAGCCGGTCGATCCAGGGAGCGAGGTGGTCGATGAACCACACGAGCCCGCGGGTGAGCGAGTTACGCACGCCGGGGGCCTGCGTGGTCGGGCTGTCGACGACGGCGACGAGGTCGTCGAGATCGGCGCCGTGCGGGCCGGTCACCGGCTCCGAGGGCGTCGAGGGGCCGTCGCTCATGCGCTCTCCGGTGCCCGGACGACGAGCCGCTCACGTCGGGCTGCCGCAGGTGCGTCCTCGGGCACGAGGCCGTGGGCGACAGGCCCTCCGAAGAGCAGCGCGCGCTCGCGCGGGGAGATGGCGACGGCGATCGCGACCGCGACGGCCGCGGCGATCATGGCGAGCCCGTCACCGAGGTCGAAGTACGTGTCGGCGGACGCGCTCGTCTCCCACAGGCCGTAGATCGTGAAGCCCGCTACGAGCAGCAGCACCACGCGCAGCTCGCGCGAGGACAGGCCCGAGGCAGCCGCCAGCGGCAGCACCCACAGCAGGTACCAGGGCTGCACCACGGGCCCCAGGGCGACGACGGCGAGGAACGCCAGCATCATCCCGCGGGGCACCGAACGGCCTTCGGGGCGCAGCAGCAGGTAGGCGACGATCACGATCGCGGCGAGCATGCCGATCACGCGGAAGATGCCGACGGTCAGATCGTGGTGGTCGCCGAGCCCGACCCACGAGAGCAGGTTGCCGGTCGCCATGCCGAGCGCGGTGGCGGGGGAGAGCCACGTGCGCACCTCGCCCGGGGTGGTGAGGGCGCGGATCCAGCCGAGGCTGGCACCGACCGACAGCGCGATCACGCCGTACGTGACGACGACGACGCCGAAGGACTTGGTCCACGCCCAGAGCCGGGCGCGGAAGTCCTGCGTCGTGCCGGCCCAGGCGATCGCGACGAACGGGATCGCGAGGAAGGCGATGGGCTTGACCATCGCGGCCAGGGTGACGAGCACGATGCCGGTGGCCCCACGGCCCTCGATCGCCAGGCAGAGCCCGGCGACGATGAGGCCGACCATGATCGCGTCGTTGTGCACTCCGGCCACGAAGTGCATGAGCACGAGCGGGTTGAGGACGCCGAGCCACAGCGCCTTGGAGCCGTCGATGCCGGCGTGGAACGCGAGCCGCGGCACGTAGTAGGCCATGAGCGCGACGCCGCCGAGTGCGAGCAGACGGAAGACGATCACCGCGAGGTACGCGTTGTCGCCGACGAGGGCGGCCACCCCGCGGGAGAGGGTGACGAACACCGGGCCGTACGGCGTCGGGGTGTCGCGCCACAGCGGGTCGACGCCGCTGGCGAACCAGCCAGGGATCGACTCGACGCCCTGGGTGTACGGGTCGCCGCCGGCGAGCACGAGCTTGCCCTGCATGAAGTACGAGTAGGCGTCGCGGCTGAACAGCGGCGGTGCGAGCAGCAGCGGTGCGCACCAGAGAGCGAGCACCTTCCAGAGACGGCGCACGTTGCGGACGTGGCCACCGAGGATGTCGGCCCCGAGCACGAGCCAGGCCTGCAGCAGCAGCGCGCCGCCGATGACGACGCAGGCTCGGGAGACGAGGACGCCGACGCCCTCGTGGCGCATGGCCTCGACGAAGGGGATCTCGGCGACGCCCTCGAGGGGCAGCCAGCCGACGCCGATCGAGCCGATCGCGAGGATCACCGAGGCGACGAAGCCGCCGAGGGCGTAGCGCAGGGCGAAGTGAAGGCGCGTGTCGTCGGGGTCGTGCCCCCGTACGTCCTCCGCCGCCATGATCACGAGGGTACAAGCGCCAGGCGGGGGGCTCCGAACGCGATCCGGACGGTTTCGGGTGATCTGCGTCGCCACATGGACGTTACGTCCCAGTATGCGGACCTTCGCCACGCTGAGTGCCCGCCCGCACACGCCCGCACACGCCAGCAGCGGTGGGTCGGTGCAGGCGGATCAGTGCAGGTAGGTCGGCCGGTACGACGGGTCCGGCCCGGTGATCCGCTCGGCGGCGAGGCGGCCGGACACGAGCACCATCGGGACGCCCACGCCGGGCTGGGTGCCCGAGCCCGTGAAGACGACGTTCTCGCCGAACAGGTTCGAGGGGCGGAACGGGCCGGTCTGCTGGAACGAGTGGGCGGCCGCGAACGGCGCACCGCGCTCCATGCCACGGGCCTGCCAGTCGAGCGGCGTGGTGACGTGCTCGAGCTCGATGCCGTCGCCGAATCCGATGTAGCCGCGCTCCTCGAGCGTGCGGACGATCTCGTCGCGGTAGCGCGGCCCTTCGGTGCGCCAGTCGATGGGGGCGTCGAGGTTGGGCGTCGGGAACAGCACGTAGTAGATCTGCTTTCCGTCCGGTGCCAGCCCCGGGTCGGAGTAGGTCGGGTTCGTCACGAGGATGCTCGGGTCGGTCATGAGCCGCTGCTCGTCGATGAGCTCGCGGAAGACACCGTTCCAGCTGCGCCCGAAGTGGATGTTGTGGTGCGCCGTCTTCGTGTACGTCGCCGACGAGCCGGCGAGCAGGAGGTAGCACGACGGCGAGTACGTGAGCCGGCGTACGTTCCACGGCTCGCGGCCGAGCAGCTGCTTGTAGGCGACGGGCAGGTCGGGGTTCAGGACGACGACGTCGGCGGTGATGCGCTCGCCGGCCGCGGTGTGCACGGCCACGGCGCGGTCGCCGCGCATCTCGACGCGCGTCACCTCGGTGTCGTAGCGGAACTCGACCCCGTGCTTCTCAGCGGCACCGGCAAGGCCACGGGGCAGCGCGTGCATGCCGCCCTTGGGGAAGTAGACCCCGGCGACGGAGTCCATGTAGGCGATGATCGCGTAGATCGCGAGCGCGTCCTGGGGCGAGAGCCCGGCGTACATCGCCTGGAAGCTGAAGAGCCGCTCGGTGCGCGGGTCGTTGAGGTACTGCCGCACCTTCGGCGTGAGCTTGCGGAAGCCGCCGATGGCGACGAGCTTGGCGAGGTTCTCGGTGAGCAGGTCGACCGGCGAGTCGATGTTGGTGTCGATGAAGTCCTTCATCTCGTAGCGGTACAGCTTGGAGACGAAGTCGACGTAGCGGCGGTAGCCCGCGGCCTCGGCGGCCGAGATGACGGTCTCGATCTCGGCCGCCATCGCGTCGACGTCGGAGTGCACGTCGAGCTGCGAGCCGTCGGGGTAGAAGGCGCGGTAGAGGGGCTCGACGGGGACGAGGTCGAGCCAGTCGTCCATGTTCTCGCCCACGGCCGCGAACGCGTCGTGGATGAGGTCGGGCATCGTGAGGACCGTGGGGCCCGTGTCGAAGCGGTAGCCGGAGTCCTCGATCAGCCCGGCGCGGCCGCCCGGCACCGATTCGCGCTCGAGCACGGTGACCTTGCGCCCGGCGCCCGCGAGCCGCAGCGCCGCCGACAGCCCGGCAAGGCCCGCGCCGACCACCACGACGTGATCGGTCGGGCCGGTGACGGTGCGGGGCGAGCGGTTGAGCAGGGACATGGCTCAACCCTAAGGACGCGGGGCCGGTTCGGCCTCCCGAGCAGGTGATGTGAGCCGCTCGTGAGGCAACGCAGGGCCTCGCCGGTGGACACTCCCGCCAGGGGTCGAGAGGGGGCGCGCGTGCGAGGTCGTGGGATGCGGGCGCTGTGGGCGTGGCCGGTGTGGGGCTTCGTGCTCGCCATGGTCGCCATCGCCGTCGCCGAGCTGCTTGCCGAGGCGCCCGCGCTCATCGCGCTGGGTCCGGTCCTCCTCGTGGCGGTCGTCGTCCTCGCCGACCGCCGTCGCGTGGTGCTGCTCACCGTCCTCGCGCTCGTGCTGGCTGTGGCGGTCCCCGTGATCGATCCCGAAGGTGCGTCCGCGGGCTACTGGCCGCGCTTCCCGTGGCTCGTCGTGCTCTGCCTGCTGGCCGTCTGGCTCGCTGGCGTCGAGGAGCGCCGGGTTCGGGGGGTCGCCCGCTCGTCACGCATGCTCGCCGAGGTGGCCGAGGCCACGGACCAGCCGGTGTTCGTCAAGGACTACCGAAACCCTGTCGACGGCTACGGCCGCTACGTCCTGGCCAACGAGGCGTGGTCGCGGACCGCGGCCGTCGACCACGGCACCGGGATCGGCGTGACGGACGCCTCGATCTTCCCGCCCGACGTCGCCGAGGCGCTGCGCTCCGCCGACCTCGAGGTGATGCACGCCAACGAGGCGATCACGGTGGAGGAGCGGGTGGGCAGCGATCCGCTGGCCCTGCGCACCTTCCTGGTCACGAAGTTCCCGCTGCTCGACGACGACGACGTCGTGTGGGGCGTCGGCGGCATCGCCACCGACGTCACCGACATCAAGCGCGCCGAGGAGCGCCTCGTGGCGGTCTTCGCCAGGTCGCCGGTGCCGACGCTTCGGCTCCTGAACGGCGGCCCCGAGCGCACCCGCGTGCTCGATGCCAACGAGGCGGTCCTCCGCCTGTTCGGCGTCGACATCGTCGGCGCGGGCAGCGATCTGCTCGCCACGTTGATCCACCCCGACGACGTCGCCGAGACATGGGCGCTGGCGGACTCCGTGGTGGACGCCGCGCGACGGGTCGAACCCGGGGCCGCACTGCCGACCATGTCGGGTCGGGAGATCAGGGTCGTCGGGCCTGAGGTCGGGTACCGCTGGGTCGTGCTCAGCGTGTCGGCGGTCGGGGCACCGGACGCGCGCGGTGCCCAGGAGCTGATCGTCCAGTTCGACGACATCACCGCGCGCAAGGATGCCGAGGCGGCGCTCACCGAGAGAGCTCTGACGGACTCGGTCACAGGTCTGCCCAACCGCTACGCCCTCAGCGACCGCCTCGCCACGGCGCTGCACCGCCTCGGTCGACGGCCGGGCATGGTGTGCGTCCTGTTCTGCGACCTGGACCACTTCAAGCAGGTCAACGACGTGTTCGGGCATCAGGTGGGAGACCTGCTCCTCTCCGAGGTCGCCGCCCGCCTGTCGTCGGTGCTGCGGCCCGAGGACACGGTCGGTCGGCAGGGCGGCGACGAGTTCGTGATCGTCTGCGAGGGCTTCGACGATCCGACCGACGCCGCGCTCCTCGCCGTACGCCTGCAGGAGCGCCTCCACGCGCCCTGGAGGTACGGCGACCACCAGTTCCAGCCGACCGCGAGCATCGGCATCGCGCACACGGCCGACCCCGCCACCGACCCGGGCGACCTGCTGCGCAGAGCCGATGTAGCGATGTACCGGGCGAAGGACTCGGGCCGGGACCGGATCGAGACGTACGACCGGAGCCTGGACGACGAGCTCTCGGCGGCGCTGGAGATGCAGCAGCGGCTGCGTGCTGCGCTCCGCCAGGACGGCCTGGCCCTGCACTACCAACCGGTGATCCGGCTCCACGACGGTGTCGTGGTCGGGGCTGAGGCCCTCGTGCGCATGCGCGACGGCGAGGGCGGCCTGCTGGCGCCCGATCTCTTCCTGCCGCATGCCGAGGCCAGCGGGCTGATCGGCGAGGTCGGGACGTGGGTCGCGGAGCGCGCGCTCTCGGACATGCGCCGCTGGCACGACGCAGGCATGGCGATCGACGTCGGCATCAACATCAGCCCGACGCAGCTCGGGCGGCCCGGTCTGGCCGCTGCGCTCCTGGACACCGCAGCGCGGCACGGCATCGACCCGACGTGGGTGATCGTCGAGGTCACCGAGACCGCGCTCGTCAACGAGAGCTCCGTGGCCCTTGCATCGCTCCAGCAGCTGCACGAGGCCGGTGTGCGCGTGGCGCTGGACGACTTCGGCACCGGCTACTCGAGCCTGTCGTGGTTGCACCAGTTCCCGGTCGACATCGTCAAGATCGACAAGTCGTTCGTGCAGACGGTGCTCACCGACCACCGGCGCGCGGTGGTCGTGCGGGCGCTGCTCGACATCGCCGACGAGACGGGGCTCGGCGTCGTGGCGGAGGGCGTCGAGACCGAGCAGCAGCGGGCGTTCCTAGCCGAGCTCGGGTGCGAGGCCGCGCAGGGTTGGCTCTTCGGTCGGGCGGTGCCGTTCGAGGACCCGTCCTGGTCGGCCCTCCGGAAGGCCGGGCACGCCGCGGGAGGGTCCCGCTCGGGCCGCTGAGCGGGCGACTACATCGAGCGCGAGGTCGCTGCGTGCGCGAGGCCGCGCAGCACCTCGCGGGCGTCGTCGTCGATGTCGGCGGCGTCGAGCGCCGCGAAGCACTGCGCCGTGAGAGCATCGATGAGCCGCTCGACGTGCCCGAGCGCACCCGTGTCTGTGATGACCTCGCGGAGCGCGGCGACGCCGCCGGCGTCGAGGGCGGGGTCGCCGAGGTGGCGCCGGATCAGCGCGGCCTGGGCCGGGCTCGAGGCCTCGACGGCGGCCGCCACGAGGACCGTGCGCTTGCCTTCGCGCAGGTCGTCGCCCGCGGGCTTGCCCGTCTGGGCCGGGTCGCCGAAGACGCCGAGGACGTCGTCGCGCAGCTGGAACGCCTCACCGAGGGGGAGGCCGTAGCCGGAGTAGGCGACGAACGTCGACTCGGGGGCGCCGGCGAGCGCGGCGCCGAGGTGCAGGGGCCGCTCGATGGTGTACTTCGCGGCCTTGAAGCGGACCACGCGCATCGCGCGCGCCTCCGAGCCGCCGCCCATCGCCTGCTCGAGCAGGTCGAGGTACTGGCCGCCCATGCAGCTCGGTGCGCATCACGTCGTACACCGGCTTGCCGCGCATCACGGAGTCACTCGGCAGGCCGCACGACATCAGCAGCTCGTCGGCCCAGGAGAGGCACAGGTCGCCGAGCAGGATCGCGGCGCCGACGCCGAACGCCTCGGGCGAGCCGAGCCACTCGTTGCCGCGGTGGAGCGTGGCGAAGCGGCGGTGCGCGGCAGGGAGGCCGCGGCGGGTGTCGCTGCCGTCCATGACGTCGTCATGGATGAGCGCGCAGGCCTGCAGCAGCTCGAGCGCGGTGGCGGCCGAGACGGCCTCCTCGCAGTCGGTGCCGCCGGCTCCGCGCCACCCCCAGTACGCGAAGGCGGGCCGCAGCCGCTTGCCGCCGCGCAGGAGGTCCGTCAGCGCCTCGGCCAGCGGAGCAAGGTCCGGGCTGACGTCGTCGAGCACCGGCAGCTGCTGGGCGAGGAAGTCGTCCAGGCGCTTCTGCACGCGGACACGCAGGTCCTCGGCGTCGAGCGGCGAGCTCCCCGTCGTCATGCGACGAAGCGTAGGGGGAGCGGGCGTCCCGGGCATCACGAGAGGCTGACCGTGCCTCACCGGCCGTTCACGATGCGGACTCCACGGTGTCCGAGGCGTGGGCACGCCGTACCCTCGACCCCATGTCCGCCACCACCCCCGGCACGCCGTCGCCCCCCACGGTGAGCGCGCTGCTGGCCGCTGGTGGCCACTCCTTCTCGTTCGAGTTCTTCCCGCCCAAGACCGACGACGGCGAGCGCCTGCTCTGGCAGGCCATCCGCGAGCTCGAGGGCCTGCAGCCCACCTTCGTCTCGGTCACGTACGGCGCCGGGGGCTCCACCCGCGACCGCACGGTGCGCATCACCCAGCGGATCGCCGAGGAGACGACCCTGCTGCCGATGGGCCACCTCACCTGCGTGGGATCCAGCGTGGCGGAGCTGCGGTCGGTCATCGGCTCGTACGCCGACGCCGGCGTGCGCAACGTCCTCGCGCTGCGCGGCGACCCGCCCGGCGGCCCCGGCTCTCCGTGGGTGCAGCACCCCCAGGGCCTCGCCCACGCCGACGAGCTCGTGACCCTCGTGCGCTCGCTCGGCGACTTCTCGGTCGGCGTCGCGGCGTTCCCGGAGCGTCACCCCGAGTCGGCGTCCCTCGACGACGACGCGCGCGTGCTGCTGGCCAAGCAGGAGGCAGGCGCGGAGTTCGCCGTCACGCAGATGTTCTTCGAGGCCTCGCACTACTTCGCGCTGGTCGAGCGCGCCCGCGCCCTCGGCTGCACGATGCCGGTGCTGCCGGGGATCATGCCGCTCACCAACATCAACCAGCTCGAGCGGTTCGCGATCCTGTCGGGCACGGCGTTCCCCGACGAGCTCGAGGCGCGGTTCCGCGCCATCGCCGACGACGCGGACGCCGTGCACGCGCTCGGCGTCGAGGCTGCCGCGGGCCTGTGCCAGGAGCTGCTCGACGGCGGAGCGCCTGGCCTGCACTTCTTCACGCTCAACCGCTCGACCTCCGCGCGCGAGATCTACACCGGCCTCGGCCTCGGCGCTGCCGCCACCGCCTGACGGCCACCGGTAGTCGATTCGCAGCGTATGGCGTCCGTTCTGACTACCGCTGGCGCCAGGTGGGGCAGGATCGGGGTATGGGCCGATCCGTCACCGTCACCGGTCGTGGGCGCGCGAGCGCGCCGTACGACGTCGCCACCCTCAACCTCGCCGCGTCCGCGCGGGCGGCGAACCCCTCCGACGCCACGGCGCGTGCGTCGTACGCGATGCAGGCGATGCGTGAGGCGGTCGTGCGCGGCGGCGCCGACGAGCGCACGCTGGCCACGACCAGCGTCTCGCTGAACCCCGTGCACGACCCGTGGCCGACCGTCGTGGCGTACGAGGCCTCGCTCTCGCTCGCCGTGCGCACGACCGATCTCGAGCACGTCGGCTCGATGCTCGTCGCGGCGGTGCAGGCAGGTGGCGACGGTGCTCGCGTGGACGGCATCTCGTTCTCGCACGGCGACGCGGCCGGCCTCGAGTCGGCCGCACGCGATGCCGCGTACGCGAACGCCCGCGCGAAGGCCGAGCAGTACGCCGGCGTCGCGGGCCAGGCGCTCGGCGAGGTACGGCACATCGCCGAGGCCGAGATCGGTGGCGGCGGGATGCCGAAGCGGATGATGGCGATGGCTGCGGCCGACTCCGGCGGCGGCATGCCGATGGACGGCGGCGAGGGCAGCGTGACCGCCGTCGTCACCGTCACCTGGGCGCTGGGCCCGTCCGTCTGACCCCCTCGCTCGCACTGATCAATCCGTCGTTTCCGGCACCGGGAAACGACGGATTGATCAGGTTCAGCGGGAGGGGTGGGGGCGTGGTGGGGCGTACGCCGCTAGGTTGCGACGCGTGAGCCGCAGCGTCCTGTCGCGCGAGGAGTACCTCGACCGCTGGTCGACGCTGCACGGCGGCTACGACCCGCGCACCTCGCGCATCGTGGGCCCGTGGCTCGCCGTGGTGCATGCGGTCGCCACGCCGTTCGCCCGGCTCCGGATCTCGCCGGACGTCGTGACGCTCCTCGGCGGACTGGTGTCGGCGCTCGTCGTGTGGGTGGCCTCGCTCGGTGGCCGCTGGGTGCTGCTGGCGGCCGTCATCGTCGGGCTGTCGGGCCTCACCGATTCCCTCGACGGCGCGGTCGCAGTGATGACCGGCCGCGAGTCGCGCTGGGGTGCCGTGCTCGACTCGGCCGTCGACCGCATCTCGGACGTGCTCTTTCTGGTCGCGCTCTGGGTGGTCGGCGCCCCGCTGCTCGCGTGCGTGCTGGCCGGCGTGCTGCTGTTCTCGCAGGAGTTCGCGCGGGCCCGCGCCACCGCGATCGGCATGGACGACATCGGCGTCGTCACGATCGGCGAGCGCCCCACGCGGGTCATCGTGGTCGCGATGTTCCTTCTCGCAGCAGGGATCTACCCGGAGTCCGCGTCGTTCTGGGCATCGCTCGGCGCCTGGGTGTCGGACGGCGTCGGTGCGGTCGCGCTGGTGCAGCTGCTCGTCGTCGTACGCCGCCGCCTCACCTGACGATTTGGTAGTGGCAAGGCGCCACCCGTGACGCTTGAGCACTACCGAATCGGTCAGCCGGCCGACCAGAGACGGGTGGGCGCGTCGGGCGGCCAGGGGGCGTCCTCGCCCACGCGTCCGTCGACGGCCTCGCGCAGCAGGTCGGCGTGACCGGTGTGGCGGCCGTACTCCTCGATCTGGTCGAGCAGGAGGCGGCGCAGCGTGGGCGTGGAGCCGTCGGGCCAGGAGAAGCGGGCCGGGAACGACAGGCCACCCTCGGCGAGAGCGGCCTCGACGTCGGCACGGGCCGCCAGCACGGCCTCCTCGTACTCGACCACGAGCTGGTCCGGGGGCTCGTCACCGGTGCGGAACTCGAACTCCGGGTCGGTGTCCCAGTCGACCGAGGCCCATGGCTCACGGAGCGGGCGGCCCCAGAGCTTGTGCGAGAACGTGTTCTCCTCGACCAGTGCCAGATGCCGCAGCAGCCCGCCGAGCGACAGCCCGGACGTGCCGAGGTGCAGCCGGGTGCCCTCCGGCGTCAGCCCCGAGCACTTCCACCAGAACGTGAGCCGCATCCGCTCGAGCGAGCCGAGAAGGGAGGCGGCCTCGTCGCCGTCCATCGGCGGTTCGGGCCGGTCGAGCCAGATCTGCGTCATGGTCGCCAGCGTAGGCAGGACGACCGACGTCCGGCTGCTACTGCAGCAGGTCCAGCACCTGATCGTGCGGCCACTCGTCGGCCAGCACCTTGGCGAGGAGGGTGTCGCTGCTGCCGTCGACGTACGGCGTCTCGTCGGCGTCGCGCACGCGCACGACCACGGGGGCCGCGAGCACGTCGACACCGGGCAGCGCGTTGGCGAGAACGCCGGTGAGCTCGAGGTCGGCGTACTCCGGCTCCCACCAGACCGACCAGGCGCGCTGCAGGTCCTCCGAGCTCACGCCCACCCACACGCCGAACGTGATGGTGTGGCCGCCCACGAGCCGCAGCGGGAGCAGGCAGCGCACGAACGCGCCGAGCTCGGGCACGAGCAGCATCACCGACTCGTCGGGGTGGTCGTGGCTCAGCCACGAGCCCTCGGGCAGGCCGCCGGCGTCGACGATCCCGAGCACCGGGTCGGGCAGCGTGAAGCGGACGTCGCGGTCGTGGTTCTCCAGCGGGAGGCCGCAGGTCGGGCAGGCGTCGGAAGGCACCGGCACATCCTGCCCGATCCGCGGCCTACGACTGAGGCCCGGCCCAGTCGTGCTGCACGACGACGCGATCGCCGATCACCTGGCTCGCGTGGTCGCGGACGTACGCCTGGTGCACGGGGTGTGCGACGTACGCCCGAGCGCTCGCGAAGTCGGCGAAGTCCATCACGGCGACGACGTCGAAGTTGCCCTCGAAGTGGCGGGCGTCGTCGCCCCACGTCATGGCGAGCAGCTCGGGGATGACGCGTAGGCCCTCGAGGGCGTCGCGATAGCCCTGCTGCGCCTCGGGGGAGACGCCTTCGGCCCAGCGGATCGCAACCACCTGTCGGAACATGCGCCACTCCTCGGCCTCGGGGCGCCGATGCTAGCGAGCGGGACGGTCGAACCGGTGGGAACGCCCGGATGCGCGGTCGGTCAGGCGCGGCCGATCAGGTCGGCGACGATCTCTGCGGACATGCCCACGAGCGGCAGGCCGCCGCCAGGGTGCGAGGAGCCGCCGACGAGGTAGAGGCCGGGCACGGGAGAGGCGTTGGCCGGGCGCAGGAAGGCGGCGCGCGGGCCGTTGCTGGACGTGCCGTAGATCGAGCCGCCGGGGGCCCGGGTGCTCCGCTCGAGGTCGGCCGGCGTGCGGATCTCCGACCACAGCAGCCGGTCACGGACGTCGAACCCGCGCGAGGCCATCACCGCGAGGATGCGGTCGCGGTACGACTCGGCGAGGCCCGGCGCATCCCAGTCGACGGTGCCGCGCTCGTTGCCCGTGCCGTGCCGCGGCGCGTTGACGAGCACGAACCACGACTCGTGGTCGGCGTCGGGGCGCATCGCGTCGTCGTCCGGGGCGCAGACGTAGATCGTGGGGTCGTCGACGGGCTTGGCATCGCGGCCGAAGATCGCGTCGAACTCGGCGTCGTAGTCGGCGGGGAACCACACGTTGTGGTGGCGCAGCCCCGGCGTACGGCCGCGCACGGCGAGCAGCAGAACGAAGCCGGAGAGCGACGGCGTGGCTCGGCGCAGCCGGCGCACGGGCTCGGCGCCGCGCGGGTCGTGCAGCAGGTCCTGGTAGAGGTGGGTGGCGTCGGCGTTGGCGACGACGATGTCGGCGTCGAGCACCTCGCCGTCGGTCAACCGCACGCCGCTGACGCCGGAGGCGGAGGTCAGCACCTCGGCGACGTCGGCCGAGAAGCGATACGCCGCACCGCGTTCCAGCGTGCGCTCGTACAGCGCGTCGGCGAGCCGTCGGATGCCGCCGGCCACGTGGTAGGCCCCGAACATCTGCTCGACGTACGGCACCGTCGCCAGCGCCGCCGGCGCCTTGCGCGGGTCCGAGCCGGTGTACGTCGCGTAGCGGTCGACCAGCATCCGCAGCCGCGGGTCGGACAGATAGCGGCGCGAGAGCGTGCGCAGCGACGTGAACGGGGCCACGGTGCGCACGTCGCCGACGTTGCGCGCGAGCGGCAGCAGGTCGCGCGCGCCGGTCAGGGGCGCCTCGAGGAACGGCCGCCGGGTGACCTGCCAGATCGCGGCGGCCCGGGCCATGAACGCGCGCCAGTCGGCCTCGGCCGTGCCGCCGAGCCCCTCGCCGAGCACATGCGCGCAGACTCCCGGGTCGACTCCCGGCATGTCGACGGTGACGCCGTCGGGGAAGCGGTAGCCGAACGCGGGGTCGAGGTCGACGAGGTCGACGGACGCCTCGAGCGGGCCGCCGGTCTTGTTGAACAGCTCGCGGTAGACCGCGGGGATGGTGAGCAGCGAGGGGCCGGTGTCGAACACGAAGCCGTCGCGCACGACGCTGCCGACCTTGCCGCCATACGTCGCGGCCTGCTCGACCACCGTGACCTGGTGGCGCTTGACCGCGAGCCGGGCGGCGACGGCCATGCCGCCCATGCCTGCTCCGACGACCACCACGCGTGCCACGGTCAGCGAGCCTAGGAGGTGGTCGCCGAACGGCCCGAGGCGGGAGCGCGCAGCTCGCGCAGCACGAGAGCCGCGAGCGTCGCCGTGCCCAGCAGGACGTAGGAGTACGACACCACCCAGGTCAGGCCCTCCGAGCCGAGAGAGTGGTCTGCGGTGGCGAACCAGGCAGGCAGCCACGCGAGCGTGGCCAGGGCGAGCAGCGCGGCGCACCCGAGCGCGGCGTGGTCGAGGGCGCGGACCCCCACCGGTGCGAGGGCTGAGGCCAGGACGACGGGCACCCAGACCCAGTGATGGGTCCAGGACACCGGCCAGGCCAGCAGGATGCCCAGCGCGAGCACCGACAGCGCGACTGTGAGTCGGCCGCGGCGGGTGGCGAGAACAGCACCGCCGACGGCGGCCACGACGACGAGCGCGGCGACGACGATCCATACGGCCCGGGCCGTGGAGGGGTCAGGGAAGAGCGTGTCGAGCAGGCCGCGCCAGGATGCGTTGCGGGCCGCGTCCTGCGCGCGGCCGTCGACCGCCCCGCTCCGCACGTCGTCGAGCCAGTCGACGACGATGCCGGGGGATCTCGCCGCAGCGACGCCGACGAGAGCGGCTGCCGTGCCGAGTGCCGCCACGACGGTCGACCATCGGCGGCGCAGCGCCGGCACGAGCAGCAGGGCCAGCGGCTGCAGCTTGATCCCGGCGGCGACGCCGACCGCTGCACCCCGCCACCAGGTGTGCGGCCGGGCCGAGACGCCGACGATCCCGACGACCGCGAGAGCCATGACCACGAGGTTGACCTGGCCGTAGCGCCAGGTGGCCTGCACGGGCTCAGACAGTGCTGCCAGCCCCGTGATCGCCAGTGCAGCAACGGGTCTCGACCGCCCGACCATCATGACTGCGGCGACCAGCGCGCCGGCGCCGAGCAGCCCGAGCAGCGCGCCGGCGGTGGTGGCGGGAAGGAGCGCGAGCGGCCCGAGCAGGACCAGGGCGGAGGGCGGGTAGTAGAAGACGAGCCCATCGACGAGTCCGACGCCGTACGGCGACCCGCCGCCCCACCAGATGCGCACGGCCTCCTGGTACACCGTCAGGTCGAGGTACGGCGTCACACTGGCGGCACTGTCGAGGAGGGCCAGGAGCAGCCCGGCCAGCAGCAGGGCGACGCCGACGGCGCCGACGATCCGTCCGCGCGGCGAGGCGGGGCCGACGCTGCTCATGCGCGGCCTGCGGGGAGGGTGCGTCCGCGCCAGGTGAGGAGACCGGCGCGCCTGCGCCGCCACGACTCCGCGACGAGGCCGCCGAAGACCGCGACCGACACCGGATGCGCGAGCGAGTCGGCGACCCGACCGCCGGTACGACGGGCAACGAGCACGCGCCCGGTGACGCCGGCGGCGTACCCGAGGGTTCCGAGCGCGCGTGCCCGCGCCGTCGGGCCGACGACGCCGACGACCGGCGGGACGACGTAGAGCAGCGTGAGGAGCGAGACCACGCCCGCCGATCCCGCGGGCGAACCGAACGCGGACCACAGCGACTTGGTGTAGCCCTCGACCAGAGCGCCGGCGTCGTCGTACATCCGGCAGCTGGCGAGATCGGTGCCGTCGACGACCACGCCGCGCCCGCCCGAGCGCTTGACCGCGCGCAGCAGCGCGACGTCGTCGAGCACCTCGCCGCGCACCGCGTCGTGGCCGCCGCAGCGTGAGTACGCGGCGGCATCGACACCGATGAGCTGGCCGTTGGCGGCGCTCAGCGTGGCGCGGGGCGACGACTCCGCGACGCGCAGCGGCAGCAGCGTGGCCCACGACCACTGCAGCAGCGGCTGCACGAGCCGGGGGAGGGCGCCGTCGGCGAGCTGGCGCGGGTAGGGCGACACGAGGTCGAGGTCGCTACCGCGCATCAGCGCCACGGTGGCGGCGAGCGCGTGCGGCGCGAGGACGACGTCGGCGTCGACGAACACGAGCACCGATCCTGTGGCGGTCGCCGCGAGCCGGTGGCACGCCCACGGCTTGCCGAGCCAACCGGCCGGGAGGTCGTCGCGGCCGCCGTCGACGACACGGACCCGCGGATCGCCTGCGGCGGATGCCGTCACGACATCGGCGGTGCCGTCCGTCGAGCCGTCGTCGAGCACGATCACCTCGAGGTCGCGCACACCCTCGGAGGCGAGGATCGAGGCGATGCAGGGGGCGATGCGTGCGGCCTCGTCACGCGCGGGCACCAGGACGCTGACACGCTCGGCGACGACCGGAGGGGTGCTCGACGGGGTGCGCAGCAGTCGCAGGTTGATCGCGGTGTGCGTGGTGGCGGCGACGGCTCCGAGGGCTCCGACCGCGGCGACGGTCTCGACCGCGCGGGTCAGTCCCGACCGGTCCACAGCGACCACGCGTAGGGGATCGCGACGAGGCCCATGACGACGCCGCCCCAGATCGCGACGCCCGGGCGGTGGACGAAGGCGGCGTTGAGCAGCACCGACGACGCGTAGGTCCAGAGGAACAGCAGGGCGGGGACGCCGTCGCCCTCGGCGCCGTCGTTGCGACGACGCGGGAGGCGGTCGAGCAGCAGCATCATCACGAGCGAGACCAGCAGCCACGCGACGAAGTTCTGCGCGGGGATGCCGTCGATGCCCAGCACCTGCGGGCCCTCCTGGCTCCAGGTCCAGTGGCCCTCGCCGACCATCTGCGGGTCGAGGAAGAGGTCCCAGCTCGCGAGCGCGACCGCGCCGACGACCGGCGTGAGCAGCGGGCCGGTGGTGAGCCGACGGGCCGCGAGCAGCGCGGGGTAGCTCATCATCGCCCAGGCCAGCGGGATGACGGCGGGGACGCCGAAGACCATGGGGCCCAAGCGGTCGGCGTACTCGTACGACCCGAACGGGAGGCCGGTGCGGGTGCCGGCGACCTCGACCGCGAGGCCGATCCCGGCGCTGATGACGAACCAGCCGAGGGCCCAGAGGAACCCGCGCGCGATGAGCGCGTGCGACGCGCTCGCGAGGAAGAACAGCACCACCGTGACAGCGGTGAGGACGTCGCGCGTGCCGTCCGAGGTGAGCGGCCAGGCTATCTGCGCGAGCACGGTGAGCAGGGCGAAGACCCACGGGAGGGCGCGCAACGACCCGCCACCGCCTCGACGACGGTCGGCGTGGGGGCCCGAGTAGACGCGAACGCTCATTGCGGGGGCGACCCTACGCGACCGCGCCGACTGGTCCGACCGGGTGGTGCCGTGGGAGCCGGTTGAGGCGGGCCGTCCGGACGCCGATGCCTGAGGCATGGGAGCGCACGAGCAGCCGGGGCCTCCGCGGACCCTGCACGCCCACGGCTGGGTGGACGCGCCGCCGCCTCAGGCGGCGCCTGCCCCGCAGACCCCACCGATCACGCCGCCGGGCGAGTTCGACCACGAGGCCGAGGCCGTGCCGGCGGCGTACGTGCCGACGCCGTACGAGGCCAAGCCCGTGGGCTTCACCACGGCGCCGCCGACGGTGCAGCCCCTGCAGTGGGACCAGCCGCGCGGCCAGCGGGTGCGCGGCAGCTCGATCACGTTCGGACCGCTCGGTCGCAGCGTCACGACCGCGGTCATCCTGCTCTTCACGGCGTGGGTGACCTTCACCAACTTCTTCTTCCTGATCCCCGCGCTGCCGGCGGTCGTGTGGGCGCTCAAGGACACCTGGCGCAAGGCCCCCGAGCGGCGGGCGCCGCTGCCGACCGTCGTGGTCGAACGTGCGCGCGACCCGTTCGCACCGCTCGCCGCGGACGTCGTGTTCGACCCGCACGTGCGGCACCCGGAGCCCGGGGCTACGCCGTCGGCGTGACCGGCTCGACGGGCCTGCCGGCGTAGTCGCCGCGCACGTCGACCAGCGCGAACCGGGAGAAGAGCTCCTCGGCGTACCAGCCGGTCTCATGGGTGCGACGCATCGCCTCGCGGTGCGGCGACCGGCGCTGCGCGAACTCGGTGAGGGCCGTGCCCGACGACCAGCAGCTGAACGTGCCCTGCAGCCCGACGGGCGCCTCTCCGACGCCGATCGCGAAGTCGAGCCCGTCGACGGCACGCAGGTCGAGCGAGACGGGCGGCACCGCGGCCCAGAACGTGCGCCACTGCGACGGCTTGATCCGGGCGCGCGTGATCGCCGCGACGGGGCCGTCCCAGCGTGAGGGAAGAGGGTCGCCGAAGGGCTGGCGCCCGGCCCAGGTGCCGCGCGATGCCAACGGGCGCAGGAGGAACCGGGCCTGCTCGTGCGCGACGCCGCTCCACGACCGGTGCACGTCGGAGTCGTCGTACCGTGCGGGGCCGTCGGCGTCGCTCCAGCAGGCGAGCACGCCCCAGTGGCCGAGGTCGGCGTCGCGCATCGTGAACGTGCGGCCGTCGCCCGTGCCGAGGAGCTTGGCGAAGGTCACGCCCTCCATGCGCCGCACACGTCCGCGGTCGCGGCCCATGTGCACGAGCGCGCTGCCGACCCCGCGGCCGCTCACGCCGTACAGGTGGAGGCTCACGACGACCGGCACCTGCTCGCGTGCACCCGCGCCGTCGCGCACGGAGTACGTCGTCACAGCGGGTCCAGCAGGTAGTGCCGCACGACGGGCTCAAGGATCCGGGCGAGGTCCTCGCCGTGGAGCGACGCGACGGGCTCGAGCTCGAGCACGAAACGAGCGAGGACCAGGCCGGCGATCTGCGACGCGAGCAGCGAGGCACGCAGCGGTGCCTGGTCTGCGCCGATGGCCTCGGCGAGGGGCAGCAGGAGCCGCTCGGAGAGCAGCGCCCGAGCGGCGTCGGCCGCCTCGGGCTCGGAGGCGGCGGCCCGCAGGAGCCCTGTGGACACCTGCCGGTAGTCCGGGGAGTCCAGCAGCGCGGCCAGGAACCCCGCGACGGCGTGCGGAGGGTCGTCGCTGCCGCCGATCAGGCCTGGGAGGATGTCGCGCGGCTCGACGGGCAGCTCGACGACGGCGAGGAACAGTCGCTGCTTGGAGCCGAAGTAGTGCGTGACGAGGCGGGAGTCGACACCGGCCGCCTGGGCCACGCCGCGGACCGTGGTGCGCTCGTAGCCGAGCTCGGAGAACTGGACCCGCGCCGCAGCGAGTACGGCCTCGCGCCGGTCTGGGGAGCCCGCGGTCGGTCGGCCCGGTCGCCGAGGCGCACCCGTGCTCGCCGTGCCACTGTCCGAACCGGTCGTCGCCACGCACCCATCCTTCCCCAGGCCAGCGGCGCCCGCGCGCACGGTGCTTGCACGTCGGGCGCGGTCGTCGTAGTTTAATTCCACAAACGTGGAATTAGGAGGGGTCATGACCGAGACCGTCCCTGCGGGCGTCGTCGTCACCGACCCGCGCCGCCGCCGCGCGGTGCTCGTGGTGGTCGCGCTGTCGCTCATGATGGTCGTGTCCGCGGTGAGCGGGCTCAACGTCGCGCTCCCGAGGCTTCGCGGTGGAGACGGGCGCCACCCAGACCGAGATGCAGTGGGTCGTCGACGCGTACACCGTCGTCTTCGCCGGGCTCCTGCTGTTCGCCGGCGCCGTCGGAGACCGCTACGGCCGCAAGGGGACCCTGATAGGCGGCCTGGTGGTCTTCGGCCTCGCCGCATCGGCGGCCGTTCTCGCCACGGATCCCACCGTGGTGATCGTGTGCCGCGCGGTGATGGGCGTGGGGGCGGCGTTCGTCATGCCGACAACGCTGTCGATCATCACCACGTCGTTCCCTCCCGAGGAGCGGGCCAAGGCGGTCGGTCTGTGGGTAGGCGTCGTCGGCGGTGGTGCGGTGATCGGCCTGTTTGCCTCGGGGCTGCTCCTGGAGTGGTTCTCGTGGAACAGCTTCTTCGTGCTCAACGCCACGCTCGCCGTGGTCGCGCTCGTCGGTGCGCTCGTGGTGATCCCGACGAGCCGCGACCCACATCCGCCGACTCTCGACTGGCTGTCCGCGCTGCTGTCGCTCGTGGCGGTGGCCGGCGTTGTGTTCGGCATCATCGAGGCGCCGGTCTCCGGGTGGACCGACGCGTGGGTGCTCGGCGCGCTCGTCGCCGGCACGCTCGCCGCCATCGCCTTCGTCCTGCGCGAGCTGCGCAAGGAGCATCCGATGCTCGACCCGCGGCTGTTCCTGCTGCGCGGCTTCGGCATCGGCTCGCTCTCGCTCACGGCGCAGTTCTTCGCGGCCTTCGGCTTCTTCTTCATCGTGATGCAGTACCTCCAGTTCGTGAACGGCTACTCGGCGCTCGGTGCCGCGGCCGCGATGCTGCCGATGCCGTTCGTCCTCATCCCTCTCGCCCGGATCGCGCCACGTTTCGCCGACCGCTTCGGCTTCCGCGCCGTCGGCGCCGTCGGCCTGGTCTCCATGGCGATCGGCTTCGGTGTTATCTCGCGGCTCGGTGTGGAGATCGCCTACGGCTGGTTCGTTGTGGGGCTGCTGTTCTTCGCCGCAGGCATGGCGCTCGCGGGCACGCCTGCGACCACGGCGATCGTCCGCTCGCTGCCCGCCAGCAAGCAGGGCGTCGCGTCTGCCGTCAACGACACCGCGCGCGAGCTCGGCTCGGCGCTCGGGATCGCGGTGCTCGGCAGCGTCCTGAACAGCGCCTACCGCGACGGCGTCGCCTCGATGGCGTCCGGCCTCCCGCCGCAGATGGCCGAGGCGGTGACGGCGTCCATCGCGTTCGTGTCCCGGGTGCCGGCGGACGCCGCGCCCGGCGCCCTCGCGGTGGTGGAGCAGGCCAAGGCGGCGTTCGTCGACGGCGTGAGCTCGTCGGTGATCGTGGCCGCGGCAGTGCTCGTCGCGGTGGCGGTGGTCGTCGCCCTACGCGGGCCCGGACCGTCGGACGAGCTGGGTCACGACGACGTCATCGGGTAGCGGTCGTCCGACCCCGGTGGTCGGCTGCGGCACCTAGGCTGACAGGGTCCAGGACCGGTCGATGAAGGGATCTCACATGTCGGGCTTCACGCCGTGCCTCTGGTTCTTCGAAGGCGACGCCGAGGAGGCGCTCACGCGCTACGTCGAGCTCTTCTCGGCGTACGGCGAGGCCTCGGTGCTCCACGCCTCGCGCGCGGGGGAGGGCGTGCCGCGCGTGCCTGCCGGGCAGGTCCTCACGATGACCGTGTCGCTGCACGGCCGCGAGCTCATGGGCCTCAACGGCGGTCCGGCGCAGTTCGCGCACAGCGAGGCGTCGTCGTTCCTCGTGTCCTGCGGCTCGCAGGAGGAGGTCGACCACTACTGGTACGGCCTCATCGAAGGTGGCGGCCGCGAGGGCAACTGCGGCTGGCTCGTCGACCGCTGGGGGGTCAGCTGGCAGATCGTGCCTACCCGCCTGTACGAGCTGCTCGGCGGCGCCGACCCCGAGGGCTCCCAGCGCGCGATGGTGGCGATGCTCGCGATGAGCAGGCTGGACGTCGCGACCCTCGAGGCGGCGTACGCCGGCGAGTAGCGCGCGTCAGGCCTTGCCCTCGCCCACCTCGGCGGCCTCGCCGGCGGTGATGCGCAGCAGCTCGTCGTAGCTGGTGGGGAAGACGTAGTGCGGGTGGCCGCCGGCCGCCCAGACGACGTCGTGCCGCGAGAAGCTCGACGTCGACGACCGTGCGCAGCGGGTGCGGGTGGCCGACGGGTGCGACGCCGCCGATCGGCTGGCCGGTGTGCTGGCGGACGAACTCCGGGGTCGCGCGCTTGACCTGCGAGGCGCCGACGAGGCCGGCGAGCGCGAGGGTGTCGGCACGGTGCGCGCCGGAGGTGAGCACGAGCAGCGGCTGGCCGTCGGCGTCGAACACCAGGGAGTTGGCGATCGCGCCGACCGTGACCCCGAGCTGGGCGGCGGCGGTGGCAGCGGTGGGAGCGGCCTCGGCGAGCTCGCGGACCGTGCCCGCCACACCGAGCCCGGCGAGGGCCTGGGCGACCGTGACGGCGTTGGGGTGCAGGCCCGTGAGGTCGGGTGCGGCGACGGCGAGCGTGCCGTCGGCGTGGACCCCGGCGTGCGGGGGCTCGGTGTCGTGGACGCCGTCGTCGCTCTCGTGGCCCTCGTGGCTCTGGGGATCCATGGCCGAGAGCGTAGGGGTGGGCGGCGGCAGCGTCTGCCTGCACGCCGGGCAGGACGGGGCTTGACGCGCTGTCGGGGGTGGGGGCTACGGTGGGTTCTGTTCGTACAGGTGTTCGATCCTCTCTCGCGGGAGGGTCGGGCCACCGGTGCGGACGACGGGCACCACCAGCCACGGCGCGGCGGATTCGCGGCCGCCGCGACGAGGCACGGTGGGCCTGTGGGGAGCTCGCGGTCCTCGCAGGCCCACCGTCGGTCCCGCATCAGGCCTCGGCGTGGGGAAGCGCCGGGCCCGAGGGCGGGGCCGGGTGCCCGCCGGTCGCCTCCCCCGACCGGCTGCGCCGCCCGTCCGGGCACGCGCCAGCCAGCCAGCACCGTGCCCGCCTGGGCCGGGGAGGAGACGCCATGCGCACCTACGGCGAGGCCATCGAGGTCCGCACGGCGCCCGACCCGTCCGACCTGCACGACCCGTCCGGACTTCCGGACCTGCCGGGTGGCACCGTCCCGCACCAGTTCCTCTGGCGCGGCCGGCTCTACGTCGTCCGCGCGGTGCTCGCGCACTGGATCGAGCTCGGCACCTGGTGGGCGGGGCCCGGCAGCCGCCGCAGGCGGCCGGCGCCCGTCGGCGCCGGGGTCGCGCAGGACCGAGGAGCGGCCGAGTCCGTCGAGGCCGCCGATGCCCGGGAGCCCGAGCGGCGCTCGGTCGCGTTCGACGTCGGTGCCGTGGAGCGCGAGGTCTGGCGGGTCGAGGCGCGGGCGGGCCGCTCGTCCTCGGTCGGCGTGTACGACCTCGTGCGCGACGTCCCGGCCGCCGCGGTCGCCCGGCTCGAGGAGCCCGTGCCCGCCCCGCCCGTCCCCGCCCGGTGGCGCCTTGCGCGCACCCTCGACTGATCGGAGGTCCCGATGTCCAGCACCCGCACCCGCAGCGGCGTTCACGCCCGGCGCAGCCCGGCACCGGCCCGTCCGGTCCGCCCGCGCCCGGCCGGCCGCCCCCTGCAGCTCGTCCTCACCGAGCCCCTGATCACCGAGACCGTCCCGACCACCGTCCCTGACGCACCGACCCCGGGAGGAGCCGCCATGACCGCACTCGCCGAGACCCCGCGGGAGGCCCCCGCCCCCGCCCAGCCCGCTGTGGTCGTGACTCCGGCCCCGCCCGCCCCGGTCCAGCCGCCGGCGGTCGTGCCGGTCGCGAGCCGCGACCTGCTCGCCGGTGCCGCCCGCGAGCTGCTCGCCGCCGGCTCCACCGACGACACCGGTCTGCGCTACGCGCGTGCCCACCTCGCCGCCCTCCGCGCTGCGGCTGCGGTCCTCGCGGCCCGGGCCCGTCCGCGGGGCAAGCGCTCGGCCCGGCTGCGCAGCGCCTGGGTGCTGCTCGCCGAGGTCGCGCCCGAGCCTCGGCGAGTGGGCGCAGTTCTTCGCCGCCGGCGCGGCCAAGCGCGCGGCGGCCGAGGCCGGGCTGCGCGGCGTCGTCAGCGAGCGCGAGGCCGACGACCTCGTCCGCGACTCCGAGGCGTTCCTCGCCCGCGTCGCCCGGCTGCTCGGCGTGCCGCACCAGCCACTGCTCGGCGGTCCCTCCGCAGCAGCGTCCTAGTCCGTGGCCGGCGACCCCTTCGTCCACCTCCACGTCGCCTCCGGCTACTCCCTGCGTCACGGCGCGAGCAGCCCGGCCGCGCTCGTGGCGCGGGCGGCCGACCTCGGGCAGGACTCCCTCGCCCTCACCGACCGCGACGGCCTGTACGGCGCGGTCCGCTTCGTCCTGGCCTGCCGCGACGCCGGGATCACGCCGATCCTCGGCCTCGACCTCGCCGTGCGCCCCGACCTCGAGGTGCCCGTCCTCGGCGTCGGCCGCGGGTCGCTCGGGTCGCGGGTGCAGCGCACCGGCGCGGGCCGGCTCGGCTCGGGCCCCACCCTCGCCGAGCGCACCGACCGCACCGACCGCACCGGGGGTCCGCCCGCACGACGCACCCCCGCGCGCGGCGGCGCCGAGGTCGATCCGCGGCACCCACGCGTCGTGCTGCTCGCGCGCGGCCGCACCGGCTGGGCGTCGCTGTGCCGGCTCGTGTCCGCCGCGCACCTCGGCCTCGGCTCCGACGCGCTGCCGGGGGAGCAGGCCGTGCGCGGGGCACCGGTCACCACGGTCGAGGTCGTCGCGCGGCACGCCGACGGCCTCGTCGTGCTGCTCGGTCCCGAGTCCGAGGTCGGTCGCGCGCTCGCGCGCCGGCGTCCGGACGTCGCCCTCGTCGCCCTCGCGCCATGGCGGGCGGCGTTCGGCCGGCGGCTCGCGATCGAGGTGGTGAGCCACCGCGCGCGCGACTCCGCCACCGCGGCCGCCGACCTGTCGGGGGCCCGCACCCGCGGACTGCCCTACTCCTCGGCGTTCGCCGCGCGGATGCTCGCCTTCGCCCGCGAGCACGACCTGCCCGCGGTGCTGACCAACGCGGTGCGGCACGCCGAGCGCGACCAGGCCCCGGTGGTCGACGTCCTCGACGCGATCCGCCGGCTCGTCCCGCTCGACTCCCGCCACCTCGACCGCGCCAACGGCGAGGGCCACCTCGCCGACGGGCTGCGGATGGAGCAGGTCGCCCGTGAGGTCGTGCGGATCTCGGGCACGGCCGCGGGCAGCACCGAGCAGCGCGAGGTCGACCGCCTCCTCGCCGACACCCGCACCCTGGCCGAGGCGTGCCGGCTCGACCCCGTCGCCGACCTCGGGATCGGCGAGGTGCACGTGCCCGAGCTCGACCTGCTCCTGCCTGCCCGTACGGCGGAGCGCAGCAGCGCGGTCCGCGACCGCGGCCCAGCGGCGCTCGCGGCCGAGGCGCTCGAGGCCGACCGCCACCTGCGCGCCCGGTGCGAGGCCGCGCTCACCGACTACCTCCCGCGCACCCAGCGCACCCGCGGCGACCGCGCGCGGCAGGCGCGCGAGCGGCTCGACGCCGAGCTCGAGACCATCGCGGTGCTCGGGTTCGCCGGCTACTTCCTCACCGTCGGCGAGGTCGTCGACCTCATCAAGGGGATGGACGTCCGGGTGGCCGCGCGCGGCTCGGGTGCGGGCAGCCTCGTCAACCACCTGCTCGGCATCTCCGGCGTCGACCCGCTCGCCCACGGCCTGCTCATGGAGCGGTTCCTGTCACCGCTGCGCCGGGCCCTGCCCGACATCGACGTCGACGTCGAGTCCGCGCGCCGCACCGAGGTGTACGAGCGGATCCTCGAGCGGTTCGGCGGCGAGCGCTGCGCGTGCGTGTCGATGCGCGACACCTACCGCGTGCGGCACGCCGTCCGCGACGTCGGGGCCGCGCTCGGCATGCCGCCCGGCGAGATCGACGCGTTCGCCACCGCGTTCCCGCACATCCGCGCGCGCGATGCCCGGGCGGCGCTGCAGGAGCTGCCCGAGCTGCGCTCCTCGGGCCTCGGCCGGCTCGCGGCACGCGGCGAGCTCGACGGCTTCCTCACCCTCGTCGAGGCGCTCGACGGCCTGCCGCGCCACATCGCGCTGCACCCGTGCGGCGTGCTGCTCTCGGACGCCACACTGCTGGACCGCACCCCGGTCGAGGCCAGCTGGATGGGCTTCCCCATGAGCCAGTTCGACAAGGACGAGGTCGAGGAGCTCGGCCTGCTCAAGCTCGACGTCCTCGGCATCCGCATGCAGTCCTCGATGGCGTACGCCCTCACCGAGATCGAACGGGTCGACGGCGAGCAGGTCGACCTCGACGCCGTGCCGCACGACGACCCCGCGACCTTCGCGCTCATCCAGTCCGCGCACACCCTCGGCTGCTTCCAGATCGAGTCGCCGGGCCAGCGCGAGCTCGTCGGGAAGTTCGCGCCCGAGACCTTCGGCGACCTCATCACCGACATCTCGCTGTTCCGCCCGGGCCCGGTGAAGTCCGACATGGTCACGCCGTTCCTGCGTGCCCGGCAGGGCTGGAACGCGCCGGTCTACCTGCACGACGACCTCCGGGCCTCGCTCGAGGAGACCTACGGCGTCGTGGTGTTCCACGAGCAGGTGCTGCGCATCGTCGCGGTCATGACCGGCTGCACCCTCGCCGAGGCCGACGAGGTGCGCCGCAGCATGGGCTCGCCCGAGGGCCAGCAGGAGGTCCGCGCGTGGTTCTATCCGGCCGCCCGCGCGCAGGGCTACGACCTCGTCACCACCGAGAAGGTGTGGGAGGTGCTCAAGGCGTTCGCCTCCTTCGGCTTCTGCAAGGCGCACGCCGCGGCGTTCGCGCTGCCGACGTACCACTCGGCCTGGCTCAAGGCCCACCACCCGGCGGCGTTCCTCGCCGGCGTGCTCACCCACGACCCGGGCATGTACCCGAAGCGGCTGATCCTCGACGACGCGCGCAACCTCGGCATCGCGGTGCTCGGCCTCGACGTCAACGCCTCCGGCGGCACGTACACCGTCGAGAAGGTCTCGCCGTACGACGAGCCGCCGCCGGAGATCCTCGACGAGCGGCCGCGCCGCGGTCCCGACGTGCCGGGCCTGCCCGACGGGTCGGCGTACGGCATCCGGCTCTCGCTCGCCGACGTCAAGGGCATCAACGCCGCCGAGGTCGAGCGGATCGTGGCGGGCCGGCCGTACGGCTCGCTCTCGGACTTCTGGACCCGCGCCCGGGTCTCGCGCCCGGTCGTCGAGCGGCTCGTGGTGGCGGGCGCCTTCGACTCCCTCTACGGCATCGGCCTGTCGAGCCCGGTGCGCCGCCGCGGCCGGGTGACCCGGCGCGACCTCCTGCTGCAGGTGGCCGACCTCGACCGGCACACCCGCGCCACCACCCGCGCGGCCAAGGCCGCCGCGCCGCGTTCGGCCGGCAAGCGGCGCGACCTCCCGCTGGGGCCCACGGGGGTCCCGGTCGGCGTCACCGTCGACGCGCGCCTCGACACCGTCGGCGCCGCCCGTCGTCAGGCGCAGGGCCCGGCCACCGCCACGGCCGCCGCCGACCTCGACGTGCAGCTCGCCCTCGACCTCGGCGACGCGCCGGGGGAGGTGGCTCCGAGCGGCCTGCCCGAGATGACCGACGCCGAGCGCGTCCGCGCCGAGCTCGAGGTGCTCGGCCTCGACGCGAGCCGGCACCTCGTGGACTTCTACGCCCCGATGCTCGACGCGCTCGGTGTCGCACGCTCGCGCGACCTGCTCGGGCGCCGCAGCCAGTCCGAGGTGCTCGTGGCAGGCGTGAAGGTCGCCACCCAGACCCCGCCGGTGCGCTCGGGGCGGCGCGTCGTGTTCCTCACCCTCGACGACTCCACCGGCCCGGTCGACGCCACGTTCTTCGAGGACGCCCAGGGCCCGTACGCCGCCACGGTGTTCGGGTCGTGGCTGCTGCTCGTGCGCGGGGTGATCCGGCGCACCGGCCCGCGCGGCATCTCGCTGCGCGCCACCGGCGCGTGGGAGCTCGGTGTCGTGCACGACGCCTGGCGCGCGGGCGGCCTGCCCGCCGTCGCCGCGCTGCTCGACGACGGCGGCACCCGCGACGACTCCGACGAGGCCGCGGTCGCCGGGCGCGCGGGCAGCCGCTCGACCCGCCCGGTCGCGGTGGTGCCCGCCGCCGCCCAGGGCGCGCAGTACGGCGGCCCGGGCGGGCTCGGCGCGGCCGCGTCGTCGTCGGGTGGTGCGGGCCCGGCCGCGGGCGGCATGGGCCAGCGGGGCTCGGAGCTCTCCGGCGAGGAGCGGGTGCGCCGGGTCCTGGTGCACGCGAGCGGGTTCAAGCAGTCGCCGTACGCCGACATCAAGCCCCAGGGCGTCGACGCCGCCGACACCCGCAGCCAGGCGGGCGCCGAGAAGGAACGCACGAAGGAGAAGAAGGACGCGCCGAGCAAGCTCTGGCACTCGAGCCCGGGCAGCTCGGGGTGGTGAGGCGGCACAGCGTGAGGCGGCACAGCGTGAGGCAGCACGGCGTGACCCCGAGGGTGACGTGGTCCGTGGGTGCGGGGGCGCATGATGGGCCCGTGCAGCGCGCAGGGAGGCGGGGGCGATGAGCCGCAGCCAGATCACCCGTGGCGCACGGATCACCCAGTCCGACGTCTCGGCCAGCGGCGACTCCCGGGTGGCGCACGACGGCCGCCGCGAGGACGACGGCTGCACGATCCTGCACGTCGACATGGACGCCTTCTACGCGTCCTGCGAGCTGCGCAGCCGCCCCGACCTCGTGGGCAAGCCGGTCATCGTCGGCGGCGAGGGCTCGCGCGGCGTCGTCACCGCCGCGACGTACGAGGCGAGGAAGTACGGCGTCCACTCGGCGATGCCGATGTCGCGGGCCAAGCGGCTGTGCCCCCAGGTGATCGTGCTGCCGCCGGACTTCGAGCTCTACTCCGCGGTCTCCGCCGGCGTGATGGCGGTGTTCCGCGACGTCACGCCGCTCGTCGAGCCGCTCTCGCTCGACGAGGCGTTCCTCGACGTGTCCGGCAGCATCCGCCGGCTCGGCCCGCCGGCGGTCATCGCCGAGGCGATCCGCTCCCGCGTGCACGACGAGCAGGGCATCACCTGCACGGTCGGGGTCGCCTCGACCAAGTTCGTCGCCAAGCTCGCCTCGACCCAGGCCAAGCCCGACGGGCTGCTCGTCGTGCCGGCCGACCGCGTCGTGGCGTTCCTGCACCCGCTGCCGGTCGGCGCGCTCTGGGGCGTGGGGGAGAAGACGGAGGAGCAGCTGCACCCGGCTCGGGCTGCGCACGGTCGGCGACATCGCGCACACGCCGGTCGACACCCTCGTGCGCGCCCTCGGCTCCTCGTCCGGGCAGCACCTCGCGGCCCTCGCCTGGGGCCGCGACCCGCGCAGCGTCGAGATGCCCGAGGGCGAGAAGAGCATCAGCAACGAGGAGACGTTCCCGCGCGACGTCGACGACCCCGAGGTCATCCACCGCGAGCTGCTGCGCCTGTCGGAGAAGGTCGCCTCGCGGCTGCGCCAGGCCGGGGTCGCCGGGCGCACGGTCTCGATCAAGGTGCGCTTCGCCGACTTCTCCACCATCACCCGCTCGCGCACCCTGCGCTCGCACACCGACGTCGGCCGCGAGGTCTACGCCACCGCGCGCGACCTCTACGACGCCCTCGGCCTGCAGCGGGCGCGGCTGCGTCTCGTCGGGGTGAAGGTCGAGGGCCTGCTCGAGGCCGCGGAGGCGCCCCGCCAGATGCTGCTCGACGAGCCCGAGGTCGGCTGGCGGGAGGCCGAGCAGGCGATGGACCGCGCCGTGGCACGCTTCGGCCGCGGCTCGATCCGCCCGGCCCGGCTCGTGCCCGGCCCGGAGGAGCCGGGCGAGGGCGGCCACGAGGGGTTCGGCGGCCAGCAGCCCGTCGCCCCGCGCCCCGGCCGGGGCTGAGGGGTCGCCGTACTCCGGAGCCGGTCGCCGGGGAACGCCGTCGGCGTCCGGATCGTCCTTCCAGTAGGCCCGTTCGGCCGATCCGGTTCGTCTCAGGTGGGCCCCGGATGCTGCCGATGGACCGTACGAGGACGACTCCGGCACGTCGCCCGATCGACACTCCGAGGACCACTTCTGGACTCTGGGTTTCCACATCGGCCCGTGCTGCTTATCCTCAGACCCATAGGACAGGGTGCACGCGAGTGCCCGACCACCCGAGGAGGAGCCGTGCCGCTCTCCGAGCACGAGCAGCGACTGCTCGAGCAGATGGAGCGGGCCCTCTACGCCGAGGACCCGAAGTTCGCCTCCAGCCTGCGCTCCGCGGGCCCGCGCCCGGGCAGTCGTCGCAAGGCCGCCATCGGCGTCCTGGTCGCGCTCGGCGGTGTCGGCCTGCTCGTTGCCGGTGCGGCCACCGCGATCATCCCGCTCGGTGTCGTCGGCTTCCTCGCGATGCTCGGCGGCACGTTCGTGGTCATCCAGACCCTGCGTGCCGAGCCCGAAGCCGCCACCGCGGCACCGGCCCCCTCGGGCAAGAAGGCCAAGGCCGCCGCTCCCAAGAGCAGCTTCATGGACAAGATGGACGAGCGCTTCCGCAAGCGCCGCGAGGGCGACGGCGAGTAGCCGCCCCACTCACAGCATCGGCCGCGATCCCTCGGGGGATCGCGGCCGCTGTCGTCTCCGGGCCCGGACGGACGCCCTGCTCAGTGCTCAGGCGGTGGCAGGCCCGCGGTTGGCGCGCAGCGAGGCCGGCGCCAGGGTGATCCGCAGCCGGCGGCTGCGGTCGAGCCGGCGCAGCAGCGCGGCGCGCACGGTGGCGACGTCGTCGGTCACGAGCGTGGTGTCGGCGGGGGTCGGGGCGTAGCGCGAGCGCTCGACCGCCCGACCGAGCCGGATCGCGGCGTCGGCCGCGGGTCCGGACAGGTTCTGGTCGGTCACGAGGCCGGCCACGGCCTGGCGCGGGGTGCGCGCGTCCGACCAGGCGGCGCCGACGTCCAGGGCGCTGTCACGGAGCTCGGCCCAGGCGTCCTCGACGTCGGCCTCGGCCGACAGGCGCCGACGACGGCGCAGGAGCCGGCGCCCGGCCGGGATGAGCGCCGCGGCGACGAGCAGCGCGAGCACGCCGACGAAGGCCCAGATCCGCCACCAGTCGCCGGCGCGGAGGAGCCCGCCGCTGGTCTCCGGCAGGTCGACCGAGCCCTTGTCGGCGCGGCGGCTGGCGAGGTCCTGGTCGCGCGGGTTGCCCCCGGGCAGCGCCGAGGCGCTCGAGGTCGGGTCGGGGGTCGGGGTGTCGGCGCCCTCGCCGGTGTACGGCGGGGCGACGATGCCGGTGCTGGCGGTGGGCGGCGTCGGCTCGAAGCGGACCCAGCCGATGCCGCTGAAGAAGAGCTCGGGCCAGGCGTGCGCGTTCTTGCCCGACACCCGCCACTGGCCGTCCTGGCCCTGCACGGGGCTGCCGCTGGTGTAGCCGACCGCGACGCGCGAGCGGATGCCGAGCGAGGTCGCCATCAGCGCCATGGTCGCCGAGAACTGCTCGCAGTAGCCGGTCTTGTCGCGCAGGAACTGCTCGAGGTACGACGCGGAGGAGTCCGACTTCACGTTGGTGCTGTAGGTGAACTCCTTGTGGAACCACTGCTCGAGCGCGCGGGCGGCGTCGAAGTCCGTGGTGCTGCCCTTCGTGACCTCCTGGGCGGTCTGGGTGAGGGACTCGGGGATCTCCAGCGAGGTGGCCACCGTGGCGCGGTCCTGACCGGTGAGCGGCGGTGCGGCGCGCAACTGGGCCGGCGTCGGGTCGATCTCGGCCGCGTCGACCTGCCACGTCTTGCCCGTCGTCGTGGTGACGTCGTCGGCGCCGAACACCGTGAGGGTGCTCTGGTCGACCAGCCAGTCGCCGTCGAGGCCGACCCTGAGGGACGTCTCAGGCAGGGGGAGGTAGCGGCTGTCGAGCTTGTCGGCGGTGAGGCGGTAGGTGTACTCCTGCCGCTTGACGGCCTCGGGCAGGCCGGCCAGGGAGGCGACGCCGTCCGTCAGCAGGGTGGAGCCGGAGTCGGCCGAGAAGCTGCGCGGCTTCCAGGAGTCGCCGTCGAACTGCTCGAGCACGACGGCCCGGAGGTAGCCGGGTGTCGGGTCGGTGCTGCTGTAGGTCAGCACGGTGACGTCGGGGTTGTTGAGCAGGTTGCGCTGCAGGCCGACGATCGGGTCGAGGCCGATCGAGGCGGGCTCCTCGCCCGTGCCCTCGCCGTCGCCTGCCCCGTCAGCGGTGATCGTGCGGCCGATGACGGCGTCGGCGAGGCCCGGGATCACGACGGGCAGCACGAGCGCGAGGACGACGGCGACCGCGCCGAGCCGGAACGCCGAGGACGACAGGCCGGACAGCGCGGTGGTGCCGCCGACCTTGTCGCTGCGCTTGAGCAGACGGCCCCAGCTGATCAGCGTGAGCCGCTCGTCCGCGACGAGGAGCACCAGCCAGCCGGTCACGACCGCGACGAAGGCCCACCAGGGTGCTCCGCCGGTCAGGATCGTGGCGGGGACGACGTACAGCGCGACGAGGGGGAGGCCGGCGATCGCCGGGAGCCGCAGGACGACCTGCAGCACGAGGACGACGAGCGCGACGCTCCCGACCCCGAGCGCGGTGACCGCGGCGAGCCCCTCGGTGTACGGCACGGGCGGCGCGAAGCGGTCGATGTCGGTGGTGCCCGTGGCGAGGACGTCGCGCAGCTGCCCGAGGGCGTCCGGCGTGGGGATGAAGCCCCAGGGGGCGTCCTCGACGAAGCGCAGGGTCAGCGCGGCGAACATCCCGAGCGCGCAGAGGACGGGCACCAGCACCATCGGCACCCGCAGCCACGTGGCGAGCGCGCCGACGCCCACGACGACCGTGACCGTGAGGAGCGTCGCTCCGAACCAGCCCGACTCCTGGAAGACCGTGCCGAGGCACAGCGCCGAGGCGAGCACCGCGAACCACACGGCGAGGGACGGGACGAGGACGCCCGGCACGGTGAGCGAGCGGGGGACCGGGCCGCCTGGGCGCGCCGCCTCGGCGGGGCCGCCGGCCGCGGGATCGACCGCGGGTCGCGTCGTGGTGGTGCTCATCGCGCGCCTCCCGCCACGGAGCCGCTGCCGGCGAGATGGGTCCAGGTGGTGCCGAGGTCGGTCGACGGACCGCAGACGGCGACGCGCCAGCCGGCGGCCGCCAGGAGCGCAGCCGTCCGGGTCGCGCGGCCGTCCTCGGGCATCGTCGCCCGCGAGGCCCAGCCCGACGTGTCCAGGACCAGCGCCGCGGCGCTGGAGTGGCCGCTGCGCAGGGCCGCCACGGACTCGGCATGGGTCTGCTCCAGGTCGCCGAGGATCGCGACGAGCAGCCCGTCACGCACGCGTGAGCGGCCGCGGGCGTCGCCGACCCCGTGGGCGATGCCCTCGGTGAGCGTCACGAGGGCGAGGGTGTCGAGCAGCGGGCCCTCGGCCTCGGCGCCGGAGAAGCCCTCCTCGTTGATGGCGCCAGGGGTGAGCACGGTGCCGTCGGCGTCGAGGATGCGTACGGAGTAGCCGCGCCGTGCGAGGTGGACGGCCACCGAGGCCGCGGCGGAGACCGCCCACTCGAACGAGCCGGCCGGTCCGTCGCCGCGGTGCGCGACGGCGCGGGTGTCGAGGAAGACCGTGGCCCGGGTGCGCCAGGGCTGCTCCTCGCGCCTGACCATGAGCTCGCCGCTCTTGGCCGTGGACTTCCAGTGCACGCGGCGCAGGTCGTCGCCGATGCGGTACTCGCGCGGGATGATGTCGTCCTCGCCGGCGGAGGCGACCGCGCGGGCGCGGGCCTCGCCCAGCCCGGACCAGTCGCCCCCGAGCGGGATGCCGGGGAGGGGAACGGTCGCCGGCACCACGGTGAGGGTGTCGGTGGTGGCGAACTGCCGGGTCGCCCGGCACAGGCCGAACGGGTCGACGAGCTGCACGCTCACCGGGCCGACCGTGTAGCGGCCGCGCACGGGGCTGCGGAGCTCGTACCGCACGTCACGGCGTCCGCCGGACTCGAGGCGGTCGATGACGAAGCGCTGCGAGCGGCCGAGCTGCCACGGCACGGCGTCCTCGACCAGGAGCAGCCCGCTGGGCAGGCGCGACACGTTCTCGAGCCGCACGACCGCGGTCGTGGGTGTGTCGACGGTGACGCGCGTGGGGCGCAGGCCGCGCGCCGACGCGAGGCGGTATCGGGTGCGCGACACCAGTGCGGCGGACAGCAGGGGAAGGGCGACCAGCAGGACGCCGAAGCGCAGCAGGTCACGCTGCCCGAGCACGACGGAGACGATCAGCCCGACCAGGCCGAGGGCGAGCAGGAACCGCCCTCGACCGGTGAGCTGACGCAGAGCCGCGCGCACGGGCAGGACCCGCTAGGCCCGGGCCGCAGCGGGGACCGCGACGCGCTTGATGACGTCGGCGACGACCGACTCGGTGGTGCGGCCGGCGATCTGGGCGTCGGCCGTGAGGATCAGGCGGTGCGCGAGCACGGGGCCGGCGAGCGTCTGCAGGTCGTCCGGCAGGACGTGGTCGCGGTCGTCGAGAGCCGCTGCGGCCTTGGCTGCGCGTACGAGGTGGAGCGTGGCGCGGGGGGAGGCGCCGAGGCGGACGTCGGGGTGCGTACGCGTCGCGTTGGCGATGTCGACGGCGTACTGCCGGATCGAGGCCGCGACGTGGATGCTGCGCACGACGTCCACCAGGCGCGAGACCTCGGCGGCGTCGGCGACGTGCTGCACGACGTCGAGCGGGTTGGTGGCCGCGTGCTCGGCGAGCATGTCCATCTCGGACTTGGTGTCGGGGTAGCCCATCGACACCCGGGCCATGAAGCGGTCGCGCTGGGCCTCGGGGAGGGGGTACGTGCCCTCCATCTCGACCGGGTTCTGCGTGGCCATGACCATGAACGGCGCGGCGAGCTCGTACGTCGTGCCGTCGACGGTGACCTGGCGCTCCTCCATGCACTCGAGGAGGGCGGACTGGGTCTTCGGCGAGGCGCGGTTGATCTCGTCGCCGAGCACGATGTTGGCGAAGACAGCGCCGGGGCGGAACTCGAAGTCCCGCGTCTCCTGGTTGAAGACGCTGACGCCGGTGACGTCGCCGGGGAGGAGGTCGGGCGTGAACTGGATGCGTCGCACCGAGCAGTCGAGCGACTTCGCCAGGGTCTTGGCGAGCATCGTCTTGCCGGTGCCGGGCACGTCCTCGATGAGGAGGTGGCCCTCGGCCAGCAGGACGGTGAGGGCGACGCGGATGACCTCGCCCTTGCCCTCGATCACGGTCTCGACGGCCGCGCGGATCCGGGCGGCCGAGTGGACCAGCTCGGAGACCTCACCGGGGTCGGCCTGGCCCTGGGTGGCCGTTCCGTCGATCGTCACTCGGTCTCCTCTGGTCGACCCGTACGGCAGGGGAGGGCCCCCACCGGCACCGATTGTCACCCGCGACGGCGCTCCGCGCACCGTCCCCGCACGAACGACCGCTCCGAAACGTTCCGACGACCCGCCCCGGCGATCGGTTCCCGCCGGGGCTCCCTGCAGGAAAGGACGCCCGAGGGGTCGTCAGGTTGACACGGTCACGAGACGCTCGGCGTCGTCGAACATCCAGCGCTCCGCCGCGCGGGCCGTCACCAGGGCCGCCACGGCCCAGGCCGCCAGCAGCATGTACATCACGATGATCTGGTAGCGGATCGCCTCGAGCGGCTCGACGCCGGCGATGATCAGGCCGGTCATCGTGCCGGGCAGGGCGATGAGGCCGACGACCTTGGTGGAGTCGATCGAGGGCACGAGCGCCGTCCGCACGGCCGTGCGCATCTCGCCCGCGAAGGCCTCCCGCGGGCCCAGCCCGAGCGACAGCGCGGCCTCGACGGCGGGCCGCCGGTCGAGCGCCGAGCGGCGCAGCGAGGTGAGGGTGAGCGACGAGGCCTGCATGGCACCGCTCACGACCATGCCGCCGATGGGGATGAGCACCTGCGGCTCGGTGGAGATGACGCCGCCCACCACGAGCACGCCGAGGGTCGCCAGCGTGCCGACCGCGATCCCGAGCAGCGCCGACAGGAACGCACGGGGGAGGCCTGCGCCCCGGCGCCTGGACTCGAACGCAGCGACGACCGTCATGCCCGCGATCCAGGCCAGGGCTCCGAGGATCCCCGCGTGGAGGAAGAGCCACGCCAGGACCGCGCCGACGGCGACCAGCTGGACGAGAGCACGCACGGCGGCGACGACCATGTCCCGGCTGATCCCGAGCTGCTGCCACGACGCGATGCCGACGGCGACGAGGACGAGCAGGCCGGACACAGCAACGGCTGTCCAGCTCGGGATGTGGGTCATCCGTGCTCCCAGGTGGTCTCGGGCGGCTCGTGCAGGTGGCCGCGGTGCGCGGCGCCGTGGGAGCGCGGGTCGTCCGGAGGGTGCTCGTGGCCGTCGTCGGGCGGCGAGGTCATCTCGTGCACGAGGTCGATGTCGCCGGTGGCCCCGCGCGCGGTGACGCGGCCGTCGTGCAGCACGCGCACCGAGTCGGCGACGCGCTCGGCCCGCGCGACGTCGTGGCTCACGAGCACCACCGACAGGCCGTCGTCGACGATGCTGCGGATCACGGCGTCCACGGCGTCGGCCGCGCGCGGGTCCAGCGCCGAGGTGGGCTCGTCGAGCAGGAGCACCTCCGGGCCGACGGCGAGGGCGCGGGCGAGCGCGAGCCGCTGGAGCTCGCCGCCGGACAGGCTCTGCGGCGAGCGGCCGAGCACCTCGGCCGGGTCGAGCGCGACGCGCTGCAGGAGCGCGGCCACGTCGGCGTCGGTCAGGGCGGGCGCGGCGACACGGACCTCGGCAGCGACGTCGTCGGTCAGGGCCACCGCCCGCTGCTGCACGAGCACCGCCCGCCGTCGCAGGGTGCGGACATCGAGGTCGCGGACGTCGGTGCCGCGGAACAGCACCCGGCCGGAGGTCGGGTCCGTCAGGCGGTTGAACAGGCGCAGCAGCGTGGACTTCCCGGAGCCGCTCGGCCCGCAGACGGCGGTGACCGTCCCGTCGTGGAGGTGCTCGTCGACGTCGTCGAGCAGGCGCCGGCCGTCGATCTCGAGCGACACGTGCTCGAGGGTGAACAGCTCGGGGGTCTCCACCCGGCCACCCTAGGTGCGAGTCGGCAGGCCGGCGCGCCCTCGGACTGGGAGGATCGAGGGGACGCCGTACGCGCGTCGCGGGAGGGACGTCGGGATGCCGGGCAGGCGCGAGGCCAAGGTGCGGCGGTCCGAGCTGCGCGCCCAGCAGCGCGCGGCCGCGGTGGCCGGGGGAGTGCCGGACACCCTCGACGATCCGCCGGCCCCGCTGCCGCCGTCCGTGGCGGTGCCCCTGTCGCTCGCGCGGCTGCTGCCGCGGCCGCTGGCCTTCGTGTTCGGCGGCGGCGGTGCGTACGGCGCGGTGCAGATGGGCATGATCCGCGCGCTGCACGAGACCGACCTGCGGCCGGACCTCGTGGTCGGCACCAGCGTCGGCTCGCTGAACGGCGTGATGATCGCCGCCGACCCGGGCTCCGGCCCGGACACCCTGGCCGCGCTGTGGCCGCTGATCGAGCGCCGCGACGTCTTCCCGGGCAACGTGCTGACCCAGGCGATCGCGGCCGGGGCGAACCGGCCGTACCTGTTCAGCCCTGGTCCGCTCACCGACCTGCTCGCCTCGCACGTGCCCGTCGACCGGATCGAGGACCTGGCCGTGCCGTTCGTCGCGGTCGCCACGGACCTCGACACCGGCGAGAGGGTCGAGATGGACTCCGGTGACGTGCGCTCGGCGTTGCTCGCGTCGTCCGCGATCCCCGGTGTCTTCCCATGGGTCGAGCGTGACGGCCGTCGCCTGGTCGACGGCGGTCTGGTGTCGAACGTGCCGATCGAGGTGGCGTACGCGCGCGGTGCGAAGTCGGTCGTGGTGCTCGACTGCGGGCGCTTCGGCATGGAGGGTCGCTGGGCCGAGAGCCTCATCGCCGTCGTCGTCCAGGCAGTGCAGATCGCCACGCGCCAGCAGGTTCTGCGCGACCTGCAGGTGGCCGAGGAGCTGCCGGTGATCTACCTGCCGGCACCGGAGCAGATCACGTCCAGCCTGCTCGACTTCGCCCACACCGAGACGCTCGCCGCGGACGCCTACGCCGACTCCTCCTCGATGCTCGCGGCCCTCGCGCTGCACACGGACCCGCTGCCGCCGGGCCTGTACGGCGTCCCACCGCTGCGCGAGGACCACCCCGAGGTCGCGCCGCTCCAGCGCTGGTAGACCTGCGCTGCGCCGCGGTACACCGTCTTCGTACAGTCGGGACGTCGGCGCATCGTGGCGCCGGTGACCGTGATCAGGAGGACTCCCCATGACCCTGCACAAGGCCGAGCTCGGCCGGTTCTTCGACGACTTCGTCGTGGGCGACGTCTACCAGCACCCCTTCGGCCGCACGATCTCCGAGGCCGACTCCACGTGGTTCACCCAGCTCACGTGCAACACCAACCAGAACCACTTCAACGCGCACCTCGCGCAGTCGAACCCGATCACGGGCGGCCGGATCATCGTGAACTCCGGCCTCACCGTCGCGCTCGTCCTCGGCCTGTCGGTGATCGACATGAGCCAGAACGCCGTGGCCAACCTCGGCTGGGACGCCATCAAGCTCACGCACCCCGTCTACATCGGCGACACGATCTACGCCGAGAGCATCTGCACCGACCTGCGCGAGAGCTCGTCCCGCCCCGGCTTCGGCATCGTCACGATGATCACGCGCGGCCTCAACCAGGACGGCGACGTGATCGTGTCGTGGACCCGCTCGGTCATGGTCCCCAAGCGCGAGACCGGCATCGGCCAGGACTACTTCCCCGAGGCCAAGACCGGCCCCCTCACCGCCTGACCCGATGTGGTAGTGCCAGGGCGTCACTGGTGACGCCCTGGCACTACCACATCCGTGGGTCAGGCTGAGCCGGCCGCCGGTTCGGCGTTCGCGACGGGGAAGGTCTCGAGCATCTCCCTCTGGATCTCGACGTGGCGCTGCAGGAACGTGCGCTCGTCGAGGCGCTTGCGGCGCATCCAGCCGGTGACCTCGTCGTTGCACTTGCTGGCGTTGCACGAGCGGCAGGCCGGCGCGATGTTGTCGAGGGTGTAGCGGCCACCGCGCGAGAGCGCCTGCACGCAGTCCTTCTGCAGGGGTACGCCGGTCGCGCCGCAGTACGCGCATCCGCCCCAGGCCCCCTGCAGCGCCGTCCACTGCGCGGGGGACAGGTCGTGCTCGACCGCGCGCATCCGCCGCTGGCGCTTGCGCGACGCGCGGGCCTTGCGGGTGCGGGCGACGGCCATGGCCCCAGGCTAGGGACGCCGACGGGGTCCGCTCGGCCGACGCGCGGCCGCGGGCCCGTTGCGATTCCGTACGAACCCGCGACGAGTGCGCGGGTCGGGCTCTAGCCTCCGCCCATGAGCAACCGAGAGCTGACGGCCGCGCTGGCCGAGGTCGACCTGTTCCGCGGCCTGTCCCACAAGGTCCTGAGCCACATCGCCGAGGCCGGCCACACGGCCGAGTACGCCGAGGGCACGACCGTCATCGTGCAGGGCGAGTCCGTCACGGGGTTCAAGGCGTTCGCGCCGTCCGGTGTCGAGATGCACGTGGTGCTCGACGGCGGGGCCGACGTCCGCGTCAACGGCCAGCAGGTGAACCACCTCGTGGAGGGCGACTACTTCGGCGAGCTCTCGCTGATCGACGGCCGCCCAAGGTCCGCCGACATCGTCGCGTCGGTCGGCGGGCTCACCACGTTCGCCCTCTCTCGGTGGACGTTCGAGGACCTGCTCGACAGGCACCCCGAGGTCGCGGTGCCGATGCTGCGCGTCCTCTGCTCGCGCCTGCGCAACGTCGAGCAGCTCTCGCACTAGGCCACCGCCCGCCCTCATCGGCCGAGCCTGCGCCACACTGACCCGGTGACAGACGACCGCGACGCCCCGGGCGCCGGAGGCGAGCAGCCCGCGGCGCTCCCCGTCGTGCGCCACCGGGCGCCGCGCCTGCCGGCCGTGGTCGAGGGCCCGCTCGACATCGCGGTCGGCGCCGCAGTCGTCGTGGCTCGCCCTGCGGTCGCGGCGACGTCGGCCGTCGGCCGATCGCTGGCCCCCGTCGCCCGCAGCGTCTGGGGCCTCGTCTCGCGCCCGCCGCTCGTTCCGGAGCGGTTCACCGCCGGGTACGCCGTCGACCGGCTCACCGAGCGCGGACGCGCCGTCCGGTTCGCGGCGGGGGAGGACATCACTGTCATCTCCGACGACACCCTCGACTACGTCGTGCCCGAGGTCCTCACGCGGGTCCTGGACCGGATCGACCTGACCCAGCTCGTCCTGCAGCGGGTCGACCTCGAGCGGATCGTCACCGAGGTGCTCGACCGGCTCGACCTCACCGAGCTCGTGCTGGAGCGGGTCGACCTCGCCGCGGTCGTGAACTCCGCAGTGGAGAGCGTCGATCTCAACACCCTGATCCGCACGCAGGTCGACGTCGCCGGCCTCGCGGAGGAGGTCATCGACGAGGTGGACCTCCCGGAGATCATCCGAGACTCCACCTCGGGCGTCGCCACCGTCGTGGTCGACTCGGCCCGCATGTCGGCGGTGTCCGGCGACGAGCTCGTCAACCGCTGGGTCGACCGGATCCTGCTGCGCCGCAAGGCGCGCAGCACCGATGCCCCCGGGGATCCGCACTCGATGCGAGGTCGCGATGAGTGAGCCGACGTCGGGCGAGCAGCGGGAGCCGCACCCCCGCCGCCTCGACCCGATCCGCCCCGAGGCCCGTGCCTTCCAGGGTCTGCGCGCGGGCGTCGTCACGCGCACGATCGCCGGCGCCGTGGACTACCTGCTCGTGGCCGGGGCGACGTTCGGCACCTGGGTCGCGATCGTGGTGCTGCGCTTCCTGCTCGACCCGCGCGCGTTCGACCTGCCCGTCTGGCCGTTCTTCTACTTCGTCGTCCTCGGCTACTGCTACATGGTCTTCTATCTCACGGTCGGCTGGGCGACGGCCGGTCGCAGCTTCGGCTCGCGCCTGCTCGGCCTGCGCGTGGTCGGGCGCAAGGGCGCCAAGCTCTCGTGGCCCCTCGCCTTCGTGCGGGCCTCGCTGTGCACGCTCGTGCCGATCGCGCTGTTCTGGTGCGTCATCAGCCGCGAGAACCGCTCGGTGCAGGACGTCCTGCTGAGGACGTCCGTGATCCACGACTGGCCGGTGCCGAGGGAGCTCGGCGTCACCGACGTCGGCTCCCGCTCGGACCTCTAGCCCTCCCCGGCGCTCCCCGCCCCTGGTCGGCCCCCCACATCGCTCCACCGGACGCCCCCGCGCGTCCCCGCCCGGTCTGCCCAGGGCTCTGACCTGGGGTGATGCCGCTCGGGCTGCGGCCGCTGCCCGACCTCCTCCCCACCGAAGGGACTGCTTTCGGGCACGTCGGTCACCGCTCCCTCCACTTCTCACCACCGCTGTGACCTGCAGTGATGAGCGCGGTCGAGCAAGAAGTGCGCAACATGAGCCGTTCGGACGACCATTGGTGGTTGACGGTGGAGTGAAGTGGAGTATGTTGGCGCGCAGATCCAGGGCAGCGGGCCCGGGGGAGCGACCAGGAGGTGGTGACGGTGTTCCTCGGAACCCACTCGCCGCGCCTGGACGACAAGAACCGCGTGATCCTCCCCGCGCGCTACCGCGACCACCTCGCCGATGGCCTCGTCATGAGCAAGGGCCAGGACCGCTGCGTCGTCGTCTGGACCAAGACGGGCTTCGCGCAGTACTCCGAGGAGCTCGCCCAGGGCAAGCACACGGTCGCCGACATGCGCCGCTACAGCCGCGTGCTGTTCGCGAGCGCGTACGACGACGTGCCGGACAAGCAGGGGCGCATCACGATCCCGTCCTCGCTGCGCGAGTACGCCGGCCTGACCCGCGAGTGCGTCGTCATCGGCCAGAACACCTTCATCGAGATCTGGGACCCCACCGCGTGGGAGTCCTACCTCGAGGGTGCGGACGAGTCCTTCGCCCAGCTCGACGCGGAGGTGGTGCCGACCAGCTGATCAGGTCGTGGCATCAGGCCTCCGATCCGTCGCCCGGCCACCTGGCGCACCTTCCCCGGTGCCAGGCGGACCCCACCCCGGACGACGGACGGGGACCTGGAACCACGAACAGATCCTCCGAGCACCGCACCGCGAGAGCACCGCACGACCGCACGACCGGCCCCCACCGCGAGCGCCCGACAGGGCGAGGAGGCACCACGATGGACCTGACCCTGCACCGCCAGACGCAGCGCCCCAGCCGGCGCCTGCGCCTGCGTGGCGTGCGGGGCGCAGTCGTCCCCGTCGCGGCGCTCTGCGGCGCCGTCGCCCTCTCCGCCGGCCTCCTGCTCGCCCTGTCCGACCTCGTCGAGCGGTTGGGCTGAGCATGAGCCGATCCGTCGACGCGCAGTCACCCCGCGACGCCGACGTGCCCCGCCACGTCCCCGTCCTCCTCGATCGCTGCCTCGGGCTCCTCGCCCCTGCGATCGCCCGGCCCGGTGCCGTCGTCGTCGACGCCACGCTCGGTCTCGGCGGCCACAGCGAGGCGCTGCTGACCCGGTTCCCCGAGGTGCGCCTCGTCGGGCTGGACCGCGACACCTCCGCGCTCGAGCTCTCCGGCCGTCGCCTCGCCCCGTTCGGCGAGCGGGTGCTGCTCGTGCACGCCGTGTACGACGAGCTCCCGCGAGTGCTCGCCGAAGCGGGCCTTCCGAGCATCGACGGCATCCTCTTCGACCTCGGCGTCTCCTCGATGCAGCTCGACGAGGCCGACCGCGGCTTCGCGTACTCGCAGGACGCGCCGCTCGACATGCGCATGGACCAGACGCGCGGCCTCACCGCCGCCGAGGTCCTCAACACGTACACCGGCAAGGAGATCGCGCGGGTGCTGCGCGAGTACGGCGAGGAGAAGTTCGCCGGCCGCATCGCCGACTCGATCGTGCGCGAGCGGGCCAAGGCGCCCTTCGACACCAGCGCCCGCCTCGTCGACATCGTGCGCGACTCGATCCCCGCGCCTGCCCGTCGTACCGGCGGCAACCCGGCCAAGCGCACCTTCCAGGCGCTGCGCATCGAGGTGAACGGCGAGCTCGAGGTCCTCGAGCGCGCGCTGCCCCTCGCGATCGATGCGCTCGCCGTCGGCGGCCGAATCGTCGTCATGTCCTACCAGTCGCTCGAGGACCGGATCACCAAGCGCGCGTTGGTGTCCCGGGCGACGAGCGACGTGCCCGACGACCTGCCGTTCGTCCCGGAAGGGCACGAGCCCGAGCTGAAGCTCGTCACCCGCTCGTCGGAGAAGGCCTCGGCTGCCGAGATCGCGGAGAACCCTCGCGCCGCCTCGGTGCGGCTTCGCGCGGCCGAGCGCCAGAGGCTCGCCGCATGAGCGCCACCGCCCGCAGCGCTCGGGCCACCACGCGCCCCGCCGGCCGACCGGCCGCCACGCCTGCTATCGCCGGCCGCCCCCGTCGTACGCCGCTCCGCGAGGTCGCGCCGCCGGCACCGGCCGTCGCGGGCAACGGCATCTTCTCGCTCGTGGTGCTCGGCATCCTGGTCGGCGGCATGGTCATGCTGCTGGTGCTGAACACCTCGCTCGCCCAGGGCGCCTTCGAGATCTCCTCGCTCACCTCCACCCAGCGCGGGCTCGCGGTGCAGGAGCAGAAGCTCGTGCAGCAGGTCGCCCTCGCCGAGGCGCCCGAGGCCCTGCAGGAGCAGGCCCGCAAGCTCGGCATGGTGCCTGTCGCGTCGCCGGTGTTCCTGCGCCTCGCCGACGGCAAGGTGCTCGGCGTCCCGACCCCGGCGCAGGCCGACCCCTTCTCGCGCCTCCCGTCGACGGGCGGCGTCCCGACGACCACGACGCCGGGCACGACCACGACCAAGCCCGCGACGACCGCCGCGGCTGCGGCGAAGCCCTCGGCCGCACCCACGGGCGACGGTGCGCTGCCCGACCCGAAGCCGGTCACCGACGCCGCCGTTCCCGACGCGCCGACCTCCACGAGCCGGGAGACCCGATGACGACGCTCGCACCCCCGCCGCGTCGTCCGGCCCCTCGGCCCGCGCCGAAGCAGGCGCAGCGACGTCGTCCCGCTCCCGCACCGAAGCAGGCGCGCACGTTCCGCCCCGGCAACCACGTCCGTCGCCTGCGCGTCTGGCAGCTCGGCCTGCTCATGCTCGTCACCGTCGTCGCCGGCCGCGTGATCGACCTGCAGGTCATCCAGGGCCCGGCCCTCGCCGCAGCGGCCGAGAAGAGCCGCATGCGCGAGGTCGTGCTGCCTGCGACCCGCGGCGACATCACCGACGTCAACGGCGTCCCGCTCGCGACAACGGTCGCCGCCCGCAACGTGACGGTCGACCAGACGATGGTGAAGGACGTGCAGGCCAGCGCCGCTGCGCTGGCCTCGGTGCTGGGCGGCGACGCGTCGGCGTACGCGCCCCGGCTCGACGGCACCCGCCGCTTCGTCTACATCGCCAAGAGCATCACCCCCGAGACCTGGGCGAAGGTCGCGGCGCTCAAGGTGCCGGGAGTCTTCAGCGAGGCGGCCACGACCCGCGTCTACCCGGCGGGGGAGGTGGCCGCGAACGTCGTCGGCCACGTCCGTGCGGACGGCACCGGCGGCTCGGGTCTCGAGTGGGGCCTGCAGGACCAGCTCGCCGGCGTCGCGGGCTCGCAGACCTTCGAGAGCTCGGCGCGCGGCACCGAGATCCCCACCGTGGCCACCGAGGGCACCGACGCCGTCGCCGGCAAGACCGTGCGCCTCACCATCGACCGGGACATCCAGTGGGTGGCGCAGGACGCGATCGCCAAGCAGGTCAAGTACGCCAGGGCCGACAGCGGCACCGTCGTCGTGATGGACCCGCGGACCGGCGCGATCCTCGCGCTGGCCACCGTGCCGACCTTCGACCCGAACCGTCCGGCCGAGGCGGTCTCCGCCGACATCGGCAACCGCGCGGTGTCCGACGTGTTCGAGCCCGGCTCCACGAGCAAGGTCATGACGATGGCCGCGGTGCTCGAGGAGGGCGCTGCCAAGCCCACCACGAAGATGGTCATCCCGCCGGTGCTCAAGCGTCCGGCCAAGACCTGGCACGACCACAGCCCGCACGGCACCCTCAAGCTCACGCTGAACGGCGTGCTCGCCAAGTCGAGCAACATCGGCACGATCATGGCGGCCGAGAAGATCGGCGGCGACAAGCTCTACAGCTACCTGAAGAAGTTCGGCATCGGCGAGAAGACCGGCCTGGACTTCCCCGGTGAGAACAAGGGCTTCGTGCCCGCGCCGAACCAGTGGTCCGACACCTCGTTCGGCACTCTCGCGTTCGGCCAGGGCCTGTCGCTGAACGCCGTCCAGGCGGCGTCGGTCTACGCGACCATCGCCAACAACGGCGTCCGCGTGACCCCGAGCCTCGTCGCCGGCTACACGCTGCCCGACGGCACCTACCAGGCTGCACCGACCCCGGCGCAGACACGCGTCGTCAGCGAGAAGACCGCGAAGACAGTCCGCTCGATGCTCGAGTCGGTCGTGTCGGCAGACGGCACCGCGCCCAACGCCGCGATCCCCGGCTACCGCATCGCCGGCAAGACCGGTACGGCGAACCGCTTCGACGACAAGACCAAGAGCTACTCGGGCTACACCGCGTCGTTCATCGGCATCGCGCCCGCGGACAACCCGAGCCTCGTGGTCGCCGTCTTCCTGCAGAACCCGCGCAACGGCCACTACGGCGGCGTCCTCGCCGGCCCGGTCTTCAAGCGCGTCACCTCGTTCGCGCTCCAGCAGGAGCGCACCCCGCCGACCGGTTCGCACCGCCCGCGGATCCCGGTCGAGTGGTGAGCGCGGGATAGGGTCGCGAGGTGCCTGCCGGACCTCGACCGAGCACGCCGCCGCGGCCCCTCCGGGAGGTCGCACGGGTGGCGGGTGCCGACGTCCCCTCCACCGCCGACGTGCTCGTCACGGGCGTGACGCACAACTCCCGCGACGTCCGTCCCGGTGATCTGTACGCCGCGCTGCCGGGCTTCGTCACGCACGGGGCCGAGTACGTCGCCCAGGCGGCCGCAGCCGGCGCCGTAGCCGTGCTCACAGACCCGTCCGGGTCCGAGCGCTGCTCCGCCACGGGGTTGCCGGTCCTCGTGGTGGACGACCCGCGAGCGGTCCTCGGGGAAGTCGCGGCCGACATCTACGACCACCCGTCGCGGGATCTCGTCGTCGTCGGCATCACGGGCACGAACGGCAAGACCACGACCTCCTACCTCGTCGACGGAGGCTTCCGTGCCGCCGGGCACGTCACGGGCCTCATCGGCACCGTCGGCACGCGGATCGGCGACGAGACCGTGCCGTCGGACCGCACGACCCCCGAGGCCACCGACGTCCATGCGCTGCTCGCGGTCATGCGCGAGCGCGGCGTCACCGCGGTGACGATGGAGGTGTCGAGCCACGCGCTCGTCCTCGGCCGCGTCGACGGCGTGCGGTTCGCGGTCGGCGGCTTCACGAACCTCACCGAGGACCACCTCGACTTCCACGCCGACATGGACGACTACTTCGCGGCGAAGGCCATGCTCTTCACGGCGTCGCGCACGCACGCGGCCGTCGTGGGCGTCGACGGCGAGTACGGCGTGCGCATGGCGGCATCGGCTGCGGCCCAAGGACTCGCGGTCTCGACGTACTCGACGCGCGGCCCTGCCACGTGGATGGTCGAGGGCGTGGTGTCGGTGCCTGGCGGCTCGGTCATGCGCGCACTCGGACCGGAGGGCGTCGACGTCCCGCTCGAGGTGCGGATGCCGGGGGAGTTCAACGTCAGCAACGCCCTCGGCGCCCTCGGGCTGCTCGTGGCGGCGGGGGTCGACCCGCTCACTGCCGCCGACGGCATCGCGGCGTGCGAGGGCGTGCCCGGCCGCATGGAGCGCGTGCCCGACCCGGACCTCGAGCGCGGCCTCTACGCGTACGTCGACTACGCCCACACGCCCGATGCCGTCGAGCGGGCCCTCGAGGCCGCACGAGAGGTGGCGACCGCACGCTCCGGCCGTCGCTCGCACGTCTACGTGGTGCTCGGCGCGGGCGGCGACCGCGACCCGCACAAGCGCTTCGACATGGGGAGGGCGGCGGTCGAGGGTGCCGACGTCGTGATCGTCACCGACGACAACCCGCGCAGCGAGGACCCTGCCCTCATCCGCACGGAGATCCTGCGCGGCGCGCGCACGATCACGGGCAGGCGCCGGATCGAGATGCCGGACCGGCTGCGTGCGATGCGGATCGCGGTCGCGCTCGCGGGCAAGGGTGACGTAGTTCTCGTGCTGGGCAAGGGGCACGAGCAGGGCCAGGAGGTGGCCGGTACGGTCACGCCGTTCGACGACCGGGTCGCCCTGGCCGAGGCGATGGAGCCGGGCTGGATCGTGCCCGCCGACCTCCTGCCACCCGACGAGGACTCGCCATGATCACCCTGAATCTCGGGGGCGTCGCGGCCGCCGTGGGCGGCCGTCTGGCCGGGGGTGCTGATGCCGTCACCGCCGTGACCGGGTTCAGCACCGACTCGCGCTCGGTGCACCCCGGCGATCTCTTCGTCGCAGTCGTCGGCGAGCACCACGATGCGCACGACTTCGGCGCGCAGGCCGTCGGCGCCGGCGCGGCGGCCGTGCTCGCCTCGCGCGAGCTCGACGTCCCGTGCGTGGTCGTCGAGGACGACACCGTGCTCGCGCTCGGCCGGCTCGCGCGCTCGGTGGTCGACGGCCTGACCGACCTCGTCGTCGTCGGCATCACCGGCTCCAGCGGCAAGACGAGCACCAAGGACCTCATGGCGCAGGTCGTCACCGAGCTCGGTCCCGTCGTGGCCCCGCAGGGTTCGTTCAACACCGAGGTGGGGCTCCCTCTCACCGCCCTCCAGTGCGACGGCGCGACGCGCGTCCTGGTCTCCGAGATGGGCGCGCGCGGCCTCGGCCACATCGCCTACCTGTGCACGATCACCCCGCCGCGCATCGGCGTCGTCCTCAACGTCGGCTCGGCGCACCTCGGTGAGTTCGGCTCGCGCGAGAACATCGCCGTCACCAAGGGCGAGCTCGTCGAGGCCGTGCCGGCCGCGGCTGCAGGCGGCGTCGCCGTCCTCAACGCCGACGACGACCTCGTCGCCGCAATGGCGTCCCGTACGCCGGGCCGGGTCGTCACCTACGGCCGGTCGACGTCGGCCGACGTGCGGGCCGAGGACGAGGTGCTCGACGACCAGGGGCGCGCCTCGTTCACCCTCGCCGCCGACGGCGTCCACGAGCGCGTCGAGCTGCAGCTGCACGGCGCCCACCAGGTCTCCAACGCCCTCGCCGTCGCGGCCACCGCGCTCGAGCTGGGGATCCCCGGCGACGTCGTCGCCCGCCGTCTGTCCGGGGCGACGGCAGCAAGCCGCTGGCGCATGGAGGTCTCGACGACGCCCGCCGGCGTCACGATCGTCAACGACGCCTACAACGCCAACCCCGAGTCGGTGCTCGCCGCGCTGGACGCCCTCGTGGTGATGGGGGCCGCCTCCGAGCACCGGCCCGCCCGCCGCACCTGGGCGGTCCTCGGCGAGATGCGCGAGCTCGGGGACGACGCCGAGGCCGCGCACGAGGACGTCGGCCGCGCCGCCGCCGAGCGCGGCATCGACCGCATCATCGCGGTCGGAGCGGGCGCCTCCGGCGTGGCGACGGGCGCGGAAGGGGTCGGAGGTGCCAGCGTGGTCACGGCGGTGGCCGACGTGCATGAGGCGGTCCGGCTCGTCGCCGGTGATGTCGCGCCCGGCGACGTCGTCCTGGTGAAGGCCTCGCGCGCTGCCGGCCTCGAACGGCTCGCCCTGGCCCTGACGGAGGTCCCCGCATGAGGCTCGTGCTCATCGCTGCCGGCCTCGGCCTGTTCGTGTCGCTGCTCGGCACGCCGCTGCTCATCAAGTTCCTGCGCCGGCACCACCTCGCGCAGGCCATCCGCGTGTCCACCGCCGACGAGGCCTACCCGGAGCACGAGGGGAAGCGCGGCACCCCGTCGATGGGCGGCCTCATCATCCTGGCGGGTCTTCTCATCGGGTACCTCGGCGCGCACCTGGTGGCGTGGCGGCTGCCGAGCTGGTCGGGGATGCTCGCGCTGTACCTCACCGTCGGTCTCGGGTGCGTGGGCATCGCCGACGACTACCTCAAGATCTTCAAGCAGCGCAGCACCGGCGTCCGCGCACGGACCAAGCTGCTCGGCCAGGCCGCCGTCGCCATCAGCTTCGCGTTCCTGTCCCTGATGTTCCCCGACGGCGACGGCCGGACCCCGGCGTCGCGCGCGGTGTCGCTGTTCCGCGACACGGGGCTCGTCCTCCCGACGGCGCTGTTCATCGTGTGGATCTGGTTCCTCGTCACAGCCACCACCAACGCGGTCAACCTCACCGACGGGCTCGACGGCCTCGCGGCCGGCGCATCGGTCATGACCCTCGGTGCCTACACGCTGCTGTCGGTGTGGCAGTACGGCCAGAACTGCCAGTTCGGCGAGTTCGCCCGCTGCTACGACGTACGAGATCCGCTCGATCTCGCCATCTTCGCCGCGGCAGCCGCGGGCGCCTGCTTCGGCTTCCTGTGGTGGAACACCGCACCCGCCGGCATCTTCATGGGCGACACGGGCTCGCTCTCGCTCGGCGGCGCGATCGCGGCGCTGGCGATCCTGTCGCGCACCGAGCTGCTGCTGCCGATGCTAGCGGGCCTGTTCCTGATCGTCGTCCTCTCGGTGATCGGCCAGGTCGGCAGCTACAAGCTCACCGGTAGGCGCATGTTCCGGATGGCGCCGCTGCACCACCACTTCGAGATGCTCGGCTGGGCCGAGATCCAGATCGTCGTGCGGTTCTGGATCATCCAGGGCCTGTTCGTGGCACTCGGGCTCGGCATCTTCTACGCCGAGTGGGTCCGTCAGTGAGTCGTACGGACGTCACGGCGTACGACCGGTCCTCGAACTGGGGCGCGGTGCACGCGGTCGTCGCCGGCATCGGCGTGGCTGGGTTCGCCTGCGCCGACCAGCTCGTCCACCTCGGCGCGCGGGTCACGGTCGTCGACTCCGGCGACGGCGAGCGCCAGCGCGAGCGCGCCGACGTCCTCGAGGTGGTCGGCGCGACGGTGCGCCTCGGCGACGGCGAGACGCTGGCCGACGGCGCCGACGTCCTCGTCGTGTCGCCGGGCCTGCCGCCGTACGCACCGATCATCCAGGCGGCGCAGCAGCAGGGGATCCCGGTGTGGGGCGAGCTCGAGCTCGCCTGGCGCCTGCGCGGCCCGGACGCGGCCCCGTGGCTCGTCGTCACCGGCACGAACGGCAAGACGACGGTCACGCTCATGCTCGAGTCGATGCTGCGCGCCGCCGGGCTGCGCACCGCCGCGGTGGGCAACATCGGCGTCTCGCTCGTCGACGCGGTCATGGACCCCGAGGGCTTCGACGTGCTGGCCGTGGAGGTGGGGGCGCCTCAGCTGCCGTTCCTGCTCACCGCGAGCCCGCTCGCGGCCGTGTGCCTCAACATCGCCGAGGACCACGTCGACCACTTCGGCTCCTTCGAGGCCTACGTCGCCGCGAAGGGGCGCATCTACGCCAACACCCAGGTGGCCGCGGTCTACAACGTCGCGGACCAGATGACCGAGCGGCTGGTGGAGGAGGCCGACGTCGTCGAGGGCTGCCGCGCGATCGGCATCACCCTCGGCACCCCTGGCCGCTCGATGCTCGGCGTCGTCGACGATCTCCTCGTCGACCGCGCGTTCATCGACAACCGCGCCGACAGCGCCCTCGAGCTCGCATCGGTGCACGACGTGCACCCGTTCGCGCCGCACAACGTCTTCAACGCTCTCGCCGCCGCGGCTCTCGCGCGCGCGGCCGGCGTCCCTGCAGCCGCCATCCGCGACGGGCTCGTCGCGTTCGAGCCTGCCGGGCACCGCATCGCCGAGGTGGCCGAGGCCGACGGCATCCGCTGGGTCGACGACTCCAAGGCCACCAACGGCCACGCGGCCGAGACCTCGCTGCTCGCGTACGAGTCGGTCGTGTGGGTCGCGGGCGGTATGGCCAAGGGCCAGGAGTACGACGCCCTCGTCCAGCGCACGCGGGCGCGCATCCGCGGGGCCGTGCTGCTCGGCGTCGACCGCGAGCGCATCCGCGAGGCTCTCGCGCGACACGCGCCCGATGTGCCCGTGGTCGAGGTCGAGCGCACCGACACTGGAGCCATGGACGACGTCGTGCACGCCGCCGCCGAGATGGCGCGCCCTGGTGACACCGTCCTGCTCGCGCCCGGCTGCGCCTCGTGGGACATGTTCCGCGACTACGGCCACCGCGGCGACGAGTTCGCCGCCGCCGTCCTGCGCCACCTGGGCCGGTGACCGCGTGACCCAGCAGGACGAGCGCAGGCTCGGCTCCTCGGGGCGCGGCCGCTCCGAGCACCCGATGGCCACGTACCACGTGCTCCTCGGCGCCACGCTGCTGCTGCTCGTGCTCGGCATCGCGATGGTGCTGTCGGCGTCCACGGTCGAGAGCTACCGCGTGTTCGGCTCCGCCTACACGCTGTGGTCGCGTCAGGTGCTGTTCGCGGTGGTGGGCCTCGCCGCGATGGTGGTCGCGTCCCGGCTGCCGGTCGTGTTCTACCGGCGCATCGCCTACCCGACTCTCGTGATCGCCCTGGCGGCGCTCGTCGCGGTGCTGGTCGTCGGCCACGAGGTGGCGGGCCAGAGGAACTGGATCGACATCGGCGGCCCGTTCCGCTTCCAGCCCAGCGAGTTCGCCAAGCTGGCCCTCGTGCTGTGGGGGAGCGACCTGCTCGCCCGCAAGCAGCCGCTGCTCGACCAGTGGAAGCACCTGCTCGTGCCGCTGCTGCCCGTGTCGCTCGCGATCATCGGGCTGGTCCTGCTCGAGGGCGACTTCGGAACGGCGCTCATCCTCGTGCCGATGGTCGCCGCGATGCTGTGGGTCAACGGCGCGCCGTTCCGGCTCTTCTTCGGCGGCAGCGTGGTCCTCCTCGCCGGCGTCGCCGTGCTCAGCCTCACGCAGTCGTACCGCATGAAGAGGTTCAGCTCCTGGCTCGACCCGAGCGCCGACCCGCTCAACGGCGGGTGGCAACTGCTGCGCGGCCAGAACGCGATGAGCGGCGGCGGCTGGTTCGGCGTCGGCATCGGCGCCTCCCGCGAGAAGTGGGACTGGCTTCCTGAGGCGCACACCGACTTCATCTACGCCGTCGTCGGGGAGGAGCTCGGCATCCTCGGCTCGCTGCTGGTGCTCGGGCTCTTCACAGCCATCGGCATCGCCGGCCTCCGCCTGGCGCGCACCACCGTCGACCCCTTCGTGCGCACGGCGTCCGCGGCCGTCGTCGCGTGGGTCCTGACCCAGGCGCTGCTCAACATGGGCGCGGTGCTCGGCCTCATCCCGATCACCGGGGTGCCGCTGCCGCTCGTCTCGTACGGCGGGTCCTCGCTGATCCCCACGCTCGTGGCGCTCGGCATGCTCATGGCGTTCGCCCGCGCGGAGGCCGGTCGTCCGGCACCGCACCCGCTCAAGGGGAAGTGACCGTGCACGTCGTCCTCGCCGGAGGCGGCACGGCCGGGCACGTCGAGCCCGCCCTCAACACCGCCGACTGCCTGCGCCGCCACGACCCCGAGGTCGGGATCACGCTGCTCGGCACCGAGCGCGGCCTCGAGACCAAGCTCGTCCCCGAGCGCGGGTACGACCTGCGACTCATCACCCCGACTCCGATGCCGCGTCGCCCTTCGGGCGAGCTCGTGCGCCTCCCGGCCGCAGTCAAGCGCTCCGTGCGCGAGGTGCGCGCGGTGCTCGAGGACACCGGCGCCGATGTCCTCGTCGGCTTCGGCGGGTACGTCGCGCTGCCGGCGTACCTCGCCGCCCGCGGGCACGTCCCGATCGTCATCCACGAGGCCAACGCGCGCCCCGGCCTCGCCAACAAGGTGGGTGCGCGGTTCACGGAGTACGTCGGCTGCGCGGTGCCCGGCGCCATCGCGGGCTCGCAGCACATCGGCATGCCGCTGCGCCCGACCATCGCCGGCCTCGACCGCGCCGCGCTGCAGGCCGAGGCACGCGCGTCCTTCGGACTCGACCCCGACCGCCCGACGCTCCTGGTGTTCGGCGGATCTCAGGGAGCACGCAGCCTCAACGACGCCACCGTCGGTGCTGCCGCGCGCCTCACCGCGCAGGGCATCCAGGTGCTGCACGCCGCGGGTCTGAAGAACGACGACCAGCGTCCGAGCGGCCCCACCGGCCCGGCGCCCTACGTGCCGCTGCCGTACGTCGACCGCATGGACCTCGCGTACGCCGCGGCCGACGTCGCCCTGTGCCGCGCCGGCGCGATGACCTGTGCCGAGCTCGCGGCGGTCGGACTCCCCGCCATCTACGTGCCGCTGCCCATCGGGAACGGCGAGCAGCGGCTCAACGCGCTTCCCGTCGTCAACGCCGGGGGAGGGCTCCTGGTCGACGATGCCGACCTCGACGCCGACCGCCTGGTCGCCCTCGTCGGCCCGCTGCTGCTCGACTCCGACCAGCGCCACGCCATGGAGGACGCCGCCGCCTCCCACGGTCAGCGCGATGCGGACGAGAGACTGAGGGCACTGGTGCTCGCCGCCGTCGCGGGCGCCTCCGGAACGGCGAGCACTGGAGGACGAGCGTGACCCCCGGCACCGGCGCACCCGCCGACCTCGCATCCCTCGGCCGAGTCCACGTCGTGGGCATCGGCGGTGCAGGCATGTCGGGCATCGCGCGGATCCTCGTGGCCCGGGGCGTCCCCGTCACCGGCAGCGACGCGAAGGACTCCCGCCGGCTCTCCGCGTTGCGCGCGCTCGGCGTCACGGCGTACGTCGGGCACTCGGCCGAGCAGGTCGAGGGTGCCGACACCGTCGTGGTGTCGACCGCGATCAAGGACGGCAACCCGGAGCTCGAGGCAGCGCGCTCCCTCGGGCTGCGCGTCATGGGTCGCGCGGAGGCGCTCGCCGCGATCATGGCCGGCCACCGGGGCGTCGCCGTCGCAGGCACGCACGGGAAGACCACCACCACCTCGATGCTCACCGTGGCGCTGCAGCACTGCGGCGCCGACCCGTCCTTCGCGATCGGCAGCGAGCTCAACGAGAGCGGCAGCAACGCGCACCAGGGCACGGGGTCGGACTTCGTCGCCGAGGCCGACGAGAGCGACGGCGCGTTCCTCGCCCTCCCCGCGTGGGCAGGCATCGTCACCAACGTCGAGCCCGACCACCTCGACTACTGGGGCACGTTCGAGGCGATCGAGCAGGGCTTCCTCGACTTCTGCACCGGCATCCGCGACCGCGGCGGCTTCGTGACCGTCTGCATCGACGACGACGGCGGACGCCGGCTCGCCGACAAGGCACGGGCCGAGGGAGTCGACGTCCGTACCTACGGCGAGGCGGCCGACGCCGACTACCGCGTCGAGCTCGTCGAGGTCGGCAGCACGGGCTGGGTCTTCGACGTCCTCGAGCGCGGCGTGCGCCACGGCCGCACCGAGCTCGCCGTGCCCGGTCGGCACAACGTCCTCAACGCCACGGCGGCGTTCGTGACCGGTCTCGGTCTCGGGCACTCCTCGCCCGCGCTGCGCGAGGGGCTCGCGTCCTTCAGCGGTACGCGCCGACGGTTCGACTTCAAGGGCCGCGCCGCCGGTGTCCGCGTCTACGACGACTACGCGCACCACCCCACCGAGATCGAGGCCACGCTGCGCGCGATGCGCGAGGTGGTCGGCGAGAGCCAGCTCGTCGTCGCCTTTCAGGCGCACCACTACTACCGCACCGCGATGTTCGTGAAGGAGTTCGGCCAGGCGCTCGGGCTGGCCGACCAGGTCGTGGTGCTCGAGGTGTTCGCGCCGGGGGAGGAGCCCATCCCGGGCGCTTCCGGGGTGTCGATGGCGTCGCACGTCCCGCTGCCTCCGGAGCAGGTCGTGTTCGAGCCGTCGTGGAGCCGCGTCGCGTCGCACCTCGCCGACCGCGCCAAGCCCGGCGACGTCGTGATGACCCTCGGCGCAGGCGACATCGCGATGATCGGCACCGAGGTGCTCGAGCTGCTGCGGGCCCGCGAGGGTGCGTCGTCATGACCGTCCTCGAGTCCACCGAGCGGTTCACCGCCGCCGCGCGCAGCAGCCGCTGGAAGACCTGGCTCGCGTTCGCGGTGCTGGTGGTGCTCGTCGGCACCGCCGTCTGGCTGGTGTGGTTCTCGTCGGTGCTGTCGGTGAAGGAGGTCCGCGTCCTCGGGGCGACGGGCGTGCCCGTCGACGAGGTGCGCACCGCCGCCGCCGTCCGCGTCGGCACGCCGCTCGCCCGCGTGGACGCCGACGGCGTCGCCGAGCGCGTCGGTGCGATCCCCGAGGTCGGCGCGGTCGAGGTGCGCCGCGGCTGGCCCGACGTGCTCGTCGTCGTCGTCACCGAGCGCACGCCGGTCGGCGTGGTACGAGCCGGCACCGACTTCGCCTACGTCGACGCCACCGGTGCCCGCTTCGGCTCGACGCCGATCCGCCCGCGCGTGCTCCCGCTCGTCCGACCGTCCGACGAGACGTCGCTGCTCGCCGGCGTCCAGGTGCTCGCGTCGCTGCCGGCCGAGCTCCGCGCGAAGGTCATCAGCGCCACGGCCAAGAGCCGCGACGACGTCGTGCTCTCGATGCTCGGCGGGGCCTCGGTGCAGTGGGGGAGCGCGGACAAGACCGAGGCCAAGCTCGCCGTCCTCACCGCGCTGCTGCCGCGCAAGGCGGCCTTCTACGACGTGTCCGCCCCGGACCTCCCGACCACGCGCGGGACCCTCGCAGCCTCCTGACGGCCAAGACGACCGGGGTGTCGAGGCCGAGATGGCTTGGTGCTCAAGGCCTGTGCGCGGCGACCACTCTCCGCAGCCGTGGTGTGACGCACTCCGACCTTGCGCCATGCGGGTGACCCGCCGTAGGTTCACCCCTAACCACAGGATGACATAACTATTCACCTCTACCTGAGAGTGAGAGTTGGCGTCCGTACGTCGACGAGTGGAAGGCACGTGCCGTGGCGGCTCCCCAGAACTACCTCGCGGTCATCAAGGTCGTCGGGATCGGCGGAGGTGGCGTCAACGCCGTCAACCGCATGATCGAGGTCGGCCTCAAGGGCGTGGAGTTCATCGCCGTCAACACCGACGCGCAGGCGCTGCTCATGAGCGACGCCGACGTCAAGCTCGACATCGGCCGCGAGCTCACCCGCGGCCTCGGCGCCGGCGCCGACCCGGAGGTCGGCCGCCAGGCAGCGCTCGACCACGCCGAGGACATCGAAGAGGTGCTCAAGGGCGCCGACATGGTCTTCGTGACCGCAGGCGAGGGCGGCGGCACCGGCACCGGCGGCGCGCCCGTCGTGGCCAGCATCGCCCGCAAGCTCGGCGCGCTCACCATCGGCGTCGTCACCCGACCGTTCGGCTTCGAGGGCAAGCGCCGTGGTGTCCAGGCCGACACCGGCGTCGACTCGCTGCGCGCCGAGGTCGACACCCTCATCGTCATCCCGAACGACCGCCTGCTCTCGCTCTCGGACCGGAGCATCTCGATGCTCGACGCGTTCCGTCAGGCCGACCAGGTCCTGCTGCAGGGCGTCAGCGGCATCACCGACCTCATCACCACGCCGGGCCTGATCAACCTCGACTTCGCCGACGTGAAGAGCATCATGGCCGGCGCCGGCTCTGCGCTCATGGGCATCGGGTCCAGCCGCGGCGACGACCGCGCGGTCGCGGCCGCCGAGGCCGCGATCTCCAGCCCGCTCCTCGAGGCGAGCATCGACGGCGCCCACGGAGTCCTGCTCTCGATCTCGGGCGGCTCGGACCTCGGCCTGTTCGAGATCAACGAGGCAGCGCGCCTCGTCGCGGACGCGGCCCACCCCGAGGCCAACATCATCTTCGGCGCGGTCATCGACGACACCCTCGGCGACGAGGTGCGCGTCACGGTCATCGCTGCCGGGTTCGACGGCGGTCTTCCCCCCGCCCGTCGCACCGGCACCAAGGCCGTGACCAAGGGCGACTTCGACGAGACGCCGCTCGCGGTCGACACCGCCCGCGCCACCGCAGAGCCCGGCCAGCCGGCCGTCCTCCCGGTCGCGCAGGAGGACGAGCCGAAGAAGGAGCCGCGCCGCATCGTCTTCGACGACGCCGGCGACGACGACGACCTCGACGTCCCCGACTTCCTGAAGTAGTCCGGACCCCGGGTGGCACGCACCCCGCCCCCGATGGTGGGGTGGGGTCGTGACGATCGCGCAGGGACACCTCGGCCCCCGGGTCCGCTGGGCCTTCTCCGACCGTGCGTCGGTCGACGGCGTGCCGGCCAGCCAGGCGCCGTACGACGCGTTCAACGTCGCCGACCATGTCGGCGACGACCCTGACGTCGTCACCGCGCACCGCTCTGCGCTGGCCGCGGCCGTGGGTGTCTCGGGTCACCGGCTCGTGTCGATGGCGCCCGTCCACGGCAACGACGTCGGCGAGGTGGGCGCCCCCCAGATGCTTCCGGTGCCCGAGGTCGACGCCCTCGTGACCCGCGTCCCCGGCATCGCGCTGCTCACCGTCGCCGCCGACTGCGTGCCTGTGCTCCTCGGCGACAGCGACGCCGGCGTCGTCGCCGTCGTCCACGCCGGCTGGCGCGGAGTCGCTGCCGACGTCGTCGGCACCACCCTCACCTCGATGCTCGACCTCGGCGCCGACGCGTCGCGGATCCGGGCTGTTGTCGGCCCCGCGGTGTGCGGCGAGTGCTACGACGTCCCGCGCGACCGGTACGACGAGGTCGTCGCTGTCGCGCCGGCCGCAGCCTCCGTGGCCCGCGGGGGAGTGCCGGGCCTCGACCTGCGCGCCGCCGTGGTCGACCGGCTGCGCAAGGCCGGTGCCTACGTGTCCCTGCACGGCGGCTGCACGCAGGAGTCCTCCGACCTCTACTCGTTCCGTCGCGACCGGCTCACGGGCCGCCACGGCGGCGTCGTGGCGCTGGAGCCGGAGCCGCAGTGACGCTGACCAGTGAGCAACGCGCGGTCGAGCTCGCCGCCAACCTCGTCGAGGTGCGCGAGCGGATCGCCCGCGCTGCTGCGGCCGCCGGCCGCGCGGCCGACGAGGTCACCCTCGTCGCCGTCACCAAGACCTGGCCCGCGTCCGACGTCCGTCTGCTGGCCGGGCTCGGGGTCACCGACGTCGCGGAGAACCGCGACCAGGAGGCCGGGCCCAAGCACGCCGACTGCGCCGACCTCGCGCTGCGCTGGCACTTCGTCGGGCAGCTGCAGCGCAACAAGGCCCGCTCGGTCGCGGCCTACGCGACCGTCGTCGAGTCGGTCGACCGCCCCGAGCTCGTGACGGCGCTCGACCGCGCCGCCGAGGGCCACGGCCGGGCGCTCGACGTGCTGCTGCAGGTCGGGCTCGCCGATGTCCCCGACGGGTCGCCACCCGCGCACCGCGGGGGAGCGCACCCCGACGACGTGCCGGCCCTCGCCGACCTCGTGGCGGCCACCTCCTGGCTCCGGCTCGCGGGCGTGATGGCCGTGGCGCCCCTCGGCCCCGACGGGGCCCCGGTCGACCCGCGCCCGGCGTTCGCCCGGCTCGCCGGGGTGGCCGCAGGCGTGCGCGCCGCCCACCCGGGTGCCGTGGTGGTCTCGGCGGGCATGTCGGGCGATCTCGAGGAGGCCGTCGCGGCAGGCGCGACACACGTGCGGGTCGGCACGGCGGTGCTCGGGGGACGTTCCGGACTCAGGTAGCGTTGGGGTACAGGTCTGCGGCGCTCAGCGTCCGCGCCTGGCGCGTACGAGGACCGACCAGCACGGACCGATGAGCACCGAGACCGGACGACGAGGAGCAGGCATGGGCGCGATGCGCAAGATGGCGGTCTACCTCGGCCTGGTCGAGGACGAGGGCCTCGAGTACGCCGAGGACGACTACGTCGACGCCCGTCCGGCGCGCGAGACCGCGCCGGCTCACCAGTACTCCTCGGTGCGCGAGGTCCGTCCGGAGCCGCGTACTCCGGCCCGCACCCCCGAGCCCGCCGTCCGCACGTCGGCGCGTCCGGCCGAGACCGCGGTCGCCCCGCGCGTCCACGAGCCGGTCGAGGCCTTCGGCGTGAGCGACCTGTACCGCATCACCACGCTGCACCCGCGCACCTACAACGACGCCCGCCGCATCGGCGAGGAGTTCCGCGAGGGCGTGCCGGTGATCATGAATCTCACCGAGATGGACGACACCGACGCGAAGCGCATCGTCGACTTCGCCGCCGGCCTCGTGTTCGGCTGCCGCGGCACCATCGAGCGCGTCACCAACAAGGTGTTCCTTCTCTCGCCCGCGAACGTCGACGTCGCTGCCGAGGCCAAGCGCCTCGCCCAGGACGGCTTCTTCAACCAGAGCTGAGCCCGCTCAGCCCGCAACCGACAGGACGTCTACCGCGTGGATCTGCTCGCCTCCGTCGTCGGGAAGCTCGCTCTACCTCGTCCTGCAGGTCTACCTGGTCATCCTGATCGCGCGCATCGTCGTCGACTACGTCTTCATCTTCGCCCGCGACTGGCGCCCCACCGGCCCGGTGCTGGTGCTCGTCGAGCTCGATCTACACGCTCACGGACCCGCCCATCAAGCTGCTGCAGCGCGTCATCCCGCCGATCCGCGTCGGCCAGTTCGACTTCCAGCTGACCGTTGTATTTCTCATCCTGTTCATCGCGATCCGTATCCTCTCCTCGCTGGTGCTGTTCCTTTAGGGCGAAGCTCCGGCGAGCCGGGTCGGCTCCGGGTGATTCGCGCCCTGTCCCGGTCCTAGACTTCGCACGACGCACCACCCCGACGCCCGACCCGTTCCTGACACCGAGGTGACCCCCATGGCACTGACTCCCGAGGACGTGCGCAACAAGCAGTTCTCGACGGCCAAGCGCAAGGGCTACGAGATGGACGAGGTGGACTCGTTCCTCGACCAGGTCGAGCTCGAGATCGGTGCGCTCGCCCGCGAGAACGCAGAGCTCAAGGGCCGCGTCGGCGCAGCCGAGCAGGCCGCGTCCGCGGCTCAGGCCGCTCCCGCCCCGGCAGCTCCGCCGCCGCCTCCTGCTGCGCCCGACCACAACGCCGAGGCCGTCGCGATGCTCGCCCTCGCGCAGAAGACCGCGAGCGAGCACACCGCCCGCGCCAAGGCCGAGGCCGACGCCCTGCTCGCCGATGCCAAGGCCAAGGCCGCCGCGCTCGAGCAGGCCGCCGCGACCGAGCGGCAGAACCTCGAGCGCCGCGTCGAGGAGCTGCGGGCGTTCGAGCGCGAGTACCGCACCCGCCTGCGCCAGCACCACGAGACGGCTCTGAAGGACCTCGAGCACCGGGGTGCCGAGGCTGCCCCGGCGGCGCCGGCGGCCCCGTCCGTCGGCGGTCTCCCGACCGCTCCGCCCCAGCAGGGCGCGCCGGCTGCTCCCCACGCTCCGTCGGCTCCGGCCGCGCCTCCGGCGCCGCCGACGGCTCCGGCGCCCACGCTGGCTCCGCCGACCTCCGCGCCGGCGTCGCCGTTCGCTGTCCCCGGCGAGAGCACCCCGCCCCCGCAGGGCTGATCGCACGTACGACGAGGCCCCGACCGCACACCGCGGTCGGGGCCTCGTCGTACGTCGTGCCCCGTCAGACGGTGCGGACCCAGAAGCGCAGGCCGAGCTCGGAGTCCTCGCCGGCGGTGAGGCCGTCGAGGTCGGTCGGCTCGCCCTCCGCGAAGGCGGTGGCCAGCACCTCGTCGGCCACCGTGCCGCCGTGCTCGCGCAGCGCGTCGGCCAGCTCGTCGTCGCTCGCGACCCACCACAGCGAGATGCGGTCGCTGACGGCGAACCCGGCCGACTTGCGGGCGTCCTGCACCAGGCGCACGGACTCGCGGGCGAGACCGGCGCGGCGAAGCTCGGGCGTGAGCTCGAGGTCGAGCGCCACCGTCTCGCCGCCGTCCGACGCCACCGCCCAACCCTGCACCGGCGTCTCGGTGATGACGAGGTCGTCCTCGGAGAGGGTGACGTCCTCGCCGTCGACGACGATGCTCGCACTGCCCGTCGAGCGCAGCGACGCGACGAGCGCAGCGGCATCGGCAGCCGCGATCGCCTCGGCCACAGGGGGAGTGCCCTTCCCGAAGCGCTTGCCGAGCGCGCGGAAGTTCGCCTTCATGCTGACGTCGACGAGGTGCCCGGCCATCTCGCCGAGCGGCAGCAGGTCGCCGCAGTTGAGCTCCTCGGACACCTCGGCGCGCAGGTCGGGCGCGAGGCGGTCCCAGGACGGCGAGCCGACCAGGGCACGGCCGAGCGGCTGACGGGTGCGGACGCCGGAGGTCGCGCGGGCGGCGCGACCGAGCTCGACCAGCCGGCGCACCGTGGCCATCTGCGCGGCGAGGTCGTCGTCGACGATCGAGCCGTCGACGACGGGCCACGACGCGAGGTGCACAGAGTCGGGCAGCTCGTCGCTCGTGGAGGCGAACAGGTCCTGCCACACCCGCTCGGTGATGAACGGCGTGAACGGCGCCATCAGCAGCGTCACGACGTACAGGCACTCGTGCAGCGTCGCGAGAGCGGACGGGTCACCGGCCCAGAAGCGGCGCCGCGAGCGGCGGACGTACCAGTTCGACAGGTCGTCGACGTACGCCGACAGCAGGCGGCCGGCCTTCTGCGTGTCGTAGGCCTCGAGCGCGGAGTCGACGTCGCGCGCGAGCCGGTGCGCCTCCGACAGGGCCCACCGGTCGAGCGCGGGCCGCTCGGCCACCGGGGGAGCGGCGGTCGTCATCGGCTCGAAGCCCGACTCGCGCGCGTACAGCGCCTGGAACGACACGGTGTTCCAGTAGGTCAGCAGCGTCTTGCGCACGACCTCCTGGATCGTGCCGTGCCCGACACGTCTTGCCTGCCACGGGGATCCGCCCGCGAGCATGAACCAGCGCACGGCGTCGGCGCCGTGCTCGTCCATGAGCGGGATGGGCTCGAGGACGTTGCCGAGGTGCTTGCTCATCTTCCGGCCCTCCTCGTCGAGGATGTGGCCGAGGCAGAGCACGGTCTTGTACGACGACCGGTCGAAGACGAGCGTGCCGACCGCCATGAGCGTGTAGAACCAGCCGCGCGTCTGGTCGATCGCCTCGCAGATGAAGTCGGCGGGGTAGCGGTCGGCGAACTCCTGCTGCCCGGTGTGCGGGTAGCCGAACTGCGCGAACGGCATGGCGCCGCTGTCGTACCAGGCGTCGATCACCTCGGGCACGCGCGTCATCGTGCCGCCGCACTCGTCGCACGCGAACGTGACGTCGTCGACGAACGGACGGTGCGGGTCGAGGGCCGAGAGCTCCTGCCCCGCACGGGATCCGAGGTCGGCGAGCGACTCGACGCACACCAGGTGCCCGGCCTCGCAGCGCCAGATCGGCAGCGGCGTGCCCCAGTAGCGGCTGCGCGAGAGGGCCCAGTCGATGTTGTTGTTGAGCCAGTCGCCGTACCGGCCCCACTGGATCGTCTTCGGGTGCCAGTCGGTGCCCTCGTTCTCGCGCAGCAGCGCGTCCTTCACCGCGGTCGTGCGGATGTACCAGGACGGCTGCGCGTAGTAGACGAGCGGCGTGTGGCAGCGCCAGCAGTGCGGGTAGGAGTGCTCGTACGGCACGTGCTTGAACAGGAGCCCTCGCGCGGCGAGGTCGTCGACAAGCGGGGCGTCGGCCTTCTTGAAGAAGAGCCCGCCGACGAGGGGGATGCCCTCCTCGAACGTGCCGTCGGGCCGGACGGGGTTGACGACCGGGAGCCCGTTGGCACGGCCGACGAGGAGGTCGTCGGCGCCGAACGCCGGTGCGATGTGCACGAGGCCGGAGCCGTCCTCGGTGGTGACGTACTCGGCGGTGACGACGTAGTGGGCGTCCGGGATCTCGACCAGGTCGAACGGGCGCGCGTACGTCGTGCCCGCGAGCTCGGTGCCGGTCCAGCGTGCGAGCACCTCGGCGCCCTCGCCGAGCTGCGCGAGCAGCGGCTCGGCGACGACGAGCGTCTCGCCGTCGGCCGTGCGCGCAGCGACGTAGTCGACTGCGGGGTGGACGGCGACCGCGGTGTTGGACACGAGGGTCCAGGGCGTGGTCGTCCAGACCAGCAAGGCCGCGCCGGGGAACGCGTCGGAGACCGGCCCGCCGGTGATCGGGAAGCGGACGTAGACCGACGGGTCGACGACGGTCTCGTAGCCCTGCGCGAGCTCGTGGTCCGAGAGGCCCGTGCCGCAGCGGGGGCAGTACGGCGTGACGCGGTGGTCCTCCTGCAGCAGGCCCTTGTCGAAGATCTGCTTGAGCGACCACCACACCGACTCGACGTAGTGCGGGTCCATGGTCCAGTAGGCGTCGCCCATGTCGACCCAGTAGCCCATGCGCTCGGTGAGGTCGGCGAACGCGTCGACGTGGCGGAGCACCGACTCGCGGCACCTCGCGTTGAACTCCGCGATGCCGTACGCCTCGATGTCCTTCTTGCCGGTGAACCCGAGCTCCTTCTCCACCGCGAGCTCGACCGGGAGGCCGTGGCAGTCCCAGCCGGCCTTGCGGGGGACGTGGTAGCCCTTCATCGTCCGGTAGCGCGGGAAGACGTCCTTGAAGACGCGAGCCTCGACGTGGTGGGTGCCCGGCATGCCGTTGGCGGTGGGCGGGCCCTCGTTGAACACCCAGAGCGGGCGGCCCTCGCTCTGGGCGAGGGAGCGGTCGAAGACGTCGTGGTCGCGCCAGAAGGCGAGCACGTCGTGGTCGACCGCGGCGAGGTCGACCTGCGGCGGCACTGGGCGGTACATGGCGTCCTCCGTCGTACGTCGGCCCGGATGGGCCATCTCGACGAAGGGACGAGGCTCCCGGCTCGATGCGCCGGCCGCCCCGCGGTACCACCCTCCTTGGCCCGGGCCGCCCTCGTGGGACGCCCGTGCCCTCTCGCGTCGCTCCAGGCGGCCGGTTCTACCCCGCGGGACGCGCCCGCGGATCCTCCGGCAGCTCAGGGGTGATCTTCACCCCGCGCACACCCCCGGGCTCGCACCGTCCCCGGGTCGCTCGTGGCTGCGTGCGGGACTACTCGTCCCCGTCGGCGCCGTGCCTGGACCTCGAGGTGAAGGGTAACGGTCGGGGGAGGTGCCAGGCTTGCGGGTATGGATCCCGAGCGCGTCACGCTGGCCGTGCGCGTGCGCCCCGGGGCCTCGCGCACCCGCGTCGGCGGCCGGTACGGCGACGGCCCGGATGCCCCGCTGCTCGTGGCGGTGAGCGCCCGGGCGGTCGACGGTGCCGCCACCGAGGCGGTGCTGCGGGCGGTGGCTGACGCGCTCGGCGTGCGCCCGCACCAGGTGTCGTTGCTGCGTGGTGCGACAAGTCGGGACAAACTGCTGGAAATCCGACATCCACCGGTCGATCTCGCCCAGCGGATCGAGGCTCTGGGCGCGGGAACAGGGCGCTGACCTGCGACGTTGGTCACCGTGCGGGTCCGAACGGCGCGCCGTCTTGATCATGAACGGGCCCGCACCTACCCTCACGTGACTTGCCCGGACCGGCCGGGTGAGTGCACCGGCGACGAACGCAGCACCAGGGCGCGTCGCACGGTGACCCGGCGGGCGGGGGCCCGCTCCGGACCGAAGGAGGCGGCCATGGCCGCGCCCGCGAAGAAGAGCGCTCCGGCCAAGGCCGCGGCCACGAAGAAGGCCGCGCCGGTGAAGGCTGCGGCCACGAAGAAGGTCGCACCCGCCAAGGCCGCGCCCGCGAAGAAGGCCGCGCCGGAGAAGAAGGCTGCGCCGGTCAAGGCCGCGCCGGCGAAGAAGGCTGCGCCCGCCAAGGCCGCACCTGCCAAGAAGGCTGCGCCCGCCAAGGCCGCACCTGCCAAGAAGGCTGCGCCCGCCAAGGCTGCGCCCGCGAGGAAGGCTGCACCGGTCAAGGCCGCGCCCGCGAAGAAGGCTGCACCGGTCAAGGCCGCGCCCGCGAAGAAGGCTGCGCCCGCCAAGGCCCCGCCCGCGAAGAAGGCCGCACCGGTCAAGGCTGCGCCCGCGAAGAAGGCCGCACCGGTCAAGGCTGCGCCTGCGACGAAGGCCGCGCCGGTCAAGGCCGGGCCCGGCGCGAAGTCCGCGCCGGCCAAGGCTGCCCCGGCCAAGGCTGCCCCGGCCAAGGTTGCACCTGCGGCCACGCCCGCACCGGTCGTCGCAGTGGAGGCGCCTGCGGCCAAGCCTGCCAAGGCCTCCAAGTCGTCCAAGCCCGCACCTGCACCTCGCGCGCCCTCGCCCAAGCTCGCGCCGCGGGTCCCCCAGAAGCCGACCACGCCCGCCCCGCCGAAGCTGGCCGTCCGCGAGGACGAGTCGCCCTGGACGAAGTCCGAGCTGGCCGAGGTCCGCGCCGAGCTCGAGGCCGAGGTCACCAGGCTCAACCACCAGATCAGCGACGCCGAGGAGGGCATCGCCGACCTGCTCCGGGACTCCGGCGACGGAGCCGGCGACGACCAGGCCGATGCCGGCACCAAGACCTTCGAGCGCGAGCACGAGATGTCTCTGGCCAACAACGCCCGCGAGCTGCTGCAGCAGAACGAGCGCGCGCTCTCGCGGCTCGGCGACGGCACGTACGGCGTCTGCGAGCGCTGCGGCAAGCCCATCGGCAAGCTGCGCCTCCAGGCCTTCCCGCGCGCCACGCTGTGCGTGGCGTGCAAGCAGCTCGAGGAGCGCCGCTTCTAGGTGCGGTCAACCCCCGGCAGCGCCGGTTCGTGCCGGACCGCCTGCTCCGCATAGGCTCGCGTCCCGTGAGCGAGGAGCAGCAGGGCGCGCCTGCCGAGGCCGAGGGCGTCGACGTCGATGCCGCAGCCTCCCGAGTGCCCACGCCGCGGCAGGGCACGCTCGCCGGCCTGACGTTCGGCATCGCCGCGTTCGTGGTCGTCGTCGACCAGGTGACCAAGCTGCTGGCGATCCGCTACCTCGAGGGCCAGGACCCGGTCGAGCTGCTCGGCGGGCTGGTGACGCTCACGTTCCTGCGCAACCCCGGTGCAGCGTTCAGCTTCGGAACGGGCTACACGTTCGTGTTCACCGCTATCGCCGCGGCCGTCGCCTACTTCATCATCCGCAGGTCGCGCCGCATCGGCAGCATCGGCTGGGCCATCGCCCTCGGCGGCCTGCTCGGTGGGGCGGTCGGCAACCTCATCGACCGCATCTTCCGCGAGCCCGGCCTGTTCCAGGGCCACGTCGTCGACTGGATCACGTTCCCGAACTTCGCGGTCTTCAACCTCGCCGACTCCGCGATCGTCTGCTCGAGCATCCTCATGGTGATCCTGGCCCTGCGCGGCGTCGAGCTCGACGGCTCGCGGGCCTAGGACACGGTTCAGATGGCAGACGTCCGTTCGCTTCCCGTTCCCGAGGGTCTCGAGGGTGAGCGCGTCGACGCCGCCCTCGCTCGGCTCTTCGGCTTCTCACGCACCAAGGCCGCCGACCTCGCAGCCGACGGCCAGGTGTCGCTGGACGGCGACGTCGTGGGCAAGTCCGCGCGCGTGTCGACCGGGCAGTGGCTCGAGGTCGTCATGCCGGGCGAGCCCGTGGCCGTGCAGATCGTCCCCGAGGTGGTCGAGGGCCTGCGCGTCGTCCTCGACGACGACGACGTCGTGGTGGTCGACAAGCCGGTCGGCGTCGCCGCGCACCCGTCACCGGGCTGGAACGGCCCGACCGTCGTGGGCGGCCTCGCCGGCGCCGGCTACCGCGTCTCGACGTCCGGGGCGGCGGAGCGGCAGGGAGTCGTGCACCGGCTCGACGTCGGCACCACCGGGCTCATGGTCGTGGCCAAGAGCGAGCGGGCGTACACCTCGCTCAAGCGTCAGTTCAAGGAGCGCACGGTCGACAAGGTCTACCACGCGCTCGTGCAGGGAGTGATGGACCCGCTCCGCGGCACCATCGACGCCCCGATCGACCGGCACCCGCAGCACGAGTGGCGATGGGCCGTCGTCGCCGAGGGCAAGCCGAGCATCACCCACTACGACACCCTCGAGGCCTTCCGTCATGCCTCGCTGCTCGAGATCCACCTCGAGACCGGGCGCACCCACCAGATCCGGGTGCACACCTCGGCGATGCGCCACCCGTGCGTCGGCGACCTGACCTACGGCGCGGACCCGGTGCTCTCCAAGCGCCTCGGGCTCGGCCGCCAGTGGCTGCACGCCAAGCGCCTCGGGTTCGAGCACCCGGGCACCGGGCAGTGGGTCGAGCTCGAGTCGCCGTACCCCGCCGACCTGCAGACCGCGCTCGACATCATCAGCCAGGGCTGACCAGCCCGGCCCCGCGAACGGTCAGACTCGCGTGAGGGCGAGGACCGGGATCGTGCGGATGCCCGCGGTCTTGACCTCGTACTCCGCGAAGCCCGGGTAGCGCTCGGCCTGGATCGCGTAGATGCGGTCGCGCTCCTCGCCCTCGATGTCGGTGACGGTCGCGTCGTACGTCTCGGTGCCGACCTCGACGGTCACCCGGCCCGCGGACGTGAGGTTCCAGTACCAGTCCGGGTGCGTCTCCATGCCGGCCTTGGACGCGAACACGTAGATCGTCTGCGGGTCGGTCTCGTTGGCGAGGTACATGACCGGGTGGATGGTCTCCTTGCCGGTCTTGCGGCCGACGCCGTGCATCAGGACGACCGGCGCACCCTCGAACTGGCCACCGACCTTCCCGCCGTTGGCGCGGAACTCCGCGATGATCTGCTGGTTCCAGTCGTGGAAGTCGCTCATGGTCTGCCCCTGCCGTCGATGAAGTCGTTGAACCGGCAACCCGGGCGGACGTCGTTCTATTCCGCGCCGGCACCGAGGCGTACGCCGAGGTGCACCACGTCGGGCGCGCTCGCGAGATCCAGGAAGCCCAGGCGCCGGTAGAAGCCGAGGGCCGGCACGTTGCCCGGGTCGACGCCGACGTGCGCGCCGACGCACCCCGCCTCCCGCAGCGAGTCGAGTGCGGCCGACACCAGCGCACGGCCGGCGCCCCGACCCTGCGCCTCGGGCAGCAGGTCGACGTGCAGGTGCCCGGGGTGGGTGCCCAGCAGCGGGCCGGGCGCCGTCGGCGGCCGGTGCACGAGCACCACGGCCTCCTCGTCGGCCGCCGTACGCCCGCTCACCGGCCCGAGGGGGTAGCGCAGGCGCAGGTCCGGCCAGTACGACGCCTCCGCGCGCTCCTCGAAGGAGCGCGAGTCGGGCGTGGCGAGCACGTAGCCCAGCCGGCGGGCACGCTCGTCCTCCGCGACGAGCGCGTGGGCGGCCTCGAGCTCGAGATACGGCTGAGCCCATACCAGCCCGAGGAGGTCCGGGTCCGCGTGCAGGGCTGTGGCGTCGCGCCCAGCGTCACCGGTGCGCAGGCAGATGCCGCGGATCGCGGCGGCGTCATCCGGCGTCGCGTGGCGCAGCGCGAGCGCGAGGGTCACGCAGGCCCTGACAGCCAGGCGCGGGCAGCGGCGACCAGGGCGTCGCGACCGATGGCGAGCGTGGGCACCGGCGCGGGGGCGTAGAGCGGCGAGTGGTTCGACGGCACCGCGCGCAGCTGCGCCATGAACTCCTCCGACAGCGGGGGAGCGGTGAAGTGCGCGGGATCGGCGCCACCGAGCAGCCAGTAGACGCAGGGTGCACCGGCCGCCGTGGCGAACATCCCCACGTCCTCGCTCCCCGTGACCACCCCGGGGTCGACGACCATGGCCACCGAGGCCAGGGCCGCCGACGTGCGCGCGACCGCGTCAGGGTCGTTCACGACCGCGGGCGCGGACATGAGCGTCTGGATCTCCGGCTCTGCGGGGGCTCCCGCGGTGGCGGCCTCGCCGCGCACGATCCGGTCGACCGCGGCGAGCACGGTGCGGCGCACGTCCTCGGTGAACGTCCGGATGTTGATGCCGATCTCCGCCTGGTCGGGGATGACGTTGTTCGCGACCCCGGCGTGGATGGTGCCGATCGTGAGCACCGCCGTCTCGGTCGCAGCGACCTCCCGCGAGACGATCGTCTGCAGCCGGAGCACGGTCGCAGCGGCCATCACGATCGGGTCGACCGAGGACTCGGGTCGGGAGCCGTGGGCACCTCGACCGTGCAGCACCACGCGCAGCCCGTCGGTAGCGGCGAACGTCGGGCCGGCGCGCAGCCCGATCGCGCCGGCCGGCAAGGGGGCCACGTGCTGGCCGAGCACCACGACGGGCGTGCCGAACCGCTCGAAGATGCCGTCCGCGATCATGGCCTCCGCGCCGCCCACGGTCTCCTCAGCCGGCTGGAACACCGCGAGGACCGTGCCCGACCACGTCGACCGCTCCGACGCCAGCAGGTCGCAGGCGGCGAGCAGGCAGGTGACGTGGACGTCGTGCCCGCACGCGTGCATGACCGGCACCTCGGTGCCGTCCTCGCCGATCGCACGGACGGTGCTGGCGTACGGCAGGCCGGTCTTCTCCTCCACCGGGAGCGCGTCCATGTCGGCGCGCAGCATCACGAGCGGCCCGTCGCCGTTGGCGAGCACCCCGACGACGCCGGTGCGCCCGACACCTGTCGTGACCTGGAAGCCCAGGGCGCTGAGCCGCTCGGCCACGATGCCGGCGGTGCGCGTCTCCTGGAAGCTGAGCTCGGGGTGGGTGTGCAGGTCCTCGTACAGCGTGACGAACTCGTCGATCGGCGTCGCAGTCATGGTCGTACCTCCGGGGCCCATCCTGGCCGTCCGTCCGGAGGCGCACCTGTGAATGAGAAGGCCGAGCCGTCTGCTCAGGCGATCATGAACGGCTTCGTCACGGCGCTGCTGCGGCCGTTGCGCCAGTCGCCGACGAACGCGAACGTCAGGCGGTACCTCGTTCGGGGCGAGACGCTGACGAAGGTGATCATCAGGCCACCCGCCGTCGACGTGGGGAACGCCTGGTTCGTGACCTTCACCCAGCGACCGCCCGACCACTTCCATGCGGTGACGGTGACGTTGCGGACGCCCACCGCCGGCTCGAGGCGGATGCGGTGCTTCGCGTCGCCGACGCGGTGGTAGTAGGTCACGCCGTTCACCGTCTTGTAGCCGGGGGAGCTCACGACCGTCATCCGCGACGGCACGACGAAGGACTTCGCCGAGACCGACTTCCCGGTGAACGCAAGGGTCGCGGCCGTCGCGGCCGACACGCGGAAGTTCGTGAGCAGCTTGAGCGTGAGGATGGCCCGGCCGGTGGCGCTGAGGGTCAGCGTGCGCACCACGGTCGTGCTGTTGCTGGAGAGCGTGAGCCGCACCGTCGCGCCGGGCCTGCCCTTGAGATAGAGCGAGGTGTAGGCGCCGTACGTCGCCGGAGCCTTCACCGTGAGCGCGAGCGTCTGGGCGGCTGGCGCCTGGAGCCCGGTGGCGACGAGGGCGTGATCTGTGTTGCTCCCGCTCTGCCGGAACAGCGTGTACACGGCTGTGCCGGCGGTGTTCCACACGACGGCCGTGTCCGTCGGCTCGGAGTAGATGGCGGCGCCGCCGGGTGCGGCGGTCGTGAACACGGGGTCGCCCGTGGTCGTGTCCCACGCCATGAACCCGAGGCTGCCGTAGCCGGCCGCCACCAGCGTCGAGCCGTCCGGCGAGAACGCGGCCGACCAGATGGTCTGGCCCGGCGGCGTCCAGGTGCGGATCACCGAGAGGTCCGACGCCGAGTAGATGGTCGCCTTCCCACCTCCGGACAGTGCGAGCCGCGAGTCGTGGGCCGACATGACGAGGCCGCCGTAGACGCCGACCGACGTCGTCCGCGGGTTGCTCAGCGTCTGGCCGCTGTGGTCCCAGGCCCGGAGGTTCCCGTGGTACTCCAGAGCCCAGAGGGTGCCGTCGGCGTAGGCCAGTCGGACCCCGTCCCGTTCCAGGTCGGCGACGTCGGGCGTGGTCGGGTCGTGCACCGTCCGGGTCGTGAGGTCGATGTGGTTGAGCCCGCCCAGCGGCATGCCGTCGCAGCCGAACCCGTAGCCGTAGTAGACCGCCGTCGGGGTGACCGCCAGCCCCTGGACGCACGGCGCGACCTGCCACGAGCCGGTGCCGAGCAGCGTCGTCGTGTCGATCTCGACGATGCTGCTGTACCCGGCGACGTAGAGGTGGGAGCCGTCGGGGGAGACGACGGCCGATCGGGCGTTCGCGATGGGGGAGATCGTCCTGACCAGTGCGCCCGTCTCGTCGTACACCTGGACCTTGCTGGCGAGGATGTCGGTGGCGAACAGGTGACCGCCCGCGTACGCGAGGGACGTCGGGTTCGCGAGGCTCTTCAGGGGTGCCGCGAGCACGGTGCTCGGCCAGGACGCGGCTGCGGAGGCCGGCTGGACCGTGCCCGTGGCGATGCCGGTCGCGAGGACGACGGCGGCGGTGGCGAGCGCGCCGGTGCGGCGGATCCGGACGTGCATGCTTCCCCCGTTCGAGGTGCCCCCCTCGGGCACGGCGACATCCTGCCCGGTGCCGGGGCGGCAGGTGGGTCGAACGCGCCCGGGAATGCGCGTCTCACCTGATCGGGTTGGATGCCGGTATGAGCCCTGAGACCTCCTCGCAGCCCGCCCACGCCTCCGGCACGTTCTCGATCGGCGGCGACCTCCCGGTCCACCGCCTCGGGTACGGCGCCATGCAGATCCTCGGGCAGGGCCGCTGGGGCGAGCCCGACGACCACGACGGCGCGATCTCGGTCCTGCGCCGCGCCGTCGAGCTCGGCGTGGACTTCATCGACACGGCCGACTCCTACGGCCCGTACGTGTCCGAGGACCTCATCCGCGAGGCGCTGCACCCGTACGGCCACGTCCGCATCGCGACCAAGGCGGGGTTCACGCGGCAGGGGCCCGACCAGTGGACCGTCGTCGGGCACCCGGCGTACCTCCGTCAGTGCGCCGAGATGTCGCTGCGCCGGCTCGGGGTGGAGCGGATCGACCTGTACCAGCTCCACCGCATCGACCCGGACGTCCCGCTCGAGGACCAGCTGGGCGTCTTCGCCGAGCTGGTGCGCGAGGGCAAGGTGCGCCATGTCGGGCTGTCCGAGGTGACGGTGGAGGAGCTCGAGGCTGCGCAGCGGATCGTGCCCATCGCGACGGTGCAGAACCTGTACAACGTGGCCAACCGCCAGAGCGAGGCGCTGCTCGCGCACTGCGAGGCCCACGGCATCGGGTTCATCCCGTGGTTCCCCGTGGCGAGCGGCCAGATCGCGGCGCCGGGCGGCCCGCTGGCGGCCATCGCCGAGCGCACCGGCGCGAGCGCGGCCCAGCTCTCGCTGGCCTGGCTGCTGCGCCGCAGCCCGGTGATGCTGCCCATCCCGGGCACCAAGTCCCTCGCCCACGTCGAGGACAACACGCGGGCCGCCGAGGTCGTCCTGGACGACGCCACCTACGCCGTGATGGACGCGCTCGCGGCCCCCTGACGCGACCAAGATCACCGACACGCCGAGCCACCTGGGATCCCTCCGGGCGGCCCCGGCGCCGTCGGTGGCCCGGGTTAGGGTGAGAGCCCTCCGGGACGCCGCCTTCCCCCTGCCCTCAGCAGCGCGGTCCCACCCGGAGGCCGGCCCTGCACCCCGCCTCGCGCGGGGTGCGCAGGTGCCGTCGTCGTCGGTGAGAATTGGAGGGCGCCCCCGTGTCGAGCGACTCGTTCGTGCACCTGCACGTGCACACCGAGTACTCCATGCTCGACGGCGCCGCCCGCCTCGGCGACCTGTTCACCGAGGCCGCCCGCCTCGAGATGCCGGCCCTCGCGATGAGCGACCACGGCAACCTCTACGGCGCGTACGACTTCTACAAGCGCGGCAAGGCCGCCGGTGTGAAGCCGATCATCGGCATCGAGGGCTACTACGCCCCTCAGGGCCGGTTCGAGCGCTCGCCCTTCGACTTCGGCGGCGGCTACGACGAGGGCACGGGCGAGGACGGCGAGTCGTCGGGCAAGGGCCGCCAGGCCTACACCCACATGACGCTGTGGGCCGAGAACAACGAGGGCCTGCACAACCTCTTCCGGCTCTCGTCCCTGTCGAGCCTCGAGGGCTTCTACCGCAAGCCGCGCATGGACCGCGACCTGCTGCAGACCTACGGCACGGGCATCATCGGCACCACCGGATGCCCGTCGGGCGAGGTCAACCGCTGGCTGCAGGCGGGCAACTACGACCGCGCCCTGGCCGCCGCCGCCGACTACCGCGACATCCTCGGCAAGGACAACTACTACTGCGAGCTGATGGACCACGGCATCGGCATCGAGCGCAAGCACCGCGACGACCTGCTGAAGATCGCGCGCCAGCTCGACATCCCGCTCGTGGCCACCAACGACCTGCACTACGTCCACCCGCAGGACGCCGACAGCCACGAGGTGCTCCTCTGCATCGGCACCCGGTCCACCATGGACGACCCCAAGCGGTTCCGCTTCAACGCGCGCGACTTCTACCTCAAGAGCGCCGGCGAGATGCGCGGCGTGTGGAGCGAGCTGCCCGAGGCGTGCGACAACACCCTGCTCATCGCCGAGCGGTGCAACGTGTCGTTCAACGAGGGCGCCAACCTCATGCCGCGCTTCCCGGTCCCCGAGGGGGAGTCCGAGGAGAGCTGGCTGGTCAAGGAGGTCGAGCGTGGCCTCGCCATGCGCTTCCCGGAGGGCGTCCCCGACACCCACCGTGCGCAGGCTGCCTACGAGGTCGGCGTCATCATCCAGATGGGCTTCCCGGGCTACTTCCTCGTCACCGCCGACCTCGTGCAGCACGCGAAGGACAACGGCATCCGCGTCGGCCCGGGCCGTGGCTCGGCCGCCGGCGCGCTCATCGCCTACGCGATGGGCATCACCGAGCTCGACCCGATCAAGCACGGCCTGCTGTTCGAGCGCTTCCTCAACCCCGAGCGCGTGTCGATGCCCGACATCGACATGGACTTCGACGAGCGCAAGCGCGGCGACATGATCCGCTACGCCACCGAGAAGTACGGCGAGGAGCGCGTCGCCCAGATCATCACGTACGGCTCGATCAAGGCCAAGGCCGCGATCAAGGACTCCGCGCGTGCGCTCGGCTACCCGTTCGTCGTCGGCGAGCGCATCACCAAGGCGATGCCGCCGGCGGTCATGGGCAAGGACGTCCCGCTCTCCGGGATCTTCGACCCCAAGCACCCGCGCTACAACGAGGCGGGCGAGTTCCGCGCGCTGTACGACGGCGACGCCGACGTCCGCAAGGTGGTCGACACCGCCAAGGGCCTCGAGGGGCTCAAGCGCCAGCCCGGCGTCCACGCGGCCGGCGTCATCCTCTGCTCGGAGCCCCTGCTCGACGTGATCCCGATCTGGCGGCGCGACCAGGACGGCGCGATCATCACTCAGTTCGACATGGGCGTCTGCGAGACCCTCGGCCTGCTGAAGATGGACTTCCTGGGGCTGCGCAACCTCACGGTGCTCGACGACTGCCTCATGCACATCGCCAACAACCGCGGCGAGACGGTCGTGCTCGAGACGCTGCCGCTCGAGGACGGCCCCACCTACGAGCTGCTGACCCGCGGCGACACGCTCGGGGTGTTCCAGCTCGACGGCGGCCCGATGCGCGCGCTGCTGCGCTCGATGGCGCCCGACAACTTCGAGGACATCTCCGCCGTCCTCGCGCTCTACCGCCCGGGCCCTATGGGCGCCAACGCGCACAACGACTACGCCGACCGCAAGAACGGCCGCAAGCCGGTCGAGCCGATCCACCCCGAGCTCGCCGAGCCGCTGGCCGAGATCCTGGGCGACACCTACGGGTTGATCGTCTACCAGGAGCAGGTCATGGCGATCGCGCAGAAGCTCGCCGGCTACTCGCTCGGCGCAGCCGACCTGCTCCGCCGTGCGATGGGCAAGAAGAAGAAGGAGATCCTCGACAAGGAGTACGTCCCCTTCAGCGACGGCATGCGCGCCAACGGATACTCCGACGCCGCCATCAAGACGCTGTGGGACATCCTCGTCCCGTTCTCGGACTACGCCTTCAACAAGGCGCACACCGCGGGCTACGGCCTCGTCTCGTTCTGGACGGCGTACCTCAAGGCCAACTACCCCTCGGAGTACATGGCCGCGCTTCTCACCTCGGTGAAGGACGACAAGGACAAGTCGGCCGTCTACCTCAACGAGTGCCGGCGCATGGGCATCAAGGTGCTGCCGCCGGACGTCAACGAGTCCGACTCCGACTTCACCCCGCGCGGCACCGACATCCGCTTCGGCCTGTCGGCGGTCCGCAACGTGGGCGGCAACGTCGTCGACGGGCTCATCGAGGCGCGCACGAGCCAGGGCCGCTTCGGCGGGTTCGACGACTTCCTCGAGAAGGTGCCGATCGGCGTCGTCAACAAGCGCGTGGTCGAGTCACTCGTGAAGTCCGGCGCGTTCGACAGCCTCGGCGAGAGCCGCAAGGGCCTGCTGGCCGTGCACGAGGCGCGCATCGACTCGATCGCCGACATCAAGCGCAACGAGGCCATCGGGCAGGACTCCCTCTTCGGCGGCTTCGGCGACGACGACGCCGGCACCGGCACACCGCTGTTCGCGCCGCCGCCGATCCCGACGGGGGAGTGGGACAAGTCCACGCTCCTCGGCTACGAGCGGGAGATGCTCGGCCTCTACGTGTCCGACCACCCGCTCAACGGCGTCGAGCACGTCCTCTCGGCCGCGAGCGACGCGCCGATCTCGGCCCTGCACACCGACGACGTCTCGGACGGCCGCGTCCTCGTCGTCGGCGGTCTCGTCACGAGCGTGCAGCGCAAGGTCACCAAGCAGGGCAACGTCTGGGCGATCGCGACCCTCGAGGACCTCGAAGCCTCGATCGACGTCATGGTCTTCCCGCAGACCTACTCGCTCGTCGGCCCGCACGTCGTGCCCGACGCCGTCCTGCTCGTGAAGGGCCGCCTCGACAAGAGCGAGGAGGAGGCGCCCAAGTTCATCGCGATGGAGGTCAGCGTCCCCGACCTCTCCACCGGCGAGCAGGGCCCGGTCGTCGTCACGATCCCTGCCTCGCGCTGCATCCCGCCGGTGATCGACCGGTTCAAGGAGGTGCTGGCAGCGCACCCCGGCGTCACCGAGGTGCGGCTCGCGCTGGCCAACGGCCCCCGCACCACGGTCGTGCGCCTCGACGACCGTCTGCGGGTCACGCCGTCGCCGTCGCTGTACGGCGACCTCAAGGCCCTGCTCGGCCCGAGCTGCCTGCAGCACTGACCCGACGTCAGCGGTGGCGGGCGTAGGGTCGGCTCACCGTCCGGGGAGGAGTGAGACATGGGCAACTTCGCGTCGCGCCCCGGGCGTCCGACGTCGGCGCGGGCCTAGGCTCGAGTCGTGAAAGCGTTTGCAGACCTCCTGGCCGACAATCCGCTCGTGCTGCTGTGTCTGCTGCTCGCGGTCGGCAGCGCCGTAGGCGCCCTGTCGTTCAAGCGCTTCTCGCTCGGCCCCGCGGCCGTCCTCTTCCTGGCCCTCGCGCTCTCGGCCTACGACGACCGGCTGAAGCTGCCGCAGGTCGTCGGCACCTTCGGCCTCGTGCTGTTCGCCTACGCCATCGGCGTCGCCGCCGGCCCGTCCTTCTTCTCCGCCCTGCGCACCGGCGGGCGCACGATCGTCGTCGTCGCCGTGCTGCTGCTCGGCGGTGCCGGCCTCACCGTGGCGGTCGGCAGCCTGTTCGGCCTCTCCGGCCCGGTTCTGTCGGGCGTGTACGCCGGTGCGCTCACCAACACGCCGGCCCTCGCGGCCAGCACCGAGCGGCTGCAGTCCGAGCAGCCCATCGTCGGCTACTCGGTCACGTACCTGTTCGGCGTCCTCGGCATGCTCATCGCCGCCGGCATCGCTGCGCGAACCAAGACGCCGTCCGACGAGGCCGACCGCAGCGCGCCGCCGCCCAAGCTCGAGCGAGCGTCGGTCCGGGTCGACCTCGACGACCTGCCCGACCTCGACGCGCTCGGCGAGCGCTACGGCCACCACGTGGTGTTCTCGCGGCTCATGACGGGCGACGAGCCGGGGCACCCGGGCACGCTCGACCTCCCGGTCGCGACGTACCACCCGCAGCGGGGCGACATCATCACGGTCGTCGGCGACGGCCCGACCGTCCAGCGCGTCGTCTCCGACCTCGGCCACCTGTCCACGGTGAGGCTGGTCGCCGACCGCACCGCGCTCGACTACCGACGCATCGCGCTGTCGAACCGCGCGATCGCCGGTCGCACGATCGGCGAGCTCGACCTGCCGGGCCAGTTCCACGTGACGGCGACCCGCGTGCGCCGCGGCGACGTCGACATCCTCGCGACCGACGACTTCGTGCTCGCCCTCGGTGACCGCGTCCGCGTCGTCGGCCCGACCGAGGCGATCACCAAGGTCGCGAAGCACCTCGGCGACTCCGAGCGCGGCGCCACCGACATCAACCCGGTCGGCCTGTTCCTCGGCCTGGGCATCGGCCTGCTCGTCGGGCTCATCCACGTGCCCCTTCCCGGCGGTGCCGTGGTGTCGCTCGGCATCGCGGGCGGCCCGCTCCTGGTCGGCCTCGTCGTCGGCCGTCTGCAGCGCACCGGCCCGGTGCTGTGGTCGCTGCCGCACTCGGTCTCGGCCACGCTCACCCAGCTCGGCATGCTCATGTTCCTGGCGTACGCCGGGTCGAACGCCGGCGCTGCGCTCGCCGACGCGCTCGCCAGCGACATCGGCCCGCGACTCCTGGCGACCGGTGCGGTCGTGACGGTCCTCGTCGCCGTCGGGCTGCTCGTGTCCCGCCGCCTCTCCGCGGCGTACGGCCCGACGCTGGCCGGCGTCATGGCCGGCACCCAGACGCAGCCCGCGGTGCTCGCCTATGCGAACGACGTGACAGGAGCCGATCCGCGGGTCAACCTGGGCTACGCGCTCGTCTACCCCGTCGCGATGATCGTCAAGGTGATCCTCGCGCCGATCATCGGAGGCCTCTGATCCCCGACTTCACCTCGTGGTGGCCGCGGCCCAAGGCCGAGGACATCACCGGAGAAGCTCGCCGCCCTGCAGGGCGACGCGGCCCCGCTGCTGCCGCAAGGGCCGATGTCCGCGCTGCCGCCCGGTGTGCGCGCCGGGGGCGCGTTCCCGAAGGCGAAGGGCCGCGGCTACAACGCCGCCCAGGTGGACGTGTTCCTGGCCAACGCCCGCGGGCTGTCGGCGAAAGCCATCCGCGAGGTGCAGTTCGAGGCCTCGAGGAAGCACGCGTACGAGATGGACGCCGTCGACGCCGCGCTCGACCGTCTCGAGATCGAGGCCCGAGCCCGGGAAGCTCGAGGCTTGACTCGCCTCGCCGACGTGCCAGAGCACTCCAACGTCGGCTGGCGCGCATCGACGAGAGGCACGCGTGGTCCGGATCGTGACGGGAGGCGAGACCGTGGCCCATCGGGCGGCGTCCGGCGTCGATCTCCTCTGGATCCCGCTCGGTGCAGGTTCGCGGATCCCTGTCGTGCACTGGAACGGCGTGGCCTACGAGGCGTTCGTCGCCTGGCGTGAGCATCGGCCACGCGCCGAGCTCTTCCACGCGGCGCTGGAGGTCGTCGCAGGCGACGATCGCTTCGTCGTGGAGATGACGCCCGCCTGGGGCTCCGGCCACACGCCGGCCGGTGCCGTGGCCTCGGGCCCGGTCGGTCTGCGCCAGCTCGGGCGGTCGAGGTACTTCCGCTACGAGGTGCACTGCTGGCGCGACGGCGTCATCCCGGACCGCGCGTACGCCGTCGGCGGCGTCCAGCGGGTGAGCGACGACCCCGTCGTCGCAGCGCGCATCCTCGAGCTGGCTCCCTCGTTCCCGACGTGCGTCTGGGGACGAGACGAGCAGCGGACGGGGGAGATGTGGAACTCGAACTCACTCGTCGCTTGGCTGCTGGTGAGCGCCGGCGTCCCGGCCGCCGAGCTGCATCCTCCAGGGCACGGGCGAGCGCCGGGCTGGGCCGCGGGAGTCGCGGTCAGTCGCGGGCGATGTCGGCGATGATCGCGGCGGTCAGGGCGATCAGGTCGTCCGGGTCGAGGCCGAGATCGAACCCGCGGCGCCCGCCGCTCACGTAGACCGTGTCGTAGAGGATCGCCGTCTCGTCGAGCACGGTCGGGAGCGCCTTCTTCTGCCCGAGCGGGCTGATGCCGCCGACGACGTAGCCGGTGGTGCGCTCCGCGAGGTGCGGGTCGGCCATGGCGGCCTTCTTGCCACCGACCGCCGCCGCGAGCGCCTTGAGGTGGAGCTTGCCCGCGACCGGCACGATCGCCACGACGAGCGACCCGTCGACGTCGGCCAGCAGCGTCTTGAACACCTGCTCGGCCGGCAGCCCGAGCACGTCGGCTGCCTCGAGCCCGTACGACGGAGCAGCCGGGTCGTGGTCGTAGGCGTGGGCCGTGAACGCGACGCCGGCCGCGGTCAGGGCGACGGTGGCCGGGGTGCCGCCGGGGGAGGGCTTCGTGCTCACGCCCGCATCATCGCGGACTCCGCCGTCACGGCGACGACAGGTTCCCGTCGCGTCGCGTGCGCTCGGCCGTCGCGCGGTCGGCGTACTGCCGGGCGTGCGGCGCGTGCCCTGCGTTCTCCGCGGTGGCTGCGGCGTGGCCCGCCGCGCGGGCGGCGGCCACGGCCTCGGCGGTGTGCGCCTCCCGCGCCGCGGTGTGGGCGCCGTACGCCGCATCGCGTGCGGCGTCGATGGTGATCTCGCCGCGGGCCCACGCCCTCGCCGCCTCGATGGCGTCGGCGGGCCGGTGGTCGCCCGGGGACGCCTCCTCGAACAGAGCGAGCACGACCTCGGCCTGGTCGGCCGCGTCGAGGGCGAGCCTCGCGTGCTCGTCCTCGAGGGGGCTCATCAGGTCAGGGTGTCAGTTCACGCCGCTGGATGTGCGGGCCAGGTCGATGGCCGGCAGCGACGGCAGCTCGCGCATGAGCACGTTCTCGCGTCCGAGCAGCGACAGCTCGGCGCGCAGACGGTCGGTGGTCGTCGCCGTCTCGAGCAGCATCTGGCGGTCGCGGATGTCGAGCACCATGGCCACGGCCACGAGGTACGACAGCATCCGCGGCTCCGAGCTCAGCGCCAGCATCTGCGCGGCCTCCACCGCCCCGGCACCCGCCACCGCCGCGCGGTACTCGTCGAACCGTGCGCTCACAGCCTGTGCGAGGGCAGGGGTGTCTCCGTCGCCGTCGCCCTCGGCGAGCCACTCCACCTCGGCGCAGGTGTACGGCGTCCCCTCGTCGACCAGCCGCACCACGCGGAAGCGCGCGTCGCCGCTGGTCGTGATGTCCGACCGGCCGTCCGGCCACCCGGCGACGGACTGCAGGAGGGCGAGGGTGCCGACCTCGTGCAGGGCCTTCACGCCCTGCTCGCCGACCTCGCCGCCCTCGCGGATCGCGACGACCCCGAAGCCGCGCTCGTGCTCGGGCTTCGCGGCGAGATCGGTCAGCAGCTGGCGGTAGCGCGGCTCGAACACGTGCAGCGGGAGCACCAGCCCGGGCACCAGCACTGTGCCGAGCGGGAACAGCGGGATCACTGCTCGGTCGCCGACCCGCCTGCCCGTCACGGCCCCAGCGTGGCCCACCGCCGTCCGGGGCGCATCCCCGCCCCTCCGCGAGCCGCGAACGGCCACGTCTCAGGGTGCGGACGCCGGGCAGTACTCGGGTGGGTGCGGGAGGCGGCTCTCCGTAGACTGGCCGGCGTGATCCGCCGCATCGACCTCCGGGGCTCGTCCGTCGACCCTCGTGACGTGCTGCCCCGTGCAGCCGTCGACGTCGAGAGCGTGCTGCACACCGTCCGGCCCATCGTCGAGGACGTCCGCCAGCGCGGCACCGAGGCGGTGCTCGAGTGGGGCGAGAAGCTCGACGGCGTCCGCCCGCCGAGCCTGCGCGTGCCGCAGGAGGCGCTCGACTCCGCCCTCGCCAACCTCGATCCGGCGGTCCGTGCTGCCCTCGAGGAGTCGATCCGGCGAGCGCGCCTGGTGCACGAGGACCAGCGGCGCACGGACACCACCACCCAGGTCGTCCTCGGCGGCTCGGTCACCGAGCGGTGGCTGCCGGTCGAGCGGGTCGGCCTCTACGTGCCCGGCGGCCGCGCGGTCTACCCGAGCTCGGTCGTGATGAACGTCGTGCCCGCCCAGGTCGCGGGCGTCGCATCCTTCGCCGTGGCGAGCCCGCCGCAGAAGGACTTCGGCGGGCTGCCGCACCCCACGATCCTCGCCGCCTGCGCCCTGCTCGACGTGCACGAGGTGTACGCCGCCGGCGGCGCCCAGGCGGTCGCGATGTTCGCCTACGGCACCGAGGACGTCGCACCCGTGTACATGGTCACGGGCCCCGGCAACATCTACGTCACCGCGGCCAAGCGCCTGCTCAAGGGCCGCATCGGCATCGACTCCGAGGCCGGTCCCACCGAGATCGCCGTGCTCGCCGACGACACGGCCGACGCCGCGTACGTCGCCGCCGACCTCATCAGCCAGGCCGAGCACGACGTCATCGCCGCGAGCGTCCTCGTCACCACGAGCGCCGAGCTGGCCGACGCCGTCGAGGCCGAGCTCGCGATCCAGGTGCCGGCCACCAAGCACAGCGAGCGCATCGCCGAGGCGCTCGCCGGCTCGCAGAGCGGCATCGTGCTGGTCGACGACCTCGACGCAGGCCTCGCCGTCGTCGACGCGTACGCCGCCGAGCACCTCGAGATCCACACGCGCGACGCCCGCGCCGTCGCCCTGCGGGTGCGCAACGCCGGCGCGATCTTCGTCGGGTCGCACGCGCCCGTGTCGCTCGGCGACTACGCCGCCGGCTCCAACCACGTGCTGCCCACCGGCGGCTGCGCCTGCCACTCGTCCGGCCTGTCGGTGCAGACGTTCCTGCGCGGCATCCACGTCATCGACTACGACGCCCAGGCGCTTCGCGACGTCGCCCACCACGTGATCGCGCTCGCGAACGCCGAGGACCTCCCCGGCCACGCGGCGGCCGTCGAGGTGCGCGTCAACCGTCCGAGCGGCGGCTGAGATGACCCACCTCGACGACCTCCCGGTGCGTGACGACCTGCGAGGTCAGGTGCCGTACGGCGCCCCGCAGCTCGACGTCGCAGCGCGCCTCAACGTGAACGAGAATCCGTTCGCGCCGTCCGACTCCCTCGTCGCCGACGTCGCGTCCGCCGTCGCCGACGCCACGCGCGGGCTCAACCGCTACCCAGACCGCGACGCCGTGGCGCTGCGTGCGGACCTCGCGGCGTACCTCGGTCGTGAGAGCGGCGTCGCCCTGACCGGCGAGCAGCTGTGGCCGGCGAACGGCAGCAACGAGGTCATGCACCAGCTGATGCTGGCGTTCGGCGGTCCTGGCCGCACCGCGCTCGGCTTCTCGCCGACGTACTCGATGTATCCCGAGTACTGCCGCGACACCTTCACCCGCTACGTCACGATCCCGCGCGACGCCGAGTTCCGCGTCGACCCTGTCGCGGCGGTGTTCGCGATCGAGGCGCACGAGCCCGACATCGTGCTGCTCGCCTCGCCCAACAACCCCACCGGCACCCCGCTCGACCTCGACGTCGTGCGCGCGGTGCTCGACGCGGCGCCCGGCATGGTCGTGGTCGACGAGGCGTACGCCGAGTTCCGCCGCAGCGGCACGCCCAGCTCGCTCGAGCTGCTCGCCGACCACCCGCGCCTCGTCGTGACACGCACGATGAGCAAGGCGTTCGGGCTCGCGGGCGCACGCCTCGGCTATCTCGCGGCCTCGCCCGCCGTCGTGCAGGCGGTGCAGCTCGTGCGCCTGCCGTACCACCTGTCGGCCGTCACGCAGGCTGTCGCGCGCACGGCGCTCGCGCACGCCGGCGAGCTGCAGGAGCAGGTCGCGCTGCTGCGCGCCGAGCGCGACGCCCTCGTCGCGTGGCTGCGTTCCCGCGGCCACGCCGTCCCCGACAGCGACGCGAACTTCGTGCTGTTCGGGCACTTCGCGGACCGGCACGCGGTCTGGCAGGGGCTGCTCGAGCGCGGCGTCCTGATCCGGGAGACCGGTCCCGAGTCGTACTTGCGGGTGAGCGTCGGCACGCCCGAGGAGAACGCGGCGTTCCGCGCCGCGCTGGAGGAGGTCACGGCATGAGCAGGTCCGCGCGGGTGCAGCGCACGACGAAGGAGAGCGACGTCCTCGTCGAGCTCGAGATCGACGGCAGCGGCACCGCCGACGTCGAGACGGGCGTGCCGTTCTTCGACCACATGCTCGCCCAGATCGGCAAGCACGGCGGCTTCGACCTCGTCGTGCGCACCCAGGGCGATCTCGAGGTGGACGCGCACCACACCGTCGAGGACACCTCGCTCGCCCTCGGGCAGGCGCTGCGCGAGGCGCTCGGCGACAAGGCCGGCATCCGCCGCTACGGCGACGCGCTCGTGCCGCTCGACGAGGCGCTGGTGCAGGTGGCGGTCGACCTGTCGGGCCGTCCCTACCTCGTGCACAACGAGCCGGAGATCGTCGAGCTGCATCGGCTCGTACGACACCACGCTGACCAAGCACATCTTCGAGTCGATCGTCGCCGAGTCGCGGATCACGCTGCACGTCAACGTGCTCGCCGGCCGCAACGCGCACCACGTCGTCGAGACCCAGTTCAAGGCCTTCGCGCGCGCGCTGCGCACGGCCGTCGAGATCGACCCACGCGTGGTCGGAGTGCCGAGCACGAAGGGATCGCTGTAGTCCTGTGTGGGTCGCCATGCTCGTGCTCGCCGGGATCCTGATCGGCGGCGTGTACTCCTTCGCGCGCAACCGCCGCTGGCTGCCGGCGATGGTGCTGGCGAGCGCCGCCGTGCTGTCGTTCGCGGCCGCCATGGCGTGGCTGCCGAAGCAGGGATGACGCGATGAGCGCGAAGGTCGTCGTCCTCGACTACGGGTCGGGCAACATCCTGTCCGCCGAGCGCGCGCTGCTGCGCGCCGGCGCCGATGTCACCGTCACGGCCGACCGCGAGGCCGCGCTCGAGTGCGACGGGCTCGTCGTGCCCGGCGTCGGTGCGTTCGCGGCGTGCATGGCCGGCATCCGCGCGGTGAAGGGCCACGAGATCGTCGGCCGCCGCCTCGCGGGCGGCCGCCCGGTGCTCGGCATCTGCGTCGGCATGCAGGTGCTCTTCGAGCACGGCGTCGAGCACGGCGTCGACACCGAGGGCCTGGGGGAGTGGCCCGGCGTCGTCGAGGAGCTGCAGGCGCCTGTGCTGCCGCACATGGGCTGGAACACCGTCGACGTCGCGCCCGGCTCGGTGCTCTTCGACGGCGTCGAGGACGAGCGCTTCTACTTCGTCCACTCGTACGGCGTGCGCCGCTGGGAGCTCGAGCCGACCAACGACAAGCTCCGGGCACCGCTCGTGACCTGGGCGACGCACGGCGAGCCGTTCGTCGCCGCGGTGGAGAACGGCCCGCTCGCCGCGACGCAGTTCCACCCGGAGAAGTCGGGCGACGCCGGCGCGCGGGTGCTGGCCAACTGGGTCGCGACGCTCGGCTCGTGACGGGGACGGCATGAGCAAGGACCGCGCCCGCCGACGCGCCGAGCGCGAGGCCGCAGCAGCAGCCGAGCGCGAGAAGCGCGAACGCAGCCGCGCGCGAGCCGAGCAGCGTGCAGCCGTCGCGGGCACGGTGACCGAGCCCGTCGGCAAGGCGCGCACGCGGCTCGGGCGCTGGTGGCGACGCCGGTTCCCGCCGAACGACCCGCTGGCCCCTCGTCGCCGCCGCCGATTCCTCGTGCTGCTCGTGATCCTCCTGGCGGCACAGGCCGTGGCGTGGTGGTTCGTGCCGGAGTGGTCCGCCCGGCTCTGGATCCTCCTGTTCAGCCTGCTGTTCCTCCCGGTCCTGCGTGTCCTTCTCTACGACCGCTCGGTGTAGGCGCTGCGCGGCGACGTCGCGCGCACGGGCAGGAAGGGTCCGCTTCGGCGCTCGTTAGGGTGGGGGCATGACCCACCTCGAACTGCTCCCCGCCGTCGATGTCGCGGACGGTCAGGCCGTCCGACTCGTGCAGGGGGAGGCCGGCAGCGAGACGTCGTACGGCGACCCGCTCGAGGCCGCGCTCGCCTGGCAGGAGCAGGGCGCCGAGTGGATCCACCTCGTCGACCTCGACGCCGCGTTCGGCCGCGGCTCCAACGCCGCGCTGCTCGCCGAGGTCGTCGGCCGCATGGACATCAAGGTCGAGATGAGCGGAGGCATCCGCGACGACGAGTCGCTGCGCGCCGCTCTCGCGACCGGCTGCACCCGCGTCAACATCGGCACCGCCGCCCTCGAGAACCCCGAGTGGTGCGCGCAGGCCATCGCGGAGTTCGGCGACCGCGTCGCCGTGGGCCTCGACGTCCGCGGCACCACGCTCGCCGCCCGCGGCTGGACCGAGGACGGCGGCGACCTCTGGGAGGTGCTCGCGCGCCTGGACTCCGAGGGATGCGCCCGCTACGTCGTTACGGACGTCCGCAAGGACGGCACGCTGACCGGCCCCAACCTCGAGCTGCTGCGCGAGGTCTGCGAGCGCACGGACCGCCCGGTCGTGGCCTCCGGCGGTGTGTCCTCCCTCGCCGACCTGCACGCCATCGCCGAGCTCGTGCCGCTCGGCGTCGAGGGTGCGATCGTCGGCAAGGCCCTCTACGCGGGCGCGTTCACCCTGCCCGAGGCCATCGCCGCGATTTCCCCGCGCATCGAGCGCAGCGAGTTCCGCCTCGACGGCGGCATCCCCGGAGTCATGCCCTGATCCGCGCGTGAAGGGCCGCTCGTCGATCGCCCCTGTCCTGGGTGCATGGCGTACGACGCCGACGTAGGGTCCGAGCCATGTGCCACAGCGACGAGTCCCGCCCGCCCGCACCGCCGCGCCAGGGCGAGGTCGGCGCCCGCGGCGACCTGCGCCTCACCGCCGCAGACGGCAACAGCTTCATGGCCTACGAGGCGCACCCGGCCGCGCCGTCGACGAAGGGGATCGTGATCCTCCCCGACATCCGCGGCCTGCACCACTACTACAAGCACCTCGCGGAGCGCTTCGCCGAGGCGGGCTTCCACGCCGTCGCGTTCGACTGGTTCGGCCGTACGGCGGACACCGACGACCGCGCCGAGGGCTTCGACTGGCAGACGCACATCCCGCAGACCACCCAGCCGGGGATCGCAGCTGACGTCGCCGCCTGCCTCGACAAGCTCCGCGCCGACGGTGCCGAGTCGGTCTTCACGGTCGGCTTCTGCTTCGGCGGCCGCAACTCCTACCGCCAGGCCGCCGACCAGCCTGGCCTCGCGGGCGCGATCGGCTTCTACGGCAGCGTCGACAACGTCGGCCCCGTCGCCGACCAGGTGCAGGCGCCGATCCTCATGCTGCTCGCCGGCGCCGATCAGAGCATCGCGCCCGAGAGCTTCGACGACCTCATCGCCGGTCTCACGGCCCGGGGCGTCGACGCCGAACGGCACGTGTACGCCGGTGCGCCGCACTCCTTCTTCGACCGCACCTTCGCCGACCACGCCGAGGCCTGCTCCGACGCGTGGACGCGCATCCTCGACTTCACCGAGCGCCACAGCGCCTGAGTGTCGCCGCGCCCCGATAGGGTCAGCTTCGCTGCGCTCGTAGCGACGAAAGACCCCTTCGTGGCACACCCCGTGCCACGCTGAGGGCGTGAGCATCCGGGTGTTCGCGGCGGTGCCGACGGCTCGGGCTGCGGCCGAGACGCCGCCCGACCGTGACCGCGTCGTGGACGGCGCTCGCGCGGCGGCGCTGCTCGTCGTCGTGGTCGGCCACGTGATCATGGCCGTGGTGGCCTGGCCGGACGGCGTACCCGTGCTCGGCAACCTGCTCGCGGCGTTCCCGTGGACGCAGGCGCTCGCCTCTATCTTCGGAGAGCAGTAGTTCACCGCTCGCCGAAACGGAGCCCTCTCACATGACCACCCGAGCAACCTCACGCACGCTGGCCCCCTCCTCGACCATGACCGCCACCGCCTCCCTGTACCTCCGCAAGAGCAAGGCCTCCGGGGCCGACTCGACCGGCCTCCAGGCACAAGAGGCCGACCTCCGCGCCCTCGCCGAGCGTCACGGCCTGGAGGTGGTCTCCATCTGGACCGACGACGGAGAGTCCGGCGCCCTCCGCAACCGGCCCGGCCTCCTCGCGTGGCTCGCCGACGCCCGCGAGGGTCGCGCGACGCATCTCCTCGCGTGGCGCCTGGACCGCGTGAGCCGTGGCGGCACCGCCGGACTCGCCCGGTTCCTCGACACGGTGAAGGGCATTGACGCCGACGGCACGGCGGTCTCCGAGCCGGTCCGGTTCCTGTCCTACTCGGACAATCTCGACTCCGGCGACGTCTCGGCGTGGCCGCTCATGGTCGGCGTCCTCGGAGGCATGGCCGAGGCCGAGCGCGAGGCGACGAAAGCCCGCAACATCGCCTCCCACGAGCGCCTCCGCGCTGAGGGCCGTTGGAACGGCGGAGTCATTGCCTACGGCCTCCGCGCCGTCCCCAACCCCGACGGCGCCGGAAAGGTCCTGGAGGTGGACGAGGCCGAGGCCGCGACGCTCCGCCTCGCCGCCGCCCGCGTCGTCGCTGGAGAGCCCGTCGTGCGCGTCGTGCGCTACCTCAACGACCACGGCCACGCCCCGCGTCGTGCCGCCGCCTGGAGCCGGACGAGCCTCCGAAACACTCTCGTCAAGGGAGACGGCGCGGCCGAGGTCCTCGACGCCTCGACGCTCCGCGAGGTGCGCCGGATCCTCTCGGCGCCCGAGCGCCGCACGAGCACGAGCAACCGCCGCCCGGCCCGTCTGCTCTCCGGCGTCCTCGTCTGCCACTCGTGCGGCTCGCGCCTCGCGGTCTCCAGCAAGCACGACGCGCCGTCCTTCTACCGCTGCCCGTCGGACGGCGCCGGTCAGCGTTGCGCGCGTCCCGTCGCTGCCTCCGCCGAGGCCGTCGAGGCCGCCGTCTCGGCCGCGTGGCTCGCCGGGTGGGGGAGCCTGCCCGAGACCGTCTCCGTGCGGCTCTCCGACGAGGCCTCCGAGCGCCTCGCCCAGGCCGAGGACCGCGTGGACGCGGCACGCGCCGCCCTGGCCGTGGCGCCGCGCTCCGAGCGCGCCGAGGCCCTCGCGGCTCTCGACGCCGCCGAGGACGAGGCCGAGCGCCTCGCGGCTCTCCCGGCGCTCGCGATGACCGTCCTCCGGGAGACCGGCCGGACGTACGGGGACGTGTGGGAGGCCGGGACGCTGGAGGACCGCCGCGACGCGCTCGCCCGGACCGTCGGCGCCCTGGCGCTCGGCCCCGGCGTCCGAGGCCGCCGGACCTTCGACCTCGGCCGGATCCTCGACGCATGGCGCCTGGACCCGGCGGCCGTCGAGCACGAGGCCGCCGCCTGACCGGCCCGAGCACCAGGAGCCCCGCCCCTCTCACGAGGAGCGGGGCTCCTCGGCGTCCGGCGTGAGCACGGCTCCAGGCCCCGAGGCCCCAGGAGGCCCGTAGGCGGCACGGAATGGCCGGGGGTCCGGACATACGGGGGTGCGGCCGTTCGGCCGGGAGCGGGGCTCCTGGAGCCCTGATACGGCGTCAGGAGGCCGCCGAGGGTGGCGCGGGAGCGCCGACGGTGGCGCCTGGAGGCCGTCGGCGGTGCCGCCGGGCGGAGGCCGGTCGAGGGGTGGTGACAGATTCAGCCCTAAGTGACAGATAGGACGAAGTGAGGCTATCTACCGCTATTTACTATTCCCTCTCTAGGTTTGTTTTTAGAGAGCCTCTAACAGGAATAGGAAATAGAAGGTACTAACGGCACTTCGTCCTATCTGTCACTATCTCGCTAATCCGTCACTATCACGCCTCGCGAGCCCTAAACCGCCGAAACCCCCGCGCGTTTCCGCCGGGAGGGGTGGGGAGGGACCCCTCCGCGCTCCCGTCCCCTTCCGAAGCGGCATAGCCCGGCAGGGTGCGTACGAGTCTGAGGGTTCACAAGCGCACAAGCCCTCGACCACCTCCAGGCCGCTCCCGGCGCCCGGCCACCGAGATTCACCCGGCGAACCGTGAGCAGGTCGGGGGCTCCTGGCGCCCTCCTGCCCTGTCCTCCTCGGCCGACGCTCGGCGCTCCGGCGCCGCGCGCTGCGGATCGCGCACGAGTTCGCCTATCTGCGGAGTGAGACACCCGCTCGGCCGCCCCGGCGCCGAGCCCCTAGACCCCCGCACCGCTCGACGCTCGCCTAGGTAACGCCCGCTCCTGACTTCAGGAGGCAGGGGTGGGCGCGAGCGCCTCCGGCTCGACCGCGTCGAGCGGTGCGGGGACAGACGTACGGCCGTTGCCTTGGCGGGTCTCAGGCCGTACCGGCGCGACGGCTCCGAGGCGGGTCCTACTCGGAGCCGTCGCCCACCCCTCGACCCGCCGCCGCTCGATCCGCTCGACCTCCACCCGCCAACCGAAAGCGAGACCCGCCCCCATGTTCGCCAACCTCCCCGCCCTCCTCGACGGCCGCCGCCTCGCGCTCGGCGTCGCCCACCTCGACGGCCCTATGGCTCCTCCGTCCGAGGTCCTGTCGCCCCTGGCCGTCGGCCGCGTCCTGGCCGTCCTCCTGCACGCCGCCGAGTGGCGCGTGGCCGAGGACGCCGACCTACGCCGGTTCCTGGCCGCCCCCGATGCCTCCGGCGTCCTGACTCTCCAGCCCCGCGACGACCACGGCGCTCCGGCCGCCGAGACCCTCGCGCGGTCGCTCGTCCTCGCGCTCCCCGAGCCGGACCCCGAGCCGGTCGAGTACGCATCGGCGCTCGCCCGCACGCGGGCCGTCGCCGAGGCGCGGTCGCGGGGGTGGGGCTCGTGGTCCGCGACCGCCGCCGACGAGGCCCTGTCGCTCCTCCTCCGTTCCCAGGGTGACCCGGTCTCGACCGCCGGGCTCCTGACCGCGTGGCGCTCGACCCCGGCCCTCGGCCCTCGTGCCTCGACGCTCGCGGCTCGCACCCTGGCCGAGGACCACGCGCGCACGTTCATCGCCCACCTCCCCCACGGCACCTACACCCGCGCCGAGGCCTGGAGGCAGTACCTCACCGCCGCGTTCCGCTCCGGCGTCCGGAAGGGTGCGCGCCTCTCGCAAGGCGACTTCTTCCGGCTCCTGGAGGAGGCCGCCCGGCTCTCCCGTCGCGGCGCCGTCGGCGTCGTGTTCACCGTGCCGAGGCCCGAGCCCCTGACCGTCGAGGAGGCCGCCACCCGTGCCGCCGACCTCTCTCGTATCGACGCCCTCCGCCGCGAGCGCGCCGCCCGTCCCCAGCCCGCCGAGGAGCCCGCGCCGTGACCGCCTCCACCCGTGACCCCGGCCTCACCGTGAACGACAGCAAGGGCCTGGAGTCCCTGGCCGGTTGGCCGTGCGTCCCGGCGCTCCGTGCCGACGCCGAGCGGACCCGGGGCCGTAGGTGGCTGACCGTCGATGCCCTCGACCGCGCGCAGACCGACGGCCTCGACGTGGCCGAGGAGTCCGGCGTGGCCGTCCTCGTGGCCGCCGAGCGTGCGAGGCGTGCAACCCCCGACCTGGAGTACCTCCGGGCCGAGGAGGCCGCGCCGCTCCGCTACGCCGCCCTCATGGCTCGGATGACCGAGGAGGCCGCCGCCCGCGCTCGCCTCGGCGAGGTCGAGCCCTGCACCTCGTGCGGTCGCCCCGTCGCGGCTCGGCGCGGCGTCCTCCAGCCTCTCCACGGCGGGTGCCGCCGATGACCACGACGACCCTCGACCGGCTCGCCGTCGTCCTCCTCCGTCAGGTCCCCGAGCCCGAGCGCGTCGAGGCCTCGCGGGCGTGCGCCTCGTGCGGTGAGTCGCGGCTCTCGCTCCTCGTCCGCAACCGGAGCAAGCCCGGCGGCCGGGCGCGGTGCTGCCTCGCCTGTCAGCGCGAGCGGACCCGGCGGGTCCAGGCCTCCGAGCCGAGCCGACCGAAGGTGACCGGCTACGCCCTCGGCCGAGCCCTCGCGACCGGCGACCCGGCCGAGGTCCTCTCCGCCGTCGTCGGCCTCGCCGAGCACGACCCCGCCACGGGGTGCTCGGCGTGGCCGTCGCCGAGCCGCGCGGCCGAGGTGCGGCGCCTCGTGATCGAGGCCCTGTCGTCCGAGCGCGTCGGCCCGATCCGCGTCGTGTGCGCCGAGCCCCGTTGCGTCGAGCCCGACCACCTGTCATGGCGGCCGAGGTGACGCGCGACCCGTGGCCTCCGCTCGGCGTCGAGACCCCCGAGGCCGTCCGGGTCGAGGCCCTCGCGGCGCTCCGGCTCCTGGCCGAGGCCTCACGGGTCGGCGTCGAGGAGCCGACGACCGTCGGCGGCACCGTGACGCCGAAGGAGGCGAGAGCCTTCCGACGGCGTCAGGAGGCACCCTCTAGAACGGCCTAGAACGGCCCGTAGAGGCCCGAGACCCCCGTCCCGGTCCACTCACCCCACCCCGCCCGCAAAATCGCCTTACAGACGTTTCCGCAGGTCAGACGGCCTTTAGTTAACGCAGTCATCCCACAATGCGAGACGACCCGAGCCCATCGACCGCCTCGCGAGCCCCGAACCGCGAGACCGCAACGCGCACACGGACTTTCGGCGAATGCTCAGAGTCCTTGCGGCACAAGGACTTTCGGCCCTGGCCTCCCTGGCCGGCCGATTGGCACGAACCCCGTAAACCGTTGGGAGAGTAGGCAATCCGCCGATCCCCCGACACTCGCGGACCCCCGTCCGCACCCCCGGTGAACGTCGCGATTGGCGCGACGGCCGGACCCTCGACTCCGCCCCGGCGGCCGAGGCCTCGCGCCCTAGGAGGGCGCTCACGATGACGAACCTCTACACCTCCGCTTCCGGCCACTCCCTCCTCGTCCCGCAGACGTGGAGCGGCGGACCGGGCATCCTCACCGCCACCGCCGAGCCGAAGACTGACCCCGGGCTCCTCGCCCACCTCGCCGCCGTCTCGGCGCCGGTCGCCGACGCGCTCGCGGCTCACGCGGCGGTCTCGGACCGCGTCGAGGACACGCGCTCCGAGGCACTCGACGCCCTGACCGACCACGCCGCCGCGCTCGGCGCGTGGAGGGCCGCCGCCGAGGCGACGACCTCCGGCCCGGTGAAGGTGAAGGCCCCCGACGCCGACGCGCTCGGCGCCCGGCTCCTCGGCCTGTGGGCGCGGATCCACGCCGCCGTGGCCGAGGCCCGGCACACCGCCGCCGACGTGGACCGCGCCGCCGGAGTCGCCTGCCTCGACCCGGCGACCCGCGAGGCCCTGCACGTCGAGGCCGTCAGGACCTCGACGGAGGCCCGAGGCCGCATCGCCGAGGCCGAGGCCTCCGTGGAGGCCGCGCGCGACGCCTTCCGGAGCCTGTCCTCCCTCGACGGCGTCGCGCTCCGTGCCGCCGGGTACGCCGAGGCCCTCGTGCCGCAGATGCTCGGCGACCGCCTCACCCGGCGACCGCACGACTTCAGCGCCCAGATGGTCCGCACCGAGCGCCTCGCCGACCGGCTCCCTCTCCCGGCCGACCTCGACACCCTCGCGGGCTCGGCGGTCGAGCACTACCGCGCCGCCGACAAGGCCGCCGCCGCTCACAAGGCCGCGACGGCCCCGCGCGTCGAGTGGACCGGCGCCGCCTCGTGAGCGCCACCCGGTACGGCGCCGCGACGGCCCTGCACCAAGTGACGCCCGGCGCCACCGCCTACCGGACCTCGACCCGGCGCCTGTACGGGAGAGCCCTCGTCGTCCTCCTGGAGTCCGGCGAGGTGGACGGAGACCACGAGGCCGCGCGTCGTCTCATCGCCTCGCGGTGCGTTCCGTTGCTCGTGATCCCGAGTAACCGCGCGCTCCCGCCGTCGCTCGCGCTCGGCGCCGCCGAGGCCGCCTCCGACCTCCGGGCCTCCGTGGCCGCCGCGTGGATCCGCGAGGCGTCACACCGGGCCGAGGTGCTCCCTGTCGGCGTCGTCTCCGTCGAGCCCGTGGAGGTGGCCGCGTGAGCGGGAACCACTTCGTGAGGCGCGAGGTGCGCCGGTTCGCCCCCGAACCGGGTGCGCCGGAGGAGGTCTCCGCGTTCACGGCAACCCTGGCCGACCACTCCGGGTGGGGCTCGGCGCCCGTGGCCGAGGAGCCCGTGGCCGTCGAGCCCGAGCCGGAGATCCGCGAGGACCTCCGAGCCCTGGCCGAGGCCCTCGACGCCCTGGCAGAGCACGAGCCGCACCGCGACTAGAGTTCGACCCGTCAGGCCCCGTGCCGCCGATCCTGTGAGAGGGCTCCCGGCACGGGGCCTGACCCGTCTAGACGTTGCGTCCGGACGCCTCCAGGCCGAGAGCCCGCCGGGCCTCGGCGCCCTCCCGGCCGTCGAGGAGTTCGGTCAAGGTGAGCCCGAGCGCCGAGCACAAGCCGACCGCGTCCGCGAGGGTCACCCGTCGGCGCCGGTCCTCCAGGCTCGCAACGCTCGCCCGGCTCCACCCGAGGCGCTCCGCTAGGTCCGCCTGACGGATCCGGAGCCGAGCCCGTGCGGCTCGGACGTTGTCCGACACGAGCGCGTCTAGGCCCTCGGTTTCTGCTGCGGTCACCATGCCGCCGAGGGTCCCACCCCGGAGCCGTCGGCGTCCCTGTCACACGCCGCCGGACGTAGGCCTTTCGCGGCTCGTGAGCGCCCCGTGAGGCCGTCGAGAGCACCCGGCCGCCGTAACGGTCACGCCGCGCCTGTGGACGCCCTGGCGCGCCTGTCAGAGGCCGGGTGCTACCTTTCCGAGCACGGCGCCACCGTGGCGCCGGAGAGCCGCGAGGCCCTCGACCGTTTAGGAGCCGTCTCACATGTCCCACGCCTACCCCTCCGCGACCCACCGTCGCGGCATCCTCGGCCGCCGCGTCCTCGGCGTCCCCGTCGTGGCCGTCGTGGCCGTCGTGGCCGCCGCCGGAGTCGCCCTCGCGGCGTACCTCGCCCGAGCCAACTTCTCCGGCACCGTCAAGGGCGGATCCTTCTCCGCCTCGTGGACGACCGTCGGCCCCGCCTCCGGCCCGGCCGGGTGCCCGAGCCTGACCGTGGACTCCGGCGTGCTCTCCTCGACCGGCGGATCCGGGATCTACCCGGGCGAGTCCTGCACCTACACCGCCTCCCTCGTGGCGACCGGCGCCGACGGAACCGTGGCCGGAGTCGCCGCGCCCGTGAGCCCGCAGACCGGCTGGAGCCTGTCGGTCGAGTCCACCTCCTCGACCTCCACCCCCGGCTCGGCGTGCGGCGTCCCGCTCCAGGTGGGGACGCCGAAGCAGGTGCAGGTGACGATCGGCCGCCCCGGCTCGGCTCTCGCCGACGGCGCGACCCTCGCCCTCACCGGGTATGCCGTCCAGGTCTCCACCGACACCTCCGGCCCGGTCCTCTCGACCCCGGCCGCGTCGTGCGTCAAGGCCTCCTGACCCGCCCCCGCTAGACCCCCGGCCGGGGGAGCGTGCCTCCCCCGTCGCGCTTCCCCGGCCGGGACTTCCGAGCCCTCTCACATCGCTAGGAGCCCTCTCAATGTTCGCTCTCTCCGCCGCCGCCCTGGCCCTCGTGGCCGCGACCGTCGGCCTCCTCCTCGGCGTCCTCCTGGCCGCCGCCCGCCTGGACGACGCACGCCGCGAGGCCGCCGCGTGGCGCCGAGCCGCCCTCGACCTCCTGGACCGCGAGCCCGCCGCCGTGGCCGTGTCCGACGCTCACTCCGCGAGCCTCCGCATCGTGGCCGGAGGCGAGGGCCGATGAGCGACGACCGCCGCGCCCCGGCTCCCTCGTCCTCGCCCGTCGTCGGCGCGCTCTCGTGGGTCCTCCTCGCGCTCCCGGTCCTCCTGGCCGTGGCCGCGTGGCACCTCCTCCGGTGGGCCGTCGTCCTGACGTGGCGCGCGCTCCGGTGGACGTGGCGCGCGTGCGTCGTCCTCGTCCTCCTGGCCGTCCGGCTCGTGGGGTCCTGGAGGACCCGGCGTCAGGCCCGGCGCGTCGTCCAGGCCGCCGAGGCCGTGACGGCGGAGGCCACCTCGTGACGACGCACGCGGCCGACCGCTATCCCGACGGCGTCGCCCTCACTCACCACGCCCGGCGCGTCATGGCCGAGCGTGACGTGGAGCCCGAGGAGATCGCCGAGGCGCTCCGGCGCCCGGACGTGTCCGAGCCGCACGAGGGCCGCCGCCGCTTCACCCGAGGCCCTCTCTCCGTCGTCGTCGCCGAGAGCGCCGACGGCCGCCGGGCCGTCGTCGTGACGGTCCTCCTACGGCGCCGGGCCTCGTGGTCCGACGCCGACGCCCGCAACCGCACCGCCAACCCCAACCGCTAAGGAGCCCTCTCACCATGACCGCCACTCTCTCCACCCCCGCAGCGCCCGACGCCTCGACCGCTCTCCCGCACCTCAGGGACGCCCGCCTCGTCCCCGAGGCGCGCGTCCGCTTCATCGAGCCCTACTCCGGCGTGACCGTCGGGGAGGTCGGCGTCGTGGAGGCCCTGGAGTCCGCCGAGGCCACGGCCTCCGAGTCCCTCGTCCGCGTCCGGCTCACGGCTCGTGACGAGGCCGTGACGTGCTACGCCCGGCGCCTGGAGGCCGTCGAGATCCCCGACGCCTCGCGGTGCAAGGCGCCGAGCCCGCGCGGGTACTCGTGCTCCCTCCTGTCCGGCCACGAGGACGCCGAGCACCGCGCGCACGGCGCCCACGACCTGACGGAGGAGGTCCTCCAGGCGTGGCCGGTCGAGGCCGTCGCCGAGGAGCCCGAGCCCCTCGCGCCGGTCGTCCCGGCGTCCTCCCGTGCCGCCGCTCTCGACGCCGTCGAGGCTGCCGACGCCGACACCGTCGGAGCGGCGGAGCGGATCCTCTCGGCGGCCGTCGACGCCGCGCGCTCCGGAGACCTGACCGGCGCCGAGGGTCACGCCTCGGCCGCCCTCGTGGTCCTCCTCGACGCGCTCCAGGCCGCGAGGGACGAGAGCGCGCGTCAGGCCGCCGAGGTCGAGCGCCTCGACCGCCTCGCCTCGACGCGCTACCGGGAGGGTCAGGCCGCCGTGACCGCTATCGGCGAGGTGTGCCGCGAGCAGGCCGTGCGTCAGGGGTGGTGCTCGGAGTACGAGGACGCCGTGAGCAAGGCCTACGCCGCCCTTCCGGGGTGGCTGGAGGACCACTTCCGCGACGCCGCGAGCCGGACCCGGTCCTACCGGGTGACGGTCTACTCCGTCGAGGTCGAGGCCGTGGACGAGGACGCCGCCCAGGCCGCCGCCGCCGATACCGTCTACGCCTGGAGCCGGTCGGAGATCCTCGACAACCTCGGCGAGGTCGAGGTGATCTAGACCCCCGAGACCGCTCGGTGGGGTGCGCCCCCCCGTCGCCCCGCCGAGCACCCCGGAGCCCCGCCCCTCACGCTTCCCCCGGCGTCGAGGTGCGGGGCTCTCGGCGTCTTCCCGGTCGTCGGAGCCGGGTGCAAGACTCCGGCCATGACCGCCGAGCCGCACGACGCCGAGACCCTGTCCGCCGTAGCCGACCTCCTGGCCGCCGGAGAGGAGTACCTCCTCGGCGTCACGTTCGAGCCCGACCCCGAGGGGTGGACTGTCGGCTACATCTACGGGATGGGAGGGGGTGACCTCGCGACGGCCTACACACTCCGTGACGCCGCGTCGGCCGCTCTCCGGCCGCTAATCAACTACGGGGAGGGCGCTCGCGAGCGGGCCGCCGAGCGTGCCACCGCTAGGGCCGCCGCCGAGGAGTCCGACGGCGCCTAGGCCGACACGCGGGGGACTACTGCGCTGGACGGATTGAGGCGCTCACCTGGATCCTGCAGATCATGCCGCTGTTCTTCTTCGCGGGCGGCGCTGCGAACGCCCTGTCGTACGAACGCCATCACGCGCGTGGCGGCGACTACGCGTCGTGGCTCTGGGGTCGTGGCCGGCGTCTGCTGCGCCCGGTCTGGATCTACCTCGGTCTCATGGCCGTCATCGCCACGGTCGTCACGCTGCTCGCGCCGGCGAGGACGGCCGAGCCGCTCATGATGCTGACCACGCAGCTGCTGTGGTTCCTCGGCGCGTACCTCCTCGTGACGGCGCTCGCGCCGCTGTTCGGTCGGACGAGCCTGCTCGGGGGAGTGCTCGGCCTCCTGCTGCTGCTCGGACTGGTCGGGCTCGTCGACCTCGCGCGGTTCGCGCTCGGGCTCCCCGAGGCGGTGGCGCTGCTCAACTTCGTCCTCGCCTGGGCCGTGCCCGCCTACCTCGGCGCACTGCGCTCCCACGGCTCGCTCGGCGCCTACCCGTGGCCGGTGCTGGTCGCGGCCGTCGCGCTCGCCTTCACCGCGAACGCCGTCCTCATCCGCTACGGCCCGTACCCGGTCTCGATGGTCGGCATGCCCGGCGAGCCCGTGAGCAACATGGCCCCGCCGACGATCGTGCTCGCGATCCATTCGGTCGTGCTGGCTGCGCTGGTCACGCTGCTCGACGCGCCCCTCCGGCGTCTGCTCGAGCGTCCTCGAATCTGGCGTCCCGTCACTGGCGTCAACCTCGTCGCGATGACGCTCTACCTCTGGCACCTCCCGGTGCTCATCGCCGTGTCGACCCTCGCGCACGCGCTGCACCTCGACCGGCCGGTGACCATCGGCGCCGACGGCTACCCCGTCCCCGCCGGCTGGGGCTACCTGCTCGGCAGCGTCGTGTTCATCGCGGCGTACGGCGTGGGCGTGTGGGCGGTCGTCCGCCTGCTCTGGCCGCTCGAGCACGCGCCCCTGGTCTGGTGGGACGCGCCGCTGCGCAGCCGTCGTCCGTCACCGCGAGCCGCCGCCGTGGTCGCGTGCGTCGCCACGCTGCTGATCGGCATCTCGACGCTCGTCATCTCCGCGACCGGCCTCGGCGGCTTCCCCACCCGCACGATCGAGTACGCCGGGCTGCCGCTGAACGCCGCAGCCGCGATCGCGGTCATGCTCGTCGCCGGAGCCGCGCTCCGCTGGGCCGGCGGAGACCGCCGTCCGCCGGTGCCCGCCGAACCTTGACTCGGCTACCACGGCGGCCGAAACGGTCCCGGGCTGGGATTCGGTAGTGGAAAGGCGGCGCAGAGCGCGCCTTACCACTACCGAATCGACTTCGTCCGCGGAGTGCTTGCCCGTCGCCGCAGGGGCTGGGTCAGACGACGGTGATCTCGAGGGCGGCGTAGGGGCGGCCGCGGCGGAAGACCTTGCCGGCGAGGCTGAAGAGGCTGAACTGCACGCCGTACTTCGCCTTGTGCAAGGCCGTCACCTTGGCGAGGTCCTGGGGCGAGTCGGCTACTCGGGCGCTCGCATCGACCGGCGCACCCTGCAGGGCTCCGCGGGCGTCGCACGGCGCCACCTGCACGTGTCCGCGGTTGCGCACCCGCTTCACCTTGCCGGCGTCCGCCTGGGTCCACACGTACAGACGTGTGCCGTCCGTCGACGCCCACACGGGCGTGACGACAGCGGTGCCGTCCTTCTTGTACGTCGTGAGCGCGAGATAGGTGCTGGCCGCGAGACGCTCCGTCTCGGCGAGGGACTGCTCTCCGCCGGGGTGCTCGGTCATGGGTCGACCGTAAGCCAGAGAACCCGTGGAGGCCTGTCGAGACCGCCCGCCTAGGCTGTGCGACGTGCCCGTTGCCGTCCGTGTCATCCCCTGCCTCGACGTCGACGCCGGACGCGTCGTCAAGGGCGTCAACTTCGTCGACCTCCGCGACGCCGGCGACCCGGTCGAGCTCGCCCGCGCCTACGACGCGCAGGGCGCCGACGAGCTGGTCTTCCTGGACATCACCGCGAGCAGCGGCGACCGCGCCACGACGTACGACGTCGTGCGGCGCACGGCCGAGCAGGTCTTCATCCCGCTGACCGTCGGCGGGGGAGTGCGCACCGTCGACGACGTCGACCGCCTCCTGCGCGCGGGCGCCGACAAGGTCGGCGTCAACACCGCAGCCCTCGCCCGGCCCGAGCTTCTGCGCGAGGCGGCCGAGCGGTTCGGTGCCCAGTGCATCGTGCTGTCGGTCGACGCCCGCCGCGGCCCCGAGGGTGTCACCACCGAGTCCGGCTGGGAGGTCACCACCCACGGCGGACGCCGATCCACCGGCGTCGACGCCGTCGGGTGGGCGGTGCAGGCGGCAGAGCTCGGTGCCGGTGAGATCCTGCTCAACTCGATGGACGCCGACGGCACCAAGGACGGCTACGACCTGCCGCTGCTGCGCGCCGTCCGGGCGGTCGTCTCCGTCCCCGTCATCGCGAGCGGCGGCGCCGGCAAGGTCGAGGACTTCGTGCCCGCCGTCGAGGCCGGGGCCGATGCGGTGCTGGCCGCGAGCGTCTTCCACTTCGGCGACCTCACCATCGGCGAGGTCAAGGCCGCGATCGCAACGGCTGGCCACCCCGTCCGCTAGCGAGCAATCCCCCGGTTCAGCGCGGGAACGATCGGAACGCGTCCGCCACCGCGGAGTCGCCCACGACCTCGAGGCCCGAGGTGACGCGGCCGTACACCGCCAGCAGGATCTCCCCGACCGGTCCGACGAGCGTCACCTTGGGCGTGCCGCCCTTGAGCGTCATGGTCGTGCCCGCGGCAGGCCCGTCGGACGGAGCGACGTCGATGCCGACGGGGGAGCGCTGCGCGATCGCCTTCAGGGTCGTCGGCACGACCTTCCACAGCGCAGCGGTCGTGGCAGCGTCGAGCGCCCGCGGCTCCCAAGGCTCCGCACCGCGCCGTACATCCTCGTGGTGGACGAAGAACTCGACCGTGTTGGCCTGTGCGTCTACCGGTCCGAAGCCCATCGGGTTCCAGAACGGCGGGCCCTGGCGCACCTCGGCCACGACGTCGGCGTACGGACGCTCCGCGATGCCGTCCTGCACGCGGCCCATCCGGCCCTTGAGCGCGGGGATGACCAGGCCGGCGGCCTCGGGACGCCGCTCGCGCAGCACGAGGTGGGCGGCGAGGTCGCGGGTGGTCCAGGTGCCGCAGAGCGTCGGTGCGTCCGGGCCCACCTCGAGCATGAGGCCGGCGAGGGCGGCCCGCTCGGCGCGGGCGACGGCGTTGCTCGGGGCCACGGACGCTCCTCCTCGAGGGGCCGCACGTCTGCGCAGCCCGGACCGCCCACCCTATGCGCCACCCGGACGGCCCCCGCCCGGCTCAAGGGCCGGGCCCGGGGTGCCGACCTCCACTGTGGAGCGGGAGCCACATCCTGCCCAGGGGAGGACGCACGTCATGGCAGCACCGGAGTACGACTTCTTCGCCACGGGTCCGCGGCCGACGCCGCAGGCCGGGGCGACGACAGACCGTTTCGGCATGACCACGGCGCCGGCTGCACCCGCAGCCCCCGCTCAGCAGCAGTTCGCACCCCCGCCCGCGGCGCCCGCGGTGAACCAGTTCGGCCTCCCAGTCGACGAGGTGCGCCCCACCGGCCCGCTCGCGGCCCCGGGCTACGGCGCCGTCCCCGTGCACGGCGGCCTCGCCGCCGGGTACGACGACGCCCCCGCCGTGTGGGACCCCACCGCCTCCATGGCCGCCCGCGCGCACAGCCGCGCGGCGGCAGCCCCCGTCGACGTGCGGCCCGGCAACGTGCTGGCCGCCGGCGTCATCTCGATCATCACCGGGTCGATCGTCGCGCTGATGGCGGGCGTCGCGCTGCTCGGCTACTTCGGTGCCAAGGCCCAGATCGACGAGGCGGTCGCCGCGGCCGGCCCGCAGGTCCAGGGGCTCGATGACATGGCCTCGGCCCTCCTCGCCGGAGTCCTCATCGGCGCGCTGGTGCTCGCGGCCATGGGCGCCCTCTACCTCGTGGTCGGCATCGCCACCGTGCAGGGCCGCCGCTGGGGTGCGTGGACGCTCGTCGTCCTGTCTGCCCTCAGCCTCGTGGCCTCGCTCTGGCAGATCGTGGGAGGCGCCTCCTCGGGCGCCACGACGAGCTACGGCTTCGGCACGTGGATCGGCATCGGCGTCACGCTGACAGTGCTCCTGCTCCTCACCATCGGCGAGGGCGGTCGCTGGCTGCGCCGCAGCTAGCCGCTTACACCTTCTCCGGCGACGCGCTCGCGCCGCGCGCGATCCACGAACGCCGCAGGCCGAGCGCGTCGTCGGCCTCCACCACGCACTCCACCGAGTGCGGGCCCACGGCCCAGTCCTCCTCGAGCGGCGAGTACCACGAGCCGGTGAGGCCGTCCGCGTCGTACACCGCGGGGTCGAGCACCGTCTCGTGGTCGGCGCAGAGCTTCTCGGCCGCGTCGCTGACCGCCCGTGCGCCCGGGTACTTCGTGAAGTCGAGCGTGCCGACGCCGTAAACCTCGCCGTCGTGGGCGAACTGGCAGTCGATGATCGTGACCTCGCCGGCGGTGAGGTCACGCCGGTCGCCCTCGTCCAGGATGTAGCAGTCGCCCTGCTTCAGCTCGCTGACCCACACCTGGTCGCCGCTGGAGTGCGGCTCGGTGCTGCGCTTGCTCGCCTCGGTGATCGCGTCGTCCAGCATCGTGTAGGCGCTGTAGCCCACCGCGCTGAGCAGCAGGACGCCGGCGGCGATCCCGCCGCCGATCGCCCACGCGACGCCCCGCCGCCGGGGCTTCGGCGGTGTCGAGGGCACGGCGTACGGCGAGTACCCGTAGGCGGCAGGGGAGCTCGCGGCCCAGCCGGGGCCGCCTATGGGGTCGCCCGTCGGCGGCGGGAACGACGGGGACGGTCCGACGGGGGACGGTGCAGCGGGCGGAACAGGTGCTCCGGGGGCGGAGTCCGGCGGCGCGAACGGGTTCTGCGCGTCACCCTGCGCGTCCGACATGGGAGCCCCCTCCACCACCGAGCGCACCGGGATCGGTGCGCCGCCCCGGCCGCCCCTCGGCCGTCGGCGAGATCCTCGCACGCCGAGCGCGTTAACCCAGGGCAGTACGCCGTCCGTGCCACGGCACAATGGCGTCGTGACCCACGACCCCGCCGACGCCGTGCTCGACGACACCGACGCCGCGATCGCCCGCGTGAGCTTCGACGACCGCGGCCTCGTGACCGCCGTCGCCCAGCAGTGGGACACCGGCGAGGTCCTCATGGTCGCGTGGATGGACGCCGAGGCGCTGCGCCTCACCCTGACGAGCGGCCGGGCCACGTACTGGTCGCGGTCGCGGCAGTCGCTCTGGGTCAAGGGCGACACCTCGGGGCACGTGCAGCACGTGCGCGAGGTGCGGCTCGACTGCGACGGCGACACCGTGCTCGTGAAGGTCGACCAGGTCGGCGCCGCGTGCCACACCGGCGACCGCACCTGCTTCGACGCCGACCTGCTCGTGGGGGCCTCCGCATGACGACGACCGCGTCCACGCCGTACCCGACCGGCTTCGCGGGCTCCGCGGCGCCCGACCTCGAGACCTTCCGCGCCCTCGCGCGCGACCGCCGTGTGATCCCGGTGGTGCGCCGCCTGCTCGCCGACGGCGAGACCCCGACCGGCCTCTACCGCAAGCTCACGGGGGAGCGGGCGGGCACGTTCCTGCTCGAGTCCGCCGAGCACGGCCGCTCGTGGTCGCGCTACTCGTTCGTGGGCGTGCGCTGCGCCGCGATGCTCACCGAGGTCGACGGCGAGGCCGTGTGGCTGGGCAACGCACCCGTCGGCCTGCCGACCGGTGGCAACCCGGTCGAGGCCCTGCGCGACACCATCGCGGCACTGCACACCGAGCGGCTGCCCGGCCTCCCGCCGCTCACCGGCGGCATGGTCGGCTACCTGTCGTACGACGTCGTCCGTCGCTGGGAGCGGCTGCCCGACTCCAACCCCGACGAGATCGGCGTGCCCGAGCTCGCGATGCTGCTCGCCACCGACCTCGCGGTGCTCGACCACCACGACGGCTCGGTGCTGCTCATCGCCAACGCCATCAACTACGACGCCACCGACGAGCGCGTCGACGACGCATGGGCCGACGCCGTACGCCGGCTCGACGCGATGCAGTCCGACCTCGCGACCCACTCGGCCGCCACCGCGGTGACGTACGACGTGGCGGCGGTCGCCGACGTCACCTCGCGCACGACCCCCGAGACGTACATGGCCGGCGTCGAGGCGTGCAAGGAGTACATCCGCGCAGGCGACGCGTTCCAGATCGTGCTGTCGCAGCGGTTCAGCTCGCCGAGCCCGGCGTCCTCGCTCGACGTCTACCGCGTCCTGCGCGTCACGAACCCGAGCCCGTACATGTACCTGCTGCGCGTGCCCGTCGTGACGGAGGACGGCTCGCTCTCCGACGAGGTCGCGTTCGACGTCGTGGGCTCCTCGCCGGAGGCGCTCGTGAAGGTCGAGGACGGCCGCGCGCTGCTGCACCCGATCGCGGGCTCGCGGCCGCGCGGCGCGACGCCGGAGGCCGACAACGCGCTGGCCGACGAGCTCCTCGCCGACGAGAAGGAGCGCGCCGAGCACCTCATGCTGGTCGACCTCGGCCGCAACGACCTCGGCCGCGTGTGCGCGCCCGGATCGGTCGAGGTCGTCGAGTTCATGAAGATCGAGCGCTACAGCCACATCATGCACATCGTGTCGACCGTGGTCGGCACGCTCGCCGAGGGCCGCACGGCGTACGACGTGCTGGCGGCGACGTTCCCCGCCGGCACGCTGTCGGGCGCGCCGAAGCCGCGCGCGATGGAGATCATCGACGAGCTCGAGCCGGTGCGCCGCGGCGTCTACGCCGGCTGCGTCGGCTACCTGGACTTCGCAGGCGACCTCGACACCGCCATCGCGATCCGCACGGCCGTGATCAAGGACGGCACCGCGTACGTGCAGGCGGGCGCAGGGCTGGTGGCCGACTCGGTGCCGGCGACCGAGCACGAGGAGTGCGGCAACAAGGCCGCGGCGGTGCTGCGCGCGGTGGCGATGGCCGCCACGATGCGCCCGGCCGGATCCGCATGAGCGACCAGAGCACTGACGTCACGGAGTCCGAGCCGGACCGCCGCGGCTACCGCACGGCCCTGATCCTGCTCGCGATCGGCGCGGCGCTGCTGTTCCTCGGCTTCTCGCAGGTGTGGGCGACGGCGGTGGTGAGGCAGGAGGGCCTGCCGTCGCTCACCTTCGAGCTGAAGGGCCGCGAGATCCAGCCGGCCGGCTCGGCCGCAGCCATCCTCGCGCTCGCGGGCATCGCGGGACTGGTGGCCACCCGACGCTTCGGCCGTGCGGTCACGGGCGTCCTGCTCGTGGGCGAAGGCCTGCTCGCCGCGGGCGGCGCGCTCTGGTTCGGCCTCGGCGCCGGCAACCGGGCCGACGTCGTCCGGCTCGTGTCCGAGAAGGCGGGCATCGACGTCGACCCCGCTCTGAGCATCACGCCGTGGTGGCTCGTGGTCGTGGTGGGCGGCGCGCTGCTCGTGGTGGCCGGTCTGGCCGCGGCCTTCCGGGGCAGCCGCTGGCCCGTGATGGGACGCCGCTACGAGCGGTCACCGGAGACCGACGCGGCTGCCGCTGCCACGGGCGCCACGGGCGTCTCGGCCGGGGCTGCGGCGGCCTCGGCCTGGGACCAGCTCGACCAGGGCGTCGACCCGACCCTCGACCCGACCCTCGACTCTGGCGACGGCCCCACGCCGGACCCGACCCGGTCCGACCTCGACGGCCCCGCGGCTGGCATGATGGCCGCGACCGACGCACCGGAGGACACCCCATGAGCGAGCGCACGTTCAACAGCCACGGCAACACGCCCGCGGCGTGGACCGCCGTCACGATCTGCATGATCGCCTTCGTCATCGGCGCGATCGGCGTCCTCGCCGCCAACTGGGTGCTGTTCTGGGTCGGCGGCATCGGCCTGTTCATCGTCGGCGGTGTCGTCGGCAAGGTGATGTCGATGATGGGCTACGGCCAGGGCACCGCCCCCGCCGACCACTGACCCACCGCGAGTCCTGACGAGACTCGAACACTGCGTTGACCTGTCGCGGGCCCCTGCTCTGACACCCTGGACAGGTGGCAGCGCAGGGGCTCGTGCTCGTGGTGGAGGACGAGGCGTCCATCGCCGACCTCCTGCGCCTCTACCTGTCCCGTGAGGGCTTCGGCGTCCACGTCGAGCGCGACGGCCGAGGCGGCCTCGCATCCGCCCGCTCCCTGCATCCCGTCGCCATCGTGCTCGACGTCGGACTGCCGGAGATGGACGGCACCGAGGTGTGCCGGCAGCTGCGGGCGGACGGCGACTGGGTCCCCGTGCTCTTCTGCACCGCGCGCGACGACGAGATCGACCGCGTCCTTGGGCTCGAGCTCGGCGCCGACGACTACATCACCAAGCCGTTCTCACCCCGCGAGGTCGTGGCCCGCGTCAAGGCCGCGGTGCGCCGCAGCGGCGTCCCCACTGCGATGCCGCGCCTCGCCCTCGGTCGCGTCGAGGTCGACCGCGACGCGCACAAGGTGCGGGTGGACGGCGCCGAGGTCGAGCTGCACGGCCACGGAGTACGACCTGCTCGTCCACCTCATGCGCAGCCCGGGCCGCGTGCTCTCGCGCGAGCAGCTGCTCAGCGAGGTGTGGGGGTACGCCGCCGTCGTCGGCACCCGCACGGTCGACGTCCACGTCGCGCAGGTCCGCGCCAAGCTCGGCGACGCGAGCCCGATCCGTACCGTGCGCGGCGTCGGCTACAGCGCCGAGGCACCGTGAGCACCACCTCCGCGCCCGCCCGCGCCCAGCGCACGTCGCTCGGCGCGCAGCTCGCGCTGGTCTCGGCGCTCGTCGCCGTCGTCGCGGTGCTCGTCGCGGGCCTGGTGTCGTACCCGCTCATCACGTCCGCGGCGCAGACCCAGGCCCGCCAGCAGCTCGGCACCCAGGCCGACCTGCTCGCGGAGGTGATCGACCGCCAGGACGACGGCGTCATGGGCCAGATGATGAACGGCGCCCGGCTGCGCCAGGTGCTGGCGGCCCAGGGCATCGCCGTCGACATCGTGCGGCCGCGCGGCGCTGCGTCGCCGCCCCTCACCGAGGCCGACCTCGCCGTCACCCGGGCAGGGGGATCCGTGAGCGACGTACGGCCGACGGGATCGGGCGGAACGGTGCTGGTCGAGGGCCGGTCCACGTCCTCGGGCCGTTCGGTGTTCCTGGTGCAGGACTCCGCCTCCGCGGCGTCGCAGGGAACGATCGCGCTGCGCCGACTTCTGCTCGCGGCCCTGGTGGGCCTGCTCGTCGCGATCGCCGTCGGGTTCCTCGCCGCCCGCCGCCTGGTGCGGCCCCTGAGACGTGCGGCCGACGCGGCCGAGCGGATGTCCGCGGGCGCCCGCGACGTCGCCCTCCCCGTCGACGGCCCGGAGGAGGTCGCCAGCGTCTCGGAGTCGCTCAACCGCCTGTCGGCCGCGCTCGCGACGAGCGAAGGCCGCCAGCGCGACTTCCTGCTCACCGTGAGCCACGAGCTCCGCACGCCGCTCACCGGCATCACCGGGTACGCCGAAGCCCTCGCCGACGGCGTCGTCGGAGCCGACCAGGTGCCGGCCACGGGCACGTTGATGCTCACCGAGGCCCAGCGGCTCGAGCGGCTGGTGGCCGACCTGCTCGACCTCGCGAGGCTCGGCGCCGCCGACCTGCGCATGTCGCTGGTCGAGACCGACCTCGCAGCAGTGGCGCGCGACGCCGCGGCCGTGTGGGGCGCGCGCTGCGAGAAGGTCGGCGTCCTCTTCCGCGCCGAGATCGTCGACTCGCTGGTCGCGCGCACCGACGCGCTGCGCGTCCGGCAGATCGTCGACAACCTCTGCGAGAACGCCCTGCGCGTCACCCCCGAGGGTCGCCCCCTCGTGCTCGCACTGCGTGCGGAGCAGGGTGCGGCGCTGCTCGAGGTGCGCGACGGAGGCCCGGGTCTGACCGCCGAGGACGTCGCCGTCGCGTTCGAGCCGGCCGCGCTCTACGAGCGCTACCGCGGCGTCCGGAAGGTCGGCACCGGCATCGGCCTCGCGCTCGTCGGACGCCTCGCCGAGCGGCTCGGTGGTCGGGCGTACGCCGGCGCCGCGCCGGAGGGCGGTGCGCGGATCGGCGTCGTGCTGCCGGCGTCCGTGCCTACCCTGGTGCCGTGATCCCTGCCGCCGCCCGCACCCCGCTGCTCGTGGGGGCCGCTGCGCTGGTCGGGTTCGCGTACGTCGGGCTCGTCGACCCGAACGAGCCGGGCCACTACCTGCTCTGCCCGACCAAGGCGCTCACCGGCCTCGACTGCCCCTTCTGCGGCGGCCTGCGCGCCACCCACGCGCTCGCCCGCGGCGACCTCCTCGGTGCCGCCGACCACAACCTCATGGTCGTGGCGCTGGCGCTCCCCGTCGTCCTGCTGTGGTTCGCGTGGCTGCGCCGCGCATGGACCGGTGACCCCGACGGCAAGACCCCCCACCCCCTGCAGGCGGCGTCCGACCTGCTGATGCGCCCGGCCGTGCTCTGGTCTCTCGTCGGCGTCCTCACGGCCTTCACCGTGGTCCGCAACGTCGACGCACTCCCCGCCTTGGCCTGGCTGGGATCAGCAGCGGTCGCCTGAGGCGTACCCGGCGGTAGGGCCACGGCCCAGGGGCGGATAGCCTCACCGCATGACAGTGCTCGACGACATCCTGGCCGGCGTGCGCGAGGACCTCGCCGCGCGGCAGGAGCGCACGAGCCTCGACGAGCTCAAGCGGATGGCGGCCGGTCGCCGCGCGGCGCTCGACGCCGAGGCCGTCCTGCGCCAGGACGGCGTCGCCGTGATCGCCGAGGTCAAGCGCTCCAGCCCCAGCAAGGGTGCGCTCGCCGCGATCACCGACCCCGCCGCCCTCGCGCGCGACTACGAGGCCGGCGGCGCGCACATCATCAGCGTGCTCACCGAGCAGCGCCGCTTCGACGGCTCGCTCGACGACCTCGCGGCGGTCCGTTCCGCCGTCGACATCCCTGTGCTGCGCAAGGACTTCATCGTCTCGAGCTACCAGCTGTGGGAGGCCCGCGCGTACGGCGCCGACCTCGCGCTGCTGATCGTCGCGGCCCTCGAGCAGGAGGCGCTGGTGTCGCTCATCGAGCGGGCGCGCTCGCTCGGGCTCACGCCGCTCGTCGAGGTGCACGACGAGGAGGAGGTCGCGCGCGCCGTCGACGCCGGTGCGACCGTCATCGGCGTCAACGTCCGCAACCTCAAGACCCTCGAGGTCGACCGCGAGACCTTCGCCCGCGTCGCCCCGAGCATCCCGACCTCGTGCGTGCGGATCGCCGAGTCGGGCGTCCGCGGCCCGCACGACCTCATCGCCTACGCGCACGCGGGTGCCGACGCCGTGCTGGTGGGGGAGAGCCTCGTCACCGGCGGCGACCCGCGCACCGCGGTGCACGACCTCGTGGCCGCGGGCGCGCACCCCGCCGTCAAGAACACACGTGGCTGACTCACCCGACCACTGAGAGACTGCACGCATGACCGCGACCGAGAGCACCCCCGCGACCACGGCGTTCCCCGACATCAGCGGGCACTACGGCCGCTTCGGCGGGCGCTTCGTGCCCGAGGCGCTGATCGTCGCCCTCGACCAGCTCGACGCCGCGTTCCGCGCCGCCAAGGTCGACCCCGAGTTCCAGGCCGAGCTCGCCTCGCTGCAGGCCAACTACACCGGGCGCCCCAACCCCGTCACCGAGTGCGTCCGCTTCGGCGCCCACGCGGGCGGTGCGCGGATCCTGCTGAAGCGCGAAGACCTCAACCACACCGGCTCGCACAAGATCAACAACGTGCTCGGCCAGGCGCTCCTCACGCTGAAGATGGGCAAGACCCGCGTCATCGCCGAGACCGGCGCGGGCCAGCACGGCGTCGCCACGGCCACGGCCGCCGCCCTCTTCGGCCTCGAGTGCGTGGTCTACATGGGCGAGGAGGACACCCGCCGCCAGGCGCTCAACGTCGCCCGGATGAAGCTGCTCGGCGCCGAGGTCGTCCCCGTCATGTCCGGCAGCCGCACGCTCAAGGACGCGATGAACGAGGCCATGCGCGACTGGGTCACGAACGTCGACGACACGCACTACATCATCGGCACCGTCGCCGGCCCGGCTCCGTTCCCGGAGATGGTGCGCGAGTTCCACCGCATCATCGGGATCGAGTCGCGCGAGCAGGTCCTCGCGCTCACCGGCCGCCTGCCCGACGCCGTGGTGGCATGCGTCGGCGGCGGCTCCAACGCGATCGGCATCTTCTCCGGCTTCTACGACGACCCGTCGGTGCAGCTGCGCGGCTACGAGGCTGGCGGCGACGGCGTCGAGACTGGCCGCCACGCCGCGGCCATCACGGGCGGCAGCGTCGGCGTCCTGCACGGCCAGCGGTCCTTCGTCCTGCAGGACGAGGACGGCCAGACCGTCGAGTCGCACTCGATCAGCGCCGGCCTGGACTACCCGGGCGTCGGCCCCGAGCACGCGTTCCTCGCCGAGACCGGGCGGGCGACGTACGAGGCGGTCACCGACGCCGAGGCCATGGAGGCGTTCCGGCTGCTGTGCCGCACCGAGGGGATCATCCCCGCGATCGAGACCGCGCACGCCCTCGCCGGGGCGATCCGCCTCGGCAAGGAGCTCGGCCCGGACGGCATCATCCTCATCAACTGCTCGGGCCGCGGCGACAAGGACGTCGAGACCGCGAGCCGCTGGTTCGGCATTCTCGAGGGCGACCGGGCCCCGGAGGGACGCGCGTGAGCAAGCTCCACGAGGCCTTCGCCTCGGCGAAGGCCGAGGGCCGGTCGGCCCTCATCGGCTACCTGCCGGCCGGCTTCCCGACCGTCGACGGTGCCGTCGACGCGATCCGCGTGATGGTCGAGAACGGCGTCGACATCGTCGAGATCGGCCTGCCGTACTCCGACCCGCTCATGGACGGCCCGACCATCCAGGCCGCCGCCGAGCGCTCGCTCGCGCAGGGCACCACCACCAAGGACGTGCTCGCCACGGCCGAGGCCGTCGCGCGCACCGGTGCGCCGACCCTGGTCATGACCTACTGGAACCCCATCGAGCGGTACGGCGTGGAGCGCTTCGCGCGCGACCTCGCCGCCGTCGGAGGAGCCGGCGTCATCACGCCCGACCTCACGCCCGAGGAGGCCGGCCCTTGGATCGAGGCCACCGACGCCGCGGGCCTCGACCGGGTCTTCCTGGTCGCCCCCAGCAGCTCCGACGAGCGCATCGACGTCGTCTGCGGCATCACCTCGGGCTTCGTCTACGCCGCGTCGCTCATGGGTGTCACCGGCGTGAAGTCGGTGTCGGCCGCGGCCCCCGAGCTCGTCGCCCGCACCCGGCCGCGCACGAGCCTCCCGGTCGCCGTCGGGCTCGGCGTCTCGACCCCGGCCCAGGCGGCCGACGTCGCGGAGTACGCCGACGGCGTCATCGTCGGTTCGGCGTTCGTTCGCCTGCTGCTCGACGCGGAGACCCCCGAGGCTGGGGTGGCTGCGGTAGGGCGGCTCGCCGCCGAGCTGGCCGAGGGCGTCCGGCACCGCGCCCACGCCTGACCGACCGGGTCACATCCCGGCAACGCTCGGCGGGTTCGGGGAACAACCGGGACGCCGGGAGCGTCCCTCCAGGGGGTCGGTACCGGCCTGCCGCGTACTCATGAGGGATGATCAGCCCGTGAATTCCGAGCTCCGAGCCTGGACCGGCACGCTGCTGCGCGTCGCTCTCGCCGGCATCCTCTTCTTCGCTGCCGTGCCCAAGCTCTTCGAGGCCGACGGCGCCCGGTCGGTGATCATCGCCTACCGCCTCGTGCCCGACGCTCTCGTGCCGCTGCTGTCCTGGGGGCTGCCCATCCTCGAGCTGGTGCTCGGTGCCCTCCTCCTCGTGGGTCTGTTCACCCGCTGGGCCGCACTCGCCACAGCCCTGCTGATGCTCGGCTTCATGATCGGCGTGGTCAGCGTCTGGGTCCGCGGCTACTCGATCGAGTGCGGCTGCTTCGGCGGCGGCGGCGACGTCACCGAGGACGGCAAGACCCTTCGCTACGTCGGCTACCTGCTGCGCGACTTCCTGTTCGTCGGCATGGCCACCTGGCTGGTTGCCTGGCCGCGCACCAAGTTCTCGCTCGACCGCGAGCCCCTCGCGCTCGAGGCGTACGACGACGAGGACGACGACCTCGTCGACGCCGACACGACCGCCTGACCGTACTGACCGCACCTGATCGACCCGCTCGACCGTTCCGCACCCGAGATAGACCCCCGACGACACGGTGTACGCGCCGCCCGAGGAGAGCACGACGATGGTGGAGAGCAAGAAGTCGACCAAGGAGAAGGCTGCCGCCGCGCGTGCCGCCGCCGAGGCCGAGCAGCGCAAGCGCGACCGTCGGATCCAGATCATCGGCGGCAGCGTGATCGCCGTGCTGGTGCTCGGCATCATCGGCGTGGGCGTGTGGGGCTCGCGCCAGAGCTCTGACACCGCCAGCTCGGGCCTGCCCACCGAGGTCGTCACGGACGCCGCTCTGCCCACTGGCGCGAACGGCGCCGACGGCGACAACCCGTGGAGCATGCCGATCAACTCGGCCGCCGGGAAGCCGACGCTGGCGATCTGGGAGGACTTCCAGTGCCCGGCGTGCGCGTCCTTCGAGCAGCAGTACGGCGCCTCGGTCGAGAAGATCGCGGCCGATGGCAGCGCCAACGTCATCTACCGCCCCACCACGTTCATCCAGAACAACTTCCCCAAGAGCCCCAACCCGCTGTCGTCGACGCGCGCTGCGTCGGCCTACGGCTGCGCGGTGGATGCCGGCAAGGCTGAGGGCCAGAAGTTCCACGACACGCTCTTCGCCAACCAGCCCGCGAACGAGGGTGACGGCTGGACGGACGAGCAGCTCATCCAGTTCGGCAAGGACGCCGGCATCACGGGCGACAAGCTCACGACGTTCGAGTCGTGCGTCGGCGACGTGAAGTACAAGAACTGGGCCAACAACAGCTACCTGACGTTCAAGAACGCCAACGTCCCCGGCACCCCGGCGCTGTTCCTGAACGGCACCGAGGTCCCGACCAGTGCGTACGCCGACCTGGCCGGCTACATCGCGAAGAACTCGTGACCCATCCGGCAGTGATGCACGTCCACGTCCCCGGCACCCTCGCGGTGCCGGGGACGTCGGGCGTCGACGTGCTGGCCTCCATCCCGAGCCCGCCCCAGGGCGTCTGGAACCTCGGGCCGCTGCCCATCCGCGCCTATGCGCTCTGCATCCTGCTCGGGATCGTCGTGGCGATCTGGTACGGCGGGAAGCGATGGGTCGAGCGCGGCGGCCTCCCGGGCACGGTCTCCGACGTCGCTGTGTGGGCGGTGCCCTTCGGCATCGTCGGCGGCCGGCTGTACCACGTCATCACCGACAACCAGATCTACTTCGGCGAGAACGGCAAGGGCCTGCTCGCGGCGTTCCGGATCTGGGACGGCGGCCTCGGCATCTGGGGCGCGGTCATCCTCGGCGGCGTCGGCGCCTGGATCGGCGTACGCCGCAAGGGCATCCCGCTGCCGCCGTTCGCGGATGCGATCGCACCCGGCGTCGTCCTGGCGCAGGCGATCGGCCGCTGGGGCAACTGGTTCAACCAGGAGCTCTTCGGCGCACCTACCGACCTGCCGTGGGGCCTCGTGATCGACCCGGCCAACCGCCCTGCCGGCTACGAGCAGTACTCCACCTTCCACCCGACGTTCCTCTACGAGTCGATCTGGTGCGTTCTGGTCGCCGTCGTGATCGTCTGGGCCGATCGACGCTGGCAGATGGGCCACGGCCGCGTCTTCGCCCTCTACATCACCCTCTACTCGGTGGGTCGCGCCATCATCGAGTCGATGCGCATCGACGACGCGCACCACTTCTTCGGCATCCGGCTCAACGTCTTCACCGCTCTGCTCGTGATCATCGGCGGCATCGCCTACATCGTGATCAGCGCCCGCCTGCGCCCGGGGCGCGAGGACCCGGCCACGCTCCGCGGCCATGACTCCGAGCCCGAGACTGACGCGTCCGCCGACCCGGCTGACGCGGCGGACGACGCCGTCGACGCCGGTGAGGGTGCCCTCGCTGACAGCGAGCCCGGCGATCCGCCGGTAAGTTCGACTCTGTGAGCATCCCCCTCGAGCACCACCGCGACGTCACGGGCGGCTGGCTGCGACCGGCCGTCTTCGGAGCCATGGACGGGCTCGTCTCCAACTTCGCCCTCATGGCCGGTGTCGCCGGTGGTACGGCGGGCCTCGCCGACGGCAACCGCAGCGCGGTCGTGCTGGCCGGGCTCGCGGGACTGGCCGCCGGCGCCTTCTCGATGGCGGCGGGGGAGTACACCTCGGTGGCGTCGCAGTCCGAGCTCGCCGAGCAGGAGTTCGAGAACGAGCGTCGCGAGCTCTCCCGCAACCCCGACGCCGAGGCCAAGGAGCTCGCCGAGATCTGGGTGTCGCGCGGCATCGACCGCGAGCTGGCCGTCGAGATGGCGAGCCAGCTGGCCAAGAACCCCGACGCCGCGCTCGAGGTGCACGCCCGCGAGGAGCTGGGCATGGCTCCCGGCGAGCTGCCCAACCCCTGGCTGGCGGCGGGATCGTCGTTCCTGTCCTTCGTGGTCGGCGCGGCCATCCCGGTGCTGCCCTACGCCTTCGGCGCCACCACGCTCACCTGGTCGCTGATCCTGTCGCTCCTCGGCCTGTTCGCGGCCGGCGCGATCGTCTCGCGGGTCACCGCCCGTTCCTGGTGGTTCTCCGGCCTGCGCCAGCTCCTGGTCGGTGCCGCTGCTGCCGCCGTCACCTTCGGCGTCGGCTCCCTGGTCGGCACCAGCATCAGCTGACCCCAGGCGTTCATCCGCGCGCCGGATTCCAGCATGTGAGACGTCAGGTCTCGTGGGATGGGACACACGCGCCCCTGTTGCACCTCAGTACACCGAGCGCGTTACAGTCCTCGCACAGCAGCGCGGCCAACGTCGTCCCCCTGCTCGACCCCTCCGGATCCCGCCCCCAGCGAGACCCGGTCCAGGCGAGCCACCGGGAGTGACCATGCGGTCGGCCATCCCCGCCCCCCAGGGCCTGTACCACCCCCAGCACGAGAAGGACGCCTGCGGCGTCGCCTTCGTCGCGCAGATGTCCGGGGAGAAGTCGCACGACGTCGTGCGCAAGGCCGTGACCGCGCTCGAGAACCTCGAGCACCGTGGTGCCTCGGGCTCCGAGCCCGACTCAGGCGACGGCGCCGGCATCCTCACCCAGCTGCCGGACGAGTTCTTCCACGCCGTCCTGGCCGAGCAGGGCGTCGCCCTGCCCCCGCGCCGCTCGTACGCCGTCGGCATCGCGTTCCTGCCGGGCGAGGACGAGGCCGAGCAGGCCGCCATGAAGCAGATCGAGGCGATCGCCGCGGAGGAGGGCCTCGAGGTCGTCACCTGGCGCGAGCTCCCGGTCGACCCGTCGTCGGTCGGTGCCACCGCGCGCAGCGTCATGCCGCGCTTCAAGCAGCTCTTCGTCCAGGCCGCCGGCCACCGCGTCATGGGCATGGCCCTCGAGCGGATGGCGTTCTGCCTGCGCAAGCGCGCCGAGCACGAGGTCGACGTCTACTTCCCGTCGCTGTCCTCGCGCACCATCGTCTACAAGGGCATGCTCACGACCGGGCAGCTCAAGGAGTTCTTCCCCGACCTCGTCGACGAGCGCTACACCTCGGCGCTCGCGCTCGTGCACTCGCGCTTCTCGACCAACACGTTCCCGAGCTGGCCGCTCGCGCACCCCTACCGTCTCATCGCGCACAACGGCGAGATCAACACGGTCAAGGGCAACCGCAACTGGATGAAGGCCCGCGAGGCCCAGCTCACGAGCGAGCTGATCCCCGGCGACCTGTCGCGCCTGTTCCCGATCTGCACCGACGGCGGCTCGGACTCCGCGTCCTTCGACGAGGTCCTCGAGCTGCTGCACCTCGGCGGCCGCAGCCTGCCCCACGCCGTGCTGATGATGATCCCTGAGGCGTGGCAGAACCACACCGAGATGGACCCTGCGCGCCGGGCGTTCTACGAGTTCCACGCCACGCTCACCGAGCCGTGGGACGGTCCCGCCGACGTCTGCTTCACCGACGGCACGGTGATCGGCGCGGTCCTCGACCGCAACGGCCTGCGGCCCGGCCGCTTCTGGGTCACCGACGACGGCCTCGTGGTGCTCGCCTCCGAGGCGGGCGTGCTCGACTTCGACCAGTCGACGATCGTGCGCAAGGGTCGCCTGCAGCCGGGCCACATGTTCCTCGTGGACACCGAGCAGCACCGCATCGTCGAGGACGACGAGATCAAGGCCGAGCTGGCCGCTGCGGCGCCGTACGACGAGTGGCTGCACGCCGGCGTCATGCACCTCGACTCGCTCCCCGAGCGCGAGCACATCGTGCACACCACCGAGTCGGTGCTGCGCCGTCAGCAGACCTTCGGCTACACCGAGGAGGAGCTGCGCGTCCTCGTGACGCCGATGGCGAAGTCCGGTGCCGAGGCGATCGGCTCGATGGGCACCGACACGCCGCTCGCGGTGCTCTCCGAGCGCCCGCGCCTGCTGTTCGACTACTTCGCGCAGCTCTTCGCGCAGGTCACCAACCCGCCGCTCGACGCGATCCGCGAGGAGCTCGTCACCTCGCTGTCGAGCCTCATCGGCCCCGAGGTCAACATCCTCACGGCGAGCCCGGCCCACTGCCGCCAGCTCGTCCTGCCGTTCCCGGTCATCGACAACGACGAGCTCGCCAAGATCCTCTACGTCAACAAGGACGGCGACCTCCCCGGCTTCTCCGCGGCCAAGGTCTCGGGCCTCTACTCCGTCGACGGCGGGGGAGCGGCGCTCGAAGCCCGTCTGCACGAGATCTGCGCCGAGGTGTCGGCCCACATCGCCGACGGCAAGCGCTTCATCGTGCTGTCCGACCGCGACTCCGACGCCGACCTCGCGCCGATCCCGTCGCTGCTGCTCACCTCCGCCGTGCACCACCACCTGGTGCGGCAGAAGGAGCGCACGATGGCAGGCCTCATCGTCGAGGCCGGCGATGTCCGCGAGGTGCACCACGTCGCGCTGCTCATCGGCTACGGCGCCGCAGCGGTCAACCCGTACCTCGCCATGGAGTCCGTCGAGGACCTCGTGCGCCGCGGCATCATCACCGACATCGCGCCCGAGAAGGCCGTGCGCAACCTCGTGAAGGCGCTCGGCAAGGGCGTTCTCAAGGTGATGAGCAAGATGGGCATCTCCACCGTCGCGTCGTACCGCGGTGCCCAGGTGTTCGAGGCGGTCGGCCTCTCGCAGGACGTCGTCGACACCTGGTTCAGCGGCACCACCTCGCGCCTCGGCGGCATCGGCCTCGACGTCATCGCCGAGGAGACCGCCAAGCGTCACGCGGTGGCCTACCCGTCCAACGGCATCTCCCCGGCGCACCGCCGTCTCAACGTCGGCGGCGAGTACCAGTGGCGCCGCGAGGGCGAGCCGCACCTGTTCGACCCCGAGACGGTCTTCCGCCTGCAGCACGCCACGCGTGAGGGCCGGTACGACGTCTTCAAGCAGTACACCTCGCGCGTGGACGAGCAGTCCGAGCGGCTGATGACCCTGCGCGGCCTCTTCCGCTTCAAGGAGGGCGTGCGCGAGCCCATCAGCATCGACGAGGTCGAGCCGGTCAGCGAGATCGTCAAGCGCTTCTCGACCGGTGCGATGTCGTACGGCTCCATCTCCGGCGAGGCGCACGAGACCCTCGCGATCGCGATGAACCGCATCGGCGCGAAGTCGAACACCGGCGAGGGCGGCGAGGACGCCGAGCGGTTCGAGGTGCTGCCCAACGGCGACTCCAAGCGGTCGGCGATCAAGCAGATCGCGTCGGGCCGCTTCGGCGTCACGAGCCACTACCTGGTCAACGCCGACGACCTGCAGATCAAGATGGCGCAGGGCGCCAAGCCGGGCGAGGGCGGCCAGCTGCCCGGCCACAAGGTCTACCCGTGGATCGCCAAGACCCGTCACTCCACTCCAGGCGTCGGCCTCATCTCGCCGCCACCGCACCACGACATCTACTCGATCGAGGACCTCGCCCAGCTCATCCACGACCTCAAGAACTCCAACCCGCGTGCCCGCGTGCACGTGAAGCTGGTGTCCGAGGTCGGCGTGGGCACGGTCGCGGCCGGCGTCGCCAAGGCGCACGCCGACGTCGTGCTGGTGTCCGGCCACGACGGCGGCACCGGCGCCTCGCCGCTCACCTCGCTCAAGCACGCGGGCGGCCCGTGGGAGCTCGGCCTCGCCGAGACCCAGCAGACGCTGCTGCTCAATGGCCTGCGCGACCGCGTCGTCGTCCAGACCGACGGCCAGCTCAAGACCGGGCGCGACGTCGTCATCGCGGCGCTGCTCGGCGCCGAGGAGTTCGGCTTCGCGACCGCGCCGCTCGTGGTGATGGGCTGCATCATGATGCGCGTCTGCCACCTCGACACCTGCCCCGTCGGGGTCGCCACGCAGAACCCCGTCCTGCGCGAGCGCTTCAACGGCCAGCCGGAGTTCGTCGAGAACTTCTTCACCTACCTCGCCGAGGAGGTGCGCGAGATCCTGGCGAGCCTGGGCTTCCGCACCCTGCTCGAGGCGGTCGGCCACGCCGAGCTGCATCGACCCGAGCAAGGCCGTCGACCACTGGAAGGCCGAGGGCCTCGACCTCACGCCGATCCTCTTCGTGCCCGAGATCGCCGACGGTGCCTCCCTGCACCAGTCGGTCACGCAGGACCACGGCCTCGACAAGGCGCTCGACAACGAGCTCATCGCGCTCGCGGCCGACGCCCTCGAGCGCGGCGAGCCCGTGCGGGCGCAGGTCGCGGTGCGCAACGTCAACCGCACCGTCGGCACCATGCTCGGCTCCGAGGTCAGCCGTCGCTACGGCGCCGAGGGCCTGCCCGAGGGCACGATCGACATCACGTTCACCGGGTCGGCCGGCCAGTCGTTCGGCGCCTTCCTCCCGCGCGGCATCACGCTGCGTCTCGAGGGCGACAGCAACGACTACGTGGGCAAGGGGCTCTCGGGCGGCCGCGTCATCGTCCGCCCCGACCGCTCCTCACAGTTCCCGGCCGAGGCCAACGTCATCGCCGGCAACGTGATCGGGTACGGCGCTACCTCCGGCGAGATCTACCTGCGCGGCACCGTCGGCGAGCGCTTCTGCGTCCGCAACTCCGGTGCGGCCGCGGTCGTCGAGGGTGTCGGCGACCACGGCTGCGAGTACATGACCGGCGGCACGGTGGTCGTGGCCGGCCCGACCGGTCGCAACTTCGCGGCGGGCATGTCCGGCGGCGTGGCGTACCTGCTCGACGCCGTACCGGGCCGGGTCAACCCCGAGCTCGTCGACCTGCTCCCGCTCGACGACGACGACGTCGTCCGCGTCACCGAGCTCCTCAGCCGGCACCACGAGGAGACCGGGTCCACGGTCGCGTCCACCCTGCTCGAGCAGGGCGGGATCGCCGGCCGCTTCACCAAGGTCATGCCCCGCGACTACGCGCGCGTGCTGGCGGTCCAGGCCGCAGCTGAGCGCGAGGGCCGTGACGTTCTGCTCGCAGTGATGGAGGCGAACCATGGCTGACCCGAAGGGATTCCTGACGACGGGCCGCGAGGGCCCCACGCGCCGTCCGGTCGACGTCCGGATCCGCGACTGGCACGAGGTCTACGAGGACTTCCCGACCGCCGCGCTCGAGAAGCAGGCCGGGCGCTGCATGGACTGCGGCATCCCGTTCTGCCACAACGGCTGCCCGCTCGGGAACCTCATCCCCGAGTGGAACGACCTGGTGTGGCGTCAGGACTGGCGTCTCGCCTCTGAGCGTCTGCACGCGACCAACAACTTCCCGGAGTTCACCGGTCGCCTCTGCCCGGCCCCGTGCGAGACCGCCTGCGTCCTCGGCATCAACCAGGACGCGGTGTCCATCAAGCAGATCGAGGTCGAGATCGTCGACGCCGGCTGGGAGGAGGGCTGGATCATCCCGCAGCCCGCGCCTCGACAGTCGGGCAAGACCATCGCCGTCATCGGCTCCGGTCCCGCCGGTCTTGCGGCCGCGCAGCAGCTCGCGCGCGCCGGCCACACGGTCGCGGTGTTCGAGCGCGCCGACCGCGTCGGCGGCCTGCTGCGCTACGGCATCCCCGAGTTCAAGATGGAGAAGCGCCACCTCGACCGCCGCCTCGAGCAGATGCAGGCCGAGGGCGTGAAGTTCCGTGCCGGCGTCGACGTCGGCACCGACGTCACCGGCACCGACCTCCGCAAGCGGTACGACGCGATCGTGCTGTCGGTCGGCGCCACGCAGTGGCGCGACCTCCCGGTGCCCGGCCGCGAGCTCGCGGGCGTGCACCAGGCGATGGAGTTCCTGCCCGGCGCCAACCGCGTGCAGGAGGGCGACCTCGACGTCGCCCCGATCGACGTCGCGGGCAAGCACGTCGTGATCATCGGCGGCGGCGACACCGGCGCCGACTGCCTCGGCACCTCGCACCGCCAGGGCGCGGCCTCGGTCACCCAGCTCGAGATCATGCCGATGCCGACCGATGCGCGGCCCCAGGGCCAGCCCTGGCCGACGTACCCGATGACCTACAAGGTCACGAGCGCGCACGAGGAGGGCGGAGAGCGCGTCTACTCCGTCAACACCCAGCGCTTCGTCGACGACGGCAACGGCCGCGTGCGCGCGCTCGAGATCGTCGAGGTCGAGTTCACGGACGGCCGCTTCGAGCCGGTGCCCGGCACCGAGCGCGAGCTGCCCGCCGACTACGTGTTCCTCGCGATGGGCTTCACCGGCCCGGAGCGCGGCCCGCTGCTCGACCAGCTCGGCGTCGAGCTCGACGAGCGCGGCAACATCCGGCGCGACCGCGCGTACATGAGCTCCGTCCCGGGTGTCTTCGTGGCCGGCGACGCCGGCCGCGGGCAGTCGCTCATCGTGTGGGCCATCGCGGAGGGCCGCTCGGCCGCCGCGGGGGTCGACACCTGGCTGTCGGGCTCGACCACGCTCCCGGCGCCGATCCCGCCGACCGCTCGGCCGCTCGTCGTCTGACCCGGGGGAGGCCCGCGCAGCGCCTGGCGCGGGCCCCCGCGGCGCACCCCAGTGCAACCGTTTTCAACCAACCTCCGGCAGGGATAGGGTTACCTCCGTGCGCCGCGCCAAGATCGTCTGCACCCTCGGGCCCGCTGTAGCGAGCCAGGAGGGCATCCAGTCCCTCGTCGACGCCGGCATGGACGTCGCCCGCATGAACCTCTCGCACGGCTCCTACGCCGATCACGAGCGGGTCTACGGGTGGGTCCGTGCGGCCGGAGACACCGCCGGGCGGGGGATCGGCATCCTCGTCGACCTCCAGGGCCCCAAGATCCGGCTGGCGACCTTCGCCAACGGGCCGGTGGTGCTCGACGTCGGCGCCCGCTTCACCATCACGATCGACGACGTCCCCGGCGACGTGAACATCTGCGGTACGACCTACAAGGGTCTGCCCGGCGACGTCCACCCCGGCGACATGATCCTGATCGACGACGGCAAGGTGGCGCTGCGCGCCGTCGAGGTCGACGAGCGTTCTGTCGTCACCGAGGTCGTCGAGGGTGGCCGCGTCAGCGACAACAAGGGCATCAACCTGCCCGGCGTAGCCGTCAGCGTCCCCGCGATGTCCGACAAGGACGTCGCCGACCTCCGCTGGGCCCTGCGCCTCGGCGTCGACATCATCGCGCTGTCGTTCGTCCGCAGCGCCGACGACCTGCTCGACGTGCAGAAGATCATGGACGACGAGGGCGTGCGCCTGCCCGTCATCGCGAAGATCGAGAAGCCGCAGGCGGTCGAGAACCTCGAGTCGATCATCGACGCGTTCGACGGCATCATGGTCGCCCGCGGCGACCTCGGCGTGGAGCTCCCGCTCGAGCAGGTGCCGCTGGTGCAGAAGCGCGCGATCACCCTCGCCCGCCGCCGCGCCAAGCCCGTCATCGTGGCGACCCAGATGCTCGACTCGATGGTGTCGATGACGCGCCCGACGCGTGCCGAGGCCAGCGACGTCGCCAACGCCGTCCTCGACGGCACCGACGCCCTCATGCTCTCGGGCGAGACCTCGGTCGGCTCGCACCCGGCGCACGTCGTGCGCACCATGGCCCGCATCATCGAGGAGGTCGAGAGCCAGGCCCTCGACCAGCTCCCGGTGGTCGTCGACCCCAACGACTCCACCTCGCGCTCGATCACGCGCGCCGCGGTGCGGGTCGCGCAGGACGTCCGCGCGTCCGGCGTCATCGCCTTCACCGAGACCGGCCGCTCGGCCCGCCTCGTGTCGCGCTACCGCCCCGCGATGCCGCTCATGGCCTTCACCCCGAACGCGCGGGTGCGCAGCCAGCTGGCGCTGTCGTGGGGGGTCGAGACCTACCTCGTGCCCAAGGTCGGCAGCACCGACGAGATGGTCGCGATGGTCGACGCCGCGCTCCAGGAGAACGGCCGCGCGACCGTGGGCGAGCTGCTGGTCATCATCGCCGGCGTGCCGCCGGGCGTCCCCGGCACCACCAACGGCATGCGCGTGCACCGCATGGGCACCCTGAACCCCAGCGGCATCTAGCACGTACGACGAAGGCCCCCGGCAGCGCGAGCTGCACGGGGGCCTTCGTCGTACGGCGGGGGAGCGGCGTCAGTCGATCGCGCCGCGGGCCTCGGGGTTGAGCACGCCCCAGCCGATGAGCTGCTCGGCGAGCTGGCTCGGGGCCTCGTCGTAGATGACGGCGAGGGTGCGCAGGTCGTCCTGGCGGATCGAGAGCACCCGGCCGTTGTAGTCGCCGCGCTGGGCCTGGATGGCGGCGGCGTAGCGGGCCAGCGGGCCGGCCTTCTCCGCCGGCACCTGGCCGAGGCGCTCGAGGTCGATGATGAGCCGCTGGCGGCGGCTCGGCCGACACGGCCGGCGACGAGTCGGGCAGCAGCTCGGACACCGGAACGGCGTAGAAGTCGGCGAGCTCGGCCAGCTTCTGCACGGTGACGGCGCGGTCGCCGCGCTCGTAGGAGCCGACCACGACCGCCTTCCAGCGGCCCTGCGACTTCTCCTCCACGCCGTGCAGCGAGAGGCCCTGCTGCTGCCGGATCGCGCGCAGCCGCGCCCCGAGCGCCTTCGCGTAGTCGGTAGCCATGAGTGACGTGTCCCTCCGTCGATCCCCGTGATGGTCCGGGCGTCGAGCTTCCCCGCCCCCGAGGTGATGTTACGCAGCGTAACGCCTCCCGCGCTCGGCCGTTCCATCGGCCGTTCGGGCGAGCCTGACCGTGTCCGTCCGGGCAGCGGACAGCCTCCCGGCCGCACACCGAGCGTGTCGAGCCCCATCCGTTACACCGCGCCCCACCGGTCACGCGCTGTCGCCGTCGGGGCCGATTCCGCCCCTCGGATCGGCGACGGGGGTGGGCTGTCTCACTCCTCGGTGCGCCCTCCGACGCGGTGCCGCCGGTCGGGTAGGGTCGTCGACGACCGAGTCCTTTAAGTCCGTCCTGTGAGGCGGGGAAGGAGGGTCGCCGAGATGTCCGCTGCCCGGACTCCTGACGACGCACGCACCGTCCTCGACGCTGCGGAGATCGCCCGAGCGCTCACGCGCGTGGCCCACGAGATCGTCGAGCGCGCCAAGGGCGCCGACGACGTGGTGCTGCTGGGGATCCCCACCCGAGGCGCGTCCCTGGCCCGACGTGCTGGCCGAGCGCATCCGCGAGATCGAGGGGCGCGACGTCCCCGTCGGCTCGCTCGACATCACCATGTACCGCGACGACCTCCGGCGCGCCCCGGCCCGTGCGCTGCGGCGCACCGAGATCCCCGCCGGCGGCATCGACGACGCGGTCGTGGTGCTCGTCGACGACGTCCTCTACACCGGCCGCACGATCCGCGCCGCGCTCGACGCCCTGAACGACATCGGCCGGCCCGCGCGCGGTGCAGCTCGCGGTCCTCGTCGACCGCGGCCACCGCGAGCTGCCGATCCGCGCCGACTACGTCGGCAAGAACATCCCGACCTCCACCTCCGAGAAGGTGCTCGTCCTCGTGGCCGAGCACGACGGCGAGGACGCCGTCCTCATCGCAGGCGGCACGGGCCACTCCAGCACCGAGGAGTCGAAGTGAAGCGTCACCTCCTGTCGGCCGCCGACCTCGACCGCGACGACGCGCTGCTCGTCCTCGACACCGCCGAGCGAGCTCGCCCGCGCTCGCCGACCGCGCGGTCAAGAAGCTGCCGACCCTGCGCGGCCGCACGGTGGTCAACCTGTTCTTCGAGGACTCCACCCGCACCCGGATCTCGTTCGAGGCCGCGGCCAAGCGGCTCTCGGCCGACGTCATCAACTTCAGCGCCAAGGGCTCGAGCGTCTCCAAGGGCGAGAGCCTCAAGGACACCGCGCTCACCCTCGAGGCGATGGGCGCCGACGCCGTCGTCATCCGCCACGGCGCCAGCGGCGCGCCGCACCGGCTCGCCAACTCCGGCTGGATCGGCGGCTCAGTGGTCAACGCCGGCGACGGCACGCACGAGCACCCCACCCAGGCCCTGCTCGACGCCTTCACGATGCGCCGCCACCTCGCCGGCGGGGTCGGCGACCTCGAGGGCCGCCGCGTCACGATCGTCGGCGACGTCCTGCACAGCCGGGTCGCGCGCTGCAACGTCCTGCTGCTCGCCACCCTCGGCGCCGAGGTCACCCTCGTCGCGCCGCCCACGCTGCTGCCGGTCGGCGTCGAGCACCTGGCCGTGCGCGACGTCGTACGACCTCGACGCCGCGCCTGCCAAGACGCCGACGTGGTGATGATGCTGCGCGTCCAGCGCGAGCGGATGAACGCCGCGTTCTTCCCGAGCGCGCGCGAGTACAGCCGCCGCTACGGCCTCGACGCCGCGCCGCATGGCGCTGCTGCCCGACCACGCGATCGTCATGCACCCCGGCCCGATGAACCGCGGCATGGAGATCGCGGCCGAGGTCGCCGACGCGCCGCGCTCGGTGATCGTCGAGCAGGTCGGCAACGGCGTCAGCGTGCGCATGGCCGTGCTCTACCTGCTCCTGGGCGGCGCGCAGCTCGGCGCCGGCACCGACCTCGACGCCGCGGAGGCCTGAGATGTCCGAGACCTACGTCGTCCGCAACGCGCGGATCCTGGGCGGGGAGCCCGCCGACCTCGTCCTCCGCGACGGCGTCATCGCCGAGGTGGCCGCGGCCGGTGCCGCGAACGCCGAGGGCGCGATCGTCGTCGAGGCCGAGGGCCTCATCGCGCTGCCGGGCCTCGTCGACCTGCACACGCACCTGCGCGAGCCCGGTCGCGAGGACGCCGAGACCGTCGAGACCGGCTCGCGCGCCGCCGCGGCCGGCGGCTTCACCGCGGTGCATCGCGATGGCCAACACCGACCCGGTCGCCGACACCGCCGGCGTGGTCGAGCAGGTGTGGCACCTCGGGCGCGCGGCCGGCTACGTCGACGTGCAGCCGGTCGGCGCGGTCACCGTCGGCCTCGAGGGCGACCGCGCTGGCCGAGCTCGGTGCGATGGCCGACAGCGCCGCCCAGGTGCGCGTGTTCAGCGACGACGGCAAGTGCGTGCACGACGCCGTGATCATGCGCCGGGCGCTGGAGTACGTGAAGGCGTTCGACGGCGTCGTCGCGCAGCACGCGCAGGAGCCGCGCCTCACCGAGGACGCGCAGATGAACGAGGGCGCGCTCTCCGGCGTCCTCGGCCTGCGCGGCTGGCCCGCGGTCGCCGAGGAGGCGATCATCGCCCGCGACGTCCTGCTCGCCGAGCACGTCGGTTCGCGCCTGCACGTGTGCCACGTGTCCACCGCCGGCTCGGTCGAGATCGTGCGCTGGGCCAAGTCGCGCGGCATCGACGTCACCGCCGAGGTCACGCCGCACCACCTGCTGCTCACCGACGAGCTGGTCGCGTCGTACGACCCGGTCTACAAGGTCAACCCGCCGCTGCGCTCCGAGCGCGACGTGATGGCGCTGCGCGAGGCGCTGGCCGACGGCACGATCGACATCGTCGCCACCGACCACGCCCCGCACCCGGTCGAGGACAAGGACTGCGAGTGGGCCGCGGCCGCCATGGGCATGGTCGGCCTCGAGACCGCGCTGGGCGTCGTCGCCGCCGCCATGGTCGAGACGGGCCTGCTCGACTGGGCCGGCGTCGCCGACCGCATGTCGTCAGCACCGGCGCGCATCGGCCGCCTCGCCGGCCACGGCCGTCCGCTCGAGGTCGGCGAGCCCGCCAACCTCGTGCTGATCGACCCTGCGCGCGAGCGCGTCGTGGAGCCGACCGAGCTGCACAGCCGCAGCCGCAACACGCCCTACGCCGGCAGCACGCTGCCGGCGACGGTGGTCGCCACCTTCCTGCGCGGCCGCCCGACGTTGCTCGACGGGACCGTGCGGTCCGCGAAGTCCGAGGTGGTGGGTTCATGACGGGGCTGCTCGACGCGGCACCGGCTCTGCTGGTGCTCGAGGACGGCAAGGTCTTCCGCGGCCGGTCGTACGGCGCCGTCGGTGAGACCTTCGGCGAGGCGGTCTTCACCACCGGCATGTCCGGCTACCAGGAGACGCTCACCGATCCGTCGTACCACCGCCAGGTCGTCGTGCAGACCGCGCCGCACATCGGCAACTACGGCGTCAACGACGACGACGCCGAGTCGCGGCAGATCTGGGTGGCCGGTTACGTCGTCCGCGACCCCTCGCGCATGGCGTCCAACTGGCGCAGCGAGCGCACCCTCGACGAGGAGCTCGAGGCGCAGGGCATCGTCGGCATCAGCGACATCGACACCCGCGCGCTCACCCGCCACCTGCGCGAGCGCGGCGCGATGCGCGTCGGCGTGTTCAGCGGCGACGCCGCGGCGCTCCCGGTCGACGAGCTGCTCGCGAAGGTGCACGCCAGCCCGCAGATGCTCGGTGCGTCGCTGGCCGACGAGGTCAGCATCGACGTCGACGAGGTCATCCCGGCCGTGGGGGAGAAGCGGTTCACCGTGGCCGCCGTCGACCTCGGCATCAAGGGCGCGACGCCGCGGCACATGGCCGAGCGTGGCATCGAGGTGCACGTGGTGCCCTCGACCATCACGCCAGAGCGGCTGCTCGAGGTGGGCGTCGACGGCGTCTTCTTCAGCAACGGCCCCGGCGACCCGGCCACGGCCGACTACGCCGTCGCGCTCGTGCAGGCCGCGCTCGACGCGCGCCGCCCGGTCTTCGGGATCTGCTTCGGCAACCAGGTGCTCGGCCGCGCGCTCGGCTTCGGCACCTACAAGCTCCGCTACGGCCACCGCGGCATCAACGTGCCGGTCATGGACCGCACCACGGGCAAGGTCGAGATCACCGCGCAGAACCACGGCTTCGCCGTCGACGCGCCGACCGACCGCGTGAGCGAGACGCCGTACGGCCGTGTCGAGGTCAGCCACGTCTGCCTCAACGACGACGTCGTCGAGGGCCTGCGCGCCCTCGACGTCCCTGCCTTCTCGGTGCAGTACCACCCGGAGGCCGCCGCCGGTCCGCACGACTCGGCGTACCTGTTCGACCGTTTCTGCGACCTGATGGAGGCCGCTCGTGCCGAGGCGTGACGACCTGAAGTCGGTCATGGTGATCGGGTCCGGCCCGATCGTCATCGGCCAGGCCTGCGAATTCGACTACTCGGGCACGCAGGCGTGCCGCGTGCTCAAGGCCGAGGGCCTCCGCGTGGTCCTGGTCAACAGCAACCCGGCCACGATCATGACCGACCCGGAGTTCGCCGACGCGACCTACGTCGAGCCGATCACGCCGGAGTACGTCGAGAAGATCATCGCCAAGGAGCGCCCCGACGCCCTGCTCGCGACCCTCGGCGGCCAGACCGCGCTCAACTGCGCGATGGCGCTGCACGACAACGGAGTCCTCGAGAAGTACGGCGTCGAGCTGATCGGCGCCAACGTCGAGGCGATCGAGGCCGGCGAGAACCGCGAGAAGTTCAAGGCCATCGTCGCCAAGATCAACGACTCCGGCCTCGCCGCCGAGTCCGCCCGCAGCGCCGTCTGCCACACCATGGCCGACTGCCTCGCAGGGGTCGAGGACCTCGGCTACCCGGTCGTCGTGCGTCCGTCGTTCACGATGGGCGGCGCGGGCTCCGGCATCGCGTACGACGAGGCCGACCTGCACCGCATCGCGGGCCAGGGCCTGCAGGCCTCGCCGACCACCGAGGTGCTCCTCGAGGAGTCGATCATCGGCTGGAAGGAGTACGAGCTCGAGCTGATGCGCGACAAGAACGACAACGTCGTGGTCATCTGCTCGATCGAGAACGTCGACCCGATGGGCGTGCACACCGGCGACTCGATCACCGTCGCGCCGGCGCTGACGCTCACCGACCGCGAGTACCAGCACCTGCGCGACGTCGGCATCGCCGTCATCCGCGAGGTCGGCGTCGACACCGGCGGCTGCAACATCCAGTTCGCCATCAACCCCGACGACGGCCGCATGGTCGTCATCGAGATGAACCCGCGCGTCTCGCGCTCCTCCGCGCTCGCGTCCAAGGCCACCGGCTTCCCGATCGCGAAGATCGCCGCGAAGCTCGCCGTCGGCTACACGCTCGACGAGATCCCGAACGACATCACGCGCGAGACCCCGGCATCGTTCGAGCCGGCGCTCGACTACGTCGTGGTCAAGGTGCCGCGGTTCGCGTTCGAGAAGTTCCCCGCGGCCGACCAGACCCTCACCACCACGATGAAGAGCGTCGGCGAGGCGATGGCCATCGGCCGCAACTTCACCGAGGCGCTGCAGAAGGCGCTGCGCTCGGTCGAGCGCAAGGACGCGCCGTTCAGGTGGACGGGCGAGAAGTCCGACGTGGACATCGACGGCATCATCGAGGCCGTGAAGGTGCCGCACGACGGCCGCCTGCGCAAGGTGCAGCAGGCCCTCTGGGCCGGTGCCACCGACGAGCAGCTGCACGAGGCCACCAACATCGACCCGTGGTTCCTCGACCAGATCGTGCTGCTCAACGAGCTGGGCGACGCGCTGCGCGACGCCACCGAGCTGAGCCCCGACCTGCTGCGCCTGGCCAAGCGGCACGGGTTCTCCGACCTGCAGATCGGCGCGATCCGCGGCCTGCCCGAGGACGTCGTCCGTGGCGTGCGGCACGCGCTCGGCATCCGGCCGGTCTACAAGACCGTCGACACGTGCGCGGCCGAGTTCGCCGCGAAGACGCCGTACCACTACTCGGCGTACGACGAGGAGACCGAGGTCGAGCCGCGCACCACGCCGGCGGTGCTGATCCTCGGCAGCGGCCCCAACCGCATCGGCCAGGGCATCGAGTTCGACTACTCGTGCGTGCACGCGAGCCTCACGCTGCGCGAGGTCGGCTACGAGACCGTGATGATCAACTGCAACCCCGAGACGGTGTCGACCGACTACGACACCTCGAGCCGCCTCTACTTCGAGCCGCTCACCCTCGAGGACGTGCTCGAGGTCTACCACGCCGAGCTCGCCGTCGGCCCGGTCGCGGGTGTCATCGTGCAGCTCGGCGGCCAGACCCCGCTCGGGCTCGCGCAGGCGCTCAAGGACGCAGGCGTCCCGATCGTCGGCACGAGCCCCGAGGCGATCCACCTCGCCGAGGAGCGCGGCGCGTTCGGCCGCGTCCTCGCCGAGGCCGAGCTGCCCGCGCCTGCGCATGGCATTGCCACCTCCTACGAGGAGGCCGTCGAGGTCGCCGAGCGCGTCGGCTACCCGGTGCTCGTGCGCCCGTCGTACGTGCTCGGCGGTCGCGGCATGGAGATCGTGTACGACGAGGCGATGCTGCGCGACTACATCGCTCGTGCCACCGAGGCGACGCCGGAGCACCCCGTGCTCGTCGACCGCTTCCTCGACGACGCGGTCGAGATCGACGTCGACGCGCTCTACGACGGCCACGAGCTCTACCTCGGCGGCGTCATGGAGCACATCGAGGAGGCCGGGATCCACTCCGGCGACTCGGCGTGCGCGCTGCCGCCGATCACCCTCGGGAAGGGCGACATCGACCGCATCCGCCGCTCGACCGAGGCGATCGCCCGCGGCGTCGGCGTGCGCGGCCTGCTCAACGTCCAGTACGCGCTGGCCGGCGACATCCTCTACGTGCTCGAGGCCAACCCGCGCGCGTCGCGCACGGTGCCGTTCGTGTCCAAGGCGACGGCGGTGCCGCTCGCCAAGGCCGCGGCCCGCGTCACGATGGGCACCACCATCGCCGAGCTCCGCGCCGAGGGCGTGCTGCCGGTCGAGGGCGACGGCGGCGACCTGCCCATCGGGGCAGCCATCGCGGTGAAGGAGGCGGTGCTCCCGTTCGGCCGCTTCCACGGCGTCGACACGATCCTCGGCCCGGAGATGCGCTCGACCGGCGAGGTCATGGGCATCGACGCCGACTTCGGCACCGCGTTCGCCAAGTCGCAGACCGCGGCGTACTCCTCGGGCCTGCCGACCAGCGGCCGCGCGTTCGTCTCGGTGGCCAACCGCGACAAGCGCTCGATGATCTTCCCGGTCAAGCGCCTCGCCGACCTCGGCTTCGAGATCTGCGCGACGGGCGGCACCGCCGAGGTGCTGCGCCGCAACGGTCTCAAGGCCACGGTGCTGCGCAAGCAGCATGACGGCCCCGGCCCGAACGGCGAGCCGACCACGGTCGACGCGATCCTCGCCGGCGACATCGACCTGATCGTCAACACGCCGTACGGCGTTGGGTCGCGCCTCGACGGCTACGAGATCCGCACCGCGGCCGTCACCCGCGGCGTCCCCTGCATCACGACGGTGCAGGGACTCGCCGCGACGGTCCAGGGCATCGAGGCGCTGCTCGCGGGCGAGGTGGGCGTACGGTCCCTGCAGGAGCACGCCGCCGACCTGCACGCCCTCCGCGCGGCCGCCCTGACCGAGTCCGGTACGAGCACCGACGGGAACGCGACGCGATGACGACGGCACAGGCGAAGACCGGCCCGGTCCAGGTGGTCGGGGAGGTGCTGGGGCTCCGCCGCGTGGGCGAGTACCAGGTGCTGACCCTCACCGCGCCCGGCATCCCCGAGGCCACCCGACCCGGTCACTTCGTCGCACTGGCGGTCGGCGGGCCCAGCTCGTCGATGCTGCTGCGGCGTGCGTTCTCGATCCACTCGGTGCAGAGCCGGGGCGTCTACGGCGGCACCGTCGAGGTCGTGTTCGCGACGCACGGCAAGGGCACCGAGTGGCTGTCCAAGCTGCACCGCGGCGACCAGGTCGACGTCGTCGGCCCGCTCGGCCGTCCCTTCGCGCTGCCCAAGCAGCCGGTGTCGTGCGTGCTCGTCGCCGGCGGCTACGGCTCGGCGCCGATGTTCATGCTCGCCGACGCTCTGCGCGCCCGCGGCTGCCGGGTCGACGTCGTGCTCGGCGCCTCGACCGAGAGCAAGCTCTTCGGCGTCCTCGACGCCAAGCGCATCGCGGCGACGCTCACCATCACCACCGACGACGGCTCGCTGGGGGAGAAGGGTCGAGTCACCGACGTCCTCCCCGCGGTCATGGAGCGGGTGGACGCCGACGTCGTCTACGCCTGCGGACCCATGGCGATGCTGCAGTCGGTCGCCGAGGTGGCAGCGGCCCAGGGCGCGCACTCGCAGTGCGCGGTCGAGGAGGCCATGGCCTGCGGCATCGGCATCTGCATGACGTGCGTGCTGCCGGTGATCGGCGACGACGGCGTCACCCGCATGCTCCGCTCCTGCGTCGAGGGCCCGGTCTTCCGCGGCGACCGCGTGCGCTGGGACGAGGTCGGCACCATCCCTGCGGACACGCTGGGCGCACCCCAGGTCGGAGGCCACTGATGACGCGCGCGGTGATCACCCACGGCCCCCGCCCCGGCTCGGTGCTCGACGTCCCCGACGTCGACATGAGCACCGACCTCGCGGGTCTCGCGCTGCCCTCGCCGGTGCTGACGGCGTCCGGCTGCTCGGCCGCCGGTCGTGAGCTCGACCAGTTCTTCGACATCACCGAGATCGGTGCGATCGTCACCAAGAGCATCATGCTCAACCCGCGCTCGGGTCGTCCGACCCCGCGCATGGCCGAGACGCCGAGCGGCATGCTCAACTCGATCGGCCTGCAGGGCCCTGGTCTCGACGCGTTCCTCGACAAGGACCTCGCGTGGCTGCGCGAGCGGGGTGCCCGCGCGATCGTCTCGATCGCCGGCGGCTCGGTCGACGAGTACACCCGCATCGCGTCGAAGCTGCGCCATGTCACCGACGTCGCGGCCATCGAGGTCAACATCTCGTGCCCGAACGTCGAGAGCCGCGGCCAGGTGTTCGCGTGCCACCCGGTGTCGGCCGCCGAGGTCATCACCGCCGTGCGCCGCAACACCAACCCCGGCATCCCCGTGCTGGCCAAGCTCTCTCCGGACGTCACCGACATCGTGGAGATCGCCCAGGCCGTGGTGAAGGCCGGCGCCGACGGCCTGTCGATGATCAACACGCTGCTCGGCATGGTGATCGACACCGACACGATGCGGCCCGCGCTCGCCGGCGTCACCGGCGGGCTCTCGGGCCCGGCCATCCGCCCGGTCGCCGTGCGCTGCGTCTATCAGGTGCGGGCCGCGCTGCCGGACATCCCGATCCTCGGCATGGGCGGCATCCGCACGGGCCTCGACGCCCTCGAGTTCATCCTCGCGGGCGCGTCGGCCGTGTCGGTGGGCACCGTGACCTTCCACGACCCCACCGCGCCGCTCCGCGTCCACCGCGAGCTCGCCGTCGCCCTGGCCGAGCGTGGCTTCGACAGCCTGAGCGACGCCGTCGGCTACGCCCACCGCGCTCCCGACCCCAAGCCTCTCCCTGGCGGCACGGTGGTCGACCACGACGACGAGTCGTCCGCCGACGGCGAGATCGAGGCGGGGGTGGAGGGGTGACCATCGCGCCCGTGTCGCTCGCACCCGTGGCCGTCGCGCTCGACGGCCCCGACCTCGCCACGATCACCGGCTGGGCTGGCGCCGCCGGCCCGTACGTCTCGACGATGAAGGTCGGCCTCGAGACCTACCTGCGCGACGGCGACGCAGCGGTGCACGCCGCGCGCGAGGCCTCGGGCGGGCGCGACGTCTTCCTCGACCTCAAGCTGCACGACATCCCCAACACCGTGGCCGGTGCCGCGCGCTCGGTTTCTCACCTCGCGCCTGCGTACCTCACCGTGCACGCATCCGGGGGAGCGGCGATGGTCCGCGCGGCCGCCGACGCCCTGCCCGGCACCCGCGTCACCGCCGTCACCGTGCTCACCTCGATGTCCGAGGACGACCTTGCCGCCGTCGGCCTGCTCGGCCCGGCGATCGATGCCGCCCGCCGCCTCGCGGTGCTGGCCGTCGGCGCCGGCGCCCGCGCGATCGTCTGCTCGCCGCAGGAGGTCGCTGCTATCCGCGCCGAGGTGCCCGACGACATCGTGCTCATCACGCCCGGCGTACGCCCGGCCGGTGCCGCGCTCGGCGACCAGCAGCGCGTCGCCACCCCCGAGCAGGCCCTCGCCGACGGCGCCGACCTCCTCGTCATCGGCCGCCCCATCACCGGCGCGACCGACGTAGCCACCGCAGCAGCAGCCATCGCCGCATCTCTCACCTGACGATGTGGTAGTGCTAGGGCGTCACCCGTGACGCCCTAGCACTACCACATCGGGGTGGGGTCAGGTCAGGCGCTTGGTGAGGTACGTCGTCGGCGACGGTGTGCCGTCGGGCAGGTCGGCGTAGTCGTCGATCACGCCCACCACGGTCCAGCCCGCGCTCTCGTACAGCCGCTGCGCCGGAGACCCGGTCACCGTGTCGAGCACCAGCGTGCGACGGCCGTGGCTGCGCGCCTCGGCCTCGAGCGCTGCGAGCAGCTCGCGGCCGACGCCGTGCCCCTGGGCATCCGGACGCACCAGCAGCTTGGCGACCTCCGCCCGGTGCCGGCCGTTCGGCAGCCCCGCCAGCACCAAGGTTCCGGTGCCGATGACGGCTCGTCCGTCGGTCGCGACGAGGACGACGTTCGACGCATTCGACAGGTGCGCCGACCAGAACTGCTCGGCGTCGGCCGGAGTCACGTCGGCCATGAAGCCGACGCTGGCCCCGCCCCGCACGACGCCGAGCAGCACACCGCAGAGGGCAGGCACGTCCCCATGCGTCGCGCGTCGCACGTCGTGGCTCATGCTCCGGACGCTAGTGGCCCTCATCACGCACCCGACACGCGGGGTTTACCACCCCCGAACCTGCTCACCATGTCCGCGCAACATGGCTAGGTCACGGTCGATCAGGACGCCGTGCCGAGGCGGCGCGGCCACAACAGGGGAGACCCGCGATGACCACACCTACGCTCGACACGATGACGCCGACTGCCAGCACCGGTACCACCGTCGTACGGCGGAGCCGCCGGCATCTGGTCGCTCCTGGCCTCGCCGCGCTCCTCGGGGCGGCGCTCTCCGGGGGCATCACCTGGCTGCTCGTGGGTGCGGTCAGCCTGGACATGACCCCGGGGTCCGTCGTTTTCTGAGGCGCCCGCGTCCTTACACGTCCCTGACACGACGCCGACGCCGTCACAACCTCCGGCCGCCACAGTCCTTCCCGTAAGCCCCGGGAGGGACCCGGGGCCACGATGGAGGGGGCACGATGACCACCAGCACCGCCCGCCGCGCCACCGCGGCACTCGGGGCGCTCGCCCTGGGCACGACGCTCGCCGTCGTCGCGACGCCGACCGCGTACGCCGCCGACAGCACCACCACCACGACGACCACGACCGGCTGCTCGACCGGCACCCTGCCGGACGAGATCACCGGTCGCCCGGCCGACTTCACGGCGGGCCTCGCCAGCGGCTACTGGATCTGGAAGGACACCAAGGGCTGGCACCTGCGCGTCACCCACAAGCCGGGCACGCGCGCGGTGTACGCCGGCACGATCCGCACCACCAACGAGACGGCTGTGATCGCCGTGCGCAACGAGGTCCGCGACCGCGTGTGGCGCAGCCACGACCACAGGACCACGGCGTTCAAGCTCGTCAACCACGGGGGAGTCGACGGCCTGGACTTCACGCCGCGCTGCTCGGCGAACGTCACCTTCACCCTCACGGTGAACGGCAAGGCGATCGACCCGCAGAAGATCCACCTCGGCGAGGCCGACAGCCACCCGGCCGCCGCCACCTTCACGATCAGCCGCATCCCGCTGCCCGCGTAGGGCATCCTGGCTGCGGGGCCTCGACCTCGAGGCCCCGCAGCCGGCATCCCGGGGGATGGCATGGGTGGCACGGGCAGCATCGACTGGTACGACGACGCCACCACCACGACGGCCGAGCCGCCGCCCGAGGCCGCTCCCGACCCGCGCGCCTTCCGCTGGCCGCGGCCCCTCGCGCTCGCGGGAATCACCCTGGCGTTCCTGGCGATCTGCGGCGTCAGCTGGTGGCTCACGAACCCGGCCACGTTCGACGGCGGCTCGTACAGCACGCTCACTCCGGTCGGCTTCGGGCCCCTTGCCACCGATATCGGCGACCTGCCCGACACGAACGACGGCACGAGGTACGTGCCCGTGGTGGTGAGCATCGAGAGCGTGTCCCCGGTGCTCGCACCGGAGGACCGTGCTCGGGTCGACGTGACGTTCGTACTCTGCCGCCCCACGCGGGACAGCAACAGGATCATGACCGCCGGGCCCTCGGACCTGCAGCAGTGGTGCGCCGAGGTCCGTCCGTTCACGGCCGGCTCAAGCGTCGAGGTGCCCACCTGGCAGGTGCTCGCGGTCCTGTCCCCGCGCGACGACCAGCCGCTGACCGTGCACGGCTATGTCGTGACCTACCGAGACGGCCTCCGGGCAGGTCGCCAGCACCTGGGCCCGCAGGTCGACCTCAACTCTGCCGAGGCTGGGTCTCCCCAGGCCACGGAGTCCTGACCTGCGGGGACGCCGTCCCACGCACCTTCGAGGACCCCCGCGCCGGTTCGCTTCACCACAGGGCACGAAGATCGCTAGGGTCGCCTTCGTTCCCGACGAGAGGACCGGCTGTGGCCCTTCCGCCCCTGACCCCTGAGCAGCGCGCCGCCGCGCTGGAGAAGGCGGCCGAGGCGCGCCGCGTGCGTGCCGAGGTGAAGAACCGCCTCAAGCGCTCGGGCGCCTCGATCGGCGAGGTGATCGCCGTCGGCCAGACCGACGACATCATCGGCAAGATGAAGGTCTCGGCACTGCTGGAGTCCATGCCCGGTGTCGGCAAGGTCCGCGCCGCCGAGATCATGGAGCGACTGCAGATCGCCGAGAACCGCCGCGTCCGCGGTCTTGGCACGCACCAGATCGCCGCGCTGGAGAAGGAGTTCTCCTCCTGACCGCACGGCTCACCGTCCTGTCCGGCCCGTCGGGGGTCGGCAAGAGCACGGTCGTCCAGGGGGTGCGTACGACGCGCCCGGATGTCTGGCTGTCGGTGTCCGCGACCACGCGTCGCCCGCGCCCGGGGGAGACCCACGGCGTCAACTACTTCTTCGTCGACCACGCCGAGTTCGCGGGCATGGTCGCGGGCGGCGAGCTCCTCGAGTACGCCGAGTTCGCCGGCAACTTCTACGGCACCCCCCGCACCCCGGTGCTCGAGCGGCTCGACGCCGGCGTGCCCGTGCTGCTGGAGATCGAGCTGCAGGGCGCGCGGCAGGTCCGGGCGAGCATGCCGGAGGCCCTCCTGGTGTTCCTGGCGCCCCCGTCCTGGGACGAGCTGGTCCGCCGGCTGGTCGGCCGGGGCACCGAGGCGGCCGAGGTGATCGCCCGCCGTCTGGAGACCGCGAGGGTCGAGCTGGCGGCCGAGTCGGAGTTCGACGCGACCGTCGTGAACGCGTCGGTCGAGGGTGCGGTCGAGGCCTTGCTAGACTTGATGGGTCTGCACGGCTCTGCTGAGCCCCCCGCAGGCTCCTGACCAGGGCGAACGCCTTCTCGAAGGCCCGCTCACGCGCGCGTCGGCACCCCGCCGCGCGTTCCGTCCCGCAGCACCCAAGGAAAGGCGCCCGCGTGTCCGGCACCGCCTCTGCCCCCGAGGGCATCACCAACCCCCCGATCGACGAGCTGCTCGAGGCCACCGACTCGAAGTACTCGCTGGTGCTCTACGCGTCCAAGCGCGCCCGCCAGATCAACGCCTACTACTCCCAGCTGGGCGAGGGCCTGCTCGAGTACGTCGGCCCGCTCGTGGAGACCCACGTGCAGGAGAAGCCGCTGTCGATCGCGCTGCGCGAGATCAACGCCGGTCTGCTCACCTCCGAGCCGTACGACCCCGAGGCCGAGCCGGCCCCGGCCCCGGCCGAGACGTTCTAGTCGCGGCCCACGCCCGGCTCGACCGCTCGACCCGCACGGCCGCACGCGCCGCGGTACCGCCTCCTGGCAGGCTGACCCCGTGACGACTCCCGATGCCGCTGCCCCTGCCCGACCCCGCGTGGTCCTGGGCGTGGGCGGCGGCATCGCTGCGTACAAGGCCGCCGAGCTGCTGCGCGCCTTCACCGAGAGCGGCCACGACGTCACGGTCGTGCCCACGCGTGCCGCGCTGAAGTTCGTCGGTGCCCCCACGTGGGAGGCGCTGTCCGGCAAGCCCGTCTCCGCCGAGGTGTGGGACGACGTCGCCGACGTGCCGCACGTGCGCCTCGGCCAGCAGGCCGACCTCGTCGTCGTGGCACCCGCGACGGCCGACCTCCTCGCGCGGGCGGCGTCCGGCCTCGCCGACGACCTGCTCGCCAACGTCCTGCTCACCGCCCACTGCCCGGTCGTCATGGCTCCGGCCATGCACACCGAGATGTGGGAGCACGCCGCCACGCAGGCCAACGTCGCGGCGCTGCGCGCCCGCGGCGTGATCGTGCTCGACCCCGTTGTCGGCCGCCTGACGGGCAAGGACACCGGCCCCGGCCGTCTGCCCGAGCCCGCCGCGATCTTCGAGGCCTGCCTCGACGTCCTGCACCGACGCAGCGCCGAGCCCGACCTCCTCGGCCGCACCGTCCTGATCTCTGCCGGCGGCACCAGGGAGCACCTCGATCCGGTGCGGTTCCTCGGCAACCGCAGCAGCGGCAAGCAGGGCTACGCCCTCGCCGAGGTCGCCGCCGCGCGCGGCGCGCAGGTGGTCCTCGTGAGCGCCAACGCGCACCTTCCGGCACCCGCCGGTGTCACGGTCGTGCGGGTCACCAGCGCCGAGGACCTGCGTCGCGCCGTCCACCAGCACGCCCCGGCCGCAGACGTCGTCGTCATGGCCGCCGCGGTCGCGGACTTCCGGCCGGCCGCGGTCGCCGAGCACAAGATCAAGAAGGACGACGTCGGGGGAGTGCCCGCCCCGATCGCCCTCGAGCGCACCGCCGACGTCCTCGCCGAGCTCGTGACCACCAGGGCTGCTGAGGGCCGGGCCCAGGTCGTCGTCGGCTTCGCCGCCGAGACGGGCGACGACACCGGCTCAGTGCTTGACCACGCCCGCGCCAAGCTCGCCCGCAAGGGCTGCGACCTCCTGGTCGTCAACGAGGTCGGCGACGGCAAGGCGTTCGAGGTCGACCACAACGAGGTCGTGGTGCTCGGCGCCGACGGGTCGGTCACCGAGGTGCCCGAGAGCTCCAAGCGGGCCGTGGCCGAGGCCGTCTGGGACGCCGTCGTCCCCCTGCTGCACCACTGACCTGTCATCCCTCGACTCATCCCTCGACGTCACGGGACGCTGCCGCCGGTCGCGCATCCCCAGGGTCGTCGGCCCGCCGGGTAGGGTGTCGGGGACCGTTCGTCCGCACTGCACTGGAGCACGTCCGTGGCCCGTCGCCTGTTCACGTCCGAGTCCGTCACCGAGGGACACCCGGACAAGATCGCTGACCAGATCAGCGACTCCATCCTCGACGCGATGCTGAAGGAAGACCCGCGCAGCCGCGTCGCCGTGGAGACCCTCATCACCACGGGCCAGGTGCACGTGGCCGGTGAGGTCACCACCTCCGGCTGGGTCGACATCCCGACGATCGTGCGCGAGCGCATCCTCGAGATCGGCTACGACTCGAGCAAGAAGGGCTTCGACGGCGCCTCGTGCGGCGTCAACGTCGCCATCGGGGCGCAGAGCCCCGACATCGCCCAGGGCGTCGACGACGCGATCGAGGACCGCGAGGGCGAGGCCGTCGACGACCTCGACAAGCAGGGCGCCGGTGACCAGGGCCTGATGTTCGGCTACGCATGCGACGACACCCCCGAGCTCATGCCGCTGCCGATCCACCTCGCGCACCGCCTGGCGCAGCGCCTGTCGCAGGTCCGCAAGGACGGCGCGATCCCGTACCTCCGCCCGGACGGCAAGACCCAGGTCACCATCGAGTACGACGAGGACGACAAGGCCGTCCGCCTCGACACCGTCGTCGTCTCCTCGCAGCACGCCGCCGACATCGACCTCGCGACCCTGCTCACGCCGGACATCGCCGAGCTCGTCGTCGCGCCCGAGCTCGAGGGCCTCGGCATCGACACCGAGGGCTACCGCCTCCTGGTCAACCCGACCGGCCGCTTCGAGATCGGCGGCCCGATGGGCGACGCCGGCCTCACCGGCCGCAAGATCATCGTCGACACCTACGGCGGCATGGCCCGTCACGGCGGCGGCGCGTTCTCGGGCAAGGACCCGAGCAAGGTCGACCGCTCCGCGGCGTACGCGATGCGCTGGGTCGCCAAGAACGTCGTGGCCGCCGGTCTTGCCCGCCGTTGCGAGGTGCAGGTCGCGTACGCGATCGGCAAGGCGCACCCCGTCGGCGTGTTCGTCGAGACCTTCGGCACCGGCGTGAAGGCCGACAGCGAGATCCAGGCCGCCGTGCTCCAGGTGTTCGACCTCCGCCCGGCCGCGATCATCCGCGACCTCGACCTGCTGCGCCCGATCTACGCGCAGACCGCGGCGTACGGCCACTTCGGCCGCGAGCTGCCGGACTTCTCGTGGGAGCGCACCGACCGCGCCGACGCGCTCAAGGCCGCGGCCGGCGTCTGACCGTCGACGACAGCACCGGGGCGTCCGCATGACCACGAGTCTGCGGACGTCCCGGTTGTCGTTGCGGCGCTGGCGCGAGAGCGACCTCGAGCCGTTCGCCGCGATGAACGCCGACGCCGAGGTGATGCGCTGGTTCCCCTCGACTCTCGACCGCGCCGGGTCCGATGCCATGGTCGAGCGGATCGAGTCCAACCACGACGCGCGCGGCTTCGGGCTCTGGGCCGTGGAGGTGCTGGAGTCCGAGCGCGGTGCGGCCGGCTTCGTCGGCTTCGTCGGCCTCGCCGTCCCGCGGTTCGATCCGCCGTTCGCCGCCACCGATCCCTGCGTCGAGATCGGCTGGCGCCTCGCGCGCGACTGGTGGGGCCTCGGCATCGCCTCCGAGGCGGCGGAGGCCTCGTTGCGGGCCGGCTTCGACGACGCCGGTCTCACCGAGATCGTGTCGTTCACGGTGCCGCCGAACCTCGCGTCCCAGGCCGTGATGCAGCGCCTCGGCATGAGGTACGACGGCGTCTTCACGCACCCGCTCGCCGGGCCCGGCGACTGGTGGGCGCCGCACGTCGTCTACCGGCTGACGGTGGAGGAGTGGCGCGCACGGACAGAGGGGTCCGGTAGAACGTCCTCGTGACCGAGCCCGAGCAGCTCGCCCTCGTGGCGAGCACCGTGCGCAAGGCTCGCGTGCGCGCGGCGCCGGGCCCGGCCGAGGTCGACCCCGTGGCCCGGGTCTGCGTCGACGTCGCCCTGCCTCACCTCGACCGCGCATTCGACTACCTCGTGCCCGAGCCGCTCTCGGCCGAGGCCGTGCCCGGCGCGCGGGTGCGCGTGCGCTTCTCCGGCAAGCTCGTGGACGGATGGGTGCTCGAGCGCGCGGCCGAGAGCGAGCACACCGGCCGCATCGAGCGCATCGCCAAGGTCGTGAGCCCCGACCCCGTCCTCGCGCCCGAGATCGCGCTGCTCGCGCGGGCCGTCGCCGACCGCTGGGCCGGATCCCTCGCCGACGTCCTGCGCGCTGCGGTGCCGCCGCGGCACGCCGCCACCGAGACGGCGCTCGACGCCGAGGGCACGCCCGACGAGCCGTTCGTCGAGCCGGTCACGGGCGACGACCCGGGGGCGTGGGCGCCGTACTCCGGGGGCCCTGCGCTCGTGCGCCGCGTCGGCGACTCCGCGATCGCGTTCACGCCGGAGCAGCCCGGTCCGCGCGCGGTCTGGACCTCCGTGCCCGGCGCCGACCCTGTCGACGCCGTCGCTCACCTCGTGGCTGCCGCGGCCGGGGCGGGTCGCGGCGTGCTCGTCGTCGCCCCCGACGCCCGCGACGTCGCCCGCCTCTCGACCGCCCTGTCCGAGCGGCTCGGCGCCGACGCCTTCCGCGTCCTCACCGCCGACCTCGGCCCCGCAGCCCGCTACCGGGCGTTCCTCCAGGTGCGCCGCGGCCACGTGAAGGTGGTGCTCGGCACCCGGGCCGCGGTCTTCGCGCCGGTGGCCGACCTCGGCCTCGTCGTCCTCTGGGACGACGGCGACGACAGCCTCGCCGAGCCGCACGCTCCCTACTGGCACGCCCGCGAGGTGCTCGCGCTGCGCTCGACCATCACCGGCGCCGCGCTGGTGCTCGGCTCGACCTCCCGCTCGGTCGAGGCCGCCGCGCTCGTCGAGCAGGGCTGGGCCCGCGAGGTGGTCGCGCCGCGCACCGAGGTGCGTCGGCTCGCGCCGCGGTTCGTCACCGTCGGCGGCGACGCCGACCTCGCGCGCGACGAGGCCGCCAAGACCGCCCGGCTGCCTCACGTCGCCTGGGACGCCGCCCGGCAGGCCCTCGCCCGCGGCCCGGTGCTCGTGCAGGTGCCCCGGCGCGGCTACGTCCCCGCGCTCGCCTGCCAGACCTGCCGCGCCCTTGCGCGCTGCCGCCACTGCCACGGGCCGCTCGGCGTCTCGAGCGGCCACGCCGTGCCGGTGTGCGGCTGGTGCGGCCGCCTCGCGGGCGACTGGGCGTGCGAGTCGTGCGGAGGCACTCGCCTGCGCGCGGTGTCCGTGGGGGAGCGGCGTACGGCGGAGGAGCTCGGCCGCGCATTCCCCGGCGTCCCCGTCCGCACGTCCGGGCGCGACCCGGGCGGCGCCGGCGTCCTCGACTCCGTCGACGGCAGGCCCGCCATCGTCGTCGCCACGCCCGGTGCTGAGCCCCGGGCCGAGGGTGGGTACGCCGCCGCCCTGCTGCTCGACGGCCGCGCCGTCCTCGACCGCCCCGACCTGCGCGCCGCCGAGGAGGCCGTGCGCCGCTGGACGGCCGCGGTGTCGCTGGTCCGCACGGCCGCCGACGGAGGGGTCGTCGTCCTCGTGGCCGACCCCGGGCTCGCTCCCGTGCAGGCCGTGGTCCGCAGCGACCCGGGCGGCTTCGCCGCGCGCGAGCTCGCCGAGCGCGAGCAGCTGCGGCTCCCGCCCGCCTGGCGCGTCGCGGAGGTCGTGGGTGCGCCCGGCGACGTCCAGGACTTCCTCGGGCACCTCCGCCTCCCCGACGGCGGGAGCGTCCTCGGCCCGGTCCGGGTCGAGCCCGTGCGCCGGGCGGGTCGGGCAACCGACGGCGAGCCGAGGTCGCGAGCCCTCGTCGTCGCACCCCGCGCTGCGGGCCCTGCCCTGGCCACGGCGCTCAAGGCGGCGGCCAGCGTGCGCAGCGCACGCAAGGAGGGCGGCCCGGTCGGCGTCCGCGTCGATCCCGCCTCGCTCGGCTGACCACGCTCGACGCCGGGCGCGGCCACGGAGCGCCAGAACGTAGACTGGCGCCCGCATCTCGCCCTCCCGCGCCTAGTTCAGGAGCCCCCGCGTGGCCGTCAAGCCCATCCGCCTCTTCGGCGACCCGGTGCTCACGACCCCCGCCGCCGAGGTGACCACCTTCGACAAGGAGCTCCGAAAGCTCGTCAAGGACCTCACCGAGACGATGCTCGACGCCCCCGGCGCCGGCCTGGCCGCACCCCAGCTCGGTGTCAGCCTGCGGGTGTTCACGTACGACGTCGACGACGAGATCGGCCACCTCATCAACCCGGTGCTCGACCTGTCGGACGAGATGCAGGAAGGCGACGAGGGCTGCCTCTCGGTGCCCGACCTCGCCTTCAACACCCGCCGCTCGATGCGCGTGGTGGCCAAGGGCATGAACATGCACGGCGAGCCCGTGATCCTCGAGGGGTCCGAGCTGCATGGCCCGCTGCATCCAGCACGAGACGGACCACCTCGACGGCATCATGTTCGTCGACCGTCTCGACGCCGAGACGCGCAAGGAGGCCATGAAGGCCATCCGCGAGGCCGAGTGGTTCGGCCAGCAGGCGCCGCAGGTCAAGCTCTCGCCGCACTCGATCAGCTCGCGCTGGCTCTAGGCGTGCGCCTGGTCTTCGCGGGCACGCCGGAGGTCGCCCTCCCGTCGCTGTCCGCCCTCATCGCCTCGCAGCACGAGGTCGTCGCCGTCGTGACGCGCCCGGACGCGCCCGCCGGGCGCGGCCGCTCGCTGCAGGCCTCGCCCGTCGCCGACCTCGCCGCCGAGCACGGCATCGAGGTGCTCAAGCCCGAGAAGCCGCGCGACCCCGACTTCCTCGGCCGCCTCGCCGAGATCGCCCCCGACTGCTGCCCCGTCGTGGCGTACGGCGCCCTCGTGCCGCGCGCCGCGCTCGACATCCCGCGGATCGGCTGGGTCAACCTCCACTTCTCGCTGCTGCCCGCCTGGCGCGGCGCCGCCCCCGTGCAGCACGCGGTCTGGCACGGCGACGACGTCACCGGTGCCTCGACGTTCCTGCTCGAGGAGGGCCTCGACACCGGCCCCGTGTACGGCGTCGTCACCGAGACCGTCCGCCCGACCGACACCAGCGGCGACCTCCTCGGCCGCCTCGCCGTGTCAGGTGCGGGCCTGCTCGTCGCCACCATGGATGGGCTCGAGGCCGGCGCCCTCGTCGGCGCCACGCAGCCCGCCGACGGCATCTCGCTCGCCCCGAAGATCACCGTCGAGGACGCACGCGTCGACTGGTCGCAGCCCGCCATCCGCGTCGACCGCCAGGTGCGCGCGTGCACCCCCGCGCCCGGCGCGTGGACGACGTACCTCGGCGAGCGGTTCAAGCTCGGCCCCGTCTCGCTGCTGGCCGACGACACCTCCCTCGCGCCGGGCGAGGTCGCCGTCGACAAGAACCGCGTCCGCGTGGGCACCACCACGCACGCCGTGGTGCTCGGCGAGGTGCGGGCCCAGGGCAAGAAGGCGATGGCCGCGGCCGACTGGGCGCGCGGCACCCGTCCCGAGCCCGGCGTGCGCCTCGGTGCGGACGGGGCCGCCTGATGGGCGAGGACCGCGGCCACCACAGCCGTCCCGTCCAGTGGCGCGGCGACCGCCGCCCCACGGATCCGTCGCGACTCGCCGCCTACGACATCCTGCGCGCGGTCGGCTCGGAGGAGGCGTACGCCAACCTCGTCGCCCCGCAGGTGATCGCCGAGGCCGACCTGCACGGCCGCGACGCCGCGTTCACCACCACGCTCGCCTACGGCACCCTGCGCCGGCGCGGGTTCCTCGACGCCGTGCTCGCGGCGTGCGTCGACCGGCCGCTCGCCGAGGTCGACGAGCCGGTCCTCGACGTGCTCCGCCTCGGAGCGCAGCAGCTGCTCTTGCTGCGCACGCCACCGCACGCCGCGGTCGGCGAGACCGTGCAGCTCGCCCGCCTCGTCGGCGGCGAGTCCCGCTCGCGGTTCGTGAACGCCGTGCTGCGCAAGGTCGGGCGGCACGACCTCGACGAGTGGGTCGACATCGTCGCCCCGGACCCGCAGTCCGATCCTGCGGGTCACCTGGCCGTCGTGCAGTCGCACCCGCGCTGGGTGGTCGAGGCGCTGCACGACGCGCTCTCGTCGTGGCGGGGCGCTGCCTCGTGGGCCGATACCGAGGACCTCCTCGTCGCCGACAACGAGAACGCCTCCGTCACCCTCGTGGCGCGTCCTGGGCGCGGCACGGTCGACGAGCTGCTCGAGCTGCCGCACACCCACCGCGGCCGCTGGTCGCCGTACGCCGTCGCCCTCGAGGGAGGCGCGCCCGGTGAGATCGCGGGCGTCCGGTCCGGCGATGTCGGCGTGCAGGACGAGGGCAGCCAGCTCGTGGCCATCGCGCTGTCGCGCGCGGAGATCGACGGCCCGGACCGTGCCTGGCTCGACATGGCGGCCGGCCCAGGCGGCAAGGCCGCTCTGCTCGCCGGCCTCGGCCTCGAGCGCGGCGCCGCACTGCTGGCGGCCGACCGCACCCACCACCGATCAGGTCTCGTCGCGCAGGCGCTCGGCCTCGCACCCGGCCACCACCTCGTGGTGACCGCCGACGGCACCGAGGGCCCGTGGCGCCCCGGCACGTTCGACCGCGTCCTGCTCGATGCGCCGTGCACCGGCCTCGGCGTGCTTCGCCGACGGCCGGAGTCCCGCTGGCGGCGCACCCCGGCGGACGTCTCGGAGCTCGCTGCCCTGCAGCGGCGCCTGCTGGCGTCGGCCCTGGATGCGGTCCGCGTCGGCGGCGTCGTCGGGTACGCCACCTGCTCGCCGCACCTGGCCGAGACCACCGAGGTCGTGGCGGACGCGATCGCGCGCGGGGGAGTCGAGCGGATCGACGTGCCGCCGCTGCTGCCCGAGGTCGACGACCTCGGGGACGGCCCGGACCTGCGCCTGTGGCCGCACGTCCACGGCACGGACGGCATGTACCTCGCGCTGCTGCGCCGTACCGACTGAGCGCTAGTCGCGCTCGGCCGCGACGCCGGAGTCCAGGGCCGACCCGTTGTCGGTCTGCGCCGGAACGCTGCCCGACGCCGGCGCCGCGACGACCTGGTTGCGGCCATCCCGCTTTGCGCTGTGCAGGGCTGCGTCCATGGCCGCGGTGACGCCGCGGAGGTCCCGCTCGCGGTTGTCGGCGACGCCGATGCTCGTCGTGAGGCGGAGCGTCGGCTGCACCTCGGACCAGGCGTACGACTCGACGGCCGAGCGCAGCCGTTCGCACAGCACGAGCGCCTGCTCGAGGGTGGTCTGCGGCATGACGAGCAGGAACTCCTCGCCGCCGTAGCGCACCACGACGTCGGAGCCGCGCGCGTTCTCACGAAGGATCGCAGTGAAGCGCAGCAGCACCTCGTCGCCGACCGCGTAGGAGTAGCGGTCGTTGACCTGCTTGAAGTGGTCGAGGTCGACGAGCGCCATCGACAGCGGCTGCCGGTAGCGGTCGGCGGTGGCGGTCATGCGCGGCAGCTCGTGCTCGGCGTGACGGCGGTTGTGCAGGCCGGTCAGGGGGTCGCGCATCGAGAGCTCGGCGAGCTCGCCCACGAGACGTTCCTGCTGCGACAGCGCGAGCTGGAGGTCGTCGGTGCGCTCGTCGACGCGACGCTCGAGCTCGGCGTTGGTGCGGCGCAGCGACTCCGCCAGCTGGGTCGCCCGCTGGGCCTCCAGATCGGCGCGAGCCGCCTCCCGCTTCTGCCCCCAGCTCCCGAGCGAGGAGGTGACCAGCACCGCGGCCATGAGGATCAGCGAGGTGGTGATGATCTCGTCGCGCATGATCGGCGGGTGGTCGCCGTGGCCCGGGGGGAAGAGCCAGGTGCCGACGATGCCGATGAGGGCGGCCGATGCGGTGACGACGAGCGCCCAGCGGGTTGTGAGGGTCACGCCTGCGATGGCGACCGGGATCACGCAGTAGATCGCGGTGAGTCGCGCGTCGTCGGTGACCGTGACGGCGACGACGTTGCCGACCATCACCACGCCGAAGAACAGCGCGAGGCCGGCCGAGAGGTGCCCGGCGCGTACGAGGAGCGCGCTGAAGACCGCGGTGAGAGTGACGGCTATGCAGGTGAGCCCGGCGAGGACACCGCCGGGGACCAGCACCAGGGGGACGGTCGCGACGGCACCGACCACGGCCACGCCGTACAGCACCACGAGCGCGTTGACGGCGCGGGTCCGCTCGCGCGAGTCGCCGTGCTCGACGCGCAGCCAGCTCGGGAGTGCAGCTGGCTCCGTGGAACCGTCTCGCACGTCCGCCTCCTCGCATCAGGTTGGGAGGGATCGTCCCACAGGGCACGGACACGAGGCGCGAGGCACGTCCGTCGCTCGCGCAGGGCACCGGGATAGCCTCGGGACCATGGGCGTCCAGATCTCTCCGAGCATCCTGTCGGCCGACTTCGCACGGCTTGCCGAGGAGTGCGAGCGCGTGGCCGGCGCGGCCGACTGGCTGCACGTCGACGTCATGGACAACCACTTCGTGCCCAACCTGACCCTGGGGCTCCCGATCGTGGAGCGGCTCCTGTCGGCGGTCTCGACGCCGGTCGACTGCCACCTGATGATCGAGGACCCGGACCGCTGGGCCCCCGGGTTCGCCGAGGCGGGCGCGGGGTCGGTGACCTTCCACGTGGAGGCCGCGGCCGCGCCGATCAAGATCGCCCGCGACATCCGGGCCGCCGGCGCCCGGGCCGGGATGGCGCTGCGCCCGGCCACCGACGTCGACGGCTACGCCGACCTCCTCCCGGAGATCGACATGCTGCTCGTCATGACGGTCGAGCCTGGCTTCGGCGGCCAGAAGTTCCTCGACGTCGTGGTGCCCAAGATCCGTCGGGCCCGCGAGCTCGTGAAGGGCCGCGACCTCGACCTCTGGATCCAGGTCGACGGCGGCGTGTCCGCCGAGACCATCGAGATCTGCGCCGAGGCGGGCGCCGACGTCTTCGTCGCGGGGTCCGCCGTGTACGGCGCTGCCGACCCCGCGGCCGCCGTGAGGGCGCTCGCCGCGCAGGCGGAGGCGGCCACCGCCGCGTCGTGGTGGTGCACCGCCGGGTAGTCTGAGCGCGTACGAGCGAACCTGCTCGCGCGTCCCGGGGTCGGTGAAATTCCGAGCCGGCGGTGAGAGCCCGCGACCCGGCCGCATCCAGCGGTCGGTTGATCCGGTCAGCACGCACCTGTCGTCACGACGGTGCGCGTCATCCGGAGCCGACGGTCAGAGTCCGGATGGGAGGCGACGCGCGCGGACGGCCGCCGTGCGTCGTACGCCGTCCCCGGACGGAGCACGGCGCCGGCGCGGTCGGCTGCGCTGTCTCCCCGCCCCTGATGCGCGGGTCCGAGACGACAGGATGACCGTGAGCACCAGCGCCGTCGATGCGCGCGAGACCGAGGCCATGCGCCGCGCGCTCGCCCTCGCGGCCACGCCCGGTGTCGCCACCGGCCCGAACCCTCGGGTGGGCTGCGTGCTGCTCGCCCCGGACGGCTCGGTCGTCGGTGAGGGCTACCACCACGGCGCCGGCACGCCGCACGCCGAGATCGAGGCGCTGCGCCAGGCCGGCCCCCTCGCCCGCGGCGCCACGGCCGTGGTCACCCTCGAGCCCTGCGACCACACCGGTCGCACCGGCCCGTGCTCGCTCGCGCTGATCGACGCCGGCGTCGTGCGCGTCGTGCACGCGCAGTCCGACCCCAACCCGGTCGCCGCCGGCGGCGCCCGCCGCCTGGCCGATGCCGGCGTCGAGGTGGTCGGCGGGCTGCTCGCGGCCGAGGCTGCTGCGCTCAACCCGGTCTGGACCTTCGCCGTCACGCACGGCCGTCCGTTCGTCACGTGGAAGGCCGCGAGCACGCTCGACGGCCGGGTGGCGGCCGACGACGGGTCGAGCCGCTGGATCACCTCGGCCGAGTCCCGCGCCGAGGTGCACACGCTGCGTGCCGAGGTCGACGCCGTGATCGTCGGCATCGGCACGGTGCTCGAGGACGACCCGCACCTGGCGGTCAGGGTGGACGGCGTCGTCCTGCCGCGCGAGGTCCAGCCGTTGCGCGTGGTCGTCGGGCGGCGCGACATCCCGGACGGTGCGCGGGTGCTCGACGACGCAGCACCCACGCTGCAGATCCGCGAGCACGACCCGTCGACGGTTCTCGTCGCCCTGCGCGACCTGGACGTGCAGCACGTGCTGCTCGAGGGCGGCCCCACCCTCGCCGCGGCGTTCGTCCGCGCCGGCCTCGTGGACGCCGTCCGCTGGTACGTCGCGCCCGCGCTCCTCGGGGCCGGCGCTCACGCGCTCGGCTCGGTGGGCATCAACTCGATCGCGGATGCGTTGCGTCTGCGGATCACCGACGTCACCCGCGTCGGGGACGACGTACGCATCGACGCCCGGACCCTCCGGGCCGACGAGGAGGACTGAGTGTTCACCGGCATCGTGGAGGAGCTCGGCAGTGTGGTCGCGGTCGAGCCGCTCGCCGACGCTGCGCGCCTGCGCATCCGTGGCCCGCTCGTCACCTCGGACGCCGTCCACGGTGCGTCGATCGCCGTCAACGGCGTCTGCCTCACCGTGGTGGAGTTCGGCGACGGCGAGTTCACCGCCGACGTCATGAACGAGACCCTCGAGCGCTCCTCGCTGGGCGCGCTGGAGGCGGGCTCACGCGTCAACCTCGAGCGCCCCGTCACCCTCGACGCCCGCCTCGGCGGCCACCTCGTGCAGGGGCACGTCGACGGCACCGGGGCGATCGTGTCGCGCACGCCCAGCGAGCACTGGGAGCTCGTGCGCGTCTCGTTGCCCGACGAGCTCGGCCGCTACGTGGTCGAGAAGGGCTCCATCACCGTCGACGGCATCTCGCTGACCGTTGTCGAGGCGGCCGACGACTGGTTCACCGTCTCGCTCATCCCGACCACGCTCGAGCTCACAACCCTCGGCACCAAGGGGGTCGGCGACCCCGTCAACCTCGAGGTGGACGTGATCGCCAAGTACGTCGAGCGCATGCTGCAGTGGAGGACCTCATGACCAGCGGCGCAGACACCGCCCTCGTGCGTCTCGACTCGGTGGAGGACGCCGTCGCAGCCATCCGCGACGGGCGCCCGGTCGTCGTGGTCGACGACGAGGACCGCGAGAACGAGGGCGACCTCATCTTCGCCGCCCAGAAGGCGACGCCGGAGCTCACCGGCTTCATGATCCGCTGGACCTCCGGCTACATCTGCGTGGCGATGCCGGGCGACGACCTCGACCGCCTCGGGCTGCCGCCGATGACGGCGATCAACGAGGACAAGAAGGGCACGGCCTATGCCGTCACCGTCGACGCGCGCGACGTGAAGGCCACCGGCATCTCGGCCGAGGACCGCGCGCGCACGATCAAGGTGCTCTCCGACTCCGCCACCGAGCCGTGGGAGCTGACACGCCCGGGGCACGTGGTGCCGCTGCGCGCCATGGTCGGCGGCGTGCTCCGGCGCCCCGGGCACACGGAGGCCGCCGTCGACCTCAGCCGGCTCGCCGGGCTCTCGTCGGCGGGTGCGCTGTGCGAGCTCGTCAACGAGGACGGCTCGATGATGCGGGCACCCGAGTGCCGGCGGTTCGCCGACGAGCACGGGCTGGTGATGATCTCGATCGCCGACCTGATCTCGTACATCCGCCACAACGAGCAGCAGGTCGAGCGGGTCACCGAGACCAAGCTGCCGACGGAGTTCGGCGAGTTCCGCGCCGTCGGCTACCGCTCGCGGCTCGACGGCGTCGAGCACATCGCACTCGTCCACGGCGACATCGGCGACGGCGATCAGGTCCTCGTCCGCGTGCACTCCGAGTGCCTCACCGGCGACGTGTTCGGCTCCCGACGGTGCGACTGCGGGCCGCAGCTGCAGGCGGCGCTTCGCCGCGTCGCCGCCGAGGACCGCGGCGTCGTGCTCTACATGCGCGGCCACGAGGGCCGGGGGATCGGCCTGCTGCACAAGCTGCGCGCCTACGCGCTGCAGGACGACGGCGCCGACACCGTCGACGCCAACCTCAACCTCGGGCTGCCCGCCGACGCGCGCGACTACGGCACCGGGGCGCAGATCCTCGCCGACCTCGGTGTGCGCAGCATGCGACTGCTCACGAACAACCCTGCCAAGCGCGCCGGTCTCGAGGGCTACGGACTGTCGATCATCGAGCGCGTTGCGCTCGAGATCGCGCCGAACTCCGACAACCTCGCCTACCTGCAGACCAAGCGCGACCGCATGGGCCACGACCTCCCGCACGACCTCGAGATCCCCGAAGGGAACCCCTCATGAGCGGCCAGGGCGCACCCCGGCTCGACCTTCCCGGCACGTCCGCCCTCCGCGTCGCGGTGGTCGCGGCGTCGTGGCACGAGCAGGTGATGGACGGCCTTATCGACGGCGCCGTGCGCGCCCTCACCGAGGCTCGGCACCTCGTACGAGGTGATCCGAGTCCCGGGCGCCTTCGAGCTCCCGGTCGTGGCCAAGGCCGCGACGGCCTCCGGGTACGACGCAGTCGTCGCGCTCGGCGTCGTGATCCGCGGCGGCACGCCGCACTTCGAGTACGTCTGCCAGGCCGCGACCGACGGCCTCAGCCGCGTCGCGGTCGAGACCGGCGTCCCGATCGGGTTCGGCCTGCTCACGTGCGACACCGAGGCGCAGGCGCTCGCCCGGGCCGGTCTGCCGGAGTCGATCGAGGACAAGGGGCGCGAGGCCGTGGAGGCCGCGCTGTCGGTCGTCCTCACCCTGCGTGGGATGACGCCGAGGGGTTCCGTAGGCTTTGCCTCATGAAGACCTTTGAGGAGCTGCACACCGAGCTCGTGACCAAGTGGGCCGAGAAGGACCCGTCCTCCGGCACCGTCACCCGCCTCCTCGAGGACGGCGTGCACGGAGTCGGCAAGAAGGTCGTCGAGGAGGCGGCCGAGGCGTGGATGGCGGCCGAGTTCGAGGGCAAGGAGCGCGCAGCCGTCGAGATCTCGCAGCTGATCTTCTTCACCCAGGTGCTCATGCTGGCCGCCGACGTCTCCCTCGAGGACGTCTACCGGCATCTGTGATCGAGCCCCGCGCCCGATCCCATCCCAGCCGCTAGGAGCAGCCTCATGCTGCGTGTCGCCCTCCCCAACAAGGGTCAGCTCTCCGACCCCGCCCGCGAGATGCTGCGCGAGGCGGGCTACCCCGCCGCGCACAGCGCGCGCGAGCTCGTCGTGCAAGACCCGGAGAACGACGTCGAGTTCTTCTTCCTGCGCCCGCGCGACATCGCGATCTACGTCGCGAGCGGGCAGCTCGACATCGGCATCACCGGCCTCGACCTCGTGCTCGACTCGGGCGTCCAGACCGAGACGCTGCTCGAGGCTCGGGTTCGCGCCGTCGACGTTCCGCTTCGCCGCACCTGCCGGCACCGCATCCACGGTGAACGACCTCGCCGGCAAGCGGATCGCCACGTCGTACGCCGGTCTGCTCGCGACGCGCCTCGCCGAGCTCGGCATCGACGCCACCGTCGTGAAGCTCGACGGCGCCGTGGAGAACTCCGTGCGCCTCGGCGTCGCGGACGCGGTCGCGGACGTCGTCGCCACCGGCACCACGCTCAAGCAGGCCGGGCTCACCGTCCTGGGCGAGCCGCTGCTGGTGAGCCAGGCCCTGCTCGTGCAGCGGGCCGGCGCAGGGCAGAGCCACGAGGTCGACACCTTCGTGCGCCGCCTCCAGGGCGTCATCGTCGCCCGCGCCTACGTGCTCGTCGACTACGACATCCGCACCGAGCTGGTCGAGGCCGCCTGCGCGATCACCCCGGGCATCGAGTCGCCCACCGTGTCCTCGCTGCACGACTCGGCGTGGTCCGCGGTGCGCGCGATGGTGCCGCGCCGCGACGTCCACCGCGTCATGGACGAGCTCTACGACATGGGCGGCCGGGGCATCCTCGTCACCGACATCCACGCCTGCCGGCTCTAGCCGCGATGGGCGACGCGCACGGCGCGGGGGAGCAGCACCGGCCGGGGGAGCAGCGCTTCGGCGGCATGGTGATCCCCGAGCCGGAGTTCGCCGACGACGACGGCTCGTCCGATCCCGCGCTCGCCGAGGCGCTGGCACTGCACGCCCTCGGCGAGGCGGGGCTGTCCGACGTCGTTCGTGCCCTGCACGGCAAGCGACTCATGACGCCGCTCATGGCCGTGCTCGACTCGGTCGAGGACGACGTCGCAGACGGCGCGCCCGGCCCCGGCGAGAAGGACTCGCACATGGCGACGGTCAGCCTCGTGAGCCCGGACGGCCGCCGTGGCCTGCTCGCCTTCACGTCGGTGGCGGCCATGACCACCTGGGACCCCGCCGCCCGCGGCATCCCCGCCTCGGCCACGCGGGTCGCGGGCGCGGCCCTGCAAGAGGGCGCCGACGCCGTCCTGCTCGACCTGGCGGGGCCGATCCGGCTGGCCGTCTCCGGCGGCGCCCTGCTCGCGCTCGCCGAGGGTCGTGCCTGGACCCCTCGGCACGAGGACCCGGCCGTGCTGGCGGCCGTCGCGGGGGCGCTGCGCGGGATCGACGCCGTGACCGCCCACGAGGTGGTCGAGTCCTCGGCCCGCGACGGCGCCGATGTCCTGGTGGTTCTCACGCTGGGCGGCGGCGCCGACCTCGACGCGGCCGCGAGTCGGGCGGTGGCGGCTCTCGAGGCGAGCGATGTGCTGGCGGCTGCATGCCCAGGCGGGGTGGCTGTGGCCCTGGTCGATCCGGCCTGAGCCGTCACGCCGCGGTGCTGTGACCGTTTCGTCCTGTTACCGGCTGGTATTTCGGATTCTGCTGCGCGTGTCGGCGTGATCGAGAGGTGCGGCACCGCTTTCATGGACCTGTTCGGGATCTTCCCCGTACCTTCAACATCCCGACTCACCCCGAGGTCCGCCATGCCATCACGCAAGTACGTCGCCGAGTTTGTCGGCACGTTCCTCCTCGTCTTCCTCGCCGTCGGTGCCGCGGTCATGGGCCTGAAGAGCGCAGGCATCCTGGCGGTGGCGACCGCCTTCGGCTTCGTCCTCATCTTCGTGGCGTACGCCTTCGGACCGGTCAGCGGCGCCCACGTGAACCCGGCCGTCACGATCGCCATGGTCGTCGCGCGCAAGATGCCGATCGCCGAGGCGGCCGGCTACTGGGTCGCCCAGGTCGCCGGCGCCATCGTCGGGGCGGGCGTCCTTAAGCTGCTCGTGTCCAGCTTCGGCGTCGTCGACGAGACCGGCGGCCTCGGCACCAACGGCTGGTCGGACCCGCTCACCATGGGCGGCGCCTTCATCCTCGAGACGCTGCTGACCTTCGCGTTCGTGCTGGTGATCCTGCTCGTCACTGACAAGGTGGCCAACAGCACCACGGCCGGGCTCGCCATCGGCGTCGCGCTCACCGTCGTCCACCTGGTCGGCATCCCGAACACGGGCACCTCGGTCAACCCGGCCCGCTCGATCGGCCCGGCCCTGTTCGAGGGCGGCACCGCGCTGTCGCAGCTCTGGCTGTTCATCCTCGCCCCGCTCGTCGGCGGCGTCCTGGCCGCCGTCGTCTACCCGCTGACCCGGGCGGGTGAGGCTGTCGAGGCCGTCGGGCAGGCCGACGCCGCCTGATCCAGCACCGCCGCCGCGGCCGTCCCCTCGGGGGCGGCCGCGGCGCGTTTTGGGCCTGACGCCCTCCTCCCGGTACAGTGCTCCCCGGACCGGTCCGACCCGAACGTGGGGGAGGACCACGCAAGCGGAGCCCTCGCTCCCACCCGCACGACCCCCGGGTCGTCGGGTCCAGGTCGCGGAACCCCCGACGGGGGGATCCGGCAGGCGTCCTGCCCCTCTCGGGCGGGTTGACGGCGCCGACGACTGCGAGGCCCTGCGCGCGTGCGCGGGGCCTCGATCCATGTCGGGGCACCGTGCCGGTGATAGACCCGGACGAACCAAGGAGTGCACATCAGCGCCGAGCCCCGCATCAACGAGCGGATCCGAGTTCCCGAGGTCCGACTTGTCGGGCCCAACGGGGAGCAGGTCGGGATCGTGCGCATCGAGGATGCGCTGCGCCTGGCTGCCGAGGCCGATCTCGACCTGGTCGAGGTCGCCCCGATGTCCAAGCCGCCCGTCTGCAAGCTCATGGACTACGGCAAGTTCAAGTACGAGTCCGCACTGAAGGCGCGTGAGGACCGCAAGAAGCAGGTCAACACCGTCATCAAGGAGATGAAGCTCCGCCCGAAGATCGACGCGCACGACTACGAGACCAAGAAGGGCCACGTGGTCCGCTTCCTCAAGGCGGGCGACAAGGTCAAGATCACGATCATGTTCCGCGGTCGCGAGCAGTCGCGGCCCGAGCTCGGCTTCCGCCTGCTGAAGAAGCTCGCGGACGACGTCGCGGACATCGCCTTCGTCGAGTACTCGCCGAAGCAGGACGGCCGCAACATGATCATGGTCCTCGGACCGGTCCGGAAGAAGGCCGAGGCCATGGCCGAGGCCCAGGCCGAGAAGGACGCCAAGAAGGGCCGACGTCACGAGGACGACGACACCGACTTCGAGGCGACCGACAGCACCACCGAGCTCGAGGCGACCGACAGCACGGGCGAGCTCGAGGCCAGCACCGAGAGCACGACCGACGTCACCGAGTCCGCCACCGCGGGCGCCGAGGCCGTCGAGACCCCCGAGGTGGCCCAGGCCGAGGCCTGAGCCCCACCCAGACAGCACCACGCACCAACCACTCACGAGGAGAACGGCGACATGCCGAAGCAGAAGACCCACAGCGGCACCAAGAAGCGCATCAAGGTGACCGGCTCGGGCAAGCTCATGCGCGAGCGCACCAACAAGCGCCACCTCCTCGAGGTCAAGTCCAGCCGGCGCACGCGCCGCCTCTCGGTGCCCAAGGAGCTCTCGCCGGCCGACACCAAGCGAGTGAAGAAGCTTCTCGGCATCTGACCGACCACCCGACGTCCATCGCCGGGCCGGTCCGGCCCGTCCATCCAGCAGGAGAACACCCATGGCACGCGTGAAGCGGGCAGTGAACGCCCACAAGAAGCGCCGCGAGGTCCTCGAGCAGGCCAGCGGCTACCGCGGGCAGCGCTCGCGCCTCTACCGCAAGGCGAAGGAGCAGCTCCTCCACTCGGAGGTCTACGCCTTCAACGACCGTCGTAAGCGCAAGGGCGACTTCCGTCAGCTCTGGATCCAGCGCATCAACGCCGGTGCCCGCGCCAACGGCATGACGTACAACCGCTTCATCCAGGGCCTCAAGGCCGCGGGTGTCGAGGTCGACCGTCGCATGCTGGCCGAGCTCGCCGTCAACGACGCCGCGGCCTTCGCCGTCCTCGTCGAGACCGCGAAGAAGGCCCTCCCGGCCGACGTCAACGCGCCCGCCTCGGCCTGACGACGTCCAGCACCTCCCGACCGTCCCGGTCGCGACGCATGAGCCTCACCGGTCATGGACGCTGAGCTGACCTCGACCCGCTCCCCGCGGGTCACCGCAGCCCGGCGCCTGGTGAAGCGTGCGTTCCGCGACCGGGACGGTCGTTTTCTCGCCGAGGGTCCGCAGGCGTGCCGCGAGGCCGCAGCGATGCCCGGCGTCCTCATCGACCTCTACGTCACCGCCGAGGCCGCCGACCGGCACCCCGACATCCTCGGCGCCGCCCGCGCGGCGGGTGCCGAGGTGATCCGGGCCTCCGGCGAGGTGGTCGGGTCGCTGTCGGGCACCGTCACGCCGCAGGGGATGGTCGGCGTCTGCGCCACCGGCCCGGTCACCGGCTCGCTCGACACCCTGCTCGCGGGCCCGCAGCGACTCGTCACGGTGCTGGCCCACGCGCGCGACCCCGGCAACGTCGGCACCGTCATCCGCTGCTCGGACGCCGCGGGCGCCGGCGGCGTCGTCCTCACCGAGGCGAGCGTCGACCCGCTCAATCCCAAGGCCGTGCGCGCCAGCGCCGGCTCGCTGTTCCACCTGCCCGTCGTCACAGGCCCCACGGTTGCCGGCCTCGTCGAGCGGCTGCACGCCGCCGGCCTGCAGGTGCTGGCGGCCGACGGCGCGGGGGAGCGGGACCTCGACGACCTCGAGGACGACGGCACCCTCGCCGCACCGACCGCGTGGCTGTTCGGCAACGAGGCCTGGGGGCTTCCCGAGGCCACGCGCGCGCTCGCTGACCGGGTCGTTCGGGTGCCCATCCACGGGCGGGCCGAGAGCCTCAACCTCGCCACTGCGGCCGCCGTCTGCCTCTACGCGTCGGCCCGCGCGCAGCGCCGCCGCTGACCCAGGCTCGACTACGGCAAGGCTCACCTAACTGGGTCATGTGACGAAAACCCTAGGGGCGCAGGGGCTTTCGCTACTTCGGTCCGGGTCCTCCGTGAGGCACACTGGCTGCGTTCCACCGTCTCCCCACGGTGGCCGCATGCCTTTCGGGAGGGCCCATGTCGCGTCACCTGACGCTGCCGATCCTCGAGGAGACGGGCTACGTCGTCCTCGACAGCTACCAGCAGCCGATCGACCCTGCGGAGTGGAAGAACCTCGAGTACGTCGACTGGAAGTCCAGCGGCGACACGCGGTTCGCCCCGCTCGCCTCGGCGTACGGCCAGATCGAGTGCAACGGCTTCTGGCACTTCGACCCGCCGAAGGCCGACAAGGACGGCGTCTGGATCGACAGCCAGACGGCGATCGCCCCCACGCTGACCCGACGCGTGCAGGAGATCGGCACAAACGTCGGCCGTTGCCGCATCATCGAGCTGCAGCCCAACTCGTACGCCGACGGGCTCTACAACAGCCACCTCGACGACAACAACCGGCTCAACCCCGAGGGCGAGGGCTGGGTGCTGCGCCTGTTCATGCAGCTCACCCACGACCCCGACTCGGTGATGATCCTGCGCGAGGACATCAACGACCCGTCGACGGAGACCCGCATCTCGCTGCCCGCCGGCGCGCAGCTGCTCGTGGACTCCGAGCGCATGTGGCACTCCGTGTGGCACCAGGGAGACGAGCCGCGCTACTGCCTCATCACCTCGGTCGAGAGCGGCCCGGCGCTGGAGAAGTGGGTGTTCGAGAACAGTCCCCGCACGAAGGTCGACAGCGCCTACCTCGACCAGGGCGAAGCGTTCCGCGGCGAGACCGTCGCGCAGGAGCGTCGCGCGGCGCGCACGGCGTACTACGGCTACGACCCCACCTCGGTGATGTCGGAGGCCTGACAGACGGAGGGACGTGGCGAGGGCGCGCACCACGGTGCGCGCCCTCGCCGCGTCCGGACACCGGCCGATGCCGCGAGACCTCGGACACACCCCTGCTTAGGGTTACCTAAGTCATAGGGGCCGTGCGGCATGATGGTCCCGAGAACTTCCCGATGCGAACGAGGACGGTCATGGCGACGTACCAGGAGAACGGCTACACCAAGCTCGAGGCGTTCCGTGCGAACGGCTACGTCGTCCTCGACAGGTACGCCGGTGAGATCGACCCGAAGGAGTGGCTCGACGTCACGTACGTCGACTGGAAGTCCTCGGGCGAGACCCGCTTCGCCCCGCTCGCGTCGGCGTACGGCGACCTCGAGTGCGACGGCTTCTGGAACCACACTCCGCCCAAGACCGACAAGGACGGCGTCTGGGTCGACAGCCAGGTCGCGCTGGCCCCCACGCTCGTCGAGCGTGCGAAGGAGCCGGGCGCCAACATCGGCCGCTGCCGCATCATCGAGCTCCTGCCGAACCAGTACGGCGAGACCCTCTACAACTTCCACCGCGACGACAACAACCGCCTCAACCCCGAGGGCACCGGCTGGATCGTCCGCGGCTTCTTCAACCTCACCGACAACCCTGACTCGGTAATGGTGCTGCGCGGCGACAAGGACGACCCGTCGACCGAGACGCGCATCCCGCTGCCCGCCGGCGCCCAGCTGATCGTCGACACCCAGCGGCTGTACCACGCCGTCTGGCACCAGGGTGACGCCCCGCGCTACTGCCTCATCACCTCGTGGGAGTCCGGCCCCGAGCTCGACGCCTACATCGCGAAGTACAACGGCGTCTCGTACGTCGAGTCGTACCCGCTCACCGACGAGGAGCTCGCCGCAGGCGAGGCGCTGGCCCAGTCCAAGCGCGACGCCCGGGCCGCGGCCCTCGCCGCCCGTGGCGAGGACCCTCGCTTCGGCGACGGCACCCTGCGCGTCCTCGAGGAGCAGATGGGCGGCGGCATGGACGCGATGGAGACCGAGCAGCTCTCCGAGGCCTGATCCTCCGGGCATCGCGCATGGCGGTGCTCTGGTCGCCGGCCGACGAACCGGTTCGACCAGGGCGCTCGTGCGGCTTAGGCTCGATCCCGTGACCCGCGCCCGTTCCCGCTCGTACGCCGGCAGCACCGCCGGGCGCACGACGCTGGGCGCCTGCGGTCGATTTCCGCGGCGCTGACCGCGCTGCTCGCCTCCGAGCCCGCGACGGTCGGCGCGCTCTGCGTTCCCTAGACTCATCGCGCCCGCCTGCCGCGGGTCAGTACTGAGAAGAGCGAGCATGTCCGCCCCGAACAAGTCGTTCGACCCCGTCGAGGTCACCGCGCTCAAGGCCGAGGCCGTCGACGCCGCGGTCGTCGACGCCCTGGCCGCGATCGGCGCCGCCGGCGACCTCGACGCCCTCAAGGAGGCGCGCCTCGCCCACGCCGGCGACCGCAGCCCCCTCGCTCTCGCCAACCGCGAGATCGGCGCGCTGCCCCCGCAGGCCAAGGCCGAGGCCGGCAAGCGCATGGGCATCGCGCGCGGCGCGGTCAACGAGGCGCTCAAGTCGCGGCAGGTCGAGCTCGAGGCCGAGCGCGACGCGCGCGTGCTGGTCGAGGAGGCCGTCGACGTCACGCTGCCGTACGACCGCCGTCCCGTCGGCGCACGTCACCCGCTCACCACCATCCAGGAGCGCATCGAGGACGTCTTCGTCGCGATGGGCTGGGAGGTGGCGGAAGGTCCCGAGGTCGAGGCCGAGTGGATCAACTTCGACGCGCTCAACCTCGGTCCGGACCACCCCGCCCGGTCGATGCAGGACACCTTCTTCGTCGGCAGCGAGGACTCCGGTGTCGTGCTGCGCACGCACACGAGCCCGGTGCAGATCCGGTCGATGCTCGACCGCGCGCTCCCGATCTACGTCGTCTGCCCAGGCCGCGTCTACCGCACCGACGAGCTCGACGCGACGCACACGCCCGTCTTCCACCAGGTCGAGGGCCTTGTCGTCGACGAGGGCATCACGCTCGGCGACCTCAAGGGCACCCTCGACCACTTCGCCACGGCGATGTTCGGCCCCGAGGCCAAGACCCGCCTGCGTCCGTCGTACTTCCCGTTCACCGAGCCGAGCGCCGAGCTCGACCTGTGGTTCCCGCAGGCCAAGGGCGGCCCGCGCTGGATCGAGTGGGGCGGCTGCGGCATGGTCAACCCGCGAGTCCTGCGGGCGAGCGGCATCGACCCGGACCGCTACTCCGGCTTCGCGTTCGGCATGGGCATCGAGCGCACGCTGATGTTCCGCCACGACGTCACCGACATGCGCGACATGGTCGAGGGCGACGTCCGTTTCACCACCCAGTTCGGCATGGAGGTCTGACCGGTGCGCATCCCTCTCTCGTGGCTGCGCGAGTACGTCGACGTCCCGGCCGACGAGTCTGCTGAGCGGATCGGTGAGCGACTCGTCGCCGTCGGTCTCGAGCTCGAGGAGATCGTCACCGTCGGCGGCCAGGTCTCCGGCCCGCTCGTGGTCGCCCGTGTCCTCGAGGTCGAGGAGCTCACCGAGTTCAAGAAGCCCATCCGCTTCTGCCGCGTCGAGGTCGGGCCCGAGCACGGGCACCCCGACACACCGGGCATCCGCGGCATCGTCTGCGGCGCCCGCAACTTCGTCGCAGGCGACGTCGTCGTCGTCGCGCTGCCCGGCGCCGTGCTGCCCGGCGACTTCCGCATCGCCAGCCGCGAGACCTACGGCCGCATCTCCGACGGCATGATCTGCTCCGAGCGCGAGCTCGGCCTCGGCGACGACCACGACGGCATCCTGGTGCTGCCCGAGGGCACGGCCGAGATCGGCGCGGACGCCGGCCCGGTCGTCGGGCTCGGCGACGTCGTCCTCGACGTCTCCGTCACGCCCGACATGAGCTTCTGCCTGTCGATGCGCGGTGTCGCCCGCGAGCTCGCCCACCAGTACGGCGTCCCGTTGCGCGACCCGGCCGACATCGACGACCTGCCCGCGCCCGACGCCGGCACGCCGCACGAGTGCGCGATCGAGGACCTCGAGGGCGCGAGCCTGTTCACGCTACGCACGATCGTCGGCTTCGACCCGAAGGCTCCGTCGCCGTACTGGATGCGCCGCCGCCTCGTCATGAGCGGCATGCGTCCGGTCTCGCTCGCGGTCGACGTCACCAACTACGTCATGCTCGAGACGGGCCAGCCGCTGCACGCGTTCGACCAGCGCAAGCTGCAGGGCCCCATCGTCGTGCGCCGGGCGCGCACGGGGGAGAAGCTCGAGACCCTCGACCACGTCGAGCGTGCGCTGTCCACGGACGACCTGCTCATCACCGACGGCCGCGGCCCCATCGGACTCGCAGGCACGATGGGCGGCCTCGACACCGAGATCGACGACGACACCGTCGACATCGCGCTCGAGGCGGCGCACTTCACGCCGTCCGTCGTGGCGCGCATGTCGCGCCGCCACAAGCTCTCGAGCGAGGCGTCGCGCCGGTTCGAGCGCGGCGTCGACACCGTGCTCGCGCCGTACGCCTCGGCCCGCGCGGCCGGTCTGCTCCTCGCCCATGGCGGCGGGCGCTACGTCGGCATGACGGGCGTCGAGGCTCCGCGTGAGCCTGTCGTCGTCGAGATGGCCGTCGACCTCCCCGCCCGCGTGGCCGGCATCGACGTGCCCCGCGACGTCGTCGTCGAGCGGCTCGAGGCCGTGGGCGCGACCATCGCCGACCCTGCGGCCGACGTCCTCGTGGTCACCGCACCCACCTGGCGTCCCGACATCACCGACCCGGCCGACCTCGTCGAGGAGGTGCTGCGGCTCGGCGGCTACGACGCCGTCCCGCCGACCCTTCCGCAGGCGCGTGCCGGCTTCGGTCTCACCGAGTCCCAGCGCGCCCGACGTCGCGTCGGCCGTGCGCTGGCCGCGGCCGGCTACGTCGAGGCGCTCGCCTACCCGTTCGTCGGTGAGGCCGACCTCGACGCGCTCGGCCTTCCCGACGACGACGACCGCCGCGCCCTGCTGCTGCTCGCCAACCCGCTCTCGGACGAGCAGCCGGGCATGCGCACCACGCTGCTGCCGGGGCTGCTCGGCACGCTGCGCCGCAACGTCGGGCGCGGCACCACCGACATCGCGGTGTTCGAGTCCGGCTCGGTGTTCCGGCTCCGCGAGGGCCAGTCGCCGCGCGGCACCACCGACCCGCCTCGTCCGTCCGTCGCCGGGCGTCCGTCGCACGCTGACCTCGTCGCCCTCGAGGCGCTCCTGCCCGAGCAGCCGCTGCACGTCGGCGTCGCCCTCGCGGGCAACGTCGCACCCGCCGGCTGGTGGGGCGGCGCGGAGCCAGCGCTCTGGGCCGACGCGGTGCAGGCGGCGCGCGTCGTGGCCGACGCCGTGGGCGCCGACCTGCAGGTGCGCAAGGGTGCGGCCCCGGCACCGTGGCACCCGGGACGGGTCGCGGAGCTCGTCGTCGCCGGCGAGGTCGTCGGGTACGCCGGCGAGCTCTCGCCGCGCGTGTGCGAGGACGCCGGCCTCCCGAAGCGCACCAGCGCGATGGAGCTCGACCTCGACGCCGTGATCGCCGCCGCCACCGGCGTCGTCGCGGCCCGCGGCCTCGCGACCTTCCCGGTGGCGAAGGAGGACGTCGCCCTCGTCGTCGCGAGCGACGTGCCCGTGGCCGACGTCGAGGCATCCCTCGCCGAAGGTGCGGGCCCGCTGCTGGAGTCGGTGCGGCTCTTCGACGTGTACACCGGCGAGCAGGTGGGCGAGGGCCGCAAGTCGCTCGCCTTCGCCCTGCGCTTCCGGGCGCCCGACCGCACGCTCACGGTCGAGGAGGTCGGAGCAGCACGCGACTCCGCGGTCGCGGCGGCGGCCTCCGCGCACGGGGCGGTCCAGCGCGCGTGAAGGCCCTCGTCACCGGCGCGACCCGGGGGATCGGCCGCAGCCTGGTCGAGCACCTGGTCGCCGGTGGCTGGGAGGTCGGGGCGCTCGGTCGGCGCGAGGACGCCGTACGCGCGCTGGCCGTCGGCCTCGGCGAGCGGGTGACGCCGTACGTCGCCGACGTCACCGACGGCCCGCGTCTGGCCGAGGTGGCCGCGGCGGCCGGCGACCTCGACCTCGTCGTGGCCAACGCAGGCGCTCTGCTCGGCGCCGGAACGCTCTGGGAGAGCGATCCCGAGGCGTGGTGGGCGGGCGTCGAGGTCAACCTCCGCGGCGTCTACCTCACGCTGCGCGCGGTCCTGCCGCGGATGATCGAGCGGGGGAGCGGCCGCGTCGTGCTGCTGGCGAGCGGCATCGGCACCGAGCCGTCGCCGTACGACACGGGGTACGGCGCGAGCAAGGCGGCGGTGCTGCAGCTCGCCTCGTCCGTGCAGGTCGAGCTCGAGGGCACCGGGGTGCGGGTCTTCCCCGTGAGCCCCGGAATGGTGCAGACGGACATGACGCGCTTCCCCGTCGAGCTCACCCGGCACGTGCCCGAGATGGCCGACATCCCCGACGACCGGTTCACGCCGGTCGACCTCGTGCTCGCCCTCGTGGACGAGATCGCCTCGGGCCGCCTCGACCCGCTCGCCGGTCGGTTCGTGCATGCCCGCGACGACCGCGACCGGCTGATGGCCGAGATCGATCCGGCCGACGCCCGGGCGCGCACGCTGCGGCTGGCGCCGGCGTGGCCCGGCGACCCCCGCGGCTGACAGTATCCGCATATGTGTATAGTCGAGCGGTGACCACCACACCGCTCGTCGCAGCCGTCGTCGGCGCCTCCGGGTACGCCGGGGGCGAGCTCGTCCGGCTCCTGCTCGGCCATCCGTCCTTCGAGATCGGGCCGCTCGCGGCCGGCAGCAGCGCCGGCAAGCGCGTGACCGACCTGCACCCGCACCTCACGGCGCTCGCCGACCGCACGTTCATCGGCACCGACGTCGACGCCCTCACCGGTGCCGACGTCGTGTTCCTTGCGCTCCCGCACGGCGAGTCCGGAGCGATCGCAGCCGCCCTGCCCGCGGGGACCCTCGTCGTCGACCTCGGTGCCGACCACCGGCTCGCCGACGCGGAGGCCTGGTCGCGCTACTACGGCGGCGCGCACGCGGGCACGTGGACGTACGGCATGCCCGAGCCTCGGCGACCAGCGCGCCGAGATCGCGACCGCCCGCCGCATCGCCAACCCCGGCTGCTACCCGACGGGCGTGATCCTCGGGCTGGCACCGCTCCTGGCAGCCGGCCTCGTCGAGCCCGAGGACGTCGTCGTCGTCGCGGCGAGCGGCACGACCGGCGCCGGGCGCAAGCCGAGCGACGCTCTGCTCGCGAGCACGGTCATGGGCCAGCTCTCGGCGTACAAGGTGGGCGGCACCCACCAGCACACGCCGGAGATCGAGCAGGCGCTCACGGGTGCCGCGGGGGAGCACGTCACGGTCTCCTTCACCCCGGTGCTCGCTCCGATGCCCCGCGGCATCCTCGCCACGACCACCGCCCGTCTCGCCGCGGGCGTCACGACCGAGGTGCTGCACGAGGCGCTGCACGCGGCGTACGCCGACGAGCAGTTCGTCACGGTGCTGCCCGGCGGCGCCTGGCCGCAGACCGGTGCCACCCTCGGCGCGAACTCGGTGCACCTGCAGGTGGCGGCCGACCAGCACGCCGGCCGCGCGGTCGTCGTGTCGGCCATCGACAACCTCACCAAGGGCGCTGCCGGCCAGGCCCTGCAGAACGCCAACATCGCCCTCGGCCTCCCCGAGGGCGCAGGGCTCACCGCGATCGGAGTCGCCCCGTGACCATCACCGTCCCCGCGGGGTTCCGCGCCGCCGGTGTCGCCGCCGGCCTGAAGTCCACGGGCGCACCGGATGTCGCGCTCGTGGTCAACGACGGCCCGCAGTTCGCGGCCGCCGGGGTGTTCACGCGCAACCGCGTGAAGGCCGCCCCGGTGCTGTGGTCTCAGCAGGTGCTCACGGCCGGCGTCGTCCGCGCCGTCGCCCTCAACTCCGGCGGTGCCAACGCGTGCACCGGGCCCGACGGGTTCCTCGACACCCACCGCACGGCCGAGCACGTCGGCTCGCTTCTCGGCATCGGGGCGGGCGACGTCGCCGTCTGCTCCACCGGCCTCATCGGCGTGCGCCTGGCCACCGACAAGCTGTTCGCCGGGCTCGAGAGCGCCCACGCGGTGCTCGCAGCCGACGGCGGGGACGACGCGGCCCGCGCGATCATGACGACCGACTCGGTGCCCAAGACCGCCCTGGCGCACGGCGACGGCTTCGCGGTCGGCGGCATCGCCAAGGGCGCGGGGATGCTCGCGCCCTCGCTCGCCACGATGCTCGTCGTCGTCACGACCGACGCCGTCGCCGACGCGGCCACGCTCGACGCCGTGCTGCGGGCGGCCACGCGCGTCACCTTCGACCGCGTCGACAGCGACGGCTGCACGTCCACCAACGACACGGTGCTGCTGCTGGCCTCCGGCGCCTCGGGCGTGACCCCGTCGTACACCGAGCTGGTCGAGGCGATCACCGACGTCTGCGCGTCGTTGGCCCGCCAGCTCGTCGCGGACGCCGAGGGTGCCAGCAAGGACGTGCGCATCGACGTCGTCAACGCCGTCTCCGAGGACGACGCCGTCAACGCGGGCCGCGCGGTGTCGCGCGCCAACCTCGTGAAGTGCGCGATCCACGGCGAGGACCCCAACTGGGGACGCATCCTCGCCGAGCTCGGCATGACCGACGCCCGGTTCGAGCCCGACGCCGTCGACGTCGCGATCAACGGAGTGTGGGTGTGCCGTGACGGCGCGACCGGCGACGACCGCGACCTCGTCGACATGAGCGGCCGCGAGGTCGTCATCACGATCGACCTGCGGGCAGGCGACGCGAGCGCGACGGTGTGGACCAACGACCTCACCGCCGCGTACGTCCACGAGAACTCGGCGTACTCGTCATGAGCGGCAGGATCACCCGGCCCGCGGGCGAGCGCGAGGCTGCGCTGGAGAAGGCGGCCGTCCTCGCCGAGGCGCTGCCGTGGCTCGAGCGCTTCCACGGCGCCACGATCGTCCTGAAGTACGGCGGCAACGCCATGGTCGACGAGGCGCTCGGCAAGGCCTTCGCGGCCGACGTCATGTTCCTGCGCATGGCCGGGCTGCGCCCAGTCGTCGTGCACGGAGGCGGTCCGCAGATCTCCTCGATGCTCGAGAAGCTCGGGATCCCCGGCGAGTTCCGCGGTGGCTACCGCGTCACCAGCCCCGAGGCGATGGACGTCGTCCGCATGGTGCTCACCGGCCAGGTGCAGCGTGAGGTCGTCGGCCTCATCAACGCGCACGGCCCGTACGCCGTCGGCCTCTCCGGCGAGGACGCGCACCTGTTCACCGCCGAGCGCCGCGACGTCATGGTCGACGGCGAGCCCGTCGACATCGGCCTCGTGGGCGAGGTGGTCGACGTACGTCCTGACTTCGTGAAGCAGCTGCTCGACGACGGGCTCGTGCCCGTCGTGTCGTCCGTGGCCCGTGGCGAGGACGGCAACGTCTACAACGTCAACGCCGACACCGCTGCTGCGGCCCTCGCGGTCGCGCTCGGCGCCGACAAGCTCGTCGTGCTCACCGACGTCGAGGGCCTCTATGCCGACTGGCCCAACAGCGACGAGGTGATCCGCACGATCTCGGTCGGCGAGCTCGAGCAGATGCTGCCGACCCTCTCCAGCGGGATGGTGCCGAAGATGGAGGCGTGCGTGCACGCCGTGCGCGGGGGAGTGCCGCGCGCCCACGTCATCGACGGCCGCCTCCCGCACGGCGTCCTGCTCGAGGTCGTCACGTCGTCCGGCGTCGGCACGATGGTGCTGCCGGACGACGCAGCAGCTCTTCGCCGAGGAGCCCTCGTCATGACCGCGCCCACGAGCTCCACGACGGCTACCGAGGCCCTGCAGGCCCGCTGGTCGCAGGTGATGCTCGGCAACTACGGGACGCCCCCGGTCGCTCTCGCGCGCGGCGAGGGCGCGTGGGTGTGGGACGTCGACGGCACGCGCTACCTCGACCTGCTCGGCGGGATCGCCGTGTCGTCGCTGGGCCACGCGCATCCGGCCGTCGTCGAGGCCGTCACGCGTCAGGTGTCCACACTCGTGCACACCAGCAACCTCGCGATGCACGAGCCCGGTGTCGCCCTCGCCGAGCGGCTCGCAGCCCTTGTCCCGGTGCCCGCGCGCGTCTTCCTCTGCCAGGACGGCGCCACCGCCAACGAGGCCGCCCTGAAGATCGTGCGCAAGCGCGGGAACCAGCAGGGTCGCGACCAGATCGTCTCCACGAACGGTGGCTTCCACGGCCGCACCGCCGGTGCCCTGGCGGTCACCGGGACCCCCGCCAAGCGCACGCCGTTCGAGCCGCTGCCCGGCGGCGTGGACTTCGTGGACTACGGCGACGTCGACGCTCTCCGCGCCGTCGTCGGCCGACGCACCGCTGCGGTGATCGTGGAGCCCGTCCAAGGTGAGGGCGGTGTCGTCATGCCGCCGGCCGGCTACCTCGCCGCGGTCCGCGCCGTGTGCGACGAGGTGGGCGCGCACATGGTGTGCGACGAGGTGCAGTCCGGCATCGGTCGGGCAGGCGTGTGGCTGATGTCCGTCGACCAGGGCGTCGTGCCCGACCTCGTCACCCTCGCCAAGGGACTCGCCTCGGGCATGCCCATCGGCGCGGTGATCGCCACGGGGGAGGCGCAGGACGTCCTCGTGCCCGGCGACCACGGCACGACCTTCGGGGGCAACCCGGTGTCGTGCGCTGCCGCGCTCGCTGTGCTCGACACTGTCGAGGCCGAGGGCCTGCTGCAGCACGTCGTCGCGGTGGGCGACCGCTGGGCCGCGTCCTTCGACACGCTCGGACACCCGCTGCTCGCGTCGCACCGCGGCGTCGGCCTCTGGCGCGCCCTCGAGCTGGCCGAGCCCGTGGCACCGGCGTTCGAGGCCGCCGCCCGCGAGGCCGGCTTCCTCGTGAACGCCGTGCGCCCCACCAGCATCCGGCTCGCGCCGCCGCTCGTGCTGAGCATGGAGCAGGCCGACCTGTTCACCGCGGCGCTGCCGTCGCTGCTGGACGGCGCAGGCGGCGCGTGATGAGCGCGCCGCACACCAAGGCGGCCCGCCTCGCCCGCATCGCCGATCTCCTCGAGCGGCACGCCGTCCCCAACCAGGCGCGTCTCGCCGAGCTGCTCGCGGCCGACGGGCTCGTCGTCACCCAGGCGACGCTGTCGCGCGACCTCGACGAGCTGGGCGCGCTGAAGGTCGTGTCGCCCGACGGCGTCGCGGTCTACGCGCTGCCCGGCGAGGGCGGCGACCCGAGCCCTGTCGCGGCACTGGGGGAGGATGCCGCCACGGCTCGCCTGGCCAGGGTCGCGGCCGAGGTGCTGGTGTCGGCAGAGTCGTCGGCCAACCTCGTCGTCCTGCGCACCCCTCCGGGCGCCGCCCAGTACCTCGCCTCCGCGATCGACCACAGCGTGCTGCCGACCGTGATCGGCACGGTTGCCGGCGACGACACCGTGCTCCTCGTGGCCCGGGACCCGGACGGCGGCGCGGACGTCGCCGCTGCGATGCTGAGCCTCGCCGAGAACGGCCGATGACAGGCTGTGCCCGTCGCACGAGCACTCCTGCACCACGAGCACCGAGAGAAGGACCAGCGTGACCGATCAGCAGCCCGCCGGGGGACAGCGCCTCTGGGGCGGTCGGTTCGGCAGCGGTCCGTCGGACGCGATGGCCGCCCTGAGCCTGTCGGTGCACTTCGACTGGCGGCTGGCGCCGTACGACCTCGCGCAGTCGCGTGCGCACGCGCGCGTCCTCGCCAGGGCAGGGCTCCTCACGGACGACGAGCTCGCCGAGATGCTCGGCGCCCTCGACTCGCTCGAGGCGGACGTCGCCTCCGGTGCCTTCGTCCCGGTGCCGGCCGACGAGGACGTGCACACCGCGCTCGAGCGCGGCCTGACCGAGCGCCTCGGCGTCCTCGGCGGCAAGCTGCGCGCCGGCCGCTCGCGCAACGACCAGGTCGCCACCGACCTGCGCCTGTTCCTCCGTGACCACGCGCGCTTCGTGGCGCTCGCCGTCATCGACCTCCAGCGTGCGCTCCTCGAGCAGGCCGGGCGCCACGTCGACACTGCGGCCCCGGGCTTCACGCACCTGCAGCACGCGCAGCCGGTGTCGTTCGGGCACGAGCTCGCCAAGCACGTGCACGCCCTCGCGCGCGACGTCGACCGCATCATGGACTGGGACCACCGCACCGCCCTGTCGCCCATGGGCGCAGGCGCTCTGGCAGGCTCGTCGCTCCCGCTCGACCCGCAGGCGGTCGCCGCGGAGCTCGGGTTCCGGGGGGCGGTGGCCAACTCCATCGACGCCGTGAGCGACCGCGACTTCGTGGCCGAGCTCCTGCTTCGTGCTCGCGATGGTGGGCGTCCACCTCTCGCGGCTCGGCGAGGAGATCTGCCTCTGGACCTCGCGCGAGTTCGGCTGGGCGCAGCTCGACGACGCATGGTCGACCGGCTCGTCGATCATGCCGCAGAAGAAGAATCCGGATGTGGCCGAGCTCGCGCGCGGCAAGGCCGGCCGCCTCATCGGCGACCTCATGGCCGTGCTCACCGTCCTCAAGGGCCTGCCGTTCGCCTACAACCGCGACCTCCAGGAGGACAAGGAGTCCGTGTTCGACGCGATCGACACGCTCCAGCTCGTACTCCCCGCCATGACGGGATGCGTGGCGACGCTGCGGTTCGACGTCGAGCGCATGGCCGCATCGGCGCCGCAGGGGTTCGCCCTCGCCACCGACATCGCCGAGTGGCTGGTCCGTCAGGGCGTGCCGTTCCGCGAGGCGCACGAGGTTGCCGGCGGCTGCGTCCGCCGCGCCGAGGCTCGCGGCGTCGAGCTCTGGGATCTCAGCGACGACGAGATGCGCGACATCAGCGACCGCCTCACGCCCGCTGTGCGCGGCGTGCTGTCGGTGCGCGGCGCTCTCGACTCGCGGTCGGCGTACGGCGGGACAGCCCCGGTGCGTGTGCGCGAGCAGCTGGCCGACGTCGCCCGCGCGGTCGACGACGCCGCGACGTGGGCCTCCACCGCCCCCGGCGCACGCGGCGCCCACGAGTAGCAGGTCGTGGCGCGAGTCCTGCCGCGGTCGTTCTACGCGCGCCCGGCCGAAGTCGTGGCGCCGGAGCTCCTCGGCTGCGTGATCGAGACCGAGACGGCCGAGGGGCTCGTCGCCGTACGGCTCACCGAGGTCGAGGCCTACGCGGGCGAGGACGACGCTGCCTCGCACGCGTGGCGTGGGCCGACTCCTCGAACCGCGGTGATGTTCGGGCGGCCGGGTAACGTCTACGTGTACTTCACCTACGGCATGCACTGGTGCGCCAACCTCGTGTGCGCGTCGGACGGGGTCGCGGCCGCCGTCCTGCTGCGGGCCGGCGAGGTAGTGGCGGGGGAGCCCCTCGCCCGGGGGCGTCGTGGACCGGGCCCCGCGGGGCGCCTCCTCGCCTCCGGTCCCGCGAACCTGGCCAAGGCCCTCGGCCTCGACGGTGGCTGGCACGGAGCCGACGTCACACGCGCCAAGGGCCGGCTTCGGGTGCGTGCAGGCGGGCCTCCGCCCCAGGTCGTCGCCGGTCCGCGGGTCGGGATCACGCGCGCGGTCGAGGTGCCGTGGCGCTTCAGCGCAGCCGGTGAACCGACCGTCAGCCGGCCACGGCCCTGATGCCGCCACGCGCAGCACAACCGGTTCGAGCCGCAGCACCGCCGTACGGGAGGATGTGCGCGTGACCCAGCTGACCGATCTCGACCCCGCCGCCGCACGGAGGGTCGCCGTCCTCGACGACCTCGCCTGGCGCGGCCTCATCGCCACCTCGACCGACCTCGAGGCGCTGCGCGCCGACGCGGCAGCCGGACCGATCACGCTCTACTGCGGCTTCGACCCCACAGCGCCGAGCATGCACATGGGCAACCTGGTGCAGATCCTCACCGTGCGGCGCTTCCAGCTCGCCGGGCACCGGCCGCTGGCCCTCGTCGGAGGTGCCACCGGGCTGATCGGCGACCCGAAGGAGTCCGGCGAGCGCACGCTCAACCCGGCCGAGCTCGTCGCCGAGTGGGTCGCGCGCTTCCGCTCCCAGCTCGAGCGGTTCTAC